>NZ_OZ034725.1:0-1458098 GCF_964027055.1 Wolbachia endosymbiont (group A) of Nomada flava | reverse complement strand
TAGCCAGATAGGCACTCTTCCACCCGGCTCATTTCTCTTAATAATTCTCGTTATTGTTGTTTTGCTGCTTTCCAATCTATTCTATTTATTCTTTTGTATATTAAAGTATAGTAGTAATAATAGTTCTATCAATAACTTGTTACTAACTTAAAATTCAGTAAAAATTGGCGTTGTTCAACTTGTGGATAAATATGTGAGTAACTTTCGTATATTATTGATTTTCTGTTATGATTTATGTGTATAAGTAAGGTGTTTAGAGTGTTAGTAATTTTCTTTTATGGAAAATACTTTGCCATCATGCATTGTTACACAACTATGTATATGTTGTTGAAAAAGTTGTTGATCAATTGTTGGTATTTTATATCAACAAATAATTCACAAATTAATTTGACATTATTCACATGCTTATTAAACATTTAATAACAGTTTTCTTGATAAATCTAATCTGAAAACGTTTTTGCCATTACAGGGAATAAATTGAGTAAAAAAAGAACCTTAGTAGAAAAAATAGCATATAGAATTTTTCTCTTCCTTTTCAAAAAAGCTTCTGTGTTGAAAAAGTGTGCGACTGAGGCATTAATGAAAGATCTGCCAGACCTTAATATATTTAATGGTCTATTAAAATTCCGCGATTGTGGTATAATGGATATAATGACTCCACGTACAGAGATATGCGCAGTAGACATTGAGTCAAGCGAGCGTGAAATAATAAAGAAGATAAAAAACACTTGCCACACTAAAATACCAATTTATAAAAATAACTTTGATAACGTAATAGGCTTTTTTTATGTAAAAGATGTTATTTTTAATAGGGATAAAAATTTTAATCTGAAACATATTATACAAAGCGTAATATTTGTTCCACCCTCGATGAAGACAACTAATCTTTTTGTTAGGATGAACTCTTCTAAATCATGCTTAGCTATCGTATTGGATGAATATGGTGGAACTGATGGTTTAATTTCAATGACTGATCTTATAGAGGAACTAATACCAAACATTGATAGTGAAAACGAAATAAATTCAGAATATACCATTACTGAATTGTCTCAAAATAAGTTTGAAGTATCAGCAAGGGCTCTTATAAAAGATATAGAAGAGGATCTAAAAATAGAATTACGTGACCCTGAAGAAGACTATGTTACACTTGGTGGTTTGATTCTTTCGATTGCTGGTAAAGTGCCTTCTGTAGATGAAGTCATTAAATATAAAAATGGTATGAAGTTTATCATCAAAGATGCAAATGAGCGCTACATTAATAAAATAGTACTAGACTTAAGTGATTACAAAAATTAGATTTGGTACCCCTTATCGGGAAATGCCTTGCCTTGACACGAAGAAAAAGTTGTAATAACCAAATATGCAACTCAAGTTATAGTTAAACCTATTTCCAGCAAATTATTTTCGCAAGTATAATGCATTTCAGTGTTATAGTACTCTAATAATAAAGAGGTCATATAGATATTAATATCTTTTGTATTTAAATTAGTGTCATTTTTTTTGATTAATTTGTCTACTAATGATTTGCTTATTGGTTTGTGTTCATTTAGAATTTTTATAGTTAATAGCATTTTATCTTCTGTTTGACTCAGTAAAACAGATACTAGTTCAACTTCCGCCACTGCACTGGCTATAGTTAGCACCATATTAGAAATTATCTTATTTATCTTTTCAATTAAATCTTCCTTGTTTTTTGCAGAGTATGCGTCTATTTTCCACGTAAGCTTTACTTTTTTTTTAATAAATAATTTTCGATATTAGATTTGGTCTTATCAAAGCTATAATTATCCATTGAAGAAGAATATGCCTGCTTCATAACTTTATGTTTATATATTAAATCATCGGAGCTTTCTTTAAGAAACAACAACGCTTCCTTCTGCGTATCAGCATCATTCTTATCTATTACTTCAAGCTCTTCTACGCCAAACGTTATTCCATTCATAGAGTTAGCAAAGTCATGAAGCAGCCGTCCTGATAGCAGTTCCGTTATTAATAGTATGTTTTTGGTATTTTCGTTCATTGGATAATTATAAATGATTTAAGTTACCCTATATTGGTAAGTATATAATAGTCAATTAAGAGAAAGTTTCGTTGCACTTTTTATATCAAGGCATTAATATAGTATTAACAATTTTAAAATTTATAAAAGGATTATGAATACTTATACTAGATCAGGAATAGATATTGAACTATATAATAAGTTAATAAAAGAAGTCAAGCCTATTGCTCAAGAAACTACTAGAGAAGAAGTAATCAGCGAAATAGGTTCATTTTCTGCGTTATTTGATTTTGCTGCACTAAGTAAGAAGTATGACCATCCAGTACTCGTTTCCTCAACTGATGGAGTAGGTACGAAACTGTTGATAGCTCAAGAAGTGAATAAACATGATACTATAGGTATAGATTTAGTTGCAATGTGTGTAAATGACTTACTTGCACAAGGAGCAACGCCTTTATTTTTCCTTGATTACTTTGCAACAGGTGTTTTGAGCAAGGACGTTTTATTATCTGTGGTCCAAGGCATTGCAAAGGGGTGCAAGCAAGCTAAAATAGCATTGGTTGGTGGGGAAACTGCAGAAATGCCTGGAATGTATGGTAATAATCACTATGACCTTGCAGGGTTTGTGGTTGGTGTAGTTGATCGAAAGCAAATTCTTCCAAACTGTAGTATGATGAAAGCAGGTGATTATATAGTTGGCTTAGAGTCAAGTGGAATTCACTCAAATGGGTTTTCTTTAGTGCGCCATGTTTTCAAAAGCTTAGATATAAATTATAACGATACATCTCTATGGAATAATAAATCTTGGAGTGAAATACTACTTGAACCAACAAAAATATATGTTAATTCTTTGCTGCCTATCATGTCACAAGTAAAAGGTATTGCGCACATCACGGGTGGTGGTTTGGTAGACAATATTCCGCGAATTCTTCCAAAAAACTTATTTGCAAACATAGACATTAATTCCTGGAAATGGCCAGATATATTTTTATGGCTAACAAAGGAGGGTAAAATAGAGAAGAAAGAAATGCTAAAAACATTTAATTGTGGTATTGGTATGGTATTGATCGTAAGTTCTGAGAATATGCAAAACGTGAAAAATCATTTCCAAAAACGTGGAGAAAAAATTGAAATTATTGGAAAACTTGATGAGGCATGTAACCCTCCACTTGATAGAGTAGTATTTAGTTAACCTAACTCTACTGACAATCTTTCCGCAACTTCTAAGTATGCTTTTTTCAAGTTGCCTAAATTCAAACGAAAGACGTCTTTATCTAGCTTTTTATAAGTATTTTTATCCCATAACCTGCAGTTATCAGGGCTGATTTCATCGGCTAAAATGATTTTAGTACTGTCATTTATCAATCTGCCAAATTCCAATTTAAGGTCAACTAGATCTATGCCTGCATTTGAGAATAAATCAATTAGGATTTCGTTGATCTTTAAAGTTGTAGTTTTTACTTCATCCATTTCTTTGCTAGATAGCCAATCAAAATACAGTATGTGATTTTCATTTACCATTGGGTCGGCTAGGTCATCATTTTTGTAAAAAAACTCGATTATAGGAGATGCAAGCCTCTCACCTTCTTTGATATTAAAACGTTTGCAAAAGCTGCCAGCTGCAACGTTCCTTACTACTACTTCAAGAGGTATGATTTTGAGTTTTTTGACTAGCTGCTCTCTTTCATTCAGAGTTTTTATAAAGTGTGTGCTAATTCCTGCTTTCTCAAGCTTTTCCATGATAAAAGCACTAACATGATTATTAATTATTCCTTTGCTCTCAATAATTTCATATTTTTCCTTATTGAATGCTGTAACATCATCTTTAAAGTGCTGTATAACAGTTGATGAGTCTTCAGTTTCAATAATGGCTTTCGCTTTACCTTCGTATATCGTTTTATTCAGTGACATGCTTAATTTAACTATATATTATATCAATTTACTGTTCTTAGAGTATAGCCCCAAATAACTTAAAATAAACCTTAATGGCATTCAATGTTACAATATTAACCATATTTCCAGAAATGTTCCCCGGGTTTTTGAACTATTCTCTTGCCGGAAAAGCGTTAGAAAAAGAAATATGGAACCTTGAAGTAATAAATATTCGTTCTTTTGCGAAAGATAAACATTCAACTGTGGATGATGTTCCATATGGAGGTGGAGCAGGAATGGTTATGCGTTCTGATGTAGTTGGTGATGCAGTAGATAGTATGCTCTCTGTTCATAAAAACACTAAGTTTATTTACATGACTCCATCTGGAACTAAGTTTAATCAGAATATTGCCAGAGAATTATTAGAGTTTCCTCATATAACAATATTGTGTGGTCGATTTGAAGGTATTGACCAAAGGATAATTGATGCGTATACTCCTTATGAGTTAAGTATTGGAGATTATATACTTTCAGGAGGTGAGCCAGCTGCAATGGTGGTTCTTGATGCGTGCATTAGACTTCTTCCAGGTGTAGTAAATAATACCGATAGTATTACTGAAGAAAGTTTTAATTATGGTGGTGGTGTACTTGAATATCCTCAATATACTAGACCTGAGCAGTGGAAGGGATATAAAGTACCTGAGGTTTTGTTATCTGGCAATCACAAAAAAATAAGTGATTGGAGGCAGAAGCAGTCTCATGTTATAACAAAAAAGCGTAGGCCTGAATTATTGAATGGAGAGATAAATGACAAATTTACTTAAAAAATTTAACGAACAGCAAATGCAAGTGTTAGCTAAAGAAATACCAGAATTTCGTCCTGGCGATGATTTGAAGGTCACTTTTAAAGTAGTTGACGGTACAAGTGAACGTATACAGATATTTGAAGGTGTATGTATATCAAAAAGGAACCGCGGGTTACATTCTTCTTTTGCAGTCAGAAAAGTGAGCCATGGAGAAAGTATAGTGTCTCAGTTTTTTGTTTATTCTCCTGCACTGGTTTCAGTGCAAGTGACAAGAAAAGGAAAGGTTCGTAGAGCAAAACTGTATTATCTGTGCAAACTATTTGGAAAAGCTGCAAGGATCAAAGAGCGTACTACTTATGTTAAAAAGAAATCTAAGTAGATACAATAGGGAGTGATGTCAATTGTGTCATCTCAGAACTCTCTCTTGTCATCCCAGTGCGTGACACACAACTGTACGAACATTGTGTTTGCCTCCCGCTGTGGTGTCATTCCAGTGCTCCGACACTGGGATCCAGCATTCATTATTCTCCTTTTGGTTTGTGCTTTCATGGAAAGTGTAAAAATTATTTGCAGGCAAAGCCTGCTGGATCCCAGTGTCAGCTACTTGCATGACAAAAAAGGGGAAAGTTTTTTCAAATCCTCGTGTAAAGAAAAGTAAATGAGTATAAAGAAAAAATTCCTTAAATTACTTCAGTCAAGGCGTGTACATGCTCGTATAAAAAGGAAAAATAAAAAGAACAGAGCGCTACGCTTTTGTTCTTTCACGGCACTAGTTATCTCACTTGGCTGTCCTGTGTGTATATTGTTGAGTATATTAGTTAACTCTTACAGTGCCTTAACAGTAACGAAAATTTTATTGCCAGTTGAAATAAATGCTGATCTTACTTTGGCGAGTAATCCTAGTGATTTGCGGTATAAGTCCATTGGCTTACTCAACGATTCTTTACGTAAGGTGTTTGGAGGAACTGATTTTAAAGACGGTGACGAAATTTTAAGTCGTAATTCTTACAAAGAACTAGAGGAATTTTTTCGTAAGAAAGTAAAAGATAGTGGTGAATATGAGATCTGGTTTACCGCGTCAAGTATAATTAATTCAATAAATAAAGATAAACATTTGAATGATCGTTATGCTAAATTACTTGATTGGCTAAAAGAAAAGAGGAGAGTGAAAAAATTTTTTAATAAGTCTTTATTCCTTAAATCTGACTCTCGTGAACCTGAGAATGCAGGGATTTTAGGGGCATTTATCGGTTCATTAATGACAATTATAGTGTGCCTAGCATTAGCATTACCAATAGGAATTATGTCGGGCATCTGTCTTTACGAATTTATGCCTAAAAATAGGCTAATGACTAATATTGTAGAAATTAGCATGAATAATCTTGCTGCAGTGCCTTCAATAATATTTGGTGTAGTGGGCTTAACTCTCTATCTTGGCATATTTGGGCTACCACGCTCTTCACCACTTGTTGGTGGAATGACTCTTTCATTTATGATGTTACCTAATATTATAATTGCAACAAAAAATGCCTTTGCGAATGTTCCTATTACGATAAAAGATGCAGCGTTTGCGCTCGGTGCACCTCACATCAAGGTGATATTAGATCACTCTTTACCGATTGCGTTACCAAGAATAATACATGGTACTGTGCTTGCAATTGCAAGGATTTTAGGTGAATCTTCTCCTTTACTTATGATGGGTATGGTGGCATTTATTGCTGATACACCTACGTCCTTTTTCGATCCGGCAACTGTTCTACCTGTGCAAATATACATATGGTCAAGCAATCCTGAAATTGCATTTGTTGAACTTGCTGCTATCGCAATTATAGCTTTATTATTGGTGTTATTTGCGTTAAATTTAGTAGCAAATTTTGTAAAAAGGAAATTCGAATTTTTTAATTTTTAGCAATTCATGAAAATCACAGTCCTATCTGGTTATGGCTTAAATTGCGAAAAAGAAACTGCATTTGCATTTATGGAATGCAGCAGAAAACTTGGTATTGGTAATATTGAAGTAAAAATCGTTCACATTAACGATATCATAGATAATCCAGGTGAACTGAAATTAAGCAATATACTTGCAATTCCAGGGGGTTTTTCCTATGGTGATGACACTGGTGCTGGTAATGCGTTTGCTTTACGTATTAAAAACAACTTGTTGGATGAGTTTCAAGAGTTTTTATCTCAGGACAAGCTGATTATAGGAATATGTAATGGTTGTCAGATATTAGTAAAATTAATTCCAGAGTTCTCTAATCTAGCTTTAATCCATAATGATATAGGCAATTACCAATGCCGCTGGATTAGAGTGAGAGTTAATCCGCAGAGTAATTCTGTTTGGCTACGGGGCCTGAGTGAACTATATCTCCCTATTGCTCATGGGGAAGGCAAATTTTTTATGGATCAAGATATTTTGAACCAATTGATTGAGAGCAATTCCACCGCATTACGTTACATTGATAAAAATGGCAACTATGCTAACCTACAATTTCCTTACAATCCGAATGGATCTACATACGACCTAGCAGCTTTATCAGATAAAAGTGGAAGAGTGCTAGCTTTAATGCCCCATCCAGAAAGGGGAATATTTTTTACCCAGCAAGATAATTGGCCCCTTGAAAAAGAAAAGAGCAAGCGTTTAGGTGTTGCTGTGCCAAAATATGGCGATGGAATGCTTATATTTGAAAATGCACTGAAGTATTTTTGTTAAAATTTATTGATAGGGGTTTATGGTCGAAATTATCCTCTGATATTATAAAAACTTACTTGACACCCTTTGCCAGCCCTCTTATCATGAAACTGAAGGTATTCATTTATCTTCAATCTGTGCAGATTAAACGACAACAGTATTACGTAATTGGCGTCTTATTTTTAATTTTTTGCACTATGCGCACCCTACGTCTTCACAACATTTCTGGGTTTTTACCTATATAAGCTGAAACGCGCTTATAAAGCGTTTAAGACAGTATAGCACGCCAATTTGCAGGATTAGAGAGTGACAACTAGCTAATACGGGATTTCTTTTGCCTTTTTTTCTGCTTAGTAAATTTCTTAAACATTTAAACTAAGATGAGTTGCATTTAAAAGCAGCTAAATTGCAGTGTTTAAGACTTAAAAAACGCCAATACTGAAAATAGACAATGACTAGGGCTTCTTTTGCCTTTTTTTCGTTTGGTAAATTTCTTAATGTTTGTAGCTAACATGAACAAACATTTGAGAGTAACTTCTGCTAGTAGGGTGTCATCCCAGTGCTTGACACTGCTCTCCTTTGTCATCCCAGTGCCCAGACACTGGGATCCAGGAATTTTATTAAGTTGGTAAGCATAAAAGTAGCCGTTTTATGTTAAAATACAACATTTTAATGATTATGAAAAGGCTGGATTCCAGCGTCACGCGCTGGAATGACATTGTAGGGTGTTATCCGAGTCCTTTTTCCGTCATCCGAGGACCGTATGACGTCATCCAAGTAGCGTGACTACTTGGATCTAAGCTGTATTACCAAGTCCAATTAAGTGCAGCATCATCACTTGTTGGAGGCTCAAAATACGGTTGTGACATTTCCTCTTGCACAGCTCTTTTAAATTCTGGACTTTCTATGCTTATCTTTGTTACATGCTCTTGTAAGGCTTTCTCAGCAGCTATTTCAGCAGCTGTTGGACTTTTACCATCTGCTCCTGGATCCCCTTTCTCTCCTTGTGGGCCTTGAGCTCCATCTTTACCATCTGCTCCTTTAGGACCAGTATCCCCTTTATCTCCTTTTAGCCCTTTAGCTCCATTTGCTCCATTTGCTCCATTTGCTCCTTTTAGCCCTTTACCTACTAAGAACTCCTTTACTGTTTGGTTATTTTGACCATCATACTTTGCTTTATCTGGGCTATCAAGAAAGTTTTCTAATGTATCTACTAGAACTGATTCATTATTATCTTTTGTACTAAGAGGTTGTCCGGAAACAAGTAAAAGGCTATAATATCTGAAATTTTAGTACGGGGTAAAGATGAGAAAAAAGTATCCAACAGATCTAAGCGAAAGGGAATGGGCAAGAATAGAAAAACACTTCAGAGTATCATACAAGAAAGGAGGAAGGCCGCCAAAGTATAGCAAAAGAGAAATATTAGAAGCAATTTTCTATGTATTGCGTACAGGGTGTCAATGGCGGTATTTACCAAATGATTTTCCGCTATGGAAGACTGTGTATGAGCAGTTCAGGCAATGGAAGAAGCAGGGAATTTTTGAGAAAATGAATTATGAAATATAGTAGAAGAAAAATAGGAAGGAATGAGCAGCCGAGTGCCTGTATAGTAGATAGTCAATCTGTAAAGACTACAGAAAAGGGGGGATCAAAGGCTATGATGGAAGTAAAAAAGTAAAGGGTAGAAAAAGGCATATAATTACAGACACTCAGGGTTTTATACTAGGTTGTTACGTAGGCGCTGCTAACGAAAATGATAGAGATGGTATTAAAATAGCATTAAACAATATGAGAACAAAATATACTAAAGTTAAAAAAATGTGGGCTGACATGGGATACCAAGGAAGAAATTTAAAGAATCACATAAAGGAAGAATATGACATAGATATTGAAATTGTTAAAAGGCCTCCATGTAGATTTTGGGTGCACAAAGATACGCCACCTGAGCTACTACCAACAAGAGAACAAGGGTTTAAAGTACAGCCAAGAAGATGGGTTGTAGAAAGGACTTTTGCTTGGGTTAATAGGAATAGAAGGCTATCGAAGGAGTATGATTTACTCACAACATCCACTGAGAATTTCATATACCTAGCTATGAGTAGGGTTATGTTAAAGAGGGAATATGCTTGAATTTACTTGTTTCCGGACAACCTCTAAGTAAACTTCCCAGAGCTGTTGATAGACCAGTTATTTTGTGCTCTGTTATTTGACCACCATTTGGTGTATATCCCACTTTAAGATCATTTGTGGTTATATCCAAAGTATATTCATTACCCGTATTATCTGCCAAAGTTACAAGTTTGACTTCTGCCAGAGTTGCTGCTGCTGTTCCTGCAGCACTTTCAAATTTCAAACTAGCCGGCATATCACACTCCATTAATTACAAAAACCATAGCATGCATGAAAATAGTATAATTTTTGTTAATGCTAGATTTTACATAAGATTTCCTTGAAACTTGTTGTTTCAGAATTCTTCTCTTGTCATTCAAGTGTGTAGCAGATGATGTCATTCCAGTCTGGAATCCAGCCTTTATTATGCAGCCACTTATTTGAAGTTAAGTTTTCTGGATCCCAGTGTCTGGGCACTGGGATGACACCGAAGGGGCTACTCGGATGACAAACCCTGTCATTCCAGGGCGTGACGCTGGTTTCCATCCAAGACGGCAGTGCTTGACACTGGAATGACAAGAAGAGGGCACTGCCCTCCTTGTATGTATTAGATATAGGCCGAGTTGTGGTCGTGATAAATGTGATCGCTTGCGCAATCGAACATTTTCACAAAACCATTCTCTAGATAAAGATTATATTCGTGATGTTGATCTGATAATACAATATTATCTTGCTCCCCTGAATTGAAATGACTTGAATCTGACAGCAATTCGTAATTTGGATTATCTATTTTACTAATGCTGCTTATTACTTTGCCATTACCACTTGATATAGCTAAACTATAACTATCACCATCCTTCATTATCTTGATGGACACCTTATCTTCAGGTAACACTATAAGCTTCTTTGTGCCACTATCGTGGATTACGAATTTGCCTTTTTCAAAATAGTATTTGTCTTCCGGCAAAGCACCAACCTTATAATCTGATGTGTGCAGTTTGTTCCAAAAATCTAACACAGATTGCTTTTCTGCTCCTTCCGCTCTATCATACAAGGCTTTCACATCATTATAATTTATCGTTACATTTGCCTTATGCTTCCCTTCTGAGTCCTGCTCGTAGCTCTTTTCTATTTTGAGAATTGTGTCTTTTAATACCTGCTCTTTCTCCTCCACTGAAGCTGACCTTTTTGCCCTTGTTGGAATTTGTGGCTGATCAGACTGCATTTCACTATTGTCGTTTGATGCAGTTTTCTCTTCAGCAGCTTGTGCAACAACATTAGTAGTATTGTGACTTATGTCAACTTCTGTCTTAGTTTCACTTACTTGCCCTTTTGGACTTTCGGTTTGTTTCTCTTTTGTGAATATTCTCTGATAGTCCGTGTAGCCTCTATTAGTATCACCGATATCACCACTACCTTGATCGAAAGTTATTTTTTTACTTCCATTTCCCATGTCCTCAATTTCAACTTGAGGAGAAACAGATGCTAGGAAATCGTTATAACTGTAGTTGTAGTCAGCAGAAAAGAATATTTTCCCTTTGAAGTTATGGAAGTTATTAGATAACATTCCAATTTCTTCATCACCATCAAACAATTTTACTTTAGTGAAATATGTTTGATCTTTTATTCTAACTATTTCACCGCTAGAGTTTCTTTGTATGTGGTAATCATTTGGGTCATACTTTATAGCAAAAAGTTTGCCAGAGCCATATTTCTCTAAGTTTATAAGGCCCACATTTACATGTTTGTGGGAATAATCTCTCTTTTCATATTCATGTGCAAATATTGGCTCTATGTATCTATATTCGTCTGGTATATTTGGCATACCTACTGGATGTTCATTCCCATCTTTTGTCACCGGAACAAGCTTATATGCTCCATCTTTTTCCACTAATTTTAGGTGAGTAATACTTTGTGGTAGTTGAAACCTTACGTTTGCTCCATGGTCATGAATAAATAGATCACCTTTCTCGGTAATATAAAAGCCCATATTTTTGAACTCATGTAAGCGCTCGTCTCCTTGCTTTACAACCGCTTCGTACACATCATCGTCTGTCCTATCTGTTCCCTTATTATCCAGTAATTTTCCTTTTTCCACGATTACTCCATTTGCCTTTTGCTCATCAGAATATTGAGCATGCTTTGAATCCTGATGATTCAGGATTTTAGGATATCTAAGAAGCAGGGAATCTAAATCTTTTTGAATATGTCCAGTGCTAGGATGCAACAATTCATTTTCATGTAAATGCTTCTCATCAAAGTATTCATCGCGTTCAACTGTTCTGCCATCTATTAGGGAAGCTTTATAATGACCATTTTCTTTTGTAACTGCCATGTAAGCACCGCCTTCGTATGAAACATTTAAGTTGTGCAATATATCCTCAAAAACGAAAGTTTCTTTAGTTTGGCCTTCAACTTGCTTAAAAAAGCCCGATTCGCTCGATAATTCTCCAAGCTTTGTATTTCCTTCATATATAGACAGTGCACCCATATCTCCTTGACCATGAGCTTGCATAGAAAAAATCTTACCTTCTTGTAGATCAATATGATTTGTACCTCTTATCAGAGGTTGTCCGGAAACAAGTAAATTCAAGCATATTCCCTCTTTAACATAACCCTACTCATAGCTAGGTATATGAAATTCTCAGTGGATGTTGTGAGTAAATCATACTCCTTCGATAGCCTTCTATTCCTATTAACCCAAGCAAAAGTCCTTTCTACAACCCATCTTCTTGGCTGTACTTTAAACCCTTGTTCTCTTGTTGGTAGTAGCTCAGGTGGCGTATCTTTGTGCACCCAAAATCTACATGGAGGCCTTTTAACAATTTCAATATCTATGTCATATTCTTCCTTTATGTGATTCTTTAAATTTCTTCCTTGGTATCCCATGTCAGCCCACATTTTTTTAACTTTAGTATATTTTGTTCTCATATTGTTTAATGCTATTTTAATACCATCTCTATCATTTTCGTTAGCAGCGCCTACGTAACAACCTAGTATAAAACCCTGAGTGTCTGTAATTATATGCCTTTTTCTACCCTTTACTTTTTTACTTCCATCATAGCCTTTGATCCCCCCTTTTCTGTAGTCTTTACAGATTGACTATCTACTATACAGGCACTCGGCTGCTCATTCCTTCCTATTTTTCTTCTACTATATTTCATAATTCATTTTCTCAAAAATTCCCTGCTTCTTCCATTGCCTGAACTGCTCATACACAGTCTTCCATAGCGGAAAATCATTTGGTAAATACCGCCATTGACACCCTGTACGCAATACATAGAAAATTGCTTCTAATATTTCTCTTTTGCTATACTTTGGCGGCCTTCCTCCTTTCTTGTATGATACTCTGAAGTGTTTTTCTATTCTTGCCCATTCCCTTTCGCTTAGATCTGTTGGATACTTTTTTCTCATCTTTACCCCGTACTAAAATTTCAGATATTATAGCCTTTTACTTGTTTCCGGACAACCTCTCAAGTTTGAATCGATATTGACCAGCTCTCCTAATATTTTTGCTGCCTGAGGATTATTTTCAATCTCATCAACTGCTTTGTTTTTTAGTTGATCAAACTTTAAAAATGCTGGTCTGTATTTTGTATTTTCCTCATTACGTAACTCTTCAATAGTAATTTCTCCTTTATGATATTTTTGATACATTTCACCACGTTCTTTATTCAAATTATCAAATTCATCTACCTGATTCTTAATCTCTGTATCATATTTTGATAATATCCTGAAAGCCTGATCTTTATACTCTTGACTGTTTTGATATTCATTACCTTGTTGGTCAGAGTAAGTTAGTTTATCCTGTCCATCGGAAGTTTTTACTACCTTGAGGAAATGATATTCCTTTGATATATCAAGTTTATCATTTGTTGCCCTATTTATAGCACGAGCAACATTATGAAATGCAACGTGTTCTACAGGAGAAAAACTTCCAACGTTTTCTCCATCCATTTTTTCTATATTTGCTTTATAGTAGGATACGTTTTTAATTTCTCCACCCACTATTTCCTGACCAGTTGCTATAAAATCTCCTTTTGTAACTTGCAAAGCGTTGAGATGTTCCATTGCAGTTTCTGTATCATTCTCAGCAAGCCAACTTTTGAAGTCAGCATCATGTCCTTTTATGTCTTTCAAGAAATTTTTTGACTCATCTGAGTTACCTTTACGTACAGCATCTAGGTAGTCTCTTAATAAACTAGGATCTTTTTCCTGTAAGTACATTATCAACGCATGACCTGTTTTATAAACCAGGCTATTTGCTTCGCTGTCCTTTGAGTATTCTAAACTTAAAATTTTATCTAAATCCAGATTTGCAGCTTCAGTTTTGTCGATACTTGATCCTTGAGAATTGAATTTATGATCTGAATGATGCTCAAAGTAATCTGCAATTCCTTCCATTAATACTGTAGGTAAAGATTTGCCTCCTGTAGCCAAGTAAGTTAAACCATGTGCAAATTCATGCTGAAGATTATGAACGCCACCTTGTTGGTAGACGTACATTTCAGCAAAAACATCAGCTTTCCCTTTGTAGTAACATTTACCACCTTCGTCTCCAAGGTAAGAACCGAAACGCTCGCTTCCGCCAAGGTGAGTGTAATCATCCTTGTCATCAAACATGTAAATTTTAAATGTTTGTTCTGAACTGCCGCGTTCTAACTCGAATGCGTTTTTAAAATTAGTAGCTGTTTCTCTTATCTCACTTTCAATGTTAGCAACTTTACTTGCTCTTAAATTGTGAGAATAAACCTCTACTTTAATATTTAAATCTTCAACTTCTATAACATGTGGCGAATTAAACCCTTTGCCGTTATTGTTGAAATATTCTGCTTTAGTTATATTTTTATTTACTTGTTGACTAATTGTCATAATTTTAACCTCTAATTTGCTGATCTTTCAATATCAAGCATAAAGTAATTTCCCTAAAAAAAACGTAAATCCCTGTATTAATATAATTTATATCTTAATAAATAAAGTATAGATAGTTAACTTAATATGTAAAATTTAGAATGTGGCTGAAATTCTATACAGCTATATTCCGGAATCACATTGGACAAGGACAAAAGCAAAGTGGTTTATTGACTTTCATTCCACCAAAGCACTATACTAAAACCACGATGGGTAATTAGCTCAGTTGGTAGAGCACTTGCTTGACGTGCAAGCGGTCGCTGGTTCGAACCCAGTGTTACCCACGTTTTTGTTTATGAAAAGATTTTATATGACAGCAGTGCATAACGGTAAACACTCAGCAGCGCAGTCCAAGCGCTTAATCTATTCCATAATAATAGTTGCGATAACAATGTTTATGGAAATAGTAGGTGGAATAATTTCACATTCGCTTGCTCTATTATCAGATGCAGGGCATATGCTCACTGACCTCTTTGCCTTGGTTTTAAGCTGGTTAGCACATAGGTTTTCAGCTAAGAAATCCGATTTGCAGAGATCATACGGATATCATCGGTTGCAGATAATTGCAGCATTTGTTAATGGTTTAACTCTATTCCTCATTGCAGTAATCATTATAATTGAGTCAATAAAAAGGTTTATTTTTCCAGTCAATGTTGAGTGGAAAGTAATGTTAATAATTGCTACACTCGGTCTTGTCTCTAACATAATAGTCTTTTTTATATTACATAGTAAATGCGAGAGCAATATAAACATAAAAAGTGCTGTACTGCACGTTATAGGAGATATCTTAGGTTCTGTAGCTGCTATACTTGCATCCATAATTATTATGCTTACTGGATGGCAAATAGTAGATCCTATTCTGTCAGTACTTGTTAGTGTAATAATTTTAAATAGTGGCTACAAAATTCTAAAGAATTCTTGCCATATACTTCTTGAAGGTACACCTGAAGGCATATCAACTGAAGAAATAAAAAGTAAAATTGTATCTAAGCTACCTGAAGTGATAGATGTGCACCACATACATGCATGGTCGCTGTCTGATAATTATTTTATAATTACCATGCATGCTAAAATAAAGCAAAATGTGCAGCACACCAATGTTTTATATGAAATAAAAAAAATATTGCTAGATAAGTTCGAGATAGCACACTCTACAGTCGAGATCGAATACGATGAGTGTGCGGATAATAAGATACTTAAACATTGACGTTTTAAATTATTATGCTATTACTAGAGTGTAATGATGTTGAAGGTAAGCTATGATAGGTATTTCTCAAATACAATTTCCTTCAAAGGATTCTAGTAAGATAAAATTTGTTAGCTACTTTGGAGCTTTTGTCTCGTTAAGCATTATCACTAATCCTGTTAATGTTCTTTTTTCTCTTGGTAGTATGTTCTTCAGGTCTGAAATTAAAACTCTTTATATCTACAAAGAAATAAAAACGGCAAAACAGCAAAAAATGAGCAAAAGGGAATATTGGGAAATATTTTTTAAAAACAATACAATCAAGGTAGCAGCCTTCCTCTTGTTTTCTGCTTTCATAACATATCTAGCTTTCTCTACCACTTTCTTGCTTATTTCGTTACTGGGAACTATACCACTTACAATGCTATTAATTTTATTGCAGAGTGAACTAAGGCCAAAAGATTTTAACCCATTTACGCTGCTTAAAGCTTCTATAAATTTCTTTTTGGAAGGTATAAAAGAGAATTTACGTGGTATGGTTAATAGTTTTGATGTTAAGCTCGAGCATTTGCTTCCTCATAAGTTAAATGATGATATCATTAAAAATATTGATAAATTAAAAGATAAGTATGGTGAAGAAGTATCCAAAGACGTTATTAATGATAGGGAATTCAAGCAATTTATTGAATATATAAATGATTTATATGAACTTAATTATCGTCAATTTAGTGATGAAGATAAAGGAAGAGTAATTGCATTTTTAAATGACTTTTGCAAAGATGATCAAAAGCATAGCTCCGGCTTTACAGGTGGACGGATTTTACTTTTAGTTCTGAAAGCCTGCAATGATGGAGACAGAGAAGCTGTAAAAAATAAAAAAGACGCGTTAATTACAAATTTGCTTGATAGCCAAACTTTCTCTAGAAAAGAGCGAATTCCTAACACTTGCTTCACCGGTATTATCTATAGAATGTTAAGCACGCTAGAGGGTATTCATCCTGATCCAGAAATTAGATTTACTCCTCCAAGGCAAATATTACTTTCAGAAGCACAAAATGAAGCACGTGAGTTTATGTTAGACAGGTTAAAAAACAAGAAAAACAATAAAGAAATTTTTAAGGCTTGGTATGACGTTCAAAATGGTTATGAAGACGATGAAAATCAGAAGGTAGTCGGTGATTTTATTTCAGAAGTAAGTATTCCTTTAATGAGAAAATTATTGAGTATTACTTCTCAATATAGTGAACAAATTGTGCTGACGTTAATGAAAAATATTAGCTCTATAAAGTTAAATAAATTACAATGTTGTGAGCTGGTTCAGCACATGAGAAATAAACTGCAGGAGCATGATTTAGATGACCAAGAAAGTTTACTCGAAAACATCGGAAAAAAAGTATTCTTAGAGCTATTAAATCGAGATCTACTCGAGACAGATTTTTCTCTCAAGGATTCATCTTTGGATGGAGCTAAGAGAATAGCTAATAAGATAATAGAAGAAGAAGTAGCAGAATTTAAATTAAAGGCTGAGAAGACTATTGAAGGTCAGATAATTAGCATGTTAGATGGGTTAAGAATGCTCCCAAGAGAAAAAAGATGTTATAGGGTATATGTAGAACTCAGTAAAAATAACGAAAATTTTGCAAGAAAGGTTAAAAGTAACAAAAGCAGCAATGGATGAAATGTTAAAAAAAGGAGCTTCACATAAGCTAGAGTTAGAAATTGAAAGTGTATATGAAGGAAATAAAGATCACGTTACTCAACTTTATGAAAAAATAAGAGAAACAAAAAAGGAATTCATTGAAGATGGTCTTTTAACACCTCAAGAAGTAGAGAATATAACAAAAGCAAAAATCATACCGTCAAGCAATTTGTCTCGTAGTTTAAGTGTCAATAATTTGGCAGTACATTATCTATAAAATTTATACTCTTTACCTTGCAGAAGATTCACAATATTTCTGTGGTGTTTTAGGAAGACCAGTGCTCCTATAATTAGTAATGTTAAGAACAAATTCCTCTGAAAAAAAAAGGACCATGCTACAGCCGTTGAAGTAGCACTGAGTGAAGCAAGGGAAGAGTATCTAAAGGCAAGAAAGACTATTATCCAAATTATTACGAATACTAAAGTAATATCGATGTTAAATGCTATCAGTATCCCTAGAGTGGTTGCAACACCCTTTCCTCCACTGAATTTTAGCCAAATAGGAAATATGTGTCCTAAAACTGCTAAAATTGCAGATACATATATATAAAAATCGTTATTATCACAAAATTGTTGTGCTATATAAACGGCAATAAATCCCTTAAAGGAATCCAGAAATAATGCCAAAGCAGCAAGAAATTTATTTCCCGTCCTTGCAACGTTTGTAGCACCAATGTTTCCTGAACCTACTTCTCTTAAGTTTATCCCTTTTATTCTTGTAATGATTAAGCTAAACGGTATTGAACCGAGTATGTAGGATAGTGTAAGGACTATAACTAACACAGGTAAAATTTACTGATTAATAATCGCAAAATTTCGTCATCCCGCTGCTTGTTAGCGGGATCTATGCTGAGATACCGCGAATAAATCGCGGTATGACGTAGGGAAATCTTACTTATTATAGCTATACCTCTCCGCATATGCCAAAATTTAATTAATTTTATTATTCCTCAGCCTTTTTAGGTAGCACTGAACTTCGTCGTTAATCTGATTGCTAAACAGTATAAGCGCTGTCATATTGATGAGAGCTAAACAAGAGAACAAAGTTCCACCGATATTGGCAATAGCCATTATATCTTTAGAAAGACCAGAGAAAAACGCCACAATTATTACCGCTATGCGGTATATCACTATACTTTTTGCACCAAACAAATATAACCACCCCATTTCACAACAATATACAAATGAAATTACCGAAGAAAATGCAAACAAAGGTGCAGCTATGGTTAAAAGTATAGGAAACCATGGAGAAACTGTCTCAAATGCCTTTTGAGTAATTAATATTCCCTCACCAACACCTGTTTGGTATGCACCTGTTATTACTATCGTTATTCCAGTTAAACAGCAAATGAGCATTGTATCAAAACACGGCTCTATCATTGCAACAAGCCCTGTTCTTACTGGTTCTTCATCTTTAGTTGTTGCATGAGTAATTGAAGCAGAACCAACACCCGCTTCGCTGGCAAAGATTGCCCTTTGAATTCCAGCAACAAATGCTCCTACCATCCCTCCGCCAACAGCATTGAAATCTATCATAGTGGAAAATAATATTTTCAACGTATAACCAAGGTTATGAATATTAAATGCAATAATAATAATACAACTAAAGATATATATAAGTGACATAATAGGCACTAGTGCAGAAGATACTCTAGCTATCCTTTTAATTCCACCAATAATCACTAGAGCAAGCAGCGCAGAGATTATGGAAGAAAGAAACCAAGAGTGACCATCTACCCAACTTGAATAGCCAGATAATATGGAAACCATTTGGTTGGTTTGAAACGCTACACTTCCACCAAGACCTGATAATACAAAGAATACTGCATACATGGCAGCCAGCACAATACCAAGTTTTTTAAATCCAAATTCCTCCAGACCATTCCTTATATACTGAAAGGGACCACTAAACAATTGGTCCTGATCTTCTGTTCTATGTCTAAACGCCAACGTTACCTCAGCAAATTTTGCTGACATACCAAAAAAACCTGTAATCATCATCCAAGGCACCGCTCCTGGCCCTCCCATTGAAACTGCAATTGCGACTCCAGCAACAGTTCCAAGGCCTACTGTGCTTGAAAGTGCAGTCATAAATGCCTGAAAATGCGTAATATGACCATCATGGTGATTCGTGTCATATTTTCCACATAAAATAGCAAATGCATGCTTAAACATTCTTATGTTGAGAAATCCAAAACGTAATGTTAGAAACACATAACCAAAAACTAGTAGAAGGATTATAAATGGCACGTAAAGGATCTTGAAAAACAGTACTTCATTCATGAAATTATTTATTCCGTTCAACACAGCATCATAACTTTCGTAAAAACCTGAAGCAGCGTACACATCATTAAACAATAGGCAAAATAACACCATACAAAGCAATCTATAAATCATGTTAATACCCTTTAGAATTGTAATAAGAATCTATTGTATTCAAAACTTCCCTTCTTAGTAGATATATTGCAACAGCATTTGGAATCATAAGGCACATAAACAAACTGTCACCTAGATAAGATATAAATTCTATATTCTTTGACATACAACTGATATACACTGAAACCACTATAAGAATTTGGAACAGTATCAGTATTTTTTTATTACCAAATAAGTACAGCAAAGCAACTTCACAGTAGTAACAATAAGCTATTATTGTGGAAAATGCAAAGGAAAACATCATTAGCGGAAAAACTAACTTGCTAAACAAGGGCAAAGCTGTTGAAAATACCGAACTAATTAGTGTAATATCACCCACGTTATCAGTACTGTGCATACCAGTGATAATTATCACGATACCAGTCAAAAATGAGATTAATATTGTGTCTATAAGTGGTGCAATCATTGCAACGCACCCAACTTTAATTGGATCTTCTTCTTTTACAGTTGAATGTGCTATAGCTGCTGTTCCGGTACCTGCTTCGTTAGCAAACACTGATCTCCTTACTCCTGCTATTAATCCGCTCAATACTCCGCTTCCTATAGCTGATTTATTAAAGATGTCTTGAAATATTATAGATAAAGCATTCAGCAAATTACTTCCATTTACATAAATTAAATATATACACATACAAACATATAGCACTATCATAATTGGTGCTAAGCTCGTTGAAACGAAAGCAATGCGCTTTATTCCTCCCAATATTACAATAAAGACAAGCAGGGATATAATAATGGATGCGTTATATTCTAGGAGGTTATTTGATAGTGCTGCTATTTGATTTGCTTGAAATGGTATGCCGCCCAAAATCATTGCAATAAGTAGCATAATCGCATAAGTGAAGGCAAGAAATCTACCAGTTTTTGCAAATCCAATCTTTGCAAGCCCGTATTCCATGTAATAAAAAGCACCACCAGTTGTATTTTCAGAGCGATAAGTGAATGCAAGCACCACCTCGGCAAACTTTATCGACATAGCAAGTATTCCGGTAATTACCATCCAAAAAACTGCACTTGGACCTCCTATTGTGATAGCTATTGCAACTCCTGATATTGTTCCAAGACCAACTGTTCCTGAAATTACTGTTGCAAACGCTTGAATATGAGTGATTATGCCATTGTTGCTGTTATTACACTTTAGATTGAATAGCGTCTGTATTCCATATTTAAGTAACCTAAAGTTAATGAATTTGAACTGGGCAGTACAAAAGATTCCAGTTGCAATTACCCAAATAATTATAAATGGAATGTTGAATATCTTTATATACAGAAATGAATTTAATAGTTCACTTATCTTCAAAATCATGCAGTTTTCTATTTTTTGTTAGCTAACGAGTTTTATATGTAAAATATATATAAAAACCAATGCTTATTGGAATAGTAAGCGTATACACTATACCTAAAATTGGTAGAGTCATCCAGGGCTTACTGATGAAAAATACAATAAGTACTCCAAAAAATGACACAAATATATAGGATAGGCTTTTGGGAATATAAATATATTTTGCGGAGAAAGTTGGAATGTGACTTATCGAAAAAAATGAAATGGCCAAAAAGTAATAAGCTACGTTTCTTGTGTTAAAAAATCGCTCTATGAGAAGTAAGTATTCACTCTCATGAGATTGAAAGGTAATAATTATTGGTAACAAAGAAAGTAAAGCACACACTGGAGCTGGAACACCAGAAAAGAAAAATTTTTCCCAATGTGATTGTTCTGAGTGTAGCGAAACATTGAATCTTGCAAGTCTTATTGATATGCAGATTACGTATATCATTACTAAAATCCAACCTATGACTTTGATTTCGTTTAGCTTCCAAAAATACAAAAGAAATGCAGGCGCTGCACCAAAATTTAGAAAATCTGCAAAAGAATCAAGCTGGGCTCCAAAATCGCTAGTTGATTTTAGAATTCTAGCTATTCTGCCATCCATTCCATCTATTATTGCTGCAATGATGATAAAAATTACTGAGAATTCCCATTGTTCATTAAATGTAAATTTAAGTGAAGTGAGACCAGAACATAAACCCAATAAAGTTATAAAGTTTGGGAATAATTTAGTAATAGGTAAGAATCTACTGTTACTTCCATCGTTATTCATATAACGTCAAAAGTAAGCTTCTCTTGAGCGTTTTCCTTATTTAAGTTTGCTATAATTGTTTCACCACCAATAACAGTTTGCCCTTCTGAAACTCTTACTTCTATATCAGCAGGAACATAAATATTTACTCTACTGCCAAATCTTATAATTCCAAACCTTTCACCTGTTTTTACGTTCTGGGATACTCCTAAATTACAAACGATACGACGTGCAATTAATCCAGCTATTTGCTCCACAATAATTTCTTTTCCCTTTTCGTATTCAATCACAATAACCTGCTTTTCATTTTCATTACTAGACCTATTGCTCATTGCGGATACAAACTTGCCTTTTTTATAACTCATTTCCTTTATCGTACCAGATATTGGTATACGGTTCACATGGACGTTCAAAACACTTAAAAATATGCTAACAAGCGTAAACTTCTTCTCTTCTCCATTTTCTGCCGATAAAGGATAATTAACTTCTTCAATTTTTGAAATCACACCATCAGCAGGACTTAATATAAGATCCTTATTGTTTGGCACAACTCTTGCTGGATCACGAAAGAAATAAGTACACAATAATGTCGGGAACAAGCACGTAACACCAAACCCCCAAGATATAGAGAATGCTATACACGTTACTATAAAGGAAACTACTATAAATGAGTAACCTTCCCTGTTTATATTAGGTAAACTAAAACACATAATCTTATTCACAATAACCTATTGTTAACAATTTATCATTTATAATTTCTCATGAAAAGCTTTTTTTAAGAGAGCTTATACTATAGTATTTTTCAAGTTCAATTTGTAATTTAGGATATTCTAGGTTTCAGCTACTTGGATGATACCTTGTCATTCCAGCACGTAAATCTTACTTAGCTAAAAAAGTACTTCCGCATACTAAAAATTTTAATTATAATGACAATTGAGATATTTCTCGAGCTCAAAATTTATCTTCGCCTGCAGGCCTTTCTATTAAAAATAATCAAATTTCAGTAAAAATGTAGCGTATCTTCTTCAGCGTACATGAATGTGCTTAATCTCTGACCTTACCCAGAAAAAGTGGAGAGAAAGTTTGGAATGTTTTTCACAAAGAGAATGATGAATCAAAATGCTCAGGAATGCAATAGTTAATAGTGACGTTGTTTGTTATAAAAAATTTCTATATATTCAAATATAGCAGTTTTGATATGCTGTTTAGAGTGCCGAGAGGTGTCTATTGGTAACTCCCTTTTTAGAGAACTGAAGAAGCTTTCCACAACAGAATTGTCGTAACAACAACCTTTATGACTCATCTATGTTTTTTATGGATAAGAGATATTGATAACCTTGCGAAGTATATTGTGAACCTTGATCACTATGTAATAGTAGATTTTTGGCAGGTTTACGCTTGTTAACGGCCATTAATAAAGAGTCCATAACCAATTGTTTATTTATTGAACTGCTCATTGACCAGCCAACTACCATGCGTGAATATAGATCGATTATTGTTGCCAAATATAGCCATCCTTCTTTGGTTTTTATATAAGTAATCCCATACTTTATTTGGTTGATCGACAATAAAGTTTTGGTCTAATATATTGGGAGCTACGACTCTACTGTCCGTTTGTTGTTTCTTAATTTTAAATTTTCTTCTCAATATAGCCTGAATACCATTTTTCTGCATAATACTTTGCACTGTTTTTAAGTTGCAACTTTTACCCAAAGCCTTTAATTCAGCATGAATTTTAGGAGCTCCATATCTACATTTAGAAGCTTGATATATTTTTTGAATATCTGCTAATAACTCTTTATTTGCTGATTCTCTACTGCTTATTTTCCTTGTAGTCCACTTATAGTAGCCACTAGCAGAAAACCCTACATAATTCCTGCACTTTATAGTGTTTACTATGCTCTTTTATGAAAAAATATTTTACTCTTTTTGACTGGCCAGGGCTTTTTTTAAAATGTCTCTTTCTCTTGTTACTTTTGCTAACTCTTTCTGTAAATCAAATCTCTCTTTGTCATAAGGTGCTACATCTGGAAATGCATTTGCCGCTGACTTTTTTTCGTTATATTTCTTCATCCATTTTCCTAATACACTATCCCTTATTCCTAGATCTCTTGCTACTTTTGCAACTGGTTGACCTACCTTTCTTTGTTCATTTGCCAGCTTAACAGCTTCCAATTTGAATTCTGCCGTATATTCTCTTGCCATTTCTAATCCTCCAAAATTTTATTTTACCCGAAAAAACTCCTTTCTTTCTCTCCACTTTTTCTGGGTAAGGTCAAACGGAAGAGGGTTGTATTTTTTCGTTAAAATTCTTGCATTTTATCCCAATGCTAATTTTACCATCCAAATAGCCCCTTTCCTGTTATCCAGGTAACTAACATTGGAGCCCAGAAAACTTTATCTATATATCATTTATTTTTGAAAATACTATGTTATAACTTAAATTAGAAAACTGATTCTTCTAAAAGTTGCTCACTATCCTCGTCTATTATGATAGAATTATCATGATTTCTGAGTAAATCTCTGATTTTCGTTTCTATTTCATTTGCGACTTCTTTGTTTGTTTTTAGGTAAGTTTTTACATTCTCTCTTCCTTGCCCAAGACGTGTGTTGTTATATGAATAGTAAGCGCCTGCTTTTTCAAGCACACCAAGCTTTGCTCCCATATCTATTATTTCTCCGAGTTTTGATATACCTTCATTGTACATTATATCAAATTTCGCTTCTCTAAATGGAGGAGCAACTTTATTTTTTACAACTTTAACTCTTGTTTCATTGCCTGTAATATTTTCTTTGTCTTTTATTACACCAATTTTTCTTATATCAAGCCTTACAGAAGTATAGAATTTTAATGCATTTCCACCCGTGGTAGTTTCAGGATTTCCATACACTACTCCTATTTTCATACGAATTTGATTAATAAATATCAATATACAGTTCGCTTTTGAAACGGCAGAGGTTAGCTTTCGTAGCCCGTGACTTAGAAGCCTTGCTTGCAGCCCCATATGTTGATCACCCATATCACCTTCAATTTCAGCTCTTGGAGTTAATGCTGCGACAGAGTCAATAACTATCACATCAACCGCACCAGAACACACTAAATACTCAACAATATGCAACGCCTGCTCTCCAGTGTCTGGTTGTGAAATCACTAAATCATCAGTGCTTACCCCAAGTTTACGAGCATATAAGACATCCAATGCATGTTCTGCATCGATAAATGCGCATGATCCTCCTTTTTTTTGTGCTTCAGCAATCACGTGCAAGGCAAGAGTGGTTTTACCAGAACTCTCGGGGCCAAATATTTCAATTATACGCCCTTTTGGCAGACCTCCAACACCTAGAGCCGAATCAAGCGCAATTGATCCTGTGGATATTGTGTCTATTTTTTCTACAGGGTTTTGCTTCAACTTCATTATTGCACCTTTACCGAATGCTTTTTCAATCTGGCTTATTGCGTTATCTAGCGCTTTTTGTTTATCACTATTTCTTTCTTCTGGGTTACTTGCCATAGATCATTTATTAATTTATATAATTCTCTATGATAATCAAACGCGAATAACCTGCCAAGGTTTTTCTAGTATTTATGTATTATTTCAATGAAAAATATTAACGTTTTCATAAAGCAGATATTTGTTTGCCTTCGTTAGTAACACACTATACTTTAGTGTACGAACGTTGCAATTTGCAGCATAGCAGGTGGTGTCATCCAAGTAGCCAACACTGAAATGACTAAATTCGAAATGGCTACATGAATTTATTGTAAATTACTACCGTATAAGGTGCGATGCAACAAAGCCATTCCAGTGTCAGCTACTTGAATGACACCTCTTAGATGGGTCAGCTACTCAGATCTGCCATGAAAACTGCAACCCTAAATGTTGGAGCACTGTCGTACACTAAGCGCTGTAATGACAATTTTAGTCGCTTCATACACTTATCATGCTAGTCATAACAGAAATAATTTTTACCAAAGATATTTATGAAATAATTGACATAATTTGGAAATATGTATATTATAGAACATTAATAGTTAGTTAATTTGTAGGTGTTATATGGGCTATAAGCTAAGAACAAGAGAGTATGATTATAATGAAAGTTTATTTAAAGAGCTAGGCATTGAAACGCAAGAAGTAGAGGGGCGTAACTTTTTAGAGATATCTATATAATAACAAAAAAGTATAGAGAGTTAGCAAGAAAATCTCACTCAGATAAAACAGGAGGAAGCAATGAAAAAATGCAAGCCATTAATGAATATAAGGCAGGACTTTTAAAATATACTAAGCCATTAAGCAATGGGAAAAATTTAATAATTGTTGAGGAAGAGCAAAGATATGTGCAATTAGCTTCACAAGGCCAGAATGATAAGCACATAAAATGTTTCATTATTTTTGGATTAGTAAACCTATTACTACTCATTTCATCATTAGTGTCGTATCTCTACTTAGGATTTAGGTTATTTAAGACTGCTAATTTTACCAATGCACCTGGTATTTTGTTTAGTGCTAGTCTAATAACAGCTGTTACAACTTTTTTCTTAACAACTTATCTTACTTTTTCTTTAGTTAAAAAAATTGTAGACCTGCAGAATACTCAACAAGAACAAGGCGAAAACTTAGATCAAGAAAAGCTAAAAGAGGAAATGTTTAAAAGCAGAAAATATAAATTTTTGACTTTCACTTCTCAATATTTATTTTATCTTCCTTGTATTTTGTTGGGTGCTGGTTTGACATTACAATATCAATCTAGTTGTGTAGACAGTAAAATACTCATTGGGTTTGCTGCGGTATTAGGGTGCATTTTATTATTACAGTTAGCAACTGAGATCTACGAGAGAAAGGTTGTAGATCTTGTGAAAACTGAAGGAAGGGGTACTGAACAAAGAGCACCTGTAGGAATATTAACCGAAAAGCCAAGCAGTACTATAGATCCTGATGGTGCTTTTAACACCTCAGCTCATGAAGTGGGTTGATTATTCTCCATACTCAAATCTCTAGCTAGGAACAATGAGCCACAGATTAGTATGGTTTTGACGTTTTGGATAGAGGCTTTTAATATGTGATTTGATATTGCATCGCCAATTGATTCACATTCAACTGCTTTTATTCCTATGTTATTGGCTTTTTCCCTAATCAAATTTGTATTTGTTGCTTTAGGTTCAGACTTAACACAAACCGCACATAGTAGCTTGATATATGGCTTTAAGTGCTCTAAGAACTCTTCCACATTTCTGTTACGAGTAACACCAAAAACCATATAAATACCTTCAGCAAAATTATCTTTTACCCACTGAGATAGTACTCTAGCACCATCATTATTGTGCGCACCATCTAAAAATAATTGCCAATCTTTCGGTAGTAGGAAAATTAAATTACCTTCTTTTATAAACTCTAGCCGTGCAGGCCAATAAGTGCACTGTAAACCTGAAGTGATATCCTCTTCTCCAATATCAAATTCATACTTTCCACTTAAAATACTACATGCTGCAATAGCATTGCCTGCATTAATCACCTGATGATCACCCTTTAAAGATGGCAAAGGAAATTCTATTGATTGAATAGCTGATTGAAAAACCATTTTGTTGTTCTTTTTTTTGCAATTCCATTCAAGACCTCCTCTATACAAGGAAGATTTCTTATTTATTGCGTGGTGTTCTAGCGTGTTCACTATAGATTTTTCTTGCGGTGCTATTACGCAAGGAACATTAGGTTTCATTATTCCAGCCTTTTCATCTGCTATAATTTCTACAGTAGGGCCAAGATATTCTGTATGATCAAGTGCAATGGAAGTAATGATTGTTAAAATCGGATTATCTATAACATTTGTTGCATCAAGCCTTCCACCCATACCCACTTCAACTAAAGTTATATCGGCTTTATGACGAGAAAAAGCTAAAAAAGCTGCAATAGTTGCAGCTTCAAACAGAGTGATAGGTTGTTCTGCAATTACGGCACGGCATTCTTCTAACAAGCTATATAATTCATTATCGTCGATATAACTGCCTGCAATAACTATTCTTTCATTAAAATTCACCAAATGTGGAGAAGTGTATGCGTGTACCTTATACCCTGCTGCTTGCATTATATATCTTATAAATGCTAGTGTTGAGCCTTTCCCGTTAGTTCCAGATATATGAATTACGGGAGGCACTTTTTTCTCGGGGTTATCTAGTTTGCTAAGAAAGCCTTTTATGCGATCAAGAGAAAAATCATTCGGCCTGCTACCAAGTGGCTTAGGCCAATGAGGCATATATATCATGGATTGTTATTGCATTTTAATTCAGCTATAACGCTTGCTATGCCATGCGTGTCGATTTTTTCACTAAATTGATAACGTTGATTAATAGCAATACTTATTCCACTCATTACAACATCACTTATCAAGAAAGAACTGTTATTTTTAGTAACTTTAAAATCAATATTTGTAAATTCTTCATCACCGTAAGAAAATCTTGTACCAATTAAGCAAGTTTCATCGTCAACTGCTTTTGTACTCATTATGATCATTTCACTATCATGCATGTATTTATATAAAATTTTAACGCACAAACGCGTAAGATACACTTCATACTCTCTTAAAAAATCTTCTTTTTCTTTTTGTTTAACTAAAGCCCAATGTTTTCCTATAACGAATTGCGATATTCCTTTGAGGTTAACATTGTTTTGAATGACCTCCTGAAGCTTTTTTTGCACACATTCCCGGTTTTTTTTATTCTCCTTTGTAGATATACCATCCACTTGTTGCTTCATAGTATGCACAAAAATTTTGTGATCTGTACAATTAGTGTAAGCACTTGAAGAAATTACAATAAAAACAATGATAGTTAAAACTTTAGTAATGTTCATAAGATATATTTATTAGCTATGATACTTAGAATGCAAAGTTTAATAAAGATTAAATAATAATCGCTAGCTTTAATATATCTATAGACACACCTTGTATAAATCATCTACAATTAATTAAGGGTCTGTTCTATGCGTTATGAGTTAAGTTAAATTTCCCGAGCGATAATTTCTAGTCAAGGGAATTGCCTCTGTTAATTTCGTTGAAATTGATACGCGATGCCCACCTTAACTTTAGTCTCAGGAATCTACTAAGGCTGACGGTAGATACGGATCCTATTTTGATTGGTTTAACATTTATGCTTCATCAATACAAAGAACAGGGTGTTTTCCTATGTTTGCCTAATGAAGTATTCCAAATTGTAATTGATGTTGAAAGGTATCCTGATTTTGTTCCTTGGTGCAAAGCCGTTTATATAAAAGAAAAAATTAACAACCAAATGGTTGTGGATCTCCTCGCAGCTTTTCATGGAATTAAAGGTAGATATACATCAGAAGTTACTTCTCTTTCTCCAAGTGGAACAAATGAAGGTTGGATAAAAGCTGTATCATCAAATGGAATATTTAAACATCTATACAATGAATGGCAATTCATTCCCATAGATGAAAATAAAACTATGGTAAAGTTTTATATAGAGTTTAAGTTTAAGTCCAACTCATTTTCCACTTTATTAAACTCAGTATATAAGTATACACAAAGTAAAATAATTGCTGCATTTAAAGATAGGGCTGAAAGCCTTGCTAAACAAAAGTTATCTTGACATTATTAATATAAATGTATAATTTTTTTTAGTAAGTTAAGTGTTTATATTGTAATGATTTTTAGACTATTGTTTTTATTAATTTTCATAAGTGTTAATTCTTATGCAGTTGTTAAGCAAGATTTATCCGATAACCAATACATTCAAAAAAAACCCAATGAAATAACATCAAATGAGCTATTATCGCCATTACCTGATGATAAATTATTAGGAGATCCAAAAGCACCAATTCTAATGATAGAATATGCTTCATTAACTTGTTATCACTGCTCTCTTTTTCATAGGAATGTTTTTCCTAAAATTAAAGAGAAATATATAGACACAGGTAAGATGTTATATATATTTCGTCATTTTCCTTTGGATTACAGAGGGCTAAAGGCTGCAATGCTAAGTCATTGCTACGAAAAACAAGAAGACTACTTTAATTTTAACAAAGCTGTTTTTAACTCAATAGATTCGTGGAATTACTACAATTTAAGTGATTTGACTTTACTACAAAGAATTGCTGCACTAAGCAACTTAAAGCAAGATGCATTTAACCAATGCATTAATGATAAGAAAATAATGGATAAAATCGTAAATGATAAATCACTGGCAATTAATAAACTTGGTATCACAGCCACTCCAATATTTTTCATCAAGCTTAACGATGATAAATCATATATAGAGCATAATAAAGTTAAACATGGAGGGTATAAAGAGCTGAAATACTTCACTAATGTGATAGATAAATTATATGGAAAAGCTATAGTGAAGTAATACCACTGTAGCTTACCATATAAAAGACTCTATGCTGAGTCATTGTTTTTCACTACTGTTTGTTGTTTTTTACGCTCAAACTCTCTTTTTTTACTGTGCCAAGTGTAGTAATACATAGCGATTTTATTCTCTATTAATACTATTGTCCCATCATAAAACTGAACCATATCCATAACTTTTCTCTGAGCTTCATCAAAACGTTCTTTATACTTTTCACGATAAGCTGGATTATGTAGTAACATAACCCCTTCATTCTTGTTAGATTTTTTGTTTAACGTTTCAACTTCACCAGCAATAGTATAAGACATATAACCCCCTCTAATTGATTATAAAAATTATATTTTAAAAAGAGAAATGCGCATAAACAATCCCTTTAATTCTAGCATAATAATCGACTGTTTATTATACTAGTTAACTATAGTACGATATATAATAATTTTTGTCACTTAAAATTTTATACTATGAAATAATAACTTAAAATAAATGTTTTTATTATTTTAAACTATATTATTATATTTATAAATTGTGTATGAATTAAGTCTCCCTAATTTATAATATATGCGTAATAATTTTAGTATAAAATTGTCATACATAAGAAATCTATTTGCAAAAGAATATAAAAAAATAGAAGAATATTGTATTCTTGAAAAAAAGCAACATATTCAAATTGGCCCTGAAGAAGGAAAGCTATTAAGTTTATTTATAAAAATCCAAAAAATCAAAAGTATTGTTGAGATTGGCACGTTATACGGTTACTCGTCGATTTGCATGGCAAAAGCTCTACTAAAAGACGGTCATATATATACAATAGAAAATAATCCTCAACACTCAAGAATAGCAAAAAAAAATTTTAGTGCTTTTAATCTAAGTGATAAAATTACTCTAATAGAAGGCGATGCACTGGAAAAAATTAATGAATTATCAGCAAAAGCACCATTTGACATGATATTTATTGATGCTGACAAAAGTAGTTATCCTAAGTATTTAGATTGGGCAGAGTCATACATTAAACAAGATGGGCTAATCGTTGCAGATAACACTCTACTGTTTAACACAGTATTTTTAGAATCGCCTCCAAAAGAAGTATCAGAAAAATCATGGCATGCCATGAGGGAGTTTAATAATAGATTATCAGATGAAAAAAAATATTTCTCTATATTGATTCCAACTGATGAAGGAATGACTGTAGCTTTAAAGCTAACATAAGTTAAAAATCAAGGTCAGCATAATGTTTAGGAGGGATTAAACCAGAAATCCTCTCTAATAATATCTCACGAAAACAAGGCTTTGATTTAACAATGGAGTACCATTCTTTTAAAATTTTACTTTTTTCCCATGGAAAACTACTTACATAATCCATTACGGAAATATGCGATGCTAAAGTAATATCAGCTAAAGTGAACTTATCAGTTGCAAGCCAAACGTTCTTGTTAATTAAGTGTTCGATGTATTCCATATGGCAAGGCAGGTTATGCTGAGCTGCATGAAGAAATCTAGAGTCAGGGCTGCGGTTAGTAATTACTTTTTCATTCATAATATACTTAGTAACTTCATTGTAAAATTTGTTATCGAACCAATTGATTAGAGCGCGTATTTTAGACTTAATAATAGTGGATGAACCAAGTAATTTGACGTCGCTATTGTAAGTCTCTTCTATATATTCACAAATGGCATTACTATCCGCTATTACAAAGTTATTATCTATTAACACTGGTACTTGCCCGGTTGGATTGATCTCCATAAATTCATTCCGCTTTTCCCACGGATTTTCATACACTAGATCACAGCCTAATTTTTTTTCTTTTAGAAAAGCTCTAACTTTTCGTGAAAATGGACAAAGAGGAAAATGATATAAAATCATAACACCTCTCCTTTGTCATCCCAGTACCTATAGGTTGTTATTCCAGTGCATGATACTGGCATCCAGCTTATTTCATTATGGACATTATTTTTAACATATACTCCTAGAATCCGTTGTACATTGCATAATTTGCAAATATTTTTATATCTGGATCCCAGTACAACTGTACGAACATTGTAGTTTGAGAGCAATTCCCACCGGAAGGGTGTCATTCCAGTGCTTGACACTGGAATCCAGTTCTTATTATACAACAGCCTGATGTATTCATTTAAAATTAAGTTTTCTGGATCCCAGTGTCTGGGCACTGGGATGACAGAAGAAGAGTATTTTGGGTAACAGTTATTTACTCCAAAGTAGCACTGCAAAAAATCTGACATATCAAATTATAAAACTAACATAGGATATACCTTGCTAAATAAAAAAAAAAGTATAATATTTTATAAGGTATGCAGGCAAAAACTCTGTAATTTGGTCAGATCAGAAATGAAGCAGCCATATCAGAACCTTTTTGGGTTGCATACCTATTTCATTATTTGTTTTATCCGAGGCTATGAATATAGCATTAAAACATCGTCCTAGTAGCTTTAAAGATCTAGTAGGTCAAGATATATTAGTGCGTGTATTAGAAAACGCTTTTATTTTAAACAAAATCCCACAATCTATACTGCTCTCTGGTAGTAGTGGAGTTGGTAAAACCACCACTGCAAGGATAATAGCTTTATGTTTGAATTGTTCCCTGGGGCCAATTTTTGAACCTTGCGGATCATGTGAAAATTGTCTAGCAATAAAAAATTCAAGCCATCCAGATGTAATTGAAATCGATGCAGCAAGTCACACTAGCATTGACGATATTAAAGTAATCCTGGGAGATATTTGCTATTCACCTATAAGCTCTAAATTCAAAGTCTACATTATAGATGAAGTACACATGTTATCCAGCAGTGCATTTAACGCATTACTTAAAACCCTAGAAGAGCCACCATCTAGTGTAAAATTCATTTTAGCAACTACGGAAATAAAAAAGATACCAATAACTATTATTGCACGTTGTCAAAGATTTGATTTACACAACATTCCTGTAGCTAAAATAGTGGAACGTTTAAATGATGTTGCACAAAAAGAGAGTTATTCCATTGAAAAGGGAGCATTAGAATTAATTGCACGACATTCTGGAAATTCAATGCGTAACGCCTTGTTTTTGATGAATCAAGCAGTGCTATATAGCAAAGATGGTGCAATATCCACTAAAAATGTGACAGACATACTTGGCCTAGTGGATAAAGATATTATATTCGATCTATTAGGAGCAATATTAGATGGTGATTTACAGAAAGCTCTATCAGTGTTTGACAAGGCGATAAAAACAGCAAACCCACTTAGTATTTTTGAAGGTCTATTGCAAACAATTCAGTTAGTATGCCGTCTTTTGATTACAAAAGAAATTGATAATGCAGTTACAACGCATGAAAAGAATAGGATAAAAGATTTAAGTATAAAGAAGTCTTTAATATTTTTTTCGAGATTGTGGAAGATGTTGCTTAAAGGTATTCAAGATATAAAAGCTTCAACATGCAATGACGTTGCTGCTGAAATGATGTTAATTAGTCTTTGCTATCTCTCTGATCTACCTTCTCCAGAACAGGTGATCAAAAAAGTTCTTTCACAGAATGCAGAGCAAGGAAATAGACAGGGCAGACCTGTTGCACCTTCCCCCTCTGTCACCCAAGTAGCTGACTACTCGGATCCAAAAAAATATGTGGAAAGTAAACAACAACCCCACTCTGTCATCCCAGTGCGTGACACTGGGATCCATGTGGAAAATAAACAACAAAATTACGATTTTGATAAGATTTTGCAACTATTAAGGCGGAGTAACCAAATTTATCTTTACAAACAACTGTGTAGTAATCTACAATTAATAGATTGTAAACCTGGATATCTAAAATTAAAAGCTGTATCTAAGTTGGATAGTAATTTTTGCAATGATTTAAAAAATTACTTAAACCAGGTAACTCAGCAGGAGTGGGTTATTACAGTTGATACGGGTTATATAAACAGGGAAGTGAGTAATTTAAATTATGCACCTGCAGTTAAGTACATCCTTGACACGTTTAAAGGTGCAAAAGTAGTTAATATAGAAAATAAGGAGTAAGTTGTGGATCTTAGTCAAATAATGAAACAAATGCAAGAGATGCAAAAAAAGCTTGCAGAAGCTCAAGAAAAATATATTGGAAAAGAGTTTCAAGGTATTTCTGGTGGCGGCAAAGTTTCTGTATTAGTGGAAGTCATAAAAATAGGTAGCTATAAAGCTAAAAAGGTGAACATAGACTTAGAACTTATGAGAAATGAGGAAAAAGATATAGTAGAGGATTTAGTAACAGCAGCATTTAATGATGCCATTAAAAAAGCAGAAGAAGATATGGCAAATGCAACTCCTGATCTTGCAGGTATGATGGGTTTACCACCTGGGTTTAAACTTCCTTTTTGAATTTACTACTGAAGTTTCTTTTAGTGTAAGTATTTTTTTTCTAATACTAGACTTCTTTATATAATGCGCCTATAGCTAGCACAGCCCTATGTCATACCGCCGCGGTATCTCAGCCGCTAACAAGTAGCGGAATGATAGCAGTTCTACGTCATACCGTGATTCATTCCACAACTGTACAAACATTGCAATATGGCACGATATCACATAGTAAACGATGTCATTCCAGTGCTTGACACTGGAATCCAGCCTTGCCGTAATCTCATCAAGAACGTTGTGCTTTAACATAAAACGGCTACTTTTATGCTTACCAACTTAATAAAATTCCTGGATCCCAGTGTCAAGCACTGGGATGACAAGAAGAGGGTACTTGAATAAGAGGCATTGCCCTCCTGGTAGGCCCAAATTGCAATGTTCGTACAGTTGTGCGCGGTATCTCAGCCGCTAACAAGTAGCGGAATGACGAGGTCTTTCGATAGTAAATCTTACCTATGTTAGCTATACCAAAAAATCAAGAGTAAAAAAGTCGTATTTATTCATTAATAAAATCTTTGTCTTCTCCTAAAAATTAGTTAAAATGTAAGATATTTTGTGTTATTAAGTTAGCACTTGACTTAACTTTAGTTGTTACTTAGACTGCTAAAGTGGAATTTTAATTTTTTTACGAGGACAATTATGCATTATAAAAAGTTTTTTTCAGCAGCCGCTTTAGCAACGTTGCTAAGTTTATCAAGCTCTGCTTTTTCAGATCCTGTTGGTCCAATAAGTGATGAAGAAACTAGCTACTACGTTCGTTTGCAATACAATGGTGAATTTTTACCTCTTTTCACAAAAGTTGATGGTATTACAAATGTAACAGGCAAGGAAAAGGATAGTCCCTTAAAAGCATCTTTTATAGCTGGTGGTGGTGCGTTTGGCTATAAAATGGACGACATTAGAGTTGATGTTGAAGGGCTTTACTCATGGTTGAATAAAGATGCAGATGTAGTAGGTGATACAGTTGCAGATAATTTAACAGCAATTTCAGGACTAGTTAACGTTTATTACGATGTAGCAATTGAAGATATGCCTATCACTCCATACATTGGTGTTGGTGTTGGTGCAGCGTATATTAGCACTCCTTTGAAAACCCCTATAAATGATCAAAAAAGTAAATTTGGTTTTGCTGGTCAAGTAAAAGCTGGTGTTAGCTATGATGTAACTCCAGAAATCAAGCTTTATGCTGGAGCTCGTTATTTCGGTTCTTATGGTGCTAATTTTGATGGAAAAAAAACAGATCCTAAAGATTCAACCAAACAGGTTACTGATGCAGGCGCATACAAAGTTCTTTACAGCACTGTTGGTGCAGAAGCTGGAGTAGCGTTTAATTTCTAGTCTATCTCAGTCTTGTTATCCCAGTGGGTTTTTTCTTGTCATCCAAGTAGCATGACACTGGGATCTAGAAAAAGAAATGTGGATTCCAGTGTCAAGGCACTGGAATAACACTATTTGCTATGTGTTTAAGCTATAACGTTCACCATTGTATTGATAGAATATCATCTAAAGTTACATAATGTTATCCAATTAGCTAACACTGCGGCCTACTGTCTCCAAGAAATTAGATGGAAAATTTGTACTTTTTTCAAATCAAAGCTTGAATTTTTGCTGGAAAATCAATATATTATATGCATGAAGTTTTAATTTAAGTTGTTATGTTGACCCCAATGGCAAGCTTATGTGTCGATAGCAGAACCAATCTCATACAATATATTGCTAGGGTGCGAAAATTTCCCATGCTGTCTCAAGAGGAAGAAGTACAACTAGCAAAAAATTGGAACCAATACAAGGATATTTCTTCTGCTCATAAATTGATTACCAGCCATTTGAATTTGGTAGTGAAAATTGCAATGAAATTCAAAAATTATGGACTATTGTTGATGGACCTGGTCATGGAAGGGAATATGGGTTTAATGCATGCAGTAAAAAAGTTTAATCCTGATTTAGGGTTTCGTTTTTCAACTTATGCAGTGTGGTGGATTGAAGCTTCAATAAAAGACTTTATATTGAAATCTTGGTCATTTGTGAAAATAGGCACAACGCAAGCACAAAGAAGATTATTTTTTAGTTTACGTAAAATAAAAAAAAGAATTTTACAGTATACAAACAGAGAAACTTTAAATAATGAAGAAATAAAAGCAATATCTAATGAGCTTTCTGTATCCGAAGGAGATGTTGTACAAATGAATTACCGTTTGGCTTGTAAGGATCAGTCACTAAACGATTGCATAAAAATAGGTGATGACTCTAAAAGGGAGTTACAAGATATGATCCCATGTAACTTGGTCAGTCAAGAAGTAACCTATCAGAATCATGAAGAAAAAGAATTAAAAGAAACAATTTTAAACAATGCACTAGCAAGCCTCAACGAAAGGGCAAGAGACATTTTTATCAGTAGATATTTGTCTGAAAACACTCAAACTCTAGATGAACTTAGTAAAAAATATTGTGTTTCAAGAGAAAGAATAAGGCAGTTGGCTGAGCAGGCGATGGCTAAGGTAAAACGATATATACAATCTGAAAGTTTGAAATTTGGTTTGCATGCGTAGTTTTTTTATATTTCTAATATTTTTTTCAATAGGCACTTTTGCATCAGTTAGTGATGTACAATTGAAGGAAAAATATAAAGATTGGCTCGTGTATACTGCATTGGAAGATGGAGAGAAAGTATGTTATATTGTATCCTATCCTAAAAAAAAAAGCGAACATTATACAACCAACCGCAAGCCATATGTAATGGTTAGTTATGTTGATAAAAAAGCAGATGAGGTAAGCGTTACCTCTGGTTTTCAGTATGATAAGGAGCCTGTAGCTCTCAATATCGATAAAAAAATTAAATATACACTGCCCATAATACAGGGAAGTTTTGCATGGGCAGAGCATACAAAAATAGATCAAGATCTCATTCTAAAAATGAAGCAGGGATTATCAATGGTAGTGAATGGGAAAACAAAAACAGTGACCATTGATGATACTTATTCCCTACTTGGGTTTCAAAAAGCGTATCAAAAAATGCATGATTTATGCCATACAAAGTAAATTATTGTAACAGAATACCCAGCTATAGTATAAACTAGACTACTCTTTCAATGAATAGCACTTTACTTTATATGGAATGCGGATATCATTTAAAATATATTTTTGAGAGTTAGTAATGTCAGAGGTTGCAGGTGTAGATACAGAAATCAAAAAGCAAAATTCTGTGTGTGAGCAGATGCGTTTTAGCGTGAGCCGCACAAGTCTTTTAAATACATTATCCAGAGTAAGTGGAGTGGTTGAAAGGCGTAATGCAATAGATGTTTTGGCGTGTATAAATATCAAAGCACAACACGGCAGCATAAAATTAATGGCAACTGATCTTGACATTTCAATGTTTGCCTCACTTGCTGCAACCGTATTAACAGAAGGAGAAGTAAAAATTTCAGCGCATACTTTACATGACATAGTGAAGAAGTTACCCGCTGATTTGGATGTCAATTTTGAAGTAAACAACCAAGGAAAATTATTGATGTCTTGCGGAAATGCAAACTTTTCTTTACCGAATGTAGTTTCAAGCAGCTTTCCTGCTCTTGAAGAAGACAATTATAAACATGATTTTACTCTACTAAATACGGACCTGATAGATTTATTAACTAAAACAAAATTTGCTGTATCACTAGATGATACAAGGTATAATTTAAATGGAATATATCTACATACAGATGAGCAATTTCTGTACTGCGTTGCAACTGATGGCCATCGTTTATCATGTATAAAGAGGCCAAAGCCTGGGAACATCAATGGCGAATTTGGTGTGATCATTCCACGTAAAACTGTTATGGAGCTGTTAAAAATATTGGACGATTGTAATGAAATTAAAGTAAAACTCTCAGACAGAAAAATCAAGTTTACATGCGGTGAATATATTCTAATATCAAAATTAATAGATGGAACTTTTCCAAATTATAAAGCAGTTATTCCAGCATCTCAAGATAAGCATATGATTATTGAAAGTAAAAAACTTTCAGACGTTATAGATCGAGTTTCCGTTGTTGTATCTGATAAAGTAAAATCTATTAAATTCTCACTACAAGAAAAGCTGCTAACTCTGCATTCAAACTCCCAAGAGTGCAGTGATGCAACTGAATCCATAGAAGTGGACTACAATGAAGCCCCTATAGAAATAGGGTTCAACTCGCGTTATTTACTTGATGTTCTATCCTGCATAAAAAATAAATGTAAGTTTAGCTTAGCCGATGGTAATAGTGCTACAATTATCACTGATGAAGACGATTCAAGTGCATTATATGTAGTAATGCCAATGAGAACTTAAACTCGTCATCTCGCTGCTTGTTAGCGGAATCTGGAGATACCGTGGCGGTATGGCACTTATTTCACTAGCTTTTATTAAATTAGTAATCTATCTTTACCAAATATAAGCCAAAAGGTGGTGCAGTAACTCCAGCGGCACTTCTTTTGCATTGGTTTAATATATTTAGCATTTCTTGCGGATTGGTTCTATTTTTTCCAAATTCAACTAAAGTACCCACAATAATCCTCACTTGGTTATGTAAAAAGGAAATAGCAGATATTTTGATGTGTATATGATTCCCATTTTGTATTATATCGATATCATCAATTGTTCTTATCAGATTTGCGGCTTGACAATCTTTTGAACGGAAACTTGAAAGGTCATGTTTTCCAAGTAGATGTTTAGCAGCTTCACGCATAATATTTACATCAAGTGGGCTAAACACTTGCCATACATAACCCGTCTCCAGAGCGGCAGGAGCATAGCGATTAACTATTCTATATTCGTAATATCTTTTTTTTGCTGAAAACCGTGCGTGAAACGCATCATCTACAACTTCTGCATTAAGCACGACTATAGGAATTGATTTTAAATGATAGTTTATTGCATTCCTTATTCTATAAAGCTCAAATTCCTTTTCCATATCAAAATGAGCAACTTGTCCTAAAGCATGAACCCCTGCATCAGTCCTGCCACCACAGTACAAAGTAACTTTCTCACCACTAAAATTAAATATAGCATTTTCTATCTTCTCCTGGATTGAGTTAGCAGAGTGTTGCTGTTTTTGCCAACCAGAGAAACTACTACCATTATATTCTACCGTTATTTTGTATCGCACTGCATTACATCAAGCTCTATCTAAAATAGTCATTTTCTATCTTAACATAATTTATGGTCAAGCCTACAGTGCTGCCACTCCCATAAAGTAGTTCGTCCAATCTTAAATCTTGCTGCCACTGCTTCTCTGCTTTCTCCTTCGTCTAGCGCCTCCATTGCTTTTTTTCTTAAATCATAACTATATGCTGCTGGCATTCAACCTCCTTATCATTATCTATCCTTATCACATCCGGACTTCTATGAAAAGAGCTATAAATCGTGAAAAAGAACTGCTCATTAAGTGCTATTTGCTTAATAAATTTACTGACATTGGTATGGCTAAATTCGAAATGGCTACATGAATTTATCGTAAATTATTACCGTATAAGGTACGATGCGACAAAGCCATCCCAGTGTCAGCTACTCGGATGACACCGTCATAAAGGAACCAGTGTTAGCTACTTGGATGACAACCATTGTGCTTGAGGCAAAATTGACTATCACTTCTTTTTATAGAGCTTGCTCCAAACTTTGTTGTTAGTTAATACAAAAAACACTGTTAAAATTATAAAATACGCCACTACTTTTAATCCAAGTTTATGCCTGCGCTCTAATTCTGGCTCTCCTGCCCATTGTAAAAAATTTACCACGTCATATGCCATATTTTCAACTGTGGCTTGTCTTGCAACATCATATTCCACCATTCCTTCAGAAAGTGGTGGCGCCATAGCTAATCTGCCTGTTGGAAAATACGAATTAAAATATAAATCATTTTCATCGTGTTCGCCGTTTTGATAGCCTGTTAACAGTGAATAGATATAATTTGCACCATCATGCCTTGCTTTAATAATTAATGATAAGTCTGGTGGGACTGCACCATTGTTGCTTGCTGCAGCTGCTTCTTTTGTATCAAAAGGCGCAATAAAATAATCCGAAGGTACTCCAGGTCTGTCAAACATTTCACCCAAATCATTCGGACCATCTTTAACTTGGTAAGAAGCTGCTATCTGTTTTACATCTTCTTCAGAAAAACCGACATCTTGCAAATTACGAAATGCTACCCTATTCATTGAATGACAAGCAGCACAGACTTCTTTATACACTTTATAGCCACGCTGAATTGACTCTCTATCGAAAGATCCGACAATTCCATCAAATTTCCAGTCTATTTTCTTATTTGGTAATGGTTTAAACTCTTCTGCAGATATAAGACTAGATAGAAATAACATGCAGGAGATTGCAAATACATTAGATCCCATGCGTAACCACTGTTTTAGTAAATTTCGAATTGATGACAACGGAAGATAGTGGAATGACACTGTGTGTTGTATACAACGTTCATACAGTTGTGTACATGATGCTGGAATCCATTTATTTTTTTTCTGGATCCCAGTGTCAAGCACTGGGATGACAGAAGAGGGTGCTGGGATGACAGAAGAGAGTTCTGGAATGACAGAAGAGGGCTCTGGGGTGAAAGAAGAGAGTTCTGGGATGACAGAGAATTTTGTAAGAGATCTGCTTTGAATTGACATCACCTCATCTCCGGCACAGAATCACTTAAGGTTTTTGGTGGTTCTTTTGGCTTTTCATACTTACTAAGCAGTGGTAAAACTATCACAAAGTATGCAAAGTAATAAAGAGTAGATAGCCTACTCATAGTGATGTAAGGTTCTTTCACCTCTTGTCCTCCAAGCCAGGCAAGAAGTGCAAAATTTATTGCAAAAACCCAAAAAAATTTCTTAAACACCGGGCGATAAGCACCACTTTTAACTTTTGATTTATCAAGCCAAGGTAACAAAAACCACACTAAAATAGACGCAAACATGGTAAGCACACCAGTAAGTTTATCTGGAATCGAACGTAGCATTGCATAAAAAGGTAAAAAATACCACTCTGGCACTATGTGTACCGGAGTTACCATAGAGTCAGCTTCTATATAATTATCTGGATGCCCAAGATAATTGGGAGCATAGAAAACAAATGCGAACAAAACTACAAAAAACAGACCAAAAGTTATGCAATCCTTGACTATATAATAAGGATAGAGAGGGATGGTATCCTTATCTGATTTTACCTCCACTCCACTTGGGTTACCAGAGCCAAACCTATGCAGAGCTATCACATGAAGCATAGCTAAAGCAATAATAACAAAAGGCAGAAGATAATGCAGAGCGAAAAAACGGTTAAGTGTTGGGTTATCCACTGAAAAACCACCCCATAACCATATAACTATTTTATTGCCAATTAAAGGTATAGCAGAAAATAAGTTGGTTATAACTGTTGCACCCCAGAAACTCATTTGTCCCCAAGGCAATACATATCCCATAAAGGCAGTTGCCATCATTGCAAAAAATATAAATATTCCAATAAACCACACCATCTCTCTCGGTCTTTTATAAGATCCGTAATATAATCCACGCATTATATGAACATAGACTACCATAAAGAAGAGCGATGCTCCAACAGCGTGAGTGTAGCGTATTAACCACCCGTAATTCACATCTCGCATTATGCGCTCTACACTATTAAACGCATAATCAACATGCGGAGTGTAGTGCATAGCAAGAAATATACCTGTTATTATTTGTAAAATCAGCGCTATACCAGCCAAAGAGCCAAAGTTCCAAGCATAATTTAAGTTTTTTGGCACTTGGTAAGAAGCAGTGTGTCTTAGAAAAGAAAATATAGGCAATCTATATTCTATCCATCCTAATATGCCTTTTTCTTCTTTTATTGTTTCTTTTTTGTTATCTTCCTGCATAACTTAAACCTTTCTGAACACATGTCCATTGCTACTTTTATCTTATTTTTTTATTGTAGCAACTTATCCTTTACGCACAAATAAAAACTTTAAAGCAATATTAATTACCTCTTCAGCAACCTATCACGTGCCGCATTTAATTTTTGTGTAAAATATTCCGAGCCTCCTTATATCTGGATGGACTAGCTTCATTAAATTTTAATATGCTTTATTGATTTCATTTTGGTTAGCTCCAGAATCTATTCCTAGCACTTTAAACGCTCCATCTCTGAACATGTTACTACTACCGGACTAGTATGATTTTGTCTTGTAAATTTATTCAACAACCCTATTCTAACTATAGAATGAAAAATTATCTACAAAGTGTTTATAAAGATGGTATGAAAATCCAACTATCTAAAGTTAACAAATATTTATTAGTTTTACTGATTACTGTTTCAGCATTTCTCATATCTGGGCAAGTATCCAGTTCAAGCAATATCGAGAATGATTTTCAAGATTTACAAGAAAAATTACCATTATTGAAAGATCAGGATTTGTTATTTTTAGATCCAGCTTCAGCTTTAAATTATGGTGATAGGGCAGGTAAAAAAGTGTTAATGGTTATAGTTCACCATACTGAAACATCAACATTAAAAGGTACAAAAGATACACTGAATGCTAGAGGATTGTCAGTTCATTTTATTGTCGATAGGGATGGCAGCATCACCTTAATGGTTCCATTAGAGAAAGAAGCATGGCATGCTGGTATTAGTTATGCAAGAGTTAAGATAGATAGCAAGCTTGAAGAGCTACGGAAGCTTAACAACTACTCTGTAGGTATTGAAATTGTAAACACAGGACTTGAGCCTTTTCCGGAAGAGCAAATGAGGTCCGTTAAAGAGCTGATTTTATATCTTATGGAGCGTTTTAAAATTAAAAGGGATATGATATTTAGTCATTCTGAAATAGGAACTATAGTGCATGATCCAGAGCTTGGCTATACAATGCGTAAACCAGATCCACACAAATTGTTTGATTGGGAGTTATTAGAGAAAAATGGAATTGGATTGCACATAAGTGACAGAATAAACCCTAAAGATGCTAAACAGCAAATGGGCGAAATATTGTATAAAGCAGGTGATAGAAATGAAGGTATTTTGAAATTAAAACAAAGGCTGAACAAATTTTTCTATAAGATACTACCCTGGAATGATAAGAAAGGTAATGTAATTTTTCCTGATAATAATGCTGATTACTCAGATAAGTTTGACGAGAATTTTGTATGGGTTATTTATCAGTTCTCAATACATAATTTACCAAGAGGAATTAGAAAAGATTTACCTCTTAAATTAGAACAAGCGGATATATTTCCTGAATTCTTTAGTAAATATAGTCATGGCATTTCTTCTAGTTATTTAACCTTTAGTGAAAAATTTAAATCGACTCTACAACCATGTTTAAGCAAAGTAGATTATGAGAATTTATTATCTTCTCTTGCACAATATGAGAATAACATTTCTCCTGATGCATCTACCACTTTAATGTACAAAATTAAGTTATACTATGATTCTTATTTAAGATATCGCATATGGTCTTCACTCTATGAACCATTTAAGCTTAATGTATTGGAAGAGTTAGACATTTTAAAGAGTGGAGTGTTATCTTTAAAATCACTAGATAGCTCTAAAGCTGCAGAAGTTTCCAGTTTAATTGATAGCTTTAAAGTAGATATTTCTTTAGAATTTCAGGATTTTGAAAAACAGTGGTTTCAGGAGTTTAAGAATGCTTGGAGACAAGAATTTATACCTTCCCTGGAAGAACAGATAACATGGACTGCGCTACATGAAGCAATATTGGAGTATTTAGAAAAAGCAAAGGAAGAAATTTGTTAAACGAAAACTTTTTTTAAGATCACTTTTTTAACAATTTATCACGCGCCGCATTTAGCTTTTGCGCAAAATATTCTGAGCCTCCCTTATCTGGGTGAACTAACTTCATTAAATTTTGATATGCTTTATTGATTTCATTTTGACTTGCCTCAGGATTCAGCCCCAGTATCTTTAATGCTTCATCTTTGGATATGTTATTACCAGTGTAATTTTCAGTATAACTTCTACTGCTATTAAATTCGTTCAAAAACTTACTCAATACAGAGTTTATCATGAAACTTATGTTATTTTTTTTTGTCAGGAAGAGAAAAAATACAACAACGCTAGGCAAGACAAACGTGATTATTATGAATACTAAAAAAAGGAAAAAGATGAATGACATGTATATTTTTTTATCATTTTATGATTAAATAGTAACAATTATAATTGTCATGGTAAATAACATGTTCATCCAGATTGAAGAAACACCAAATCCAAACACACTGAAATTTCTTCCTGGATTTGCAATTCTAAACGAAGGAGAAACGGCTGATTTTTTAAATGCAGACGAAACAAAAAACTCCAAGTTAGCAGCAAATCTTTTTCAAATAGAACATGTGGTAAGAGTGTTTTTTGGTCATGATTTTATTTCAGTAACAAAATTGGGTGGAATTAATTGGGATACATTAAAAGTAGAAATTTTAACTACAATTATGGATCACTTTACTTCAGGTGGAAAAGCGCTAGATAAAGAAGGAGTGAATGATCCAGACGAGGAATTTTTTGATGAAAGTGATATAGAAATTGTAAATAGAATAAAAGAATTGATGGAAAGTTATATCAAACCTGCAGTTGCTCAAGACGGTGGTGATATCAAATTCCGTGGCTATAAAGATGGAATAGTTTATGTTGAGCTGCAAGGAGCCTGCTCTGGGTGCCCAAGTGCTGCAATTACTTTAAAGCAAGGAGTGCAGAATATGCTGAGCTACCACATACCAGAGGTTGCGGGTATAGAGACTACACTATGACTAATCAAACAGTTAGAGGAACGAAAGACCTTCTATTTGATGAGTGGTATAAGTTTAAATACATTCAGCAAACAGCAAATAGAATCTCAAGTCTATACGGCTTTTTGCCCGCCCAGACTCCAATATTTGAGTACACGGAGGTTTTTACAAAAACCTTAGGTGATAGCTCAGACATCATCACTAAAGAGATGTATAGCTTCAATGATAAAGGGGGAAAGAGCATAACTTTACGTCCTGAGTTCACCGCAACGATTGTTAGACTATTAATCGAAAAAAAACTGCAAACACCGATCAAATTATTCTCAACAGGACCTGCATTTCGCTATGAAAGACCGCAAAAGGGAAGACAAAGGCAATTTCATCAGATAAATTTTGAGGTTTTTGGCATAGAAGATCCAAAAGCTGATATTGAATTGATATCACTCGCTCAGCACTTACTAACTGAATTTGGCATCAATAAAAATGTAAAGCTGGAAATTAACTCTTTGGGTGATGGTGAAACAATAACTAAGTATAGAGAAGCTTTGGTATCATACTTTAGAAAGTATCAAAATGATCTATCAGAAGATAGCAAAAATAGGTTGATCAAAAATCCACTCAGAATACTGGATTCTAAGGATGAGAAAGATAAATCAATAATTTTGGATGCACCTAAAATCAGTGATCACTATACAAAAGAATCTTCATATTTCTTTGATCAGGTGTTAAATGGACTGCAAGCTCTTGGCATACCTTACACTGTAAATAGCAAATTAGTTCGAGGCCTGGATTATTATTGCCACACAGTATTTGAATTTGTTACAGAGGATTTAGGTGCACAAGGGGCAGTTTTTGCCGGTGGAAGATACGATAATTTAGTATCTTCAGTAGGTGGAAAACACACTCCAGCAATAGGATTTGCAGGGGGTATTGAGCGCATAATGGAGTTAATCAATTATTCTCCGAAAGAAGAGCGACCTATTTACCTAATTCCAATCGGTAGAGAGGCTGAAGAATATGCCATAACACTTGCGAATGAATTGCGCAGAAATGGTTTATATGTAATCTATGAATATAGCGGAACGCTCAAAACCCGAATGAAAAAAGCAAATCAAGCAAATGCTAAAGCTGCTTTAATTTTTGGCGATGAAGAATTGAGTAGTAAAACTTTAAAGATTAAAAACATGGATACAGGTGAAGAAAAAATAATTGCTCGCGATAACACAATAGAAAACATCTAATTAGGAGCAATGCAAATGTTTTTCTCAGTCAGCTATAGAAGAAAATTCGTCTGCACAAGAATTTTTCATAACATTCAATGTATCATAATCTGTAAAATCTAATTTTATTGGTGTGATAGTAATAAATCCTTCTTTTATTTTATTTACACTACCACTGCCTGAGTGCTCTCGAGACCAATTTAAGCTAAAAGAGCCATTCGAATTTTCAGTAAAAGTAAAATCCCCATCAATGTTATATTCACCTTGTTCAGCAAATTCTACTCCTTTTACTTTTTCCGTAGCAGGAAAATTTACACTCATCACTATGTTTTTAGGCCAACCAACCTTAACTAGCTTGGCAATAACCTTTGGTGCAAAAACCTTTGTATTGTGCCAGTCTATTTTATCATGATAAACTTGGCTCAGCGCAATAGAAGGTATAGACCTTGCAGCACCTTCCATTACAGCACCAATTGTTCCTGAATAACAAATATCGTCCCCGACATTTGATCCAATATTTACTCCGGACAATATTAAGTCTGGTTTTTTATTCATAACTTTATTTAGCGCAATAATGACACAATCTGCAGGAGTACCAGACACACTAAATTCCCTTTCACTATGTTGTTTTATTCCAATAGATTGTTTCACTGGATAATCAAGAGATCTTGCAGCTCCGCTTCTATCAGTATCTGGTGCCACTATCCATATTTCTGACGCAAAATTCCGTGCAACCTCTTTGAGTAATTTTATTCCTTCACTTCCAAAACCATCATCGTTTGTTATTAATATTATCATATACAATACTCAGCTATACAGCTCCAAATTATGTAAATCACTGGCTGTAAATAAACTCATGAGGCTTTAAGTTTCTTTGCATAACTGTGAACTGTAACAAAGAACCTGCTGTAAATCAATAGATTTCTTGCACAGGCCATAACTGTCATTACAATAGAAACGAAAAAACTTACTTGACAAACTCCGCCAGCCCCCTTATCATGAAACTGAAGCTATTTATTTATCTTTGCAATCTGTGCAGGTTAATGACAAAAAACTTAGGGTATTTGGCGTCTCATGTTTAATTTTTCGCACTACGTGCATCGCATGTCTTTAAAAATTTCTGGGTTTTTACCTATATAAGCCGAAACGCGCTTACAAAGCGTTTAAGACAGCAAAAAACGTCAAATTGACAAGGGAGAATTTGAATGCTAGCTACTACGGGGTTTCTTTGCCTTTTTTCCTGCTTAGTAAATTTCTTAAACACTTGCGGTGTAGGTTAGTTGCAAGTTAAAAGCAGCTAAATCGCTCTTAATCAAGCGTTTTAGAATAAAAAAAACGCCGATATTTTAGTACATAGTAAATAGCCAACCACCACGGGGCTTCTTTTGCCTTTTTTTCGTTTGGTAAATTTCTTAATGTTTGTAGCTAAACGACAACCGTCATCCCGCTGCTTGTTAGCGGGATCTAGAGATACCGCGAATGAATCGCGGTATGACGTAGGACTGCTGTCATTCCAGTCTGGAATCCAAAAAAAAGGATGATGTCATCCCAGTGCTTGACACTGGGATCCAGTTTTCTTTACAAATTCACAAAAAGTGCTTCATTCTATAACGCAAAACCCATACTCACCAAACCCAATGCATTACTTGCAATTAAGTTTCCTGGATCCCAGTGTCAAGCACTGGGATGACACCCTTTTGGATGGAGACCAGTGTCAGCTACTTGCATGACACCATTCTTTTTCCTGGATCCAAGTAGTCAAGCTACTCGGATGACACCTCTGGGCGCTGGGATGACAGGAGAAGGAGGCTACTTGCATGACACCATTCTTTTTTCTGGATCCAAGTAGTCAAGCTACTCGGATGACACCCCACTGGTGGCCCACACTACAATGTTCGTACAGTTATGAAATGAATCGCGGTATGACGTGTTGCTTGGGTCAGCTATAGTATTTCCTAAAATTAATAATAAATTTCTTGGCTAGCAAAAAGCTGTAAATTTTTTTGCGAGACCTAAGCCGGCTTTTGATATAGCTAAAGGTAAGGTCACTTACTTTCTGCTTAGCATATCCATCAAATCAGATTCTTTGAGTTTACTATGGTCAACTTTACTGAACTTATTTACCATAGAGCTCATTTGATTGTACTGCTTAATCAGAAGATTAACGTCAGTTACACTTGTTCCGGACCCCTTAGAAATTCTAAGTCTTCTTTTGCCATTTAAAATATCTGGATTTTGCCTTTCTTTTTCGGTCATTGAGTTTATGATGGCTATATATTTTTTCACTTTATTGTCATCTGGCACACTGCTACTTAGCTTTTTTGTGAATGAACTAGGAATGAATTTCATTATGTTGCTAATGCCATCCATTTTACTCAGAGTTTTTAACATTCCCACTAGGTCGTTTAGGTCGAATTTACCCTTTTTTACTTTCTTTTGTAACTTATCAATTTCTTCCTGACCAACAATCTCAGCAGCTTTTTCAACCAATGATACAACATCACCCATGCTAAGTATCCTTTTTGCAATTCTATCGGGATAAAAATCATCGAGGTCACTTAATTTTTCACCACAAGCAATAAATTTAATTGGACAATCGGCGATCATTTTCATAGAAAGAGCAGCACCACCACGTGCATCACCATCAACACGGGTAAGAATAATGCCGGTTACACCTATTACCTCATTGAATGATTTGGCAATGTTGACCGCATCCTGGCCTATCATTGCGTCGGCTACTAAAATAACTTCTGCAGGTGAAGCTATTTCCTTTACGGCTTTCAACTCATTCATCATATTATTGTCAATATGAAGCCTGCCTGCGGTGTCTAGTATTAATACATCATAATTATCGTTCTTTGCTGCTGCTAGTGCCCTTTTTGTAATTGCAATAGGCCCTTCATTTATTACTATAGATAAAGTTTGTACGTCTATTTGTTTACCCAGCACCTCAAGTTGTTTCTGGGCAGCCGGCCTATAAATGTCTAAAGAGGCAAGCATCACTTTTTTCTTTTGCTTTTTTAGCTTTAAAGCAAGCTTTCCTGAGGTGGTTGTTTTACCTGCACCTTGTAAGCCCACCATCATAATCACAGCAGGGGGTTTAACTGCTAGATTTAAGTCACTTTTCTCTGATCCGAGAACTGCAACTAAATTATCCTGCACAATTTTAATTATCATTTGTGCTGGAGAAACACTTTTTATGACTTTTTCCCCAATCACTTTATCTTTAATGTCGTTGATGAATTTTTTTGCAACTTCAAGTGAAACGTCAGCTTCAATTAAGGCTATGCGTATTTCACGCATGGCAAGATTAAAATCATCTTCAGAAATGATCGACTTTCCTCTTAGTTTACTAAATACAGAATTTAAACTTTCAGTTAACGATTTAAACATAATAGCGTTAGTAGAATACTCATTAAAAAGAGAGAAGAAGCTGAAACAAAACTCACTGAGTTGTAACCCAGCACTTCTTTAAGTTTAGTAATATTATTAAAGTATAAACTAGTAAGTGAATTAGTCAAGTTTTGCAGTACATTGGCAGACATTTCTCTCACTTTAAAGATCAGTTGATTGAACAGCAAGATAATATAGGGTATGAAAGCTCTAAAAATCCAATCAACATCCATTTTAAAATTTATTCTCGGGTAAAATAACTTGCGTAAAAGAATGAACAATAAAGTGGTACATAATAACAAATTAAATTGCGACAAAATATTTTTTGTGTTGTACACAAAATCGAAAATCGAAGATTTATTGTAAATAGGTAAGTAAGGGTTGCCAGCAATTACGCATATAAATGCTAAAATAATCATAGTCATTTTACCTCCCCTCTCTGCTAAAGGTTTCGACTTACTTTTTGCAATAAATATGTAGTAAAGAAACTTGAGCCCCACGCTTAAATAAAGCAGTAAATTTAGAATCTTGTATAAGTTTTTATACACTTCTAAATTAGCACCACTTGCTTCAATCTCGGCTGTAATGTATGATTTGCTAATAAATCCAGCGGTTCCAGGAAATGCAGCCATTGTAAGTATTGCGATTATAGCACACATGCCTTCCACTGACATCAGTTTACCTACTCCATTAAAACTAATTGTTTTTGTTTGTGAAATAATCGAATTACTGACCACAAACAATAATGATTGATAAACAAGAGAGAAGATTATATGCAGTATCAAAATTGGTATTGCCTTTTCCGAAGGGCTGAGTAAACCTCCTGCAATAATCAGCAAGCCCATTTGTCCTACAATATTATAGCATAAAAATCTACGAATATTTTGCTCAAGAGAAGCAAATATAATGCTGTAAATTGCAGTGATGGCGCCTACAGGCGCTAATATTTCAGTACAATCTTGCCATAGGTTATAAGTGTGTAAAAGCATCACTAAAAAAGAGACTTTAGTGGTAAATAAAGAGAGATATGTGGTGCCATGTAGCGATGCAGCAGGATATGCATCAACAACCCAAAATGAAAAAGGAAAACAAGCGCAGTTTATCAATAAACCCAAAATTATCAGGTTAGTGCTTTGAAGTGCCAATCCTGCTATTAATATAACTCCAACGAAAAAGTGTACACAAGCGTACCTTATTGCAGGTCCACTATCTCTACAGCTAGCTGCGATAATAAAAAATGCACTGACGGTCATTAATTCACAGAATATTATAACCAATATCATATGTTCAGATAAAACTGCATAAAGTGAACTGATAGTGTAAGCAGAAAAAGAAAGCATCTCTGAAAAACTCAAATTTTTTGCTGATAGAACAATTAAAAATGCAACCGATAAAAAAGATATTAGTACGATGCGAAAAGATAAATCAAAATCTAGAATTGGGAGAGACCAATTTACTGCAATGCTCAAATTTTCAGGTAATTTTAGGACTATAACTATTAATACAGTCAGTAGAAGTAACAGTGACGATTTATAAAGTTGCACAATAATTAAAACCAATATGGTTTATGCTATCTCAATATATGAATAAAATCAATTTGCATATTAACCACTAATTAAACTAATTATCATATAATTATATCAGAGTTTAGAGGGTCATAGAGAAACCGGTCAGATTAGGTTTTTAATCTAATCTGACCGATAGCTTTAATAGTGAGGTAAGCTTTAATATAGCATTCTTCATTCACAATGCTACACTCGTGCATAATTTATTTTTAATTTGTGCACGAGCGTTAGTAAATTATTTACTTTTTGAAATAAAATTTGGCATCACTTTAATATTGAGACTTAGTAAACCTCAGTAGGTCTGCCAGTTGGGCCCATAAGAATTATTTGCTCGCCTTCTCTTAAGTGTCTGCATAAATTAGTGGAGCCGCCGATTTCCAGCACAATAGTGGAAATAATTCCTTTTTTTTTGTCTACTTCAGTGCCGGTTACGGCTATACCTTCCATAGCAAGGTTTGTATTATTGGCTTTTCTGCCATTGGTTTCAAAATTTTGCAATCTAAAGAATTGCCCAGGCTTAAAATTCTTTGCCGCAAGTGGTGCTTTGATCACTATTTCCACAACTTTGTCTGTTAAATATTGAACTTTTATAACCTTTGCAGTGAATTGCTCTTTGATTCTATTGAAGAATTCTTTATTAGCCAGGTCTTCAACACTTGACCACGCATTTTTTTTCTGGTCCACAACATCACACACTGGAATGACAGAAACGAAGCTATTAACTCCACTCAAAAGCTGAGAAATAATAGGGTAGCCGTTCTTAGCACTTGCCATAGCTTTCACGACGCTGCCACTATACGAAGGGTGAAGATCACCAAAAAAGCTGATTGTTTTATTGCCTTGCTTATACACTAATATTCTATCTTTATTTTGCATTTTAGGAGAAAATATTGGGTCTATTTCTTTTCCTGATGAATTCAAATGAGTAAAATACCCATTACTTAATTTAAAATGCTTTTTATCTTCTGTTGCAATAACTGTATTTGGCTCAGTACCTGCTGCTATAAAAATAGAACGTGCTTTTATACGTTTGATTTCGCCGGATTTTGTGTCTATCAGTTTTATTGACTCAGCATGGTTATATTTATCTGTCACAACTTCAACTGGCTCTAAGTTTTCAATAAAGTAAATCCCTTCTGATAATGCGTTTTGCACCTCTTCGCTATTTAATCGATAACTTGGCGAGTCTTTCAGCTCTTTTCTATATACAACTTTCACTCCCCCGAGGCTCTGCATTAACTCTAATATTTTTATTTCTCTATTCTCTTTTTTTGCTAACTCTTGCTCTGCTTGGATCAACTTTGCGTGCGATATGAGCTCATTTGCAATTTTGTGTTCTTCTTCTGTCCAATCTTTTTCAACACAGTCCTTTCCATACTTATCAACTAATATCTCATAACGAAGAAGAAATTTTTCTACTTGAATTGGATAATACGCTAAAGCTTCAGTGGCAGTGTCAATCGCAGTAAGCCCCGCACCTATGACAACTATCGGCATACGAACTTGCAGATTTGCTATAGAATCAAATTTAAGAGCACCAGTCAGTTGTAACGACATAAGAAAGTCAGATGCCATACGTACTCCACGAGCTAGCATATTCTTTATTTTTATCATTCGTGGCTTGCCAGAGCCAAGTGCTAGGGCGATGTGATCAAAACCCGAGTTGAACGCGTCATCAACATTAATCGTGCCACCAAAACGAATGCCTCCATAAAGTGCAAAATTCTCACGTCTTTCCAGCAGTAATCTAATAATCTTTAAGTAATTCTTATCCCACCGAGAAGTAATACCATATTCTGCCACCCCACCAAACCCCCCTGCCATGCGTTCACTCAATTTTTCGTGTTCAAAATCTTTAATTAGCTGGAAATTATCGATCAAAGGTTCAATCTTTAGTCCATCAATGGCGATAACGTTATGCCCATCATTCAACAAATGATGAGCTAAATTAAAACCAGCAGGACCAAGGCCTACAACTAGAACGTTTTTTCCAGTGTTTCCTCTTGGCAATGGACGCTGAAAATTTAAAGGATTCCAACGGCTGAGCAGAGAATATATTTCAAATCCGTACGGTAAACTGAGCACATCATCCAGAATCTTTGTTTCAACCATTGGCACATTTACAGGCTCTTGTTTCTGATATATGCACGAGTTCATGCAGTCATTGCATATTCTGTGCCCAGTGGCTGCACATAGCGGATTATCTATCATCACAATTGCAAGACTTGCTATGCTGTATCCTTCGCTTTTCACCAGATTCATTTCTGATATTTTCTGCTCTAGTGGGCAGCCGTGCAGTTCAACTTTTAGTGGAGATTGTTTAAAAGTATTGTCGTTATTAATTAGCCCCTTTGAGCAGCTGTCCTTACTTTGCTTATGACAAAATATGCAGTAGTGAGCATTATCTAGTGCTTTATTCAAACTCACCTTTTTGCTTGTTAGATCAAAACCGTATCGTCTTTTTACTTCATTTGAATACAGCACTTCAACTTTGTCCACTTCTTTTTTAGAAAATGGTATGAGGTTTTCGTGGTCAATTTTTTTATGAATACTGAATAATATACTCTGTTTATTTTTTACTCTCCACACTGCATATTGTGCCGCAAGTTCTATTTCCTCTTTGTGATCCTCTTTATTTTCAAACCAATGCATCACCTGCTCAGCAAAATTTTTTTCTGTTGTTGGCAAAGTGAGAAAATGACTTAGTTTGTTAGTAATATCTATATTCGCCACATTAGTGTATTTCTTCAATGCATAGCGTTGGACAAATAATCTTTTGCACTTATATATTACAGCAAAGTCGTTGTGCTTTTTCTTTAGCTCCTCTATTTCTTTTTCAACATTGAAAAGTTTTGCAATAAATTCATCAAGTAAATATGAGAGGTCTACTATTAACTGACTATCTGTCATCCAAGTAGCTGACCGTCCTTCTTGTTTTCTAGATCCCAGTGTCAAGCACTGGGATGACGGGGGGTGACACTGGGATGATGGGAGGTGACACTGGGATGACATCGAAGAAGAAGCTGCTTTTTCTCTTGCTTCAATTAATGAACAAAACAAGCTCTCATCACATGATTTGATATAATTCAAAAATGTCTCATTTAATTTTATTAATCCATCACGAGTATATAGATTCGAAAATGAGATTTTGAAATTCAGCTTCATTGCTATACTATACAGTGTACATGCTGTTTCTTACAGATGAAGATTTTATTTATTTTGCAATACTGCTGAGATTGTTGCTTCTGCAACTTTTTCTTCGCTAACAGATGCAATACACCTAAATTTGTGTACACCTAAACACACACTTTGAATGTTAGCTTGAAGAATCAATGTGTCCCCTGGAGTAACTAGCTTTCTGAATTTTGCATTTTCAATGGATCTCAAGTAAACAACTTTATTTTCTATTGTTTCTTTACCTAGAACACATATAGCAGATGCCTGAGCTAGAGATTCAATTATCAAGACTCCTGGCATTATCGGATGACCAGGGAAGTGGCCAATAAAAAATGGCTCATTGAAAGTCACATTTTTGATTGCTTTTATACTTTTACCAGGATCACACTCTATAACTCTATCTACTAAGAGAAACGGATAAGAATGTGGTAGTATTTTTATAATATCACTGATATTAAATTGCATAAGTCTATTCAATGCCTTTTAAAGCAAATTCAGGTATTTCCTTGTTTACATTTTTTAGTACCACATCTGATAAATCAACTTCGTCCATAGAGTATAAAACTTGATTCTTTTTTGAAATAAATAGTACTAAATCTATGTTGTTTTTTTCTGCCGTTCTTTTAGCAACTTCTTTTATTTTATTAAAGACACTCTCTACTGCGTCTCTATAGCTTTCTTCTAAATGTAACATTTTTTTAGCGTAATTATCTCTAGTATTTACAGTGTGCTTATTAAATTGTCCTGTCTTTTCCTTTTTTGCTTCTTCTGACAAAAGGTCAAATTCTTCTTTTGATGGCTTAAGTTTTTCTAACTCATTTTCAAATTCTTGTTGTAATCTAGAATTCTGCTCCTTTATTTGTTGTTGTATATTTTGCAGAGCAAGAGATTCATTGATGACTTTGTCACTATCGATAATTGCAGCCTTTGTGTTCTGAGGTTGATATCCTACAAACTTATACCCCACAAATAAGGAAATAATTAAGGCAATAACTGATATAAATAACTGTATATATTTCATTCAAATCCCCGCTTCAATAGAAAATTTAACATTTGGTGATGGTATTATATCATAAGATTCCTTTACTAAAGGAAACCCGAAATCCAATCTAAGTCTACCAAAAGGAGAAAGCATTGAAAAGCCAAAACCTGGTGACACTCTTATAAGCTTACTATCATTATATGGATCTTTATATTTCCCATTTTTATCATCTAAGCCGAAAAGTGTCGCATAGTCAACAAATAATGAGCCTTTGATACCAGCATAGTCATATAGTTTTGGTAGTGGGAAATCTACTTGCTGTGTTAAATTAAAATAAGTTTTGCCTCCTAGTGAGCTTTTATTTTTGTCTTCTGCTCTTGGTCCAATACCGGAAAGGTCAAACCCTCTAATCTCATTACCCCCTTTAAAAAAGTGCTGGCCAATGTTTAGATCTTCATCGGTATAAGAAAAAATATGACCTGCCGCCATCTTAAAGCGTAGCGTTATATCATCGTCAATTTTGCTTAATATAGGGTGCGTATAAAAAGATAAGAATTCAGATTTCAGGAAATTCACGTTTCCTCCCAATCCTGAAATATCCTGACTTAAGCGCAGTAAATACCCTTCTTTTGGGGCATATAGATTATCCAGTTTATTATATGCCAACGTGTATCCCACTGATGAAATCTGATGTTCACCTTTTCGGTCCAGTATTATTTCAGAGATATCGGTGTCTTGTCCACCCTTATTATCCATGTGTATATGATTATACTTATAAGAATAGCGAAGGGAATTAGTTAAGTTCTCTGTGACTTTATATGATAACTTTGTAAAAAATCCCATATCGCAACTATCAAAAGTAGTGTTTGGCTTATCTTGTTTTTCGTAAAATACGCCTACACCTAGTGACGTATCAGAATCATTAAAATTATTTTCAACAAACTCTAAATCAGTAGAAAATACGTATTGACTTTTTTCGAGAGCAAAAGAGAGCTCTTTTCCAGTACCAAATAAATTACGGTCTTTGAGGTCAATTTTAATCAATGCTCCACCAGGAAGAGACACACCGCCTCCCAAATACAACGAAGTAGTGTTTTTTTCTTTTACATTTAAGTCAAGATTTACTGCATCGTCATTAACTGCGTAACTATTTACTTTCACTGTTTCAAAAAAATCACTACTCATTAGTTTTTTACGTGACTTTTGAATCTCAGATATATTGTACGCATCACCTTCTGCTACACTTAGCTTACTTCTGATCACTTTATCTAAAGTGCGATCGTTACCATCAATTGTAATTTGATTTATATAAATCTTTTTACCCGGCAGCACTCTGTAGGTTACATCTACAACGTTGTCACGTTGTGCATACTCTGGATTAACTTTTGCAAATATATATCCTTTTTCATTTAAATATTTGTTTATTTTTTCTACTGTATTATTAATTTTAACTCTATTAAATATCTTATCGTTTTCCTCTGTTATAAAATCCAATAGTTCTTCTTTTAGGCTCAAATCCTGAATTTCAGTTTCAATATTAACCTCATTATTTCCAAACAAATACTGCTGTCCTTCGTCAATCAAAAAAGTTAACTCTGTTTGATTGTTATTATCAACCTCAACAATTGGTTGAATATTATTTTGAATATATCCCTTAGACGAATAAAAACGATCGAGCAATTCTGTGTTAATCAATAGATATTGCGGTGAATAATGATTTTCGCCTTTAAAAATGGCTCTAAATAACTTACTAAATATGTCATTACTATGTCTTTTAATAACTTGCTCTAGCTCATTTTCAGAAAAGTTTTTATTGCCTATAAATCTTATATCCTTAATTTTAGAGGTTTTGCCTTCTTTTATTTTGAAAATTAGATTGACCCTATTACTATCGAGCTTCTCCAACTCATATTCAATTTTAACGCCAACCTTACCGTTATTTCTATAAGTAGTGATTAAATTCATTAAATCGTTTTGCAATTTTGTTTCAGTGAAAATAGTTAGTGATTTTGACTGAATCACATTATTTAGTAACTCTTTGCTATTAAATAACTTATTACCCTTTAATATTATCTTGTTAATTAGTGGATTTTCTTGAATTTTTATTACCAAATTTTTTTTATCATCTATGTAAGCATTAACACTAGCAAATAGCTTTGTTTTATATAAACCTTTTATAATCAAATCTATATCATCGTCGTTTACATAATTACCAGGTTCCAATTTTATATAAAAACCTATTGTTTGATTGCTTACACGCTCATTACCAATATATTTGATATCTTTTATCTGCGTTTTTTCCTTATTTTCTAAAGCAACAAGTAGAGTAGGAAAAGAGATAAAAATTATTATTAGTATGTGGAATAGCTTTTTCATATGTATCTTAAAAAAGATGCCTAATATCATTTGAGATTGCAACTGCCATCAACAAGAACAATATGGAAGCACCAAAAGTAGCTGCATATTTTTGATATTTCAAACTTAAATCTCGACGTATAACTGCTTCTATAATATAGTGAAATAAATGCCCACCATCTAGTAGCGGAATTGGTAGCAAGTTAATTGCAGCTAAATTAGCTGAAATAATTGCCATGAAATACACAACCATAACGAACCCCTTTTTAGCTGATTGCCCTGAATACTTTGCGATTTTTATTGGCCCACCTATTTCATTGATACTCCTTTTACCAACAATAATGTGAAAGAGAGCTTTGATCGTTAAGCACATAGTGTGGTAAGTTTCACTTACTGATAAGCTCACAGCCCCAAGAAAAGACGACTGCTTTAATGTATTGACTGAAATAATCCCTATAGTTTCTCTTTCTATTGTGTTGCCAAAAACGTCTTTGTCCTTGATTATTAATGGAGTTAAACTGGTCCTGTGCTTCTCATTATTTCTGCTATACTCAATCTCCATTCTTGTTTTAGGATTCGACATTATCACACGTGAAATATCTTCAAAGTATTTTATTTTATGCTCATTGATTTGTGTAATAGTGTCACCTGGCAACAAACCAGCTTGCTTAGCTACACTACCTTCGATTACATTTCTAATCACCGGTGGAGTGTGATAATAACCTGCTATGCTAAAAAATATTGTAAAAGCTATAACAGCAAATACCATATTTGCAAAAGGCCCTGCAAAAACTACTGCTGCTTTTTTATGCCGCGGTTTTGTATGAAATGAATACAACTTTTCTTCTTCGGCTAAATTTTGTTGATCAGCTGGGACACTTGCTGCATTGTTGTCCCCTAGCATTTTAACATAACCACCCAATGGAACAACGCTTAATTTCCATCTAGTTCCGGACTTATCGTTAAAACCAAAAATTTCAGGACCAAAACCTATGGAAAAAGATTCAACTTTAACTTTGCATGCTTTGGCAACAACATAATGCCCATATTCATGCACGAATACTATGACAGAAATTATTAAAGAAAATGATAAAAAATAATATATTCCATCGCTAAATTGATGGATAAGATTAGAAATTAATTCCACCTGTATATTTAGATCTTAACAAAATGTTAAGTATATTAAAATGCGCCTCGCTTGACAAGTATTTAGTTTAACTTTTAAATTAAAAAAAGTTTAATTGTAATGACAGATACCTCACTACTCAGAAGAAAATTAATATATAGAAGCTGGCATAGGGGTTGCAAAGAAACCGATATACTTTTAGGGCATTTCGCATTGAAATATCTTGATAAATTTTCCTTAAGCGAACTAATCGAATACGAAAAAATAGTTGATCTTGATGATTACGAATTATATTGTTACATAACTCGTAAGACAAACCTCCCTCCTGGCTTGAATAGTCAGATAGTCAATTTAATTGCTTGCTTTATTGAAGCTAATCCTTTATGCACTCAAGATTAGTGATAATCTTATTTACCTTATCTAGTACCTCAGTATATTCTATTCTTTTCTCGTTTCTATACTTTGCGCGCTCTTGATTTACTTCATCTAATCGCTTTGTTAATTCTAAAATTTTATCCTCAAGAATTAGTGCTGCAAGTAAGAAATTTAATGCATCCGAACCCTTACCTCCAGTTTTTTGAGATACAGAACTAACTAACTTGTCAAAACTATTAGCAAGGCGTAATAAATGATTCCCCTTCCCACTTTCGCAAGATATTTTATATGTGTTATTACGTATAACTATTTCTACTACTTGCATATGGTGCTAAAAATTTCTATCGTACAGTATAAACTCAAACCCCTACTTTCATCTTATTTATGGTATAAATTTTTATTCATTTATCAAATCAGATAATTTTTTACTGCTACGAAAATATGTTTTAAAGTATTGATTCTTTGTAAACTTCTGTAACATTAAATGGCTTGTTTCTTTCAAGTTATAACTTCTAACTGAAAAAGAACCAAACCCCCTAATTTCAACTCTATTATGATGTTTCAATGTGCTTGAAAGTATCCCAAAAAATCTATCAACTATAGCTGCTATAACAATCTTATCTAAAAAAGGATGTCTTTTTGCTACCCTCGCTATTATATCAGACTTTGTTGCCATTTATATGAAGCCAAAATAAGTAAACCTTATCACTTAGCAGATAATGCTATGTTATATTCTTCAACACCCAATACTTCAACTTCTATTTTTTCTGATATAGAGAATTTTTTATTCTCTGGTAAATGCTCTTGATCTATTAGAAGGGTTACATCGTTCTCAACTTCAACGACTAGTCCATTATCTTCTCTCTTACCTACAATAACCTGTATTTTATCACCTACCTTAACTTTCTTTATCAGTTCTTCAAGAGGATCATACTCTATTTGTTTTATTCCAAGATAAATTCTTGCCCGATTCACGTTAGCCCTTATTACTTTTGCTTCTATTTTATCACCTACATTATACTTCTTTATCTCATCTGAACCATTTTTAGACCAACTAAAATCTTTCACATATATTGTCCCTTCTACGTTCTCATCTATTTCAGAATCACCGAAAGCAACAGATACATATGAGCCGGTATTATTCTTCACTTCACCAGAAACAATAGAACCAGGAGAATATTTATTGATAAATACTTGCCAAGGGTTGTCTACACACCTTTTCATGCTTAAACTCATCCTACTCTTAGCAATGTCAATACTGAGAATTTTTACATATACTTCTTGTCCCCTTGTTACGAGACTACTAACTGGTAAATTACTCTTAACCCAAGTTATTTCCGACGAGTGCACTAAACCTTCAATTCCAGGTCTAAGCTCAACAAATAATCCATAATCTTCTATGCTTGTTACATAACCCTTATGCACACTATCAACTGGATATTTTGACTCTGCATCTTGCCAAGGGCTATCTTCTAGCTGCTTCACACCCAAGGAAATTTTAGCATTTTCCTTGTCTATTTTTATAATTTTAACTTTTATAGTCTGACCACAAGTAAAAACTGCAGACGGATGACTTACCCTACTCCAAGAGATATCTGTAATATGTAACAATCCATCTATAACTCCCACTACATCTGATTCATGAATACCGACAAATACACCGTAATGAGTGATACTTTTTATTTTCCCTTCTATTATATCGCCTTCATTTAAAGATTCTAAAAATTTAATTTTTTCACCAGCGTGCAATTTTTCTAACACCAGCTTTCTTGATACTACAATATTGCCCTGCTTCTTATCCATTTTAAGCACGATGAACTTTTGTTCAGTTTCAATAAGGTGCTTCGCATCTTTTACTTGCTTCAAATCCACATGACTCAGCGGTAAAAAAGCGCTTATTCCGTCACCAAGATCAACAATAAAGCCACATTTAATTGAGCGTTTAATAACTCCGCTTACTTCAGCCCTTGTAACTGTATCTTCTTCCAACTTATTCCATTTTTCGTCCCTAATTGCTTTTTCACGACTAAGAACAACATTACCATGATAATCTTCAATTCTTTCCACATAAACTCTGATTTTCGAGCCAATAATGACCTCATCATTACAACCGAGTTCCTTGATCAGAATTCTCCCGTCAGATTTTAAACCAATATCAACCACAACGTCGTTAGGGTTTATTCTTGTAATTACACCTTCTACCACATCTCCTTCTTTAATTTTGTTAACAAAAGAATCTTCAAACAAGGTATTATCTTGATCCTCAAATTGGCCTTGACATATCTCTTCTATAAATTTGTTTGATGATAGCTTTCTGATAGTAACCGGTAGATTTACGACTGGATTATTATTATTCATACCTTTACCTTTAACTTAAACTTTATTAGAACTCATATATTATATAATATTAACAATTATTGACAAGTAATTTTTCATTAACTCATTTCGAGAATTGTTTAAGCTATATAAAATATAGTGAGAAAATTATATATGTATCAAGAATATGCTATTTAAGAATAGCAAGTGGATTAGATCGTTCTCCAGAAGGTCCAGGCTAAAACCTGATGTTGATGAAATATTGGAAAAATATTCTATTCAAAACAGCAAGGAATCTATAGAGAAAATTGTAAATTCACAAAAAAGAATATGGGTAGAAATAGGCTTTGGCAACGGTGAAAATATGCTTTACCAGGTGCTCAATGAACCTGATCTATTATTTATAGGATGTGAGCCCTACTTAAAGGGGGTTTCTCGCTTGCTAACAAACATAGAAATACGGAACATAAAAAATATTTTAATGTGGACAGAAGATGCAAGAGAATTGATTGCAAATTTTCCTGATAACAGTGTTGAAAGATTCTTTATTCTCTTTCCAGATCCATGGCCAAAAAGAAGTCACAATAAAAGACGATTAATTAATACGGAATTTTTAAATTTATTAGCAAAAAAAATACTTATAACAGGGGAAATATTCATTGCAACCGATCATCAGGACTATGCAGAGTGGATAGCATCACATATAAAGCAGTGTAACTCTTTAATCTATAGGGAAGACGATTTCACAAGTTATACTCTTACAAAATACCACAGAAGAGCGCTCAAAGATCAGCGTAAAGTGAGGTTCTTTAAAGTAAGTGTTATTAATAATTTGCAGACTATGGATCAATAGAGTTTTTGCATATCTCTTTTACGTTAACTATAGATTAAAAATAATAAAAAAAGAGGGAGAAATAGAGTAAATTCCTTTAACTACTTCTCCTTATGAAGGAATAGACTTCTTGCATAACCCAAACTAAGTAGAAAAAAGGTATCATCCAAGTAGCCCCTTTCTCGTCATGCCGCTGCGAATCGTCATACCGCCGCGGCGCTAACACGTAGCGGGATGATGAGGCTTATCGTCATGCCACCGCGAACCGTCATACCGTCACGGTATCTCTTAGCCGCTAACAAGTAGCGGGATGACGGTTGTCAGGTTAGCTGTTATCCCAGTTTTTGACACTGGGATGACAACGAAGGGCTACTTGGATGACAGGGAAGGATGCTGGAATGAAGGTTTTTCAAATTGTCGATAAACCTAAATCTATAATAACTATTTGCCTTTTTTCTAGGTTATGCAAGAAGTCTACTGAATAACAGTAAGATTTTTCAATCCTGTTCCACAGCAAATTTTAGTGCCATGTGAGTAGTTATGGTGCTGTTAACAATCAAAATAACAAAAACTAAGATGGTGATTAGTAGTGTATAAATATTCAAGGATAAATTTTCAAATTGAGTTAGCATTTTAAAATACACAAAGGTTGGCATTATCATTGGCAAAACAAGAATTTGCGATACTCCTGATGCTAAGTTGTTTTGACCAATCATCAATGCATTTCCAGTAGCTGAAATATTAATGATTATCAGCGTATTAAATAATAAAGACACTCCAACTGCTATTGAGTGTTCAATACTATTGCCTAGAATTGCAAAGCTGAATATGGAAGAAATTACTGAAATCGGTAACCCAAATAATAACCAGTGAGCGAAAATTTTATAAGCAACTATAAGCCTAGAAGAGAGTGGCTGTACAAAGATTTGCTCTAATATTCCATCATGATAATCAGATGTAAACAAATTATTTGTAGAAATCTGCAAAACAAATGTAGCACATATCCATGTTAATGTTAACATAACTTCTTGTTTATTGTTGTTTTCAAGTGTAAATGAAGATAAACTTAACATTATGATAAAAATACATACTATATAGGTAAAGTTCTTATCATCTATTACTAATTTTTTTACTGAGTCGATCATACTAGGCTTTTAAATGTTTATTATAAATTATAGTGTTTACTTTGAGGTAGTATAATTTTTTGTTCATAAATTATATAGGTTTTATTATTTTTTTGATAATGCAATTATGGAAAAGTTACCAAAAATAAAGTCACCAGAAGATTACACTCCTTCAGAAGATGAAGAATATATGAGCGTAAAACAACTGGAATACTTCAGCTTAAAGTTACAGTCAATACTCGCTGAGCTGGAGAAACAAGAACTAGAAGAGAATAGTATTGATACATACTATTCTGATGGAGATAGTGGAAACGAGAAATTAATCAAGCGTCGAAAAGATAGAAAAGAAAAAATTAAGGAGGCGTTAGAAAAAATAAAATTAGGCACTTATGGTTACTGCGATGGAACAGGAGAAGAAATAGGAGTCGAAAGACTTAAAGCTAATCCGCTTGCTATATATTGTATTGAAGAGCAAGAGAGAGTAGAAAAAGAAAAGAACGTGTACAACATTAACGATTAATTTACACATAAGTGGTGAGCCCATTGGACTTCAAGAGGAGCAAGAGGCGCTGAAGTATGTTATGCTATAAAGAAAGTGGAAAATTGGACATTCTCAACTTGACTCCTGCAGATTAAAAATTAAGTTGTATCCGTTCAGACAATGGCGTCAACTTAAGGAAAAATGTCAGAGATTGTGTATAAAATTTCTCTCTAAAATTTTTACCATTAAATTACCCAAAAGCTGCAATAAACAGCACTTTTGTTTCTGTTTTATTTCAACAAAGAAGTCTAAAATGTGTCCTTTTTAGGTGAAATATGCAAAAAGGAAAAAACCTTATTCTACAAATTAAAAATATAATATACTCGAAAACTTTTCAGAAAATCCATTGTGTTGAGTTTTACACGAACAAGCTTTTTCGACAGTATTTTCTATGATTTTAAAGTTAGTTAAAAAAAGTTTGGGAATAGAATGTGAACTTATGGAGCCATTGACATGTACCCTCAAAGCAAGCTTTTTCTAAAGCAAGGTATAAGATTTGCCATACAGGCTTTCAAGAATTTAAGCATCCAAACAGCCTATCAGGATGAACCTGAGTTGGAGAGGCTATAGACTTATTGCAGCAGATGGTTCTGGTACCCAGCTCTGGGGAAATTGTATCCGAGTTTGAACCAAATGGAACAACAGGCACCATTGGCAATTTGTTTGTTGATTTGTGTACTTCGCTGATTTGTAGTGCTCGTCTTGCAGCTTGGAATATAGGTGAACAAACGTTGGCGGCAGAGCAATTACCCGAAGTTATCACTCAAATGCGTTTATTAAATCAAGAGAAATTATTATTTATCTATGATCGTCTTCAGTAAAATTCATTCAGCAGCATTATGATTTGGAAGTAGATTTTATTTTTCGCTTGCAAAAAAGAAATTATAGTAAGCTATGGGAACGCTGGCGAATTAGATTTTGATTTTATATTAGAAAATGAAAAGCTAAAAAATAAAATGAAAGGACAGAAAGTAAGAGTTATAGTGCTGACATTAGCCAACTGAGAAACAGAGCTTTTGACCGAGACTTTGGAGCAAAGCTGATGTGTTAAGGTGGCACATAGAGGAAACGACTCAAAGTAGGAGCAGAGTTAGAGAATTTTTCTGGAGAGGCTGTATACAAGAATTTTGGGCAAACTTGGTCATGTGCAATATATTATCGCTTCATATGTGTGATGCACAAGGGCCTTGGAACCCAGATCAAATTACTGAGTATCGTTTAAATTTTTCAGTTTTATTTGGTGTAATGAGGCAGAAACTCTATCAGGTACTTATTGCGCCAAAAAACTTTCAAGCCCTTTTTAAGTATACGCGCTAAAGTTAAAATCCGACCGGGACAGCCGCAATAAAGTAGATAAGCCTAAACGCCATCATGTCTTTAGGAGAGTTTGCTAATGAAAGTTCTTAAGTTGACGCCATTGGCTGAACGGATACGGAATGACACCATCCTTTTTTTTGGATTCCAGACTGGAATGACACCTCTGGACACTTCCGTCGTAAAGGAACCAGTGTCAGCTACTCGGATGACACCTTTTTTCTACTTAGTTTGGGTTATGCAAGAAGTCTAATGAAGTGAAAATAAATTTATTTACCAAAATAGAGTTGCCTTGGTCTACAGATCTTAGTTTCTTTATCATTTATCATTTCATACCACTGAGTAACCCAACCAGTGGTTCTTGCAAGTGCAAAAATAGGCGTGAACATATTTGAGGGAATATCGATAGCATTCATTATTATACCTGAGTAAAAATCAACATTTGGATATAACTTACGCACAATAAAATATTCATCCTTTAAAGCTATTTCTTCAAGTTTTTTTGCAATTTTGAGCAATTCATTATTTTGTTCTAGTTTACTTAGAACCTCATGGCAAGCGTCTTTCAATATGCGCGCGCGCGGATCATAATTTTTATAAACACGATGTCCAAATCCCATCAATTTAAATGGATCCTTATCATCTTTAGCTTTTTCGATGAATTTATCTATATCTCCACTTTGCTCTATCTCTTTTAGCATATTTATAACTGCCTCATTAGCTCCACCATGTGCTGGTCCCCAAAGTGTAGCAACTCCTGCAGAGAGGCTTGCAAACAGATTAGAACCAGCCGATCCCACCAATCTGACAGCCGCCGTAGAAGCATTCTGTTCATGATCAGCATGGAGAGTAAATATTTTATCCAGAGCTTTTGCAAAAAGGGCGCTTTTATCATTATCAACAGCATCGCCAAATATCATCTTTAAGAAATTTTCACTGTAACTTAATTCATTGTTAGCATTTATGAATTCCTGATTGTTGATATGCCTATAAATCATTGCAACAATTGCAGGAAATTGTGCTATTGCAGAAATTCCAAAATCTAGATCTTCACCATTGATATTGTTGCCATGCTTTTCATGGTAAGATGCTGACAAACTTGCAAAACATGCAATTAAAATCGACATAGGGTGAGCAGTCTTTGGAAATGCTTTGATTACATTTGTAACTTGCTCTGATACTTTGGATAATTTTTGTATTTTGAGAAGAAATTTTTTGTGTTGCTCTGAACTGGGTAATTCACCATAGAGCAATAAATAAATCACAGCAGTAAAACTATTATTCTCTGCCAAATCAGCTATATCATGTCCCCTATATTTAAGAACTCCTTCATCTCCATCAATGAATGTAATTGTGGAAGAGCATGAAGCTGTAGAAACAAACCCCGGATCATAAGTGAATAATCCTGTCGTCTTATATAAATCCTTGATATTTAACACGTCAGGACCTATTGTTCCACTTAATACAGGTAGCTCGATTTTTAATCCATTACTTAGTTCTAATAGCACTTTTTTATCCATCACTTAAGCTACTTAAATTTTATACAGAATATACAAACTGAAGAGTATATATTAATACAGTTAACTTTACATTAACCGTATTAAGCGGTCATCAATGCTTTTACTTTTGCATTTAAGCGACTTATTTTACGCGCAGCAGTATTCCTATGAATAACACCTTTATTCACACACTTGTGTAAATTAGATTCAGCATTCCGAAATGCCAGAACAACATTTTCTTTGTCGCCAGACTTGATTATATCAACCAATTTTCTAATAGAGGTGCGAGTTTTACTTTTCCGCATCTTATTTATTAAAGTGCGCTTTGCTATTACCTTTATCATTTTTTTAGCACTCTTATGATTTGCCATATATTAATACCTAAAATACTGTACTTTTCTTTTAATTATAAAGTTTTTTTGTTAATTTGCAATATCAGTTTTTCCTATGGTTAATCTACTGCTTCTCTCTTCAATAATTTTTTCTAAACTTTGCAAGAATTCATTTTTGTTTAACCCAGGATATATTGGGGGCAATATTTCTATTACTGCCTTTCCGGGATTCTTTCTCAGAGAAAGTATGCTTTTTGGCCAAAACAAACCAGTGTTTAAAGCAACCGGTAACACAGGAACAGATAATACGCTATATAAAGCAGCAATACCTGGTTGATATTTTATATTTTGGTTTATAGTTGTTCTTGTACCTTCAGGAAATATTATTATGCTTCTATTTTCTTTTATACGCATTTTTGCTAGTTTGATTATATGGCGTATAGAACTGATACCATCTGAACGGTTAATAAAAATCATTTTCAGCGCTATAAGATGCAAACCAATGAATGGAATCCATTTCAATTCACGTTTTAAAATAAAAACCGCTTTTCTAAATAGTAGTATAAAAATAAATGTTTCAAATGGAGATTGGTGTTTAGATGCAATGATAAAAGGTTGCTTAGGGATGTTTTCCGTTCCCCTCACTTCATATTTAATGCCACATAATAAACGCAGCATGAATAATACAACTCTCACCGAACAGACGAGGAAAATGGTTATTACACACTCAGAAAAGAAAATTACAGGGAGAGTAATGAAAGTATAGAATACCTCCCATAATATAAGAAAGAAATTAAACAATAAACTTGAAATCACAAACTCACATAAATTTATTTAAATTTAACTTTATTACAAATTAAAAACAATAAATTTAATTATTGATCATCTGAGTAATAGGATGCGAATCAGCTAATTTGTCCTTTAACTTTTCGTTAGCAATATGAGTATATATTTGTGTTGTAGAAAGGTTAGTATGGCCAAGAACTTTCTGTATCAACACAATATTTGCTCCGCTATTTAGTAGATGGGTAGCAAAAGAATGCCTAATCACGTGTGGAGAGATTTTATTTTCATCAATATTGCATTTTCTTGCTAACTCCTTCATTAATTGACCGACCCTCTGCCTTGTAATTGGTTTATTAGGTTTATCACCTGGGAATAGCCAATCAGACTCCTTTCTGTTAGAGAGCAGATTGTCACGAACTGATAAATAATTTCTAAGGCTCTGCAATGCTTGTTCATTAAAAAGAATTTGCCTCTCTCTACCACTTTTTCCTTTTATTATTATATAGCATTCTTTGTTATTACTGTTTATTAAATGCGACACTTCACATAATTTCATACTAATTAGTTCAGAAACACGCATTCCAGAAGAGTAAAGGATATCTAAAATCGCACATAGCCTTTTACTGCTTATCTCTTTATTCGATTCGCTTGCTGATTTTCTCACTGCGTCCATTAGCAAAAATATTTCTTCGACACTTAAATACTTAGGCAAAGGACGAGAAACTTTTGGATTCTTTAATTCAGCATCATTAGCCGGTGCTGGATTAAAATCTATTATTCCGTCATTAAATAGACACTTGTAAAAATTTTTCATAGCGGATATTTTTCTTGATATAGAGCTACTTTTATATTTTTCTTGTGTACATAAAGATTTCACATAATCTTTAATATTGGTTTTGTTTACACCAACCAAGGTAGTGCCGCTTTCCAATAAAAATTCTTCAAACTGGTGTAAATCCGAACGATAACTTTCCAGAGTATTTTGTGTAGCGGACCTCTCTGAAGCTAAAGCATCTATGTAATATGTTATGTAAAGATTTTCTTTTTTATTTTGCGACTGTTTATTTTTCATTATCAGCTCCTATATTTATTTCTTTGGCTATAATTTGATTAGAAGTGTTCCCTGTGTTTCTTATGAGAAAATATGAGACAAATAAAGCATTTATCAATAGAGTGAACATCACAAACTTTTGCTTTAACCTTTTTCTTAAATTTAATCTTACTCTTATCATAGTTAAATTATAACGTTAAATCTATAAAAAACACCTTATAAAGTGAGCTCTACTATAAATATAGAATACTTCTTAGCTGTATCTATCTATATTTATTATAACATAACATTGATTATGATTCTAACATGGACAGATAGAGATTTCAATTACGTTAGTGTTATGGGTGTTAATAAATTTTTAATATACACCTTTACAAAAGAAGAAATCAAATGGCATCTTTTTTTAATAAAGTGCTAATAAAAGGAACGGTCACATTCGACCCTATAGATTCATTATCTATCTTCTCTATAATTTTATCAATGCTATAGAAAGAACGTTCTATTCTTGCTAAAATATAATTAATCACTTTTAAATCAATTTTTAACTGTTTATCTGAAAATCGTTTTATTAGCATAATTCTTAATAATTCCTCGCTTGCAGGCAAAATTTTTACGCTGATAGTTGATAATATTCGAGAACTTAAATCTCTTAATTTGAAGTTAAGCTTTTTTGGTGAAATTGAAGAAGTGATTAGCAGCCTCTTGTCACTTTCTTTCATGTAATTGTAACAATGTAATAACATTGCTTCATCTTTAATGTTTTGTACGTCTTCTAAAATAAAAGCATCGCTATACCTAATCTCGCTTACGAAGTTATTCACATTGATAAAAATTGCATCGTTTATTGATTGCCAAATATGAGCAAGATGAGTTTTACCGGAGCTTTTAGGTCCAAAAAGAATCAGACATTTCCAAGATAAATCATTAACTACCGAATTATACACGTGCTTATTTTCATCTAAGACGATGTAATTTTGCCGACTATAATCATCTTGATTGTTGTTAAATAAATTTAATTGCACGTTGAACCTCTTACGTAACCTCTTTCTGGTAGTAATTTTTGCGCAGAAATTTACTTACGCTCCTCAAATATCTCAGGTATTCTGGGCTCATTTCTCCTCTTACCATAAATTGATTATGCAAAAGGTCTGTTAGCCGTTTTTATAAAGCTCACTTTTAAAATATTTATTGATTGCATATTCTACTGATACATTGAACATTGCTATTATTGGAATAAAAAGTAATATACCTGTAAATCCAAAATATGAAGCGCATATAGTAATTCCCAGAATAATTACAGTTGGATGTATATGAACTTTTTTTCCTATTAATAAAGGAACTAATATGTTTGAATCTATTAATTGTCCAACACCAAATAATAGCAAAACAGCAGCACTTTCAAACCATCCACTAAATTGAGTGATAGCGCTCAAGAACCCAATAATGGTATATAATAGTGGCCCTACGTAAGGTATGAATGTTAATATTCCTGATAAAATTCCAATAACAATAGAGTGTTTCAATCCGATTATGCTCAGGCTCACAGAGTAAAAGACCATCATGACAATACATACATTTACCTGCCCCTTTAGATAATTAGATATAATGAAATCCACTTTGGAAAAATAATTTGCAACTTTTTCTCTATAAGGAATAGGAATTAATTTATTAGCTTTTTCTATAATTAAAGGCCAATCACGTAATATATAGAAAAACACTACAGGAGTAATCACCATTAATGATACTGTGTGAATCAAGCTAAAGCTTGAACTTAACACTTGGATTATAAAGTTACTAGCAATATCAAGAGCATTCATGAAATAAGATACATAGTTGCTGTAATTTTCTGCTAGATTTTTAGATAAGTGATCAAATAAGCTATCCTCGATTTTTATATTAAGAAATTCTAATACAGAGGGGATTACTTTAAGCTTTAATGAAGGCACTTTACTCACTAAGAAATTTAATATTGAAGTAATTTGAACATATATAATAGGTAAAACAAATGTTATAACTAGTATAAAAGCTATTAATAAAACAAGTATTATAAAAATTACAGAACATGAACGCGGTATTCTATACTTTTCAAATTTGACTACTAGCGGATTAAACAAATATGCAATAACAATAGATATTAAACATGGAAAAATCATAGGACGCATCAGGAATAACATCCCTATTATAAAAAGCAGTGTAAAACAAATAGTTATATGACGTTTTTGCATGCTTTTAGCATAGTCAATTTACTGAAAAATATACAGTTTATTGTAAATACTATCTATTCATTGTTTTATCAATTTTATTAAGTATTAGATCAGTCAAATTTTTACCCAATTCTTGACTGAATAAAACTTCGTTATGTGGATCATCTTCACACCTTTTCGAATTAACAGTCTTGATCAATTTTCCACGTAGCAATACATCATTTTCTATTGCGTGCACCAATTGTGCAGGTTGTGGTATTAAGTGATCTCCTTTGCTATTAATAACTATTATTGGCATATTCAATTTTCCCTCATCTTGCAACTTTCGTATATCGTTCACTAAATCAAAATCTAGATCTAAAGCCTTTAGCAATTTTTTAAAAATGGATGGGGGCAACATACTTAAAATTTTTGCTTGAGGGATCGGAAAATGCTCTATTGCTGTATGAAAAGAGCTGAAAGTGCTAGTAAAAATAACACCTCCAAGTTTAACGTTTTTGTCTGCAAAGTGCTTCAAAACTGCCGATGTAACTGCTCCTCCAAAGGAATGGCCAAAAAGTATAATGTTTTCAGGCCTCACATCCTTGTCCATTAATTCATTGATTTTTTCTATCGAGGGCTTAAGCAAACTTTGATCTCTATTTATAAAGGGAATAACAATAAGCATTACGGATAAAAAAATGCAAATTAAAGCAGCTAAGCTTGCTAAACCAACTACTCCAGCTGTTATGGGGCTTATAAGTAGTAATATTGCAATGGGCACTGGTACAGATGCCACGAGGAACAAAAAGCTAACTGCAGCATAAGTTATGTAGTTCTGAAATGCGCTTGGATATTTATGTGCATGGCTATTATTCAATACTTTTAAATCTTGTACATAATTGTAAGCACTTTTATAGTTATCCCCTATTCCATGAAAGAATATAAGGTGTATCTCATTTTCTTTATTACACTTAGTAATGTGCATTCTAGCATCGTATTATATCTTCATTAAGATAATACACTCTTTTTTTAAAACTGTAAATAACCTGTTACTATACACTTACGCTGAAAATGATAAATATGCACACTAACAGACTTAAGAAATACAAAATAGCAGCATTAATAGTTGCAGCGGGAGTAGGCAGTAGATGCAATTCTACGCTTCCTAAGCAATATATAAAACTGGCAGGTAAATCTGTTTTATTTCATACAATTAGAAAATTTTTAGCTAACCAATATATAGATTATATAAGAATAGCAATTAATAGAGACCATGAAAGTTTTTATAGGGAAGCGATGGAGCTCTTGTACAACCATTACTTAAGTGAAAAATCAGCGGTACACTCCTTCCAGCGCGTGACGCTGAAATCTAGAAAAAAAGAAACAAGTAGTCAAGCTACTTGGATGACAGGAGGTGTAGACACTAAATTACTAAGTCCAATATACGGAGGAGAAAGCAGGCAAAATTCAGTTAAACTAGGGCTTGAAAGCTTACAAAAAGTTAACCCAGATTTTGTAATTATACACGATGCTTGTAGACCTTTTGTGTCAAATGTTCTGATAGATAACTTGGTTGAATCTATGATTAATGATCAATATATAGGAGTAGTTCCAGCAATAGATGTTGAAGATACTATGTCATTGGTGAGTAATAATTTTGTTGAATCTACGATTTCAAGAGGAAAACTCAGAGCCATACAAACTCCTCAAATTTTTAACTTTAAAGAACTATTATCATGTCACCAATCAACCAAAGAATTTACTGATGATTCATCACTAATGATAGAGCATAAAAAACATGTTGCGATTATTAAAGGTGAAAAAAGCAATTTTAAGTTAACCACAAAAGAGGATATCAATATGGCAAAACTCCTTTTTGAAGAGCCAAAATTTCGTGTCGGCACTGGTTATGACATACACAGATTTATAAAAATTCAAGATAGCACTAAGTGCCTTATAAAGATTTGCAGTGTAGAAATTGAGCACAACATGGTAATAGGAGCACATTCAGATGGTGATGTTGCAATACACGCAATCGTTGATGCAATACTCGGAGCACTAGGATGTGGCGACATAGGAGAGCATTTTCCTCCTAGTTCCTCTGAATGGAAAGATTGCAATTCATCTCACTTCCTTGACTTTGCTGCTAAAAAAGCAAAAGAAAAAGGGTACAGCGTATCTAATTTAGATATTACTATAGTTTGTGAGGAGCCTAAAATATCGCCTTACAAGGTAGAAATGAAAAAATTCATATCAAAAGCATTAGAAATTGATGATGAATTTGTAAATATCAAAGCAACCACTGCAGAAAAATTAGGTTCTCTTGGAAGAAATGAAGGAATAGCCGTACATGCTTCTGTGTTATTGCATACAAACTTTTATTGGGAATAGAAACGAAAAAACTTACTTGACACCCTTCGCCAGTCCCCTTATCATGAAACTGAAGCTATTTATTTATCTTCGCAATCTGTGCAGGTTAATGACAAAAAACTTAGGGTATTTGGTGTCTCATGTTTAATTTTTCGCACTACGTGCATCGCATGTCTTTAAAAATTTTTAGGTTTTTACCTATATAAGCCGAAACGCGCTTACAAAGCGTTTAAGACAGCAAAAAACGTCAAATTGACAAGGGAGAATTTGAATGCTAGCTACTACGGGGTTTCTTTGCCTTTTTTCCTGCTTAGTAAATTTCTTAATATTTATGGCTAAACGACAATCGTCATCCCGCTACTTGTTAGCGGGATCTAGAGATACCGCGGCGGCATGACGTAGGACTGCTGTCATTCAAGTAGCTGACGCTGGAATCCAGCCTTGCTGTAATCTCATCAAGAACGTTGTGTTTTAACATAAGATCAGCCACTTTTATGCTTACCAACTTAATAAAATTCCTGGATCCAAGTAGTCAGGCTACTCGGATGACATTATAGGGGCACTGCTATTATAGAGTGAACCAGTGTCAGCTACTTGGATGACACCATTCTTTTTTCTGGATCCCAGTGTCTGGGCACTGGGATGACAGGAGGCTACTTGCATGACATCATCCTTTTTTCTGAATTCCAGTATCAGCTACTTTCATGACATCGTTTACTATGTAACATCTCATCATATCACAATGTTCGTACAGTTGTGGCGGTATAACGTAGAAAAACTGTTAACTTAAATCTATATTGACATGTCCCATTTTACGCTTATCCCTAACCTCTTTTTTCCCATATATGGTTAAACTAGCTTTTTCGTTGCTCAAATACTTATGAGAATCATATATATCATTACCTATTATATTTTTCGTCATACAAGGAAAGCGTAATACTACTTCCTGCATAGGTAGCCCGCATATTATCCTAACCAGCTGTTCAAATTGACTAACGTTACATGCATCCAAGCTCCAGTGGCAAGAATTGTGAGGTCTTGGAGCTAGTTCATTAACTAACAATTCGTTATCCTTAGTAACAAAAAATTCAATAGCCAGAATTCCTATTACATCGAGCGCATTTGCTATTTTCTTTGCAGCTCGTTGTACCTCTTGAGTTAATTTGCTATCTATTTTAGCTGGCACTGTTGAAGTATCAAGTATTCCATCAACGTGGTAATTTTCTGCTATAGGAAAAAAAGCTACTTTACCGTTTTTATCTCTTGCAACGACTATTGAAACCTCTTTCAGTAAATCAACACTTGCTTCAAGAATGTACTCTGTATTCCAATCAAAGGAAGCAAATTGCTTCACTTCAGAATCATTCTTAAGCACATATTGCCCTTTTCCATCATAACCCATTTCTGTTGTTTTCAGTCTTGTTGGATAGCCAAAAGCTCTGCTGCTTTTCAGTAGCTCATTATAATTTTGTATACTTTTGTATTCAGCAGTTTTTATACTCAAGCTTCTAATGAAATCTTTCTCTCTAAGCCTATTTTGCGCAATGTGTAATGCTTTTTTACCTGGATAAAAATCTGCGTGCTGTGATACGATATCAATTGCGCTACATGGAATATTTTCAGACTCAATAGTGACCAAATCCACACTCTGTGCAAAAGATTCAAGCGCTTTCTTATCAGAGAAATCTGCTATTGTGAAATCATCAGCAACAGAGCAAGCCGGATCGTCCTTAGCACTGGCAAAAACATGTGTTTTTTGTCCAAGTTTTGTTGCAGCGATAGCAGCCATTTTACCTAATTGTCCACCACCTATTATTCCTATTACTTTTTTGCTCAGCGCATCTGGTTCATTCATACTATAAATTGATATTTCCTAATTAGAGTATACTTGAAAAATCTATGAAAAAAGTATATAATTAGAATGTTATCTTTTTATCATGAATATTCTATAATGATTCTAGAATACACACTAACTACCAACTTTGTTGAAGTTACAGTTTTACCAATTTATATTGAAGAGCAATCCATTCCTTATGAAAATTGCTATGTATGGATGTATAACGTTAAGATAAAAAACAAAAGCCAATCAACTATTCAATTATTAAGTCGTCATTGGCAAATAATAGATTATAAGGGAAAAATAAATGAAATTGCCGGAGTTGGTGTTATCGGAGAACAACCTGTGATAAAATCTGGAGAGGTATTTAAATACACAAGTGGAACATACTTAAATGCACCGTCAGGAATAATGCAGGGTAAGTATGAATTTCTGAATGAAGAAAGCATAAAAATTTTTGAGGTTATGATACCACCCTTTTCTTTGGATAGTCCATACGTCAAAACTAGACCCCATTAACTATCAAAATAGTTTATTTTTTATCCTTATCATCAAGTGTAAATAAGGTTATTGTAGAGATTAAGCCTATTATAACTATCATTAACGAAAATGGGGCAGCTTCTCTATAGCGCTCATCGCTTACAAGTTCATATATTCTAGTTGATATAGTTTCAAAATTAAATGGTCTTATAATGAGTGTTGCTGTGAGCTCTTTGATAGTATCCATAAATACGAGCAAAAATCCCGATAATATACTCTTCTTGATGAGAGGGATATGAACATTCAAACATGTGGAAATAGGCCCATGACCCATGGTATATGCAGTCCACTCAATTTCATTTGGTGTTTTTTTGAGCCCTGACTCTACCGCCTTGAAAGATATAGCAAAAAAACGAAATAAATATGAGTAAATTAAAGCGCCAATAGTTCCTACCAAGCTAATTTCCACAATATATTGAGTAATGAAAGAGGATATTCTGCTTAAAAATATTATTATGCTAATTGCGATAATTGCATTTGGAATTGCGTAGCCTAAAGAAATGAGACGTGCTACATTATTGATTACCTTATTTTTACGCGCCGTATATCCAATCATTATTGCAATGCTAATTGAGATTAATGCGGTGATAAATGATAAACTAACGCTATTTGCTATTATGTTATAGAATCTTGCTTCGTATATGAAAAACCCCTTCTCTATGCTCCAATATATGAGCGGAATCATTGGCAAAATAAAACCTATTAATATCGGCAATACACACATAAGATAAGCAAAGATCAACGGTATAGCGCCACTTATACTCCGTTTGTTGTGATAATCTGAATTGGTATTGATTGAAGAGTAGGATATTCCTTTTTTTTGTAGTTTTTTTTCGATAGCTATTAGTGTTGCAACGAAAATCAACTCTGCAACTGCTAAAACAGTAGTTGAATATTTGTCATGCAGTAAAAACCAGGTGCGATATATTCCTGTCGTAAAAGTATCGATAGCAAGAAACTGTGGTGTGCCGAAATCTGTAATTACCTCCATTAGTACCAAGGATAACCCTGCTATAATTGATGGGCGTATGGAGGGTATGATGACAGAAAACAGGCTCTTCAATGAGGAGAATCCAAGTGTTGATGCAATAGTGACTGAGTTACTAACATTCTTTAGACTTGAGCGGACTAACATATAAACGTATGGATATAAACTAAATCCCATTACTAATATTCCACCACCTAGAGATTTTATTTCAGGAAACCAATAGTCACCTTTGCTCCAATCTAAAATGTCTCTTAATGAGCTCTGCACCGGACCTGAAAACTCTAGTGTATTTACATAGACGAACGCTACTATATATCCGGGAATCGATATCGGAAAGAACAAAGCAATCTCAAAAATTTTACTTCCAGGAAATGAAAAAAATGTGGTGAGCCACGCTGGAATTACTCCAAATATGAAAGATATTCCCCCCACTCCTATCATCAAAATTAACGTACTCAGTATATATTCAGGGAAAAGTGTACTAATTACCCATCCAGAACTTGCTGATTCTGTAAATAGAATTGATATTAATGATAATATTGGGCAGACGAATAATATACTTACTAGAAATAAGAATATATTTTTAAATACTCTTAAAAACATTAATTTGAATCTATATTTTATATTAAAATGTTATATGTAAAAACTGAAGATATCCAGTAATTATAGCTAACCCAAGAAAGGTTTCCCTACGTCATACCGCCCACAACTGTACGAACATTCGTTTGTGAAAGCAGTGTGTTAAATGTTATAGCAGGTTTTGCCTCAAACACAAAGGCAGTGCCCAGACTACTTGGATCCAGAAAAATTGATTGTAAACAAACGACTATACAACATTTTCAATAAAATTACAAAAAAGCTGGCTCCCAGTGTTAGCTACTTGGATGACAAAAAAAGGAGCACTGGGATGACATCCTCCCTTGTGGAAATTGCTCTCAAATCACAATGTTCGTACAGTTATGGATTCATTCGCGGTATCTCAGTATAGATTCCGCTAACGAGTAGCGGAATGACGGTTTTTCAAATTGTAGAGCCACTTTAGCTATAACAGCCGTACTATTGAATATCTTTATAATTTTGTATATCATGTTTTTAGTTGATAAGTGAATAATCATGAGCTTTGTCATTGCAACTTTCTATCACTTTGTAGAACTCTCTAATTATTATGACATGAAAGACGAAATAAAAGCTGCATGCAACAACGTTGAGTTAAAGGGTACTATACTCCTTGCAGAAGAGGGTATTAATGCAACCGTCTCTGGTGAAAGAAACGCGATTGATAAAATATTTGATTTTCTACGTTCTGATTATAGGCTAAGGGACCTTACATGGAAAGAGAGTGCAGCAGAACATCAACCATTTAGCAAGATGAAGGTAAAATTAAAAAGAGAGATTGTGAATCTTGGTGTAAGCAATCTTGATATTTCCCTTAAGGGTAAATATGTTGATCCAGAGCATTGGGATGATTTTACTTCTCAACCTGACGTTTTAGTAATAGATACACGAAATGAGTATGAAGTGAAATTAGGCAAGTTTAAAAATGCAATTAATCCACACACACAATGTTTCCGTGAGTTTCCTCAGTGGACAGAGTCATTTTCTGAGAGTAAAGACCTGAAAGTGGCTATGTACTGCACTGGTGGAATTAGATGCGAAAAATCTACAGCATATATGAAAAGCCTTGGATTTAGTGATGTTTACCATCTTAAAGGCGGCATTCTTTCTTACCTTGAAAAAACTTATAATAAAAATGGTAATTGGGAAGGTGAGTGTTTTGTTTTTGATGATAGAGTTGCTGTTGATAACTCACTTACTCCAAGCAACACAATAAAATGCATATTCTGCTCAAATCAAGTTTCAACTGATAAACTGAAATCAGTTCCACGTGGCCAGGTGGTTTGTTCTGATTGTAAACTTCAGTGTTATAGCTATAATAAATAAGATCTCTCTACGTCATACCGCCGCGGCGCTAACAAACAGCGAGATGACGAGGTCTTGAGATAGTCTTATGTTAGCTATAGAATTGGAAAGTTGCACTTCAAAAAGTAGAATGGCAAAAGCCATTCTACAACATTTTTCTAGCAAATTAAATAACCTGAAGTACATCTATTGACTAATACATCAATCCATATTACTTTCCACAAAAAACAGAAGTGGGCGTTGAAAGACAGCTAACCATAACATCAGAAAGGCATCTAGCTGGTGGATTTTTAAGTAAACCTATTATTTTTTTATTTTCAGTAAAAGAAGATGGTTTTCTACCATTATTATCCTTTATATTAGCTTTGGCTCCTGCCTTCAGAAGAAATTCAACCATATCAGCATTATTAGTAGAAGTGGCATGGTGTAATGCAGTTCTACCCAGATTATTCTGGATATTAATGTTAGCACCTTTTTCCAAAAGAAGTTTTACTATACTAGTCATACCTCTTAAGGAAGCCATGTGTAATATGGCTTCCTTATTATCGTTTTTAGCATTAACATCAGCACCATCGTTAAGACACCGTAACACCTGATCATAATTATCCTCAATAACCGACTCAATAATTTGTTTATTTCTAAGTAAAGTAATTATTTCTTCATTGTCAGTAAAGAAAAGTGGTGTTCTATCAAAGCTATCTTTCGCATTAACTTTGGCTCCTGCCTCCAGAAGAAATTTAGTCATATCAGCATTATTAGCAGAAGCAGCATGATGTAATGCAGTTTTACCTAGATTACCCCGGGTATTGATTTTAGCACCTTTCTTTAAAAGAATTTCTGCTGTAGCACGGTGACCATAATAAGAAGCATAGTGTAATGCAGTTTCATCTTGATTATCCCGGGTATCGATTTTAGCACCTCTCTCTAAAAGAAGTTTTACTACACTAGCCACACCTTTGAAGGAAGCAATGTGTAATGGGGTTTGACTACTATCGTTTTGAGCATTAATATTAACACCACCATTAAGACATTGTAACACCTGATAGTAATCACCACACTCAATAAATCGCATTAACTTTAGAAAGCTTACCGCCTCATTAATACCTCTTTTTTCATTATCCAGTAACTCATAATAATATTCATTGAAGCATTCCCATAACTTATCCTCTATTGCTCGTCTTATTTCCTCATCTAGATAAAGAGCTTTTACAGGCCTTTTGGTACATGGGTCTGTTGCGTTATCCCCTTCTTTTTCCCACCACTTAAAAATCTCATGGTACTCAAACACATTTTGCGACTTTGAATCATCATCATATATTATTCTAACAGGCTCTAATATTAGTTCTCCTGTTATCGGGCAAAGCAGACCACTTTCTTCAAAGCAATTATTACCTTTTTCAATCGCCTTCTCAATATACTTACCTATTAAACGCTCATAGTCTGCTAATTCATCATTGTTCTTACTATATTTCTCAAAAATTTTATATAAATCATAATGTTCAATGTTATTTAACATAATTTTACTTCGCAAATTATAAAAAGGCTAATGTATGTACTAAAAATAGAACTTACAAGTGTTTTTTTCAATTATAAGATACAATACCTCAACTTATTTTATTTATAAAAAAGTTATAAATATATACCTTTTAAGTATTTACTTCTTACCCTTAATCAGCTCTAAAGCCTTCTTCAAATCTATGCTTTCAATATCTGCACTCTTGCCCAAAGCAACGTTTGTTTTACCGCATTTTATATAGAATCCGTACCTACCGTTGCAGATAAAAACTTCTTTTCCTTTTTCATTAAGCCCGAGAGATTTTAACTCTTTGCGTGGACTGTTTGCAATAATTTGTACAGCTTCGCTCAATTCTGTATTCAGCACCTCTTTGGAGCTTTTCTTAAGAGAAAAGTATCTACCATCATAGAAAATATAGTACCCAAATCGTCCAAGGCCTATTTTTACTTCCTTTCCGGTTTCAGGGTGTTCTCCGATTACTTTCGGCAAGGAAAGTAACTGAGTAGCGGTGCTCAGATCAATCTCATTAACATTTATATCTTTTGGTATGGAAACCGTTTTTTTCTTTTTTAACTCGTTATTAAACTCCAGATAAAGTCCAAAAGGACCCTTTTTGATCATCACTTCTTGGTTTGTTATATCATCTATACCTAAACTTTTTGGATATTCTGAATTGTCGTTACTGCCCGTAATTTCTTTTGTATGGCTGCATTCAGGATAGTTAGAACATCCAAGGAACACTCCTGTTCGCCCAAAGTTCAATTTCAATATGCCATCAGAGCAAATAGGACATTTCGTATTCACCTCTTTTCTTCCTTCTTCTGAACAAAACCAATCGATTACCAAATCGTGAATACCGCTGAAAACTTCATCATGCGTCATTTGCTTAACAGAGTTTACATGACCAAAAAATGGCACCCAAAAGTGGCCTAATTCTTTTTTCCAATCTGCATGTCCATTTGAAATTAAATCAAGCTTTTCTTCCATTTGTGCTGTGAAATCATACTCTACACAACGCTGAAAAAAAGTTTCTAAAAATATAGTAACGATTTTACCACGACTGCTTGGAATAAACCTTTTGCTATCCAATGAAACGTACTCACGATCTTGTAATACCGAAATAATTGTTGCATAAGTTGATGGTCGACCTATACCGATTTCTTCCATTTTTTTAACGATACTTGCTTCACTATAACGAGGTGGCGGTTGAGTGAAATGCTGTTTTGGCTCAACTGAAATCAGCTTACACGCTTCCCCTTCCTTCATGGCAGGTAGCAGGCCTTCATTTTCGGCTTCTATATTATCTTGGTAGACTCTATAAAAACCATCAAAGAATATACTCGACCCACTTGCTCGCAGAATCACTTTCTGATCAGTAGAGCTAATTTCAACTACCACTTGATCAAGAATCGCCGACTCCATTTGACTTACAATGGTCCTTTTCCAGATTAAATCATACAATTTAAATTGCTCTGGCGTTAAGTAATCCTTAATACTACCCGGCGTTCTATTGATATCAGTTGGACGAATTGCTTCATGTGCTTCTTGAGCATTTTTGACCTTTTTTACATATTTACGAGGGGACTGCGGTAAATATTTATCACCATATAATGACTTAATTGACCCTCTAATTGAGTTTATAGCCTCATCTGCAATATGAAACCCATCTGTACGCATGTAAGTTATCAACCCTACAGTTTCACCACCAATATCGATACCTTCGTATAAATTTTGCGCTACTCGCATAACATTTTTCACGTTAAAATACAGCTTATTTACTGCATCTTGCTGAAGACTTGAAGTAATAAACGGAGGAAGCGGGTTTCTCTTAACTTGCTTGCGTTCTACTGTGCTTACAGCATATTGCCTTGATTCAATCTCCCTGACTAAGTTCTTTGCTTCTTCTTCATTCTTAATATCAAATTTTTCTAGCTTTTTATTGTCATAGTGGCTTAGCATAGCAAAAAAAGCCTCATCTTTGCTATTTTGCATTTCTGCCTTTATGCTCCAATACTCCTGTGTTATAAATTTACTAATTTCATCTTCTCGTTCGCATATAATCTTTAATGCAACAGACTGCACTCGCCCTGCAGACTTGCTCCCCGACAATTTTGTCCACAGCAGTGGTGACAAGCTAAATCCAACTAGATAATCCAAAGCTCTACGTGCTTGTTGTGCACGCACTAAATCCATATTTATTTCACGTGGATTCTTTATTGCTTCTTGAACTGCTCTCTTTGTTATCTCATTAAAGACTACTCTATGAATGTTGCTTTTATCATTGATTGCTTTCTTTTCTTTTAATGTCTCTATCACATGCCAAGCCATTGCTTCCCCTTCTCTGTCTGGGTCTGTTGCAAGATATATATCTGATGTTTTGCTTGCGGCTTTTACTAACTCTTTTATATACTTTTCTGCTTTTTCAATGGTTTCATACTTTATAGCAAAATCATTATCCGGATCGACAGAACCGTTTTTTGCTGGAAGATCCCTCACATGTCCAAAGGATGCAGCTACTTTGAACTCTTTACTCAAATATTTACCTATTGTCTTTGCTTTCGCAGGTGATTCAACTATTAATAATGCCATATTGTTAATTATTTTAGTACTTACAGATAATATGTTGAGAAATATACGATGAAAAGTAAAAAAATATTTTAATAGGTCTTGTGAATTTTACACAATGGGTTGTGGAACCTTTTCAGAAAACCCTTGGACATTGCTATTTTCAAGTGAATTTGAAGGCTTATTACAGTAATATACGATTGCAGCAGCAACAAGACAACAAATTGCTCCAACTGCTATTCCCACTGCTAACATTTCCAAATGAACTGCAATAGTTATTCCTAAAGCAACTCCAGCCACTGCCAGTGCAGAAGCAGCCACACCAGGCAGTTTACTTCTCTTTTCACTTCGTGAACTTGGTTGTATATTATTGTTCTGGATGTCATTTTCTTGATCTGAAACTAGTATTTTAGTACTGTCACTTTCAGAAGCTATGCTACTAGAGTTACCGTTGGTTGTTAAAAATTCTGGTTGTGTACTTTGTTGATTACCATTACTTTCGAGTTCTGAAGAAGCCTCACTATTACTTGCACCTATGTGTTTAATAATGCCAGTTATTTCACTTACAGGCTGAGGAACTTGCTCATCAACACTAGAAGAACAAGCTTGATCAATGTTTTGATCATCAGGGCTCTCGCTTGATAGGTTATTCTCTATAACCTTTGCAAACGCCCTTACTTTCAATGTAGGAGCATGCCTTTTTGCAAAATTTTCAAAATCTACGAAGTTAATTAGAGTGATTCCTCCATTTCCTAACTCTTTTCTAAAGTCATCTTTGTGAACTTTAAAAAAGTTTTCTATACCAGCAAATATCATTGCTTGAAAATCACGCCTATAATGCGTTGATAAAGCATCAATTAGCGGCTCATGATTGTGCAGAGAAATTTCTTTTTTTATTTCGTTAGCTTTATTAATTAGAGTATAAGCATATTCTGGATATTGCCTTTGTAAGCTTTCTTTGTTATCAAACTTACTGCATATATCTTCATTTTTTTCCCATATACTTACTAATGTACTAGTGTCACTTTCCTTCAAAAAGTCATGTAGTAACTTATCTTCCTCCTCAAGTTTTTTGTATTCACCTAGGCACCTATTCCAATATTCTGACATTTCCCTTGTAAAATTAGAATTATGTTGTACTAGATATTCTGGCTTTTGTGCATTGGAACCTTGTAACTTAATTTCATGTGCTATTAGAAACTCCGCTGCACTTTTGTGTTTCTTTTCAACAGCCAAATGCAAAGGAGTTTTGCCATCTGTGTTTTGTAAATTAACATCAGCCTCTGCTGCTAATAGAGCATTCACTGTATCTGTATGGCCATTCACAGCAGCCCAATGTAAAGGAGTCCATCCATTTTCACCCTTCACATTTAGAGGTTGTCCGGAAACAAGTAAAAGGCTATAATATCTGAAATTTTAGTACGGGGTAAAGATGAGAAAAAAGTATCCAACAGATCTAAGCGAAAGGGAATGGGCAAGAATAGAAAAACACTTCAGAGTATCATACAAGAAAGGAGGAAGGCCGCCAAAGTATAGCAAAAGAGAAATATTAGAAGCAATTTTCTATGTATTGCGTACAGGGTGTCAATGGCGGTATTTACCAAATGATTTTCCGCTATGGAAGACTGTGTATGAGCAGTTCAGGCAATGGAAGAAGCAGGGAATTTTTGAGAAAATGAATTATGAAATATAGTAGAAGAAAAATAGGAAGGAATGAGCAGCCGAGTGCCTGTATAGTAGATAGTCAATCTGTAAAGACTACAGAAAAGGGGGGATCAAAGGCTATGATGGAAGTAAAAAAGTAAAGGGTAGAAAAAGGCATATAATTACAGACACTCAGGGTTTTATACTAGGTTGTTACGTAGGCGCTGCTAACGAAAATGATAGAGATGGTATTAAAATAGCATTAAACAATATGAGAACAAAATATACTAAAGTTAAAAAAATGTGGGCTGACATGGGATACCAAGGAAGAAATTTAAAGAATCACATAAAGGAAGAATATGACATAGATATTGAAATTGTTAAAAGGCCTCCATGTAGATTTTGGGTGCACAAAGATACGCCACCTGAGCTACTACCAACAAGAGAACAAGGGTTTAAAGTACAGCCAAGAAGATGGGTTGTAGAAAGGACTTTTGCTTGGGTTAATAGGAATAGAAGGCTATCGAAGGAGTATGATTTACTCACAACATCCACTGAGAATTTCATATACCTAGCTATGAGTAGGGTTATGTTAAAGAGGGAATATGCTTGAATTTACTTGTTTCCGGACAACCTCTAACACTAGCCTTACTTGCTATTAGAACTTCTACTATCTCTTTATGGGCATTTTTAGTAGCCCAATGTAAAGGAGTTTTGCCATCTGTGTTTTGTAAATTAACATCAGCCTCTGCTGCTAATAGAGCATTCACTGCATCTGTATGGCCATTTTTAACAGCCAAATGTAAAGGAGTATCGTAAAGCCAATAATCTCTCACATCAACATCAGCCCCTGCTGCTAATAGAGCATTTATTGCATCTGTATAACCATTTTCAGCAGCCCAATGTAAAGGAGTCCATCCATTTTCACTCTTCGTATTAATACTAACCTTACTTGCTATTAGAACTTCTACTATCTTTTTATGGTCATTTGCAATAACCAAATGTAAAAGAGTCCATCCATAACTCCATAAACCATAACTCGTATTAATATTAAATTCTTCTGCCTCCAATAGAGCATTTACTGCTTTTGTATGGCCATTTTTAATAGCCAAACGTAAAGGAGTTTCTCCATTATCATCTATTGCATCAATATCAGCCCCTTTTGCTAATAAAGCATTTATTGCACCCGTATGGCCTGTTTCAGCAGCCCTATGTAAAGAAGTTTGTTCCTTCTTACTTTTTGCATTAACATTAACCCCCGCCCCCGCTTTTATTAGAGCATTTACTACCTCCTTGTGACCAATTTTGGCAGCCCAATATAAAGGGGTCAGTCCATTCATATCTTTCGTATTAACATCAGCTCCATTTGATATCAGAGCTTCTACTACCTTTTTGCAGCCATCCCGAGTAGCCAAATATAACAATGTAAGTTTAAAAGAGGCAAGACCTGTATATAAGGTGAATTTATAATTTATGTTAAATCTATCATTTTTCCAATCCTGGAATGTACTTAAATCTATCCTCTGTAACCTCTCTTTTATCTTTTCGATTATGTTACTCTGATTTAAATCACCATCAGCATTTACTGCACTTAATATTTTTATCCACTGTTCATATTTCATAACTTTTCTCTACTAAACACTATACAAGCGTTTTACCCATTATTTCAGCAACCGTCAATTTTGCTAACAAATCACGTAAAAATTTGTAGAAAACACTGGACTCCGTAGCATTACAAAAAATCCAATTATTTTCTCCTAAGAAACTCACTCAACTAACTCTTCTTGTTGAACTAATATGTAGCCAAATTCGCTCGCTTTTTTGATCAAATTTTTTACAGTTCTATCTTTATAGCGTGTTTCATAGTATTCCATTCCTTTTTCTACATATTCCTGTCCGTATTTGAGCATACTATAAAATATGCATGCCATTTTTCTTGCAGTAGCTGTTATTGCTTTTGGTGCTCCTAGTCGTTTTTTCAATCTTCTGTAGTATGCACCCAATGCACTTTTACTATTTCCTACAGAATGAGCAGCTATTCGCAAAGCATTTGCAGCACGGTTAATGACTTTACGTGTTCTTGTGTTAAACACTTTTTCCCCTGTAACTTTATTAGCAGGACTGAGTCCCAACCACGATGAAAAGTGCTTTTCTGTTGGCCATTTACTATGGTTTATACCAACTTCTGAAATTATGGTTTGTATACTTAATACATCAAATCCAGGAATTTTAGTGAAATCCATACCAGTTATTCGGTGCAGTTCCTCATACAAAGCAAAGCTTGGCTTACTTTTGCTATTTTTATTCTTTTGCTTACTTAGCTGTTTGCTTTCACAAGACTTTGTTTCAAACGTTTTATAATAGGCTTCAATATTTCTATCACATTCTGCTATTTTTTCTTGATAAATATTATATAGTTCAAATTCTTACTTTAGCGTGAATAAGTGTTCCTCTCTATAGTCACCAGCTAACGCTTTTGCAATAGTAGACTGATCATTTTTCATTCGCACGTCCCTGAATTCTGCCAATTTTTCAGAATCTCTTTCGCCCTCAATTATAGCTTCAATGATTTTCATACCAGTTATCCCAGTAATATGACTAATAACCTTGTGTAATTGTATATTCATTTGAATTAATGCCTTCTGCATACGCAGAATATGTGTAGATGCACTTTCAGTGAGATTTTTGCGTTGCCGCACGTAACTGCGCAATACACACATCTGATTATCTGGCCTAAACGATCCATGAAGCAGTCCGTAGCTAAGCAGTTGTTGGAGCCATTGGCAATCTTGAACGTCAGACTTCCTACCAGGTACATTCTTTACATGCCGTGCATTTACCAATCTTACCTCGAATTTGTATGACTCAAGTATTTGAAATAAAGGAATCCAATATACTCCTGTTGATTCCATAGCTACTGTTGTAACTTTACACTTTTTCAACCACTGTGCTAAGTTATGAAGGTCTTCAGTAAAGCAGCCAAATTTCTGAACGCGTTGTTCATCTCTTCCTTCAGGTACACACACATAGTGTACAGCTGAACCAATGTCTATTCCTGCTGCATTAGGATTCACTATTTCTAATTTACTTTTTGCTTTTTTCATGGTAACTCCTACATATAATTTGTAATAGGGAAACGCTTCAGCTTGGAACGGTTGATAGTACAATCTCCTAACCGAGGTAGTCTAAATGACTCCATCAATGATTTGACCGTTCCTTCCAAAACCATGCTTGCATACGGGCACTTAGGCACCATTGAAAATGTCGGTCATAACTGCAAAGGCGCTCCCTGTACAACTATACTTGAAAACTACTAAAAACTTAAATTTGTGTGTTTCTTTCTGATTTGACAGATTTCGTCTGTTCGATGCTTGCATAACTCTCTGTCATTCTGTTGCTCCTTGTCATCCCGCCGCGAACCGTCATACCGTCACGGTATCTCATCCGCTAACAAGTAACGGGATGACGGTTGTCGTTTATCCATAAATATTTAAGAAATTTACCAAATAAAAAAAAAGGCAAAGAAACCCCGTAGTGCGAGTTTTGACTCTCTAATGCTTTAAATTGGCGCTGTAATAATGTGCTGACGCTTAGTTTAAGCGCGATTTGGCTGAATGTAGAAAAAATTTAAAAGACATGCAGCCGCTATAATTTTATATAATCCGCTAATAAACACCTGAGTTTTTTACTGGATTTTGTTGTTGAGCCCGCGCGGATCAAAAACAAGTTTTGAGTCAGAAATACTCTTAGTGCCATGATAAGGGCGCTGGCGGAGTTTGTCAAGCAACTTTCTATATAATATTTTCTAAAATAAATAGACTTCTCGCATCCAATTTCAGCAGCGTGTGACACACAACTGCAATGACAAGGTGTTGCAAGATAAACATCATATTCACACGAAATACTTGACTTCACTTGTACTAAGAAGCATTTTATATATGTTGTGTGCCCGTAGCTCAGCTGGATAGAGCAACAGCCTTCTAAGCTGTGGGTCGTAGGTTCGAATCCCACCGGGCACACTCTTTTATCAATACTTTCTATAAATCTTCAAGTACTCTGGTACCACATTTTCAATTGCTAATGGTCGAACCTTCATTGTTTCAAGGTCAGCTGACCTTTCGATTGAACTATTCATCATAACTTTCACCTGATCTTGAGTAAGCACAGGGTTCGTATCTCCGGTTATTGGTTTTAATAGCATAGAAATAATTTTATTTTCTAAAAAGAAAGCTATTAACTTTGCCATTGGAAAAGATACATTGATCAACAAACACTTTCTGTTAGTAACATTCAGAATAAACTTCAATAAGCTTTTGAAAGAGTAAACCTTTGGTCCACCCATGTTATAAATTTTCTTGTCTTGCTTATTAAAACTGATAATACGATATACCACTTCAGCTAAGTCTGTTACACATATTGGCTGAAATTTAGTCGTTCCATTGCCAATTAGTGGCAAAAAAGGAAGAATAGTTGCTAATCTTGCAAACTTATTAAAGAAGTTATCTTCCTTACCAAATACAAGGCTTGGCCTAATTATTATTGCTTCTTGAAATGCTGAAGTTACAGCTTTTTCACCTTCCAATTTACTTTGAGCATATTTTGACAACTTGCTATTTTCTATTCCCATAGCAGAAAAATGTATCATCATAGGTACATTTTTCATTTTTGCAGCTTTTGCTATCCTTTCAGCTATTTTAACGTGAACAGCGTAAAAATCGTGCTTTTTTGCTTCATATAATATTCCCACTAAGTTTATAGCTACATCACATTCTTCCATACCCTCCAGAACTGATTTTTCATCAAAAAAATCGCCTTTAAATATTGATATTTGTCCTAAATTGCCACACAATTTTAAACAAGCAGCTTTTTCCTGATTACGAGTAAACACCTTTATCAAATATCCTTCTGCTGCCAAGCGTCTTACGATGTGTTTCCCTATAAACCCCGTTCCACCAAAAATAATTACACGTTTTGTCACAATTAAAGTTCCTAATAATTTATTACTGTAAATTAATATAATGATTTTACTTAATATTCTATTATGAATTCTTGTACAATAAGATCCATTTTCATTCCTCGTGAGCCTTTAACTAGAATTGCGTCATTATTCTGAATAATGTTAGCTAAATCACTTTTCAATTGATTAGAATCATTAAAATGTGCGCCTCTCATATTATCTGGCAAAAGCTCATGCAATTCTAACATAAATTTACCAACTGTATAAACTTTATCTATATTATTTCCTGTGATAATCTTAACCAAATCTGTATGAAACTCTATGCTTTCATCACCAAGTTCCAACATATCACCAAGCAAAGCTACTTTTCTCTGATTAGAATATGTACTCAAAGTTTTTATTGCAGTTTTCATCGAAGCAGGGCTGGCGTTATAGGAGTCATCAATTAAATGTATGTATTTTCCATTGTATTTGATTTTATGAATATTGCCTCTACCTTTCGTTACACTAAAATTCTCAAGTGCAAGTGGTAATTTTGATAAATCAAGTCCTAGACTCCGCACAACCGCTGTAACAGCTAATGCAGAGTATGCAAAATGCTCACCTTGCACACGTAAATTACAGTTTATAATTTGATTATTACTCAGCCTGATTTTTAAACTTAATCTATTAGCAACTCGGTTTGATGTCATTCCAGCGCGTGACGCTGGAATCCAGTCTTTATTATACAACCGTCTGATATGCTCATTTGCAATTGAACTTCCTGGATCCCAGTGTCTGGGCACTGGGATGACAGAAGATAGTGCTGAAATGACAGAAGATTCATCGTTTCTTATTAAGTTTAGTAAACAAACTTCAGCATTTTTATCTTTACCGAAGCTTATTACATTTCTATTGGCGCGTGATGAGAGATAATCATAATATTTATTATCTCTGTTCAAGACCAAAGTACCGTTATTTTTCATACCATACAGAATTTCTAACTTCGCTTGTGCAACGTCAAACAGTGATGAAAAATTTTCAGTATGTGCAGGTTCGATGTTGGTAATAACTGCAATATTCGGATTACTAATCTTTGATAATTCTTTTATTTCACCAACTTTATTCATTCCCATTTCAAGGATTAAGTACTGGCAGTTCTTTGGAGCTTTTAGAATTGTCAAAGGCAATCCTATATTATTATTTAAGTTACCTTCGTTCGCATGGAACACTCCATATTGCGATAAAACAGTGTGCAGCATATCCTTTGTAGTAGTTTTCCCGACACTGCCTGTAATTGCAATAACTTTAGCATCAACAAGAATATTTCTAATATAGTATGATGCCATATCGTGCAAAGCTTTCAGGGTATCTTGTACAATAACGAGAGGAAAATTTTTATATTTACCCTCACTTACTATTGCAGCTACTGCCCCTTTTAAAAACGCTTCATGCAAAAAATTATGGCCATCAAAATTCTTTCCCTTGAGTGCAATAAATAAATCACCTTTTTTTATGCTTCTTGTGTCCGTTGAAATATTTGAGCTATGTATCCAATTATAACCATTTACGTCTCTTCCGCCAGTTGCATCAATGATATTATTTGTGTTCCATTTACACATAATTTAGAGTATTCTTTATAATAAATTGAACAATAAAAGTAGCGAAAATACTACATGTTTTAGACAATGTACAAATAATGGTTGCAATCCCTATAATTCTATCTTATAATGGATATAGAAGTTTAAATTTTTTCGTCTATAATTAAAATGTATTTAGTTATAGAAAGTACCTTGGAGGTATGTATGCCAAAAAACGACCAAAATGAAGAATCTACTTCTATACTAGCTAAAGTAGGAAGTTTTCTAGGTAGAGGTGTAAAGGCTACAGGTCGGGTGCTTGCTCTTGTGCCTAAAGCACTTATTTACCCTATAAAGAAGCCGTTTGCTTCAATGGGTGAAATGAAACATGATGCCACAGTTTCGTTAAAGGAAGCTGTTGGTATAGATGTACCTGAAGAAGAAGAGGAATATGACCCACCCATAGAAACCACACAAGCTAGTAAAAATCTTGGTGTAGAAATAAAAAAACAAGAGAAAGGAAAGGTAAGTTTTTTAGCATCAAGAATTCTGACAGGGGATATACCTTATTTGAGCCCAGAGCAATTAGATAAAATAAAAAAAGATTTACCGAATGTAACTATTTTTAGAGAAGAAAACAAAATTGTAATTGAAGTTGATGTTAAAAAAATAATTGAAGACATTAAAACTGACTCTAAAAATAAAGGAAAGAGTCCAGAGGAGATAAAAAAGCTTGCTCTTCAAGGAATTGCTGATAGCATTAATGGCGACCTTAAGAAGCTGGCAGGAATTACTGGTGGAGAATTTAAAATTCATACAGACTTAAAATTGCTGAATGGTATTGCAGAAAAATTGTATAAGGAATATGATAATCAAAAGCAGTCATCAGACAAAGTTGTGAAGTCTGATGTTGGTCAGCCTTCAGAAACTATAGCTTCAGGTGAGAAAAAATGGGCGCAAGAAGCTATAAAAGCAGGTAAGTCGCAAAGTTGTGGAATGCAAAAATAAGTTATAGGGGAGTATTATGAGTGAAGCTAAAAAAATAGAGGAAAGACATCATAGTCTAACTGTTCCTGGGGATATGTATCACTTACAACCAGGAGTTATTACTGGAAAAAGGGTAAGTGGAATAGAACCCTTTTTGAAAGAACAGCAGGACATGGTAAAAGTAAGGGAACTTGTAAGCTCTTTAAATCTTGAAGATGCTTCTGGTGAAGCGATAAAACCACTATCTACACCTAATGTAGAGAAAAACGAAGAAAGAGGGAAAGGTCGCTCTTAAAATATGAGCAATGAAGTTTATGATAGCGATAACATCTTTGCTCAAATATTAAGAGGTGAGTTACCTTGTGAGAAGGTACATGAAAATGAAAATGTACTAGCTTTTCATGATAAGTACCCTGACGCACCAGTTCATATTTTAGTTATACCAAAAAATCAATATATTTCATATGATGATTTCATTCTAAAAGCTCCTGAAGAGGAAATAGCGGATTTCTTCAAAACTGTAAGAGAGATAGCACACAAATATAATCTAGAAAAAACAGGATATAGATTAGTCACTAACTACGGTGAAAATGGAGAGCAGGTTGTACCACACTTTCACGTGCATATTTTAGGTGGTAAAAAGTTAGGAAAGCATGTAAACTCATAGTGTTATATGTTTTGTTAAATGAGCGAATATTTAACCATAGTAATCTTTATCTGCGTATCAATTGTAGTATCTTTTGCTTTAGGTATATTGCCTATGTTTCTTGCAGTGAGTAAGCCAGATGGTGAAAAGCTTTCCACATATGAGTGTGGCTTCAATCCACTATCCAGTGCAAGGAAAAATTTTGACATTAAATTTTACCTAGTTTCAATATTATTTATAATATTTGACTTAGAAATTGCTTTTCTTTTTCCTTGGGCTGTTTCTTTATCTAAGATAAGCTATGGTGGATTTTGGTCTATGATGGTATTTCTTGCAATACTCACTATAGGTTTTATCTATGAATGGTGTAAAGGTGCATTAGAGTGGGAGTAGTTTATGACAAATCAAATTCTATCTAATGATGACTGGGGTCGTTATAAAAAAGAAGGGTTTCTTGTCACTAAATTTGGTGATTTAACAGATTATGTAATGAATTGGGCAAGGTCTGGTTCATTGTGGCCAATGACATTTGGTCTTGCATGTTGCGCAGTTGAGATGATGCATACTGCATCCAGCCGTTATGATCTTGATAGATATGGTATAATGTTTCGTGCAAGCCCACGTCAATCAGATGTGATGATTGTTGCTGGCACACTAACTAATAAAATGGCAGCAGCATTGCGCAAGGTTTATGATCAAATGGCAGACCCGAAGTATGTTATTTCCATGGGAAGTTGTGCAAATGGTGGTGGTTATTACCATTACTCTTATTCAGTAGTCCGAGGCTGTGATAGAATTGTGCCAGTTGACGTGTATGTCCCTGGATGCCCACCAACCGCTGAGGCGTTGCTATATGGAATGCTATGCCTACAAAACAAAATAAAACGGACTCGGAATGGATAAAACTGCAAAGTATATACAAAAAAAGACCAAATGCGAGTGCATTCAAAAAGATGATGGCATTATTGTAATATATTCAACTTTAGATGAAATTGAAAAGCACCTATTCTTTCTACGTGATGATGAAAAGTGTAGGTTTGAACTATTAGTTGATATTTTTGGGGTTGACTATCCAAATAGAGAGAAGCGCTTCGAGCTAATATACAATCTGCTCAGCATTGTGCATAATATTAGAGTACACATAAAGCTTCAGTTATGTGAAAGCGACATGCCTCCAAGTGTAGCGAAGATATTTAGTACGGCTTTGTGGTTTGAGCGTGAAGTGTTTGATATGTATGGAATAGAGTTTTCTGATCACCCTGATTTGCGTAGGATTCTAACAGACTATGGATTCAAAGGTCATCCAATGTTAAAAGATTTCCCTCTCACTGGTTATGAGGAAGTAAGATATGATATAGAGACAAAAAAGGTTGTGTATAACCCTATAGATTTACCGCAAGATTTTCGTATGTTTGATAGCTTATCGCCTTGGGAAGGTAAAACCATAAAAGTAAATACAAAGGAGTAGAAAATGACAGTACAAAGAAAAAAAATATCTTTAATCGGTGCAGGAAATATCGGTGGAACTCTCACCCATATGATTGCACTAAGGGAACTCGGTGATGTTGTTTTACTTGATATTAGTGATGGAATACCACAAGGTAAAGCACTCGACATAGCAGAATCATCCCCTATTGATGGATTTAATGTCAATATTACTGGCACAAATAGGTATGAAGATATAAAAAACTCCGATGCAATTATAATAACCGCTGGCATCGCTAGAAAACCTGGAATGAGCAGGGATGACCTCCTGCAAACCAATGCTAAAGTAATGAAGGAGGTTGGCGAAAATATTAAAAAATATTCTCCAAACGCGTTTGTAATAGTGGTTACCAACCCTTTGGATGCCATGGTTTCAGTGGTGCATAAATTTTCAAACCTTCCAACTAATATGATTGTTGGCATGGCAGGAGTGCTTGATTCTTCCCGTTTTCGTTACTTTCTTGCAAGTGAGTTAAATATCTCAGTTGAAGATATATCTGCTTTTGTGCTTGGAGGACATGGCGACACTATGGTACCACTAATCAATTGTGCTTCAGTTGCTGGAGTTCCACTTACTCAAATTATCGATATGGGTCTTATCACACAGAAAAAAGTCGATGAAATAGTTGAACGCACTCGCAATGGCGGTAAAGAAATAGTTGATCTGCTTAAGTCTGGATCTGCATACTACGCTCCTGCATCTTCAGCTATATGCATGTTAGAATCATATTTAAAAGATAAGAGGCGCATATTACCATGTGCTGCTTACCTTAATGGTGAATATGGTGTAGAAGATTTGTTTATTGGTGTTCCTGTAATTATTGGAAAAAACGGAATTGAAAAGATCCTAGAAGTTAAAATGAATGATAGTGAACAAGAAATGTTTAATAAGTCTGTAAACTCGGTGAGAGAGCTGGTGAAACTTCTAAGCTAAATTAAGTATCCGTTCAGCGGAGTGGCAAAATAAGGTAGACAAGATAAATCAAAAAATCAAGAAAAAGTGAGTTTACAACAAATGATGTCATCCCAGTGCTTGACACTGGGATCCAGGGGTTTTGATTGGATACTGAGTATAAAAGTAGCTAACCTTATGTTAAAACACAATATTTTTGGTGAGGGGTTGCATTAAAAGCTGAATTCCAGTGTCAAGCACTGGAATGACACAACCATAAAGTGAAACTAGATCCCAGTGTCAGCTACTTGCATAACACCACTTTTGCTTCAATATTTGCATATTAGCCACGCCCTTGAACAGATACTAAATTAATTGCTCTATAGAGTTTCTTTGAGCTTAAGTTTCGTAAACAGCCTAAAAAAGTTGCTTGTGGTTACCTCCGCTACTTGTTCTGGTGACTCATTCCACAACTCTGCCAAACAATCAACAACGTATTTCACCATTGCTGGTTCATTCTTTTTTCCCCTATAAGGCTCAGGTGATAGATATGGTGCATCAGTTTCGACTAAAACACGTTCGCGTGGTACACCTTGTGCAATTCCTCTGAGTAAGCTCGCATTTTTAAAAGTAATGATTCCAGAAAATGAAATATATAACCCCAAATCTATAGATTGATAAGCAAGTTCTTTAGAGGAAGCAAAGCAGTGCATTACTCCACTAAAAGCACCGGCTTTCATTTCTGACCTTAACATATCGATCATCTCATTATCAGCGCTTCTTGTGTGAATAACTAAAGGTAGTCCAGTTATTCTTGACGCTTCTATATGTAATGCAAAACTTTTTTTCTGATTGTCTTTGTTGTCAGATTTATAAAAATCTAACCCGGTTTCACCGATACTAATTACCTTTTGGTTCTTGGTAAATTCAACTAATTCATCAACATGTATACACTCACCGTTTTCTATAGCAGCATCAAGCGGATGTACACCAACAGAGGAGTAGACTTGATCATAAGACGAAGAAATTTTTAATAACTTAGGAACATCGTCAATGCTTACGCATATGTTATGCAAAACCTTTACACCATTTTGCTCTGCCCTTGAAATTACTTTTGGTATTTCATCGTCAGAAAAATAAATCAAGTGGCAATGAGAATCTACTATCATGAGCTTATTGTTGAGGCTTTTATTATAGAAGAAAACTCTTCTATCACTGTTTTATAAACTTCTTTTTTAAATGATATAGCACTGGCTACTAAACTATCTATACCTTGCCAACGCCACTCTTTGAACTCTGGATGACCAGTATAATTAATATCAATGTCCTCATCCTCTCCGCAAAACTTCATTAAGAACCACCTTTGCTTTTGACCAGAATATTTTCCATTCCAGCATATTGGTATAACTTCTTCAGGCAAGTTGTAGTATATCCAATCCTTGCTTTTAGTTATAACCTTTACTTTATTAGTACCAACCTCCTCTAGCAACTCACGTAACGCTGCTTGTTCCAGTTCCTCACCATCATCAACACCTCCTTGTGGCATCTGCCAGTAAGAGCCGCTATCAAAGCGTTTTCCAATGAAGACATGTCCTTGTTTGTTAAATAGCATTATGCCAACACAAGGACGATACTTATCTTTCTGCTCAACCACGAGTACGCTCTGTTTTTAAATGATTTGTTACAGAAGTTTTAATTAATTTTCCATTTTTTTCTTTCTTCATCTCTTCAACAATTTTCTTTGCAACTTCCTTTGCACTCAAGTTCGAGTTATCAATTTCAAGCGAACCCTCAGGTATAAATAGCCTTTTCCCTTCAATTTTCTTTATAGCAAAATCCGGATCAGTAATTTTATTTTCCTGATATCTCTCTTCTGATTGGACACGTCTTACTAGTTTTTCATTATTACAATGTAATACTACAGAAAAAATTTCCATGCCCATTTTTTTACTTAAATTTACCACTGAGTTATATAATCTTTGGTCATAGGAATCACCCTCTATCAATTCATTTGTAAATATATAGTGTTTTGATTTTACGTAGTGTTTTTCCAGTATTGCTAATACATTTTCCCTAACTGCAAAAATTTTTTCCCACAGATCATCTGGAACTTCAGCATCTTGTAATTTAACAATATCAAATATAATATTATTGAATAGATTATTGCTTACTATTACTGCACCAATGATTTTACACAGTTCCTTTGCAGTAGTAAACTTACCACTACCTGGAAAGCCGATTAAGTAGATGAGAGTCTTGCCCATAATGAATACTAGTAAAAAGCTATTCTCAATCATATATAAAATATATATATTGTACATGCTAAAAACATGATGATAAGATAGATGCAGGTAATACCTTTTTAACGAACAATCGCGTTGAAAATAGTTCATATTTAGAAATTTTGAGTATATAATTATAAATGAGTCATATAACCTGTAAACAATGCTTAGCGATATGGAATCGATAAGAAGTACAATTGAAGAGATAATAGATCAAAATAAAGGTCATGATATAGTAACTTTTGATGTGCAGAATAAAACCGTTATTGCAAAATATATGATTATTGCATCTGGTGATTCAAGCCGTCACGTTAAAGCTTTAGCTGAACACGTAATAAAAAGCCTCAAGCCACATGATAAAATAGATGTAGAAGGTATGGATGAAGGCAATTGGGTGGTTTTAAGTTTTCAAGGCATAATGGTTCACATATTCAGGCCAGAAGTAAGGGAGTATTATAAAATAGAAGAGTTATGGAACTGATTGCCTGGGCCATTCAAGTACAACTGTATAAGTATCGCACCTTTAGGATAGCTCCCCAAGAAAAGGTGTCATCCCAGTGCTTGACACTGGGATCCAGAAAACTTAATTATAAACGAGCACACTATACAACGTTTTTGATGAAATTGCATGAAAAACTGGATTCCAGCGTCACGCGCTGGAATGACATCATCATCGATATCTTCAATGACAATGTTCACATATAAAATAACATACTAAAAAGATTATGAAACACAAGTCCGAGTTTTTAAATTTTATCCAAGAAAGAGGGTACCTATACCAATGCACAAACATTGAAGGACTAGATCAGTTATTATTGCAGAGCAATTATATAGTCGCATACATTGGGTTTGATTGCACAGCACCAAGTCTTCATATTGGTCACCTAATGCATATTATGATGTTCCGTCACCTGCAAAAATTTGGTTACAAGCCGATAGTCTTACTTGGAGGTGGCACAACAAAAATTGGTGACCCATCCGGTAAGGATAAAGCAAGAAGCTTCTTATCTATCAAGGATATTAGCGAAAATATATCTAGTATAAAGAAAACATTGGAGAAAATGATATCTTTTGATGATAGAAAGACTGGTGCAGTTATAGTAAATAATGCAGATTGGTTAGATAACATAAAATACATAGATTTTTTGCGTGACATAGGAGCGCATTTTTCGGTAAATCGCATGCTAAGTTTTGATAGTGTGAAAACTAGGCTAGATAGAGAGCAAACCTTAAGCTTCTTAGAATTTAATTACATGTTATTGCAGGCTTACGATTTTACTGAATTAAACAAAAAGTATGACTGTCGTTTGCAGGTAGGGGGATCAGACCAGTGGGGAAATATAGTAAATGGGATTGAACTGGGAAAAAAATTAAACTTGCCTGAGCTGTTTGGCCTTACCACGCCTCTTTTATTAAATGCACAAGGAAAAAAAATGGGCAAAACTGAAAGTGGAGCGATATGGCTCGATGGCAATATGCTAAAACCTTACGATTATTGGCAATATTTTCGCAATGTTGATGATCAAGACGTCGGACGTTTCTTGAGATTGTTCACTGATTTGTCAATTGATGAGATCAAAAAGTTAGAATCCTTAAAAGATCAGGAAATAAATGAAGCAAAAAAAGTTTTGGCAACAGAAGTGACAAAAATATGTCACGGTGACAAAGAAGCAGAACTTGCACAATCTGCTGCAGTCTCTGCTTTTGAGAATGAGGATAGCTCACTACTTCCTGATTACATTATAAAAAAAGAACAAGTTGCAAGCGGCATATCCTTAGTAGACCTACTACATGACACCGGTTTTGAACCTTCAAAAGGCGCTGCAAAGCGTTTAATACAGGGCAATGGGTGCAAAGTTAATGATAATATTATAAATGACATTAACTACATAATAAATCCTGAGAGCTTTAAAGATCAATCATTCATAAAATTATCTGCAGGAAAGAAACGCCATATTAAAGTTATGGTAGATTAGATCTCGAAGTAAGAAAACAAATTTTATACAAGTGAGAAATTAGATATGGAGCAAATTTTCAAAATTCGAGAATTATGTATAAAACAACTGGAAAGGTAGTAGAAAGCGAAATTCTATTATATATAGCTAAAGTGGCTTAGGTTTACCTACAATTTGAAAAACAACAAATTCGTCATTCCGCTACTCGTTAGCGGAATCTATACCGCGAATGAATCCATAACTGTACGGGCATTGCAATTTGGGCCTACCAGGAGGGCAATGCCTCTTATCCAAGTACCCTCTTCTTGTCATCCCAGTGCTTGACACTGGGATCCAGGAATTTTATTAAGTTGGTAAGTATAAAAGTAGCCGTTTTATGTTAAAATACAACGTTTTGATGATTATGAAAAGGCTGGATCCCAGTGTCTGGGCACTGGGATGACAAGGTATAAACCTTATCGTCATGCCGCCGCAGACCGTCATACCGCGATTCATTCGCGGTATCTCGGCAATAGATCCCGCTAACACTTAGCGGGATGACGATTGTCGGTGAACCTAAGTTACTTTAGCCATAAATATTTAAGAAATTTACCAAATAAAAAAAAAGGCAAAAGAAGCCCCATGGTGGTTGGCTATTTACTATGTACTAAAATATCGGCGTTTTTTTTATTCTAAAACGCTTGATTAAGAGCGATTTAGCTGCTTTTAACTTGCAACTAACCTACACCGCAAGTGTTTAAGAAATTTACTAAGCAGGAAAAAAGGCAAAGAAACCCCGTAGTAGCTAGCATTCAAATTCTCCCTTGTCAATTTGACGTTTTTTGCTGTCTTAAACGCTTTGTAAGCGCGTTTCGGCTTATATAGGTAAAAACCTAAAAATTTTTAAAGACATGCGATGCACGTAGTGCGAAAAATTAAACATGAGACGCCAAATACCCTAAGTTTTTTGTCATTAACCTGCACAGATTGCGAAGATAAATAAATAGCTTCACCACCATGATAAGGGCGCTGGCGGAGTTTGTCAAGTGGTTTTTTAGCCACGTTTCCCTGTTATAATGTTCGTTTACTTGACCTAAGATCCAGGAGTATTTAAACTGAACCCTACATAGTACTAAAAATGATAGGAAATCTAAGCGGAATAGTTGATGAAGTGCGTGGTGATCACATAATCCTGAATGTAAATGATGTTGGCTATATGGTGTATCTTTCAGCCAAAACTCTAAATGCATGTTCCATCGGAAGTAGAATCAAATTACTTATCGAAACCTATGCAAATAACAGAGAAAACACTACTCAGCTATATGGTTTTATAAGCAAAGAAGAACAACAGTGCTTGAGGTTGCTAGTTAAAGTAAGCGGTGTTAGCTATAAAACTGCAATGTCAATTTTGAGTAAATTAACTCCAGAACAGCTATTTTTGGCAATTATGAATGAAGATAAAGTAACACTCAAGATGAGTGGACTTGGCCTGAAACTCATAAATCGAATCATCACTGAATTAAGTGGCAAAGTGAGTAAACTAGAAATAAATAACAATAATTTTCATCCAATCAATGAAGATGCACTTTCAGCATTGATCAATCTTGGGTATGAAAAAATGAAAGCTTATGATACGATAAAAAAAATACAAGACAAATCGTCAAACCTGGACACTAAGGATATTATTCGCATGGCGCTTAAAACACTATGAAATCAATATCGTGCGATAAAGAATATACTGAAGATGTGCGCAATATCAACATCAGGCCTGAGCAACTTGATGATTTTGTCGGGCAAAAAGACTTAATACAAAATTTAAAAGTGTTTATAAACGCTGCACAGACGAGAACTGAAGCCTTAGATCACGTCTTATTGTACGGTCCTCCAGGGCTTGGCAAAACAACTTTAGCACAAATTGTTTCTAAAGAATTAAGAGTTAGCTTTCGCGCAACTTCTGGTCCTTTACTTAGTAAAGCTGGGGACTTGGCTGCAGTGCTTACCACTTTAAATGCAAAAGATGTTCTATTTATCGACGAAATCCATAGATTAAATCGCAGCATCGAAGAAGTTTTATATACTGCTATGGAAGATTTTTGCTTGGACATATTAGTAGGTGAAGGTCCATCTACTCGCACTTTAAGGATAGATCTACCACCATTTACGCTAATTGGAGCAACTACACGGCTTGGATTACTTTCTGCGCCACTCAGAGATCGTTTTGGCATTCCTTTGCATCTTGAGTTTTATTCTTTTGAGGAGCTAGTCGATATTATAAAAAGAGGCGCAAGAGTTCTTTCTGCTGAAATTGAAGAGGGTGCTGCACGGGAAATTGCCTGCCGTGCGCGCGGTACTCCAAGAATTGCTTTGAGGTTACTCAGAAGGATAAGGGATTTTGTTGAAGTGAAAGATGATAAAAAAATCACTTATGAAGTCGCTGATTCTGTATTGCTAAAATTGGGTGTAGATAAAATGGGACTCAATAAACTTGATGTGCATTATCTAAGATTTTTATTCAACACCTCAGGACCTGTTGGAATTGACACTATATCTATTGCGCTATCTGAAGATGCCGGCAATATCGAAGAAACAGTGGAACCTTATTTAATCAAAATTAGTTTTGTAAAGCGCACACCAAGAGGACGCGTTCTAACCGACCAAGCAAGGGAGTATTTGAGCTTCCAATATTAAACACCATAATTAAATATTGGCTAATTGAGATAATGCTCGTATGTTGACATTTGTGTGTTAATAATAATGGAGGCATATATGTTAAATAGTACTGAAACTGTAATTCAAATTAAAACTTCTCCATTTCGTACTCGCTAGTTATGCTATTCTAACTAATTAAGCTACGGTTTGGGTAATAGGAAAAAACTGGATTCCAGCGTCACGCGCTACCCTATGGGTGCTGCTCGCGTATATTCTCTCTTTCACCATCTCAGTGTTTCTTTCTTATTATGCCAGTACCATTTTCTTGTCATTCAAGTAGCTACCCTTCTTGTCATCCCAGTGCTTGACACTGGGATCCAGAAATTCTTAAACTGAATTCTATATAGAACCTCAGAACAAAAATAAAAAATGGGTAGCACAATACTACCAAGAAATTTCTACGAGCGGCCGACCTTAACTGTAGCTGGAGAGTTATTGGGAAAAGTCCTCAAATTTTCTAACTTTAGTGGAATAATAACCGAAGTTGAAGCCTATATAGGAATGAGTGACCCAGCTTGTCATGCAGCTAAGGGTTATACTAACCGAACCTCAGTAATGTTTGGTATGCCGGGGTTTTCATATGTGTACTTTATATATGGAATGTATTACTGTTTAAATATTGTAACAGAAGCAGAAGGGTTCCCAGCAGCAGTGTTAATACGGGGATTAAAGCTCATTGAACCGCTTGAGGCAAATTTAGGTGGGCCAGGAATATTGTGTAAAAGATTAAATATTACAAAAGAACATAACAAACAGGACCTTACTATAAGCCACGAATTTTGTGTTTATGAATCTTACCTCAAACCAGATTATATTTGCACCCCGAGAATCGGAATTAGTAAAGGCCAAGAGAAATTTTGGCGGTTTAAGATTTTCTAAACTTAAGACCTTGCGTAGACTATTTGCCAATCGGATAATCACCAGTGAAACAAGCATCACAATATTGTGGTGTAGCATTGTTACGCTTTTCTGCTTTAACAGCCTGATATAGTCCATCAATACTCAAGAAGGCTAGGCTATCTACTCCTATAACTTCCTTAATTTCCTCTACAGATTTATTTGCAGCAATTAAATCTTTGCACTCTGGCGTATCTATTCCATAAAAACAAGAATGCTTAATTGGTGGGCTTGAAATTTTGAGGTGAATCTCTTTTACTCCTGCATCCTTTAACATAACTATTATATTTGTTAACGTACTACCACGCACTATACTATCATCTATTAAAATTATGTTTTTACCTTTCAAAATGTGCTTATTAGCATTGAATTTTAATTTTATTCTAACTTTACGTACTTCAGCGGTTGGTTGTATAAAAGTTCTTCCTATGTAATGATTACGAATTATTCCCAGTTCCATAGGTAACCCTGAATGCTTTGCATATCCAATAGCTGCAGGTATTCCAGAATCAGGTATTGGTACAACCATATCCATATTGTTTTTTGGTGGGCTCTCTTCTGCAAGTATTCTTCCTATTTCTTTTCTTATATCATATATGGACCTATTCTCCATTATGCTGTCTGGTCTTGAAAAATAAACGTATTCAAAAATACAAAAACTTGATTTTTGCTGTGGGAAAGGAAATGCTGAAGCTAGATTACCATTTCGATCAATGGTGACTAACTCACCTGGTTCTATTTCTCTAACAAACTCTGCATTTACTATATCAAGAGCACAAGTTTCAGATGTAAGAACATAAGAACCGTTTAACTTCCCTAAAACAAGAGGCCTGATTCCAGACGGATCACGTACTCCAATAACTACTTCTTGATTGATTGCCACAAAAGAATAAGCACCTTGTATTTGCTTTAATGCATATATAAAACTCTCTAAGAAGCTATCTTTTTCACCGCTTGCTGTCAGATGCACTACTACTTCTGTATCAATATCTGACTGAAAAACGCACTCTTGTTTAATTAATTGTTCGCGTATTGGAGAAATATTAATTAAATTACCATTATGTGCTATGGCAAAATCCCCAAATTTGCCACTTTTGCCAAGCATGGGCTGCACTCCAAACTTATTACCACTTGTTGAGTATCGAACGTGACCTATTGCACAATCTCCAGGTAAGGATTTCTTTATTTCATCTATATCATCAAATACGCTGCTCACTTGACCTTGAAAGTGATAAGAGTGCAGCTTATCGTTGTTACTGGTTACTACACCAAAAGACTCTTGACCTCTATGCTGCAAAGCGTGGAGAGCAAGTATAGAGTTAAAAGCAGCACTTTGGTTGCAACTTATGCCAAATACCCCACACTCCTCACGCATTTCATCTAGCATAAAAACTATTAAGTAAAGTTTAATTTTACTTTAGCATAGGTAAAATACAAGCATTTTGTTGTTCATCTGCTTTTATTGCTAGCAATAGCCCTATACATATTAAGCTTGCAGCAGTTGTACTTCCTCCATAGGACAGAAATGGCAATGGGTCGCCTATTACAGGTAAGAGGCCCATTGTCATTCCGATGTTTATAAAGAAATGAGCACTAAAAAAGGCAAAAATGCCGATAGATACCGACTTAGAAAAATAATTTTTTGACCTATAAGCAATAGAGAGCATTATAGCAAGCAATGTAGTATAGAGTAAAATTAAAGCCATGCTACCTAAAAATCCCCATTCCTCACTCAGCACTGCAAAAGCAAAATCTGTACGTTTCTCCGGCAAAAATCCAAGTTGAGTTTGACTTCCGTTAACAAAGCCCCTACCAAGCAAACCTCCTGAACCAATAGCTATTTGAGATTGCTGCGCATTATAACCTATTCCAAGTGGATCCACTGATGAATCCAAAAATGACAATATCCTTTGCTTGTGATAAGGACGTAAAAAAGGCCAAATAGCTGGTACTGCAAAAATGCCAAGCGTTCCACATATTATCGAATGAGATCTTTTTATTATTGCTGTGAATATAATTGACATCCCTATAAATAACATTATCATAGCTGTGCCTAAATTAGGTTGCTTTAACACCAAGAACACGGGTAAGAAAATAATTATAAGTGCCTTAAGCAATCTTTTAAATTCCATCATTTTATACATACTCTGCTTATCAAAATAGCGAGCAAGCGCAAGTATTAAGCCTACTTTTGCAAATTCTGATGGTTGCAAACTAATTGATCCAATTCTTATCCACCTTGTTGCACCCATTATGTGTGAGCCAAAAAAATTTACTGCTAATAGTGAAATCGCTGCTGCTGTATAAAAAAAGTAGGCGTACTTCAAATAAAAATCTAGCTCTATGAATGACATAGCTATAGCGAGTAGGAAAAAGAAGGAAAATATGACCAGTTGGTGAATCGCAAATGGCACCCACTTTCCTCCAGCAGAAGAGTATTGAACAACAATGCCAACGCAAAACAGCGCTATCACGTTAATGACTAATAACCAATGAATCTTCTTCAGCCTACCCACAATAAAGACCTTATAACCTTAAAGTACAGTAAAATATGAAACAAAGATAAAAATCAAAAAACCAACTTCTCAACTACTAACCGAATTGGAGTGCTATATATTCCAGTTACTACTGTTAAAGCTGCCATAAACAATAGACAGAAAAGCATAGGAAATGGCACATCATTAATTTTGCCTAGTGTCATTCTAGTGCGTGACGTTGCATCATTTTCAAAATACATTTTCTCTACCATCTTCCACATGTATATTAGTGCAAGAAAAGAACCGGCAGCAAAAGCTATCAGGGAAATCCACGCGCGAGATTCGATAATTGCTTTCATTATATACCACTTGCTTACAAAGCCATTTGTTAAAGGCACACCGATTAATGCTAAACTGAGTAGAGTGAACGCAAGTGCTGTATAAGGCATTGATTTCTTGAGTCCCGATAAATTCTCTATTTTTGTTGTATCAAATTTGTAAGAAATACATCCTGCAGCCATAAATAAAGATGTTTTTATTATGCTGTGGTTTACTATGTGAAGAATTGCTGCAAATACACCTGTTTTTGAGTTAAAACTCAGTGCTAAAATTATATAACCAATTTGGCTAATACTAGAGTGAGCAAGCAGTCTTTTTATGTCTTTTGCGGTTATTGCAAATATCGACCCAAATACAATAGCGCAAAGTGCGAGGATAATTATCACATTGTCCAGTAGCGGCTTAAACAAGAAAAAATTTTGATGAAAAACAGTATAAAAGATTCTGATGAAAACATATATCATCACTTTTGTCACTGTGCCTGAAAAGAATATGCTAATGAAACTTGGCGCCTCACTATATGCATTAACCAGCCACCTGCTTAATGGAAACAGTGCCATTTTGATTGAGAGACCAACAAAAATGAACAACGTGCCAAGTTTTATGATGTTGTTATCGTATAATGGAACTATTCTTTCAGCCATGTCAGACATATTGAGCGTTCCAGTCATTGAATACAAGAGCCCGATGCCAAATAAATAAAATGTTGCACCTATTGTTCCACTAATTAGATATTCAAATGCTGCAACCAAGGCTTTTTTATCCCTTCCCATTGAAACTAATACATAAGAAGAAAGAGATGAAATTTCCAAGAAAACGTAAAGGTTAAATATGTCGTTTGTTACTAGAATCCCGAGCAGTCCGCTTAAGCACAGTAGAAATAGAGAGTAAAAACCAGTGATTTTGTTTTTGCTAATCTCTTTTTCGTTAATATAAAAGCTATAAAGCACACTAATCAGCGCTATAAAATTCACTAGGGTTAGAATTAAGGAATTTAACACGTCGATTCTTAACTCTATTCCATACGGAGGAGCCCAATTTCCAAGGTGATAAGTTATAATTTCACCTTTATATGTTTTAATGAGTAGTATTGATGAAATGATAAGAGTGATTGTTGTTGCAATAAAAGAAATAAACCAAGATACCTTGTGTTTCTTGGCAAGAAAGCAAAACATTGATGCAATTATTGGGATAATAACTTGTAAGATTGGTAATTGCATTAAATTGTTGTTAATATATCGTTAAAGTATTAGTATATATAATACTTTTTGTTTTAATACCCTTATGTTATCTAAAATTTGTAATGCAATAAAACGCCTATTACGAAGAGAAGATAAATTTGTAGGAAGAGATGAAAATGGAAATTCTTACTATGAATCAAGTAAAGGAAAAAGGTGGGTTATGTATAGCAGTGTTTCTGAGCCTACAACAGTGCCTCCGGAATGGCATATATGGCTTCACTATACTGATAATGTAGTACCAGTTAATAATAAAAAAAGAAAAGTAAAACATACTCCTAATTTAACGGGTACAAAAGATGCATACTATCCAAACCAAAAAGTGAAAAATTACTATAAAAGCTGGAGTCCTGATAACTAAAGATGCGAAGGTCAAATATACTTGAAATAACCGCTGGATTATTTGTATTAATTTTTACTATTTTTCTGATTTTCTTTGCTATTGATAAGCTATCTTACATAAAGAAAAACTATAAGGACTGCTATAAAATATATGGTCTTTTTGCTAACGCTAACGGTATAGGAGTTGGTGATAGTGTCAAGATCTCTGGTGTAGATATTGGAAGCATAACTGGTGTATCACTTGACAAAGCTACCTACGTAGCACGAATCGATATGTGTATAAGCAAAGACATAAAATTGCCAATTGATAGTTCAGCTCTGATCACTAGCAGTGGAGTTGTTGGCAGTAAATTTGTTAATATATCACCTGGATCAGATATTAAACTACTCTTGCATGGTGGCAAAATAGAGTATACTCAAGCTGAAGCAAATATGGGTGGAATAATGGACAGAATTCTTGGTATGTTTACAAAGTGAAAATGGCAGGATTCCAAGTATATCCGTTCAGGTAAAGCCTCCTGTAGTTCTAAAGTATTTAAGGAGTTTGCCTTATTTCTTGCCTTTTCTACCGCTTGCTTTGGGGTTTATAGTATAGAAAGTGCCTTAACAGTTGCAGTGCATGTCTATTAATGATAAAATGAAGATTAATTCATTTTGATATTATGATTGGTTTACTGTTTGCCGTACTATTGTTCCTCTGTGGTAGTGATGCACTTGCAAAACAGGAGCCACGTTCAATAGCTGGAGATAATCACATAAAGGTAATAAATTATAACCCACAGGCTATACATAAGTATACGGGTTTTTATGGTTATCAGTCCAGTATATTGTTTGAACCAGGGGAGGTAATACAAAACCTTTCAATGGGTGATTCAACTGGTTGGCAACTCCTTCCTCAAGGTAACAGATTGTTTATTAAGCCTATAGATGATATTGCCGATACCAACGCAACTATAATTACCAATAAAAGAGTTTATTACTTTGAACTTCATGCTGAAGAAGCAACTGGACTAGATGATCCAAGATTAGCATATGAAGTAAGGTTTCTTTATCCACTATTTAGCAGTGATGAGATTTACACAACAAATAACGGTGATATCCTCGAACAAGCTAGTCATACCATTATTCCTGATATAAACGATATTGAAGTTGTAAAGAAGGGTTTAAATTTTAATTATTCCATCTCGCACGTTAAAGGCAGTCAGTCAATAATACCAATCAAGGTTTTTGATGATGGAAAATTTACATATCTACAATTCAATAAAATAAACTCTGATTTCCCGGCAGTTTTTATGGTTGATTCTGCAGGATATGAGTCTTTAGTAAATTTCCGTACAGTTGACAACTATCTGATAATCGAAAGGGTAAGTTCAGTGTTTACCTTAAGGAATGGATCGAGTACAGTTTGCCTATTTAATGAAAATATGCCTTTCAAAAAAGGTAAGTGATTACTATCTAAAGGCTATAATGCCCGAGATATGGGTGCAAAGTTTTTTCTATGATGTTCTGTAATTCCATAAAGGCCAATAGCGTTAAGGTGCTCTTTTGTCCCATATCCTTTATTTTTATACCAATTATATTCAGGATGCTTATTGTGCAATTCTTGCATAAGCCGATCTCTCGTAACTTTTGCAACGATTGAAGCTGCTGCAATTGATGTACTCAAATTATCACCATTTACTATGGATTTCACTTGCCATTTCACTTCAGGTGGTTGATTACCATCAACTAGCACATAATCTAACTCTAGGTCCAAGTCTATCAACGCACGTTTCATTGAAAGTTTTGTTGCTTGCAAGATATTGTATGAATTTATTTCTTCTACGCTTGCCATTCCTATACCAAATTTTGCAACGGATATTATTTTTTCATATAGGACTTGCCTACATTGAGGAGTCAACTTTTTCGAGTCGTTGATTCCATCAATAATTGTATTTCTATCAATAAACACTACGGCTGCGGATATTACTGGACCAGCTAGCGGACCTCTTCCAACTTCATCCACTCCTGCTATCACTCCTGATAATTTATTTTCTAATGTAAAGTCTGGGTATTTCATAGGTTTTTATAATAAGAAAGTTATAGTAAAAACTGAACAGATAATAGAAATTATCCAAAATTTCATAACGATTGCATTTTCTGACCATCCCTTCTTCTCAAAGTGATGATGTATTGGTGCCATAAGAAAAACTCTTTTTCCTTCTCCATATTTAAACTTTGTATATTTAAAATATGATATCTGAATAATAACAGATAGAGTCTCTATTACAAAGATTATTCCAATAATAGCAAAAAGCATTTCTCTTTTAATTAGGACACTAGTTAACCCTAAAGCCGCACCTACCGACAAGCTACCAACATCACCCATAAATATTTTTGCTGGATGTGTGTTAAACCACAAGAAACTTAGAATAGCTCCTATAAATGCAATGCAGAATAAAGTAATATTCATATCTGCCTGAGTTATATATGCAATTAGCCCCAAAAAAGCAAAGGAAGTGATAACTTGAGTTGCAGCAAGGCCATCCAAACCATCTGTGAGATTCACAGCATTAGAAGAGCCGACAATTACAAACGCAGCAAACGGAACATATAGATAGCCAAAATCTATTATTACTCCTTTAAATAGGGACGTTTTTGTAAAACCTTCAGCAGAGTATAGCTTAAGTATAAACACACCAACCAGAGCAACAATAAACTGAATAAGTATTTTGGTTTTTGCACTTAAACCTCGATAGTGATTTGTCTTCAATTTTAAATAATCATCAATAAATCCAAGTAGAGCAAAAAATAGAGTTATCAATATCAGCAGCAAAATTTCTGGTGTTAACTGAGCCCAGAGTAAAATTGGTAATAAAGAAGAAATCAGTATTATTATTCCGCCCATAGGTGGTACATTCTTTTTTGTTATGAAATGACTTTCTGGTCCACATGATCTAATTGGTTGCCCATCTTTGCTTATTTTTTTTAGAAGCTTTATAAAATAGGGAAAAAGAATAAACCCAAAAACAAATGAGGTAAAAAATACTTTTGTAGCTAAGATCATCTGCTTACTTAAATTGACTAAGTGTCATACCACCTATAGCTAATAAAGTCAACTTCTGTCATCCTATAGCCTGACCCACAACTGTACGAACATTGTGATTTGGGCCCATCAGTAGGGTGTCATCCCAGTCTGGAATCCACAACTGTACGAACGTTGTAGTTTGGACCACCAGTGGGGTGTCATCCCAGTGCCCAGACACTGGTTCTATGCAACTTAATTAAAAACGTTTGTTTTAGTGTAAGACAATTACCTTTAGCTTATCAGCTCAGTTATAAGCAAAATTTCTGGATTCCAGACTGGAATGACACCATTTGCTGTGCAATTTACCTTCAAAAATGAATGTTCGTACAGTTGTGAACCTGTGGCAGGTATTACATAAGAGCATTTCCCTCTTCTAAATTAAAACGCACTTTTGCCTCCTTTGCAGTCTATACTTTAGATGTATTTAATTTACAAATACTAATTACTTATTAATAATGGTGATATGTAAATATAGTTATAAAATAATTGTTACACTTGAATTCCTTCCTGGTTTCTGTTGTTATCAGAACATTTAAAACACTTTAAGAAAGCTGCTTAGTTAAATTAACTTAGACAAGTAAATAGCAGTTTTGCAGCCTGTTTTTATGAATGATGATAAAATGTTGTAGCCAAATGCGCTTTCAGCATTGTGCTGAATTGCAATATCTTTGTGCTCTAACTCCTCGTCGCGAAATTTACTTATAGTTTCTCTTAATTCCCCATCTTCTAAATGTGAAACTTGCTCTTTGTAGTGCTCCCCGATAACTTCTTCAACTGCAGCAGTGCAAGCCATAGCAGCTTTTTTGCCCATAATGGCAGTTGCAACGCCAAGCGACACTCCTAAAACACGCCAAACAGGCAACAAAACAGTAGGACGAACTTTTTGCTCTTTGATTTTCTCATTAAAATAGTGAAAATGCTTTTTTTCCTGCTCTTCCATTTCAATTATTTCATTGATTATAGAAGATTTCTTAAGAATAAATTTTTGACCAGAATAAATGCAAATAGCTCCATATTCTCCAGCGTGATCTACTCTAATTGCCTGTTGCAAGAACTGATTGTTGCTGTACCTTAAATTATTTAGATTTCTTTCTTTCTCCACAATACACCTTACCTGATACAAACAGAGCTACTATGAGATAAATTAGATTCCATGTTGCTAAGGAAACACCTAGAACGTAATGAGGTCTGTCACAAGATGGAGAGTAATTAGGATTTAGTAGATTATTTCTGAGCTCTTCTATACTAACGTTACCACTTGCTTGCTCTGTACAACCTAAAACATCATGAAATAAGTGGAGTTCAAGACCTACATGATAAAAAGATATTACTGCACCTATGAGGTAGCTGCAAAACATTGCATAGATTAGAATTTTGTTGTCTTTAAGCATGCACGCTACTGCAAGTAATCCGGCGATATAGTAAACTATTCGCTCGTATGTACATAACTTGCATGGCAGCATGTTGAAAAAATATTCTAGCACATATGCAAAAATTAGAGCAGCGGCACTCGACAGCAGAAAGATTGCAGGAATTCTGGAATTATTACACATAACTTTAAGTAAATTATCCCTGAAAGTATAAAGCAGAGTATTCATTTTACATAGGGATTTTTATTTTTTTTCAAAAGCAATCTAACTGGCACACCGTCTGCAAAGAAATTTTTTCTGAGATCGTTAATTAAATAGCGTTTGTAACTTTCATCAACACTTTCAGGTATGTTACATATCAAAGAAAAAGCTGGAGGTTTAGTACCAATTTGAGCGATATACTTCATTTTAACTGCTTTGCCTTTTACAAGAGGGTGAGAATGTTTTCCTACAGCATCTATGAGCCACTTATTCAGTTTTGCAGTGCTGATCTTCTTGTTCAAGGATTCACTCACTTCAAGACACTTATCTATCACATCACCGCAGCGCATGCCTTTCAACGCAGAAACTGTTATAGTTGGCACTTCCAAGAATAACCGAGTCACTTCCTGTTGTTTGACAAATTTTATTAACTTACTTCTGTCATCCTTACCTATTAAATCCCACTTATTTAAAACAACAATAATCCCTTTCCCTCCCTTAATTGCAGCTTCACCAATTGATAAATCCTGTTGCTCAATACCAAGCAGGGAGTCTAGCATTAAAACTACCACATGAGAGCGCTTGATTGATTCTAAGCTTTTCTCAACAAATCTTGATTCTAATTCATCTGTAACATTAGCCTTTCTTCGAATTCCTGCAGTATCAATAAGAGTAATTAGCTCTCCATTATGATCATATACAATATCTACAGAATCACGTGTTGTGCCTGGCTCTGAATTCGCTATTACTCTGTTTTCTGTAAGCAAGCTGTTTAAAAAAGTTGATTTTCCGACATTCGGACGGCCGATGATCGCGATCCTCAGCCTACTCAGTTCATTGTTAGGTAACTCAGTGTTCTCGTTAAAATTTTCAATAACACCAGCTAATGCATCATAAAGATCAACCATGCCAAGATTATGCTCGGCAGAGATATACACCGGGCCAAGAAAATCAAAAAACTGCAAATAATCAACATTTTCGGATTTATGACTCTCGCATTTATTTGCTACTAGTATTACAGGTTTATTTATTTTTCTCTTCAGCCACTTTGCAAACTCTTCATTTCGCTCATTTTGCACTTTTGCATCAACAAGAAAGAAAATTATGTTTGAATTGGATAAAGAAAATTCGATTTGTTCAATAACTTGTAGTGAAAAATTAGTTTGGTCGTTCCATCCTCCTGTATCTATAACTTTAAACTCCAAATCGCTAATTCTCCCTATTCCCTCACGTCTATCCCTTGTCACTCCTGGAATATTACTAACTACTGCTGCTTTTCTTCCCACTAATCTGTTGAATAGGGTCGATTTTCCAGCATTTGGTAGGCCTACTATGGCGATTTTTAGCATAATTCAAGGGCATGTTCTATATGAAGTAAATTATAACCGAAACTTTTCAATTTAACTATTGACTTCGTAGATTATATAAGCATACTACAGTTAGAATTTTTTTATTTCGTTATGTAAAATATGGGGTAGTTATGCTAGTGTCAGAGCAAATAGAGAGTGTAGATAGAGAAGAATTAAAGCAACAAAATCATATACATAAAGATACAGAGTGTTCGGAAGAGACGACAATATATGGGCATATTAATCAACATATGGAAAAAAATATCTCAAATACATTGCATGAAATATATGATGCTCTTATGTCATATAACGAATCGGAACAGTCAATGACGTCAACTTAAGAACTTTCATTAGCAAACTCTCCTAAAGACATGATGGCGTTTAGGCTTATCTACTTTATTGCGGCTGTCCCGGTCGGATTTTAACTTTAGCGCGTATACTTAAAAAGGGCTTGAAAGTTTTTTGGCGCAATAAGTACCTGATAGAGTTTCTGCCTCATTACACCAAATAAAACTGAAAAATTTAAACGATACTCAGTAATTTGATCTGGGTTCCAAGGCCCTTGTGCATCACACATATGAAGCGATAATATATTGCACATGACCAAGTTTGCCCAAAATTCTTGTATACAGCCTCTCCAGAAAAATTCTCTAACTCTGCTCCTACTTTGAGTCGTTTCCTCTATGTGCCACCTTAACACATCAGCTTTGCTCCAAAGTCTCGGTCAAAAGCTCTGTTTCTCAGTTGGCTAATGTCAGCACTATAACTCTTACTTTCTGTCCTTTCATTTTATTTTTTAGCTTTTCATTTTCTAATATAAAATCAAAATCTAATTCGCCAGCGTTCCCATAGCTTACTATAATTTCTTTTTTGCAAGCGAAAAATAAAATCTACTTCCAAATCATAATGCTGCTGAATGAATTTTACTGAAGACGATCATAGATAAATAATAATTTCTCTTGATTTAATAAACGCATTTGAGTGATAACTTCGGGTAATTGCTCTGCCGCCAACGTTTGTTCACCTATATTCCAAGCTGCAAGACGAGCACTACAAATCAGCGAAGTACACAAATCAACAAACAAATTGCCAATGGTGCCTGTTGTTCCATTTGGTTCAAACTCGGATACAATTTCCCCAGAGCTGGGTACCAGAACCATCTGCTGCAATAAGTCTATAGCCTCTCCAACTCAGGTTCATCCTGATAGGCTGTTTGGATGCTTAAATTCTTGAAAGCCTGTATGGCAAATCTTATACCTTGCTTTAGAAAAAGCTTGCTTTGAGGGTACATGTCAATGGCTCCATAAGTTCACATTCTATTCCCAAACTTTTTTTAACTAACTTTAAAATCATAGAAAATACTGTCGAAAAAGCTTGTTCGTGTAAAACTCAACACAATGGATTTTCTGAAAAGTTTTCGAGTATATTATATTTTTAATTTGTAGAATAAGGTTTTTTCCTTTTTGCATATTTCACCTAAAAAGGACACATTTTAGACTTCTTTGTTGAAATAAAACAGAAACAAAAGTGCTGTTTATTGCAGCTTTTGGGTAATTTAATGGTAAAAATTTTAGAGAGAAATTTTATACACAATCTCTGACATTTTTCCTTAAGTTGACGCCATTGCCTGAACACTTACCTAATGATGAAGCTATCGAAAACATAGCAAAGAGACTTCAAAAATCTATAGACGATGCAAAAAAGCACAAGGTCATGTTTAGTGTTGATGTATTCCAAGGAGAAAAAAGTCATCAATAATAGATTATTCGATACTGATCTTATACCACCTCATGGAGCAAGATAAAAATGTTACTGAGACTGGAAAAGAAAAACTACGGCCTCTTATGTTAGAAATGTTTAATCTAGTTTCAACAGGCACTGATGTGAGCCAAGAAGTTCGGATATTATTGCCAGAAGATATACTGAAAGAACGCGGCGAATATTTGTCACGTCTAAAACAAATTGTAAGTGATAGTATTGAAAATGACAAAAAAAAAGAAATTGTAGTAGAAAGAGATAATAAATTTTATTATGTACAGTGTCCAGAAAAAAAGTGTGATCACTCCTGCAAAATTTATGAACTCCCCGGAATTTAAGGACTTAGAATATGGTGCATTGCGAATAGGAGAAGGAGATAATCTAATCTGAATAAAAAGCTGGCAATATCATGATATGCAAGGCAAAGTAAAAATGACCTTTAGGGTAGGCGATGAAAAGATCGAAATGATTTTATCTTCTGAAAAAGCTGAAAGTTTTGGTAAAATAATGGTACATATGGATGACAAAAGTTGTGAAATCTTCTCAAAGTAACTAAAAGAGCTAGAAAAAGAACCTCGTATAAGCAAGGTTGTTGAAGCTGCTAAAAGTTTTGCACAAACGAAAAGCAGTGCAGTTAGTCCACCTCTTTCTAATATGAAAAGTGTTGACACATCGCAACATTTTCAAAGTAGTGACCATGAATCACCAGAGCATTAACAATTATCATACATACATTGTTGCATATAGCAATAGTGTATGTGTATAGTTAGTAGGGTTTGTAAACTTAATAAAGTCTACAACTAATTTGAAAACTACTTTATTGTATGCAAGACTTTAAAATACTAGAAAATCTAAAAACCAAAGCACTAGAAGCTGAAAAAGGAGGCGGTTCTGACAGGATTACCAAACAACATGAAAAAGGGAAATTAACTGCTAGAGAAAGGCTCAGTATATTGCTCGATGAAAGTTCTTTTGCAGAATACGATAAATTCGTAAAACATCATGCAAATGATTTTGGCATGCAAAATGCTAATTTTTTAGGTGATGGGGTAGTGATTGGTCATGGTACTATTTATGGCAGAAAAGTTTTTGTTTATTCTCAGGATTTTACTGTCTTTGGTGGTTCACTTGGTGCGTCACATGCAAAAAAAATATGCAAAATTATGGATATGGCAATTAATGCCAGAGTTCCAATTATCGGACTAAATGATTCTGGTGGAGCCAGAATTCAGGAAGGAGTAAATTCTCTTGCTGGTTATGGAGAAATTTTTCAAAGAAACGTAAATGCATCGGGTGTTATACCACAAATTTCTTTAATTATGGGCCCATGTGCAGGAGGTGCAGTTTATTCCCCAGCATTAACTGACTTTACTTTCATGGTGAAAAACAGTTCATATATGTTTATAACCGGGCCAGATGTAGTAAAAAAGGTTACCTACGAAGATGTAAGTTTCGAAGACCTCGGTGGAGCAAAAATTCATACAAGCAAAACAGGAGTAGCGGATTTTGCATTCAATAATGATGTTGAAATGCTGCTAAAAATGCGTGAATTCTTTACTTTCTTACCAGCAAATAATCAAGAATCACCAAAATCTGCACCAATCTGTAATGATGTTGACGACATTGATGAATCCTTAAACACTCTAATTCCTACCAATCCTAATACTCCTTATGATATGTATGAACTCATTGAAAAAGTTTGTGATGAAAGGAATTTCTTTGAACTGAAACCTGATTTTGCTCGTAATATCATAACTGGTTTTGGTAGAATTGGAGGAAATACTGTCGGTATTGTTGCAAATCAACCTATGCACCTTGCAGGATGTTTGGATATTGATTCTTCAAGAAAAGCTGCGAGGTTTGTAAGGTTTTGTGACGCATTTAACATTCCGATCATCACACTTATTGATGTTCCAGGATTTTTGCCGGGTACAAATCAAGAATACAATAATATAATACAACACGGAGCGAAACTGCTTTACGCTTACGCTGAAGCGACCGTGCCGAAAATTAGCCTTATCACTAGAAAAGCGTATGGTGGTGCATACATTGTTATGAATTCGAAACATCTAAAAGGTGATATAAATTATGCCTGGCCAACTGCTGAAATAGCTGTGATGGGCCCTGAAAGTGCAGTTGAGATTATATTTCGACACGAAAAAGATCAGCAAACGTTAATTAAAGAATATAAAGAAAAATTTGCTAACCCATTTTTTGCTGCATCATATGGATACATTGATGACATTATAGTGCCAAGTAAAACAAGGTATCACTTTTGTAAAGCATTAGAGCTACTTAAAAACAAGAAGGTAGAAAGGATATGGAAAAAGCATGACAACTTACCTCTGTAACTTTCTTCTAAGCCTTGCTTGCAAGTTATGCGATATTATAAGAGTGTGCCGTTACCAAGACTCGAACTTGGGACCTCGTCATTACCAATGACGTACTCTACCACCTGAGCTACAACGGCAAGTTTATATATTATGATAATGAATAACACAAAAAAGAATAAGGAAAAAGAAGAGGAGAAAAAAAGATTAGCGAAAGCTTTAAAGCAAAATATTTTGAAAAGAAAAAAGCAGCAACAGAGTAGACAGAGAACCCTTTCAAAACTCGTTTGTGGTGAGGAATTTTTAGGAGAAAGCACCGCAGAATACTCGAATGTATTTGAGAACGACAAAATTACCATCAGAAACTTAAGTTTTGAAGGAGGTATCATGCCAGAACTACCGGAAGTGGAAGTAATCTCTAATTTTTTGCTTGATAAAATTAAAAACAAGCAAATCAGTAATGTTATAGTGAATAATTGGAATTTACGTGCCCCAATAACAAAAAATATTGATGATATGCTAAAGGGCAAAGTCATACGCAACATCAAGCGTAGAGGTAAGTATACCATCTGGAATACAGATGGTAGTGTGGCTGTAATCATACATCTTGGCATGAGCGGAAAGCTTATATATGCTGACCACGATCAAATGCGGAATAAGCACGATCACGTGGTATTTTTATTTTCTGACAATACTTCAATAATTTTTAATGACCCAAGAAGATTTGGATTAGTTATCATTTTAAATAAAGAACAAGAAACGGATTTTTTTAGCGATTTTGGAATAGAGCCCCTCACGGATGAATTCAGTGGAGACTATTTACAGGAGTTGCTGAAAAACAAAAAAGTGAATATCAAATCAGCGTTAATGGACAATAAATCAATAGTTGGCGTAGGCAACATATATGCTTCTGAGAGCTTGTTTAGAGCCCGTATATCACCACTCAGGTCAGCAAAAAACTTGACCTATAGAGAGTGCGAAAAACTTGCTGCTGAAATAAAAAATACTCTGAGTGATGCAATTGCTGCAGGCGGTTCAACACTGAAAGATTATGCACAGCCATCTGGATCTGCTGGATACTTTCAAAATAACTTTTACGTATATGGTAAAGTTCAAAAACCTTGCAAGATTTGCAATAATATCATAACACTTATACGACAAAATGGCCGTAGCACTTATTTTTGCAACGCGTGCCAGAATTAAGATTTTATTTTTTGATATGATATTTTCACTTGAAAAAGATCCATTTGATTTGTTTTCAAAGTGGTACAAAGCAGTACTTAATTCTCCGTGTGAACAACCAACTGCAATGACGCTAGCAACTTGTAGCAAAGACTGTATTCCATCTGCAAGAGTGGTATTACTAAAGGAATATAGCAAAGAAGGTTTTGTGTTTTTCACTAACGTAAACAGTAAAAAAGGGAAAGAATTGACTGAGAACCCCAAAGCTGCGTTAGTGTTTCATTGGATAGAATTTGCTAGGCAAGTGCGAATTGAAGGAGAGGTTAAACTTCTAAACGATGAAAGAACTGACAAATACTTCTCTTCTCGAGCGCTGGGTAGTCAAATTAGCGCATGGTGCTCAAAACAATCGAGCATTCTGAAAGATTGGCAGGATTTTGAGCAAGCTATAAAATTGAAGGAAAAAGAATTTCACAATACACAAGTTTCTCGTCCTGATTTTTGGGTGGGATTTTGCGTAATCCCAAAAGTAATTGAATTCTGGCAAGAAGGTGAATATAGGAAGCATATTAGATTTAGATACACCCTTGTTGAGGGAAGCGATTGGAAAGTGGAACAATTATATCCCTAGCTACATTCGTTATTGCAGACCCTTCTTAATTTACCATTGAGAATTGGATGACACCCTACTAATCCGAATTCTGGATTAAGGATAAAAAAGAGCAAAAATATCAATAACTTATAATTTTATAGCTAAAGTGACTTAGGTTTACCGATAATTTGAAAAACAACAAATTCGTCATTCCGCTACTTGTTAACGGAATCTATGCTGAGATACCGCGGCGGTATGACATAGGGAAACCTTTCTTGGGTTAGCTATAGAAGGTTAAGAATTTTTCATTGGACAGGCTTCTTATACTTTTGGTGAGGTTAAATTTTGAAGTGAAAATTTTAATAAACAGTAAATAAACAAGTTTATCAAAAAAAGAGTTAAATGTTAGGGTTTTCAGCATTCCGGACAATTTAAAATCAACCTGGGATGGAGGAAGTTAGTGGCGGTCACATACTCTTTCATCACAATGATAAAGAAGCTTACCTTTATCTCTGACGTATTTTAAAGGAATTTTGGGATTATTGATGTCTTTACCACCAGTATCATGCCATTTCTTTTCCCATGTAATATAATATGGTTCAAGGTCTTGCGGCGTTAATTTATATATTTCTTTTAGCTCTATTCCTTCATAAATAGCAAATATCCAATCCACCTTTCGGTATTTTGCAATTATTGTAGGATTCATATGATGATGAGTAGAAAAGCTTTTTGTAAGAAGAGCATTTACTGATTTAAGCTCATATTCATTACCATACTCATCAATGGCATCATTTCCCTCGCGTGCTGGAAGAATAGTGAGTCCAGTTAGTAATAAGACTTGTAGGATTTTTCCGCCGTTGTCCTGAAAGATATCATTTATACCATGCTTAACAGCAAACTATTGATACTTCCGTATATGAGGAAATATATCTTTCAGACATTTTCTGTCTTGATCCTGATCTAGAAGTGCAGTAGGTTCAACACCAAGGGCATCTGCTATGCGCTCAACATTATCTATAGAGATATTTCTCTCACCACGTTCAACGGAGCCTATATATGTTCTGTGTAATTCACATAAATCAGCAAGAGTTTCTTGGGAAAGCCCTTTTATATTTCTTATTCTTCGTATATTCTGGGAAAGAAGTAACCGCAGAGGTTGTTTTTTTATTTTTGTCATCTTTGTAAGATAATAGTTGACAATTATAAGTCTACAGACTATAAGTATCTTCCATATGGTACATATATTGGAAAAATTTAAATTTAATAATAAACCTACATATACTACAGATAGGGGAGCTGCATATTGTGGAGACTCTCTTAACCTATTGCCGCAATTACCAGACAATAGCTTAGATCTTGTATAGCTCTTTCCATAAAAGTCCGGATGTGATAGGATAAGGATAGATGATGATAAGGAGGTTGAATGCCAGCAGCATATAGTTATGATTTAAGAAAAAAAGCAATGGAAGCGCTAGACGAAGGAGAAAGCAGAGAAACAGTGGCAGCAAGATTTAAGATTGGATGAACTACTTTATGGGAGTGGCAGCAAAGAAGAAAAGAAACAGGAGACTTTCAATCAAAAAAACTTGGAAATGGGGGTTACAATCACAAAATTACCGACTGGGATACCTTTGCCAAATTTGCCAGAGAACACGGAGGAAAGACTCTATCGGAAATGGCTAAACTTTGGAACAACGTTAGTATCCAAACGATCTATCGAGCCCTTAAAAAAATTGGATTTACGCGCAAAAAAAGACATATGGATACAAGGAAAGAAACGAAGAAAAACGTGCTGAATTTTTGAAAATTATAGCGACAAAAGAACCTAAAAACTTAGTGTATATAGATGAGTATGGCATTGATAACACCGAAGACTACCCCTACGGATATTGCCAGAAAGGACAGCGGTTTTATGCCTTAAAATCTGGAAAGAAAACTCAACGAATCAGTATGGTTGCAGCCTTAAGTGGAAGAAAGATAGTTGTTCCGTTAACCTTTGAAGGCCACTGTAATATGGATGTTTTTAATGGATGGTTTGAGCAATTTTTGACACCGATCTTGGAACCTGGACAGACTGTCATTCTTGACAATGCTACTTTTCATAAGTCTGATAAGATTATCGAGCTTGCTAAAGGGGTTGGTGCAGAAATTTTGTATCTGCCGCCTTATTCTCCAGATTTCAACAAAATTGAGCATCATTGGTTTGCTATAAAAAACAGAGCCAGGAAAAACATTCCTCTATTCGAATCCTTTCGTCGTGCTGTTGATTCTGCCTTCCTATGACCTGTTTGGACTATTATGAGAAATGCTATAGAGGTTGTCCGGAAACAAGTAAATTCAAGCATATTCCCTCTTTAACATAACCCTACTCATAGCTAGGTATATGAAATTCTCAGTGGATGTTGTGAGTAAATCATACTCCTTCGATAGCCTTCTATTCCTATTAACCCAAGCAAAAGTCCTTTCTACAACCCATCTTCTTGGCTGTACTTTAAACCCTTGTTCTCTTGTTGGTAGTAGCTCAGGTGGCGTATCTTTGTGCACCCAAAATCTACATGGAGGCCTTTTAACAATTTCAATATCTATGTCATATTCTTCCTTTATGTGATTCTTTAAATTTCTTCCTTGGTATCCCATGTCAGCCCACATTTTTTTAACTTTAGTATATTTTGTTCTCATATTGTTTAATGCTATTTTAATACCATCTCTATCATTTTCGTTAGCAGCGCCTACGTAACAACCTAGTATAAAACCCTGAGTGTCTGTAATTATATGCCTTTTTCTACCCTTTACTTTTTTACTTCCATCATAGCCTTTGATCCCCCCTTTTCTGTAGTCTTTACAGATTGACTATCTACTATACAGGCACTCGGCTGCTCATTCCTTCCTATTTTTCTTCTACTATATTTCATAATTCATTTTCTCAAAAATTCCCTGCTTCTTCCATTGCCTGAACTGCTCATACACAGTCTTCCATAGCGGAAAATCATTTGGTAAATACCGCCATTGACACCCTGTACGCAATACATAGAAAATTGCTTCTAATATTTCTCTTTTGCTATACTTTGGCGGCCTTCCTCCTTTCTTGTATGATACTCTGAAGTGTTTTTCTATTCTTGCCCATTCCCTTTCGCTTAGATCTGTTGGATACTTTTTTCTCATCTTTACCTCGTACTAAAATTTCAGATATTATAGCCTTTTACTTGTTTCCGGACAACCTCTTAGAGGTTGTCCACAAACCAAGGAATACGTAGTATATAAAGAAAGAATATTGAGGTAAGAGATGAGGAAAAAATATCCAACAGATTTAAGTAAAAGGGAATGGGCAAGAATAGAAAAACACTTCAGAGTATCGTACAAGAAAGGAGGAAGGCCACCAAAATACAGTAAGTGTGAGATAGTAAATGCAATTCTTTATATACTGCGCACAGGATGTCAATGGTGCTATTTACCACACGATTTTCCGCCGTGGAAGGCTGTGCATGAACAGTTTAGAAGATGGAAGAAGCAGGGAATTTTTGAGAAAATGAATTATGAAATATAGTAGAAGAAAAATAGGAAGGAATGAGCAGCCGAGCGCATGCATAGTGGACAGTCAATCGGTAAAAACCACGGAAAAAGGGGGGTCAAAGGTTATGATGGTGCGAAAAAGGTAAAGGGGAGAAAAAGACATATAATCACAGATACTCAAGGATTTGTGCTTGGTTGCTATGTAGGAGCTGCAAGCGAAAATGACAGAGATGGGGTGAAGATGGCATTGGACGATATGAAGGAAAAATACAGCAATATTAAGAAAATGTGGGCTGATATGGGATACCAAGGAAAATATTTAAAGGATTACGTAAAGAGAGAATATGGGATAGATATTGAAATTGTCAAAAGGCCTCCATGTAGGTTTTGGGTGCATAAAGATACACCACTAGAACTATTGCCACAACGGGATCCTGGATTTTCAGTACAGCCGAGAAGGTGGGTGGTAGAGAGGACTTTTGCTTGGATCAATAGAAATAGAAGGCTATCAAAGGAGTACGATTTACTTACAACATCTACTGAAAGTTTCATATATCTGGCTATGAGTAAAGTTATGTTAAGTAGGGAATATGCTTGATTTACTGGTTTGTGGACAACCTCTAATAACCAGTCCACCGTTTGCTTTGCAAAGAAAAAAAGAATACGGAAATGAATCCCAAGCCGAATATGTTGCCTGGCTTGGTCAATTTGCAAAATTAGTACATAGCAAACTCAAAGATACAGGCAGTTTTGTACTTGATCTAGGTGGAGCTTATGAAAAAGGCGTGCCATCCAGAAGTTTATATAATTTTAGAGTGCTTATGCATTTCTGTGATGATATAGGCTTCTTCCTTGCAGAAGATTTCTATTGGTATAACCCTTCTAAATTGCCAAGTCCAATTGAATGGGTAAATAAGAGAAAAATCAGAGCAAAAGATTCTGTTAATACAGTATAGCAAAACTGAGTGGCCTAAAGCAGATGTCACAAAGGTGCTAGTGGAATACAGTGGCCGCATGAAAAAACTTATCGAGAATCCAGAGGCTTATTATACTCCAAAAGAACGACCATCAGGACATAATATTGGTAGTAGCTTTGGTAAAGATGATGGAGCCATCAAATCTTTTGCAGATTCCCAATTCAGAGTCTAATAGCCGGTATCTTGCTGCATGTAAGGAACTAGGTATAAAACAACATCCAGCTAGATTCCCTGCTAAATTACCTCAATTTTTTATTCGGTTTTTAACACAACCGGGAGATGTTGTTTTAGATATTTTTGCTGGTTCTAACACAACAGGTTTTGTATGTGAGCAAGAAGACCGTTACTGGTTAGCATTTGAAGAAAATAGAGAATATCTTGCTGCATCTGCTTTTAGGTTCTTAGAAAAAGAATGCTCAAAAAAAGAGTTGGCAGTTATTTATCAATGCATTATTCGTGGTAAAGAGCCTGTATTAAAGACTAAGCAGTCTATATTGGATATTGAGTTCACTCAGCAGTCATTAGTAGTTTAGTTATGCTCTTTGTTCATGGTTTTCCCGTTTTGAGCAATAATTTTTTATATAAGCATTTTTGTTGCCTATCCTCAACACTTTCCACATTAGCGTTACTAGCACAACTGTACGAACATTGCAATTTGCAGGTGGCAGATGGTGTCATGAAAGTAGCTGACACTGGTTCCTTTATGACGGTGTCATCCGAGTAGCCCCTTTTTTGTCATCCCAGTGCCCAGACACTGGGATCCAGCTTCTTTTTTTCTAGATCCCAGACTGGAATGACACCTCTCTTGGGCTCTTTTAGCCATGTCATCCGAGTAGCCTTCTTCTCCTGTCATCCCAGTGCGTGACACTGGGATCTAGTCTTTATTATGCAGCCACTTATTTAAAGTTAAGTTTTCTGGATCCCAGTGTCAAGCACTGGGATGACATCATCCTTTTTTTGGGATTCCAGCGTCACGCGCTGGAATGACACCTCTCTTGGGCTCTCTTAGCTATAAATATTAAGAAATTTACTAAATAAAAAAAAAGGCAAAAGAAGCCCCATGGTTGGCTAATTACTTACATTATACTTTCAAGTATGGCGTTTTTTTATTCTAAACACTTAATAACCGCGATTCGGCTGCTTTTAAGCCGCAACTAATCTAAATTATAAACGTTAAGAAATTTACTAAACAGAAAAAAAGGCAAAAGAAACCCTAGGGTAGCTAGTTATTCACTATCCATTTTAAGTTGGCGTTTTTTAATGTTTTAAATGCTTTATAAGCGTATTTCAGCTTGTGTAGGTAAAAACCTAGAAATTTGATAAAGACATAGAGTGCACATAGTGCAAAAAATTAAACATGAGACGCCAGATACGTGAGTTTTTTTGTCATTTAATCTGTACAGAGAAGATAAATAAATAGCTTCAGTTTCATGATAAGGGGGCTGGCGGAGTTTGTCAAGTCGTTTTTCGTTTAATCCGTTTCCATGAGCTACCTGAAACCACAATATTCGCACAGTTGGAAAATGGTTGCGGGAGTAGGATTTGAACCTACGGCCTTCAGGTTATGAGCCTGACGAGCTACCGAGCTGCTCCATCCCGCGTCGTTGTTTATTTAGCTATTATACTTGCAATTATAGGATATACAAGGATAAAATCCGCTATGGGTCGTATACTAGTATATTTACTAACCTTTCTTGACATAATAGTTAGTTATATACGTCATAACATATGCAATGAAAAATATAACTTGATACTATGGTTTCCTGTGTGTCAGTGTGTAGGGATTTTAACCTATTTTTCCCTAAATTTTGAACCAAGCTGCATATCTATTTTTCTTTTGCTTTTACCCACACTAATTTTGATTGCAATATTATACAGAAAATACGCAATATTATGCATTGCTTTAATTGCAGTGCTCATAGGATTTACAGCTAGTAAATTAAGAACAGCTTTAGTTAATACTCAAATCCTCGATAAAGAGAGGTATGTAAAAAACATCGTTGCCACAGTGAAGGATATTAACGACAGGGGCTCATATAAACAATTTCTGCTTTCTGTTGAAAAATCCCCTACTATCTCAAAATCCTCTCCTGTTGTCCCAGTGCCCCCTTTTGTCATCCCAGTACTTGATACTGGGATCCAGAAAAAAAAGATATGGATTCCAGCGTCACGCGCTGGAATGACACCGGATAGAGCTCTAGATAACATCAGAATATCAGTTAGAACCAAAGTGGAAAAAGGCATTAAAATAGGCGATCAAGTAAAATTATCAGCAAAACTCTTCCCTCTAAAGATTGCGCCTTCGGAGTATGCATACGATTTTGCAAGAATAGCATATTACCAGAAAATAAGTGCAACAGGTTTTGCAACAAGCAAAATAGCCCTACACAAAAAGGCTGAAGCAAGGCAATTTCTAGAGTATATAGAATCTTTCCGTCAATACATTTATGAAAACCTGCAGCAAAATATCAAAAAACCACATGCGGATATAATCTCTGCATTACTGATCGGTAAAAAAGATGGCATAGATCAAAAAACTATGGACGCGATACGAGATTCAGGTATAGCACATTTGTTTGCCATATCTGGTTTGCATTTATCATTTGTTGCTGGTCTGTTTTTTGTAGTGTTTCGTAATTTATTCGCAATATCTGAAACTTTGACTCTTAAGTATAACACCAAGAAAATATCTGCATTTCTTACTATCTTGCCAACCACGTTTTATTTGTTGATTACCGGTATGCAAATTTCTGCTCAGCGTGCCTACATCATGGTGATTTTAGTACTCGTTGCAATAATGATAGAGAGAAAATATCGAGGGTTAATAGCAATTGCGTTTGCTGCTGCAGTGATACTTATCATAGAACCAGAAGTAATTTTAAAGCCTGGCTTTCAGATGTCATTTTCTGCTGTTTTGGCTCTGGTTGCCAGTTATCAAATTAATGCTAATAAATTGTTCAAAATAAAAATAATGAAATATTTTGTGTCGATAATGATTAGCTCAGTAATAGCAAGTTTAGCAACTGTTCCGTATACGATATACAATTTTAATTATTTTTCAATTAGTGGCATTATCACAAACTTAGTTGCTATACCAATAGTTACATTAATTATTATTCCACTTGGAATAATTTATGTCTTGTTGATTCCTTTGGGTATTGAATGGATTATAGCGCCATTTATAGAGCGCCCAATTGACAGTATTTTGTATATAACAAATGCAATCGCTAGTCTTCAGTATTTGGTTATTCCCATTCGTACTTTTCCTGCATCATCAATTATTATAATAACACTTGGTTTATTGTGGCTGTGCTTGTGGGAAAGAAATTGGCGTTTCTTCGGAATTTTCTTTATTGTGCTGGGTATTTGCTTTAGCACCGCATATAAAACCCCCGACATCCTAATAAATGCTGATAATGTTGCTGTAAAAGAAAGTGATAACTTACTATATTCTCTCACCAGGAAAAATAGGAACTTTGTTGTCAAAACATGGGCGAAGCAAAATGGGCAGAACCAAATTTTGAATCATAAAAAATACAATAACTCAGATAAAAGGCTAAAGTGTAACGATTATGGCTGCATATATAATAAAGGAAATAATAAATCAGTGTTGCTAGCTTATAAGGAAGAAGATATCTTGAGAAACTGTAATAGTGTTGATCTGATAATTCAATTAAGTGAATTCGACTATTCAGCTTGCAACGCTAAAATTATTAAACATGCTGATCTAGAAACGCATGGCACACATTCTGCTTGGTTAACAAATCGTTACGTAAAGATTAATACAGTGCGCTCTAACCGGCCTTGGCATAAGTTAAAAAGCTTGATTTTAAAGTATTATTAATATATAATTAATTAAATTTAAATGTAAGGAAATTTATGGCTAAAAGTACTACAGAAGACTTTTTTAATTTTAAGATAGATCACGGGGTAACTCAGCTAAATAACGTCATTGGGTACCCCACTCAATTGTGGCATGCAGCAAAAAAATATTCTGTAAATAACACTCTACCTATAGCAGCAGTGAATACTTGGCTTCAATTTTCTCTAGCTTACGTAACTGCAATGGCAATAACCCTTAACGATTTGAGCTTTATTGCTACTTTTAACCCAACATTAATGCCAACTTACTTTCTGGTTTCTGTTATTCTTGGAGTGGTTTTATTAACCTCTCTTGCTCTAAGATATATATACAAGCAAGAAATAGAAAATGAGAAATCAAAAGATGGTGATAGCCCAATAGATATAAAAATTCGAGGTGGAAAAAGTGATGAAATAAATGAGATTGCCCAAAATGCATTAACAATAGAAATTATTCCTGATTTGGTCGATAAAAAGCAAGGTTTTTCAATAGTTTTACCAATCTCTGAAAAACAGGGAGAAATATTAGAAAACAAAAGACAAGAGAATAGAAATAAAGTTATTTTGCTTGCTGTGTCATATGTGCTGAGCGGTCTAATTGTAGCTGGTGCATTGATACAAAATAAATTTAGTTTTGCCAATGTTCAGGGCTGGGCAGAATGGGGTTTCATTGCATTCGTGAGTGCTGTTTTCATCGCTGGAGTATGTATAGCATTAAGTAAGTTAAAAAATAATGAAGTAAATAACGCACATAATATCGTTAAAAAATTTAACAATGTGGATATTCTACTCCCATTTAGAAGTGGTACGATTGTATCGGTAATGGAAAACAAATTTGAAAGTAAAGAGGAGAATGATCCTATATCTCGATTGATAAAATTACTTGATAAGCACTTGAATGAATTCACAGATAAAATAAGTGATTTATTTGATAAGTTCTTAGATGAAGCTAAAACATCTATTGATGAAAAACTTTTAGAACCTGCAAATAATGAAATTCAAGAAACACTTGTTCATCTACAAGGAATTAGAAAAGACATCAAAGAAGATTTAGATAAGCTACATTTAGATGAGTTGCATGAGAAAATCTCGGCCGTTTTAAATGAAGCTAAACAGCTGACAAAAAAAGCAAATTTACTAGATATTGAAGGTACTTTTTCTAGGTTTGAGAATGCTATTAAAATTGCTAAAGATAAGATTGAACGATTTGAACCAAGCCGCTTTGTAGGCTGGTTTCGATCAACTACGCAGTCTAATGATAACGAGTTCCTCGATATGTTGAAAAAGAAACAAGAAGAAGTAGAAAAGATAAAAGAAGAAGCAGAAAAGATAAAAAAGGAATCGGAGGAGAAATTAAAAAAAGTAACCGATAAACTAGAAGAATTAAAAAATAAACAAACTCAATCAAATGAATCTAATAGCAGTTTAGAGTCTGAAGGTAGTACTACTGCTACTCCTCTTGACAAACAGCGAGATGAAGAGAAAAAAGCAATAGAAAAAAATAGACTATTAAGATCAATAAAAAGGACGAAAGAACTGGAGAAAGAAAATGCAAAATTGGAAAAAGAATTACCTGAGCAAGAAGAAACAGATGAATGGAAAGAAAAAATCAACGGCAAACCAAGTGACTTTCTATATTATTTATTAGAATCTATTAAGCTGGAAGAAAAAGATAATAAAGAAAAAAAGGTTGAGGCAACATTACGAAATTTTGATAATAAAGTTACGATCCACTGGAAAGATGCCTCTCAAACAATTTGCCATATTAAAAAACAAGGTGATCTGCAAATTGAGTCTAGCGCAACAATGTTTACAGACCCAAATGTTCAAGCAGCATGGGAAATGGCGCGGGGTAAATCACTATAGATCACTCAGTAATAACCTTAAGTGTTAATAATGATAAAGAGAAATTAAGGCTAGATATCTACGTAGCTGAAAAGTGCAACATATCACGCAGTAAAGCACAAAGATTGATACAAAATGAGCAGGTGAAATTACTTGGCATACCGATAATTAATAATGATCACATAGTAAAACCAGGTGAAGAGTATATAGTACATCTCGTTCAACCTGACATATCCACATCAATTGAGCCTAATTATGACATAAAACTTGATATCGTCTATGAAGATGAGGACATTATAGTTCTGAGTAAACAAAGTGGATTAACAGTGCACCCAGGTGCTGGGACAAACAATGATACGCTTTTGAACGCAATTATCGCTCACCTTGATGTAAGACCAGGAATTGTTCATAGACTCGATAAAGATACCAGTGGACTGATGGTAATTGCAAAAAATGAAGGAGCCCATGGTTTTTTGTCTGAATTGTTATCAAACCGTAAAATAAAGCGGGAATATTTAGCAGTAGTTTGGGGAGCATTATCTTCCCAGCAGGGAACTATAGAAACTAACATTGCTCCCAAACGCGGTAATAAAGAAATGATGTGTGTTACAAAAACAACGGGCAAATTAGCAATCACTCACTATTTAGTGCAAAAAGTTATAGGACAAGTAAGCCTCGTTAAATGCACTTTAGAGACAGGCAGAACACACCAAATTCGAGTCCACATGAGCCACATAGGACATTCCATAGTTGGTGATCAAGTTTACGGAAAAAATAGTAGTAAAAGCACAAAATATGCTAAAAACTCTAGTTTTATTCGTAATTTCAATAGGCAAGCACTACATGCTTATACACTGGGCTTATATCACCCAAAAAGCAAGGAATACATGGAATTTGTCTCTGATTTACCGCAAGATATAAAAACTTTAATTGGTGAGTTTGACAACATATCTTAATAACATTCGTATTAACCTGTCAATATTATCATCCATGTTATCAGGAAGTTAATTAATGAAAGAAAAACTGCTGCACTACCTAGATCTTTCACCTTTTTTGAAAGTATGTGTTGTTCACTGGAAATACGCTCAATTGTTGTTTCAAAAGCAGTGTTAACAATTTCCACAATTAACACCAGGAATAGGCTGCTTATCATTACTGCACGTTCTAGATTACTTACATCCAAAACAAACAAAGTTGAAACACATACTATAAAAAGTAGTAACTCCTGTCTGAACGCAATTTCTGATATAAAAGCTGATTTTATTCCTTCACAAGAGTATTGAATTGCTTTTATTAGACGAATAATGCCCTTCTTCATTATTATTCACAAAACCCTTTAATCAAAATTTTAACTCATTTGGATTTGCTACACCCTATAGCATTTTTATCATTTGTTCACCCTATTGGTTTTGAAATTAAGATTTACTGCAACTACAATAAGTACTCTTATCATCACATTTTGGTGTTAAGTCGGGATAGAACGTGAGTATGGCATCATTCTTTCTTACAAACACTGATTGATAATTGTCATCTTCCATTTTATATAGGCACATTCCATCTTTTCCTAATTCCTTAAACGCCTTAGTTGCAAAAATTAAAATATCATCAGCATGAAGGTTATATGCATATCCATTTGGACACTTAACTTTTACTTTTCCATCCTTGCCCAAATATTTCATTCCAAATGTATAAATTGGCGGCTTAATATCTGATTTATTGCACAGGGATTCATCATTCCAAATCGCACCTGCCCATTTATCTTCTTGAGCTTCAACATATCTACCTACAAAATGCATACCACCTAATTTATCATTTGGCTCACCACAAAAAATATGTCCAAACCCTATAGTTTCTTTTTCACTTCCACTATTTGTAAACCAAATGTTAGCCAGTTCATCTTTAAATAACTCCAAATCCGCATCTGGCGTAATCACTTGATGATTAAGCTTATCATATATTCCTTTCACTACTTCTTGATGTTGCGGACAACTAAGTAAAATTTTGAAATCTTCTTTCTCTGGATGTGCTCCCCAATCTCCACAAACTTTCAACGCTCCTCTATCGAAGTCAGTTAATTCTGGAAACGGTGGCATATAACCTGGTTGTGAACTGAAAAATGGTTCAAAATTGACCTCAACATTTTCTTCTACATAGCTGGTGTGAAAATAATGACCCTTAATATAAAAAATAAATCCTATTATTGGTATTATTAAACACAAAATTAGTTTAACTGTCTTCGACATAATCACGTTCACAAAAAAGCTAACTTACAAGAAACAATTTAAAAAAGTTTTAATCTAATCATTTTTGCAGAGCAGCAACTCCTGGCATTTCGTCACCACCCAGCCAACTTAAAAACGCTCCTCCACCAGTGGAAGCATATGTAAAATCCTTATCGGTAAAGCCTGCAGCGCTTATTGCAGATAGACTATCGCCTCCCCCTATTATGCTGGTTAACTTTCCTTTGTGCGTTAAGTCACTTACGATTTTCATTACCCCTATTGTACCACTTGCAAAAGCTGAATGTTCAAAAACACCAATAGGTCCATTCCACAGCAGAGTCTTACTGCTTGCTATTATACTGCTTATTGTACTCAAAGTTTGTGGTCCGATATCCAAAATTATATCACCGTCCAAAATGGACTCAGTTCTTCTTGAAATACTAGTGCTGTAATCAGAGTTTACTGCAACCAGAACGTCTTCTGGCACAACTATTTTGCAATTGTTTTTATTTGCTGTTTCAACAATATTATGTAGAAGGTCGTCAACACCATTTTGAAAGAAAGATTTCCCTATATTTACTTTGCTAAATGACAAAAAATTATTGGCTATTGCACCACCTAGAACTAGGTAATCAACCTTTTCTGTTAGCTTCATAAGCACTTTTATTTTAGTTGATATTTTAGCTCCCCCAACTATCGCAGTAATAGGTTTAGCTTTAAATGATACAGCTTTTTCAAGATACTTTAGCTCATCTTGCAAGCAAAATCCCGCGTAAGAAGGTAAAAATTCTGTAATGCGTGAAATAGAAGCGTGAGCTCTGTGAGAGCAAGAAAATGCATCATTTACATATATATCCGCTAGAGATGCTAATTGTCTGGCAAAGTTTGCATCATTCTCCTTTTCCCCTTCATAAAATCTTAGATTCTCCAGTAATATTATATCTCCTGCATCCATAGCACTCACTGCTTTTTGCACTTTTTCACCAACGCAATCATCAATGAATTTCACTTTTTTATTTAGTAACTGTGATAAAGTGTCAATTATATTTTTTAGCGACAGATTATCGTCTCTAGCCTTTGGGCGTCCGAAATGCGATATAATAATAATCTTTGCACTTGCATTCACTAAATACTGAATAGTAGGCAATACTCTCAAAATACGAGTGACGTCACGAATTTCTCCATCTTTTATAGGAACATTGAAGTCAACTCTGAGTAAGACGGCTTTATTGTGAAGATCGCAATTTTCTATACTAGGTATATTCATTATAAAATTGAAGCTATAAAGTCACTATACAGCAGTTTGATCTAAAGTAAAGTTTTAAGCTTACGAACGTTTAAGGAAATTTGCATGCCAAACACTTGACACTGGAACCTTATCGTCATGCCACCACGAACCGTCATACCACGATTCATTCGCGGTATCTCTAGATCCCGCTAACAAGCAGCGGGATGACGATTGTCAGGGTGTCATCCCAGCGCCCCTATGATGTCATTCAAGTAGCTGACACTGGTTCCTTTATGATGGCAGTGCCCCTATGGTGTCATTCCAGTGCTTGACACTGGAATCCAGCCTTTCCATAATCATCAAAATATTGTATTTTAACGTAAAACAGCTATTTTTATGCTCACCAACTTAATAAAATTCCTGGATTCCAGTGCCAAGCACTGGAATGACATCACAGGGGCACTGGAATGACACCTCTCTTGGGCTCTTTTAGCTATAAACATTAAGAAATTTACCAAATGAAAAAAAAGGCAAAAGAAGCCCTAGTCATTGTCTATTTTCAGTATTGGCGTTTTTTAAGTCTTAAACGCTGCAATTTAGCTGCTTTTAATTGCAACTAACCTATGCTGCAAATGTTTAAGAAATTTACTAAGCAGAAAAAAAGGCAAAAGAAACCCCGTGTTAGCTAGTTGTCACTCTCTAATCCTGCAAATCGGCGTACTATACTGTCTTAAACGACTTATAAGCGCGTTTCAGCTTATATAGGTAAAAACCCAGAAATGTTGTGAAGACATAAGGTGCACATAGTGCAAAAAATTAAAAATAAGACGCCAACTACGTTGTTTTCTTGCTGTTTAATCTGCACAGATGAAGATAACTGAATACCTTCAGTACCATGATAAGGAGGCTGGCGGAGTTTGTCAAGTAAGTTTTTCGTTTAATCCGTTTCTATGGCTTAGGTGCCCTTGACTTCCGGCTGGGTCGAATTTGTATAGCTACATTGTCAGTAAATCTAAATTGCTTTAATAATTTTGATTGAAAAATAGTTTTTCTATTATATAAATGCTACTTTAGGGTAATCAAAATGGAAGACGATAAATATAGCCTAGGTTTAAGAGTTATCCATTGGTTGATGGCTATTTTTATTATCGGTATGCTTTGCTCTGGACTTTATATGAAAAGCTTACCACTTAGCAATGAAATTAAGTTCAACATATACGCTATTCATAAGGCTTGCGGTATCACTATTCTTGGATTAATCATAGTACGCATATTTTTTCGCGTCTTTACTTATGTTCCACCACTTCCAGCAAATTTTTCTCGGTTTGTAATCAATATAAGTAAAGCAGTACACTTTGGTTTATATTCTTTGATGGTGCTAATGCCACTATCTGGCTATGTCATGTCTTCTGCTTCTGGCAAACAGATCAAATATTTTTTTCATATCCCTTTGTTGATTAATCAAAACAAAGATCTAGCTAACACGGCTAACGAGCTACATTCGATGCTTGCATATTTTATGGTACTCTTTATAATCTTACATATACTTGGCGCCTTAAAACACACATTTATAGATAAACAAAATATTTTTAAACGTATGATATAGGTTATATGTTAAGTAGCCTCTGGAAAAAAGGAACAGATTTTCTTGGCAGTGAGTTTGCTATAATGGGTGGTGCTATGAGCTGGGTTTCAGAGAGAAACTTGGTCTCAGCAATCTCAAACGCTGGTGGTTTTGGTGTGATTGCATGTGGTGCAATGTTCCCAGACTTACTGGAAAAAGAAATCATAGAGACACAAAAATTAACTAACAAGCCATTTGGTGTAAACCTAATTACTATGCACCCAAAGTTGAGTGAGTTGATAGATGTGTGTATTGAAACGAAAGTGAGCCATATAGTGCTTGCCGGTGGACTGCCAACAAAGCCTAATATAGAAAAAATCAAGGGTGCAGGCATTAAAGTTATGTGCTTTGCACCAGCATTAAGCCTTGCGAAAAGGTTAGTAAAAATGGGAGTAGATGCATTAATAATAGAAGGAATGGAAGCAGGTGGGCATATAGGTCCAGTTAGCACTTCTGTTCTTGCACAAGAGATATTGCCTCATTTTAAAAATGAACAAATACCAGTGTTTGTTGCAGGTGGAATAGGAAGAGGTGAAATGATAGTTAATTACCTGGAAATGGGAGCAAGTGGCTGTCAAATAGGTACATTATTTGTCTGCACTAATGAGTCAATTGCCCACAAAAATTTTAAGGAAGTGTTTATTAAATCGGCCGCACGTAATGCAATACCTTCTGTACAGATAAGTGCTGATTTTCCTGTAATTCCTGTAAGAGCTATAGCCAACAAAGCAAGCGATGACTTCATGAAGCGTCAAAAAGAAGTTATTGATGAATACCAAAAGGGACAGATCTCAAAAGAAGATGGGCAGCTTGAAATAGAAAAGTTCTGGGCTGGAGCTTTAAGAAGGGCAGTGATTGAAGGAGATGTTGAAACAGGATCTTTAATGGCCGGTCAAAGTGTTGGCATGGTTGATAGGGAAAAGCCTGTGAAAGAAGTGATAGATATATTAGTTCAACAAGCAAACAATCATATTGAACGCAAATCTGTAGAAGTAGAAAGCCCAGAAAGCAAATAGTTAAGCGACCTTCCAATAAGCAAGTTGCCGCAATTATTTATAATATGGCATAATTGCCCAGTTTTAATGTAAAATTAACGCTAAAGAGGTATCTATACATTTTGTTATGTATGGAGGAGTCTATGCTAAGTTCTAAAAAAGATATTAACCAACAATTGCACGACACTATATACAAAAAGGTAACAAAAAAAACACATAATCATGAAAGCCCAAAAAAAAATGGAGATGGAACTATCAAAAAATGCATAGAGTTGTTCAAGAAAGAGGCTAATCCTAATGTATTAATTGAATTAGAAAAATCACTGAAAGAGCAAGAAGAATCTTATAATTATTACACCAAAAAATTTCTTCCAGTGTTGGAAACAGAAGTAATGAAATTAGAGGTCGAGCTTTCAGTATCTAACAATGAAAGAGAACAATTACAAAGATCACCAACAAGAAGAGGGAAAATATTAGAAATAATTTCAGGGATTATTAAAAGGAGCAGCAATAAAGATTCAAAAATAGAAGAACAACCTATTAATTCCATAAAAAAAGAGATCCCAGTGTCAAGCACTGGGATGACAGAAAATAATGTAGAAAGTCCAACTAAAGAAGAAGTATGTGCTAGTAGCTCAGATAGTGGAGTAAGTTCATGCAAACCGAGTGAAGAAAGTTTAGAATCACCAATAAGTAGTAGAAGGAGCAGTATGAGCTCAATATTAAGCTCTGCTGGAGAAAATAACGATCCACAAAAAGAAGATACTGGGAATCAAAAGCAACTAGAGCAGACTGCAGAAGAAGAGCCACAGGTGTCATCCCAGTGCGTGACACTGGGATCCAGAGAAAAAGAAAGTATGGATCCAAATAGTCAAACTACTCAGATGACAGGCAGCCAGGCAAAAGATTCAATGCAACCCGAAGAAAAAAGGGACAGAAAAAACGCCATTACAATCGTGCAGAAATTTCCTTTGAATAAGAAAAAGGGTGAAGATACTCCACTTGAAAAACAACCCAATAACAGAAATCTTCACGTTGCACTTGTAGCAGGTTGTGCTCTCTCCACAATAGGGTGCATTGTTGCAGGAGCAATGACATCAGGATTGATAGGAGCAGGACTACTTGCTATGGCTGCAGTGTTTGCTATAGCAGCAGTAGCTGAATTGCATTCAAACTTCCTATCAAGTAAATTAACATCCATTAATGTGAGTCCTCTTGTTGATGATAAAGAGCTTACAGCATGTTCACAGCGGTAAAAATTAAATATGTGTTACTTGTAGTGGATAAGTGAATTCAGTTCTTGCCTATTGATATAAAAGTTGTTATATTTGAAGAATGTTTAAAAGGTGTTTAGTTGATGCGCATTCAATTGAATAAAGTTTTGGTTTTTATAGCCTTATTAAGTTTCATTTTTGCATCATATTCTAGCGAAGCAAGTTCGGTGAGTGATGAGTTAAAGGATGTACAAGAAACGGTAAAAAATTTTATTTCTTTATTTTCAATTAAAGATACTGTAGAAAATATGAGTCCTTCAACAATCATAGGGTTGTGTATAGCTGCGGTGATACTTGCAGTAGTGTTCAGAGGTCTAATCTTTTTTATGATAATGTTTGGTGTACTGGTCCTGATGTTCGGTAGTACAGAAAAGGCAACAGACTACTTAAAAGAAAAATTTAACTTTGCAAAAGATATAAAATTACAATCCGATAGCGAAAAAAAAGATAAAAATTAAGATAGTATTTTTATCTTTTTTAATTATCTTTATTGAATACGCATATGCAGCTAAAAGTACCAGCGATTAACTCTAAGTTTGAAAAAAAGAACAACTTAGCATTACTAGAAAGCATCGATTTAGATTTTGTTCCTTATGCTTGTCATTACGATGAAGAAACCATACTAACAAAACAGGGAGAATTGTTAAAAATAATCAAGTTAGAAGATTATTCTTCTGTTGATAACTACAGCGACCTCAGAACTGAAATTAGAAAAAGCATATCAAAAAATATTAATAGCCTGTATTTTACCGTTTGGATTCATACCGTTAGAAAGCGCAATAAACTGAGCTTGAAATGGAATAAAACTGAAGACTTCTCTGACAACCTACATTCAACGTGGTTTAATAAACTAACTGATAGTAAATTACAGTATATAAATGAACTATATATTGTAATATTGTTTAGCGATTTTGGCAAGCATACTAATAATTCGTTTTTTTTCAATAGAATAAAGAATAAGCATAAGTTGTCTTTACAAGAAAGCCATCAGGAGTTGCAAAAGATAACTGACTTAATTCAAAATGATTTAGAACCTTTTGGAGCTAAAAAACTGGGTCTAAGGTTTAGTGAAGGTAAAATATATTCTGAAATGATAGAATTTCTCCACTATATTGTTACATTAACGCACAAAGATTATCCAATACATGAAAGGGACCTGTCGCAATATATTAGAAATTTTAAAATAGCTTTTGGTTTCAATACGTTTCAAACAATATTTGAAAATCAACAGAAATTTGGCTCTATTTTCAGCATAAAAGAATACCGGGAAATCTCTTTAGGTAATATAGATAGATGCTTGCAGCTTGAATCTGAATTTATCATTACAGAAATAATGATATTTACTAGTAATAATAAAGCAATAAAAGAATTTAAAAAACAAATCAACATGCTGCAAATTAGTGAGGATAATACCTTACTTAAAAGCTCAGGAATTGAAGAAATAATAGAGCTTGAAAAGACCTCTAGTATAGACTTCTGCCAACAGAAAATTATTTTTACAATATTTGCAGATGATAGGAATAAGTTAGCTGAAAGTATTAGTGATTTATCTTCTATAATGTCATTAGTTGGCTTCATGATGTTTAGAACTGATTTACATATGGAAAGTCATTTTTGGGCACAACTTCCAGGCAATTTTGCTTTTATTACGCAACCGAAAAATATCTTAACAAAATACGCTTGCAGCTTTGCTATGCTGCACGATTTTACGTCAGGTACATTAAAAGGAAGAAGGTGGAAAGAAGCGGTAATGATTTTTTTCTCAAAAAAAGGAAATCCTTACTTCTTTAATTTTCATGGAAAAAGAAATAATGGCCATACTACGATACTCGGAGCTCCAAATTCAGGCAGAACTTCACTCATTAATTTTCTATTATCAGAATCAAGAAAGTTTAACCCAAGAATTGTCATATTGGATAACACTGGAAAATCAATAATTTTTACTAAAGCAGTGAGTGGTAAATATTACATAATCGATCCAAAATATAAGGACAAAAGCCTAAAATTTAATCCACTAAACATTGAAGATAGTGCTTCCAATCGCAATATGTTGGTTGAACTGATCAGAAGAATGGTAGCCGATACGAGCTTGGTGGACGTAGAAGAAAAGATAAGAAAAATTGTGGATTCTATATTTGCTATACCCAAGGAATCACGTTCTATTTCACAAATTTCTGAGGTGCTCTTGCTCCTTGGGGGTAAGATAAGTAGATGGTGTGACGATGGTGACTTTGCTTACTTATTTCAAGATGGTGATGAATCAGATATTGACTGGGAAACAAAAATTATATCTCTCAACACCGCAAACCTTACAAAAAAAAAGGAATGTATGTCCGTGATACTTTACTATTTTTTATATTCTTTTGAGGCAAAATGTGATGGCTCGCCTGCAATACTTGTTTTGGATGAAGCATGGGAGATAAGTAATATTTTTCCTACAGAGAAAGAGTTTGATAACTGGATGCAAAGAATGACGGAACTAAATGTTGTAGTAATCCTAAGTACTGAGAATTTAAATCTCGCATTTGCTAGCAAATTTACTCAATATTTAGATAAACATGTTGATACAAGAATCTTGATGCCGAACGTCAATGCAAATAGATTATACATGAAGGCATTTTCTCTATCGAAAGAGGAGCTGAATATAATTCTGCAGACGCCAACACAGGAAGGTTTATTTTTGATAAAACAGTACAAAGGATTAGTAACCTTAAATCTGGATTTGAAGGATATGCAAGAAATACATGTACTTTCAGCTAACAAAGAGACTATAAAGTATATGTATGAGGCAATAAAAGAAAAAGGAGAAGAAGTTAATGAGTGGTTACCGGTATTTTATGAGAAGTGTAAAGCTTAATTTCTTATTGATATTTTTTTTGATACTTGGTCTTTCGTATCAAGGATATGCTGATTGTCCAACATTTGTAGAAAGTAATACTTGGTGGGAAGCAATAGTTGGTGGAGATTGGGTAAAGGAAATTAAGGTGCAAGCAATAAAAGATCAAGGAGTTGATGGTTACTTTAATCCCAAAATTAGAGTATGTGCTTATGATGGACAAAGTTATTGTTATGACTTACAAAGTGGGGAATCCTGCCGCCAGATATATGGAACGCAAGGTACAGGAGCTGGAGTTTCTGCTGCAGCTTTTATTGATTGGGAAGGGGATAAAACAAAAGCTGGAGGAGAAATTGCTCGGGGTCTTAAATGGGAATGGGCAGACGGTGTTACTGATGAGGAAAAAAGAAGATTCGCTAACTCTCCTAAAATATGTGCTTGCAGTCAAAAAGGGGCTTGTATGTCAGGAATTTCTTCATGGGGTTCTAGAGTATTTTCGGGTGAGAATATTTTTCGTCCTGGGGAGATGGAAAAAGTCTGTGATACCTGCTACCAAACGGCAGTAAAATGTGCTCCCGTGCCACTTGCACCTAGCCCCCCTCCATTTTGCGAGCAACTTGCAATGTCACCTCCACAAGTTAGAATTGTTCCTATAACAGATAAAGATAATGATTACTTCAACCCTAAAGTTAAGGTAATAGCTGGTGATCTAATAGAAGAAGACGGAAAGATTGGAAAAGAATTAGATTTCCCTAAAGGGTATGGAGAAAATAAAGCTGAGTGGCGCTCTATTTTAGACAAAGATGGCATCACGTACTACTTCAAAACTTATAGAGAAAAAGATAAGCTCTGTGCTGAATACCTTGGAACTCAAAGTATAGATGAAAAAAATCCACAGTTCATCCGCTGCTTCCCGGCACCACCTGCTCCAGAGCCTGAAGTAGTAGAAATAGTACAAAGTAACGCGTCTGGAAAGCAGAGTGACACGTTAAAGATAAGAATGAAGATGAGCAAGAGCGCTTGTACTTATGAAGCACGTGGAACCTACAGTGATGGTTTATGTACTTTTAATGTTAATACCGACCACAAACATCCTGTAAATATTGGTCCTCTATCTTTAAAAGTGGTAAAACCAGCAATAGTAGCAAAAACGACTGATAGTAATAACAAAAAAAGTTATATTGATAATATTATAGAAGGTATATTAGAAAGTAATCCGCAACAATTTAAAGTTCTGAAAGAATATGGCTATGTTCCTGATATTGAAACGGAATGTAAAGAGTTTCAGGGGAATAAGTGCAAATTGAACAACTTAGGACAACCAGAAATAGAAGTAAAGTATAAAGGAAATTCTAACAGTAAAATGCTTTGTCTTTCTGGATGGCAGCCAGAACCAGAGGAGTTTGTTCTTGAAAGAGAAAATAAAATAATACCACTAAAATTAATGGGAACAAGATATACTAAATACAATTCTGTTTATTCAAAGGAATCAAATCAGTTCTATTATCTTCCAAGCAAGGAAATAGGTGACCTTTTGAAAAGACCTCAAAATCAGTTGGATAAAATAATATTTAATAAGCAAGGGTATGTTTTCTTCCCTGACAACAATAAACAGGAAAAGGGGAAATGCAGTTACTGTGTAAAAAGAAATGATGAGATAGACGATACATTTAAATCTAGTAAAGGACTGAAAGTAGTGTACAAATTGACGGATGTAGAGCATAGAGAAAAATGTAATCAAGGTGATGATGGTTGTATCTGCTTTACTGGAACATGCAGCCGTTCAACACGATATGTAGACAAAGAAAACACTCAACCTTTTTATACAAAGATTTCACAAAATACAAATGGCGTTGTCACGCAACCAGAAGCACCAATAAAAGCAAACAGAACGGAGGTCTTTTACGCTGATAAATTGTGTAGGTTCGATTTAGAAGGTCTCAAAAAGAAATTAAAAGAAAAATTAAAAGAGATAATCAAGGAACAGCTGAAAAATAAGAAACCAGATCTTGAAAAAAATAATGAAAAATCCTATGATCATAAAAATAAAGATGTTTATACAGATGACTTATCAATAAAATTTGATCGTATTAAAATAGAAGCGTGGGGAAGTGGTGAAGCAGGTCATATACAAGGTAGTGGCTGTGACAATCAAAAATGCCATTCTACTGAAAGCAGAGTAGGGATGCCAGGAGATTATATTAAAGCTAAACTGAAAATCGATCCTAATTATCCTATAATTAAGGTGCAAGTCACAGAGGGAGGGGGTAACCAGGAAAGTAACCTCTCAGATAAGGACGGGGGACCTGTTTTCATAGAAATGTGCAATTCGCAGAAGCAACATTGCCAGCAACTGATTACTGTTGCAGGTGGAGGTGAGTATAGAACATACGGTGGTAAGGGTTATGAGGAAACAGTAATTCATAAGCAAGATTTAAAGCTAGAGGAGAAAATTGTAAAGGCAGATAAACTGAAGTCTACACAAGACAATCGAATAGCATATATAGAAAATGGTGAAATCAAGTATGAAACAGTAGAGTGTGGAAGTGGTTTGAGAAGCAGTAGATCTGGTGCAGGTGGCTGCATTAATAAAAGCAAAGGAATTTATGGTAAAGGCTCTCCAGGGTATGTGAAGATTAGACCTATTATAAAGGAATTTGACGAAGAAGAAATAAATGCTGCTATTAAAAAAGTAATAGAGGATCTATACGATCTTGAAACTATGACTGATTTTTGGGTAGGGGATCTTAACGTGAATATAAGTGGGATAATTAAAGAGGAAATCAAAAAAGAATTATCAAGGTAAAAAGATATAGCTCTGGAAATGATGCTCTTGTTTTAATAATTAATTAAAGTAAAGCATGTAGTAAATGGTGTAATTGCTGTATCTTAACAAAAAGGTATAACGAATGTAAGAGGAGGGTGCTTTATGTCTCTAAAGAATAAAATTTCTGAGTTAATAGAACAACAATTTAGCATTAAATACCATGACAATTATTTGGCTTACACTATACATAATTGGGCTGCAAGCGAAATATCTGATTCTATTACTTTTTGCATAATTGGTTGTGGAAATTGCAAGATTGGATATCAAGATGTTGCAAAGTCATTCAACATAACAAAAGAAGAAATTGACCAAGGTAATATTGCAAGCATAGAAAGTAAAATAAAAAGTGAAGCTGAAAAATCAGGTAGCGAGTTTTCTGAGTTGATTTCTAGAATGGATCAATCGCTAAAAGAGCAGAGTGAAAAGTCTATTGTACAAATTTTAGATTCATCCGCTGAGGAGATGTTAAGGAGTTTCTGTGATAGCCCTGTACAGTCTCCAGAGCCTCAAGAACCCTCTGCTTCATCTGAAGAGCATGCTACAGAAGGCCCAGAAACTAGTGTTAATTCAGATCTTTTGTCAACCTAATCAACCCCATATATATGTTTTTTTTGTACCCATGCTTTGCGTTTTGGGGTGGAAAGAAAGCACCATTCTTCGTTGCATTTTTCTATCTTCATCACAACAAACTTGTCTATTTTCATAGTAATCTTGCTGTCTACACTCTGTTTTTGATATCCATAAGTATCTTCTTTTACAATCGCGTAGCGCTTATCACTAAGAAGATTGCCTTTTATCCATCCGCAGTCTTCATCTATATCGCAGACCTTTTTCCAACTCCCAAACTCTTCTATCACTTTCAGGGGCAGATTTTTGCAAGTGTATATCCATTTTACAGGATAGTGAAATCCTGGTCCCGTTCTCATGTTGATCTTATTTGATTTTGTTGAAACAAAGTTGCTAGCAAACAAGCTAGGGCTAAATAATAAAAACAATAGGATAATAGTACTGCCCAGTGTCACGCACTGGGATAACGTGAGGGATAGTGTAACAGACTTATTCATCATAATTCACGATTAGGTTGACATAAGATAAAGAGTAAATTAAAAATTGAATAGATCTTTAAATGCAAAATCAATGCCTATAGAAATATTAATGCCTGCTCTTTCACCGACAATGAGCAAAACTGGAGGAAAAATTGTAAAGTGGCATAAAAAAGAACAAGACAAAGTTGAAGTAGGCGATGTAATTGCTGAGATAGAGACTGATAAAGCCATAATGGAGTTTGAATCTATAGATGAAGGAGTTTTAGCAAAAATTTTAGTAACAGAAGGAACAAGTGGCGTGCCTGTAAATCAACCAATAGCTTTAATGCTGGAAGAAGAAGAAGATGAAAGTGCACTTAACAACTATACTTCAACTTCCATCAATAGTGCAGTTAAAAAGGAAGTGACAAAAAGTGCTGTTGATAATCAAAAATCAGAACACCAAGATTTAAACGGAAAGCCAATAAGTTATTCTTCGGTGTCATTCCAGCGCGTGACGCTGGAATCCAACCCCTCAATGTCATCCCAGTGCTTGACACTGGGATCTAGAAAAGAAGAATGGATCCCAGTGTCAGCTACTCAGATGACAGAGGGTTATGCAGAAGGTAGAACAAAAATAAGCCCATTAGCTAAGAAAATAGCTCAAAATGAAGGGGTTAATGTGCAGCAATTAAAAGGTACAGGACCATATGGTCGCATAATTAAGGCTGATGTGTTGGAGTTTTTAGGCAGTGGTATACATACTGAAAGTCCTGAGAAAGATACCATAGTTGAAGTAAGCAACATGCGCCAAGTGATAGCACAGCGCCTGACTGAATCAAAACAGAATGTTCCACATTTTTATTTAACTGTAGACTGCCAGGTTGATAAGTTAATATCGTTAAAAAACGAGATTAACTCAGCAGATGAAAACAATAAAGTAACAATTAATGATCTAATCATAAAAGCTGCAGCTTTCAGCATGAAAAAATTTCCTGATATAAATTCTTCGTGGATAGATAATAAAATACTTAAATACTCGAATGTAGATATTTCAATTGCTGTGGCACTTGAAGATGGGCTAATTACTCCTATAGTAAAAAATGCTGATAAAAAGGGTATTTTATCTATATCAAAAGAAGTGAAAGATTTAGTAAGCAGAGCAAGATCTGGAAAATTGAAACCTGAAGAGTTTCAAGGAGGAGGGTTTACTATCTCCAACTTAGGGATGTTTGGTATAAAAGCCTTCAGTGCTATAATCAACCCACCGCAGTCTTGCATAATGGCAGTTGGTGCATCCAAAAAACAACCAATTGTTATAAATGAGAAAATAGAGATAGCAGAAATAATGACAGTAACACTCTCTGTTGACCATAGGACGGTTGATGGAGCACTCGGAGCAAAATTTTTAAACGCCTTTAAGCATTATATAGAGAATCCTCTGGCGATGCTTATTTGAAACCTGTTAGCATCGTTATTACAAAATTAATACCTCTAAGTTTATAATTCTACTAGTTAATAGGCTTAGAGGTAAAAAAATGAATACTACAGTAGAAAAAAACAATCCAAAAATTTTTCCTAAAAATGAAGGAAAGATTAACTCAAAAGGCATGGTTGCCCCACAGGTAACACCAAGAGCACCAGAGACCAAGTTATCGTTGCAGAATGAGTTAGAAAAAATAGTAAAGCTTAATCCACCTGTTCCTCCGAAATCTTCCCAAGCTAAATTTGCTGGAATAAAAGCGATTTTTGAGCGAAATGCACCTCATTCTCAAGCAAATGATAGTAATAAAACAGTAAGTAGCAATCTTGGAAGAACATTTGGCCCAACAATGCAAAAACTCATGGAAGACAACATTCATAGCACTCCTAACAAACAACGCCGTGATTCAGGGGATAGTGGTATCAGTGATATTAGTAGCAGCACTTCTGATGATGAGGATAGAACAATAAAAGATAAAATGATGGAAAATGTTAAGCAGGATAACCATCAAAAAAGCTTTGATTTACATAAAGTACAAGCAACTGATGAATTAGAAACCGTAAAATTTCTCAAAACGCTAAGCAAGAAAGAAAGAGAAAAACTTGGTTTTTCTCCTAAACAGCAAAATAACCAAAAGGTTGAGACTAGCAAAAAAACTTATAATCCACTTGATTGGAATCCAATCTATCAAGGTAAAAAGCTCTTTAGCTTAGGCAATATGTCGAGTAATTCGTCTTCATGTAGTGAAAAAAGCAATATTTCAGATGTAAGCGATAAGTCTAATAATTCAAACATTGTTAGATGTAATATTACTAGGAGTAACAGTAAGGAAGACCTTCGTAAACCTGATGCTTCACATAATGACAAATCTGCAGGTAAAAAATTATCTAATGTCAATGTAAGCGAATTAATCAGAAAGTTTGAACAAGGTAATGACATAGTAAAAGGGCGTTAATCAAATGTTACCCTATCTTTGTATATGTAAAGGTAGGGTATCTTTTCAAAATAGTATATCCTTTATAGCTTTGTTAATTTTTGACTCCCTCTCTGCAAAAGCAGTTTCTAGAGAGGTTTTAAGTTTTTCCCATTCTTCTTGACCATTTAGAACTAAAGATTTATATTCATTTTCAATTTTTTCCAATGCTCTTTGATATGAAAAACCTAATTCCTCATATATATCAATATTTATCGATTGCAGTATTACCAAAAATGAAAACAAATTCGGATCAGGTAATTCTTCTCTTGTGTGATTCAGAAGACACAGCTTTATTTTTTTTACGCAGTATTCTATTGTTTTTAACGATAGTGACAGGCTTTCTGCATAAAATATAAAACTATCTACAATCAAATTTTTTGACTTTTTCGGTAATTTAATATTTTCAAATAGTTCTTTTGTAAATTTTTCTATCGGTTGTTTTGGTAAATGTAAAGAGAGACCAGTAAAAGATTTTAGGTCAAAATTTGGTCCAAGTATTGTGCTGATTGCTCTTTGTACATTACTCTTATCTTTACTTACAGGAATAATGAAAACCAGCCCCTCCACATCAAGCATATACTTTATAGATTCCAAAAAATCGACAACAAATTTAGGACGGCACACATCAAGATTATCCACCATTATATAAATGTTTTTGTCTTTTCTGATTTTATTAACCACATCCGCTAACTGTGTTTTAAAATCTCTAGTACTCTCTTTTCTTCTTTGGAGAAGACTTAATTCACTCAAGACAAAACCTATGTCTTTTTTATCAGCCTCTTTTGCAGCATCAAGAAATACTGAAAGCATAGCAAGTGGAGATTTACTGATCAGCTTTCCTAGTGTGTTTAGAGAAAATAGCTCTTGGTTTATGTTCTTGAACTGTTGTATAACACTTCTTTTTACTTTATACGATACAAATAAATCTTCAAATAGGAAATTTAAAAAAGAAGGCAGTGGTTGGTCCAATGCATTGATATCCCATGCACTATAATAAGCTGCAATTTCATTTTGCTGTTTTAACTCTTTTACCCATTCTTTCAAAAAAAACGTCTTGCCCCATCCATCATATCCTTCCAAAGATATTATTGTAAAAGACTGATCAATTGTTTTAATTATATTGTTAAATTTACCTGAAAATTGCTTATAGTTTAGACGGTCATTTTCCCAAGCCACCACTTTAAGTGGTGGCGCTATTTCTTTCTTTTTGAATGTTATTAGCGATATAAGTTTTTTTAAGCACATGTCTTATTTTATATTTAACTCATATTCTTGTCTTGAAGTAAGTGCTATCCTCAGCGTTCCTTCATCAAGATAGTCAATTTCTCCGCCCATTGGTATGCCACAAGCAAGGCGCGATATTTTCACATTCAAGTCTTTTAGCAATTGAGTTATATATTGTGCAGTAACTTGGCCCTCTAATGTTGGATTGATTGCGATAATTATCTCTTCAATTTTAGACTCCATCACTCTTTTCAGAATAGTATCAAGGTTGAGTTCTTTTGGACCTATGCCATTTATCGCAGACAATCTGCCACCCAAAATATGGTATAAACCTGAATATATACTTCCTTTTTCAAACGCCCATAGATCACCTAATTCTTCTACTACACACAGTAACTTAGTGTCACGTTTTGGGTTAGTACAAATAGAACAAGGTGATTTAGTATCTAGATTTCCGCAAACTTCACACTCTATTATAAGATCTGCTAGCTCTTTAATCAAAGATGCAAGTGGTAGCATAACTTTCTCTTTGTTTTGGAGTAAATGTATAACTAACCTGCGTGATGATGATGGCCCTAAGCTTGGCAATTTAGAGAAAGCATGAACTAGATTTTTTATGTTAATGTTCATCCAATAAATTCAGAATAGGTAGTCAAATGGTAACATCAAACCCTTTGTAAAGAAAGTGGTAAGTTTCTCTTGATCCACTTTGATTAGCTATAGAAAAAATTTTTTACTCTAACGCAAAAAATTACTTCCGCATACTTAAAGCCTGATTATGATAGACTTCTTACATAACCCAAACTAAGTAGAAAAAAGGTATCATCCAAGTAGCTGACACTGGTTCCTTTATGACGGCAGTACCTTCTCCTGTCATCCGAGTAGCCGACTACTTGGATCCAGGAAATTTAACTCTACCAAGTAAATGTACAATAAGAACTAGATTCCAGACTGGAATGACAGCAGTCCTACGTCATACCGCGATTCATTCGCGGTATCTCTAGATCCCGCTAACAAGTAGCGGGATGACGAATTACTTAACCGTCATACCACCGCGAACCGTCATACCGTGATTTATTCACGGTATCTCAGCCGCTAACACGTAGCAACTGTTCTCCCTCGTCATACCGCCGCGGTATCTCAAAGCATAGATCCCGCTAACAAGTAGCGGGATGACGAGGATGACGGTTGTCGTTTAGCTATAAACATTAAGAAATTTACCGAATGAAAAAAAAGGCAAAAGAAGCCCCGTGGTTGGCTAATTACTTACATTATACTTTCAAGTATGGCGTTTTTTTATTCTAAACGCTTAATAACCGCGATTCAGCCGCTTTTAAATGCAACTAACCTAAATTATAAACGTTAAGAAATTTACTAAACAGAAAAAAAGGCAAAAGAAACCCCTAGGGTAGCTAGTTATTCACTATCCATTTTTTAAGTTGGCGTTTTTTTATGTTTTAAACGCTTTAATAAGCGCGTTTCAGCTTATGTGGGTAGAATTTTTAAAGACATAAGGTGCACATAGTGCAAAAAATTAAACATGAGACGCCAGATACGTGAGTTTTTTTGTCATTTAATCTGTACAGAGAAGATAAATAAATAGCTTCATTCTTATGATAAGGGGGCTGGCGGAGTTTGTCAAGTAGGTTTTTCGTTTCTATGTTGTCAGCTACTTGGATGACGCCAATCTGAGTTGACTACACCAACTCACATTCAGCAAAAAAGAAAGCTATTTCCTTACGAGCGTTTTCTAGACTATCCGAACCGTGTACTCTATTTTCACTAATATCATCAGCAAAATCACCCCTGATTGTGCCTTTATCTGCCTGCTTTGGATCGGTAGCTCCCATGATTTGTCTGTATTTACTTACTGCATTTTCACCAACTAAAACTTGAACTATCACAGGACCAGAAGTCATAAATTCCACTAACTCCCCAAAAAAAGGTCTATCTTTATGAATTTCATAAAATAGCTCTGCTTGTTTTTTTGTCAGTAACATCATTTTTTGTGCTATAATCTTCAGCCCAGAGCTTTCAATATATGAATTTATCTTGCCTGTAATATTATTTTTTACTGCATCAGGTTTTAAGATTGAAAGTGTCTTCTCAATTGCCATATTATTTCCTTATATAGAATAGTACATTTATAGATTTATTTTATTACAAATTTTAATTTCATAGAAGTGATTTTTTATCTATAATTAAAAACAAACCATCAAGGGAGTATTGTATGCATACTTGTTGTAAAAAAACTAATGAAAAACCTGAATCTACTACCAAACAACCGGTTGAAACTGAATCTACCGCTAAAAAATTGGTCAATAACTTAAAGTCATCAATTTTTTGTGGAACAAAAGGGTTTTTGACTTTTAGTTTGGCATTTTTAAGTTATTTGGAATATAGCTCACATCATAATACAAAATTAAAAGAAGGTGCTGCCTTTGCAATGAAAAGGAATACTATTCCATTTCTTGAAATGATAATCATAGTACCGCTTGTTTGCCTTGCATTCACTGGTCTTCTACAATGCGCACTCGTATGCGCTGCCTTAATGATAGCTACATGTTTTATTGTCAGAACTTTTAATCTACGTGAAAAGTTATTAGAAAAACAAACAGGTTGCTCAAAAGAAACAGTGAGTAAGGAATTTAAAAAAGATTCCATAAAATTCCCTATTTTTGATCAAAATAGAAAGCATATTGAGTATAATTCGCCTAACCAAGTGGGTGAGTCAAGTAACACCTCTTTTTTCGTTGCATTTTTAGTTTTTCCTCTGAAGATTCTTCAAAGTTGTATCATGCTATCTTTAGCTGCTGTTGAACTTCTTGAAATCGTGCCAAGTCTTCTTGTCGATACGTTTTTCGATTGGAGCTTCACATTCACCAAGAGTAACCTGCAGAGGTCTGGCCATTTGTTGTATGCCAGTGTGAGAAATTTAGTGCCTATAACTAAATTTGATGAGCCTATAGCTGAGTTTATAGGCACCCCAAAAGCAACTTGTTGCGGAGCCTGAATGTGCCTCTTTTCTGTTATTTAAGTGTATTCTATTTTGTCATTCCAGTCTGGAATCCAGCACTTTCACACAATTTCATCGAGGACGTTGTTTTCACATAACGCTTTTATACTTACCAATTTAGTAAAATCCTGGATCCCAGTGTCGGAGCGCTGGGATGACACCATCTTAGTAGAAATAGCCCTCAAATCACAATGTTGTTGTGCATCACGCGCTGGAACGACGGCAAAAAGTAACCTTGTAGTTTTAACAATTATTTGCAAAAGACCAAATGAAAAAGGCTGTCATTTTATTTAACCTTGGTGGACCTGACTCACTGAATGCGGTCCGTCCTTTTTTATTCAACCTTTTTTATGATAGAAGAATAATAAGTCTACCAAACCCTTTTCGGTTTCTTTTAGCAAAGTTTATATCTGCAAAACGAGAAAATACTGCACAAAAAATATACGAGGAAATTGGAGGTAAATCGCCAATTCTGGAGAATACAAAAATGCAAGCTGAAGCGCTTGAACAAGAACTTAACAAACCTGTCTTTTGTCATCCCAGTGCCCAGACACTGGGATCTAGAAAAAAAAACTGGATTCCAGCGTCACGCGCTGGAATGACACCAAAACTAACCAAAGTATTCATCTGCATGCGCTATTGGCATCCATTTGCTGACGAAGTTATTAAAAGTGTAAAACAATTTGATCCTGATGAAGTAATTTTGCTGCCACTATACCCTCAATATTCAACTACCACAACTTTATCATCCATCGAAAATTGGCAAAAAAATGCTAAAAACCATGGTCTAAAGTGCAATATAAAAATAATTCACCATTATTATAATAACGAAGACTTTATTAAAGCTCACGCTAATTTAATAGCTAAGCATTACAAATTAGCCAGCAGAATCGATAAGCCAAGAGTCCTATTTTCAGCCCATAGCCTTCCTCTTAGTGTTATTAAAAAAGGCGACCCTTACGCTTCACAGGTGGAAGAAACAGTAAGACTAATAGTAGAAAAGCTAGCTATCAATAACTTAGATTGGTCAATATGTTATCAGAGTAAGATTGGTCCTGTAAAATGGCTAGAGCCAAGCACTGAAAGTGAGCTATTACGCGCAAAAGCTGATGGTGTACCTGTAGTTCTATCACCTATGTCTTTTGTTTCTGAGCATTCAGAAACACTTGTGGAACTTGATGTAGAATATAAAGCAATTATCAAGGATGGATATTACTTTCGCGTGCCAACTCTCAGTATCGATCCCTTGTTTATTAAATGCTTGGCTGATTTATGCATAAATCTTCCTTAAGATCCTGATTTATAGTGCTTTTCTTTTAGGATTTTATGTGATAGAATAACAGAAAGTTATTATTTTATTAACTATTTCATGCCAAGTAAGCTAAAAAAGAAATCGAGCACGTTCACACAAAGGGTACACGCTGCCCATAACCATGATCTCAGAAAGATGTATTGTATTGCAGTAGGTTTAACAGCCCTATTGTGTAAGATTTCACTGCAATTTTGCTGTGAGTTTATTGACAATAACAGACCCAGTATTTCTGCTGTATCAGATATTGCCAAGTTAATAAAATTACCAACATCAGCATTATATATTCTTCATTCCGGACTCAGCTTGGCTGGATATAGACCTCAAGATGATAAAAATGAACCTAAAAAATCAGTACAGGTTGTAGGTAGCTTGGCCTTCTTGACACACTGTATCATAGGAATATTGATGCAGACAAAAATCATTCATTTCTTAGCTGGAAACAATAAAGATATAATAAGTTATATTGGTTTAACATCAACAGTCCTATTTCTATTTTCAGAATTCATAAGCTGTTATTATACATGGAAGAAGTATCTGGATAATAAGGATCCTAAAAAGTCTGCTGAATATGGGAAGGACGTTATTTTCAGCACAATAACTTTGTCATTGGGCTTGTTAAGCTTCATATTAAAAAGAATGGAAACTGCAACCATACCAATAGATTTGGGTAGTGGTATAATCTATAATTTCAACTTAAGCGTAACAGTTAGTATAATATTAAGTCTAGCATATTTAATATCAAATATCGATAAGTTCGTCAATCAACCGGTTAATAGTACTGATCCTTCTACTGGACTTGATAACACTCACCCTACTCAGCACAATGACACCACTGTGGAAGTAGGTTAGAGGTGAAAAGATTTTATTTCTACTGCCAACGCTAGTACTGCCAATTTGCTAACAATACTCCAAAGTGACAGAATTTTACCTTCCACAACCTGGCTAACATCATGAAACTCACAGTCAGTGGCATTCAAGCTAGAATATACATCTTTCCTGCTATTGCATCGGTATAAGTAACATGTTGGAGTATTTCCTATATAGTATATTAGCGGTTCTGCAGAACTGCTTTTAAATATGTCAATGGTTGGTACGCCTTCTTGTATAATAACGCTATTGATTGCTATTCCTTCTTTTATCTTTTTCATTTTATGACGTTTTTTTTTATTGAGGTTTAATATTTCCTCTCCACTTGTTACTGTTATAATGCCCATCCCATATGTGCCATTGCTTGCTTTGATAAAAACGTAAGGTTGTGTTTTTATTTCATGTTCCTCATATTTTTTTTGCACTAGAGACAATATTTGGTCAACTTTAGTTGCTACTGCTCCTAGTGACGAATCATCATCAAAATCAACTCCATCACAGCTCTCTGTAAGCACAGAAATAAGCCATGGGTCGATTTTAAATTCGCTACAAAATTCGGACGCTAATTCTTGATAGATTTCAAAATACTTAGATTTCTGTCTGCTATGCCAACCGTATAGTGGGCTTGGTACTATATCTTGCTTTACGTCTTTTAGCGTGTCTGGAATGTGGCTCGTCATATCACGGTTCAGTATAATAACATCAGGCACAAATCCTGAAGTTGTCTTTAATAGAGAGGTTTCCTTCACAATAGCTTCATACGGTTCTATTAAATTGTATACTTCATTATGTAAAAGACCAATTCTAGTTTCAAAACCTGCGAGTTGCAGTACTTTCTCTATAACAAATACGTTTTCTATATACATTTTATTGCGTGTATAATTTTCCGGTATTATCAGAACCTTTTTATATTGTTTTTTTTCAAAGTAGCTTTTTATTGATCTTGCCGCCACCGTTCTTGATTCTTCACTTAAGTTATTGAACCCCGCAGGAAATAAATTAGCGTCTACTGGAACGATTTTATAGCCAGAGTTTCTAAGATCTATAGAGCTATAAAATGGCAATGTAAGGCCGTTAAATTTTGCTTCGAACCAATTATTTATACTTTTTTCCAAATTTGGGTGAATTATGTTTTGCATCTGCACTTTAAATGTTATAAGGAAGGTATTATATTATAAGCTATAATTAAACATATTTAGCAAATTTGACTGAAGATTAAAGTATAATGAGATTCTTATTTAAAGTGATAGAAAAATGATTCAACACGATAACAATAAAATGTACGGAACTACTATACTGTCAATTAGAAAAGATAAAAGCGTAGTAGTAATAGGTGATGGACAGGTTTCAATGTGCCACACTGTTATAAAATCCGGAGCAAAAAAAGTTAGGCGTCTTTCTGGTGATTCTGTAATTGCCGGTTTTGCTGGAACAACAGCCGATGCATTTACTCTCTTTGAAAGACTAGAATCTAAACTTGACAAGCACCCAGGACAATTAATGAGAGCATGTGTTGAACTTGCAAGAGACTGGAGAATGGATAAATATCTGAGGAAATTAGAGGCTATGATGATCGTTGCAGATAAATCTATTTCATTAGTAATTACGGGAACAGGTGATGTTCTTGAGCCTGAAGATGGAGTCGCAGCTATTGGCTCTGGGGGAAATTTTGCTCTATCTGCAGCAAGAGCTTTAATTGATATTAAAGGAATATCAATAGAGGAAATTGCGAAAAAGGCTATGAAGATAGCTGCCGATATATGTGTTTATACAAATCATAATGTAATTATTGAAAAAATAGAGGAGTGATATGTCTTCCAAGCAAAAAACTTTATGCACTAATTTTTCCAATCAGCCTATAACCCTTTCAGAAGGGCAGTCTTGTAGTAGTGACACCTACGATGAAAAAAATGACCTCTATAAAGATACTAAGAGTGGTTTTGATTCAAATGAAAGCGATGTTCAAGTTAATGACAGTACTCAAGTTTTGTTAGATGACCTGCCACCACAGAAGATAGTTAAAGAATTGGATAGATTCATAATCGGACAGGATGACGCAAAGCGTGCTGTTGCTATTGCGCTCAGAAATCGTTGGCGTCGCAATCAGGTTCCATTTCCATTGCGTGATGAAATCATACCTAAGAATATATTGATGATCGGTCATACAGGAGTTGGTAAAACTGAAATAGCTCGCCGCTTAGCAAAACTTGCCGGTGCACCGTTTATAAAAATTGAGGCAACGAAGTTTACTGAAATAGGATACGTTGGACGTGACGTTGATTCGATAATACGCGATTTAGTTGATGCAGCAATAGTTTTAGTTAAAGAGAAAGCCCGTAAAGCCTTAGCTAAAAAGGCTTTAATTTTAGCTGAGAAAACAATAGTAAACTCTATGGTAGGCGAAGATGCAACCGAAGAGAGTAAAAAAATTTTTAGAGAAAGGTTGAGGAATAAAGAGTTTGAGGACGGAGAAGTTTCTATTAACGTCAGAGAGAGCAAGAGTATGTTACCTACTTTCGATATACCAGGCATGCCAGGTGGGCAAGTTGGTGTGATGAATGTAACAGAAATAATGGGCAAGATGTTTAACGGGAGCAAAAAAACAAAAACTATTACGGTGAAGGTAAAAGAAGCGCGTGAAATATTAATTAATGAAGAAAGTGAAAGGCTAATGGATGAAGATAAAATAATCAAAGAAGCCATTGATCTTGTTAGTAATGATGGTATAGTATTTTTGGATGAAATAGACAAAATTGCAGCGCGTACAGAAGTAAAAGGTGAAGTAAACAGAGAAGGAGTGCAACGCGATCTGTTACCATTACTTGAAGGAACAACTGTTACAACTAAGTATGGCCATGTAAAAACAGACTATATATTATTTATTGCATCTGGTGCTTTTTATCAGTCTAAACCATCTGACCTCTTACCGGAATTGCAGGGCAGATTACCGATCAGGGTAGAACTTAAGGCACTTACTCAAGAGGATTTAATAAGAATATTAAAGGAACCAGAATCTAGTTTGTTAAAGCAGTACATAGCTTTAATGAAAACAGAAAATGTGACGCTTAAGTTCACTGATGATGGTATAAAAACCATAGCTGAAATAGCGTTTACAGTTAATAGGCAAGTGGAAAATATAGGCGCAAGAAGGCTTTACACTGTCATGGAGAAGCTTTTAGATGAAATAAGTTTCATTGCTTCTGAGAAAAATAGCGAAGAATTCATTATAGACAGCAAGTATGTAAAAGATAAACTTGAATCAATTTCGAAGCAATTGGATTTATCTAAGTTTATACTTTAGGAAAAACGAAAAGCCTACTTTAAGTAGTATAGAGAGTGTTCAGAAGATTAGCCAGTAGACCTAAAATTTCAGCTATATTCTTTAGGCTATTTTTCAACAGTAGAATGGTGTGCTGCGACCTCTTGCTTAACATCTAAGCTTAAGTCAATTATTGAGATATTTTCTTCATCATAATCTATGTCTTTTATTAACATATCGTCAGTAATAGTCAAAAGGTCAGGCGGAGAAAGAATAGTTCTTTTATTACCAGCTCTCATTCCCACAACTCCAAGCTCTATAGCAAGTGGTATTTTTTTATCGCCAACCCTAAATTGCACTGTTTGATCTTTGACTATATATTCCCCATTATGCTCCTTTACGCTATATTTAACCGATATCTCATCACCGCACCTTACTTGTTTTCCAGTCTTGTTAATTAAGTCATTAAAAACCATCAGATTATTTACTGAGTCGGGATATTTATCCTTTACTTCGATCAGTTTGACGTAATAAGAATTAAAATTCATTTTGTTATCATTGGCAATAGTAACTACACGCTCTCCGCCTTCTTTCATACCTATTACCCCTAAACTCACTTCTTTTAGGTCATCTTGACCTATTTTCAAAGTAACATCGGAAACTCTGCTAGGGAGTGTTGCTGAGTTATTATTAGAAATTTTATATATTTGCAATAGGACTTCCAGGCCACAGAAAGCCTTGCTGCCACTGCCTTCAGTAATTTCATAAAAATTTATCGAATCTTCTTCTTTTTGCTGCGTCATTTCTTCTAAATATTCTGTTAGCCCATGCTTTTCAATATAGCGGTCAAGTGCTGATTCAAGTATTGGCTTCACTAGGTAATGTGCTATCGTCTGTATCAAACCACCATGCGTGGCATTTATCTCATAAAGCTTGTCCTTTTTTTCCGGTTTACCTTTGTTTATATAGACAATAGTAAACACAAAAGCAGAAGTTAAAGTGAGAATCATTACTACGGAAATAAGCATTTGTAATATAATTTTTCTAACCATCTTTCTTTACTTGATTCAATAAATCATATAAATAATTAGTACCCCCTGAAAGCGCACTCAAATTATCCAAGCCTTGTTTAAAGAGGCCGTCTATATAGTCCTCTACTTCACTTTTACCAAGTACAGACATAAGATTATTTGTTTTATCTTGTTCGTAGTCTTCAATATCATCCTTAGCTTGAAAGATAAGCCCTAGATTTATTCCATAGTTATATAATGCTCTCCGTTGTTCATCTGTAGCACCCCCTATTATAGCACCTATTTCACATGAAGCTGCAAATAGTTTTGCGGTTTTCATCAAATGAATTTCTTTTATTTTATCAGCTTGGCCCGACGTCATTCCAGCGTTATACATACAGCCGTACGAATGTTGTGGTTTTAAGGTAGAAAGGGTGTCATGCAAGTAGCTGACACTGGAATCCATTTCATGTTCAGCTCCACCATCGCATGGCTTTTTGCACGAAATGCTTGTAGGCAAAGCCTTCTGGATCCCAGTGTCCGCTACTTGAATGACAGAGGGTTGGGGGCTAAAATCTATATGCTCACTGTTAATATCTAAAGCCTGTCCTCCCACCATTCCCCTCATTCCTATTGCCTGAGAAAGAACTTTTATGATCTCACAGCGTTTCTCATTTAACGAAGATAATACCTCAAAAGCCAGAGTAAGTAGTGCATCTCCGGCAAGCACTGCTGTTGCTTCATCAAATTTTTTATGGCAGCTTAGCTGGCTTCTGCGAGTATCACTGTTGTCCATGCATGGTAAATCATCGTGAATTAGAGAGTAAGCATGAACAAATTCAATGGCTGCAGCAACTGATATTACTTTTTTAGCTTCCGCGTTAAACACTCGCGATGAAGCTACGACTAAAAAGGAGCGTATATGTTTTGCAGGAGCAAGGAGTATATAACGCATAGCTGATATAAGCTTATTCTCGCTATTTTCTGGTAAAAGTTTATTTATTTCTACAATAAGCAAATTTTTTGTTGTTTCGTCTAGCATTTTTGAATTGTTAATTGTTTAGCACGTAACGCTAGCCAGCTAGGGCAGTAGAAAACTTTACTGTAGTTTACCAGTTATAAAAGATATTGCAAACATAAAAATTTTTTATAACATCAAAGAATAGGTTATTTTTTTGGTAAGAAATGTGAATAGCGAACTAGCAAAGAGCACTAGAGAAGACATAGAAGAAAAAGTGAAAAAGATTATACTAGAGCACATTAGTAAGGATGTAGAGAAATTCAACAGCTCTTCAAAGCTTTCGGAGCATGGTACAGACAGTTTAGATGCAGTTGAAATCATCATGGCAGCAGAAGAAGAGTTCGGAATAGAAATTCCAGATGAAGATGCACAAAAAATGGAAACTATGGAGCAAATAGTTGAGTACATTAATAATAAAAAAGGCTAATAGTTAGTGTTAAATGAGCAGAAGAGTAGTAGTCACTGGTGTTGGTTTAATCACTCCACTAGCGGCAGATGTTGACAACACTTGGTCAAGGCTAATAAAAAGTGAGTCTGGCATAAAAGCAATCAATACAGATAGATTTGACTCTTCTGATCTTGCTTGCAAGGTTGCAGGGCAGGTGCCGTTGCAATCAGACAACATTAAGCACCATTTCAATCCACTAGATTATATTTCTGAGAAAGACTCAAAAAGGACAGATCGTTTTATCCATTACGGTATTGCAGCAGCTATTCAGGCAGTAGATGATTCATTAATTTTGGAAAGCCAAAATATCAATCGGGAACGTGTTGGTGTGACTATTGGCTCTGGTATAGGTGGTCTTCCGTCAATTCAGGAAAATGTTATTACCATGCAGGAAAAAGGGCCCAGACGTGTCAGTCCATTTTTTGTCCCTGCAAGTCTAATAAATTTGATATCTGGCCATATTTCTATTAAATACGAATTTACAGGTCCAAACGATTCAGCAGTAACCGCATGTGCAACAGGTGCGCATGCAATCATAAACTCAGCAAGAACTATAAAACTTGGTGAAGCGGATGTTATGATTGCAGGTGGAGCAGAAAGTGCACTGTGTAGAGTTGGAATTGCAGGTTTTGCATCTATGAAGGCGTTATCAACTAAATTTAACGATAAACCGGAAGAAGCTTCAAGGCCATGGGATGAAGAACGCGATGGATTTGTCATGGGTGAAGGAGCAGGTATATTGGTGCTGGATGAATACGAACATGCAAAAAAAAGGGGGGCAAAAATACATGCTGAACTGGTTGGGTACGGACTCACAGGAGATGCGCACCACATTACAGCACCACATCCAGAAGGAAGAGGCGCATTTAAGGCAATGCAGCTTGCTTTAAAGAGTGCACAAATTAATCCCGATCAAGTAGGGTATATCAATGCACATGGAACTTCAACACCACTTGGAGATAAAATTGAAGTAATAGCAATGAAACAGTTATTCGGTGACTACGTTTATAAAATACCTGTTTCTTCAACTAAATCTTCTATAGGACATTTACTTGGTGCTGCAGGGAGCGTTGAAGCAATATTCAGTATTCTTGCGTTAAATAATGGAATTATTCCGCCAACCTTAAATTTACATAAACCTTCAGAAGGATGTGATTTAAATTTTGTACCGTTTAAAGCTCAGGAGCATAAAATTCAATATGCGCTTTCTAATTCGTTTGGTTTTGGTGGCACTAATGCATCGCTCATCTTTGGACAAGTGTAATCAATTCTGCTGCTGAATAGCTAAAATGTACGAACATTATGATCTGTGATAGCTATATTATCTGTAATTTGCCTTTTACTGTCGATTTACTATACTTATTTGGTAAGATCTAGCTTAATTAAATGCACAAGATATTAATAAGAAATAACTACAAACCCCTGGTTGGAAAAATCAAGATCAATGGTTCAAAGAATGCTATTTTACCAATAATGGCAGCAAGTCTATTGAGTAGCTTCCCGGTAATTTTGCATAATGTACCTGATTTAATTGATGTGCATCTAATGTCTAAGTTGCTTGAAAGTCTTGGAGCAGAAGTGAACTTTATGCACAATAAAAATTATAAAGCGAACCATACTTTGAAAATTGACTGCAGCAATATCAACAATCACGTGATGCCATATAAAACCGCAAGTAAGCTAAGAACTTCTTTTCTAATATTGGGTCCAATGCTTAGTAGATTTGGTAAAATCACAACAGTCTTTCCTGGTGGATGCAATATCGGAAAGCGTCCCGTTGATATGCATATCAAAGCATTAGAAGAAATGGGAGCTAAAATTGAAGTTGAAGGCTGTAATATAATTGCAACAGTGAAAGGAAAGCTACAAGGAAAAGAAGTTACACTTGAGAAAATAAGCGTTGGTGCAACAGAAAATATAATAATGGCAGCAACACTTGCAGAAGGAGTGACAATAATAAACAATGCTGCAACAGAGCCGGAAGTTCTTGATTTAATAGAGTTCCTAAAGAAAATGGGTGCTAATATTGAGATTAGTGATACAAGGATCACAATAACAGGAGTTGAAGCATTAAATGGATGTGTTCATAAAATAATACCAGATCGCATAGAAGCAGGCACCTATGCACTAGCTGCTATAATAACCGGTGGTAAGTTGGAGTTAGAAGGAGTAAGTCTATCTGATATAAGATGTATTGTGAATGAATTGAAAGCTATAGGGGCTAATGTTGAACCATATAATGAGGGGGTTATGATTTCCAGAAAAAATTGCTCTATTAGGTCTGCTAACATTGCAACAAACCCTTATCCAAATTTCCCCAGTGATATGCAACCACAACTGATGTCTGCAATGTGCATCGCTGATGGGATATCAGTAATTGAAGAGAACATTTTTGAAAACAGATTTGCACATGCAGATGAATTGAGAAAGTTAGGCGCTAATATCAGCATCGAGAAAAGCAAAGCTACTATAAGTGGAATAAAAAGCTTATCTGGAGCTAATCTATGTGCCACTGATTTAAGGTCAACAGCAGCTTTGATACTTATTTCTTTGGTAGCCAGTGGAGAAACTATAATAAACAATTCGCATCATTTATGGAGAGGATATGAAGCAATGCACGAAAAACTCAATTCATGTGGAGCTGATATCTCCATTTCATCTTGAGGACATACTATGAATGAAACAACTAAACGAGTCACAGTGAAAGAAATAGATGAAATTCTGTACGAGGAGCATAAGGTACTAGATCATGGATTTATTCGAGTAATGGATTATATGGGCTCTGATAGCGCTATAGTTCAAGCTGCTCGTGTTTCTTATGGCAAGGGAACAAAACAGATAAGTCAGGATGAAGCACTTATAAAGTATTTAATGAGACATCATCATACAACTCCATTTGAAATGTGTGAAATTAAGTTTCACGTGAAACTTCCAATTTTTGTTGCAAGGCAATGGATAAGGCATAGAACTGCAAATGTGAATGAATATTCAGCAAGGTATTCAATACTTGATAATGAATTTTATACACCTAAACCAGAACAAGTTGCAAAACAATCTGACAATAATAAACAAGGTAGCGGGGAAGCTTTTGATCCAGATACCTCAAAGGAAATAATAGATTCTCTAACAAATGACTCTAATTTAGTATATTCTCATTATGAAAAATTTATTGAGCAGGGGCTTGCAAGAGAAATTGCCCGAACTAACCTAATGCTTAATTACTACACGCAATTTTATTGGAAAATAGACCTGCATAATCTCCTTCATTTTTTGAAGCTTAGAGCTGATAAGCATGCCCAATATGAAATCAGAGTTTATGCAGAAGTTATGCTGGATATAATAAAGAAGTGGGTCCCATTGGCCTACAATGCCTTTGTTGAATATTGCCTAGAATCAGCTTGTATTTCAAGAACTGGTTTAGACATAATTCGTAAATTAATTAAAGGGGAAAACGTTACTAGAGAAGAAAGTAATATTGGTAAAAGAGAATGGGACGAGCTGATGTCTATACTTGATAAACAATCTTAAAGACAAAGGCATACGCGTCAATCTCCTCTGTCAGTTAACTCTCGTTCACCAGATTGAATCTTGCTTTTTACATCACATTAACTCATCACTTTTATAGAACATCTCATTAAAATCATTTAGAGTTCCAAAATCCTGACCCTTGATAAACAGGTGATCATTAGCAACATGTGCTTCATCAAGAGTAAATTGCTCGTAATGATGATTGTGAGCTGGCCTAACAATTCCATTATATAAAACCATTACTTGCTCACGGTTATATCCATCGCCAGCATGATATTTACCACGTACGGTATCATAAAAATTCTTTACATCATCATATGTCACTTGCAGCTCCACCTTATACTTTCCCACTTCAAGAGGACTTCCTGTCTTTATTTTTAAGGGATGTTGTGAATTTGCAACGCTGTTAGAAGTTTCTGCTTCAATATCAGAATTTTTATCCATGTTTTCTATCACACTTGCCATAACAGTTTCCTGTTCATCTTCTGTTGGTTTTGCTTGTTTTTCAATTTTATTATTGCTACTGTCATTTTCTACAGTTACTTTTTTTACTTCCATATCTTTTTGAGCTTTCTCATTACTTTGCTTGCGTATTTCATCTCCATGCAATTTCTCCTGCAGAGCTTTTTTCGTATCGGCATAATCATCACGATTGCTTTGCAAAGCTGGTTTATAACTGCTGCTATCATCCGCTTGCATTTGATCTATATAGTTAGATTCTTCTTCTTCCATAGTATTGTTAGTAAGTTTTTTGAGATAGTTAAGCATATCCTCTCCAGTCTTCTCCAAAATTGCAGCTTTTTTTGAAAGCTCTTGATAATAAGAATCGTTATTACCATATTTTTTACTATCTGCCACATTTTTGTGCAGTCTTGCATCTTTTATACAAAACATAGCATGATCAAACAATGTATCTCCTTCTTTATCCACAACATTAATATCAGCTCCATTCTTTATCAGATACTTTACTTTGTCCAATTGCCCATGCCTTACTGCATGAATAAGTGGTGTCCAGCCTTCACTATCTCGAACATCAATATTTGCATTATTCTTTATTAAGTATTCTAATATCTCTTGATTTCCTAAATTAACAGCAAGGTGTAAAGGTGTTAAACCGTAGCCATCCTGAGCATCAATATTCGCATTGTGCTCTATGAGATATTTAACTACTTCCATATTTTTCATGCTCATGGCAAAATGTAATGGAGATTTACCAGAACTAATATCTCGAGTGTTAATATCTACATTGTGATCTATTAAGTATTTAGCTATCTCTGTATGTTTGAGTTCAATAGCATAATGTAGTAGTGTTTGAGCAGAGGTGTTTTTGACATTAAGATCTGCACCATGTTGAGCTAAATATTCTACCATATCCAGGTCACCTAGCTTAACAAAATGGAATATCGGATTACGTACATTAAGATCTGCACCATTGTCCACAAGATATTTTACTAAAGCTGTGTTCTTTATAGCATAGTCGAGCGGCCTGAGATTGTGAGCATCTGGAATATTAGGATTTGCACCACGTTCCACTAAGTATTCAACTATTTCCATATTTCCCGATTTTATGGCATAGTGCAAAGGTGTCTTAAAACAAGAGTAATCAGTTCCTTCGTAATAAATATCTTGAGAATTGAGATTTGCACCTTGATCGATAAGATATTTTGCTATTTCTGTATTTCCTGATTTAATAGCATAATGTAGTGGTGTTTGTCCGTTATGGTCTCTTGCATCAATATATGCATTGTGTTCTATAAGCGTTACTATCTTACTTAAATCTCCCAATGAAGCAGCAGAGTGCAAAAGTGTTGAACCGTTTTCATCTGCCTTATTTACATCTTCTATAACGTTTTTCTTATTATCCTCATCAACTGCCCTTTTCTTTCTAGATTTGACTTCACTTTTCACTGTAACTTCTTCGTTCATAGGTTGATCATTAAACATAACTTCTGCATCTATCTGATTACTATCTTCCTCCAACTCATTAGATAATTTTTCAGATAGCTGATCACCACTTAAATATGGTTCCTTTGAATATTTAGCGTAATTATAGGGATCAGTGCTGTCTGCTGAATAAAACCCACTTTCAAAGCCGGAGTAGGAGCTTTGATTGAGCACAAAAAATAAGTTTTCATAATTAACCAGCATATCACTATCAGGGCTAACAAAATTTAAATATTCATCGCCTTCCCATTCTGGGTGGTGTCTATACTCTGCTATGTAGTATTTACTAGAGTCGAGAGGTATCTTGTCACCTTCTTCCCCATCAAGTTGTAAAACTACTGCTGAACGCCCATTACCTAAATCATTACCTTTTACCACTTTAAACAAGGTAATTTCACCTTTTTCTATGAACTCCTTTAATTCCTCATTCTTTTGATCTAATTCTTCTTCTGCTTGTCTTTTCTCTCTTATCAATTTCTCCTCTTTTTCAGTAGCTTTATTTTGCAGCTGTAAAAACATCTCTTGTGTGGTTAAGCTATTTGTGTTGCTTAAAAAATTATCTAACACATTTGATGCAATTGGTGACAATTCACCGTGATCATCAAATACTTTTTCCTTTGCTTTATCATAGTGATTTGGGTTATAGATTGCATACAGAGGATAAAAACCATAATCTGCAATTGACGCTCCGTCAGGTGATAGTTCCATTGAGAATCCATAGTAATTAAGTGGAAGATTGGAGGTTAAATATTTACCGTTATCATCCCTAACGTGTAGCTCACTTCTACCATTGTGCTCACTATATTTGTTGTAGTAGATATAAAAATTCTCATGGTTAAGATTGAAGTGATCATCTAGATTATCGAATTGAATTGTACTGCCAAGCTTCTCCCGCAAAAGATTTTTGCTTTCATCTGTAAGCTTTATATGTGCAGAAAAGTAGTATCGATCTATAGGTTCGCCTTTTTCTATTTCAAAGTTCAAAGTAATCTTGTCGTTGACCATTGGTAGCCTCCACAAATTCTATAAATCATTTTATTTATCAATCATACGGTCTGTACTATGAAAAATGTGTTAAACGTTAAGATTTTCTCTGTACCGATTCATCTATATTGCCAAGCTTAATAAAGTTACAAGCTCTTTAAAACAATGTTAAACTCAATCACTATGGCAAAAACAGTTGACGTATTACTACCACTTCCAATTGATCAGTTATTTTCATATGCAATTGAGGAAAATACTGAGATTTTACTTGGAGATTACGTAGTGGTGCCATTTGGCAAAAAACGCTTAATCGGAATAGTTTGGAAATACAGTGATAAAAGTAACCGAGAATTAAAATTTATTGAGCAAAAAATCGATTTACCAAATATTAGACCAAAATTGATTGCATTTGCAGAGTGGGTTGCACAATACAATTTAATACCTATTGGTATGCTTGCCAAAGTGATAATGGGAGGAGTGTTAAAAGTAAATCACATAGATAAATTGGTTTGTGTTGAACAAAAGCAGGAAACAAGTGAAATAAGTTGCCAATTAAGCCCTGAACAGCAGATAGCTAGTGATAAAATAATCAGCAATTTGAACGAATATTCAGTGACTTTGCTTGACGGTGAGACCGGGTCTGGAAAAACCGAAGTTTATCTCTCTGTGATTGCACAATTGATTAAGAATTACACTGCCGTTCCAAATGCTGCTCAGACTTTACCATCCCAGTGCCCAGAGACACAACTGTACGAACATTGTGATTTGGGTCTACCAAGAGGGTGTTATCCGAGTAGCCTGACACTGGGATCCAGTTTTTCATATAACCTCATTACAAATGTTTATTTTAACTTAAGACCAATACCTAATTTACAGTCAAAATTCCTGGATTCCAGTGTCAAGCACTGGAATGACACCTTTGTACTCAAGGCAAAACCCACTGTAACATTTAGCATACCGTCTTTGCCACGTACTAGTATGACACCAGAACATGTTGAAATGACATCAGGAGAAGGTAATGCACAAGTTTTAATCCTCCTACCTGAAATTGTTTTAACTTCACAATTGGTAAATCGTGTTCGCGGTCAGATATCAAAAAACTTAGTTGAATGGCACTCAGGGCTTACTCCAAAAACTCGCCGGAATAATTGGCTCAGTATAGCGAATGGAAATGCGCAGATAATTATTGGTGCACGGTCAGCGCTTTTTTTGCCTTATAAAAACCTAAAATTGATTATCGTTGATGAAGAGCACGACTCATCTTTTAAACAAGAACAGGGAATTATATATAATGCTCGAGATATGGCGATAATCTTAGCCAAATTTGAAAATATTCCGATTATTTTATCATCAGCTACTCCACTGCTTGAAACGATTCATCATGTTAAAAACGGGAATTACAATCATGTAAAGCTAACTAAACGATTTGGTGGTGCAGAATTGCCACTCATTAAAGTAGTGGATATGAGGAACAACAAGCAATGGATCTCCTCTGAGCTTTTTGAAAGCATCAAACAAACCATAGAGAAAAAACAGCAGGTTATGCTTTTTCTAAACCGCAGAGGGTATGCACAACTGGCAATTTGTAAAAAGTGTGGATATAAAATTTCCTGCTTAAATTGTGCTGTTTGGCTTACATATCACAAGAAAAAAAATGCTCTTTTGTGCCATCATTGCTCTTATCAATTAAAACTTCCAGAGAAATGCTCTAATTGCCAAAGTAAACAGCCATTGTCCCTCTACGGCATAGGAATTGAAAGGTTGCTTGAAGAAATGGTGAAATTAATACCAAACGCAAAAACTGCGATGATAAGCAGCGATCAGAAGTCGGTTAGTAACGTAATTGACTTAGTGTTGAAAGAAGAGGTGAACATTATAATCGGCACACAAATAATTGCTAAAGGGCACAATTTTCCCAAATTAACTTTGGTTGGAGTAATAAATGCAGATTTGAGTCTCGAAAATTCTGATTTAAGAGCAGCGGAAAAGACGTATCAATTATTGCACCAAGTTGCAGGCAGATCAGGAAGGTTTAATGAAAAAGGAGTGGTAATAGTGCAAACCAATAACCCTGAAAGTTCAATAATAAAAGCATTGCTGCATCAAAAAAGGGACTCATTTTATGAAATTGAACTTAAGTCAAGACGTGAAGCCAAAATGCCACCATTTAGCAGATTAATAGCGCTTATAATTTGTGGTAAGAATCAGATTGCGACACAAAAAGCAGCGAATGAAATAGTAAAATCTCTTCTCCGTCATTCAAGTAGCTCAACTACTTGTATCCAGGAAAAAAATGTAGGTGCAGACAAAAAGGAATTTGAAATTCTCGGCCCATCACCAGCAGCGATAAATTTTTTAAATAATAAGTATCGGTATAGGGTGTTGCTAAAAATACACAATAAACACAGTTTATCTATACAAAAAAAGCTGAAATATTGGATTAAAAATTGTAACTTGAATTCGAGTATTGCAGTGATAATAGATGTTGATCCTGTGAGTTTTTTTTAACAAGTTCCGTTAAGCCTTCTTGCCAATTACCACAACATTCTCACTGGGAAAAAAATAATCAGGTACAGTCATATTTTTTGGTGCGGGTCCCCCAATTACTCGGCCTGATGTGTCATAATATGAACCGTGGCAAGGACAGAACCAACCATTACCATCTCTTGTAGCGTGGTCAACCGGTACACACCCAAGGTGTGTACATATTCCGATCATGATTAACCATTCGTCTTTTCCTTCGCGTACTCTTTGATCATCTGACTCAGGGTCCCTCAAGTTCTTTACATTCACAGCTCTTGCAGTCTCAATTTCTTGCTTTGTGCGTCTACGAATGAATACTGGTTTACCTTGCCACTTTACTTTTACTCCGTGTCCTTCCTGGATTCCAGACAAATTCACCTCCACTGTGGAAGTTGCTAAAACTTCAGCAGAAGGATTCATAGACTTAACCAGTGGCCAAAGTCCACTTGCAGCTCCTATACCTGCCATAGCGCATGTAGTTAATGTTATAAAATCTCTCCTACTCTTATTTTTAGTAAGATCTTTAACAGGAGGTGTTTTTTTATCCTCTTTGTTTGCCAGTGGTTTTTTATTTTTAGTTAAATTTTTGTCCATTGATCTTTACTCAGCCATAAGTATATATTTTAAATTAAATACTGCGTATTAATCAACAAAAACTTGCGCTTTTTGTTTAACCTATACTACGGTTAAGAAGCGATAGAGTTTTCAACTTCAGAAATACTATCTTCAGTGGAATCAGGATCTTCAATTTTCGCTACTGACACCACCTTTTCTCTACTTTCTGTTTTAAATAGAGTTACTCCCTGAGTGCTACGTCCTGCAATCCTGATATCATTTACTGAAATACGAATTAACTTTCCTTTATCTGTAATAAGCATTATATTATCACCCTGCTCAACTGGAAAACTAGCAACAACATTACCATTTCTGCTAGTAGTAAGAATATTGGTGATACCAACACCACCCCTGTTAGTTACTCTATACTCATACGCAGAAGTTCTTTTACCAAAGCCATTTTCAGTAATAGTTAATATAAACTCCTCATTCACTGCAAGTTTTAAGAATAATTCGTTATCTATTCCTAAATCATTTAAAGTCTTTTCCAATTTAGAATCAATGGAGTTATTAATTGCAGTTCCCAGTCTTTTTGCAAGTGGAACTTTTAAGTAAAGTTCTTTTGTTTCTGTTGCTACACCTATCCCATTTAATATGGTCATGGATATCACGCTGTCATTCTTTGCAAGTTTGATACCTCTTACGCCATCTGAATTGCGACTTTTAAATTGACGCACATCACTTACAATAAATCTGATACTTTTGCCGAATCTTGTTGAAAGAAAAACATGATCAATTGCATTGCATACTTTAACCGATATTAATTTGTCTCCTTCATCGAGCTTTATTGCTATTTTTCCATTGCTTGGAATATAGTGAAAGTCCGCTAAGGAGTTACGCCTTATGTTTCCATAGGCAGTAGCAAAAACTATGTTTTGATTCTCATCATTTTCACTTGGCAACGGCATGATATTAGTTATAGTTTCACCATCGCTAAGCGGGAATATATTAACAAGCGCTCTTCCACGTGCAGTTGGCTCTGCAAGAGGTAATTTATAAACTTTTAATCTATAAACTCGACCAATGTTAGAGAAGAACAAAACACTAGTGTGGGTATTCCCAACAAACAATTTTGTGGTTACATCCTCTTCTTTTAATCCTTGTCCTAGCTTTCCTTTTCCACCACGACGCTGAGTTCTATAATGAGAAAGCTTCACACGCTTGATATAACCATTCATAGTTACGGTTATCACCATATCCTCTTGTGGAATTAGATCTTCAGCTTCAATGTCCGTATCTGATTCCTCTATTGCAGTCTTTCGTGGTACGGCAAATCTGTTCTTTATTTCTTGTAAATTGTTTTTTATTTCTTTCATCAACTTCTCTTCTGAGCCAAGAAAAGCGATATATTCTTTTATCAGGTTGATCATTGAACTTAGCTCAGCTTCTAATTTGTCTTTTTCAAGGCCTGTTAAACGCTGCAGTTTCATATCAAGGATAGCCTTAATTTGTAGCTCAGTTAATCTATACACTCCATCTTTCAAAAAACTTGCGCTATCTGAAATCAACTCAATAATAGTGTTGATTTCATTCGAAGTTTTCCATTCTTTATTTAAAAGTTCTCTACTTGCTTCCGCAGGATCTTTTGCACCGCGGATGATTTTTATCACTTCATCTATGCTGAGGACCGCAATGTAGAGCCCTATATATATATGAGCTTTTTCTCTCGTTTTTCTTAGACGAAATTCTGTTCTCCTGATTAACACTTCTTTTCTAAAGTCAACAAAAGCAGCTATGATTTCTTTTAACGACATCAAAGCAGGCCTGTTGTTATTGAGCACTAAAGTGTTAACACTAAAACTGCTTCTTAATGGAGTAAGTCCCAATATTTGATTAAGTATAAAACTTGCTTCAGCATTTCTTCTGAGGTCAATTACTACTCTAATACCAGACTTATCGGACTCATCCCTAATCTCTGTTATGCCATCAATTCTTTTTTCTTTTACAAGCTCACCTATCTTCTCAATTAATTTTACTTTATTTACTTGGTAAGGTATTTCATCAATCACTATTGCTTGCCTATCTTGCGGCAGGTCTTCTATGTGAGTCTTGCCTTGCACAACAATTGATCCACGACCTGTGGCAAACGCTGATCTTATTCCAGACCTGCCAAGAATTGTTCCCCCAGTTGGGAAATCCGGCCCTGGCATCACTTCAAGTAACTCATCCAAAGTCACTTCAGGATTATCTACATATAACATACAAGCATCTATTATTTCTCCAAGGTTGTGAGAAGGAATATTGGTTGCCATACCAACTGCAACACCACTTGCACCGTTTACCAATAGATTCGGAAACTCTGCAGGCAGCACAACAGGCTCTGTTTCATTTCCATCGTAGTTTGGCCTAAAATCAACTGTATCTTCATCAATATCATTCAGTAAAAAGTGCGACACTTTTTGAAGTCTTGCTTCTGTGTATCGCATTGAAGCTGGTGGATCTCCGTCTATCGAACCAAAGTTACCTTGCCCATCAACAAGTGGTAAAAGAAGAGAGAAATCTTGGGCCATTCTAACCAAGGAATCGTAAATAGCTGCATCACCATGTGGGTGATATTTCCCCATTACGTCCCCAACTATACGAGCTGCTTTTTTATATGGCTTACCGGCATCGAATCCAGCTCTTGACATTGCATATAATATGCGCCTATGAACAGGTTTAAATCCATCCCGCACGTCAGGTATAGCACGGCTTATGATAACGCTCATTGCGTAGGAGAGATAAGAATCTTCCAGCTCTTTTACTATTGAGATTGGTACTATATTATCCTGCATTTTCTATACTTTAATTGAAGTAATTAATAATACTAACATTCAGTTAAGCAAATGGGCAATGACAGACTTGAACTGCCGACCTCCTCGGTGTAAACGAGATGCTCTACCAGCTGAGCTAATTGCCCCTTTAGATGTAATTCTATAGCTCAATATTATTATTGTAAACAAAAATAGCAATAAATTGTATCCGTTCAGCAGAGTGGCAAAATAGGTAGACAAGGTGATCTAAAAAGATAATCATAGAGTAAATGTGAGGTAAGTCCTTACAATAAATGGTGTCATCCAAGTAGCCGACACTGGGATCCAGAAAAAAGAATGGTGTCATTCCAGTGCTTGACACTGGAATCCAGCTTTTTCATAATCATTAAAACGTTGTATTTTAACATAAAACAGCTATTTTTATGCTCGCCAACTTAATAAAATTCCTGGATCCCAGTGTCAAGCACTGGGATGACACCCTCCTGATGGGCCAAAATCACAATGTTCGTACAGTTATGCATTTGTTGTGCAAATTACCTTTGCAAACAAATGTTCGTACAGCTGTGTGTCACACACTTTGCTTCAATATTTGCACATTAGCCACTCCCTTGAACAGATACGATAAATTAGATTTAGGTAAGCTATAAGCTTTTATGAAATCTTTGAGTGCGTGCTGTGAAGTTTTATAAATTTTAGTCTTGCTGTCACTTTGTATAAAGGTATTTTTTCACTCACATCTTTCGAAGTTGTAGCCATGTTTAACAACTTTAAGTAGAATATTGTAGCATTTTGAAAATCTGAAAGTTTATCTAGAATAACAGCTAGATTATAGGTATAAAAAATATTGTTTTCATCAAGAGAAATAGCAGTTGTCATATACTCTTTACCTTTTACATAATCCTCCTTTTTCATATAAATCAGACCTAAATTTGCTAATAAAGGAGCATAATTTTTATGTATATCATACAATTTTAACATTTCACTCAACGCCAGATCAGGATCATATTGTGAGATTATTGTCAGAAAATTTTTTAATATGTAAGGGTTACTAGGGTATTCTTTTAACAGTTTTGTGTAAATCTCTACAGCTTTTTTGTATTCTTTATTAGCGTAATAAATATTCCCTAGTCCAATCAAAGCATTTTTATGATAAGGAAACTTTGCGATAATCTGATTAAGGAGAGAAATAGCTGTTTCATTATCTCCTAACTCAAAGGAATCTTTTGCTTTTTTTAAAGTAGAGTATATGTCAAAACTCTTGCCAGAATTCTGCGAAATTTTGATATTAAATTTGTCACTTTTTCTCTCAATAACATCAAGATCTTTATATTTTTTATCAGCTTTTATATGCTTGACAACATTATCGAAGGCCTTCTGTATCTCCAAATTTTCACTAGCATAGGTAACAGAAGACCTCCATAAAATCACAACGCAAATTAACATGCAGATAAACATAGGTCCTAGTGTTGTGGCATTGGCTGCAGCGTATAACCAGTAAACCTTATTTCTTTGAGCTATGCGTAACACATTACAAATTCATAAATGCTAAATTACCTATCTCATACAATAATAAAGATATTATTAATTAGTGGGACGAACATGCTGTGTAGCTTTTCAGAATGCATTTATCTTTTGTCTTCCATATTTCGCTTTATTTCCACAAAAATGCTTCAATTTATCTTAACATTTTGTCAACTACCTTTGTAGATTTAAAAGGGCATTTTTACATATTCCATATGGCTGCCAGTTGCACCCCTCACATGCGTACTCGAATTTCTCTAAAGACATTTTCTCCCTAATCTCTTCTACCGCTTCACTCCAGGTCAAAGTCTCGCCAATTTTAATTCCTAAAATTTCCATATGCCTTCTATCTAGCTCTAAAACTTTAGCTTGTTCGGTGCATTTACCTTGTTTAGTCTGGTTTGGGCAAGCACTACAAATACTATCAAGGTTACCAACTACTTCGATTTGAGTACTAACCACTTCACTTGCTATCTTCCTATAATTTTCTACAAAACCCTGAGAATACCCATATCCCCGAAACGCGAGGGTGCACATAAAATGATGAGGGCGAAATTTTATCATTTTTTCAAATATTGCAAAGCTGCTACAAGTAGAAAAATTTTTATCAAACCAGGAAGGATAAATGGTAAAACACCCACCATTATTGCTTGTTCTAGACCCAAGTAAACAGCAAGCCAACTAACACCACAAATAAAGATTATAACTGTACCAGCCAGACAACTTAAAGAATTACATACAAATGATTTATACTTAGAGTTCAGTAATTCATTTACTTTGCTCATTACCATAACAGCAGCTAAACAGCCAATTAAATATCCACCTGTTGGTCCAAGGAGAGCGTGATAACCACCAGAAAAATTTGCAAGAACAGGCAATCCTGCTGCACCAAGTGATAGATATGTAAGCACAGAATAGAATGCTGTTCTGCGGTTAAATTTAAGCCCAATAAGCATTACTCCTAAAGTTTGCAATGTGATAGGCACAGGCTGCAATGGTATGCTTATTTGAGCCATCAAGAATAAAAGTAAAACGCAAGACAATATTTCAGCCAGTGTTGATCTGTTGCTAGATTGTGTTATAAACATACTTCCCCAATAAAAATAACTTATTAAATGTAATATATGTATATGAGAGGTTTTGCAATTTAAATTTTGCTTATATTGTGCTACAATGAATTATTTATGCACTATTAAATTAAAAATGATGAGTAAACAAGATCTATTATCGTTGATGAAAGCAAGACACAGCGGACGTTCATACGATCCTACAAGAGCAATATCTCAGGAAGACATGGATATTTTAATGGAAGCTGTAAGGCTGACTCCCTCATGTTTTGGTGATGAACCCTGGAGATACGTAATATGCAACAAACAGAACAATCAAAGCGCATGGGAAAAGCTGCTAAATTGCCTTGATGAATCTAATCAAAAATGGGCAAAAGATGCACAAATACTAATTATATCTCTAAGCGCTAAGAATTTCCGTAAATCTGACAAAGGTGAAAATTTTTGGGCTAATCACGATACTGGTGCAGCAAATTATGCACTTATGCTACAGGCTGCAGCTATGAACTTAATGGCTCATCAAATGGGTGGATTTGATAGAGATAAAATAGTAGAAAGATTCAACATATCCGATGATTTTAATGTAATGTCAGTGATAGCGGTTGGTTACGAAGAAGAGGGCGCTGAAACAAGTAAGAAAAAAAGGAGACCAATAGAAGAAATATTTTTTTATGATGAGTGGCCAAGGTCCTGAAAATTTTATCAAAATGCACGGCACTGGTAACAACTTCGTTATCATAGACTCACGTTCAACAAACAATTTAGACTGGAACCATAGACAAATTGCTGATCAAAGCAGTTGTGATCAAGTGATAATTATAACAATGTCTAATGCTGCAGACTGTTTTATGCATATCTATAATGCTGATGGCAGTCGAGCTGAAATGTGCGGAAACGCAGCACGCTGTGTTGGATATTTGATAATGTCAGAAAAAGGTACTGAGTATATCACTATTGAGCTGGTAAACAAACGCATTTTAGAGTGTTTTAAAGTGGGTGATAAATCCATAAAGGTTAACATGGGTAAACCTTTGCTAAAATGGCATGAAATTCCCTTGTCTACTCAATGTGACACTCTTCACTTACCTATAGAGCTTGAAATGCTAAAAGATCCTGTTGCAGTAAATATTGGTAATCCTCACATAGTTTTCTTTGTTGATAATGTAAATGAAATACCATTGCAAAGTTTAGGACCAAAGCTGGAAAATCACGTATTATTTCCTCAGAAAATTAATATTAGTATTGCACAAGTTGAAAAGTCTGGAGAAATAGCTTTAAGAGTTTGGGAAAGAGGTACAGGCATTACTGCATCATGCGGTAGTGCAGCCTGTGCAGCACTTGTTGCATCCACACTACGTGGATATCTGGCTGCCCAACAGACTTCAGTAAATTTACCAGGAGGTAAGTTATTAATCGAATGGGCAAATAACGTATTCATGACCGGTGATATAGGGTTTTTGTGACCCTAATTCTAGTGATGCATTACTTCCAATACCTTCTTACCAATCACTGCAGGGGTTTCAGCAATTGCAATCCCGGCACTCCGCATAACTTCTAGTTTTGCACCAGCACTTCCACCGCTGGAAGAGATGATTGCTCCAGCGTGTCCCATACGTCTTCCTGGAGGTGCCGTTTGACCTGCTACAAAACCAACGATTGGCTTTTTAGTTTTTTCTGTTTTCACAAAATGTGATACATCTTCTTCTTCGTTTCCACCTATTTCACCAATAACTACAATACCATGAGTATCGTCATCTTTTAAAAAGAGCTCCATACAGTCAACAAATGTCATACCATGAACTGGATCCCCCCCAATTCCGATACATGTGGATTGACCAAGACCAACAGCAGTTGTTTGTGCTACTGCTTCGTAAGTTAAAGTTCCAGAGCGAGACATAATTCCTATGTGTCCACGCTTATGGATATGGCCAGGCATAATTCCTATTTTGCACTCTTCAGGCGTAATAATTCCCGGGCAGTTGGGACCAACCAATCGACTTTTTGAATCAACAAGCGCGCGCTTAACTTTCACCATATCAAGTATAGGAATGCCCTCTGTAATACAAACTATCAATTCTATTTTTGCATCTATTGCTTCAAGTATTGCAGCAGCAGCAAATTTAGCAGGTACATATATAACTGTAGCATTTGCACCGGTTTTTTCTTTGGCTTCTGCTACAGTATTAAAAACTGGTAAACTAAGGTGAGTGCTACCACCCTTTCCAGGAGTTACACCGCCAACCATTTTCGTCCCGTAGTCAATAGCTTGCTCTGAATGAAACGTACCTTGTGCACCAGTAAAACCCTGGCATATTAATCTTGTATCTTTATTTACTAAAACGGACATGCTTTATTTTACCTCTTTTACTATCTTTTGCGCAGCATCACCCAGTTCATCTGCAGCAATAATATTTAATCCTGACTCTTCTAAGATTTTTTTTCCTTCCTCAAAATTAGTACCTGATAACCTAACCACTAAAGGAACTTTAATACTCATTTCTTTTGCAGCCGCAACAATTCCACTTGCGATAATATCGCAACGCATTATACCACCAAATATATTAACCAAAATTCCTCTTACGTTGCTATCAGACAATATGATTTTAAATGCTTCAGTTACAGTTTCTTTACTCGCTCCACCACCAACATCCAAAAAGTTAGCAGGCTCTGCTCCGTAGTATTTTATTATATCCATTGTTGCCATAGCAAGACCTGCACCATTTACCATGCAACCAATACTGCCATCCATTTTGATGTAACTGAGCCCATACTTTGAAGCCTCTATCTCTTCTTTCACTTCTTCATCATAATCACGAAGTTCCATAATTTCTGGGTGACGATATAAAGCATTATCATCGAAATTAATTTTCGCATCGAGCGCAATAAAATCTCCAGAATTTGTTTCAACCAGTGGATTAATTTCAATTTGGCTCGCGTCAGTTGCAATAAACGCATCATATATTTTTTTTGCAATGTTCGATATCTTTTCTATTTGTTCTGGACTCAAATGAAAACTGCTGCTTAACTTGCTGCTATCAAAACTTGTAGCAGAATCAATATCAAATTTCACAATTTTTGCAGGAGAATTTTTTGCCACTTCTTCGATGTCCATTCCACCTTCTGAGGAAAATATGAATATTGGCCTACTGAGCTTCGGGTCGATTACCAGGCTTAAATAATACTCTTTCTTAATGCTTGAGCCTTCTTCAACGTACACTTTTCTTACTTGCTGCCCACTTGGCCCTGTTTGATGAGTAACTAAAGTCATACCAATCATGTCCTTTACAAACTGTTGAGCTTCTTCAACTGACTTTGCTAGCTTTACGCCACCGGCTTTACCCCTACCACCTGCATGAATTTGAGCTTTAACTACAAACACGTCAGATTTTAATTGACTTACTTGAGTCTTTACTTCTTCCGCAGATGTAGCAACAAAACCTTTTGGCACTGGGACATTAAATTTATGCAACACTTCTTTCGCTTGATATTCGTGAATATTCATAAAATAACCAATGATAAACTATTAACTTGAGTACAAACTACCAACCATAACGCTGCCTTCTGCACTCTTGTTGGTACCTCTTTTTTTTAGCTTCAGCTTTCTTTTTAGCTCTTTTTTCTGATTTTTTTTCATGATATTGTTTTTTCATTTTCAACCCTCTTCCTTCCTTTTGAATTGTTTTTTTCAATACTGGAAGAGCTCTGTCTACATCACCATAATGGACTGATACTTCTATCAAACTCTATACCTCCTTCGGTAATCATTTCAAAATCTATTTATAAATTAGAAAATTAACATTGTCAATTATTTTATAAACTTGAGCGTTAAAATGTAATATGCCATAATTTACATGGTGAATAATGTCATTCCAGTGTCAGCTACTTGCTTACTGATGGAGATTGCTCTTATGTTACAGCGTTCTTACAATTATACTAACATCGGGGCGGAGAGATTTGAACTCCCGACCCTTTGGTCCCAAACCAAATGCGCTACCAGGCTGCGCTACGCCCCGACTTCTTTACTCAGGCTATCAATAATTCAGGCAAAATGCAAGGTTCATTTGTTTATTTTAGAAAAAATATAATATAAGAGGTTGTCCACAAACCAAGGAATACGTAGTATATAAAGAAAGAATATTGAGGTAAGAGATGAGGAAAAAATATCCAACAGATTTAAGTAAAAGGGAATGGGCAAGAATAGAAAAACACTTCAGAGTATCGTACAAGAAAGGAGGAAGGCCACCAAAATACAGTAAGTGTGAGATAGTAAATGCAATTCTTTATATACTGCGCACAGGATGTCAATGGTGCTATTTACCACACGATTTTCCGCCGTGGAAGGCTGTGCATGAACAGTTTAGAAGATGGAAAAAGCAGGGAATTTTTGAGAAAATGAACTATGATATCACTAAATATAGTAGGTCAAAAATGGGAAGAAATGAGGAGCCGAGCGCATGCATAGTGGACAGTCAATCGGTAAAAACCACGGAAAAAGGGGGGTCAAAGGTTATGATGGTGCGAAAAAGGTAAAGGGGAGAAAAAGACATATAATCACAGATACTCAAGGATTTGTGCTTGGTTGCTATGTAGGAGCTGCAAGCGAAAATGACAGAGATGGGGTGAAGATGGCATTGGACGATATGAAGGAAAAATACAGCAATATTAAGAAAATGTGGGCTGATATGGGATACCAAGGAAAATATTTAAAGGATTACGTAAAGAGAGAATATGGGATAGATATTGAAATTGTCAAAAGGCCTCCATGTAGGTTTTGGGTGCATAAAGATACACCACTAGAACTATTGCCACAACGGGATCCTGGATTTTCAGTACAGCCGAGAAGGTGGGTGGTAGAGAGGACTTTTGCTTGGATCAATAGAAATAGAAGGCTATCAAAGGAGTACGATTTACTTACAACATCTACTGAAAGTTTCATATATCTGGCTATGAGTAAAGTTATGTTAAGTAGGGAATATGCTTGATTTACTGGTTTGTGGACAACCTCTAATAGTGACGTTGTTTGTTATAAAAATTTCTATGTATTCAAATATTGCAGTTCTAGTTTGTTGAGCAGAGTGTTGTGAAGTATCAATAAGTATTTCTCTTTTCAATGAGCTAAAGAAGCTTTCTGCAACAGAATTGTCGTAACAACAGCCTTTATTACTCATCTATATTCTTTACAGCTAAGAGATATTGATACCCTTGCGCAGTATATTGTGAACCTTGGTCACTGTGCAGCAGTAGATTTTTAACAGGTTTACGCCTATTAATGGCCATTAATAAAGAGTTCATAACCAATTGTTTATTTATTGCACTACTCATTAACTACCATACGTGAGAATTATTGCTGCCAAATATAGCCATCCCTCCTTGGTTTTGATGTAAGTAATCCCATACTTTATTTGGTTGATCAACAATAAAGTTTTGATCTAGTATATTGGGAGCTACAGCTCTATTATCTGTTTGTTGTTTTTTAATTTTAAACTTTCTTCTCAGTATAGCCCTGATGTCATTTTTCTGCATAATACTTTGCACCGTTTTCAAATTGCAACTTTTACCCAAAGCCTTCAATTCAGCATGAATTTTAGGAGCTCCATATCTACATTTAGAAACTTGATATATTTTTTGAATAGCTGCGAGTAGCTCTTTATTTGCTGATTCTCTACTGCTTATTTTTCTTGTGGTCCACTTATAGTAGCCACTAGCAGAAAATCCTACATAATTCCTGTACTTTATAGCAGTTACTATGCTCTTTTATAAAAAAATATTTTACTCTTTTTGACTGGCCAGGGCTTTTTTTTAAATGTCTCTTTTCCTTGTTACTCTTGCTAACTCTCTTTGTAAATCAAACCTCTCTTTGTCGTAAGGAGCCATGTTACCTCTACCTGGAAATGCATCTGCTGCCGACTTTTTTTCGTTGTGTTTCTTTATCCATTTTCCTAATAAACCACCCTTTATTCCTAAATCCTTTGCTATTTTTGTAATTGTTTGACCTGCCTTTCTTTGTTCATTTGCCAGTTTAACAGCTTCCAATTTGAATTCTGCCGTATATTCTCTTGCCATTTCTAATCCTCCAAAATTTTATTTTACCCGAAAAAACTCTTTTCTTTCTCTCCACTTTTTCTGGGTAAGGTCACTATTTCTTAAGTAATTTACACTTCAGAGTTTATCTGCTTTAAAGTTTACTCTATTCTGTTTCAGCATTTGTCATAAATCCTTAATTATTTCTGACTTTTTAGTTCAGTTTTTAACCATTCTTTCCTTAACTTAATGGCAGTGACAATAAGCCTATCTATCATTCTGATGTGATTTCAGTTTTTTTTACATGCAAACTTTCTAATCCCACCTTGTAGTTAGGGTAAATTAGAGAGACATTAAGATCTTTTTTAATTTTAACATTACTTACTTTTTTTGATCCTAAATAAAAACTCTGTGCATAATCTGGTAAGGAAGAAACCTCAATTGGCTCTGGAGGGCTAACATTGAGAAGTTTGGTTGCATACATTACCACTTCAGATTGTGTAGTGGGTAAATCGTCTGCACAATTGTATATTTCACCAGGTTTTATGTTTTGCATGGAAGAAAATAGAATATTCGATATATCTTCAACGTGAATACGAGAAAAAAAATGCCCTTCCTTTTTCACATTTCTTGCTTTGCCAAGCTGCAAGTCAATTAACACGTTCCTATTAGGGCCGTATATTCCAGCTAAGCGAAAAATATGTACAGGCAATCTGCTATTTAGCCACTTCTTTTCAGATTTAAGGCGCTTTTCTCCTCTGATTTCTATAGGTTGTGTTTCAGATTCCTCATTCACCCAATTACCAGAGTGATCACCATAGACGCTAGTTGCAGACAAATAACCGAACCATTTGACATTTTGCAGGCAATCACTGTATCTCTCCACAACATCATCGCCATCTGGAGGAATAGAAATTAAAACGTGCGTTGCGCTTTTAAGCAGATCTTGACTAACTTTCTCATAATTAAAGAGGATTACATTTTGTATATTTTTACTTCTTGATGTGCCACTGACTTTCCAACCTAAGTTCAGTAATTTTTTCGATAAAAATTTAGCTACATATCCATAACCAAAGCAAAACAAGTGCATGAAAATTAATTTTTAAAGTTCTTCTTGATAAATTCTACTCCTAATTTTATCCCCTCTTCATTAATAATATGCCCTAATCCATGAATTGGGTGCCCTTCAACATTTATTCCATTTTCTTTCAAAGCTTTAACCGCTAAGTCGAGAGACGAAAAAGGTACCACGTCGTCAGCATCACCATGGATAACACATATGTTAGGTTTTGATTTGATCTCTGGTGCAGCTTTTGAAGGTGAAAGAAACCTACCAGAGTATGCAACAACTGATGCACAGGATTGAGAGCGGGTAAGAGCTGTATGTATTGCAAGCATTGCTCCTTGAGAAAATCCAACTAAAGAAAGTTGCGTATCTTTTAAATTAAGCTCCTTTAATTTTGTATCAATGAAATGATTTACAATTGATGTAGCATTTTTTACTCCATTATATAGCGCCTCCTCACTACGATCTTCCAAGCTGAACCACTGATAACCGTCACCTATTTCTCTCTTAAACGGAGCATTGGGTGCTACAAAACATGAACCCAGTAAAAACTTGCTCATAACTTTAGCAAGGTGAACAAAATTATCACCACTTGAGCCCCAACCATGTAAAAAAATAATCAAATTTTTCTTATTTCCATCTGCACAAATTTCTGGGCCGTTAAGTTTAATCATCTCTTTTCCTTTTGCATTTATATCTTTATTTAACACTAATTTTCAAATTTGTAAAACCAATTTGAAAAACGACAAATTCGTCATTCCGCTACTCGTTAGCGGCTGAGATACCGCGCACAACTGTACGAACGTTGCAATGTGACACGATGTTGCATAATAAATGATGTCATTCCAGTGCGTGACACTGGAATCCAGCTTTTGATCGAAAATGTTGCATAGTGCACAATCAATTTTTCTAGATCCAAGTAGTCAAGGCACTGGGATGACATCATAGGGGTGCTGGGATGACACCTCTGAGCACTGCCGTCATAAAGGAACCAGTGTCAGCTACTTTCATGATATCAATAATTGACCTCGACTTACCGTCCAACTAGAAAGTTGTACATAAAATGACAGAAGAGACTCGCGTTAGATATTATTTATTTACTTTCGATCTTTTCTATCAATTTTTTAACTAAACCTCTTAGCCTCTTACTGGATTCATCAAGCTCTTGAATTTGCGAGCTGCGCTCTTTCATCAGTTCCTTATAGTTACCTTTTATGTAGTCAATCATTTCCTTCATCTGAGCAATCATCTTGTTGATATCCATACCACCCAAATCAGGTATCATGTTAGGCATAGCGCCTTCTAACATACTGCCAGCCATAAGCTGCTGAGATATTTGCATAAATGGTTTTAAAGTCTGATTAAGCAATTCAGGATCCTTGGCTAATTTTTCTATTTGCTCTTTGCAAGTATCCATATACTGCTTCATAAATTCATCTTCTTGCACTTTACCTGTCATAATTACACCTACTTGAAAATATCGATTTTCTATTATATATTGTTTTTAAATTAAAAACAATACAAAATACTCATCACAATTGCATTAATACTCTTTAAACAATAAAAAATGCTCCTTTGCTTATAAAGGGTCACATACTTTCTTTAACCACTCCTTATCTTTGACGCTATTTTCTAAGTTTTTATAGACAAATCGATGATAGTCATTTATCCATTCAATTTCATCTTTAGTAAGCATTTGCACGTCTATTAGCCTTCTGTCATACGGAATAGAGGTCAGTTGTTTAAAGTTTAAGAAGCCATTTTCTTGTCTGTCAACATACATCAGATTTTCAATTCTTATTCCATACTCTCCCGGAATGTAATAACCAGGTTCGTTGGAAAGTATCATGCCTGGCGTGAGTTTCACTTTATTTCCCTTTGATATTGCTTGTGGTCCTTCGTGTACTGATAGGTAACTTCCTACTCCATGCCCTGTACCATGCATATAGTCCATTCCAAATTTCCATAAATGCGTACGTGCCAATATATCCAATTCTCCACCAGTAGTGCCAGGAAGAAAGATGACACTTGCTACAGCAATGTGCGCTTTCAATACTATTGTATAGCGGGTTATTTGTTCATCAGTGGGATTGCCAATTGCTACAGTTCTTGTCACATCAGTTGTGCCGTCAAGGTACTGACCACCAGAATCAATCAAATACAGTCCATCTTTCTGAATTACTTTATTCGTCTTACTGCTTGCACGATAGTGAATTATTGCCCCATTCTCATTAAATGCTGAAATTATTGGAAAACTTAGTTGCTTAAACAAATTCTGCTCTTTTCTGTATTCTAAAATCTTTTCTTCAGCTTCTAATTCTGTCATTTCATTGAACTTCTTATCTGAATAATTATCATCTTCCTTGGTGTCATTCCAGCGCGTGACGCTGGAATCTATGTTTTTTTCCTGGATCCCAGTGTCAGCTACTCGGATGACAGTAAATCTATTAGTAAGCCAATGTAGGAAGTTTGTAACTGTCACTCCATCTCTGATATGCGCATTTATAGCCCCAGCTATTTCAGTTTGGTTTTTTGCTGCTTTATAAATTAGACAAGGATCTTCTCTCTCAGCTACCTGTTTATTTTTTATTACAGCCATGATACTCATTGGAGTTGTGCTTGGATCTATAACTATTGAATTTAGCTTGTGCAGCGAATTTTCTAGCTCACTAATATCAAAAATATTTATATGATTGCCTAAATTTGCTTCTATAGTTGAATGTTCTTTATCTTGAATAAACAAATCAACATTACCGCTTTTATACAATATAGCACGGCCCAATATACATGGAGTATATTTAGCATTTTCATTTCTTAAATTTAATAACCATGAAATTGAATTTGGATCAGTTAAAAGCACTGCTTCAGCTTCTTTATCTATACTTTTAGCGACTTTTTCACATTTGTCCTTACTACTTTCACCAGCATATTTAATAGAATGTAAAATCACTGCTTGTTTTCGATAGTCACTTTTTTTTCCAGCTAAACAGGGTATTAATTTACAGATATTCTCATACTTTCTTATATCTTCTATGGTAAAATATTGCAAATAATAACCTAGTGAGGCAGTCGATGTTAAGTTTGCTTTTATCCATTCGCGTGGATCCTCTTCTTGTATATTATATACTTGAAAATTGCCCTGATCGAGCTGATTGTGAGCTTGTGTGATATAGCGTCCATCTGTAAAAAATGGGCACTTGTTGTTTTTTGTAACAATGAGCAGCCCATTTGTTCCTGTGAAGCCACATAACTTGGTTAACTCGTCTGAATATTCATTTAAATATTCGTCTTTAGTATGCAACACAAATGCATCAACGTTTATTTCGTGCATAAAAGAACGAAATTCTTTGATTTTTGACATGGAATACCTCACACAAAATTAGCAGCTACTTTCGTTTTCCTGTTTCTCAAATACACTAATATGCTAACTATCGCTGCGGGAGTGATGCCTTGTATTTGCTTTGCAATGCCAATTGTTGCTGGTTTTATCGTCTGCAACTTTTCTATTACTTCACTTGACAAGCCTTTAACTTGTGAATAGTTGAAGTTGATTGGAATTTGAGTATTGATTTCTTCTCGTAAAAACTTCATATCTGCTTCTTGTCTTATTAGATAAGGTTTGTATTTTGCTTCAATTTCAACCGCTTCGCATATTTCATTCTTAGTTATGCTACCCACTGCGGCGTCATTCCAGCACTCCATTTTGTCATTCCAGCGCGTGACGCTGGAATCTACATTTTTTCCAGTGTCAGCTGCATCCGTTTTGTTATCATTCCAGTGCTGGATCCCAGTGTCAGCTACTCGGATGACATGAGAGTGTCCTGAGATGACGGAAGAGGATCCAGTATCCGTTGTGCAGCGCGTGACGCTGCTTAACTCCGGCCATATTTCTTGTAATTTATTCCAGTCGATATTTGGGTAGCTAAGTAGATCTAGTGCCGTTTTTCTTATCCCATCATAAGATATTTTGATACCATAAGACCTAAGCTGCTCAGGAGTAATCGTCAGACTCCCTAACTTCTCTTCAAGCTGCTTAATGGATTCAAGTTTATTCTGTAAAACAGAGTATCTCTCATGCGAAACAAGGGAAATATCATAACCTTTTTGTGTTAATCTTCTATCTGCATTGTCTGACCTGATAGCTAGCCTATATTCTGCACGTGAGGTAAATAATCTATAAGGCTCGATCACCCCTTTGGTGACCAGGTCGTCTATCATTACGCCGATATACGAATCTGTACGATGGAGAACAAAGCTTTCTTTTTTTTCAGATGCAGAGAGTGCTGCATTAATTCCGGCAATAATTCCTTGCCCTGCTGCTTCTTCATATCCAGTAGTGCCATTAATTTGGCCGGCAAAATATAGACCTTTGACTTTCTTGGTTTCAAGAGTATGAAACAGCTCTCGTGGGTCAATATAGTCATACTCAACTGCATATCCAGACCTCAATATTTCTGCATTTTCAAGTCCTTTAATACTCTTTATCATTTCACGCTGCACTTCAACAGGCAATGAATTTGAAATTCCGTTTGGGTATACAGTATCATCATCCAGCCCTTCTGGTTCTAAAAATATTTGGTGGCTACTTTTTTCTGCAAATTTTTTAACTTTAACTTCAATTGATGGGCAGTATCTTGGTGCTATAATATCATCCAAATATGAAGAAGCTGACCTGTGAAGGTTCTCTCGAATTATTCTATGTGTATTTTCGTTAGTATGAGTAATAAAGCATGATACCTGAGGTTGGTTAATTTTTTCTGTTAAGTAAGAAAACGGCACAGGTGGACTATCACCCACTTGTTCTTGCAATATTGACCAGTTTATAGTGCCACGATCAAGCCTTGGCGGAGTTCCGGTACGCAATCTACCTAATTTAAAATTATATTTCTTCAACGTATTTGCAAGTTCTACGGCAGGCTTATCTCCCATTCTCCCTGAAGGAGTTACCTGCTCTCCTATATGAATCACACCCCGCAGAAAAGTCCCTGTAGTTAGAACGACTTTACTTGTCAGTATATGCTCCCCTGAGCTTGTTATTACAGCTTTAATGCACAATTCTCCATTGTTATTACTCTCTATAAGAAAATCGTCAACCGACTCTTCTTTTACCGTCAAATTATTATAATTTAGAATAATTTCCTGTATTGCTTGCTTGTATAATTTTCGGTCTGCCTGTGCACGCGGGCCCCATACTGCTGCACCTCTGCTGCTATTTAAAATGACTGAGTGTATACTTGCTTGATCGATTGCTCTTCCCATTATTCCATCAAGAGCGTCAACTTCCCTGACTACAACGCCCTTTGCAACTCCTCCGATTGCTGGATTGCAGGACATTTCTCCTATAGTTGAAATTTTATGAGTTATAAGCAGCGTGTTTGCACCAAGGCGAGCTGCTGCTGCTGCAGCTTCGCACCCTGCATGACCACCACCTACTACTACTACATCATATTTATGCATGCCTTCTTGAGTAATTCTTACTCTACTAATATTCTAACTATTAGCGGTTAATGTCAAATTTTACAGTAATTAACTATTTCAATCATCAGTGGCCAATGTATAGCTAACTCACGTCATACCGTCACGGTATCTCTAGATCCCGCTAACAAGCAGCGGGATGACGGTTTTTCAAATTATCGGGTTTTAGTGGGGCGAGCGACCAGGATCGAACTGGCGACATTCAGTACCACAAACTGACGCTCTACCAACTGAGCTACGCCCGCCAAGATATAAAATATCTAACATACGAGCGCAAATAGTCAATTGATTATTTAACTCTCCTTTTGCAGAGGGTTTTAAGTTTAGCCAATAAATATTTTCATTGATACTTTTACCATTATAGTTAATTGTATTGACACTAATGAAGTAGTGGTATGTTTAAAAGTATTTTCACATTTAGTTTTTTTACGGCTATTTCAAGGATCTCAGGGTTAATAAGAGATGTATTGATTGCTACGGTTATTGGTGCAAACTCTCTTGCAGACATATTTTTTTCTTCGTTTCGCTTTGCCAATCTATTTCGAGCATTTTTTGCAGAAGGAGCGTTCACTACCTCATTCATACCATTATATTCGACAGAATCATATGATAATAAAAAGGCATTTAATTTTGCAAGTAGTGTAATATCCATTACGTTTATTATCTTAGTAATTTTTTGCCTTATCATGCAAACTTTCTCCCCTTATATGATTCAAATTTTTGCTCCTGGATTTGACCAAAGTAAGTTTACCCTTACTGTTACTTTATCAAGAATTATGATGCCCTACATAATCTTTGTTTCAATTGCATCACTTATTGGTGGAATGCTGCAAGTAAAGCAGCATTTTGCTTCAACAGCTATTGCACCAATCGTTTTGAATCTCTGTTTAATCATCAGTTTGTTTGTGCCTTACGTAAAAACTCCAGCGCACAACCTTTCTATAGCTGTCCTTATAGGAGGAATTTTCCAGCTACTTTTGATACTATTTAGTGCATACAAGTTAAAGGCAGCTTTTTCTTTTAGCCTTGAATTAAGCAATGAAGTAAGGTTATTTTTTAAGCGTGTGATACCTGCAATTATCAACAATTGTGTAACTCAAATAAGCTTATGGATTGATACAATCATGGCGAGTTTTATACCAAATGCGGTGTCCTATATATATTATGCCGATAGACTAAATCAACTACCGCAGGGAATAATCGGTACTGCAATTGGCACAGTGCTTCTTCCTTTAATTTCAAAACAGGTGGATAATACTGAAAATATAGTCAAAATACAGAACAAGGCTCTCAACATAGGATTAATGTTAATTATGCCAACAACTGCTGCCTTTATCATTATTCCCGACATAATTTTACTTACGCTTTTTTCTTACGGCCGGTTTGATCATTATGCAGTGCAGCAAACTGTTCCCACTTTAATAGCATTTTCTCTTTCTTTACCTGCATTTATTATAAATAAAGTATTGCTACCTACATTTTTTGCTAAAGGCAATCTGAAAATACCAACCATATTTTCGCTAATGTGTCTTGGAATTAATGTAGTGCTAAACCTTTTGTTAATGAACGAGTATCAGCATACGGGGATTGCTATTGCTACTTCCGTTTCCACTTGGATAAACTCTATTCTATTAATTAGTTATTTAACAATAAATAAAATGTATAAGGTTAGCCAAGCGTTATTGTTAAATGTCATGAAAATTTTTGTAGCAACGGCAGTCATGTCAATAGCCCTTTATATTTTTAATTCTTTGTTGGCAGGATTATTTTTTGATAAAATGTTGGCTCGTATTGTTTATTTAACGACTTTAATAGCTTTGAGTGGTATTGTTTATTTTGGTATTCTCTATTTAATATTTAAGGGAAACTTTAAGCATGTGTAAATTATGAGACTTTCTTTATATGCTATATTATCAATCTCGCTGCTATTAATTCTCATGCATGTTGCTGCAACTTTTAAGGATTGGAGTGGCTACAGGAAATATATCATAAAAGAGTTAGAGAAGACGTATGATGCTAAAGTGCATATTGGGGGAAAAATTAAAGTTTCGTTGATTACCCCAAAGCTCACTATTTATAATGTATACGTACAATACAACGAAAATAAAGAGCAAAAGTTGTCAGATTTAATTAGTGTAAGAAAAATTGAAATAAGGCCATCGTTCCTATCGTTGTTTTTATTTTCGTTGCAACCAAAGTCAATCACATTGTTTGGCATGAAAAGCAACAAAGAAAATTTACTTAATATTATAAATACAAACGCCAGTGGTAACACAGTCGATATAGTAATAAAAGACAGCCAAGTAAGTTTCAAGAATGATTTCGCTGATATTGTTAACATAAAGGAAGTTGCTGTAAAAAAAAATAAGCAGTTTTTTGGTAAAGTAAAGGTAGGTGATAATAATTACGATTTTTCAGGAAAGGTTAATATCACAAAAAGGAATGTACACATTAGTGTTGAATCAAATTTTGTAAATTTGCTATTTACAGGTAATAGAAATCAAGAAGAACTCCAGGGTAATTTAACATTAACAATTAATAACAGTTCCGGTTCTGTGAGTGATTTAGCAAAAATCATTAATCTTAGCTTTCTCTCTTGTGTTATTCCTAGCGAAAATATCAAGATATCATCCAATATAAGTCTTAATGAAAGTGAGTTTACGGCAACTGACTTAAAAATTGATTCCAAAAGCATGCAAGCCAGCGGTACAATACAAAATGATAGAAAAGGCAATCACACTAATTTCAATATTAGCTTCAGTAAAGTTGACTTAGATTTCATGCAAGATGATTTACAAAAAACAATGAATATGAAGGATCTTCTGGAATGTTTTAGAGCAGTTGTGCCAAAGAACTTGAGCTTAAATTTTAATATGGAAGCTTCTAACATTCAATATCAAAACAAAATATTGGACAATTTCCGTGCTGTACTAAAATCCACTGATGGCAAAGTAAAAGTTAATACGCTTCTTAAATTTCCTGGAATCAATAATATATCTTACTTATCAGGAGAGATCTCAAATAATAATGCCCTATCTGAATTCGACGGTGATTTATTAGTCGAAGGAGGTGATTTTGAGTCATTCATTTCATGTTTTTTCCCTTCTATAAAGATGAAAGAAAACCAGAAAAATCAATTTACACTAAGTTCTAAATTGCACCTTGCACCAAGAATATTATCTATCTCAGACATTAGACTGCTAAATAATAAGGAATCCTTGCAAGGGTCAATTAGAGTAAGCCACACAAAAAAACACAATGTGATCAATGGTGAATTTAGTATGCATAATCTTGATGCAGATAAATATGATCATTCATTATTTAGCAGTTTATCTAAAATGCAATGGCTGAAAAATTTTCAGTATGATGCAAATATAAAGGCCAGTGTTAATGACTTTACATTGAATGATACGAAAATTAAAAATTTGGATTTTTTGCTAAAAATGGAAAAAGGTAAGCTGGTTGCAGATAAAATAAAGCTATATGGAGAAGATTTCGATATTACCGGTAATGCAAAAATATTAGCAGATCAAAAATACGCCAAACCTTTATTAGATGTTAACCTTACGGGCAGTAAATTTAATGGAAATATCTTTAAATTACCGAATTTAGTAGAGGTAAAAAGAAATTCAAGAAATGAGATAGATCAAATTCAATGGTCAACAAAGCAGCTTGATTTTTTGGATGACAAAGAAGGCTTTGATGCAAATGTGCAAATCAATACTACAGAATTTAAAACCGAGCAGAATGTTTTGAAAGATTTTAATTTGGATGCGGTGATTAGAAACAACACTATCACTATCAGGCAGATAAGTTACGTACTAGGACACGGGCAAGTGTTTTTTCAGGGTTATTTAAGATCAGATTCAATGCACACAAAATTTTTCATTTCCAATTTTGACACTAAAAAGATTAGTAAGGTTATAGGAATTGACAATGTAAATGGTCAGATAAGCTTAAGTGGTGAAATCAAAACTCAAGGAAAAAGTTTTCATGATTGGGCTAATAGCTTATCAGGAGATGTAAATTTACAAGCGCAGGGAATAGAATTTACTAATGTGGATTTTAATTCATTTATCACTAATTTGTTAAGCAGTAAGAATAAATCTGAAATTTCCACACTTGCTTATGTTGATATATATAATGGCAAGACATTTTTTGAAAATATTAGCGGAAAAGCAAGTATTAAGAGTGGTATATGTTCAACTAGTTTACAGTTCGGGATTGATCAAGCATCAGGGTCGATCTCTTCTAATTTAACCTTATCTAACTTCGCTTTAGTTTCTATATTCAGGTTCTTTTTCATACCACCAAACTATAGTAATCCAATCTATATCGATATGCATTTGGATGGCCCTATTTGGCGTCCTAAGATGAGTTTTGATGTAGACCAAATCTTCATCGCTCTGGTTGGCAAGAGGAATAGCTAATTTACTTAGGTGTACGATTTAGGGGACAATAAACTCATCTGAACGGATACAAACTTAACCTAACTCATCACCACCTGGCAGTGGTGGCAAGCCAAAAGCTTCTCTTTTTTCGTTGAGCGTCATGAAGCTTGCGTTTTCTACGTATTTCCACAACTTTTGTCTCTTTTCCATGAGAATTTCTATTGCATCTTTGTCATACGACAAGCACAGATCTTCACCAAATCTTGGTATCAGCCAAGAATTCAGGTGACAGATAATATTTTCTAGCGTTGGTAAAACCGTCTGTTCCCAAAGGGACAAGCGTGCTTCGACTAAATTGCTATAAGTGTTATCACCTGGTATGCCAAGCAACTGCGGCGGAACGCCAAAAGCCAGGGCAATATCACGAGCTGAACTGTGTTTGGACTCAATAAAATCCATATCCCTTGGTGATAAGCTCATTTCTTTCCACTCCAAGCCTCCTTCAAGCAATATCGGTCTTCCAGCATTGACAGGACCTGAATAATGATCATTTATCTGCGCCTTTAAGCGTTAGTACTGCTCTTGACTTAAACTTCCACCACTTCCATCTTTCGCTGATTTCACAACTATTGCACCACTTGGTCTTGCTCCGTTTTGCAACATCGCTTGATTCCAAGCACCCGCTTGATTATGCTGATCTATGCTATATGCAGCCGCCTCAATTGGTGATAACCCATACCAATCATTCAAAGGGTTAAAGGTCTTTAAGTGCAACACTGCTGAACGTCCGGTTAGTTTATCAACTTTAAAGTCATAACTGTTGTTATTTATGGTATAACGATAGATATAAGGAACGTTATTTCTCCCTGGAACAATTTCAACCCTATCGGGGCGCAGAAGATAAAGCTCTGTTGGTGGTTTTCTACTGTTCTGCGACTCAACCATCAATATATAAGAATTGCCGTTAACTAACCGATAAGTTACAATCCCCTCAATAAATTCCGATTTTGATGTCATTGGATTAGGAGAATAAAGTAATTTCAGTAATGGATGGGCTTTTAGTTGCGATTTTCCCTGGTCAGTAAGCTGGCAGAGAGTAAAAGGTACCGAAGATGCAGCACTTGCAATCATATTGATTGCTCGAAAGGCAATAACATTTTTTATGTAACCTTCCTCAGCAAAACTTACATAATCACGCTTACTCCAACTTGGCTCCATCATTAGTTGCAAAGCAGAGTATTTAGTAAATACTGCGCTTTTCTTTCTTTGAAAAATGTTGAAATTCATATGTGCCTCCTAAAAAATTGAATTTGTGGTAGAATTATATCAATTGGTGTCACAGGAAGGATATACTAACGTACGAACATTATGTTTGAGAGCAATCTCTACACAGTAGTTAAATGGCAGGCACAATAAGGGGTAGCAAAAAGAATGAGCTTTTTTTTTGAGCTGAGCGAAGCCACCTAAGGTAGAAAATGAATCAGGAAGGAGTAAAAATATAGTATCTGTTCAGAGGAGTGGCTAATGTGCAAATATTGAAGCAAAGTGCGTGACACACAGCTATATGAACATTGCAATATGGCACATAGTAAACGATGTCATTCCAGTGCTTGACACTGGAATCCAGCTTTTTCATAATCATCAAAACGTTGTATTTTAACATAAAACGGCTACTTTTATGCTTACCAACTTAATAAAATTCCTGGATCCCAGTGTCAAGCACTGGGATGACATCATAGGGGCGCTGGAATGACACCCTGACAACCGTCATCCCGCTACTTGTTAGCGGGATCTAGAGATACCGCGAATGAATCGCGGTATGACGGTTCGCGGCGGCATGACGATAAGGTTTATACCTTGTCATCCCAGTGCTTGACACTGGGATTGATTTATCTTGTCTACCTTATTTTGCCACTCCGCTGAACGGATACCAACAAATGGTGTCATTCCAGTGCTTGACACTGGAATCCAGATACGATTTCATCATATAAATCTTTCCATTCTTGATTTGTTTTTTCAATTAAGTTTATTTTCCATTTTCTCTGCCAGCTTTTTAGAAGCTTTTCTTTACTAATTGCTAAATTTATGTCTTGAAACTCCTCAAAGTAGACTAATTTACTAACATTGTACTTTGACGTGAAACCGGAAATGGCTTTGCTTTTATGCTCCCAAATTCGTTTGATTAAATTTGATGTTATACCTATATACAGGGTTCCATTTCGTTCACTTGCAAGTATATAAACATAATAACTTTTCATATATAGTAACCTGGATCCCAGTGTCTGGGCACTGGGATGGCACCATTTATTGTAAGGACTTACCTCACATTTACTCTATGATTATCTTTTTAGATCACCTTGTCTACCTATTTTGCCACTCTGCTGAACGGATACAAAATATATTTAATGTTTATATGATGTACTTACTTATAAATGTCTTTTCTGTGTCCTATCTCTGTGATAACCACTTCATATTTTATAATATTTACGGAATAGATAACGCGATAATCACCTACCCTTAATCTTTTTTGTCCTTTAAATCTGTAATATAATGACTCACCAAGGTTCAACTGTAAGGCGCTTATTTATCGCATTTATGATCCTTAATCTTATTGTTTTTGGAAGAGCTGGAAGGTCTTTCTCAAGAACGCTTTCTATGAAGATAATATTGTATTCCAGTCTACATCCTCACTTCTAATTTTCTTCACACCTGAAACATTACGTCTAGCAGCACGCTCAATTAGTATTTTATCTTCCTCATTTTCAATTGCTTCTTGTATTAGCTTCTCTGCTAGTTCTTTAATGGACTTATTTCTTATTTTAGCCAGTCCAGCAAGACACTCTGAAATTTCGTTGTTGAAAGTTATGCTAAATTTTGAGTTTGCCATATATTTTACCTAAAATCTACTAATAATTATACAACATTTTTCTGAATTTTTCAATAAAAAAAGTTGCCTATACGTAAAGAGGACCTGTGTTGACAAATAATTAAACATTTGTCATGTACTATGTTTGTTAAGGAGAAATAGCATAGAAGTTAGTATTAAGTATATTAGGAATAAGGAAGGCTGCGCTCAGTGTCACACACTGGAATAACAGGAAAAAACGAACTGCTATACTAAAAAAAAAGAAATTGAACATGACAGAATGGCTAATATCTAATCAGCTTATTGATTATAATTGTGCTGTAAAATCTATGGAAGAGAAAATTCAACAAATTCACAATAATTTAGCAGACGAATTGGTATGGCTACTCCAGCACCCTCCACTTTACACTGCAGGAATCAGTGCAACAGCTGATGATATTGTTGAAAAACTATTTCCCATATATAAAACAGGAAGGGGTGGTAAACACACATATCATGGTCCAGGACAGCGCATTATATATTTAATGTTAAACCTTAAAAAAAGAAACAAATGCGATATAAAGCTATATATTAGAGATCTAAGTAAGTGGATCATAAATGTTTTAAAGCAATTTAATATACTTGGAGAGTTTAGAGAAGATAGAATAGGCATTTGGGTAAACCATAACGGAGTAGAAAAAAAAATTGCAGCTTTTGGTATCCGTTTAAGAAAATGGGTAACTTATCATGGCATAGCGCTTAACGTCTTTCCAGACCTCTCTCACTATAAGGGTATTATTCCTTGTGGGTTGCAAGGTTATGGCGTCACGTCAATGGAAGAACTAGGAGTGAAAGTTCCACTCTCTGAATTGGATGATATACTAAAAAAAGAGTTTTATAAGATATTTTAATGATTGTTTATCTTTTATATTTCATTCTCACTTTATGTGCTAACACAAGTATTCATGCAATCGACCAAGTTGATATTATTGCTCCTTCTTCGAAGGGAAAAGAATCAGATCTGACTACTATAAAAGAATATGTAGAAGCTTTGGATTTTAATCCCCATATTTCGGAGAAAATATATAGGAGGTTGTCCACAAACCAAGGAATACGTAGTATATAAAGAAAGAATATTGAGGTAAGAGATGAGGAAAAAATATCCAACAGATTTAAGTAAAAGGGAATGGGCAAGAATAGAAAAACACTTCAGAGTATCGTACAAGAAAGGAGGAAGGCCACCAAAATACAGTAAGTGTGAGATAGTAAATGCAATTCTTTATATACTGCGCACAGGATGTCAATGGTGCTATTTACCACACGATTTTCCGCCGTGGAAGGCTGTGCATGAACAGTTTAGAAGATGGAAAAAGCAGGGAATTTTTGAGAAAATGAACTATGATATCACTAAATATAGTAGGTCAAAAATGGGAAGAAATGAGGAGCCGAGCGCATGCATAGTGGACAGTCAATCGGTAAAAACCACGGAAAAAGGGGGGTCAAAGGTTATGATGGTGCGAAAAAGGTAAAGGGGAGAAAAAGACATATAATCACAGATACTCAAGGATTTGTGCTTGGTTGCTATGTAGGAGCTGCAAGCGAAAATGACAGAGATGGGGTGAAGATGGCATTGGACGATATGAAGGAAAAATACAGCAATATTAAGAAAATGTGGGCTGATATGGGATACCAAGGAAAATATTTAAAGGATTACGTAAAGAGAGAATATGGGATAGATATTGAAATTGTCAAAAGGCCTCCATGTAGGTTTTGGGTGCATAAAGATACACCACTAGAACTATTGCCACAACGGGATCCTGGATTTTCAGTACAGCCGAGAAGGTGGGTGGTAGAGAGGACTTTTGCTTGGATCAATAGAAATAGAAGGCTATCAAAGGAGTACGATTTACTTACAACATCTACTGAAAGTTTCATATATCTGGCTATGAGTAAAGTTATGTTAAGTAGGGAATATGCTTGATTTACTGGTTTGTGGACAACCTCTAGTAATGATAATCCATTTTATTCCAACTCTGATGAATTCAGAGCAAATGATTTGATTAGTGCACTAACTAATGATAGTAAAATAATCTGGTGTATCAGAGGAGGAGAAGGGGCTTCTCGGTTAATTCCCTATCTAGAAAAGTTACCCAATGATAAAAAAGAAAGGATTGCTCAAAACAAAAAAATCCTCATAGGCTATAGCGATATAACTGCCTTGCACATCCATCTACAAGCTAAATATGATTGGCAAACTCTTCACGGCACCATGTTGGAAATGATAGTAAATAACTCCGTTTCTGAAAGCTCTGTTGAAAAATTGAAAGAGTTAATTCTTAACAAGCGGGATTCTATCAGATTTGATAACCTAAAGACGATAAATAATGGCATTAGACTAAAAGATGGCAGATTAGAGTCTAAAATCATCGGTGGTAATATGACTCTAGTTGAAAATAGTATAGGAACCGCTTGGCAAATAAATGCGAAAGGTAAAATTCTATTTTTAGAGGACATAAGAGTTTACCCATATGCAATAGAGCGCAGTTTAGATCACCTAAAACAAGCCCACATCTTTGATGGAGTACATGCAGTAATCTTTGGGGATTTCGTTAACTGCTATAACGATAACCTTGTTGAAGTTGTAAAAGAAAGGTTTGCAAAAAGTGTTAACTTTCCTGTATTTACAATAAAAGGGGTAGGCCATGGACATACAAATGATCCTTTACCTTTTAACACTCACGCTATTATTAGCGTTCAAGACGAAAAAGAAGGTTTGTTTTTTATGGACGTGCAAAATGTTAACTACACATAGCTGATAGCTCACTAGGCTTCTTTTGAAATTGTTAAGGTAATTGTCATCCGAGTAGTTGACTACTTGGATCCAGTTTCACCTTATGATGGTGTCATGAAAGTAGCTGACACTGGTTCCTTTATGACGGCAGCACTTTCTCCTGTCATCCCAGTGCCCAGACTACTTGGATCCAGAAAAAAGGATGATGTCATTCCAGTCTGGAATGGCTTTGTTGCATCGCTAGCTATGATGGATTAAAGATAAAAAAGGTGGAGAATATCAGTAGCTTATTATTCTGGTATTTATAACAAGAACGGTCAGTGAATACCTAAATTTGAGTAAAAGAAATTTCACTACCACTCACTAATCCGGCTAAAATTCAAGAATTTCAATGCTTTAGCTATTTTCAATAGAATTAAATTTATTAATATAAATAACAAATTACTATTCTTAAATTTGATCAGATTGATTGCAAAAAAACAAGATTTTCAATAAGTTGCTTATAATCCTAATTATAGTTAGTCTTTCATAAGTAGCGATGCAACAAAGCCCAACCGATCTAGTGAATAGATATAAATCTTATTAATTTTTCCTTCTGCTACTTTATCACGTAAATTCTTTAAACCTTCACGCTCTAAATTTGACCCTCTACGGCCATCGTCAGTGAATACATATTCTTCCAATAACTCATGTCCATCTACAGCAATTCTATGCTTAAGCTCTGCAATTTGGCTCTCTATTGTATGATCCCGCACTTGTCGGTCTGATGAAACTCTTGCATACAAGGCCACCGTTATCATCTTTTTCTACCTCCTTTTCGTTGTTTCTTTTTACTGAATACTTTAGTAACTGCTCGTAAGCTTCTGATAAATGTGTATGGTCCCAGAGTATGATGGTAAGGATTAAGTATAAATAAATCAGGAAATTTTGTCCACTGAGAACATACAAATTCAAAAGGGGTAAGACCCTTAAGAGTTTTGAGTCTTTTAGCGTAATTGTAGGCTATAACGAAGCTATAAAGGTGCTCTTTGAGTTGCTGGTGTGATTTGTAGTAATACTTTTTAACTGTAGCATCTTTTAGCGTCCTATTCATACGCTCAACTTGCCCATTTGTCCAAGGATGGCTGATTTTTGTTAGACGATGTTCAATGTCATGTTCTTCACAAACTCTATCAAATATGTGTTGAAAAGCGTGTTTATGACGTTCTTGATTGGTAAATTGTATACCGTTATCTGTCAAAATAGTATGGATTTTATAGGGCAAAATTTTGATCAAATTACGCAAAAACTCAGCAGCTATTGGTTTTGTGGCACTGTTATGAAGCTCGACATAGGCAAATTTGGACGTTCTATCTATGGCAACAAACAGGTGCAACTTTCCTTCTTCTGTTCTAACTTCTGCTATATCAATATGCTACAGGATATTGTTTGAACCTCTTTTTTGCTTTAACTTCACCATCGACATCTGGTAGTCTGCTAATGTTATGTCTTTGCAAACAACGATGTAAATTAGAGCGGCTCAAGCGTGGGATAGAGGCTTGCAAAGCATAGAGGCAATCATCTAATGGCAATAGTGTATACTTACGAAATGCAACAATTATCGCCTCTTCTTCCTTGGTTAAAACAGTTGATCTTGGTTGTTTTGGACCCATTGTAGCATTTTGCGTAAATAAGCGTTTTTTCCATTTCACAATAGTTTTCGGGTTGAGATCATAGCGCTCGGCAAGTTTTGCTATGCTCTCTTTACTATTTTGTATTGTTCTACGCACCGCCTCTGTTGTTTTGGCGCACCCATGTAATATCTGTCCCATAATGACTCCTTAAATGATGATGATAGTATACCATCACTCTCTGGGACTGTACATCTAGATCTCAATCTGCTGATTGCGGTGTAAGTTAAATATTATGCTCGACTTATTATACCAAATGAGACTATACTAAAATAGGTTATTTAATAGATGTAGGTTATGAATCGAGCAATAGAACAATTATTTGATGCAGTTAGCAATGGTGATTTAAATGGAGTAAAAGAGGCTTTAGAAAAGGGAGCTGATGTTAGCGATGGAGATATTGGGTATCTACTCATCTATGCTTCGCTTTGAGAGAAGGATATATAGAAATAGCAAAACTTCTCATTGAAAATGATGCTAATGTTAAAGATGGTGGCAAACAGGCTCCTCTACACTTGGCTGCAGTGAAAGGTGAAATAGAAGTAGCAAAACTTCTCATTGAAAATGATGCTGATATTAATGCTAGAGATGATGACGAACGTACTCCTATATACTATGCTATGATATACAGTAACATAGAAGTAGCAAATGGTGCTAATGTTAATTCTGGAGATCGTAACAAACATACTCCTCTACACCTGACTGCAATGTTCAGTAGAATAGAAGTAGAAGTAGTAAAACTTCTCATTGCAAATGGTGCTAATGTTAATGCTAAAGGTGATGATGAAAGAACTGCTCTGCAAATCGCTGTAGGAGGTCGCAATACGGGTACAGCTAAATGTATCATTGAATATACATTATTACAGAACTTCAATGCTGAAAAACCAAATTTTCTTAACGGTAATGCAGCGTTATCAAGTTACTGGGATAAGTGTAAAGATGAAACTACACAAATGAGCACATATGTTATTGGTAACATTCGCAATAGAAATATATCCATTAATGATTTTCTTACAGAAAAAGACGATGTGAAGTTAGTTTCGTATGTGGGAAATGAAGGCATTATTCTCCAATTACAAGAATTACAATCAAATGGCTACAAAGAGTTTCCAATATTTGCTGATTTGCTTAAGGATCGAATTCAAAGTAGAATTACAGAAGGAGAGAGAAAAAAGTGCTTGTATGATAGAATCGGAAAACTTGAATTTAAACAATTACCGCCTGAGTTAATGAACATTGTGAATGAAAATTTAGTAACCGTTCACACAATGGCGTCAACTTAAGGAAAAATATCAGCGATAGTGTATAAAATTTCTCTCTAAATTTTTTATCATTAAATTATCCAAAGAGTGCAAGAAACAGCACTTTTGTTTCTATTTTATTTCAACAAAAAAGTTTAAAATGTGTCTTTTTTAGGTGAGGCATGCAAAAAGGAAAAGATCTTATCTTACAAATTAAAAATGCAATATACTCGAAAACTTTTCAGAAAATCCATTGTGTTGAGTTTTACACGAACAAGAAAACTTCCTTTTTCGACAGTATTTTCTATGATTTTAAAGTTAGTTAAAAAAAGTTTGGGAATAGAATGTGAACTTATGGAGCCATTGACATGTACCCTCAAAGCAAGCTTTTTCTAAAGCAAGGTATAAGATTTGCCATACAGGCTTTCAAGAATTTAAGCATCCAAACAGCCTATCAGGATGAACCTGAGTTGGAGAGGCTATAGACTTATTGCAGCAGATGGTTCTGGTATGAGATTACCCAGCTCTGGGGAAATTGTATCCGAGTTTGAACCAAATGGAAACTGACCTTACCCAGAAAAAGTGGAGAGAAAGTTTGGAATGTTTTTCACAAAGAGAATGATGAATCAAAATGCTCAGGAATGCAATAGTTAATAGTGACGTTGTTTGTTATAAAAAATTTCTATATATTCAAATATAGCAGTTTTGATATGCTGTTTAGAGTGCCGAGAGGTGTCTATTGGTAACTCCCTTTTTAGAGAACTGAAGAAGCTTTCCACAACAGAATTGTCGTAACAACAACCTTTATGACTCATCTATGTTTTTTATGGATAAGAGATATTGATAACCTTGCGAAGTATATTGTGAACCTTGATCACTATGTAATAGTAGATTTTTGGCAGGTTTACGCTTGTTAACGGCCATTAATAAAGAGTCCATAACCAATTGTTTATTTATTGAACTGCTCATTGACCAGCCAACTACCATGCGTGAATATAGATCGATTATTGTTGCCAAATATAGCCATCCTTCTTTGGTTTTTATATAAGTAATCCCATACTTTATTTGGTTGATCGACAATAAAGTTTTGGTCTAATATATTGGGAGCTACGACTCTACTGTCCGTTTGTTGTTTCTTAATTTTAAATTTTCTTCTCAATATAGCCTGAATACCATTTTTCTGCATAATACTTTGCACTGTTTTTAAGTTGCAACTTTTACCCAAAGCCTTTAATTCAGCATGAATTTTAGGAGCTCCATATCTACATTTAGAAGCTTGATATATTTTTTGAATATCTGCTAATAACTCTTTATTTGCTGATTCTCTACTGCTTATTTTCCTTGTAGTCCACTTATAGTAGCCACTAGCAGAAAACCCTACATAATTCCTGCACTTTATAGTGTTTACTATGCTCTTTTATGAAAAAATATTTTACTCTTTTTGACTGGCCAGGGCTTTTTTTAAAATGTCTCTTTCTCTTGTTACTTTTGCTAACTCTTTCTGTAAATCAAATCTCTCTTTGTCATAAGGTGCTACATCTGGAAATGCATTTGCCGCTGACTTTTTTTCGTTATATTTCTTCATCCATTTTCCTAATACACTATCCCTTATTCCTAGATCTCTTGCTACTTTTGCAACTGGTTGACCTACCTTTCTTTGTTCATTTGCCAGCTTAACAGCTTCCAATTTGAATTCTGCCGTATATTCTCTTGCCATTTCTAATCCTCCAAAATTTTATTTTACCCGAAAAAACTCCTTTCTTTCTCTCCACTTTTTCTGGGTAAGGTCAGTCTACAGTGCCCAGACACTGGGATCCAGGAAACTTAACTTTACACCAGGTGAATGTACAATAAGAACTGGATTCCAGTGGGCTTTGTTGCATAGCAACCGAAAAAATCTGGCAGTTACTGACAAAATTCATTATAAAATAGCCATTCAACTGTTGAAGAAAAAATATGCCACAAAAAATGAGAGTCAGTAACCAAAACGAATATAACAAATTTCTAGAAAAAAGAGGAAATATTTTTCATTATATCAACGAAGCCATAGAAAATTGGTATGAAATTGGGCCAAAAATGCAGGGTGGCAACAATATTTACAGCAATAAAGTGGTGATTTTGATACATATAATAACCCATCTATTCAGAATAGGTTTGAGGCAAACAGTTGGATTTATAGCAGGATACCTTGAGCAAATTGGGAAAAATTTGCAAGTTATCAGCTATTCTCAGGCTTCAAGAAGGTTTAAGAAACTTAATGTTAAGATAAATGATTACAGAATTGATAAAAATAATATGGAAGATATCGAAATTGCTATAGATAGTACAGGTATCAGCATTTACAACAATACCCCTGGTCACAGCAAGGAAAATAGCGCTGACAGAAAATATCGTGGCTATGAACAGACAAGAAAATTGCATGTAATGTTGAATATAAACAGCAAAAAAGCCATAGCTGTAAAATACAGTAATGGCGTTTACTCTGATCACTATGGAACTTGTGATTTGCTAAAAGAAGTTCATGCCATAAAAGCACTATATGCAGATAGAGCATATGATAGGCACAAGTTTTATAAATTGTGTAACGAATATGATATAAAGGCAAAAATTCCACCAATAAACAATGCGGCAGAACATCCAGAAATAGATTATATGTCTGACAGAAATGCTGCTATTAGGTTAATAAAATTATACGGTGAAGATGGCATGAAAGAATGGAAAAAAGAAATAAATTATGGAAAAATCTTATATTGAAGGGTTTTTCTCAAGATTAAAGCAAATATTTGTTTAGCTGAAGTAAATCGTGAAAAAGAATTGCTAATTAAATGTTATTTACTTAATCAATTTACTGACATTGGTATGGCTAAATTCGAAATGGCTACATGAATTTATCGTAAATTACTACCAGTATAAGGTGCGATGCAACAAAGCCATTCCAGACTGGAATGACATCATAGGGGCACTGGGATGACAAAAAAAGGAGCACTGGAATGACACCCTTCACGGGCTTTTAAATTACTTTAGCTATAAACATTAAGAAATTTACCAAATAAAAAAAGGCAAAAGAAGCCCTAGTCATTGTCTATTTTCAGTATTGGCGTTTTTTAAGTCTTAAACACTGCAATTTAGCTGCTTTTAAATGCAACTCATCTTAGTTTAAATGTTTAAGAAATTTACTAAGCAGAAAAAAAGGCAAAAGAAATCCCGTATTAGCTAGTTGTCACTCTCTAATCCTGCAAATTGGCGTGCTATACTGTCTTAAACGCTTTATAAGCGCGTTTCAGCTTATATAGGTAAAAACCCAGAAATGTTGTGAAGACGTAGGGTGCGCATAGTGCAAAAAATTAAAAATAAGACGCCAATTACGTAATACTGTTGTCGTTTAATCTGCACAGATTGAAGATAAATGAATACCTTCAGTTTCATGATAAGAGGGCTGGCAAAGGGTGTCAAGTAAGTTTTTTCGTTTCTACCAGCTACTTGGATGACACCACATAAATTAATAAATAGGAAAATTACTACAAATCCTTTCAACTTTAGCTTTTACTGCTTTTTCGACACTTGAGCTATTTCCGCTGATTAATCCTTGAATTACTTCATTTATTAGACCAGCTATCTCTTTAAAATTTTCTGCCTCAAGTCCGCGTGTTGTCTCAGCAGCGGTGCCAAAACGGAGCCCTGAAGTGATGGTCGGCTTTGCTGTATCAAATGGTACAGAGTTTTTATTACAGGTAATACCGGCTCTCTCAAGGCTATCTACAACGTCTTTTCCAGTTAATTTCTGCGATCTTAAGTCAACTAGCACTATATGAGAGTCAGTGCCACCAGTTATAATGTCAAGTCCATGCTTTTGCAATTCTTGAGCCAGCACTTTCGCATTTTCCACGACTTTCTTGCTATAAGTCTTAAACTCTGGTGCTAATGCTTCTTTAAATGCAACAGCTTTTGCAGCTATCACATGCATAAGTGGCCCGCCCTGCAATCCTGGAAAAACTGCAGATTGAATTTTTTTGTGTAATGCTTCATCATTGGTCATCACTATTCCACCACGAGGACCACGCAAAGTTTTGTGAGTTGTGGAAGTCATAACATGTGCATATTCAGCAGGGGATGGATATTCGCCCGCTGCAATAAGCCCTGCATAGTGAGCAATGTCTACAAGCAAATAAGCACCAACTTTATCTGCAATTTCGCGAAAGCGTTTGAAGTCCATTTTTCTCGGATAAGCAGAAGCACCAGCTATGATCAATTTCGGTTTATGCTCCAGCGCCAGCTTTTCTATCTCATCCATATCCAGCAAGTAAGTGTCTTTATTCACTGTATATTGAATTGACTTAAACCATTTACCAGAAAGGCTTGGTGCCGCACCATGAGTTAGATGCCCACCGCAACTCAGTGACAATCCAAGTATTGTATCACCTGGAGTAAGCAGTGAAGCAAACACTGCTTGATTTGCCTGAGAACCAGAGTGAGGCTGAACATTTGCAAATTTTACACCAAACAACTTACAAAGTCTTTCTATAGCCAGACTTTCAACTTTGTCCACATGCTCACAACCACAGTAATATCTTCTGCCTGGATAACCTTCTGCGTATTTATTAGTCAGAAAAGAGCCTTGTGCCTCCATTACCGCTTTGCTTGCAAAATTTTCTGATGCAATTAGTTGCAGTTGTGATCTTTGGCGTTGCAATTCTTTTTCTATAGACTGATAAACCTCGTTATCAAAAGACTTTAAACTATTTTTAGAGCCACAGATTTTTTTTAAAACACTCATCATAGATCAAACCTCGCTTTAATTTTAAGATGCACAAGCAATTTTAAGACTGCTTATCCTGCTTTTTTAACCATAAGAGCCCAAAAACAGCTATTAGCAAACATACAGGAATAATAGATGTTGCTTTTATCAGCAATTCAGCACTATACACAGGATTTCCTTGTATCACTGTCCTATCCTAACACAAATCTATTATTTTTGCGATCCCAGTGTGAAAAAAATAGCCAAAAACCATGACTATCATATTTGACACAGCTGTAGTTAATCCTATTAAGTTATTATTTACATAACTTAATGCTTTGTACAGTGTTACTATTTGATATCCAGAAGCGAAACCTATAACAAGAAGTGCAGGCAATACAATATACAATCCGCCAGCCTGTGTAAAAAGTAAAAGGAAACTAGCAATCATTGCAAAGGAACAGACAATAATAACTTCATAATGTCTATTTGGATATTTTTCTAATATGTGAGCAAAAGAGAGCAATCCAGCTGCAAATCCTACATATATAACAGAAGAAATTGAAGACGCTAGATCACCGGCCATTTGATATACCTCACATAAAAAAGCTTTTGTCCAAGCATCAGCAAAACCTTCTAGTGGACCTACCATTAAGCCACCAAAAAAACTAATTAGAATGATATATTTATTGAAAAGCACAGTTTTTAGATCCTTCATGCTAATTTTTTCTTTTCGAAAGTCGTAAGCATTGTAAGGAATAACTAAAAATAAAGATAAAGCGAGTAAGAAACCAAACCCTGAAAGAATATAAATTACGTAATTCCAACCAAACTCATCAAGCAAAAGTTCTATTGGTAGACCACCATATATTGCCCCTAATAGCCCTATAATAACAGATATGCTTGCCATTTTTGCTGATTTTTCTCGCGGAAAATACATACTGGCAACTTTAAATACTCCTATTACTGACGCAGACGAGCCAATCCCAACAATTATTCTACCTAATACTGAATAATACCACTCATCAAAGCACACAAGAGGTAATGTTCCAATAGATACCAAGACAGCACAAATAGGTAAAACAATTTTTGGACCGAATCTATCAAAACAAAGACCAACAGGGATATGAACTAGTGTAAATCCCACATAGTAGAGACCATTAAATTGCCCTTGTATCTTGTCAAAAGCATCTAATGTTTTAAGCTTATGCATTAGATGGAGAAGGGAAGAACTTTGTAAATTGCCCTAGATACAAAATCTGTGTTTTAGAAAAGAGCTCCCTTCTCAAAAGTAGAGGCTGGACGGTATCGTAGAAAGACCTAAATGGTTCTAATTCTGTATTCACAAGGTTAGCCTTACTTTTCATTTTAAATGGTAACGTATGAGGTTATATATGATCAACAACTTTTTAGGTATAGACATATCAAAAGATCGCTTTGATATTTTTCTCTCATTTATAAGTAAAAAAGGAAAACGTGAAACTAGGAAAAGGAGCTTTAAGAACGATGATCATGGGTTTCAAGGTCTGCTGAGCTTTCTACAAAAACATAATATAGAACAAGTAAAAGCCTGCATGGAAGCTACTGGTTGTTATAGTGAAGCTCTGGCTGAATTTCTACACAATGCTGGACATTTTGTTAGTGTTGTAAATCCTTATTGTATTAAGTCTTATGCAAGGAGTAAGCTTGTACGACAAAAGAATGACCAGATTGATGCAGAGATTATTGCAGATTATTGCCAAAGACAGGAACCAACTCGCTGGACACCACCTTCTTCTGAAAAGAAAAAATTAAAGCATCTTTATCGTTGCTCAGCTGCATTAAAAGATGGATTAACATTCGTAAATAATCATTTAGAAAAGAAGGAGAGACTGCCTGAAGAAGTTGCAAATGCTTGGGAAAACCTTGCAGTGAACATAGAACAATCAATAGAAACAATAAAAAACTCCATACGTGAACTATTAAAACAGCACAAAGAGTTGTTGGAAAACTTTCAACTCTTATTGACTATTCCAGGAATAGGAGAGGAATCAGCAATAGCTATTTTAGCTGAAATTCCTGACATAAAAGCTTTTATAAATGCCAGACAATTGGCAGCATATGCTGGAACTATACCACGAAATATAACATCAGGATCATCTGTATATGCCAAGCCCAGATTAAGTAAATCAGGTTCACGAACATTGCGTAAGGCAATATATTTTCCCGCTATAGTAGCTAAAAATCACAACCCTATTATTGTGATTTATTGCGAGAGGTTAAAAGAGAAAGGCAAGCATAATATGGCAATTGTGGGAGCTGCAATGCGTAAGTTACTTCATGTAGTTTTTGGTGTTTTAAGTTCAAAAAAGGCCTTTGATCCAGATCATATCAAGAACTATAGAACTAGGAGGTTGACTGAAGTTTAAAATCAAAAATTGAATGTAGTTGGTTAGTGAATATGTGTACCACTATAACTCTTTAAACTTAAACTAAATTCAACTTTTTTCGGCAGCCCACCAGGAAAAAAAGATATCTGTCTTTCCTCTAATTGTGTAATCACAAACTGTCCTAAAAAATTACCTAAACTATCTACTAAAGTGTGTGGGATCTGATCTTTTTCAGCTTCTTTCATATTCTTTAGTTGATTTAGCCCCTTAAGACTATTAAGGTAAATGGTTATTTCTAGCTCTATATTTTCTACTCCTTGTCCTATGTTTTGAAGTGACGGCATTACATCAATACATTCAATTACGCTCCAGCGATTCTTTTTGTTATACTTTAAACTTGTTGGAACAAACTTATATGGACCAAAAGATAACATTTTTATATTTTTCTCGTTGACTTACAAGACGGTATCTAAGAGGTTGTCCACAAACCAGTAAATCAAGCATATTCCCTACTTAACATAACTTTACTCATAGCCAGATATATGAAACTTTCAGTAGATGTTGTAAGTAAATCGTACTCCTTTGATAGCCTTCTATTTCTATTGATCCAAGCAAAAGTCCTCTCTACCACCCACCTTCTCGGCTGTACTGAAAATCCAGGATCCCGTTGTGGCAATAGTTCTAGTGGTGTATCTTTATGCACCCAAAACCTACATGGAGGCCTTTTGACAATTTCAATATCTATCCCATATTCTCTCTTTACGTAATCCTTTAAATATTTTCCTTGGTATCCCATATCAGCCCACATTTTCTTAATATTGCTGTATTTTTCCTTCATATCGTCCAATGCCATCTTCACCCCATCTCTGTCATTTTCGCTTGCAGCTCCTACATAGCAACCAAGCACAAATCCTTGAGTATCTGTGATTATATGTCTTTTTCTCCCCTTTACCTTTTTCGCACCATCATAACCTTTGACCCCCCTTTTTCCGTGGTTTTTACCGATTGACTGTCCACTATGCATGCGCTCGGCTCCTCATTTCTTCCCATTTTTGACCTACTATATTTAGTGATATCATAGTTCATTTTCTCAAAAATTCCCTGCTTTTTCCATCTTCTAAACTGTTCATGCACAGCCTTCCACGGCGGAAAATCGTGTGGTAAATAGCACCATTGACATCCTGTGCGCAGTATATAAAGAATTGCATTTACTATCTCACACTTACTGTATTTTGGTGGCCTTCCTCCTTTCTTGTACGATACTCTGAAGTGTTTTTCTATTCTTGCCCATTCCCTTTTACTTAAATCTGTTGGATATTTTTTCCTCATCTCTTACCTCAATATTCTTTCTTTATATACTACGTATTCCTTGGTTTGTGGACAACCTCTCAGGGTTTTATACTAGGTTGTTACGTAGGCGCTGCTAACGAAAATGATAGAGATGGTATTAAAATAGCATTAAACAATATGAGAACAAAATATACTAAAGTTAAAAAAATGTGGGCTGACATGGGATACCAAGGAAGAAATTTAAAGAATCACATAAAGGAAGAATATGACATAGATATTGAAATTGTTAAAAGGCCTCCATGTAGATTTTGGGTGCACAAAGATACGCCACCTGAGCTACTACCAACAAGAGAACAAGGGTTTAAAGTACAGCCAAGAAGATGGGTTGTAGAAAGGACTTTTGCTTGGGTTAATAGGAATAGAAGGCTATCGAAGGAGTATGATTTACTCACAACATCCACTGAGAATTTCATATACCTAGCTATGAGTAGGGTTATGTTAAAGAGGGAATATGCTTGAATTTACTTGTTTCCGGACAACCTCTAAGATTTAACAAATCTCTGCGTTGTAAAGCTGGATTTTTTGACGGAACTGGTGGTGCTCCATCACAATCTTTCTGTCGATTTATAGATGCATAAGTAGGATCCACTTCCTCATCATCTGATTCTTCATGTGACATTCCCTGCACACGTGGTACTACATTCAGTACACTTGAGATAGCATTTCCTGCTTCTTCAGGCGATGGTGGATCTTTTAGTGTTATCTTGCTATTTTCACCTGTTTGTTCGTAAGAAGTTAATTTTACTGTTGATTTTTCGACTGACCCATGCATATTCACTCCAAAGTTAATTACTATGCTGCATTGATTACGCTATAGTTATTAAGATGTAGTAAATACCAATTTACAGATAATGTATCTGTTTAGCAGAGTGGCAAAATAAGGTAGACGAGAAAAGACAACTATAGGAACAAATGGGTGTCATCCCAGTGCCCAGACACTGGGATCCAGAAAATTTGATTGTGTACTATACAACATTTTCGATCAAAAGCTGGATTCCAGTGTCAAGCACTGGAATGACATCACAGGGGCACTGGAATTTTTGTTTCAATATTTGTACATTAGCCATGCATCTGAACAGATACATTATTAGTATAGAAATTGTCTATCAAAGATCCTTTCATTCAGAGGGTAATCTTTGTCAAAAAGCAAAGTTATTGTGTTTTCGTGGTCTTTTTGTATTTTTATCTGTGATATATTATGAAACTCCTTGTAATCTGATACTACAAGTGCTGGACGGTTTTTTGTGTCGTTAATGTCAATTTGTACGATTGTATCGTTTGATATTAATGCTCCATTCCAATGCCTTGGGTAATAGCTATTGATAGAAGTGAGTGCAAGTAAATTTGAATTTAGCGGCAAGATTGGGCCTCCGGCAGAGAAGTTGTATGCAGTGCTGCCTGTGGGAGTAGATAATATTACTCCGTCCCCTCTAAATTTTTCTACTTTTAGCTTATCATTAATAGTAATATTCATTTCTACTATTTGGTTCGCTTTTCTAAAAACATATACTTCGTTTACTGCTATGTAATGATATCTCTTGCCACTTGTGTCTGTTGCTTCCATTTTTAGCAAAGTTAACTGAGTTGAAGTTGCATGCTCTATATGATCAATTAAATCTTCACTGCGGCTAAAGCATTTATTCATCAAAAACCCAACATTGCCAGTGTTTATCCCATACACATGCATGTTTTTATTTTCTATGACGTAATTGTGCAAAGTGCGTAGCATAAAGCCATCACCGCCAACAACTATCAATAGATCGATTTCGGACTTATTTTCTTCTGTTATATTGATAAAATTAAGTTTCTTTAATAGTTTAGATACTTCCTGCGATTTTGGTGATGGAGAAGCAACATAGCCTATATTTTTGTATTTATGCATGCTTCAGTAGACTCTCTAAAACTTAAAGAGGAGGAAAATTAGAAAATGCTTCCATATTTATCGTTAAACTTAGCTAATTTGCTAGTTTTACTTGCTAACCCGCTTGTCAAACTTCCAGTCCATGCAGGGTGAGTAAGAGGATCTCTATCAAGTTTTACCCTATCTCCCTCCTTTCCATAAGTGGAACGAGTTTCAAACTCTTGACCGTCTGTCATAACTATAATAATTTTATGATAATTCATTGTTGTTTATAAACTTTTAGTCAGTTAACATTCTAGTGAACTTAATTCACTAAGTCAATCATTATTCTAAAATATTGACAAAAAATAAATAAAATGTTATACTTAATAAGGAATAAGTAATAATTATCATGATTTTCGCTTTCCCTGGTCAGGGCTCTCAGTTTGTAGGAATGGGAAAGAGCTTATATAGTGAGTTTTCCGTTGCAAGACAAGTATTTAATGAAGTAGATAGCATATTGGGTAGAAAGCTGTCTCATTTAATCTTCAACGGTCCTATTGAAGAATTAACCATTACAGAAAACGCTCAGCCAGCTATAATGGCAGTATCAATTGCAATGCTACGTGTTATGGAGCATGTGTTTGGCAAATCTCTTTTCACTGATCACAATGTTAAATATGTTTGTGGGCATTCAGTTGGCGAATATACAGCGCTGTGTGCTGCAGGAGCGTTAACGCTTGAGTCTGCAATCAAGCTGCTGAAAGTTCGCAGCGAAGCAATGCATGAAGCTTCACTGAAATGTAAAGGCGGAATGGTTGCGTTGCTTGGAGCAGAGATAAATGAAGTGGAAGATATATTGAAATCAGTTCAAATTGACGGAATTTGTGAAATTGCAAACGATAACGGTGGCGGACAAGTGGTTATAAGTGGCACTAGAGAAGCTCTTGAAATGTTACCCGATTTATTCAAAAACTCGAGTGTGAGGAAACTAATTAAATTACAGGTTAGTGGGCCTTTTCATTCATCTCTTATGAAACCTGCTGATGAAAAAGTTTTGGAGTTTTTGAAGGGTATTAAAATAACCCGTCCTATAGTTCCTTTGATATCAAATGTTACAGCTAAAGAGGAGAGTGATCCCAAAGTTATAAAAACTTTACTCGCCAAGCAAGTTGTAAGCAGAGTGAAATGGAGAGAAATGGTTTTGTATATGTCAAGCCGTGGCATTAACAAATTTGTTGAAATTGGCTCTAATAAAGTTTTATCTAATTTGGTCAAAAGAATTGACCAATCTATCAGTACAAAAAATATAGATAGTATTGGTGATATTGACAGCTTCTTTAATGAATCATTAGTACTAACAGCGAAAAATTTAAAAGTTGGATTAAGTTAAAACACATCTATTTGATGTCATTCCGGTGCATAACGCTGCCTAGCTGGAATGACAGAGGGTAATGCAAGAAATCAACGAACTGCCTGTCATTTCATCCGGTTTCTTAATTCCAAGTAGCTGTAAAATAGTAGGGGCAATGTCAGATAACCTTCCGTCTCTTAGTTTTAGATTATTGCAAGACACAATAAATGGCACTTTATTTAGAGTGTGTGCTGTATGAGGTGTATTATTTTCTTCATCGAACATACATTCCACATTACCATGGTCTGCAGTGACAATTAACGCGGTGTTGCTTGACTTTTTAACAGCACTCAGCACTTTTGCAAGACAATCATCTACAGCTAGCACAGCTTTCTCGGCTGCTTTTATATTACCTGTATGCCCTACCATATCAGGATTAGCGTAATTTACAACTATCAGTGCGAATTCTTGGGAGTGAATTTTTTCTACAAGCTTTTCTGTGAGCTCGAAGGCTGACATTTCGGGCTGCAAATCGTAAGTTTGAACTTTTGGTGAGGGAATGAGTATTCTTTCTTCACCAGAGAAAGGTTCTTCTTTTCCACAATTGAAAAAGAAAGTCACATGAGCGTATTTCTCGGTTTCGGCGATACGTAATTGTCGTAATTTATTGTCTTCTATTGTTTGTCCTAGAGTATCAGCGAAAGAAGTAGGAGGAAAAATATAAGAAATTTTGAGATCTTCTTTGTACTTCATCATACTTAAAATTGAAGAGAATTTTGCTACCTTAGCGTAATCTGTTTTGCCAAGCAAAATACTTGCTAATTGTATCATTCGATCAGCACGAAAGTTAGCCAACAGCACTCCATCTTCTGGTTTTATACCTTGATAGTCACCTATTACTGCGGGCCTAATAAACTCATCAGTTATGTTATTTTGATAATTTTCATCAATCAACGATACTGTATTATCATGACAAGGTGCCTTTGCAAATGCGATAGCCTCATAAGCTTCGATTGTTCTCTTCCACCTGTTGTCACGGTCCATAGCATAGTAACGCCCAGAAACAGTAGCAATTCTTGTGTCATTTCCCTTTATACTCTTTGTAAATTCTTGAATGCATTTTTTTCCTGAATTTGGCAATGTGTCTCTGCCATCTAAAAATGCATGTATCACCACTTTTATTCCATGCTGTGATATTTTATTTGCTAAAGTTGAAATATGCTTTTGATGTGAATGAACACCACCATCGGACACCAATCCCATTATATGGCATACTCCGTTCTTACTTTTTAGATCATTAATAAAACTTTGTAGATTTACATTGTTTTCTATTGTTCCAATCTCTTGATTAATGCGCTGAAGGCTTTGTATTACCACTCTACCACTGCCAATATTCATATGGCCAACTTCTGAGTTACCTATTTGACCACCAGGTAACCCCACATCAGTTCCACAGGCGGATAAACTGCATTTTGGATAATTAGAGCTAATATATTGCCAACAGGGTGGATTTGCGTTGCTAATAGCATTGTATTTACTGTTTTCTACTCCATTTCCCCAGCCATCTAGTATACATAAAACGACTGATTTAATGCCCATATAAAATCAACACTAAAATTCAACAGAGAAGAGCTCCCCGGGCCGGATTCGAACCAGCGACCAATTGGTTAACAGCCAACTGCTCTACCACTGAGCTACCGAGGAATAAACTGGTTTCAATTTATCATATTGAGCGCTGATTGTAAACGGTTTTTGTATACAATTATGATCAAAGCAATGTTAAATGCGCGAAAAAGTGTACATTGACATGAGATACAAGCCTAATGAAAAAAGCTACGAATGCCGGTGAAAAACATGGCAATTTTATTTTCATTTGCAGCTTTTATCACATCTTGATCTTTCAGCGAGCCGCCGGGCTGAATTATAGCTGTAATTCCATGTTTTGCACTTTCTACTATGCTATCTGGGAATGGAAAAAATGCATCTGAAGCAAGCACTACTTCTTTACACTTTTCACCCGCCTTTTTCACTGCAATGTTCACGCTATCTATTCTGCTCGTTTGCCCTGCACCGATACCGACAGCACAACCGTCTTTTGCTATAACTATTGCATTAGATTTCACATGTTTACATATTTTCCAAGCAAAAATAAGATCTTCTTTTTCTTTTTCCGTTGCAGCGTGTTCTGTTACTTGCCTCATTTCTTCTGCTTGTATTGTATGGTTATTATTTTCTTGCACCAAAAACCCGCCAACAACGTTTTTAATTTGGTATTTCACATTTTGTTGGAAAGATTTATGAATAATCACTCTTAAATTTTTCTTTCTTTGTAAAATTTTTAGTGCCTCATTGTTTACCGATGGTGCTATCACTACTTCCAAAAATATCTCGTTTAATTTTTCTGCTAGCTTTAAATCTATCTCCCGATTTAAGGCAACTATACCACCAAAACTGCTTACTTCATCACACGATAGAGCTTTTTTATATGCCTCCAAAGCATTATCACCAACAGCAGCGCCACACGGGTTATTGTGCTTGATTATCACTGCTGCAGGTTCTTCAAATTCAGAAATTATGTTAAGTGCGGACTCTATATCTACTATATTATTATAACTCAACTCTTTCCCATGTATTTTTTCCAGCGGATATTTGGTGAATTGATTGCTATAAAATGCAGCTTTTTGATGAGGATTTTCACCATACCTGAGTTCTTGTACTTTATGTCCATATAGTGCAAAAAACTCTGGTAATTCATTATTCTTACTCTGGGATAAAAACCAACTGTGAATATTAGAATCATAGTGTGCAGTGAGAGCAAATGCTTTGGTTGCTAAGTGTTTTCTATATTCCAATGGTGTTTCATTGTTATTTTTTATCATCTCAGCTTTTAGTGCTTCATAGTCTTGAATGCTAGAAATAACTGAAGTAAAACGAAAATTTTTTGCTGCAGCTCTAATTAACGCCACTCCTCCGATATCAATTTGTTCTATAATTTGCTCTTCATTTGAGCCGCTACTTACTGTCTCCCAAAATGGGTATAGGTTAGTTATAAGCAGGTCTATTGGCTCAATTTCTAGATCTTGCACTTCTTTTTTGTGCTTTTCTCGATCATAAAGTATTCCTCCATGAATTTTAGGGTGTAAAGTTTTTACTCTACCACCTAGTATCTCTGGAAATTGTGTGTAATCTGAGACCTCTTGTGTTTTTATTCCGGCATCAGATAGTGCTTTATAAGTATTTCCCGTTGAAAGCATTTCTATTTGTTGCTGCATTAAAAACGATGCAAGATCAATTATATTCGTTTTATCGTATACTGATATTAAAGCTCTTTTTATTTTCATTTTTATATGGAAAGTTTTTTAAGATTATATCTAAGAAAAGAAAATTTGTCTATATATAGCTACTACGTCATACCGCCGCGGTATCCACAACTGTACGAACATTGTGATACAAGAGACCAAGAAAGATGTCACCCAGTCTGGGATCCAGAAAACTTCACTTTAAATGAGCACACCAGGTGGCTGTACAATAGAAACTGGATTCCAGACTGGAATGACACCATCTACTACTCAAATTACCTGCAAATTGCAATGTTCGTACACCAAAACGCGGTATCTTGTTGTAGATTCCGCTAACAAGCAGCGGAATACCAAATTGTAGAAGTTGCTTTAGCCCTCCTAACCTTTCCTTCAAAGCAGTCTATTCTATAAATTTTTTTACCATGCTTGATTTCAAACCACGAATAAAATCTTCAATACTACAAGGATTTCTTCCTTCCATTTGTACAACTTTAGGAATTAAAATGCCACCTTTTAAACTTATGTGCATATTATCGTTAACAATCTCACCTTGTTCTGAAGCGAAAGCTTCAAAGTCAGCATCAAGTATCCTGATACGTTTATTCTCTATCTTGATAAACGCTTTTGGGTAAAACGCTTTAACCTTTCTATAAGCAACTTCACAGGCATCACTTGCATAAATTTTATAGTCTTCCACTTTGTCAGCGTAACATGCATCGTTATCGTTCTGTTTTAAGGGAAGCTGTTTTTCAATTTCGTTTAGCACTTTCAGCAGTAAATCACTGCCTAGCTTAGATAATTTATCATGCAATGTCTTGTAATTATCGTTCTTTTCGATAAGAAATTTTTCCTGTTTTAAAATAGGGCCGGAATCTAATCCTTCATCCAATTGCATAATGCTAACCCCGGTTTCTTGATCTCCTGCTAAAATTGTGTGCTGTATCGGGGCTGCACCACGCCACCTTGGTAGTAATGAAGGATGAATATTAATACAACCATATTTTGGAATATTCAAAATTTCTCTTGGAAGTATCAATCCATACGCGGCAACAACCGCAACGTCTGGCTTGAAATTTCTAAATTTTTCTTGCTCTGCCGAGAACTTTAGAGAGATAGGAGTACATACCTCTATGTTACTTTCTTCAGCGATAACATGTACTGGAGATTTCATTGGCTTCTGTCCACGCCCCGAAGGTTTTGGAGCCTTGGTGTATACTGCCACCACTTCGCTCTTTGATTTCAGTAACAAGCTCAGAGAATTAACAGCAAATCCTGGTGATCCCATGAAAATAATTCTCATGGTGTTTTTGCTTTAAGAATTCTCCGCTAATTTACCACTTACAGTTTCTACTAATTTGGCAAAATCATCCTTATAACTAACTGCCATCTCAGCAAGAATTTTTCTATTTAAATCAATGCCGGCAAGTGTAAGACCATGCATAAACCTACCATAAGTAAGCCCATGCTCTCTTGCTGCTGCATTAATACGTATTATCCATAAGCTACGGAAATCACGTTTACGGGTTCTTCTGTCTCTGTAAGCATATTGCAGTGCTTTTTCAACTCTCTGTAATGCAATTCTATAACAGCTTTTTGCACGTCCTCTATAACCCTTTGCTAGTTTCAATATTTTTTTATGACGAGCGTGAGTAGTGACTCCACGTTTTACCCGAGCCATTTTATTTTACCTCCATTTTGTTAAATACCGTAAGGCATATGAAGCTTAACTATACGCGAGTCAGATTTACCAAGAATCGTTGTACCGCGCTGATTACGAATATTAGATTTACTTCTCTTTACCATGCCATGCCTTTTGCCTGACTGAGTAGAAATAACTTTACCCTTAGCTGTAAGGTGAAAGCGCTTTTTCACAGAAGATTTGGTTTTTAATTTTATTTTCTTCATATTCCAAATAAATTTACAAGCACTACTATTGAGTTCTTTAATAGTAATTAAGCATTAGTATAAATAATTTTATTAAAGAATCAAATTAAAATTGTATATTAAAGGAGTTTAAAAGTAATTACGCCCAATATGTGTGTTATACCTTCTTTATTCCCAAGTGGCAACAATACTTGCCTCATTTTAACACTTTCACTTTCTTCCTCTTCATTGATCGGGCATTTACTCTCTATTACAGTATCAAGTTTATCAATAACTGCATCTATTTTATATAGTCGCAAAAATGGTGCATCAATTGCATACTTATTATCAATGCGCGTCTTTTTCTCAAAACCATAGAATTCAACAGCCTTTTCTCCTGCATTTTCACAAATATAACCTTGATCCTTGACTTCAATGACAAAACAATGCTGCCATGATTCCATTATTTCTGCAGTGTCTATTTCATGCCTTTCTGGCCAATCTCTGTCTGATCGTTTTATGTCATTCCAGTGTTGAGTCACCACATTTGCTATTCTTTTTTCTTTGCCTACATAAATTTCCATTCCAATTTCCACATATAAAACACAGATATGAGGTAAATTTATCGTGAATATATTGATTTTTTCTTACCACAAGGTGCATGTCACTAGAAGTTCTGAGATCTAGAGAGTGGTATTGATTTTATTTCCATTACAACTTATTATTTATAGATAACCTCAATAAAAACGATGAAGCTAAACGAAATCAGAGAAAGATTTATAAAATTTTTTGTAAATAATGACCACGAGCAGGTTTCTTCTTCTCCTTTGATTCCAGAACATGACCCAACGCTCATGTTCACAAATGCTGGTATGGTGCAGTTTAAAAATATTTTTACTGGTGCTCAAAAAACTGAAATGAAACGTGCTGTCTCAAGTCAAAAGTGCTTAAGAGCAGGCGGTAAACACAATGATCTGGAAAATGTTGGCTATACAACTCGGCATCACACATTTTTTGAAATGCTCGGAAATTTTAGCTTCGGTGATTACTTTAAGGAAACTGCGATAGAATTTGCGTGGGAATTTATCACTAAAGAGTTATCTCTTGATAAAAACAGACTATCCATAACCGTCTACCATACTGATGATGAGGCGTACGAGATTTGGCGTAAGATAAGTGGCTTTTCAAGTGATAAAATCATAAGAATTACAACGGATGATAACTTTTGGAGTATGGGAAGCACTGGTCCGTGCGGTCCATGTTCTGAAATTTTTTATGACCATGGGAGTCCTAATTTACAAGAGGGCGATAGAATTGTTGAAATCTGGAATCTGGTATTCATGGAGTTTAACAAAGATGAAGAAGGTAATTTACACAAATTGCCAAAAAAATGCATCGATACTGGAATGGGCCTTGAAAGAATAGCGGCTGTTATGCAAAACGTCCATGATAACTATGATATTGATCTATTTTCTGCTCTGATAAGTAAATCACAAGAGTACTGTGGAAGAACGGAAAATAAAATAGCGCATAAGATCATAGCAGATCATCTTCGCGCGGCTGCATTTCTCATCGCAGAAGGAGTGCTTCCTGGAAATGAGGGCAGGAATTACGTATTACGCAGATTAATTAGGAGAGCCACACGTTATATTCACCTGCTTGGATATAATGATTCCCTACTCCATCGTATTTTTCCAGTGTTGATAGATAGCACGAGTTCGGCTTATATGGGAGCTGAATTAGTCAGAGCTAAAAGCTTAATAGAAACGACGTTAAAATCAGAGGAAGAAAACTTTAAAGACACTTTGATGAAAGGTATCAATCTCCTGGAGAAATTCACTACAGATTTAAAATCGGGCGATACTTTGCCTGGAGAATCAGCGTTTAAGCTATATGACACCTACGGATTTCCTTTGGATATTACACTTGATATTTTAAAAGAGAAAAAAATAAATTTTGACCAGAAGGGTTTTGATGATGCAATGGGAGAACAAAAAGAGAGAGCACGTGCTAAATGGGCTGGATCTGGTGAAAAATCTGTTGAGCAAGTATGGTTTGATTTGATCAATAAATTTGGCAAAACAAAATTTGTTGGTTATGAGTTCAATGAAGTAAGTGATGCGAAAATACTAGCTATAGTTTCCTCTAAAAATGAAGTAATTGATTCTGCAAAGGAGGGAGAAAAGATAACCATTATACTTGATAAAACACCTTTTTATGGCGAGTCAGGTGGACAAGTGGGAGATACTGGCAGTCTGATCAAACCTGGTAGAAGTATTATTATAGTCGAGAATACCAATAAGGTTAATGACCTATATTTGCACAGATGCATAGTTAAATCTGGCTCAATGTGTAAAGGTGACACAGTTACAGCAAGCATAGATAAGGAAAGAAGGCAAGCCTTAAGAAGAAATCATTCAGCTACACACCTTTTGCACTTTGTATTGAGAAAAATCTTGGGTGATCATGTCACTCAAAAAGGTTCCCTAGTTGCACCGGATAAGTTACGATTTGACTTTAGTCATAACACTCAAGTTACTCAGGATCAGCTATTCTTAGTAGAAGATATGGTAAACTCTCTAATCAGAGAAAACCTTTCTACGTCTACAAAAATTCAGAGCATGAATCAGGCAATAGACGAAGGAGCTATGGCGTTATTCGGTGAAAAATATGGCAACCAAGTAAGAGTAGTGAAGATTGGAGATTCAAGGGAACTGTGTGGTGGCACACACGTTGAACATACTGGAGAAATTGGTTTGTTTAAGATAGTAACAGAGAGTTCTGTTGCTTTTGGAGTGAGGAGAATTGAAGCTTTAACTGGTCAGGAAGCAATCAATTATGTACGTGATAATGAAATTAACTTAAAAAAAGTTGCAGAATTCGTAAAAGCGCCAGTGAGTGAAATAACAAGCAGATTAAGTATTTTAAGTCAAGAACACAAAAAATCCGAAACCAAAATAAAAAACCTATATAAAAAGCTTGTGAGTGCAGAGAATATAAAAAGCACCGAAATAAATGGAATAAATTTTATAAGCCACACTTTCACTGATATTCCAGCAAATGTAATAAGAGAGTTTGTTTTGCAGCAACAAAAACCAAAAACGGTAATAGCTTTTACGGCAACAGAAAAAGATAAAACAGTCTTGATTATTAAAGTAAGTAAAGACTTAATCAATAAGATTAGCGCAAAAGAACTAATATCCATAGCAGTTAAAAAGAACTGTGGTGGGAATGCTGAACTTGCACAAACAGGCTGTGATAGCAATAAAATAAATGATGCCATTACAGCCATTTATAGCAAAATAACAGCTTCTAAGCACTCTACGTCATACCACCACGAACCGTCATACCGCCGCGGCGCTAACAAGCAGCGGGATACTTAACCATCGTCTACACCGTCATACCGCGATTCATTCGCGGTATCTCAGCCGCTAACAAGAGATCCCGCTAACAAGCAGCGGGATGACGATTGTCGTTTAGCTACAAACATTAAGAAATTTACCAAGCGAAAAAAAAGGCAAAAGAAGCCCCATGGTTAACTAGTTATTTATATGTACTTCAAAATATTGGCGTTTTTTATTCTAAACGCTGCGATTCAGCCGCTTTTAAATGCGACTAACCTAAATTACAAACGTTAAGAAATTTACTGAGTGAAAAAAAAGGCAAAAAAACCCTAGGGTAGCTAGCATTCAAATTCTCCCTTGTTCTATTTGACGTCTTTTGATGTCTTGAACGCTTTATAAGCGCGTTTCTGCTTGTATAGGTAGAAACCTAAAAGTTTTATAAAGACATGAGGTGCACATAGTGCAAAAAATTAAGCATGATTTACGCCAAATACAAAGTTCCCTTTGTCGTTTTAATCTGCAGATTGTGAAGATAAATAAATAGCTTCATCTTTATGATAAGAGGGCTGGCGGAGGGTGTCAAGGAATTCTTATTAAAACTAAAGAGCTCAAATGAAAGAAGGTAAACTTTAAAGTATACATTTAATAGCGCTTTCTATGAGAGAAATCGTATTATCTATTCCATAAAGCTTTATGAAAGATCCCATTCTTGGACCGGTTTTTTGGCCAAGTAATGCTTCATATAATAGCTGAAACCAATCACGTAAGTTGGTGTAATCATATTTTTTTCCAATAAAAAATACCTGAGATTGAATTTCTTCAGCAGTAGCAGTTATAGATAGAGAATGTAAAGTGTCCTTCAAATCTAGTAACGCTTCTTTCTCTTTTTCATTTGGAGTTTTATACGATTTTGTTGGCTTGATAAAATCGTGGTAATACTTTACTGCAAAGTCTGAAAGTCTATCAAGCATTTTATTATTTTCTGGTGTAACGTTCGGTGCATAAGAGGATATAAAACCCCATAGGATCTCTTTGTTCTCGGCGTTGCAAGCCGCTGCTAGGTTTAAAAGTAGTGAGAAATTTATGCCTGAAGTTTCTATATTGGGAACATTGCCCTGGTGAATGTGCCAAGCAGGATTATTTATATCCTTTTCTTTGTTCTCATTATAACGCTTAACAAACTCTAGATACTCATCAGTTGATTTTGGTATCACATCAAAATATAAACGTTTAGCTTTTTTAGGACTCTGAAAAATGTACAATGCTAAGCTCTCTGTTGGTGCGTAAGTTAACCACTCTTCAATTGAAATGCCATTTCCTTTTGATTTTGATATTTTCTTTCCTTCTTTATCAAGGAAAAGCTCGTAGCAAAACAGAAGTGGTGGCTTTTCTCCAAGTATTTCACATATTTGACTTGAAAGCACAGCAGATGGAGTTAAATCTTTTCCGTGAGCTTCGTAATTTACTCCAAATGCGGCCCACCTCATTCCCCAATCAGGTTTCCATTGCAGTTTACATTTTCCTTTTGTCACTGGAACTTCTATTTTTTCCCCGTTTGGGTCTTCATATGTGATTGCTCCTTTCTCTGTATTTGTTTCAATTACTGGAACTTGTAAAACTTGAGAAGTTTTTGGGCATATTGGCAAGAATGGACTATAAGTCTGCTGTCTTTCTTCCCGAAATGATGGAAGCATTACGTCCATCACTTTATCATAATTTTTCAGTAAGAGTAAAAGTTTTTCATCGTAAACGCCAGATTTATAACACTCTGTTGCACTCCTGAACTCGTATTCAAATTCAAACATATCAAGAAATTTACACAACAATGAATTCATATGATGACCATAACTCTGATGAGTGCCAAATGGATCAGGTATCATAGTCAATGGTTTATTTAAGTGCTCTCTTAGCATCTCTTGATTTGGCACATTATCTGGTATTTTTCGCAAACCATCCATATCATCTGAAACTGCAATGATTTTGGTTTTTATACCAGGAGCTATTTTTTTTAATGCATTTACAATAACTGTAGTGCGGAAAACCTCTCCAAAGGTTCCTATGTGGGGTAAACCAGAGGGTCCATAACCAGTTTCAAATATTATTTCTTTTTTATTAGGAAACTCTTGCAATATTTTTTCTGCTTCTTGAAATGGCCAACTTGTCATTATCGGGATTAAATAATGTATCTTGACTTAAAGTGCTACTAGTTTCAATGGATTTTTAATATAATGATATAGTATTAGTGTAGAGCTATTATTAGAAGGTTAAAGATATGTCCACAGGTAGTATACAAACAGATCAATTATTCAAAGGTCTTACAAGACCTGCAATGCTCTTTGGTGTGAGTTATATGTTTGCAATATTAAACGTCCTGATTTGCATGCTAATTTTCATTAATTCAAATGATTTGAGAGTGATTCTCTTAATGTTACCAGGTATACATGGACTTGGTTATATAGCTTCTGCAAAAGAACCGTTGTTTATTGAATTATTTATGGTAAAATTAGGAAAGTGCTCGAAATGTTTAAATCGTTTTTATCATGGAGCCAATTCTTATGATATTGCTTAACGTTGTGTGATGCTGAGGTTTAGGGCTGTTCAATCAAAGAATAAATCTACTCTGAGCAGGGAAGTTCACGCTGCTGAATTTATTCCTTATTCTTGCTATTGGAATAGCACAACCTTGATGACAAAAGAAAATTGGTTGGTTAAGGTTATAAAATTAAGTGGCTTTGCATTTGAAACCGCCGATGACGAGGATTTAGTAATACAAAATAATATCAGGAACCAGATGCTAAGAAGCATTTCATCTCCAGCATTTAGTTTGTATTTTCATACTATCAGACGTAAGAAAAATATTTTTTCTGATGAATTTGCAAGTCAAGGTTTGCCGAATTTTTTCGCTAATCACGTAAATCTAAAATGGAGAGAAAAACATGCAACAAGGCAATCATTTATTAATGACCTATACATTACGATTATCCGTAGAGCGGACACAAAAGGAGTAGAATTTTTGTCACATCTACTAAAAAAATTCGGACATGTAACTTCAAAACATGCTTGGGAAAGTGATATACGTGCCACGTATGAAGATTTAGAGGAAACGACAAATCGTGTGGTGACAAGCCTTAGAAATTATTCGCCTAAAATTCTTGGAGTAAAAGAAACTCCAGGTGGTTTGTTCTGTGAAATAATGGAGTTTCTATCTAGAATTGTAAATTGTGGCTTCGTTACAAATACGCTTTTTCCGCTAAGAACTGAAATATCAAGATACTTACCAATACATAGGTTATTCTTTGGCCGTAAAATGATACAGGTTGTGACTCATAATGAGAGTAAATATGCTGGAATAGTTAGTATAAAAGAGTATGGAAATAATACTTCTGCAGGAATGCTTGATTCATTTTTACAACTTCCTTACGAGTTTATAATTACGCAATCTTTTCAATTTACAAATAGGCAAATGGCGATTGGAAAAATGCAGATACAGCAAAATCGAATGATACAGTCTGCAGATAAAGCTATTTCTCAAATAGCAGAAATTTCTCAAGCACTTGATGACGCAATGAGTGGTAAGATTGCGTTTGGTCACCATCACCTGACTATTTTATGTATAGCAAAAAGTCCTAAATCATTGGATAACGCTCTGTCATTGGTAGAATCTGAGCTTTCTAATTGCGGTGTTTACCCTATTCGCGAAAGAGTTAACCTTGAACCAGCATTTTGGGCGCAAATTCCTGGTAATTTCGATTATATAGTGAGAAAAGCTACAATAAGTAGTCTTAATTTGGCTGGATTTGCATCTCAACATAATTATCCTACTGGCAGTAAATTCAATAACCACTGGGGAGATGCCGTTACAGTTTTTGACACGACATCTGGTACTCCATTTTTTTTCAACTTTCATATAAGGGATGTTGGACACACTATGATAATTGGCCCAACTGGTGCTGGTAAAACTGTTTTAATGAATTTCCTGTGTGCCCAAGCAATGAAGTTTTCTCCAAGGATATTCTTTTTTGATAAAGATCACGGTGCAGAGATTTTTTTGAGAGCACTTAGTGGTATTTATACTGTAATAGAACCAAGAACTAAAACAAATTTTAATCCTTTGCAACTTGATGACACCTCTGATAATAGAACGTTTTTAATGGAGTGGATAAAGTCTTTAATTTCGGTATATAATGATAAATTTACTTCAGAAGATATTGCACGGATTAATGATGCAATTGAAGGAAATTTTAAATTAAGAAAAGAAGACAGGTTCTTGAGAAACCTCGTACCGTTTTTAGGGCTTGCAGGTCCTGATACTCTAGCTGGGGCAATATCTATGTGGCATGATAATGGTTCTCATGCTGCAATATTTGACAATAAAGAAGATTTGCTAGATTTTTCACGAGCAAGAGTATTTGGTTTTGAGATGGCTAGCTTGCTAAAAGATCCCGTTGCTCTTGGACCGGTCTTGATTTATTTATTTCATAGGATTAGTATATCTCTTGATGGCACTCCATCTATTATCGTTCTTGATGAGGCATGGGCGTTAATAGATAATCCAGTTTTTGCACCCAAGATAAAAGACTGGTTGAAGGTACTGAGAAAACTAAATGCTTTTGTAATTTTTGCTACTCAGAGTGTTGAGGATGCAAGTAAAAGTGCTATTAGCGATACGCTTGTACAACAAACAGCAACACAGATTTTTTTACCAAATCTGAAAGCTACTAGTGTCTATCGGGATGTTTTTATGTTAACTGAACGTGAGTATATATTAATTAAGCACACAGATCCAAGTACTAGATTCTTTTTGGTGAAACAAGGAGTTAATGCTGTGGTAGCTAGAATAGACTTAAAAGACTTAGATGATATAATCAACGTATTATCTGGACGTGCAGAAAGTGTTCTATTGTTACACGATATATTAAATGAAGTTGGGGACAACCCAAAAGTATGGTTGCCTATATTTTATCAGAAGGTAAAAAATGTTTAAGACTAAGCTGTCATTGCTATTAATTGCGATATTTTTACTAAATATAGACTTTTTACTCTCATATCCAGTGCTTGCAGATGGAGTAAGTGGTACTGACAAGACGGAATTTGTTAGTAGATTTAATTCTACTGGCAGCTTCAATCGTGCCTCTAATCCTGATTGTGGAGCGTTTAAAACGGCTGCGGCACTTGCTGGAATAGCGATTGCTGTTGGTGCAATATTTACTAGTATTGTTTTGATCGTTTCTTCTGCTGGTTTATTTACTGCTCTTGTCATTGTTGGAATGATAGCTGCAATTGTTGGAGTTTGGAAGGCGATAGGAGGACTTGTTGTTTGTGAGCATAGTTTTGTTAGACACCCAGTTGCGCGTGATCATAATGGAAAGTATAAGGATTTCGGATTCTCAAAATCAGAACACTCAAAATATTCAGAGTGCACAAATAAGAATTACCAAAAGGAAGATGAATATTTTAAATGTTTTGATAAGGAAAATGGATCAATAGAAGGAGGTAAAAATATAGAGAAAGGTATTTTAAACTCCATACCTGACCAAAATGCTGGTGGTTATTACTGGCCAAAAAACGGTGTGCAATACAGTGAATATATAGAAGTATGTCATCGAAACCCTTTAACGTTTGGCAATCTTTTTGGTGGTATAGACTTTGATGTAAGAGAGAAAGATACTGGATATGTAGATGGGTCATGGTCCCCGAAGGTTGATGGTGAGCTGAAATGTGAAGTTCTTAAAGCTGGACAGAGCAAAACCATACATGGAGCTACATTCAAAGCAGTGAGAAAAACGGGCAGATTATGTGTGGAGTTAGCCAGTGTTAGCATGCTTGGTATCGAAATGACTCCTTGGCCGCAAGGGGTTGATATGGGGTGCACGGAATTGCCACCTGACCCACTTGCTCCTATGTGTGAAAAATCTGTGATGATATTCAAAAATAAAGATGGTACAGGAGAGGAAAAAGTTCCTATTGGTAATAATGATGACTATAAAACTATTATCAGATCTAAAGAAAAAAGACTCAACGGACAAGGGGGGAAAATTTTTGTAGGTTATGATAATGCTGGCTGTTTTAGCTCGTATGTCTCTGAAGCTTGCTATAATCAGGCAGGGAGTAAATCATTAGCTCCTATTCCCATCACTTCTATGATAGTGCAATGCATTAAGGAATCGTTAGATAATTTAGTGGCAGGTATTGATTCAAGTGGCAGCTCACTTAAGGGTAAAAATGGACATAACAAGGGCAGTTTCTTGTCTGTAGCACAGAAAAGACTGAAAAACACTGTAACTGCTGTTTTGATTTTAGCTTTAATACTGTTCTCTATAAAAGCCATGTCTGGTGGAGTTCAGAGGCCTCAAGAAATGTATATGTTGATCATAAAATTCGCTTTAGTGATTTACTTCACAACAGGCAGTACCATGTCTCATTATTATGGAGAATTAACTCGTCTCTCAAATGGTTTGTCAGAGATAGTGCTAAAAGCATCATCTGAAAGTAAAGGCATATGTAATTATAAGGCAGGTACAGATTATGAATATACTCGTGCAGGAAAGAGGGTATCTTACAGTTATCTTGCACCTTGGGATAGGCTTGATTGTAGAATTTTATTTTATTTAGGTGCCCCTTTAGATGGAATTGGTGGCAAAATTGGTACTGGAGGTGTTGCAACGTTAGCAGTCTTGCTTGGTGCTGCTCCTGTCTTATTAGTTGCAGGTTCGGTAATCGGTATTATTTTTGCTGGTGGACAGATTTTAATAGCTCTTGTTGCTATATTTATGGCCATTTTGCTGATGATGGTTATTTTGTGGCTGTGCTATGTATTTATTTTATCTCTAGTTGCTTTGAGTGTAATCATCATTTTATCACCTTTGTTCATCCCTATGGTTTTATTCCAACACACCAAAGGATATTTTGACGGCTGGGTAAGAGAATTGATCACCTATAGCTTATACCCGGTTATCCTTTTTGCGTTTTTGTCTTTTATGTTTATAGCATGTGATAAAATCTATTATAAAAATTTAAATTTTGAACCGGATAAGTCATATGAAAATAACCAAGCAAAACCCTCAGCTAGTAAGAAAAAACAGTGGTTTAAATTGAAAGATGGAGAATGTGATAACAATGAAACTACTCTAGCGTGTATGATGCAAAACTACAGCTTTAAAAAGAGCACTATACTTGGTCTATTTGATTTTACATACATGGAATTTGGCAGCTCTCTCATCGGAGAATTATTAAAATTGTGTTTAGTATTATTCCTCTTTTACCACTTTTTAAACATTCTTCCTGGCATGGCTGCCGAACTTGCTGGTAACCATAGAGCAGCACTTGGCTCAGGTCAGACACCTGGACAAATGGTGGGCAAAGCTTTATCTGCTGCCAAAGCTGCTGCTGGGGGTGTTGCTGGAGTTGCTGGTGCTGCTGCTAAGAAGTTGAGTGGTGGAGACAAGAGTAAATCTCGAGGTTCTGGTTCTAGTAGCTCCGAGAGTGTTAACAAAAGCACTGAATGAGTTGGATTTATGCTAAAATTTTTGCTGATAATACCGTTTTTTTTTCTGTCAGGCTGCGGGGAACATCACTGTATTAAGCCAGAAAATTTATCAGGTTTGCGTGAAAAACTAGATATAGTGTCAACAGAGCAGAGGTGGGTTGATTCCGGTGTTAATATCTCAGATAGAATAAGAGTAACAGAGATTGATATAGTGCCTAGTAAGGTTAATTTTTGTCCTAAGCAGTATGCAGATTTTGCAATTGGGCCTGGGAGAAATGACGTTGCATTACCATTTGCACTTAAAAAAGGCGATACGATAAGCTTTAGTGTGATTGGAAGTAAAGTGTGTAAAGATAAAGAGAGTGAGACAAAAATCAGGTATTTGAAAATCGACGAAAAGTGTAGCGAGCAAGAAACGGAACATTTTGCACATGTTTTAAATCAAGAGAAATGCCAAGGTGGCAAGGATGGGATATGTCCTAATAAATATATAATAGGCGATGTGCAATGGTTGAGAGGAAGAGAGTACTGGGATTCAGATTTTTCGAAGTTAGATCAAGATGAAAGAAAAAAGGAAATTGAAAATATTATTAACTCTATAAAACAAGGAGAAAATATAGATTGCAGCAAGCTTTCAGAGAGCAGTGCAAGTAAGATAGATACGCACATTTTAAATTCACTCTGTAGACGTATATGTAAATTTTCTTCTGGTCGTAGAGGCGAGGATTGCGTGTATATTGAATATAATAATATAGAAATTGAGCTATTCAATGCTTTAAATTCTAGTGGTGAATCTGTTGTTGCTGAAATTATTAGTAACGTATTAAAGGGAAAACAGGTAAAAACTGACATTACACTATTACGTGCTTACATGGATAATGAGAATTTTGAACACATTCCAGAAGGTGGTTTATGCACTAATTGTGATCACAAGATAAGAGATAACTATCGAACACCAAGATTAATTTTTAGTTTATGTAGTAGAAATGACAAGTACTGCTACGATCAAAATGACAAAGGTGGTTTCAATATAAGAGTAACAAAGAACCACAGTCTAGAAAATAGCTTGTATATAAGCGTCTCTGACAAACTTCCTGAGCATAAGCCTGGTGAAAACCAAGCGGATATATCTGTAGATATCAGCAAAGTTCATGATACTGAGTACATGGAAGGCTTAAAGGAAAAGTTAAAAGAAAAAAAAGGCACCATATATTATGGAATAAGAGACCATGGCTGCGATTACAAAAATGAAGGTCAGTTTAGTATTAACCTAACAACTAAAGAGCCACCTACAAAAACTTTTAGTGCAATATATAATTTCTTTGATGAAAAAGTGAAAACTGCATTTTTCGGCTCTAATTATAAAGACCCTAACGCAATTCACTCTGATACTAGTCCTGTAAAGTCTCTTTACGAAAGTTTTATAAAATCAAGCAGAACAAATACCATTAGATCTACTATAATATCACTATTAGTACTATATATAATCTTATATACTCTTTATTACTTTTTTGGATTAACTCATATTTCTATATATGAGTTTTTAATTATATGCGTAAAGATAGGAATCATCGCCCAGCTATTGCAGGATAATAGCTGGGACTTTTTTTATAACAACGCATTCTCTATATTTATTAACACTCCAAAACAACTAATAGAAATAGCAAATTTTAGAGGCACTACTTCAAATGTTTTTGAGTTTCTTGATTTGCCGCTCAATAGGTTCTTGTCATCGCATTCAGTATTGTTAATAGTATCTCTTATATTTTCTGGCCCTTTGGGCATTGTATCTTTTTGCTTGGTGATTTGGGGTTTAATCACAGTGAGCTTATCTATTTTTAATGCCTTATTTTCTTTTATTACATCTATAGCAATAGTTGCGTTATTACTTTCTTTAGCACCTATTTTTATTATTTGTCTTTTATTTGCGTATACTAGGCAGATGTTTCAAAACTGGGTTAAAAATTTAGCAAGATTTGCAATTCATCCAGTGGTCCTTTTAATTTTTATATCACTGATAAGTCAGGTTATGGATTATATTGTGTATTCAGTATTTGATTTTGAGGTCTGCTCTACATGTATACTTAATATTAACCTAAAGATTTTTAACCCTTGTATTTTTTATGGTTATGCTTCCAAATATACACCTAATATTACCGCTATGATGGCTTTTGTTATTTTGGGACACGCTATGAAAGCTTTAGTTGAAGCTTCTTCGGCAATATCTGACTCGTTGTTTGGTGCTTATGTAGCAAGCGAACCTGGAAGACAGTATCAACAAAGCTTAATGGGAACAGTAGGGTTAGATGAACAAAGCGTTCAAAGAAGAGAAAGAGGAGATGCCTTTCAACAGTCAGGTACGTCAAGACCTCAAATACCACAAGGGACTCAAAGGTCAACGCCTCAGATACCACAAGGAAGACAGCAATGATAAGTAAAAGATCACTATTGTTGATACTGTGTCTTGCAATCACTGGTTGTACTATGGATTGTGTTGAGCCTGGGTTACAGAGCAGAAACACTAGTGTTAACGTGGATGTTCCAGTTCATAAAGCCGATAAAGGAGTTAAAATTCATTGGGTTGATTCTGGTCAGGTAATTAGTCAGGGTGAGAAAATCAAATTCACCCTCGATGGATCAGTAAATTTTTGCCCTTTTAAAGAAGACAAAAATCCAAGGAAAGTACTTGTGCCAGCTAGCTTTTGTGCTGATGGCTCAGAACCAAATTATAGTAAGGCTGCGGATATTAATAGTGTACCTAACAATTATGGTGTTAATGAAAGTAAAAACGAACTATGTAGTGGCAAAGGATTTGGCAGCAATAGACGTTATGTGGACACTGGAATTAAAGTAAATCCTGGTGACAAGTTAAGCTTCAGCTTAGTTCCCAGAAAAATAACAATTGATTACGACAATCCAGAAGGGAAAGGCATCAATTTTGATGACAATTGTTATAAAGCTGTAGAAAATGACCGTAAGGAAACTGTATATAAGAAAGCTACAGTGAGTGAAGTACATCAGGGGGGAGAGTTTTTTTGTGATGGTAAAGATGGTACAAAAAATAAAATACAATTTTTACCTCTTGATAAAACAAAAGCAAAGGAAAGCAAAGTGCTAGTTGGCAATGGGTATACCCCATATGATAATAAGGTGCATTTTAATAAAGGTTATATTCAAGACAACGAACCATGGGTATATGGTTCACTACTTGATTTACGCCGCGCTAAAATAGGATTGAACGAGTTATGTGATGGAAAAAACTGTAGTCTTGATGAGAGAAAAAAGTACTCCTCCTATGAGCTTAACTGTTACCATCAAAATATATGCTATACTGAGAAGGGTATATGGAACTATGGTTTAGGTCAAGCAGGAGAACGGAACTGTGTCTCCTCTATAAGGTATAAGAAGTACGATAAAGGAAATAAATGTGATATGTATTCTTATCTAGAAAAAATGGAAGGGAATGTTAAAGCAGGTAGTTTTACTGAAGATGATAAATCTTGGGCTGAGGCTCTTGTTGCAAAAATAAGCGATCCAGGTGATGCAAGTATTTCTGAAGGCAAGCGTAATGATATGAAGGGCGATGCTAAAGGTATTCAATGTCTTCCAAAAAGAGGAGGAGCAGGAAAGGAGAAAAATGATAAACTAGTATGCTCAAAAATCAGTGATAATTTTGAAGATTTTTCCTTAAAATTAAATCATGACTATCCAATAGGAAGTGTAACACCTGGTAGCAGTGTGATGCTTGCCATTGCAGATTATGGTCACTATGGAGCTAATAGAGGTGGGTACCATGTTAAAGTGACTAGATCGTGTGAATATATCAATGGCAAAAAACTGTATGTGTATTTGGGTGATAACCCGCCAGGGGATCCATCTGCTCCAAAGACTAATGATTTCAAAAAAGTAGAGAACTTAGATAAAACAAAGGATAAGGTATATTATATAATAGATGGAGGTCTTTTAACAGATGAATGCAAAGACAAAAAACCTATAACAGATGAATGCAAACCTAAGAAGATATATTTCGGCATCAATGTAAGCAACGTAGAGAAAGATGACATTACGGACAAAAATGGCAAATATTACGAAAACAATAAGTATAGTGTAACTTTATTTGTCAAAAGAAAAATTAATGATTTTATTTCATCGAATGTAAACGGGGTATTTAAATTTATAAAAGAAGAAGTAATTGGGGACAGCGTTAAAGATTCATACAAAGGATATGCAAGAGGTCTTCTTCAAGGAGTAAAAGCTTTGCTTACTCTATACGTTATATTTACTGTCGTTGGCTATATGCTTGGAACAATACAGCTAAGTAAATTTGATTTCATTGTAAGAATGTTCAAGATAGCATTTATAGCTTTTGCCTTTAGCGATAGAAGCTGGGAACTTTTTGGTACAACTTTATCCAGACTTTTTATAGATGGTAGCACTTATTTAGTTGATAGCTTTTCTGGCTATATAGGGGAAGGGGGGAGAAAATTTGCATTCTTAGACTTGACAGCAGGAGTATTATTCACAACAGAAACTTGGCTAAAGTTTTTATCGTTGATGCTCTCTGGTCCTTTTGGCTTTATTGCATTTTTGGCAATACTCTATGCTACTTTTATGTTCTTAAAATGCATTATTAGCGCTACGTTTAAATATGTAATATCTACTGTTCTAGTGGCGTTTTTACTGTCATTAACACCTTTATTTATCGTATTTATTCTATTTCAAAAGACTAAACCCTTGTTTGATAATTGGATAAAAACGTTGGCTCATGTTTCATTAGAACCAGTCATTTTATTTTCATTTTTATCTCTTTTAAATCAGTTGATGTATTCAGTTTTATATAACCTCACAAATTTTTCTGCATGCTATCAATGTTTAATTAGCGTAAATTTCTTATCGTATGATCTGTGCTTGATGAAATCAATACTGCCTCTTGGATACAGTCCTGGCACTAGCGTTGATGTTGCACTCAGTACCGGAGAAAGGGCTGGTGGACACTTTGCAGCATTACCTATAGACCTAATCCAGGCGTTTATATACCTCATTATTGCCGGTGCAATGGAAGCTTTTGTTTCTATATCGGAAACTATGGTACAAACACTATTTAGCTCTGGTTATGGAGTTACTGGCGGTGTTGGTCAAGTTGCTAAGAGCGCATCGCAAGCTATGCTGTCCACCGTTGGCCTTGATGATAAGACCCAAGGTATTATACAGAACATTAGGCAACAAGTGGGTAAAGATCGGACGGAAGTTGACGTGAAGGATAATTCCATGAGCCCTAAATCTGAAATACCAGAACAATCAGGTAAGCAAGAAGGTCCTGATAAAAAGGAGAGGGGGAGCTCTAAACCTGAAGCACCAAAACAATCAGGTCAGCAAAAAAATCCTGATGAAACAATAAGAAGTGATCCTAGTGATAAAGTTAAAAACAAGGAAGGAAATGGAGAGAAGTAAGATATGAATGATGTTATGGAGTAACTAATTAAAAAGATATTTTAAGTAAAGTTTTAGAAATTTATTCTGTATTTGGAAAAAGTTTAGATATGCAATCACGCTTAGGCAAATGTTGGTTTAGGGTATTACTTCTTGCAGCTTATGTGCTGATCACAGGTTGTAGTAAGAACGATATGCCTTTTCCAAGGTGCATATCTGCTGACTATTTTGGTCCTGAACCTATTGCAGTAAGCGCTCATTTTTCAAGCGATCATGATGCTTTTATTCCAGAAGGTGAAGATGAAAGCGTTATTGATCCTGACACTGGTGAAATTAATTCTGGTTTTCACCATAACCAAGTGGTGAAGTGGAAAGATACTGGATTAGAAACCAATGGAGATAGCTTAATAGTGCGAGTAAATGGTGCATGGACATCTTGGAGTAATAATAACAAGAAGGAATCTAAAAAAGGCAGTTATACCTTACAAAGCTTGGAGCAGTTAAAATATGCAACTAAATTTGAAGGTAAACAAAGTGATAATAGTTTACCTAATTTTCACTTAGTTTGTAATGATTATAAACCTAGCATACAAAAATTTTCAAGTAAGTCTGATACAAGTTGCACTGTAAATTGCAAGTGCATTAATGAAGATGATAGCGCAAATACAGTATCACGTGGTGCTCCATGTTGGTTTACCAATGGTCATGGTGCTTATCTTTTGTTTCAAACGGGGAAAGATGATCCTAACGAAAATCTAAAGTTAATGCGCGATCCTCAATATCCTACTGTACATCTAGGTTACAACTCCGTGGCAGAAAATGGGAGCGGTCTTTTTACTTTAGACAGAGATAGCACTAAATTAAAAGACAGAAATTGTAACCCGGTGAAATTAAAAAAGGGATGGAAAATATATGTAAAAATATTAGATAGATATTACTTAGATAATGTAGGTGGCTACTCTTTTGAGTTCTTAAGTGGAGTGCAGCAGCCAAGTAGTTTTGGGTTTTTTGATTACATTTATAACTATCTAAAATGTGTATTATTGATTAACGAAAATTGCAAAGAACATTTTAATAGCAATGATCCTGCAGTTGCACAAGCTATGTTCGAAAATATAGCTGAAAAAAGTACGAGCTTTCACAATTTTGTTCTTTCCTTGCTTGTTCTATTTGTAATGATTTCATCGTTTCTTTATCTTTTTGGCATGATACGAGAAACTAAGCATGATATGCTCATCAGAATGATGAAAATCACTCTAGTAATAGTGCTTATATCTCCTGGAAGTTTTAGATTTTTCTATGATCATTTTCTTGTTTTATTCGTTAAAGGTCTTGAACAATTGATAAGTGTAATTACTAACTTTGCTCCCAACATGAACACCGGAATTATTGCTCAAGGAGATGAAGCTAAGTTGTTTAGCTTCATGGAGGACATGTTCAATAAATTTTTTGCTTATTCTGTTTGGAAAAAGTTTGCAGCGTTTTTACATTACCAAATGTGGGCAAGCCTTCTTATGATACCGGCAATTTTCATAGGGATTGTGCTATACTTCTTGTTGTGCTTGTATGCTTACATAATATTTCTCTCTGGCTTTATGGGTATAGCTTTTCTTATAGCTATCATGCCACTGTTCCTGATCTCTATTTTATTTTCACCGCTGAAAAGTCTATTTGAAGGTTGGATAAAATTCTGTATAAGCTTTTGTTTACAGTCGATTATGATATTTACCCTGCTGTCATTGCTGGCTGCTATTATAATGAACACCTTTTATAGACAACTAGGTTTTACTGTATGCTACAATAAATGGTTCGAGGTAAAGTTATGTGCTCCAAAATGGGTGTTTGGCGGTTTTTGTATCGTTGATAAGCAGTACTTTGGTTGGACCCCAGGGCAAATTTTTGTACCTTACACTCTTGGAGAAGCTTCTTCTCTTAACATAGATAAAAGTATAGAAGGTATAGAAAAGATAAGCAGAGAAGGTGGTACAATAAAATTTACTGGAGGCGCTGGATATATCCCGCTTCCACCGGATTACCCTAAAGATAAAAATGGTGAACATATAAAAGGGTTTCGTTATATAGATTATCCTTTCTTTAATCCAATGCCTGGAACTAAAGATAATCCAGCAGACCACTATATTGCAGAAAGTGATATGGTAGTTAGTAATGGCTGCAGTGCAAAAGATCTAGTACGCTTAACAAATAGTTTATCCCATGCATCAGAGAGGGCTGACATTATATTACTGATCAACAATATAGAGAAAAGGATAGGTGATGTTAGTGAAATAATAAAACGCTACTGTCAAGATATAAATAAATGCAATAGTTATAGGGAAATAATTAATGAAATAAGATCTTTAGTGCGGAGTGCGGTAGAAAAACAAGGTTGTAGAATACTGAAATTTCATGATTTATATAAGGATCCCAACAGTGAATACTGTCAGAAATGTAAAGATTGTGAGGATTGCAAAAATTATCAAGAAAATAGCGATTACCAAAGGGTGCAAGACATACAGAGAGGTTATTTAATCAATGCAGGGGAAATCTTTATACTATTCTTGCTTTCATTTTTAATGTTCTCCTTACGCACGTTCGTACAACAAATGGGCTCAAGTATCGCTGGTGGTGGATTCAGCGTTTACAATATATCTAGTATGTATCAGGCATCGCCTTTGACTGGTATAATGGAAGGATTCAAACAGCAGTGGCAAAATTTTGCTGGTAGAGGATTTGAGTCTTTAGGCAGTTGGGCTACTCATTTACCGGATAGATTAGCCGGAGGTGCAGCTAATCTGCTGGGGAGAGTACCAAGAGTTGGAGGAGTGCTGAAATACGCTATTGATGTGCCACGTAAATTTGTAGATGCTACTATTGAAGCAACAAAGTTTGCAACATCGCCTGAAAATGATGTTGATAAGCTCGAGGAAAAAATTTACAGGGCATTTGGAGTTGATAAGGAAGATATTACACACAGAAGGATCGGTAAATATTTAGATTATTATAAAGGATACGTAGGATCACATTTGGGCTATACAATAGAAGATGCTATGAAATTTACTTGGGAGCATGGCCTTGACTCTATAGGAAAGCATGGCTATGATCATAACCTACTCTATAGAGCAAAAGAATATAGGCGAGATTTCTTAGAGAAGCTTCATGATTACACTATCGGCCGTAAGAGAGAACCAGAAAAAGACAATCCTGATCAATCAAATAAGGTAGAACGAGAGTTAGGCACGGAACTAGTAAGAGATAACCATGATCAGCCACTAGAAGAAGGCGACCCTCTTCAACTACGAGGGGGAGGTCAGCCAGATAAGGTAGTACGAGAACTAAGCACAGAACAAGAAGACAAGCCTAATCAACTACAGCATGATCAGCCAACAGAAGAAGATAAGCCTGATCAATCAAATGAAGTGACACGAAATTTAGGCACGGAACCAAAAGGCCCACCACTTTTTGAAATGAACACTCCAGAAGCTGTAGAAAAACGTGCTGAAAGAGCTAGAAGAAAAGAAGAAAGAGATTGAAAAGACGAAGTTTATAATCTTAAGCCTTTATTTAAAGAACCAAAAAATCCAGAAGAGTACGTTAAGGCACTTTTTGAAATGAATACCCAGGAAGCTATAAAAAAACGTGCTGACAGAGAGGAAAAAAGAAATCGAGAAGACAGTAAAAGGAAATTACCGGAACCAATGAGGAAACCAGATGCAAAAGGAGATGAGAAGAGGATTGAAGATGAAGACTAATAAAAATTTCAAAGGCCTTGATTATTATAAATTGCAGCAAGATGATGATGGCAATATAAAATTAAATAATTATGATGACGTTTTAAATGTGCGTAGGGCGAGAGTAGATCTACTATTAGACAACACACCAGACAACAATATCGACCTCACTAAATTAAATAAAGCTTTGAGTGAGAAATTTGTAGATAATCATAGTTTATTGTCTGAATTTGATAAGGAAGACAAAGAGATTGTACAAGAAAGGATTAAGGTGTTTAGTATTTTAGAAAGTCTTGAAGACCTTAAAAGCGTGAAAAGTGAAGATCTGTTAGAGGTTAGCTTACTGCTGTCAGATCTTAGCTTCATAGAGAGAAATGTTGTACTAAATACCGATCAGAATTCTGATCTAGCAGGATTTAAAAACCTATTTATTGAAAAAAAAGCATCTGGTGAAGAGTATAGTGAAGAAGAATGTAGAGGCTTTCTTGATAATATAGATAAAATCAATACTATAATTAAGTTAGAGTTAGAAAGCAGAATTGAAGGGCTAAATCATGATGAAAAAAATGATCATGATGATTTACAAGATGAGATTGGTCAAGCAATTAATGCAGCAGGCAAATCAGAAAAAGATAACTGATGAGTCTTGTGTTTGTGTTTTTCTTACAAGCGACTCGATAGCTTCTCTCTATTAAACTGCTAAAGCCATATTGACATTAATCATATAGTATAAATAATTAATTATTTTGGAGCTTATTTAATATGCTACGCATCATTGCAGGCAAATATCGCGGAAGAAAAATAACTACAGGTAAGCATTTAGCTGCACGGCCAACTATGAGTATTGTCCGAGAAGCAATATTTAATATGCTTTCCTCAAGAAAACCTATTTATAACTTGAATGTACTTGATTTATTCTGTGGTAGTGGTTCTTTTTCATTTGAAGCGCTTTCTCGCGGCGCTAAACATGCATTTATGGTAGATTCAGATTATTACAATTTGCAATTGCCTAAAAAAACAGCAGAAGATTTTGGAATTACGGACAATGTTACGCTAATTTGCTGCAGTGCTAACTGCTTACCACAACCTATTTCAAAATGTGACATAGTTTTTATAGACCCACCTTACAATAGCAATCTAGTTGAATCAACGTTGAATGGACTAGCTAACTCAGGCTGGTTAAGTGATGATGCATTGATAATTCTAGAGATCAAAAAAAATGAAGATTTTCAATGCAACGAAAATTTTAGCGTAATTTTGGAACGTATTTACGGTATAGCGAGAATAATTTTTCTTTCTCTATTAACTTGAACTTGCATATACTTTTCATTGATGAGTTCCAGTTCTATTTTCGTCAAGTTTCCGGAGAAATTACTTATTCTGTACTGCCCTAGATCAAAATTTTTATTAAATTCAGAGTCTATTAAATATTCATGTGCTTCTTCAATAAATTTATTTTCTTTTTCTTCGTAACTGGTGTATTTTGTTGTACCATTATTATCCTCACGATAAACTAAATGTTCTTTATGATCAGCATGAATATTTTTATTTTCACAAACCTTTTCAGGATCGTGCTCAAGTACTTTTCTACCAACAATCAATAGCTTATAAGAAATTTCCTATGATTCCTTTTAAGCGAGTTTTGAATTTTTGAAATGTCATGACATTGTTGATACGGTTATCAAGAAACGATAAAGTATCCGCAAAATCTTCTGAATAATCATTGATAAAAAAAAGTATCGTACTTAAGTACACTCCAGCTAATATTGCTCTTTTTGTATAGTAGTTAAAATCTGTTGATTGGTCATAAATGCCATACCAAATCGCACTAACAGTTCTGTATAAAAGTTTACTAGAAAAATATGTATTTTTTGGTGATACAGAGAATAATAAGACATTTTTTAAAAGTTCTCTATAATTTGGTAGCTTAGCGTAATTTGAAAGGCGTATTTGAATGGCTAACTTTACTCGCTCTCGCACTTTCATATCTTCTAAATTAGAATTCCTTAGTTCAGCTTCCATTGAGCTATTTAAGTCCTCTGCTATGTGCTCCAAAGCGCTATATATTCCATTCTGAAATTTGCAAAAGCTATTAGCTAGATTAAGGTCTGTACACACCTTTAATAGGGTTTCATCGCTTATCCCTTCAAATGGAATAACCCTAATTAGCTTATCTATTATTAACTTTTGTTCCACAGTAGCATTATACTAAACAACATGTGTGATTGTACCTGAGATTTTCAAACATTCTACAAAATGCTTCACCACGTTCCTCGAAATTTTTCCATTGATCAAAAGAAGCACACGCGGGAGAAAGTAATATTGTTACTTCTTCTGCGCTATTTAAGGCCTCTTCAAAAGCCAATCTGAATGCATCTTCTAGATTGCAACATTTAACATAATCTACTTTATTCTCCATAACATTTGCAAAAGCTTCGGTTGATTCTCCAATAAGAAAAGCTTTTCTAACCCTTGTAAAATGCTTGCTTAATGATTCTATTCCACCTTTTTTGCTTCTTCCACCAACGATCCAATTTATGTTTTCATAAGATAAGATCGCCTTTTCGCTCGATTTTGCATTAGTTGCTTTGCTATCGTTCACGAAAAACACATTTCTTATTTTGCCAAGCAGTTCATTCCTATGCCTCAGTCCTGAAAAGGACTTGATTCCATTGATAATAGTGTTGCTATCTACTCCAAGTACCTTACATACGGCATATGCGGCTGCTATGTTTTCTGCGTTGGATATTAGGTTTATTTTCACGTCGCTTACTGATAAGCTATGATTCTCTAGTTTTAACGAGATCTTCTGGATCCCAGTGCCCCTTTTGTCATCCAAGTAGCTGACACTGGGATCCAGATAATTTCGATCTATACCAGTAATCTGTTCACTATAATCAAGCAAATTGTTACCTGCCAATGATATTAGATCTCTTGCACCACCCTCTGTCATCTGAGTAGTTGGCAATGGTTTTTCTTTTCTGGATTCCAGCGTCACGCGCTGGAATGACATCGGGGAATATGTTACTGAGATTGGAATTTTGTTCCCAGTGAATTTGTTGAATATATCAGCGGTAATCCCATTGTCACATCCTATCACAGCAATCTCACTACCGTTTATCAGTTTTAATTTAGCTGCTATGTAATTCTCCATACTTCCATGCCTATCTATGTGGTCTGGTGTAATATTGAGCAGTACTGAAATGTCCACGTTAATTTCATTCATCAACTCCAATTGAAAAGAAGAGAGTTCGATTACATAAATTTCTGCATCTCTTTCTAGATCCAAAACAGGAACACCTAAATTTCCACCAATAGCTACTTTTTTCCCTGCAGATTTTAATATGTGCCCTATTAGTGATGTAGTGGTTGATTTACCATTTGTTCCTGTGACGCCTATTACCTTCTGGTTTATAGTTTTAGCTTCAAGAAATAGCTCAATGTCTGATTTTATTTTGCAATCAAATCTCCTTGCAAGTTTTACTATCCAATGTGGCTCTGTTGGCACTCCAGGGCTTAAAACCAATGCACTGATCTCATGCCAATTATATTCCTTGGGATGAATAAAATTACATTTTTTATACATCATTTTTGCGTTTGCTATTTGCTCTTCATGATCATCCCATGCATATATTCTTGCACCACTCTTTGTTAGAGCGTTAATGGCGGATAAACCAGTTTTACCAAGACCAAAAACCGCGACGTTTTGATTTTTGTATTTGTTTAGTTGCACTGCTAGATAACTTATGCGAACCATTTTATAAAGATATCGTACAAATTACAACAGACTTCTTTCGTAGGTTACAACTGTCATTCAATAGAAACAAAAACTTCCTTGACAAACTCCGCCAGCCCCCTTATCATGAAACTGAAGCTATTTATTTATCTTCTCTGTACAGATTAAATGACAAAAAAACTCACGTATCTGGCGTCTCATGTTTAATTTTTTGCACTATGTGCACCTTATGTCTTTATCAAATTTCTAGGTTTTTACCTATATAAGCTGAAACGCGCTTATAAAGCGTTCAAGACATCACCCAACGTCAAATTTTAAAATAGAGAGTGTAATAACTAGCTACTGCGGGTTTTCTATGCCTTTTTTTTCTGCCTGGTAAATTTCTTAAATATTAAAGCTAAGGTTAGTTGCATTTAAAAGCAGCTAAATTGCAGCGTTTAAGACTTAAAAAACGCCAATACTGAAAATAGACAATGACTAGGGTTTCTTTTGCCTTTTTTTTTATTTGGTAAATTTCTTAATGTTTGTAGCTAAAGCAACTTAAGAGACCGAAAATGGTCAGTGCTCCTTTTTTTGTCATCCCAGTGCTCCTATGATGTCATTCCAGTGCTTGACACTGGAATCCAGTTTTCCATATAATCTCATTGAAAATGTTGTAACCACTTTCTGTGCTAGTTTGCTTGCTTACAAGCAAACTTTCCTGGATCCCAGTGTCAAGCACTGGGATGACATCATAGGGGCGTTGCCATCATAAAGGAACCAGTGTCAGCTACTTGGATGACAGGAGAAGGCACTAGCCTGACAACCGTCATCCCGCTGCTTGTTAGCGGGATCTATGCTAAAGGAGATACTTGGATAACAAGAAATATAGGTACTGGAATTGCAAAGAGTTTGCAAATATTAGTTATTACCTGTAGGATATAGAGAAATTAGTAAGGATTTTAATAGGGATAATATGCCATCTGTTACTTTTATTTTACCTGATGGGAGTAAGAAAAGCTATGAAGCTGCAGAGGGAGAAACTCTGCTTAATTTAGCCCACAGAAGTGATCCAGATCTGCTTGAAGGTGCATGTGAAGGCTCTCTTGCTTGTTCTACATGCCACGTGATTGTTGATCCAAAGTTTTATAATGCTGTAGAAACGCATAATCCCATATCTGATGAGGAAAACGATATGTTAGATCTAGCCTTCGGCTTAACGGAGACATCAAGACTTGGGTGCCAAATAAAAATCACAAAAGATATCGACGGCTTGTGTGTAACCATACCAAGGGGTACAAGAAATATATCATTGGATAAACAGGGGAGTGATTAGCTATGCGTAAGATTTTTATCTATATTATCATCTCTTTACTTTTGTTTATTCCTGTAGCGTATAGTGGTTTTTGGTATTTTTCTGCATGTAAGGTAAAAAATCTTTTAGCTGAAACAATACTATACATTAACGACGAAAAGTTTGATATTTTACATGATTTTAGTGGACTTCCTTCTAACCTAATTTTCCGTGTGACAAACCCAAAATTTTCCAATGAGCAATTAACCATCTCATCTGATGCTTTATTGATAAAAAATAGATTGTTTGATAAATCAGTATATATCTACATACCAAGCAATGAAGTCAACATTGTTGTTCATGGTGATGAGAAAAAGAATATAAAATGCCACACAAATGATAGCAGCCACTTTGTTGTTAGACTAAATGATTTACCATCTTCATTGCGATTCAACAGAAATAGTACCGTGATAGACTATATAGATACACTTCGTTACGAAGATTATGGATTAAAATGTGATGTTTCAGAAAATCAGCAAAGTGTTATAACTGAAGTGAATGATAAAAGTAATTACATTCAATTTCACCTCGATAAAGAACCAAGTGGAAATACTAAACTAGGATTTGATTTTTATACTTATCGGTATAAAAATACTGCAAGTCCTGAAAGTTACCTTAGTATCGACACTAAATTTGATTACGAATTTGTAAACCACATCTCAGCTTCCAGAATTAATTTCAACATAGAGAAATTTTTAATTCAAAGTAATAATTTTTCTCTTGCTGCAGATGGTGGAGTGCAAAATTATAATTTGGTTACGTCTTCATTTAAAGACAAAATCAACGTGGCTATATCAAATTATAAAGAATTAATCTCGTTTATGATTGGTGACTCAAAAACTTCAGATGCGTTTGAAAAATTAATGTCTTCCTTATCAGAAAAAACAACTGATGACGGCATTCAATTTTCAATAAAGTACGATGATGATGTAGGGTCAAGCTTTATTGGAAAGTTATCCACTACTGATTTTATGAACCAACTCAGTAAAATAACCCAATTAACCAAGGATGAGAGCAGTAGTTAGTTTACTTTTCATATTGATATTTCACTCAGGCGTAAACGCTTTTACTCTGGATAATAAACTCAGAGATAAAAGCATGGAAAAACGAGCAACAAGTTTATTTGAAATAATAAGGTGTCCAATATGTTCTGGCGAATCATTGTCTGAATCTGGATCTCAGATCGCGTATGATATGCGAGGAGCAATTCGTAAAAAAATCAATGATGGATACACTGATGAAGAGATAATCTCAGAGTTAAAAAATTCTTACGGCAATTCAATTATAATCGTACCACCTAGCACTTACATTTTGTGGTTTATTCCACTTACAACTCTGCTTATTGGGTGTTTTTTAATACAAAGATACATCAATACAACCACTTAAACCTTTTATATATAGCTAAAGTGACTTAGGTTCTCTAATTGCACATAAGTCAACAATAATTTTCACATAAATCAAAACAGCATATCTTCTCCATAATCCTTGGTAATTTTACATAAGTTAAAAGTAGCATATGGTTCTCTCCGCGGTCTGAGATGACAATAAATTTGTCAAGCCGCATTATACTTGTTAGGCGGAAGTGGACGGCAACATATTTACCACGAAGTCTAACTAAGTTCTTGCTTGTCCCTTCCATCGGCATTGCTATCTTTATTTTCAATAAAATTATTGTCCTATGCTCTTTTGATGTTTATTGATAATAAAATTCTGTTTTATCAACCAACATCCTATGCATAATTACAGCTAATTTTCTTGCTACTGCTACAATTGCTTTTTTCATTCCTTTTTTCTTCGCAACCCCAGTTTTTTAATTTAAATGTCCTCTTGGTAACTGTAAGCATTGTTTGTGCAGCTTCATATAACATACTTCTACATTCCGCTGGTCCCATCTTTGATATGCTGCCATGCCGATCAACTTCTCCAGAAGAATATTGCCTTGGTGTCAACCCTATATACCCCAGTTGCGGATTAGCCAACGAAGTAAAGCTTAGAAATACAGGGCTTTTTCGGCTGCATGGAATATGAAACAAGCGTAGAAAAAATGTGTACCAAAAAATTTATCGGTGATCTATGGCGAGTATGCTCAATCTCAAATTTGTTTTTCAGAGAGCCAAAAACTGTCTCAATAATCGATCTTTTTCTTAACAAAATCTTCTCATTTAGCGCCATTAATGAGTTTTTCATACCCTTTTTTATACTGGTTACAAGCTTTAACCCTCTATCGAATAATTCGTGAAAAAGATCTTTTTTGATATGTCCTTTATCTCCAAACAATAATCCAGTTAATTTCTTAGTTAAATTTGGCACAGGTATCAACGTTGCCTTTTATCACCGTAACCCCTTGAATTTCGCCAGTTTCATTGATTACTAGATGTACCGAAAAACCACCCATAAGTAGTCTTTCCAATCTTTGCCAACCCTTTGAAAACTTTGTTTCTCGAGGTCCTTTTTGGATGGCAAACAGCGATAGATGTTGCATCTATGTACGAAATCCCTGTCACTTTTGACTGTTCGCAAAACCATTGCATTAAGAGCGCTAAATACCATAAAACCCGCGATTTTAGCCTGATAAACCTACTATAGGATGGCAATTTTGGAAACGCTGATTCGTATAATAATTTCAAATAATGCACATAGAAAATTTTAAAATTGTCGCACTTGGATTGGTGATATAGCAATATTATGGTAAAAATCTCTGAATGCGTAATCTCTGGCGTCCTGGTTGGTTTTTTGCCACTTGGTAGAAGTTTTTCTGCAAAATTTTCATCGACTGTATTGCAAAAATCATCGACTATACAAAAGATTTCTGTTACTTTCTCTTTCATTGGTAACCTCCTATTTTAGGAATGAATATCAAATACCTCGGAGTTTACCCTATTTCCTTACCTTTTCTATTTTTTCTAATTTACAACTGGGGTTAGCAGTGCTGTGAGAATGGTTGAAAGCGCAAAAGAAAACCTCTCGGAAGTTAAAAATATACTGGTCGATGCAGGTTATACAGGAGAAAATTTTGCAACTCAAATAAAAACGATTATTGGAGCAACTGTAGAAGTAATAAAACGAAGTGAATTACATTCCTTTGCTGTATTGCCACAAAGATGGGTTGTAGAGCGATCTTTCTCTTGGTTAGAAAAATGCAGACGATTGTGGAAAAATTGCGAGCGAAAACTTAACACTAGCCTACAAATGGTCGTTCTTTCCTTCATTTCTCTTCTATTGAGAAGATTTTAAACAGGTTCTAAATCTTTATTTTAAAAATGTCATATTGACCACCGGTACCTGAAAATACTATTCCAATTGATCAGAGCTATCCATTTCCTTAATTTTTGTAACGTTGTCATAGGAGTACTATAATTTAGTATCAACTATGTTTTATTGTTTTTGCATCTAAAAAAATTTAGCTTATTCAAGCAACATTTTGCCTTTTTTTGGATGTAGGGATTTTTTAGGAATTGTCTTCTTGAATTCTATGGTATTTTGTTTAGCATTGAAACAAGATTCCAGTGTCAGCTACTTGCATGACATTATTGGTTAATGTTTTATGGCTTTACGATAGCTATACAACTTATCTTAAAAGCAATATAGTGTTTACTATACAATGAATCAAAGATAGTAAGTAAAGTCTATGGAATTTCAAATCGCTACACATTTTCAACCGGCTGGGGATCAACCACAGGCAATCGATAGCTTAATTGCAGGGCTAAATAGCAATAAAAGAGATCAGGTTTTGCTTGGAGTTACTGGTTCTGGGAAAACTTTTACTATGGCAAATGTTATTGCAAGGACAAACAGGCCTGCATTAATTATGGCACACAATAAAACTTTAGCAGCACAGCTTTATGAGGAAATGAAAGGATTGTTTCCCCATAATGCTGTTGAATACTTCATTTCTTATTATGATTATTATCAACCTGAAGCCTATTTACCACAAACTGATACTTATATCGAAAAAGATTCTGCAATTAACGAAAGAATTGAGATGCTGCGTTATTCCACCGTCTGCTCCCTTTTGGAGCGCAGGGATACGATCGTAGTTGCCAGTGTTTCCTGCATATACGGTCTTGGTTCGCCTGAGAGCTACCGCAGCATGATCATACCGCTTAGTGTTGGAAATAAAATTCATATTAATGATTTCCTGAGCAACTTAACTGATCTTCAATACAAGCGCTCTGATGCCAGGTTTGAGAGAGGATATTTCAGAGTGCGCGGCGATATTATTGATATATTTCCTTCCCATTATGAAAATAAAGCTTGGCGTTTATCGTTATTTGGCGATGAAATAGAAGAAATTTCTAAAGTTGATGCTATAACGGGCAATGTTACCAAAGGCGTAAATAAAATCACCATTTTTCCAAATAGCTATTACATAACCCCGCGTGAGGCTTTGTTGCAGGCAATTGAACTAGTCAAAAAAGAGCTGCATGAACGCTTGGATTATTACTACTCGCAAAATAAGATTGTTGAAGCAAAGCGCCTCGAGCAACGCACTAATTTTGATATCGAAATGATGAGAACAACAGGAATAAGTAAAGGTATTGAAAATTATTCGCGTTATCTCTATGGAATGGAAGCTGGGGATCCACCACCTACTTTGTTTGAATATTTACCTAAAGACGTAATTTTATTTGTTGATGAGAGTCATGTCACCGTTCCTCAGGTTGGTGCGATGTACAGTGGTAATGAGGCGCGTAAAAAGAAATTGATCGACTATGGCTTCAGGCTCCCTTCCGCTTTTGATAATCGTCCATTAAAATTTGAAGAGTGGGAGGGAGTTAGGCCGCAGACTATTTACATTTCAGCCACTCCCGGAAAGTATGAGTTGGCAAAGACCAATAATGTATTTATAGAGCAAGTTATCCGTCCAACAGGGCTTACGGACCCAATCTGCATTGTAAAACCAATAGAGAGTCAAATTGATGATGTAATTCATGAGGCACAAGTGACAATAGGGAAGGGATTTTGTGTTTTAATCACTACATTGACGAAAAAAATGGCTGAAAATTTAGCTGAATATATGAGTGAATTGAATATGAGAGTGAGTTATTTGCATTCTGATATTGCTGCGCTGGAGAGAATAGAAATTATATACAAATTGAGATCTAAAGAAATCGATGTTTTAGTAGGTGTTAACTTGCTGAGGGAAGGTCTTGATATTCCAGAGTGTGGGTTGGTTGCAATTTTGGATGCTGATAAAGAAGGATTTTTGCGATCGGAAACTTCATTAATTCAAACGATCGGTCGTGCTGCGCGTAATGCTGAAGGTAGAGTAATTTTGTATGCAGATAAAATCACTGGTTCTCTGGATCGTGCGTTAAAAGAGACTGAAAGAAGAAGAAAAAAACAAGAAGAACATAATATATTGCACAATATTATCCCAAAGACTATAATAAAACCTATATCAAACACCTTACAGGAGAGGGCAATAGCAGAACCGAAAGTAAATACTAATAAGGATGATTTGAGAAAGCAAATGATAGAGCATGCTGAAAATTTAGAGTTTGAAGAAGCAGCAAGAATAAAAAAATTATTGCAAGGTTAAGTAATATATGATGCTATGGGCATAGCATGAAAGTGTAAATAATTTTATTGATATCTTTATATTAATACTTTTTAAATATTTAGTACGGTGCAATATCTGCAATGGATGAGAAAAACTAACACCAGTGCTTTCAGGGTCAGGGACTTTGGCTCCAACCCTAATAAAACACTTGGGTGGTTAAGATATATCTAAAAACCTCAATTTTTCTCCAAAACTTTTGACATATACTTTGCCTGTTGCACACTACACTCTTTGCACTCTGAAGAGACATTTCCCCTATGTAGCACAGCAGGAGAACCCATAGAACAAAAACCACTATCTCTATCAACTTTTTTAGAACTAGAGTTATCAGGTGACGATAATTGTGCTTCTGCAAGTCGCAATAACTGTGATTCTTTACCCTCACATAGAGATCTGCTTAGCTCCCTTTTCCCCTCAAGAGCATGCGTCAAATATAAAAGCCGCTCCTCCCCAGGGGAGAAATAGTTGGAGTTTAGCTTCTTTCGCTCCTCAGGAGAAAGAAATGGGCGTAGTTCCTCCCTCTGATCAGGATCAAGACGTTGTTGCCACTCTGGTCCACCTTCATGCGTAGGAGAAGTCACTCCTGAGGGTGGATTATTTTTTGCTTTTATTCTAGTTGGGAATGAAAAAAATGGCTTAGACACAGGTGGTTTTTCAGTTACAGGAGTTCCAGGAGTACTTCGCGTTGTATCACGCCCTACATCATGTCGCTTAAGGTTTACGCCATATTGCTTCTTAAAAGGTGAAGAGAGCAATTTTTTTATTTTTTGAACACCACCCCCATGTTTCTTCTCCGGAGATTCACTTTCTTGTGACTTTGCTTCAAAACACTCATCACTACTTTTTCGATCACTTTTATCAGTAACTTGCTGTTTTTCAGGTTCCTCATTACAAATGTTCTTCATATCTTTTGGAGAATCTTCAGAAACCCCAGAATTTAAGGACATTGAATTATCCCATGCTATAGGAAAAGGAATCGATGATGGTCTACAGGTCATTTTCTGATCCCGAATATTAGCCTCTGTTAGCATACCTTCACCAGCACCTAAAGATAGCTGTGATTGACCACAAGTGGGTTGACTTGGATCTATTTCCCCCAGCACCCCCCGAAAAGGCTCTGTTTCTTCCTCTTTTTTTGATCTTCGCCTGGGATGCTTCTCTAACCCTTCACCACGACTCCGCTTGGGACACCCCCGTGTCGGTGATGCTTCAGCTAATAGCGTTCGAGGAAGCTCAGGGTCAATGGACAGTTCATGGTCTTTGTTGATTACAGAGCTTTCCATGATTTTATTCAGCACACAATAAGAAATGTCTTTGTCATAAAAGTCTATTCCATATACTCCTCGATTACCAAATACCGGTAGGTGTTTTGGTGAAATATAATCTTCAACATTATTTAACACAACCATACCAAATACATTATTAATATAGCCCACTTCTTTCTTATTTAAAAGTCTACAATTTTCTTTGCCTCCAATACCAGAAGTAATTTGTATAATAGGTACAAGAACTGAATTCTCACCATGGCCTGTATAAGAAGTATGCAATATAGTATCAGCTGGTATGCCCATTCCACGAAGCAAAACAATTATTGGAAATTTCAGACTCTCAACAACTTCATCCTTGCTACTTGGAACCTGAAAGTCACGACATATCAAAGATGCTTTTCTTTTTACTACCCTCCTAATGAACTCAACATTATCAAAAATGCTTGCCTTTATATACACACAATTGTCCTTGATTTTCAAAAAATCATCAGTTCTTTTAGGGCCGTTTTTATAATTTTTTACCCTTGACGAGAATGACTCTACAAAATAATCTTGTAACCTTTTATCATAGAAACGCATACAATACAGATAAGATTTCCTGTCAAAGCTTTTATCAGACGTATGCTCTTCTACATATTCTAAACCACAATCTCTTCCCATAGCACCTGTGACGTCTCTCGCAAGCCCATTAGCTAGTAAACATTTTAGATTAAAAACTACACCTTTACCTATTGGCACTAAAAGCTTATATCCCTCCTTATATTTAGTCAACTGCCTTTCATTAAAGTTAAAAGGAAAAAACTTTGTATTAAAAGACATATTAGCACCACTTTCACTCCCACAAAATGTTTCTACTATGCTTTCCTTTATATTGTGCAAGTACTCCATGCATTGACCAACATCCATATCTTTATCAAATGAGATAATAATACGATTTTCCTTCTTAAAAAAAGTTTGATCTGTGCTTTGTACAGTAAAATTAGTAATGCCAATATCATTTTCACAAAGAATAATGTTAAATGCTCTTACTAATTCTTTATTCATTATATTAGGCATAATAACCCTCCCTATTCAAATTACCATAAATTTACTGTTACTTACCACTTCTGCCACTACCTTGACCACTAGATTGATTTTGCTTCCTTCTCTCCTCCTCACGCTTAATTCTCTCTGTAAAGTCATCAACTCTCCTTGGGTCTACTTTACTTAGGTCAATTCTTCCTCCTCCAGGAGCATTATTGTCACCATATTTTCGTTTATTATCATTATCATTATCATTCGGCATATTACTCTCCAGTAAAAATATTATGTAATTAATATACTAAAAATAAAATTAAGTGCAAGCACTTTTTTATATTTTTTTTCAAAAAATTTTATTCACTCTTTTTCATAAAACCCAACTTTCAAGATTCCAGCGTCACGTGCTACCCTTTCTTGTCATCCCAGTGCCCAGACACTGGAATCTAGTCTTTTTTGCAATTTCATCAAAAACGCTCCTTTTTAACATAAAACCCTACATTTATCAAACCCAATGCACAGTCTGGATTCCAGCGTCACCCGCTGGAATGACAAAAAAAGATGCTGAATGACACTCGTGTTTCTTTATGTCATACCAAATACCCATAGGTGTCATCCCAGTGCCCAGACACTGGGATCCAGTCTTTTTTGTCATCCAAGTAGCTAACACTGGTTCTTTGCAATTTCATCAAAACCACTCCCTTTTAACATAAAACCCTACATTTACCAAACCCACAGCCTGGATTCCAGTGTCACGCACTGGAATGACAAAAAAGAAATCACTGTAATCTAACTACCTTCATGATTATGTCTTTCCTACTGACTGACCTTCTGCACATTTCTCAACTTTTACATCATTAGTCAATCCTTTTGGTGGTTGAGCATTACTTGCAGAACTACGCTGATCAGCACTAGTATTAGACTTATCACTAGTGCCTGATGGAGCTTGCCAATCACCAATTGGATAATCGTGCGCAGGAGGTTTATTACTGTTATCTAGGTTTGCTCTTCTTAATTTCCTATTACCAAGTTTAAATTTTCCACCTCTTTTTCGCTGATCTTGTTTTGGCTTCTCCTCCTCCGGAGCTTTCGGTGGACACACCTCTTTCTTCGGTTCCTCAGGTCTTGCTTTCTTCTCTTCTTCCACTTTTGGTTTTGTTTCCTCGCGGTTCTCATTGTTTATAACCTCCTTAAATATAGAAGGCATTATAGGCTTTGGTAAAAGATCAAGCTCTGGTTTGCTCAGAGGGACTGGCCTTACAAATCCGGGTGAAACTTCAAAAAGGGAAACTGGCACTTTAGGTTTTTCTCTTTCATCTACCTTTATTTCTACTTCTTTGCAAACTTCTTTATTTTCTTCTTTTAATGATGTTTTTTCTGCTTTTTTATCTTCTTTTTCTGTAGATGCCTCTACCGCAGCCGCCAACTCAACTCCAAACATCTCTGCGAACATTGTAACAATCCATCCGACAACGGCCATTTGTAACCTGAGTTTCAGATCTTGCAATGCAGTTAATCTTTCTAACGCCCTTGCAAATTCTTCTTCTGATAACTCACCACTGCCTAATTTTTCCTGCAATTCTTTTATCTCTTTGTCCAACCTCTGATTGAAACTTAAATCGCGTGCAAAAATCTTCTTGATTAACTCCTTAAGCTTGTCACGCATAAATTTAATTATCGCAGTAATCAGGTTTTTTTCTTTCTTCTCCTTGAGCATTTGGTAGATTTTCGGATCATCTACATTTACTTCAAAAAGGTTGAAGAGAGGTTCAAAGAAATTCCAGAAACCTCCGAGTACTCTGTCTTTTTCACCAGTGAAGTGATCCTCCTCATCACCTTCTCCGATATGTAGCTCTGCTTGAGATGATATTTCATCGATACAACTAGAAGCCTGACGCTCACACTCGAGCCTCCTGAGCAAATCTTGTCTGGTGAGCTCCTCTATGGCTACTTTTAGTTCATTTAACTTCTGCTCCGCAGAGAAATCTTGCTCCCTGATTTTTCCTTGGAAGATCGAGCTACCGTTTCCGTTATTATCTGAAAAATTTTCCATTATTTTTGCTTCCTCAATAAAATTACTGCCTTTGTTGTTACCTGAAAAGCTTTCCACCATTTTTACTCCCTTCATAAAACTTAATAATTTAATTCTACAGTACTAAATATTTAAGAAGTATTAATGTAAAGATGTCAATAAAATTATTTATATCTTTACACTATATTATATCATACGCCATTTAACCTTTCAATAATATTTTTTATTCTTGCTGTTTTTTCAAACTCTAGCATGCGCTTTTCTTAAATTATCCTTATTAATATTTGCTTTTGCCTCTATCACCACTTTTTCTTGTAAAGTATTTGATATAGATTTTATTATACTCTTTGGTATAACATTTGCAACATACTTTATCTATAAATGGAAATTATTATACTTGCAGCTAGACACAATTTGAAATAATTTACACTATAAAGTTAAGGAACGAGATCCCAGTGTCACGCACTGGGATGACAGCAGTCCTACGTCATACCGCGATTCATTCGCGGTATGAATTCCGCTAACAAGTAGCGGAATGACGAATTTTTGTTTTTCAAATTATCGTAAGTCACTTTAGCTATATCAGAGCAATAGAGGCAGTGCGTAGAGGAGCTCACCAGACAAGATTTGCTCAGGAGGCTCGAGTGTGAGCGTCAGGCTTCTAGTTGTATCGATGAAATATCATCTCAAGCGGAGCTACATACCGGAGAAGGTGATGAGGAGGATCACTTCACTGGTGAAAAAGACAGAGTACTCGGAGATTTCTGGAATTTCTTTGAATCTCTCTTTAACCTTTTTGAAGTAAATGTAGATGATCCGAAAATCTACCAAATGCTCAAGGAGAAGAAAGAAAAAAATTGGCTTCTTTCGATAATTAAGTTTTTGCGTGACAAGCTTAAGGAGTTAATCAAGAAGATTTTTGCACGCGATTTAAGTTTCAATCAGAGGTTGGACAAAGAGATAAAAGAATTGCAGGAAAAATTAGGCAGTGGTGAGTTATCAGAAGAAGAATTTGCAAGGGCGTTAGAAAGATTAACTGCATTGCAAGATCTGAAACTCAGGTTACAAATGGCTGTTGTCGGATGGATTATTACAATGTTCGCAGAGATGTTTGGAGTTGAGTTGGCGGCTGCGGTAGAGGCATCTACAGAAAAAGAAGATAAAAAAGCAGAAAAAACATCATTAGAAGCAACTAAAGAAGTTCGTAAAGATATAGAAATCAAGGTAGATGAAAGAGAAAAGCCTAAAGTGCCAGTTTTCCTTTTTGACGTTTCACCAGGATTTGTAAGGCCGGTTTTTCTGAGCAAACCAGAACTTGAAATTGCGTCAGATCCTTTGAAACATCTATTGCGTCTTGCTGAGCTTGAAAGAAAATCTCATGAAAATTCACAAAAACCAAAAGTGGAAGAAGAGAAAAAAGCGAAGCAGGAGGGACCGAAGAAAGAGGTGTGTCCACCGAAAGTTTTGGAGGAGAAGCCTGCAACGGGGACGGGGCAGGTACAAGATGAAAAAGTGCAAAGATGCGATAGTAATCGAAAAAAAAGAAGAGACATCGATGCTGACAAAGAATCTGTTTCTGTTAATAATTGTGGATTTGATTTTACTGTCCATTGACCCTGAGCTTCCTCGAACGCTATTAGCTGAAGCATCACCGACACGGGGGTGTCCCAAGCGGAGTCGTGGTGAAGGGTTAGAGAAGCATCCCAGGCGAAGATCAAAAAAAGAGGAAGAAACAGAGCCTTTTCGGGGGGTGCTGGGGGAAATAGATCCAAGTCAACCCACTTGTGGTCAATCACAGCTATCTTTAGGTGCTGGTGAAGGTATGCTAACAGAGGCTAATATTCGGGATCAGAAAATGACCTGTAGACCATCATCGATTCCTTTTCCTATAGCATGGGATAATTCAATGTCCTTAAATTCTGGGGTTTCTGAAGATTCTCCAAAAGATATGAAGAACATTTGTAATGAGGAACCTGAAAAACAGCAAGTTACTGATAAAAGTGATCGAAAAAGTAGTGATGAGTGTTTTGAAGCAAAGTCACAAGAAAGTGAATCTCCGGAGAAGAAACATGGGGGTGGTGTTCAAAAAATAAAAAAATTGCTCTCTTCACCTTTTAAGAAGCAATATGGCGTAAACCTTAAGCGACATGATGTAGGGCGTGATACAACGCGAAGTACTCCTGGAACTCCTGTAACTGAAAAACCACCTGTGTCTAAGCCATTTTTTTCATTCCCAACTAGAATAAAAGCAAAAAATAATCCACCCTCAGGAGTGACTTCTCCTACGCATGAAGGTGGACCAGAGTGGCAACAACGTCTTGATCCTGATCAGAGGGAGGAACTATGCAAAGTTCTTTCTCCTGAGATGAAGGAGAAGCTAAACTCCGGCTTTTTTCTTCCTGAGTACGAGAAGTTACTACACTTACTTTATGTTGATAGTGAGACACTGCGTTCACTTCTTTCTACTTCTGAGGGAGCAGAGCAAGTGTGCTCAGTTCTTCCTCCTGAGAAGGGGAAGCAACTACACTCAGATTTACCTTTTAAGGCAAAAAAAGGCTTACTTTTTAAATTCTTTGATGATGAACAAGAAATTAGTCGTAACGTTTCTACAAGTTCTGCAGATAGTGGTTATTCTTCAGGATTACCTGCTTCTCCTGCTGTGCCACATAAGAAAAGTGTCTCTTCAGAGTTCAAAAAGTGTAGTGTGCAACAGGTAAAGCATATGTCAGAAGCTTTGGAGAAAAATGGAGGTTTTTAGATATATCTTAACCACCCAAGTGTTTTATTAGGGTTGGAGCCAAAATCCCTGACCCTGAAAGCACTGGTGTTAATTTTTCTCATCTATTGCAGATATTGCACCGTACTATCCACTTGATCATCGTGGCGAGTTTCTGGGAACATTAAAATCTCATACTCAAAATCATTGAGCCATACCGCTTGCTGTGGCAAAAAAACCCTGCCAGACTCTATCACCGGAACAATTTGATAAAATCGAGTGAGTTTGTCATTGTGTGGAATTATTTCGATAATCGGTAGATCGCTATTTGCCTTTAGCTCTTGTGTTAATTGTTGACCACTCGTTTTTGCTTCGATCAAAATTGCGTGTGGTGTCCATCTTGCAGCTAGTGACAGAACTTGCTCTTTAAGCTTTGGGTACTCAAGCTTTGCTCGATATACATCAAGTAAATAGAATTTATTATCTATTTTTGCCCAGGTGGTGCAGACGCTAAAGTCGCTGGAATCGTTTGTTGAAACTGCAGTGTCCCAGCTTTGAGTTACATGTGAGAGATTATCAGGGAAATTTTTATAGCGCTTTAGAGGTTGTCCGGAAACAAGTAAATTCAAGCATATTCCCTCTTTAACATAACCCTACTCATAGCTAGGTATATGAAATTCTCAGTGGATGTTGTGAGTAAATCATACTCCTTCGATAGCCTTCTATTCCTATTAACCCAAGCAAAAGTCCTTTCTACAACCCATCTTCTTGGCTGTACTTTAAACCCTTGTTCTCTTGTTGGTAGTAGCTCAGGTGGCGTATCTTTGTGCACCCAAAATCTACATGGAGGCCTTTTAACAATTTCAATATCTATGTCATATTCTTCCTTTATGTGATTCTTTAAATTTCTTCCTTGGTATCCCATGTCAGCCCACATTTTTTTAACTTTAGTATATTTTGTTCTCATATTGTTTAATGCTATTTTAATACCATCTCTATCATTTTCGTTAGCAGCGCCTACGTAACAACCTAGTATAAAACCCTGAGTGTCTGTAATTATATGCCTTTTTCTACCCTTTACTTTTTTACTTCCATCATAGCCTTTGATCCCCCCTTTTCTGTAGTCTTTACAGATTGACTATCTACTATACAGGCACTCGGCTGCTCATTCCTTCCTATTTTTCTTCTACTATATTTCATAATTCATTTTCTCAAAAATTCCCTGCTTCTTCCATTGCCTGAACTGCTCATACACAGTCTTCCATAGCGGAAAATCATTTGGTAAATACCGCCATTGACACCCTGTACGCAATACATAGAAAATTGCTTCTAATATTTCTCTTTTGCTATACTTTGGCGGCCTTCCTCCTTTCTTGTATGATACTCTGAAGTGTTTTTCTATTCTTGCCCATTCCCTTTCGCTTAGATCTGTTGGATACTTTTTTCTCATCTTTACCCCGTACTAAAATTTCAGATATTATAGCCTTTTACTTGTTTCCGGACAACCTCTTAGCCACTCTTGTTTTATTATACCACTTGAAAGCGGCAGGGGGTTTTGTTGATATTGAGCAGCAAAAGCGTAACTCCCGAGTTCAACTTTTATCATCTCAACTTCTTCTCTTCCTCCCTCCAGGGGATATAATAACTCATTCTCTTCTCTTGAGTATAATACTCTTGCAGGTAGTGTCATTCCAGCACTTGATGCTGGAATCCAGTCTTTTGCGGTTGAATTTTCTGGATCCCAGTGTCTGGGCACTGGGATGACAGGAGGGGGGGTTGGAATGACACCAGTATGGTTATTAATTGAATAAATAACCTCCTTATTTTCAGAAATCATTGGCAAACAAATGTGATGCCATATGTTTTTTGGCTTGGATAAGAGGTGCCCAGTTAAGTCTTCCAGGTGGAGCCTATGCATCACAAGCACAATTACTCCTTTTTTTCTATCGTTGAGTCTCGTTACTAAAGTCTGATCGAACCAGTTTGTGGCACGTTTTCTAAATGTTTCACTCAAAGCTTGAGCAGGGTTAAGCGGATCATCCACAATAATAAAGTCACCACCTTCACCGGTTAATGTTCCTCCAACTGATGTTGCGATTCTGTATCCTCTCTGCACTGTTTGGAATTTATATTTAGTGTTCTGGTCTTTGGATAGTTCTACCTCTGGAAATAGCTTTTTATACCAATCAGATTGCATTATGCACCTCGTATCGAGCGAATGTTTTTCGCTAAGCAACTTAGAATAACTTGCAACTATTATTCTTGCAGTTGGCTGATTTCCCAGTATCCATGCGGGCCACGCAACACTTACACATATGGACTTCATTGAACGCGGAGGCATATTGAGTATTATGCGCCTTACTTCGCCAGCATTCGCTGCTTCCAGCCTGTCTGCTATGACTTTTATGTACTGATAATCATTATACTCACATCCCGGCACCACTGTTTGAAAGCACAGTTCAATGAATTTTAGAAAGTTCATGTTAGACCTCCTATAGTATCACCCAAGTAACCCCTATGGTGTCATCCAAGTAGCCGACACTGGTTCCTTTATGACGGCGTCATGCAAGTAGCTGACACTGGAATCCAGTTTTTATTATACAGCTGCTCAATGTGCTCATTACAGTGAAGTTTCCAGTGTCTGGGCACTGGGATGACATCCTTTGGTTTTTTATATGGTTACGCAAGAAATCTAGTGTAGATTTTTATTTATTTTATAAGATTGAAGTGTTACAGTAGCGAGCTTACAACACTACTGTTTTGTAAATTTAGTGAATAAAATTACTTCTTCAACTTTATCGAAGTAAAGAATTGATTTCCATTGCGGTAAATGAGCAACATTATTGAATCTTTACCGTTTTTCTTTACTGCTGAATCAACTTGTTTTTGAAAATCATTAGTATTTTCTATATCGGTTCCATCTAATTGGATAATAATGTCTCCTTTTTTAATACCACGCAGCGTGGCATTACTGTTACTATCTACATTGGTAACTATCACACCTTTTGTAGGATTACTTTCTTTTGATTCTTTTGGCAGGTTTGAAACAGTTAAACCAGTTATGTAATCGGATGTTGATTTATTTTCTTCTTGATTATTACCTTGACCATCATTTGCAGATTCTTCAATCACAACCTTAATATTGACCTCTTTGCTCTTTCTAAGTAACTTAATTTGTACTTTTTTTCCAGGTTCAGTTCTTGAAACCATTTGAGGCAGTTGTGTCATTCTATCAATTTTTTTATCATCAAATTCTAATAATATGTCACCCACCTTAATTCCACCTTTTTCTGCAGGACTATCCTGTACTATACTTGCAACCAGTGCACCTTTTGTATCTTTTAAACCCAAGGACTTAGCGAATTCTTTCGTTATAGGCTGAACTTGCACACCAAGCCAACCATGTTTTATTTTTTTGCCACTTTTTAATGTGTCAATAATTGACATAGCTAAATTAGATGGTATAGCAAAGCCTATACCCACGTTACCGCCAGACTCAGATGGGGAATAGATAGCGGTGTTAATGCCTATAACTTTTCCATTTAAATCAAATAATGGCCCTCCAGAGTTGCCTCTATTAATTGCAGCGTCGGTTTGAATAAATTCATTCATAGTGCCGATACTAATGTCTCTAGACCTTGCAGATACAACTCCCTTGCTAACGGAGCTACCCAAACCAAATGGGTTACCTATTGCAATAACAGTATCGCCAACCCTTGCTGCATCAGAATCACCAAATGCGACGAAAGGAAGGTCTTTATCAGAATGGATCTTAAGCACAGCAAGATCAGTTCTTGCATCATAGCCTAAAACTTCTGCTTTAAAATGAGTATTATCGTTCATGGTAGCTGTGATATCTTGGGCGTTTTTAATAACGTGATAATTTGTTACTATGATTCCACCTTTATCTATAATAAACCCAGAGCCAAGCAACACCACCTCTCTGTTAACACTAGGGCCCCTATCCATAAAAAACTGATCAAAGTGCTCAAAAAACTCTCTAAAATCATCAAAAAAATTATTTCCTGGCATAGATGGAACTCTAGTTTTGCTGTTATTTTCTTGTTTGATGATTTGTTCGCTTGAAATATTTACAACCGCAGGAATGAGTTCTTCCACTAAATCGGCAAGTCCTTGATTACAGTTGCATGCAGTAGTGCTAGCATCAACAACTTTTTTTGCGTTCCAGTCGAACACATTAGCGTATGAAGAGAATGAAATCAAAAAACATGCAAATATAGATAAAATAATTTTCATAGACTATTTCCACCCCTTATTTAAAATATCTAAAAAATTATTATTTGGTGAAAGTACAAATTTAGTATTATTTTCGGCAAATGATTTACTATAAGCGCTCATAGAGCGATAAAAGTTAAAGAACTCTTCATCAACCTTAAATGCCTCATTATAAATTCTAGTTGCTTCAGCATAACCACGGCCCCTTATTTCGTACGATTCTTTTACTGCACTGGAGATAATTTCCCTTTTTAATTTATCAGCTTTTGATCTAACTTCCTGCCCAGCTTGCTCTCCTTCTGCTCTAATTTCTTTTGCTTCTTTTTCCCTTTCAGTTTGCATACGGCGAAATATTGCAGAACTATTTTCTTCTGGTAAATCTGCTCTCTTAATTCTTACATCTATTATTTCTATGCCAAATTTTTCAGCTTCAGAATAAACTCCACGCTGAATCAATTGCATAACCTCTGATCTTTTTTCATTCAACAAGCTAATCAACGAAAATCTGCCTATATTTTCTCTTATGTGAGCTTCTATAACCGGATATAATCTTCTAACCAGACCTGATTCATTCCTCACAGCCTGGTAAAAAGTAACAGGATTTGTTATTTTATATTTTGCATACGCATCTACTATAATACGTTTTTGATCCGCTGTTATCACTTCCCTTGGGATCTTATCAGGACTTAAATCTAAAACTCTTTTATCAAGAAACTCTACACTATTTATGAATGGCAACTTAAAATATAAGCCACTTTCCCTAACATCCCTTACAACTTTACCCAGTTGTATAACTATTGCTTGCTTTGTTTCTTGCACAACAAATATTGAATTAGATAAAACAATCAATAAAACAACAAATACAGAAACAAAAACAATTTTAATATTACTACTCATGGTTATTTTCCTAAATTTGTAAGAGGTAAATAAGAAAACATACCTTTCAGATCATCAGTTACAACAACTTTGTCTACCTTACTGAAAATATTTTCCATAGTTTCAAGATAAATACGATTCTTAACGAGAGAAGGATTCTGTCTATATTCCTCATAAAGAGATAAAAAGCGATTTGCATTACCTTTTGCTTCATTTATTATTTCATTTTCATATGCTTGTGCATCTAATTTTATCTTTATCGCTTCACCCTTTGCTCGAGGTATAATATCATTATTATAAGCATATGCTTCGTTTATAGTACGCTCTTTGTCTGCACGAGCACTTTGTACATCTCTAAACGAACTGATTACTTTTTCTGGTGGATCAATTTTTTTCATTTGAACAGATAAAATCTCTATACCCATTTGGTATCCATCAAGAATCTGCTGCAATAGAATTCTAGTATCTCTAGAAATTTCTGGTCTGCCTTGACCAAGTGCAAAAGAGATCGTGTTTTTACCTATTATTTCTCTCATGGCACTTTCAGCAGCATTTTTAACACTGAAACCGGGTTTGTAATCCCGCACTTTGAATAAATAGTCCTTAGCATCTCTAACGCGCCATTGAACCTCGAAGTTAACGTTGACTATATTTTCATCTCCAGTTAGCATCACGCCTTCACCGCGATCTGTATCTCGCCCATAAGAACTACTTACCCCAATTTCTTCACGATTTACTTCCTTAACGTTCACTTTAAAAACCTTGCCAATAGGGTAGGGGAAGTGATAACGCAAACCAGGTGTTTCTGTATTAGAATATTTACCAAAGGTAAGTTCTATACTTTCTTCACTAGGATGGACAATATAAAAGCCAGTGCAAGCATAGAACAGCAAAATAATGAAAATGATGAAATAAGGTTTTTTGCCCCTGTTTCTGGTTAATCCATTAAGAAAGAACCTTATATCAGATACAGCTTTACTTAAAATATCTTCATTATTGGGAGTTTTGTTCCCTACCGGTTTCTTTCCCAGGTTCCAAGGATTATTATCATCAAACATAATGATTGATTCTATAATTAATACGCTAATATTACTTCTTTAATAAGAAAATGCAAACATAAATTGCTATTTTATTTACAAATTAATCATCAGGATGGAAAACATGATCGTACACTTCCTTTTCTCTATGTAATATGGTCGACTCTATGGAATTTTCTGGCTTTTTTTTGAATTCTTTTTTGTCACTCTTTAAGTGCACTACGTCTTCGTGAAAATGGAAATGATAGCTGAATAATAAAACCATTATTATTAAAGTTATAACAGCTAAAAAGATGAGTGTTCTTTTTCTATACCTCATAAATGCTGCAGCTTCTTGACCTAATTTTCTACGCTACCACAAAACACGTCAAGCGAAATTATTTGAAGATAAATAAATACTGGCAATCAATTTAACACTAACTTAAGAATCAAGGAATACAATTATAATATATTTAATTAATAGTGAGGTTTAAAATGTCACCTAATGAAAAAAATTCAAATTCTGTTGGAACTCAACAAAACCAACCAGAAGATAGTTTTGATTTGAATAAAACGATGCAAAATCTACCAAATTCAGATATTGCTAATGATCCCAAGAAGCTAAAAGAAAGAATTACTGACCTGTTAAAAGGGGATACAGAATTCTCTAAGATGAAACAAGGAGATAAGATTCTTGTAGTAAGTACAGCAAGTGGATTATTTACGGCAGTACTACCACTTTTGGCAGTTGGTGCAACACTTGCTATACCGGGTGCTATAGTTGGTCTTGCTTTATATTTCGCTGTAAAAGTCGCTGTAAAAGCAGTTCAATCTGGATATAAAGGGCTCAAGTGGTCAGCAGAAAAAACAGTTGATGGGGCGAAATATACTGCCGGAAAAGTTAGAGATGGTGCTGTACATGTTAAAGATAAGGTGAAAGAAGGTTATGAACATTCAGTAGATTCACTGAAAAAAGGCGCTAGTTTTGTAGGCGAAGGAGTGGCAAATAAGTTCCATAAGGCATCTGGTGAGACGGACTATTTAGATAAGGTAAAAAGGTTTACTCCAGATGCAATTAAGAAATCTGACGAAATAAGAAATGATATGAAAGCAATTTTTGCTGATAAAGGAAATAATTCTGGGTTAGTGAAAAATATACTTTCTGGAATATCGTCAGAAATTGATTTAAAAATGGCAGAGAAGGCAAAATCAGGGGAGATTGAACATACTTCTGGATGGCAAGTACAGAAAGAATTCATTAATAATTTAAATGAAAAAAGCTTGCATAACTTGTTAACACAAAGGTCATTACCTAAAGGTAGTTATTTCATCGACAGTGTTTTCTCTGAACATCACGATGAAATTAAGAAGGTTATTAAAGAATGTAGAGAAAATCATTTGTACTCAAGCGTAAGCAATATGTTTGACAGAGCAGAGAAAAAAGCTAACAGGCCTTCTGTCAAAAGTTTAACTAGGTCTGTGTCATCATCATTCTCTTCACTGGGAAGAAAAAACTCTGAACAATCTAACAGCTTGTCAAGAAGCAATTCACTAAATTCTATAGGAACTGAAAGTACTGCTACTGTCTCTGATTCAGATTCTCAGAACTTTGCAACAGTCCGTAGAAGCAATTCATCTAGTAGCTTAACTCCTAAGCTTACTCCAGTTGCTCCACCAGAACTACCTAGAAGCGCCTCATTGACTAACTTAAATGGACAAAGTTCTTTCAGTGAAGATGTTCTCAGTGATCCTATTGTGGAGCAAAACCTGGATAGTTTGAGTAACAGAACTCTCACTCACAGTAATTCTACTGATAGTGGAATGGGTTCTGGTTCTTCTACGCTAACAAGAAAACAAGTTCTTCCTTTAAAAGAAGAATTTGACAGAGAACTCGAAGAAAAGTTGGCAAAACGACGCGCATCTCTAGATCAACCTAGTGCAGAACCTGTCAACTCAAGAGCTACAACAACTCCAGGAACAGTGTAATAAGTAAAACTTCTACCTTCTCCAAAAGGATGTTACTCAATGAGTAACGTCCTTTTTTTGTTTTTAAACTATAGAAAAATCCTAGATCCCAGCGGTATGCGTACAACCGTATGAACATTGTGATTTCTCTGCTAGGAAAGGTGTCATCCCAGTGCCCCTGTGATGTCATTCCAGTGCTTGACACTGGGATCCAGGAAAGTTTGCTTGTTTACAAGCAAACTAGCATAGAAAGTGGTTACAACGTTTTCGATGAGATTATATGGAAAACTGGATTCCAGTGTCAAGCACTGGAATGACATCACAGGGGCACTGGGATGACACCTTTACGTTTGAGGCAAACTAGCTATAACACTTAACATACTACCTTTGCAAACAAATGTTCATACAGTACGCGCTGGCGTTATTTTCTCTTGATGAATAAATCTCGGTAGAGTATAGTAGCAATGCGTTTATGTAAATTCTAATGAGTAATTTAGTTTTAGTCTATGCAACTTTTTCAAATTTTGAGGAGGCTAAGACTGTTTCTGAGGAATTGTTAAACGAGAAATTAATTGTATGTGTAAACATATTTCCCGAAGTGAATTCTCTGTATTTATGGGAAGGTAAAATTAGTAATAGTTGTGAAGTAGTAGCAATTATGAAAAGCAAAAATGATCAAGTTGATAAAATTGTAGAAAAAATCGAAGCAATGCATTCTTATGATCAGCCAGCTATTGCTGTGATGCCCATAGAAAAAGCAAATAAATCTTTTACTAATTGGGCTAATAGTGTTATTGATGTAAGTAGTATTGGGGTGTAGCCAAGTGGTAAGGCAGCGGTTTTTGATACCGCCACGCGAAGGTTCGAATCCTTCCACCCCAGCCATATTGAAGTGGGTGTGAAATGATATCACTTTTCTATAAATTAAGATTATTGAATTATATATTAGGTAGTCTAAAAGATATAATTGTGAAACTGTTTCTCTTCACAATGTATCTTTACACATTCAGCATTGTGCTCATGTTTCTCAGCAATGGTTTTTGGTATGCTGTAGAATTTTGCTCTTTCAAAAATGCGTTTTACCGTTTTTTTCAATATTGCAAGTGGTATTATGAAAATAGGGAAGATCTCGGTTACGGAATTTCTATTCGAATATTAGTGGCGTTTCTTACTCCGCATTTTCTCTATAAATTATTACTTGGCACAGGCTGGAAGTCCTTTTTAAAGGAAAAGATAATACAGATACTCAACACAAGAAGAAAAAAGGGTAGTGAGTTCAGTAACAGTAGCAAACCAAGTGGCAGTAGTTATAGTGATAAGAATAATTACAGCAATAACAGTGGTAACAATGAGCGTCAAGCTCAAGATGCAAAGCGAAAAGTAAACATGATAAAGCAGCTATTAATCAAAGATATAGAGGCAACTATAGATAGGAGATTGAATTATATTTTTTTCGGTAAAAGGAGTAAACCTCATTAAGTATATAAAAAGGCTTTATCTAGTAAGGCTTTTTAAGGTTGGCTGTATTTTATTTTTTACGTATACCGGATCACAATCAGCCAATATACATGTGTGCACAAAATCTTGACTAAAGTCTGACAACCAAGAAATTGCCTTACGTTTTTCTACCAAGCTTTCTGTTTTTTTACAGTTACTTGCTGCATCAGTCATCGCCTGCGCTATTACTGATTTCCACAGCAAATAATACCTTTGTATATCATCTGACGTACTATTTGTTTCATAGTGGTTAAAAAATTCTTTAAAATTGAAGTTGTTTAACATAATGATACCTCTTTGGATTGAAATTTGAAATGATTTAAGTTTATGTCGCCACAGCAGATTCCGCTAACACGTAGCGGGATGACGATTGTCAGGCCAGCGCCCCTATGATGTCATTCAAGTAGCTGACACTGGTTCCTTTATGATGATGTCATCCCAGTGCTTGACACTGGGATCCAGCCCTTCCATAATCATCAAAACATTGTATTTTAACGTAAAACAGCTATTTTTATACTCACCAACTTAATAAAATTCCTGGATTCCAGTGTCAAGCACTGGAATGACACCCTTTACGGGCTCTTAAATTGCAACTAATCTAAATATTTAAGAAATTTACCAAATGAAAAAAAAGGCAAAAGAAGCCCCGTAGTTAACTAGTTATTTATATGTACTTCAAAATATTGGCGTTTTTTATTCTAAACGCTGCAATTTAGCGACTTTTAAACTGCAACAGACCCTTAGCTTAAATGCTAAGAAATTTACTAAGCAGAAAAAAAGGCAAAAGAAACCCCGTGTTAGCTAGTTGTCACTCTCTAATCCTGCAAATCGGCGTACTATACTGTCTTAAACGACTTATAAGCGCGTTTCAGCTTATATAGGTAAAAACCCAGAAATGTTGTGAAGACATAAGGTACACATAGTGCAAAAAATTAAAAATAAGACGCCAACTACGTTGTTTTCTTGCTATTTAATCTGCACAGATGAAGATAACTGAATACCTTCAGTATCATGATAAGGGGGCTGGCGAAGGGTGTCAAGTAAGTTTTTTCGTTTCTGCGGGTTACCTGATTTTCCTACTGAAATTTTGAAAAATGTAATCTACTTCTATATTCAAATATATCAAGCAGTAATTCAAAATCAGCCATTGCGCCTTTTGCGTTATTATACGCAAGATTGAGCAGCTCTCTGTCCTGATATAAATCAGCAAATTTAAATTCCATACATCCTGATTGTTTTGTGCCTAAAATATCTCCACTGCCTCTTAGCATCATATCCCTTTCAGCAATGTAAAATCCATCTTGTGACTCACACATGATCTTTAACTTTGAAGATGAGCTTTTACTTAAATTATCGTATAATAATACACAAAAAGATGGCTTGTTTCCTCGCCCTACTCTGCCTCTTAACTGATGCAATTGTGATAACCCAAATTGCTCTGCATTTTCTATAATCATGATGGTTGCATCTGGCACATCTATACCAACTTCTATCACAGTGGTTGCAACAAGCAGAGAAAATTCATTCCTTTTGAAGGAAAACATAATTTGATCTTTCTGCTCCTGAGTCAATTTTCCGTGTATTATCCCGACTTTATCAAGAAATGTTTTTTGTAATTCCTGAAAACGCATCTCTGCTGCAGCAATATTGGTCTCTTCGTTTTCTTCTATATATGGACAAATCCAATATGCTTTTTCGCCCCTGTTTATAGCACCTTTTAGCTTTTCAATAACATCTGGCACCCTACTAATGTTCATAGTTACAGTTTTTATTGGCAATCTGGATTTTGGTTTTTCTTTCAAAATTGAACATTCAACATCACCATACATAGCTTGCTGCAAGGTTCTTGGAATGGGAGTTGCAGTAACGAAAAGTATATCGGCATTTTCTCCTTTTCCTACCAAGCGATTTCTCTGCATCACTCCAAATCGCTGTTGCTCGTCTATGACTGCAAGCCCTAAATTTTTAAATGTAACGTTAGCTTGAAATAGTGCATGAGTGCCAATCACTATATTTAAAACACCACTTGCAAGTTCGTTCATGATAATCTTTCTTTCCTTGCGCGAAGTTTTACCAGTAAGCAGCGCAACTTTTATATCGGTACAGGATAAAACTTCCTCAATCCAATTATAATGTTGCTCCGCCAAGATAGTAGTCGGTGCCATTAGAGCTGCCTGCATGTTGTTTTCTACCACATTTATCATCGCAAAAAGTGCAACTACGGTTTTGCCACTACCAACATCACCTTGCAGCAAGCTTATCATGCGATACTTGGATTTTTGTCTCTCTGAGATCTCATCTATTGCACGAGTTTGATCATTTGTTAATTGAAACGACAATTCATTTAAAACTTGCTCTTTGTATTTACTCAATATTACAAATTCTCTTCCCCTTTCTTTCACATGATTTTTTCTTGCAAGTTTCAGCGCTAGCTGATACGCAAACAATTCATCATAAGCAAGCCTTTTTCTACAAACCTCAGCTTCCGCCAATGAGCTTGGTCTGTGCAACTTTATGATGCTTTCCCTCCAACTCAACCATTTTTTTTGCTTGATTAATGTATCATCTATCCACTCTGGTAAATCAGGCAATTCCTTTAGATTAGAGCTTATTATGTTCCCAATGCGCTTATTGGTAATGCCACGGCATAATTGGTAAACTGGCTCTATGCAAGCTATTTCTTTAAATTGGTTGATGTCAAGCGACACGTAATCTGGATGAGTAATCTGCCAATGTTCAGCAAATTTTTCGAGTTTGCCACTGACGATCACAGAAGCTCCGATTGGAAATAGTTTATATAAATACTTAACTGAGTAATTAAAAAAGACTATGAATATATACTGACTCTCACTTTCAACGACTATTTTATATGGTCTACCTCTAAAAGTGGGCGACTGATGCTCATAAACTTTTGCAATGAAAGTTGTAAATTCTCCAACTCGAGCATCAGATAGTAACTTGCTTCTATCCACATAACTAAGTGGCTTATAAAACAGCAGATCCACCACCTTGTCCCCACCACAAAGTTTAGGCAATATTGCGGAATGGAACTTAGGTATATTCTCCAGCCTGCTATTTAGAAAAATCTGATTGCTCATTGAGATTCATACATGTGTAAAACTGTTATAGAGCCTTTTTAAAATCTTGTCACCTTATGGTCAGGTATGCACTATAGCTAGCACAGCTCTCTAACGTCATACCGCGATTCATTCGCGGTATCTCAGCCGCTAACACGTAACGGAATGACGAATTTGTTGTTTTTAAAATCGTCGGTAAGCCTAAGTTACCCCTAACTATATTTGCTATCATAGGGCTTATAGTAGGTATTTTATTAACTTATTAATCATTTTTATGTATTATTATACTATCAGCAGTCTATATCAAGGTATTAATAATGAGTAGCTCTATATCAGAAGAAAAGGAAAATCCAGTAGTTACATTAAGAGCTCAAGCAGAAAAGTTTGGTTTTAGCAAGTTAAGAGCTGGTAAAGACAATGCTGAAGCGAATTCTGGTAATACAGCGTTCTTAGATTTTCAGAGAATGGATTTTGTTATTAACGGCAAAAGTATAAGTAGAGATTTGATTGCCGAGCTATACAAAGAACATGATAGTTTACTGCCAAAAAGTGAAGGTAAAAATGAAGACTACCGCCCATTTGCAAGAAAAGTTTTTAAGGAGATGTTCAAATACGCTAAGGCAGAAGTTCCAAGTGACTCTATCTTGGAAGAATTAGTTATCAATTGTAATCAAGCAGGATATGAAGCTGGTGTACATATAGAGTTTCAAGGTGCACTTAGCCAGCATTCATTCATAATAGAAAGCCCTGAAAAAGTAATAAGTATTGACTGTGTTAGCCAAAATAATGTGAGTGTTAAATCTGATATGACATTACCAATATTTTTCCAAAGGAGTGACGGTACATTCGGTGACAAGGTGTGTGATCTATCCAGCTCACTAGAATTCACGCTTAAGTCTCAAGATGATAAAAATGTAACATACACAAATGGTAACTTGTCACTTACTGTTCCTGAGAGACTGAAGGACTATAATATAGGTGATAAAAGCTTATTTGACATTATAAAAGAATACTTTCAGAAATTGTGCGAGAGGCTTGGATTTTTTAAAATAAAAATAGAGCATGGTTTAGGCGATCCACTAGAAGTAAGCGACCATCTGGAAAATATGGAACCCCCTATTCGTAGTAATGAGCACGGCCTGAATTAAAATATCTTGAGCTTGTTTGCACAATCAATCACTTCAGCATTTAGAAATTGTTTTTTAAACCAGGTATACTGACGTTTCGCGTAGTGTCTTGTGTTTGTTTGAGCAATTTGTATCGCTTCGTCTAAAGTAATCTCACCTTTCAAGTACTTTATAATTTCTGGCACTCCGTGTGCTTTCATAGCTGGCAAATGTGGGGCTAGGTTCATGCTAAGTAGCTTTTTTACTTCATCAATTGCTCCATTTTCAATCATTGTAATGAAACGAGAATTTATTTTTCGGTATACATCTTCACGTTTAGGCAGAATTGTATATATCTTAAAATTATTGAATAAAGGAGGCTGTCTATTCTCTTGCCATACAAAAATTGACTTGCCAGTTTCAGTGATAACTTCAAGTGCCCTTGAAAGGCGGTGCGAGTCATTCATGAACACTTTACCTTGAATCCTTGGATCTTTGCTTAGCGCTAATTTGTAAAACTCCTCTTTACTTAAATTTTTCCTTAATTCGCTTACATTTTTCCTCACTTCCTGACTTATTTGTGGCATTGATGATAAGCCTTTGATTAAACTGCTGATGTAAAGCCCGCTTCCTCCAGTGATGATAGGTATTTGAGCATTTTCTAATGCGTGATTAACTTCTTTTTCTAAATCTTCTAACCATAGACCCACGGAATAATTTTCTTTTGCTGAAACATAACCATATAGTTTATAAAATACTTCTTGCTTTGGTGGTTGAGCAGTAATTATGGGAATTTCTTCATATACCTGCTTTGAATCACAATTTATTATACTAATATTTCCATATTTTTCTATCAGGTTATCGCATAATTCTGATTTACCTGAGGCCGTAATTCCTGTAATAATTACTATATTATTTTTCATTTATATTAATTAATTAACATATGATAAAGTGTAGTAAAAGTTTGGATTCTACAATCTAAAGTTTGGAGATTTTTATGGCAGAAAACAACGACAATAATTCATTTACTAAGCGTTTCACAAACAGGACTCCTGGCGGTACAGGGGAAGGTTTTTCCAGTAAGTATTCGTCTCAAAACACCAAAGAACGTGCGCTAGGGGAAAAAGGAAAAATTTCTGAATTAGCAGGCAAAAAAACCGAATCCAAGGAAGCTTTTTCTGAAAGTGGCGGCATAAAAAGTAAAAGCAGAACTGTCAATGAAAGATCTTTTGCTGATGCAACAAAAAGAAGTAGGTCAGATCTTGTATACTTAGTCCGTGGTAAAGATCGTGGAAAATCAGCGTGGCATTATGTATTAGTTGATAAAGAGAAAAGAGAAATGTTTCTAGCAAAAAGCAGAACTGGCTCTATAGATGTTGCAGACTATGGAGAGATTTTGTATTCAGGATGGGGAGAGGATCCACCACAGGCAATAGTTGATAAAGTCAATGAAGAGTTTGGGTTGTAGCAAGTCTGCATAACAAATGGTAAGCTGCGTTGTATTATATTCACAAAAACTAGCGTATCTGTTTAGAGGAGTGGCTAATGTGCAAATATTGAAGCAAAGTGCGTGACACACAGCTGTACGAGCATTGCAATATGGTACATAGTAAACGATGTCATTCCAGTGCTTGACACTGGAATCCAGCTTTTTCATAATCATCAAAATGTTGTATTTTAACATAAAACGGCTACTTTTATGCTTACCAACTTAATAAAATTCCTGGATCCCAGTGTCAAGCACTGGGATGACACCATTTGTTGTAAACTCACTTTTACTCTATGGTCTTGCCGCTATCCTGAACGGATACAAACTAGCAGTTACTATATAAGATACAATGCAACAAAACTGATCTAGTTGTTATAAATAAGTTTTGAGCTATATGGTATCTAAAATAATAAATGCAATACAGAACAACTTGTTAGTGTGTTTTCCAACAGAAACAGTGTATGCTCTTGCTTGTAATGCACTAGATAATGAATCTATAGGAAAAATATATCAGATAAAGAAACGCTCTCAAAATAAACCACTGTCTATATTTGTTAGTGATATTTACAATTTGACAAAAATAGCAAAGGTAAAGGAAAGATATATTGATTTAATAAACTACTTTTCTCCTGGACCAATTACCTATATTTTACCACTTAAAAACAACAACATATTGCCAAACGAATTCTTTAAAGATAGTATAGGTATCAGAATTCCTGAGCATCCTATTGCAATTTCAATACTAAACAAACTGAAAGTTCCAATAGTTGCAACTAGTACAAATATTTCAGGAAAAAAAAGTGTATGTAAGGCAAACGATATACCACAATCCATTAAGCAACATTTATCTGTAGTGATTGAAGATGACGAACTAGTTTCTGGTATAGAATCTACTATTATTGACTTAACCGAAGATAAGATTAAGGTTTTAAGGGAAGGTGCAATTTCATTACAAACAGTAAACAACGCATTTTCAAACTAAAACCTATAGGAGAAAGAATGAAAAAAGTAATAGGCCACAACCAAGCCAAAAAAAAAATAATGAACAACTTATCTGTTCAGTCTTGGCTGATCTGTGGTAAAAAAGGTATAGGAAAAGCAACACTTGCAAAATCCTTTTCCAATTGGTTACTCATAAAAAACTATAATGAAGTAGCGTTGGACTTACACATTGTTGAAGGTGATACTATCGGAATAGAAAAAGTCAGAGAAATGAAAAACTTTCTACACTTAAGTCCCATTCAATCAGAACACAAAATAGCTATAATAGATAGCTTAGAGGTAATGACTAATAACGCTAAAAACGCAATATTGAAAATATTAGAGGAGCCGCCAAAAGATTCTAAGGTATTTATAATTAGCCATAAGCCATATGATATACAAACCACTATCCGGTGTAGGTGTTTCCAGCTAAATTTACTTCCATTAACTTATGATGAAACAAAGCAAGTTGTTTCATCTCAATGTAAATCTGATGATCAAACGTTTGATAAAATCATTACTTTATTTCCTGGAATGCCAGGAATGATAATAAATGCAATAAGTAGTGATGCTTATGAAGCATACAAATGCTTTTATAAATTTCTTCATGATTTAAAGAATCCCAATATGATTAATAAAGTAATTAATAGCGAAATCGAACTAGAACTAGCATCATATATAATTCAGGCCTTCATTTTAGAAAGCATAAAGAGAGAGGTAAATGGTGTTGAAATTCTGCTAAGTCAGTGGAAAAAAATAGATAAACTTTTCGTTGCCGCAAAGCAACTCCACTTAGATAAAAAGCATGTTTTAGCTAATGTAGTTAATATCATGACATAAGTTTACGAAGTATAATACTTTTAACATAAATTCATGATAAAATTCTGTTAATTTAATACTCGAAGTATATAATTTGACTGATAATAAATTAACTGTATGGCAATCAATAGAAGTTTTGACGAAAGCCATATTGAACATGCAGAAAAAATTAAGCTTAATTAAGAATATAGCTTCAGATCAAGACGTAACCCTAGAAAAAGGAAAGGAGTTGTTAAGTGGCATTTATGAAGCAAATTTTAAGCTAAACAAGACAATCAATATAGCTACTTTGCCAAAAATTGGCTATCATATGCTAAATGATGAGCTTGTTGTACGTAATCATATTACGGAAGAGGAAGTAAAGATTCCTAGAGATTTTCATTACCTTAAAGTCGTTAAATCCGATCATGATAATTATAAATTAACGTTTTGTAATTTTTTAGGTAATGAGTTTTTTGAATATAAAAAGTATGATCCACAATATTCTGGCGTTTCAGATGAATATAAATTTGTGGATTTTGGTAGTGTAAAAAAGACTCATAATCTAAAATTTAAGGAATATGTTGGTCATGCACCTAAGTTTTTTGCTGCAGAAGGTCCTATTGAGCCTGGATCTCAAAACCACGCAATTGATCTATTTAGGCTAGTCAAAGATGGTAAAGGTAGCAAAGTGGGAACCCTCGCTGATGAATTTGGTTATTTTGATGATCAAAATAAATTACATTATTATAATTATCACAAAAGTGCTGAAAGTAATATTTACAATCCTGAAAATTTCAGTATAAAAATGATAAATATAGATGTGAGCAAAATCGACAAATTCTACCTTATTGCGGAACAAGGTGATATAATCATTCATCCTATTTTGGAAAATTTAGACATATTTTAAAGTTTTTTAGAGTATCTAATTTTGTTGTTATTATAATTGGATTTGGTAGCATTGTGTTATGGAAGATAAATTGCTTGAATCAGTAAAAAACAAAAGTTATTTCAGTAAAGCAGTCGAATGGTATTGCCATAGGTATCTGTTTTGTGTAGCAGAAAGATCTTGGATGGCATTAATAGTATCGCTTCTCCTAGTAGGTATATGTTTATTAACATTAAACATATACCTGTTATTTCCTATTAAAAAAGATTTAAATTTTGTGAAGTATATGAACCACACAGAAGATGAGTTCTCTGCAATGCATAAGCTTAGTTTCAGTAAAAAGGAAGATGAATACACTTCCACAGCGAGGTACTTAATAAGTAAATACATTGAAATATACGAGTCCATTAAGATCGTTGAACCGAAGTACCAAGAAAATTTTATAAGAAACAATTCTATACATAAAATCTATCAAGGCTTTCAGGAAAAAACGAATAATGAAGCTGGTAATTTGTCTTTATCTAAAAGAAAAATCGCCAACATAAATGTAATAACATTATCTATTGATCGATCGACCAAGGACTTAGTTACATTTGCTGGAAATGCTACTGTAGTTTTTACAACCGAGCAAAATAAGGAGGATACTGTGGAGATTAGCTTCACTTTGTCGAATATAAAAGCAACTCTGGCTGGTATAATACCATTTAAATTTATTGTTAATGGTTATAAATACAGATAATCACATTTAAAATATTACTTGGTAGCTAAAAAAAATAACCAAAGTGCACATAGCAGTAATAACTGGAGGTAAAACTAGAAGAATTGGCGTTTTTTTAATGAAGTAATTCTGAGAAGGTTTTAAGAAAAAGGCATTGTAAATCATCGGTAAAAAGTACAGAGCGTTGAGTATAGTACTAACAATTAACACTAAAGTTACAAACACAGAAAGTATTACATTGCCAGAGTTGAAAACAGCTTGAAAAATGAGAAATTTACCCCAAAAAGTCGGAGCAGGCGGCACCCCTATCATAGACAATGCACCTATAGCAAATGCTGTCATGCTAATTGGCATACTGCGTCCTATACCGTGAATCTTATCTATATATTTCTCGCCTGTTTTCGTTATTATGCTACCTGCAACGAAAAACAAAGTGATTTTTGCAAATGCGTGGCAAACTAATTGAAAAATTGCAACTCTCATGCTGAGCTCACTAAAAATTGAAGCGAATAATATAATATACGACAATTGAGAGATGGTAGAGTAAGCAAGCAATTTCTTTAATTCTTTTTGCTTTAATGCAATCAATGATGCAGTAATTATAGTAAATCCAGCAGCGTACGGAAGCCACCCTCCAGCAAACCAACTTTGCTGCGCAAAACGTTGCATGTTACCGACACCGAAAGTGTATAATATAACTTTTATGATGATGAAAACTCCGGATTTCACAACAGCAACAGCATGCAGTAGTGCGCTTACAGGAGTTGGTGCAACCATTGCTTTTGGTAACCAAAAATGCATTGGCATTAATGCAGCTTTTCCTATTCCGTAAATCAGCATAGCAAAACACACCGCAATAAAAGTGCTGAGTGAAGTATCAAATTTGAATATTCCACCACTTACAAAGTCTAAAGTATGAAATTCATTATATAAAAGGCCTATTGCAGGAAAAAATAATACCAAAGAAGAGAAAAATAGCACGCCAAAGTAATAGCGCCCTGCAATCATTGATTCATTTGTTGAGTTGTAAGTAACCAGGGGGTATGTACTAATAGTTAGAAGCTCATAAAAGACAAATGTAGTAAGCAAATCTCCAGAAAAAGCAATAAACATTGTACAGCTAATCGATATTGAAAAAAAGCATAGAAAACTTGAGTGATTGCTATCAGCATAGTTATTCTGCATATAACATATTGCATATATACTGGTTAGTATCCACAAAAATAATATTAATAAACTGAATATCACTCCACTAGACTCTAGCTTTAAACTAATATGCAAATTATTACCAAAATCCATGAGGATAAATTGAGAATGATCACCATACACCCAATATAAAGTGCACAGACACGTATACGCAAACAGAAGTAGAGAAGAAGTGACAGTAATACTATTGTTCACTCTGGGCCATTTACCAGTAAAAAAAATAGCTAACGCACTTAAAAGTGGAATCAACGCAGTAATTAATAAATAATTCTCAGTAATAAAAAATGGTAAGGAAAGATACATTAACATTAAATTTTCTGTTTAGGTAAAGCTGGAATTATACTCAAATCATAGAAAAACTGCTATGTTTTTTTGGTAAACTAGTTGCTAGTATATGCTATAGCTATACCGCGATTCATTCCATAGCTGTACGAACATTCATTTTTGAAGGTAAATTGCACAGCAAATGGTGTCATTCCAGTCTGGAATCCAGTTGAGCTATTTCAACAAAAATACTGCATTTTGAGATGAACGTTTATTTGCACCAGACTTATTTACAAGTATAACAATTAAAGTCTGGATTCCAGACTGGAATGACACCCTTTTGGATGGAAAGCTACTTTCATGACATCATCATAAAGTAAAATGAGATCCCAGTGTCAAGCACTGGGATGACAAGAAAGAGGCTACTTGGGTAACTTTGTCATTCCAGTCTGGAATCCAGCCTTGCCGTAATCTCATCAAGAACGTTGTGTTTTAACATAAAACGGCTACTTTTATGCTTACCAACTTAATAAAATTCCTGGATCCCAGACTGGAATGACAAGAGAGGGTACTTGGATAAGAGGCATTGCCCTCCTGGTAGGCCCAAATTGCAATGTTCATACAGTTGTGCATAGGATGACAAAAGAGTAAACTTTATCTGTGTGAGCTATAGACGCAAATTATAACAAATGCAGTAGCGTAATCTCCATCGTCACTCAGAGAAAGATGAATCTTGTAGTCCTTTGAGATGAAATCCTTTCTGACAGCAATATATGGTTTTCCTCTTACATCGCTATATATTTCTATACCTTTCATTGTAATACCCTGACCACTGCCTAGTGCTTTAATAAAAGCCTCCTTTGCTGCAAAGCGTTTAGCAAAATACCTTGCTCGCATTTCTTGACTATTATACTTTCTACTTAGCTCTATTTCCTTTTCAGTGTAGATTCTATTGAGAAATTTTTCCCCGTATTTTTGTAATATTCTCAATATTCTTGGTATATATACTATGTCAGTGCCGATACCGTGTATCATTTTGCGCTAAAGTGATTTATTGCTTCCTCAATTTGCATTTCCTTTACCTCTCCAGTTGCTCTATTTTTTACTTCAACTATATTTTCACTTACTGCTTTCTTTCCGACAATTATTTGCCACGGCAAGCCTATCAGATCCATTCTAGAAAATTTTACTCCTACACTCCCTTCCGTATCATCGTAAAGCACTTCATCGCTTTTCAAAGCTTTGTATATTTTATCTGCAGCCTCCGGTACTTTCGTTTGTAAATTGATTAAACCAATTCTGAAAGGAGCCACCGATTCTGGCCAGATAATTCCTTTATCATCATGAAAAGCTTCTATTATTGCACCAACAAGCCTTGAAACCCCAATACCATACGAACCCATATGTATATTGACATTTTTTCCATCTTGAGAAGTAACACTTGCCTTCATAGGCTTTGAGTATTTGTCGCCAAAATAAAAAATATGCCCTATTTCAATACCCTTACTAACATTTAACTGTTCTTGTGATGTAGGGCAAGTCTCAGGATCATGCATATCATCTGCAACTGCGTATATACTCTTTAAACTTTCAATATCTTCACTCTCTAGTAGTTCAGAAAATTTATTGTCATAATATAAAGTGCTCTCACCAGTGTTTGCCAATATATGAAACTCGTGGCTCAAATTTCCTCCAATTGGCCCAGTATCTGCCCTAACTCCAATTGGAGTAAGTCCCATGCGTTTGAAGATTTTTATGTAAGTTTTGTACATCAAATTATATGAATTCAGTGCACCTTCGTAATCTACATCAAAACTATACGCATCCTTCATCAGAAATTCTCTGCCTCTCATAACGCCATAACGCGGCCTTACTTCGTCACGAAACTTCCACTGAATTTGATATAAACAAAGCGGCAAATCTTTGTAACTTTTTACCGTATTTCTAATCAAATCAGTTGCTACTTCCTCGTGTGTTGGACCAAAAAGCATATCTTCCTCATACCTATCCTTTATACGCAACATTTCCTTACCGTAATCATCGTAACGCCCTGATTCTCGCCAAAGATTTGCTGGTTGCACACAAGGCATTAACACTTCAATAGCGCCAGATTTATCCATTTCATCTCTGATGATGTCTTCAATATTTTTAAGCACTAAGAGACCAAGTGGTAACCAGGAATAAATGCCAGATGCTATCTGCTTTATTAAACCTGCACGTAAAGAATATTGATGGGAGATAATTTTAGCATGGGCAGGCTTTTCCTTTAGAGTTGGTAAGTAATACTTGGATAAACGCATATAATAGATCTGATTGTATTAAGCAATCTTAATACAATCAGACCTGTAGGTAAACTTATTTTGAAAAAGAAGGGAAGTGCGTGGTGCTTCCCCGTGCAACAAATTGTCTTTGGCATGGAGACGCTTCTTTATCAAACTTTGCCATGAGACCCTTAACAAGAGAAGTAGATGAGTCTTTCACTTCAGTCACTGTTGTTGCAGGAGGAGCTTCAGGTTTCGTTTTTAAATTAACAGGCTTAGGCGGTATCGGTGGCTTTTTTGTATTTGGTTGGTGGCTTGGCGGAGCTGCAGTTTCAGGATATTGTTGATCATCATCAGATCTATAACCACTCTCGGGAGTGCTTGTTCCTTTTTTATTGTCTGATTGGGAATTTGAAGGCGTAGATTTTTTCCTGCTTTTTGTCAGCACCTTCTTTTTCTGCTCTATCTCTTTCTGTTTGTCTTTGCTTTCATCTGTAGTCCAACCTGAATCGCTAATAGAATCAGAATGCTCACTTTCACTATCTGAGAATTCAATGGCTATTCTCCTTGCAAGAATAGAAGCCATATCACACTTTGTTTTTGGAGTACTCTTCTCAGGGCTTTGTTGATTTTTATTAACTGGTTTCAATGTAAAACCTCCTCTTATTTCTGCAAATAAAGCATTTTTGGAATCTGTTTGCTCACCTTCACTATTCTTTTCTCGTTTTTCCCTATTTTGTTTTAATTTTTCATCGCGTGCTTTTTTCTGTTCTTTGCTCATACCTGCCTTACCGCCAGCTTTTTTTATACTATTAAGTAAATCATTACTACCCTGTTGAGTTGATGAATTTTGAGGAGGAGGAGGTACTGCACCACTTGCTTGATTCAATTGCTCAGGAGTTGGCATAGGAGGAGGTGGTGGTGGTGCACAGCTTGATAGAGGAGGAGGCGGCGGCTGTAGCATATTGGCACTTGGATTTGGTTGTGTTCCAAACGTTACTGGAGGTGATTGAGGAGTAGGTACATTTGATTTATTCTCCAGATTAGTACAATTTTTACACACAAATTTTTGTGGTTCTTGAGATGGAGTATGGCCGAATTTCTGTCCATTAAGACCTAATTCTTTCTTATTATCATCTCTAGAAATAGCCAGTTTAACAAGATATGTCACTGAAATAAGTGCAACAACCGCAGAAACAGCAAAGATTGCTAAAGGAACTGCTGCAATAACATAAGGAAGATATTGACCAGATGTGAAACTAAATACAGACAATAATGAGATAGTAATTAAAGGTTTCCATATAGTCCCCTTAGTTTTAGTAAGCTCCTGACTATCTTTTAGCAATGAAGAATTATTGGATGTCGTCATTTCTTTGCCTCATTTGTTAACGATAATTTAATAATAACCCAATTAATAATTTCTGTCAATAATGAATTATGAAAAATAAAGTCAAAATTTGAATAGATAAGCTATAAGTAATATACGACCAGCAATAGCCATACAATAGACTTCTTGTATAACCCACACTAAGTAGAAAAAAGGTGTCATCCAAGTAGCTGACACTGCTCTCCTTTGTCATTCCAGTGCTTGACACTGGAATGACACCGAAGGGGCTACTGCCGTCTTGGATGGAAACCAGTGTCAGAACTAGTTAACCATGGGGCTTCTTTTGCCTTTTTTTTCATTTGGTAAATTTCTTAAATATTTATGGCTAACATGAAGCTAAGTACGAACTTTGTTAAACATAACAAATGGTGCCATTCCAGTGCTCCTTTTTTTGTCATCCCAGTGCTTGACACTGGGATCAAGTTTTCCATATAATCTCATCGAAAATGTTGTAACCACTTTCTGTGCTAGTTTGCTTGCTTACAAGCAAACTTTCCTGGATCCCAGTGTCTGGGCACTGGGATGACATCATAGGGACACTGGGATTACACCCTGACAATCGTCATTCAGCTACTTGTTAGCGGCTAAGAGATACCGCGAATGAATCGCGGTATGACGGTTCGTGGCGGCATGACGATAACCTCGTCTCACTGCCATTAAGTTAAGGAAAAAAGATAGATTTTATGGGATAATGATGTATACCAATAAGTTTAAAGGTAGTATGAGTAAAAAAGGCAGTAATAAAATTTATTCAAAATGAATTGGCAAGTCTAGAATTTATAGAATCCCATAAATCATCTTCAAAAGATTTTATGAGAAAGAGGAAGTTATCTTTTATTGACATATTTATCTTAATTTTAAGAAAAAGTGTAAAGTCGCTGCAAGTAATACTAAACGAATTTATTTTATATAGGAAAAAAGACTATACCGTTACTGCTAGTGCTTTTAGTCAAGCAAGAAAAAAAATGAAACACAGTGCATTTTCAGAAATTAACGAAGGTGTGGTTTCCTTGTACTACCAAGACCAAAAATTTAAAACTTGTTTTGGCTTTAGAGTGTTAGCTCTTGATGCCTCCAAAATCATTTTACCAACAAGCGTTGAAATAAAAAATGAATTTGGCTCAAGAAAAATACGTAACCAAAAACCAAAAGATTTAGGTGATTATGCAAGTGCAACCTTTGCGGTTTGTTATAAATAATGTTGCCATAAGGTCAGTGTTAGATAGAGGTAACACTCATGAAATTAACTTAGCAGATAAAATGCTTAAAGTTGTAAATACTAATGACTTACTGATTTGTATATTTATCTTATAAATTTCTTTCTAGCCTTACAAAAAGAAAAATTGCTTATGTCATTCGATGTCCCAGATCATCTTTTAATGAAGTGAATGCTATGTTTGAAGAAAAAAGCCCATCTAGTGTTGAGGTTACCATATGTGCTCAGCGTAAGATAAAACAAGAAAATAGTGGAATAACGCTTCAAAGTGGTACTGCCATCTGGTGAAATTGAAGTGTTAGCTACATCATTAATGGATGAACAAAAGTTTCAAACTGGAGGATTTAAGGAGTTATATTTTTTACGCTGGGGAGTTGAGACATTTTTTGCAAAACTCAAAGGAAGACTAAGTCTAGAAAATTTTACAGGAAAAAGTGTTGAGTCTGTTAAACAGGATTTTTGGTCAGCTATCATTATTAGCAACCTAGAAAGTGTTATGACAGAAGATGTAGAAGAAGCGTTGAATATGGACTTAACCGATGATAAGCTTAAGAGGAGCATTAACAAATCTGTCTCATTTAACGCGATCAAAAACTTGGCTTTCGACATTTTTGCTACGGAATCAGATACTGACTGCATTATGGATCAATTATCAAAGCTATTTTTGATGAACACTTTGGCGGTAAGAAAGGGAAGGAAAGTTGATCGTCATAAGGTACCTTATCTTCGTTCGTTCAATTACCAAAAAAGGGTTAGAAAACACATATTTTGACTAGAGGTAGTATTCATATCTTCTGATAATAACTGGGTAGCTTATTGCCATAGCTCCTGTAAAATGACTTCTAAACAAACTATTTCTTAAGTAATTTACACTTCAGAGTTTATCTGCTTTAAAGTTTACTCTATTCTGTTTCAGCATTTGTCATAAATCCTTAATTATTTCTGACTTTTTAGTTCAGTTTTTAACCATTCTTTCCTTAACTTAATGGCAGTGGACCTCGTCATCCCGCTACTTGTTAGCGGGATCTCTTGTTAGCGGCTGAGATACCGCGAATGAATCGCGGTATGACGGTTCGCGGCGGTATGGACGTAGGAAAACCTTTCTTGGGTCAGCTATAGAGACTCTCATCTTTAGCGAGCTTCAAGGTAATTGGTTGCTATTTGCGAAAATATTCGCATAATTTAAGTAACATTACTTAATAAAAATTAACTATGGAGCTTAATAAGATTGCAGCATCGATTTTACTTTCTGGGCTAATCATTATGATAGTTAGTAATGTAGTTGATATGCTTTACAGTCCAGAAGAATATAAGATTGAACACCAAACGATAGTAGCTGCTGGCAGCAATGAGTTCCAGCAAAAAATCGAGCAAGTGGCGCTTGATATTGGAGCGCTCATGCAGAATGCTAGCTTTGAGAAAGGTAAATCAGCAGCAAAAAAATGTATAGCCTGCCATAGTTTTGAGAAAGGTGGAATGAATAAAGTAGGACCAAACTTATGGAACATAGTTGGAAATAAAAAGGCCCATCTTGGTAACTCATTCAATTACTCAAAAGCAGTGCTTGAAAGAGGTGGAAAATGGGGGTATGAGGAGCTCTTTGCCTTTTTAAAGAACCCAAAAGCCTATATAAAAGGTACACGTATGGCATTTGCAGGTATTTCCAATCCACAAGAAATTGCAGATCTAGTTAGTTATTTGCATCAATTGAGTGATAGCCCGGTTGCTTTGCCAAAGTAGTATGGATTATTGTAAATTGTTTGATGGAAATAATGGTCACATAGCATATCGAAAGCTACAAGGAAAGAAAGCTTCTGTAGTTTTTTTCGGTGGATTTGCATCCAATATGGATGGAACTAAAGCAACTGCTATTTACAAATTTTGCCAAGAAAATGACGTAGCACTTGTGCTATTTGATTATTTTGGTCACGGTCATTCAAGTGGTAATTTTATTGATTACACGATAAGTGATTGGCAAAAAAATTGTGCTAAAGTAATGAGTGAATTAACTAGCGATAAACAAATAATTATAGGTTCAAGTATGGGAGGATGGCTGATGTTGCTCACTGCCCTTCAATTTCCAGAAAAAATTGCAGCACTAATTGGTATATCGTCTGCTCCCGATTTTACTGAAGATTTGATATTCAAGCAATTGTCAGGCAAGCAAAAAGAAGAACTAGATTCTAAAGGTGTAATAGATTTTACTTCAGAGCATTGTACATACAAAATAACTAAAAATTTGATCGAAGATGGCAGAAAGAACCTTCTTTTAAACAAAAAGACAATAGATATAAACTGTCCTGTGCGCTTGCTGCATAGCATTAATGATAAAGATGTTCCTTATCAAACTTCATTGAATTTAGCTGAAAAAATTAAGTCAACCGATGTTGAAGTACACTTAATAAAATCAGCAGAGCACAATATGTCTGACAATCATTCACTGGAAGTTTTATTTAAGACCATTAGAGAATTTTGTAACCAGACTGCATTCTGTGATTTTTAGCAAAACACGATTTTTCATTTGAGCTTTCTTCAACTTAAAATAAATACAGAAAATTGCTGCCTATAGCTAAACTGACTTAGATTTACCGACAATTTGAAAAACCGTCATCCCGCTACGTGTTAGCGGCTGAGATACCGCGGCGGTATGACGGTTCGCACCATCACACTTTGGAACCTTACAGATATTGAGCAAATCCAATAATATCCTTGATTTCTTTTATATTATGGGTTGCAATTTCTGCTGCTTTCTTTGTGCCTTTTTTTAATATTTCATGTAAATGGAATTGGTCTTTTAAAAGATCATTCATTTTCTCACGTATGGGTGATATAACACTGATAATTAAATCAGCTAACTCTTTTTTGAAGTGCTTCATGTCATGTTTGTTCACTTCTTCACATACTTTTTCCGCATTTACATTACTAAGCACTGAATAAATGTTTATCAAATTGCTTATTTCTGGTCGGCACTCTAAAGTAGCAAAGCCTAGAATTGAATCTGTTTTTGCTTTTTCTATTTTTTTGACAATTAAGTCATCCGTATCATCAAGGTTAATGCACGAATGTTCTGAAGGATCAGATTTACTCATCTTGCTTGTACCATCTCTTAAGCTCATTATCCTTGATGTGCAATCCAAAGTTAAGATTTCAGGTACGATAAAATGATCCAGCTTATAATGATTGTTAAAAGCTGATGCAATATCACGTGCAAGCTCCAAATGCTGTTTTTGATCATCACCAACAGGAACGTATTTAGTTTGATACAACAATATATCTGCAGCCATAAGTACTGGATAACTATATAATCCAAGAGAGGCTTTTTGTTTATCGCTGCCAGCTTTATCTTTAAGTTGAGTCATGCGATTAAGCCAACCAATTGGTGTATAGCATCCAAGCAGCCAGCCCAGTTCTGCATGACCACTAACTGTGGACTGACTAAAAATAATGGACTTTTCTGGATCTATTCCGCATGCAATATAAGCTGCTGCTGTTTTGAAAATATTACTTTTTAATTCACTTGCGGAAAGCTTATTTGCTGTGATTGCGTGTAGGTCGACAATACAAAAAAGAGATTTGTATTTATCCTGTAAGTCTATCCACTGTTTGATTGCACCAAGATAATTACCTAAATGTAGTACGCCACTTGGCTGGATACCTGAAAAGACAATACTTGTCATTATACATTTACCTCATGCTAATCGTTTCCACAATCAGCAGATTTCTTAGAAATAATAACCATTGCAGGACGGAGCAACCTATTTTTGATAGTATAACCAGTTTGTAGTACCTCTACAATGGTGCCAGGCTCTTTTTCATTGTCTTCTCTTTCCACAACAGCTTGGTGTAAATTACTATCAAAAAGCTTACCAAGTGGGTCTACTTCCTCTATTTCATGTTTTTTTAGATCATTTATAATTTTTTGATAAGCTACTTTGATTCCTTCATGAACAGGATCACCGTCTTTCAAATTTTCCATTACTTTTTTTAAATTGTCACACGAGTCAATCATATCACGTGCAAATTTTGTGACTGCGTAGTCACTTGCATCGCTAATTTGCTTTTGCATTATACGTTTGACGTTTTCATTATCTGCAACAGCGCGGCGTAAATGATCTTCAAGCTGGGCTGCACGTTCTTTTAATGTATTGAGATCTTCATTTAAATCATCTGTTTGCTTATGGTTATCACTTTGTTGGTCGTCACCTTTCTGCCTATTTACCATATCAGCAAACTTTTTCTCCTTACTGCTATCTGACATATCATTACCCTTAAGAATCTAATAAATATATAACAATTAATCTGAAAATATCAAGCGCCAGCTACATTTGTCTTTCTATGCTCGCATTTAAAAAGTCAATTAAAGTAGTTTTATAAAAAGAATCAGAAAAAGTACTAATATCATTTTGCGCCATATTAATGTAGTGTCTAGCTTTTTCCATAGAAAGCTGAATGGCATTATGGTGATTAATATAGTGTAATGCTTGGTCAAAATTGTGTCTAGCTGAAGAAAAGCATTTTTCCCAGAATTTTTGCTCTACTGGACTGCCCTTTTCGTATGCTATAATAGCAGGTAAGGTGACTTTACCTTCGAAAAAGTCTTTTCCGACTTGCTTTCCAGAAGTGCCTTGACTAGCAGTATAATCGAGCATATCATCAACTATTTGAAATGCCATACCAAAATTAAAACCAAAATTCTTTAGCCTCTCTGTTTCGTCATCTGTTGCACCAGATACTGTAGATGCAGCTTCACAGCATGCAGAAAATAAAGACGCTGTCTTTTCTCCAATGATATCAAAATAATTTTCCCTGATTGTGTGGGGGTCAAAACGTGTTGTCATCTGCTTTATTTCACCCTTCACAAGTAAATGCGATGCTTTAGATAAAATAGGGAGAATATTTAAATTTCCACACTCTATAAGCCATCTAAATGCTAGAGTCAACAATAGATCACCAACTAAAATGCTTGATTTATTTCCCCAAATCTTATTCGCTGTTTTAACTCCATGACGTGCCTCACTTTCATCGAGCACATCATCATGAAGTAAAGTAGCATTGTGTATAAACTCTACCGATGCAGCAACATTGATCCTATTCTCCCCAGAATAGTTTAGCATTTTACATATAATAAAAACTAGTTTAGGCCTTATTTTTTTTCCACCTGAACTAACAAGATGAGATATAATATCAGTAGCAAGCTTAGCATCTTCATCATTGACATTTTTGAAGATAAAGTCCTTCATATCTGATAAATCAGAAGATACAACATCGTCTAATCTATCGCTGTTTGTTATTAGCATTTAAAGAGACTTATGCTTCTTGCCCTTGTGCTTTCTTGTTCTCTACTTTCTTCTTTTCTGTTTTTTTTGGTTCTGTTTCTAAAGTTACTATGCCTTTTTTGATGAACCACAGTACTCTTTCAGTTGCTTGCGCGCCTACGCTTAGCCAATGTTTTAATCTATCAACCTTCACCACAACACGATTTTTATTGTCTTTTGGTAACATTGGATCATATTGTCCTATTTTCTCAATAAAACGCCCATCTCTTGGTGCTCGTGAATCAGCTACAACTATTCTATAAAAAGGGCGTTTCTTTGCGCCAAACCTTGCCAACCTTATTTTAACTGCCATGTTAACCTTTATTCATATGTTAGTTACAATTTTATACAATGAGCCGTTTTAAGTCAAATGAATTATACAACCTTTGCACTTTATAATATAATTACCAACAATGTAGGGCAGCGCTGGGCGCACAGCTATACGAACATTCATTTTTGAAGGTAAATTGCACAGCAAATGGTGTCATTCCAGTGCTTGACACTGGAATCCAGCCTTTTTTTAATCATTAAAACGTTGTATTTTAACATAAAACGACTACTTTTATGCTTACCAACTTAATAAAATTCCTGGATCCCAGTGTCTGGGCACTGGGATGACATCCTTTCTAGTGAAGATTGCTCTCAAATCGCAATGTTCGTACAGTTGTGTGTCTGGGCACTGGATGCGTTTGAAGCAACTTATAAGATTTTTGATTATATATCATCAAGTATAGTGTGATTAACCTCGACTTTATACTTTGATTCCAGATAGCTAATTAATTGCTCTTTTAGCGATATCATCACACGTTTTCCGGTGTCAAGCGTGTTTAATTTGCCATTTGATGAATGCATTTCTTTTAGAACACCTATTATAATTTCATTATTGTATTGAATAGGATCTGTCACTGAACCAGTTGTTTTCATATTGAAAATCTCTTCTACAAAAGAAAAGGGGTAGTTTTGTTGATCCACTTTATTGCGGTGCATCTGCTGACCTTTAACTAATTCCACACCTTGAATTTCTTCCAAATCTGTTTTTTCTCTTAGTTGAACTGCAACCTCTTGCCCGAATTTAAACATTCTTTCTTTTATAAACTCACTACGCCAAAGCTCTACCGCTAATGCCTTGCCTTCTTCAAAACTTTGCAATTTGGGTGGAACGATATCGACGATTTTTACACTAACAACAGCGTCCCCAACGCCCTTAAAATAACCTTTCTGATCCTTTTCTCGCGAAAAAATGAAAGAAATCAAATCACCAGAATCTCCTACGTTATTACCGCTTTGATCTTTTCCACTCGCATCTACTGGACCAATAGTTTGTATAGGTAAATTATATTCACTCAATATTTCTTCAATTTCTGAACCATTGTATATCTTATAGTTCACTTGGTTTATGAAATCATTGACTCTTTCAAAAGACTTTTGGTTAGTTAGAACTGACTTTATGTCTTTTTTTAAATCAACTAAGTCTTCATCAGAGATTTGATGCGCACTTTCCACTTTTACTATGTGCCAACCAAAACTGCTTGCTAAAACTTCACTTACTTCACCTACTTTGAGAGCAAATACCTTCTCTCTCACGTCTTCTGGTAAAAAATCCTTAGTTATATTATTTACTCTAGTTTCCTCAAGTTTTGCTTTGCCAAACTCTTCTACTATCTGTTCAAAGCTTGTTTTACCCTCCTCAAATGCTCTTCTTGCTGTCTCAGCTTCTTCTTTGGTAGAAAATATTGCATTGAATATATCTCTTTGATCTTTAAGTTCTTGTTGTTCTATTATACCATCAACTTCTTCATCTGAGATCTTGATTTGATCTTCAAAATACTTTTGGCCTAGGGAAATATATTGCGCAGTTCGATACTCAGGATAATAAAAATGGAATTTATTTCTTTCGTACAAATCAAGTAAGGCTTGATCATCTGGTTCAGGAATGTTTGTAACTGCATCTTCAGTTATTTTAACAATATCAACTACTCTAGTTTGGTAGCGACTTTTGTATATCTGCTCATCAATTTTCTCGCCAAAAGTTACTGGATAATTATCTTTAAATAATGAAGTCATGAACATCATTGCAGGCAGGACTTTCTCTAGCTTTGCTATTACTCTTTCTCTGTCATATGCAGGTCATTTAGCGTTTCATAGAATTTATTTTTGTCAAATTCACCTTTATCATTTTGAAAGTATTTGGTGTTTTTAATATGATTTTTTATAGATTCTTCTCCAACTGTCAACCCCAGCTCACTAGTTAGGTTAAACAATAGTTTTTGCTCTATAAGTGCGTTAAGCAAATCATATTTCAGCTTTTTTACTTGTTCTCTACTCGCATCAGATCCAGAAATTTGCTTTTCATAATTTTGATATAGTGATTTATACTCATCTGACGTTATAACTTCTTTTCCAACCCTAGCTACCTCTTCTTTTTCATCATCACCTGATAAAAGGTTGCCAATTCCCATGAAGATTAACAAGCAAGCTAAAAGGACAACGGTTACTTTAGTGAAAAAATTTTTAACATTCATTTTAAACCCAGTTAATTAATGATTAATTATAGAATAGTGATAATTTAATGCTTGTAAATCTGTTGCTTTATTAGCTAATATATATAATATTACAATATATTAACTTAAAATTTAACTCTCTAATCTTAAATAGGAACATATGTTTAACTGAGTTATACTATACCTTAGGAAGGGGAAATATTTTGTTTGAAATATGCTTAAAGGTAAGCGCATTTAATTAACTTAAGAGGTGGGAAGTGACAAACAAAAAGTTATTGAATGACAAAATTAATGCTTTTTTAGTTTTAATAGTTTATATTTTAGCTCTGTATAACAGTAAGGGATACTTTAAATGGGAGATGCTTTTTTGATGTCAATGGAATCTTCTAAGGGCAATAACGATAGAAATAAACAGTTTCTAGTGCAAATAGCTGCTTGGTTAGTAGACAACACTGGTTTAACTTTTAATCAAATAGCACAATGTTGCAGATTGGCCCTTGAAGAAGTACAAGACATAGCTGATGAGGAAATAGAAGTAGAAAAATATAACCCTATTATTTCTGGAATAATTACTGAAAAAGAAATCGATGATTGCAAAAAAAATCCAAATCGTGTACCAAATTTGATTATAAAAAATATAAAAAAAAGGAGTAAAGCGATTGGTAGCATTCTTGGCTTTGCCTCTACGGCAAGACGTAGAGATAAACCTGATGCGATTTATTATTTAGTAAAAAAATTTCCTATCTTGGACAATAACGTTATAGCTAAATTAATTAGTACAACGAATTACACAGTTGAGCAGGTAAGAGATGGATCTCATCATAACATGCAAAATATAAAACCCCAAGATCCTGTACTACTCGGCTTATGTAGTCAAGAAAATTTAGAAGCAGAAGTGGAAAAAGCAAAAGTAGAAGAGGAGAAGCAAGAAAGGTTAAAAAAATATAAAGAATAGCTATTGAAAATCCTCAAATTTTTGTGCTTTGTTAACATTAAATTAACTTGACTTGCTAGTGTTTATTAGTATAATGTAAGTAAAGTACGGGGTTTAATGATAATTAAGCTTAATACGCACTGAAACTAACTCAGCCTAATTTATTATCTTATAGTCACATTTTAGGTTAGTAAGCATCAATTAAAATTTTTGGAGGATTATGACAACAATCAATGAAGATGTTTTGGCAAAAGGAAAGGTTACAGCTCAACCTGAAAAAAGTGAGCAAATTTACAATAACGATACAGTAAAACAGATGGTCAATGAAGGTACTGAGAAAAACAGAAAAACATTAGATCTGAGCGAATTAAAAGAGAAAACAGCAGAAGAATTGTTAGAGTTAGCTGAAGAAAGAAAAATTTCAACTAACGGTAAAAGCAATGGTAGAATGCTAAAGCAGGAAATAATATTCAGCTTAATGAAAAAAATGAGTGAAGAAGGAGGCATAACCACAGGGAGTGGAATAGTGGAAATATTGCCTGATGGTTTTGGTTTCTTACGTTCAGCAAGTGCAAATTATGCCCCAAGTACCGATGATGTTTATATTTCTAACGGGCAAATAAAGAAGTTTAATTTACGTACAGGAGATATGGCATATGGAGAAATAAGGCCACCTGGTGATAAAGAGAGATATTTTACTTTAACTAAGGTTCAAAGTATAAACTCTACTGAAGTAAGTGAATTAAGAAAGTACGTCCATTTTGATAATTTGCTTCCTCTTTATCCTGAGGAAAGCATAGTACTTGAGTGTAATAATGGTGATGATAAAAAAGGCTTAAGCATGCGTGCTATAGATATAGTAGCTCCTCTTGGAAAAGGGCAAAGAGCGTTAGTAGTTGCTCCACCTCGCACAGGAAAAACTGTATTGCTTCAGCAAATGGCTAACTCTATAGCTATAAATCACCCTGAAGTAGAATTAATAGTGTTACTTATAGATGAAAGACCTGAAGAAGTAACAGATATGATACGTTCTGTAAAAGGTGAGGTAGTAAGTTCTACGTTCGATGAGCCTGCTTACCGTCACGTACAGCTTGCTGAAATAGTAATAGAAAAAGCTAAAAGAATGGTTGAGCATAAAAAAGATGTGGTAATTCTACTTGACAATATTACTAGACTTGCACGTGCTTATAATGCAGTTATTCCTTCGTCTGGGAAAGTTCTAACTGGTGGTGTAGATTCAAACGCACTGCAGAGACCAAAACGCTTTTTTGGAGCAGCTCGTAATATTGAGAATGGGGGTTCTTTAACTATAATCGCCACAGCTCTTATAGAGACTGGTTCAAAAATGGATGAAGTTATTTTTGAAGAGTTTAAAGGTACAGGAAATGCTGAGATCATACTTGATAGAAAACTTTCTGATAAACGTATATTTCCAGCTATTGATATTACAAAATCCGGAACAAGGAAGGAAGAGCTATTAGTTGATAAGGCTATACTAAATAAAATATGGGTGGTGCGTAGGATACTCAATCCTATGGGACCCGTTGAAGCAATGGAATTTTTACGTGACAAACTACTTTTAACAAAGAGCAATGCTGACTTTTTTAACTCCATGAATCACTAAAAGTAAGCCAGTTATGATGGATATGCTGAGCAAAAAGTAAAACGCTCTTATAGCTAAAATAATTTGGATTTACCAAAATATATTTATAGTTAAGTTGGCAATTTACCTTAAGTTAGCTCGTGACACTGGAATGACACCCTTGGTGGCAGACAGCTAAAGGAAAATATCAACTAGGTTTATAATCTATCACTACCGTGTTTGCAATTTTGTCATGAAAAGCTTGTTTATGTTCATCATCTACTGCACATACTAAAACTAGGATTAGTATAGCTAAAAGTAAAATAGGATTATAAAGCGATATACAGTAAATTATGAAAAAAGCGATGGTTCTTTTTATTGCTTGTATTAGAGTGATCTGCTCAAGTGTATCTTTGTCTCTTACACGCATGCTAAATAACAAGTGCCCTAGAGTGCCGCCAAATTTTACTAGCATGAATATATGAAATATACATGGTATCATTAAAAATAAAGAAAATACAATCGTGGTGATTACAATTATTGCACCCATGATCCCTTGTATTGCGTGTGTAAGTGAGAAACCTACCGCCATTAAACCAAATGGTATTGCGATAAATAAAATACAATCAACTATAAATGCTAGAGTACGTCTTGTCATCGTTGAGTAATTTACTTTTTTATCCATATACTACCTATAAAGAAAAATATCAACTAGATTTATAGTCTATCACTACTGTTTTTGCAATTTTATCGTAAAAAGTCTGTTTGCGTTGATCAAATACTGCAAACAAAAATAAAATTAGCACAATTAAAAGATATAGAAAAGTATAACCATGATAATGCAGATGAAGCAAAAAGCGAAAAATAATCCAGATGCTTCCCTTAGAAATACATCTTATTGTTGCTTGCATAAGGGTAACATTTGTAAATGTATTAGCATCTTTAATATGCATACCACACAATAGTTTTCCTGGGGTACCACCAAGTTTTGTTACCATTAATATTTTGGATATTGTTAGTACTAATGTTGCGACCACTGTAGAAACTATAAATGGTATTTCTGTTGCTAGTTGTGCAAGTTCCTGAAAAGAGTCTTTATCTTGATCTTGTAATGATACGATGAATACACCATAGATAAAACCGAAGATAAAATGAGGGGAAAATATGAGAAGGTCAAGTACTTCTGCCACAATACGCCTTGTAAATCCTACATAATTTACTTTAACATTTATTTCAGTATTCATAACCCCACCTATATTTCATAATATCATCATATAATATAAAAATACGTTATTAAATAACCGTAAATATACTAACTTGGGTAATATTAGCTACTTGTGCCACTCTATTATTTAAATTAATATTAAATCATTTATAACTAGGGAAGTTATGTCAACACCAATCACAGTTGCGTATGGCGACGGTATCGGGCCAGAAATTATGGAAGCGGTGCTGTCGATATTGCGCGAAGCAGAAGCGAAAATCTCAATAGATATTATTGAAATAGGGGAGCGTGTTTATAGTAAAGAATGGTCTCACGGAATTTCTCCAAGTGGTTGGGAATCAATTGAAAGGACAAAAATATTATTAAAATCTCCGACAACAACTCCTCAAGGTAAAGGCCACAAAAGCTTAAACGTTGCACTCAGAAAAAATCTAGGGTTGTATGCAAATATCAGACCATGCATTTCATATCATCCTGTTATAGAAAATAAATTCGATAAGTTTGATATCGTAGTGATACGTGAAAATGAAGAGGACGTTTACACCGGAATAGAGCATAGGCTCACTGGTGACTCTTACCAATGCACTAAAATTATTACTAAGTCTGGCTCAGAGAAGATATGCAGGTACGCTTTTGAATACGCGAAAAAACACAACAGAAAAAAAGTAACTTGCCTGACTAAAGATAACATCATGAAAATGACTGACGGAACTTTCCATGCCGCGTTTGATCGCATTGCAAAGGAATACCCAGATATAAAGGCAGAACATTATATAGTTGATATTGGAATGGCGCGTGTTGCAACAGAACCGGAGAATTTTGATGTTATAGTAACCGAGAACTTATATGGCGACATATTATCAGATATAGTCGCACAAACCTCTGGATCTGTGGGGCTTGCCGGAAGTAGCAACATCGGGAATGAATACGCAATGTTTGAAGCAGTGCACGGTTCTGCCCCTGATATTGCAGGAAAAAACATAGCCAATCCTTCTGGTCTTTTAAATGCTGCAGTGCATATGCTAATTTACATAGGTCAAGTGGGTACTGCAAAACTAATCTACGATGCATGGCTCAAGACTTTGGAGGATGGAATACACACTGCCGATTTATATAAGGAGAAAAGAAGTAAACAGAAAGTTGGTACCAAAGAATTTGCAGAAGCTGTTATAGATAATTTAGGAAAGAAACCTGCTGAGCTTATAATTGGCAGTGGTTCGGATAGTAAAATAAATAAAGTACAAGACAATTACGAACAAGATTACAAAGTTAAAAAGCTAGTGGGTAGTGATATAACTCTCGCTTGGGACAAATCCAGTAATGTTGATCAAATAGTAGGATTATTTGAATCAAGTAATCTGCAAATGATAGCAATATACTCAAAAGGACTTGCGATTTGGCCAGGAAACTCAAAACCTTCAAGTGACCAAATAACCTGTAGGTTTATCGCAAATAATGAAAAGCAAGCTATTACAAATAGTGATGTAAATAACTTGCTAATCAAAATCGAAGAACACAATTTTGACGTGGTGAGAATGGACAAATTGTATTTGTATGATGGGAAAGAGGGGTTTTTCTCTTAATGATCGTTTGACATTCTTATGATTGTATAAAACATTTAAATAGATTATACTAGAGATATAATTTATTTATGTGAGATGTAGTAATGGGTCAACATTTCAAGTTAACTGGTCAGGAGTTTTGTGATAATGCTGATCTGTTCAACGTATTGGAAATAGAAGCTAAGCAAGTTATAGGTAAGGATCATCAAGAGCTTAGTAGCGTTTTAAAAAAACAATATAGAAAATTGATTCTTGTACACCACCCTGATAAAGGTGGAAATGAAGAAAGATTTAAAAATCTTGACAAAGCTTATAAAGAATTAAATGCATATATTGAACCTTTAAAGTCAGGGGACCCTTGTGTTAAAATTAGCGTTGATGCTGAAAGTGATGGGCATTTAACAGCGCGTGAATTCCATTATAGGAAGAAATTATTTGAAAAATTGAATATCACTGAAGAGGAAGTTAGAGGAAGGAATTTTGCTGAGCTTGCTTCTATACTTGAAAAAAAAGCAGCTCGCTAATACAGGATCTGCAACACCAAAATAAATTAATCCATGATATAAATTATTGGACAAGATATGGCTCACTTTTCGATGATAAAGTCAAAGAGCTGAGAAATGAGCTTGACGAACACTTGCTTAAACCTAACATACAATTATTTAGTTATATCGCCCCTTTAACAAAGAATGGAAGTTTAATAAGGGAAGACAAACAAGCGCTAATGCAAAAGTTTATAAAGCGTAGAGACGATTTGCTATCTAGTCTTTTTAAGACCAAGGCATATACTTTACTTTTTTTAGCCTTTGCTGAAGCAACTTATTGCTATATTTTCTTACCTACTTGGTTAATTGCCAGTAATACCTTGATGTGTTTATGCTTGCCACTAGTAGCATTAAATCTTATTATGACAGAGATTTTATCTGCTTTAACACAACATTACGAAAAAAAATACAAAAACTCTGAAATTTCTACTGATCAATATGTAAATAGAATAAATTGTATTTACTTATGCTATAAGCTTTTTGTTTTTTACCCTTTGCCTGTCTTTTTTACTTCTTTAATGATAGAGGGTTTTATCTCTGGCAGTTTTTATGTTGATGTGACAATATTTGGTACTTTGTCATTGTTAGCACTGCTAGCTACTGAGATATTTAGTCCTACATTTTCAAAGGCTTGTGAAATATACACTGAAAAACACATGAAAGATTTACTTGAGGAAGATCTAAGAGATAGAGTGCAAAAGGAAACTGATCTGTTAGGACGGTATGATCCACGAAGGCTATTAATGCCAATAATTATGCCTCTTGTTAGAAAGTGTTTTACAGAGGTGGCAAGCGAATTTGCTGAGAGGAATTTCGATGAAGTAAACACTAATATGTCTGATGTTAACACTGAACAGCTACCTAGACCTCAAGCGGTTGAATTTGCATAGTAGAATATTACGGTATAGTATAAACTTTTAGCTCTATGCATGGACTCAAAAAAAGTAGAACTAATATTTGAAAAGTTTCAACAATCAAATCCTGCGCCAAAAATAGAGCTAAATTATACCAATCATTTTACGTTACTGGTTGCGATAGTTTTATCAGCGCGGACAACTGATGTAAGCGTTAATAAAATTACAAGAGAACTATTTAATATCGCTGATACGCCAGAAAAAATGCTGAGCTTTGGGCAGAGTGAGCTGAAAAAATGCATAAGCAGTATTGGTTTATATAATTCCAAAGCAAAAAACATAATCGGGCTCAGCAAAATATTGATTGAGAGGTACAATAGCAAAGTGCCTACTGATTTCGATGATTTGGTGTCTTTGCCGGGAGTGGGAAGAAAGAGCGCTAATGTGTTCTTAAATTCGGGGCTTGGCATTCCAACATTGGCAGTTGATACTCACGTTTTTAGAGTGAGCAATAGAATCGGGCTTGTGAAAGAAAAAGATGTGTTTAAAACAGAACAATCTCTTTTAAATGTGGTTCCCAAAAAATACCTGCTTTATGCTCATCATTGGCTAGTTTTGCATGGTAGATATGTTTGCAAAGCACAGAAACCTTCGTGTGAAACGTGCATAATTCATGATTTATGTGAATTTGAGTGCAAAAGGTATAAAGTCTAGTATTTCTTTTTTTGTCATCCAAGTAGCTATAGAAACGAAAAAACTTACTTGACACATTTTGCTGGAATGATACAAGTTATTATTCAAACAACAGTTATGCAAGAGATCTGATTACATCTAAGCTAACAATGGACCACTAGATATATTACTAACCACGTTGACCTGATTCAATATTTTATTAGTGGGATTGAAATAATTTTCTATAAATTCCTTATATATAGCTGTTAACTTGTGTATATCGTTTACTGATACGCATTCGTTTATCTGATGTGCAGTTTTGTTGATTATACCAAATTCAATCACTGGACAAACATCTTTGATAAACGCAGCGTCAGATGTGCCACCACTTGTGCTCAGCGCAGCATCAATACTGGTAACTTTATTTATTGCATCAAGCATAATATCAGTATTCCTATCGGGAGTAGAGAGGAAAACGTCCCTGCTGCTATGCATAAAAAGCTTATAATCGTTAGTTACACTAGAGCATATTTCATCAATCAGCTTATATAGGCCACCCGGTGTTTGTTCATTGTTATATCGAATGTTAAAACATGTAGTTGCTGAGCCAGGTATTAGATTGCTAGTATTATTTCCAACATCGATAGTAGTAACTTCGCAATGTGAAGGCTGAAAATATTTATTACCACGATCAAAAGTAGCATTTTTTACCTTACTCAATATCGATATTACCTTATATATTGGATTATCTGCTAGGTCTGGGTAGGCAACGTGCCCTTGTTTTCCATGGCAAATTAATTCAAATGTTACAGAACCTCTTCTGCCTATTTTTATGGTATCACCTAATTTCTCACTACTGGTTGGTTCGCCAACCACACAAAAATCTATCTTTTTCTGCTTATTTTTCATCCATTCCAAAACTGCCTTTGTTCCATATTCTTCCATGCTTTCTTCAGCACTGGTAATCAATGCACTTATCGAACCATTAAATTGAAACTTCTCTGCAATCAAATTTACCATAGCAGCAATAAATGCAGCTACTCCGCTTTTCATATCAGCGGCCCCTCTTCCATATAGCATTCCATCCCTCACTTCTGGATTAAATGGACCAAATGCCCAATCTTTTAACTGACCCGGTGGTACAACATCAACGTGCCCAGCAAAGCACAAATTTGGTACTCCATTTATATATTTCGCATAAAGATTTTTAACTTTATCACCAAATTCTAAAATCTCACAATCAAAGCCGCTCTTCTTGAAGATTGTTGCTATATACTCTATTGCCCCGCTGTCTTCTGGTGTTATACTCTCAAAAGAGATCAATTTCCTAGTTAGCTCTACAGGGTCAATTTTCATGTCAATCTTAAAATACTTATACTGCTATATTGTAAACACTCTATGCACTATTTAAAACAAATATTACATCAAACCGAACAAACTTTTCTAAGGGAAGTAATAACAGATTACTACCTTGCTGATGATATCTATGAAATATGCACACGACACGGAAATGACGTCTTTCTAGTTGCAGATAAAAATACAGCAAAACTTTTAAACAAAAACGTACTTAATAAAATTCCTAACTTAATTATTCCAGCTCCACCTCCACCTGTCATTCCAGCGCGTGACACTGGAATCCATAAGTTGTTTTCCTGGATCCCAGTGTCAGCTACTTGCATGACACCAAGCAGAGCTGCCTCTCTTGAAACCGTAAATCTAGTTAGAAACAAAGCAAAAGACAGTGACTTAATAGTTGCATTTGGTAGCGGCACTGTTAACGATATCTGCAAATATGCAAGCTACCTCGAGAAAAAAGATTATATATCGTTCCCAACAGCCGCTTCTATGAATGGATATACCTCTGCAAATGCTTCAATATTAGTAAATGGATATAAAAAATCGTTCAAAGCACATCTTCCAAGAGCAGTATATATAGATATAGACATACTTGCCAATGCACCACTGCGTCTCACATTAAGCGGATTTGCAGATTTCATTTGTCGTTCAACAGTTCAGGCTGACTGGCTACTATCTCATTTGTTGCTTGGCACAGAATACAATGAATTACCTTTTACACTTGTTCGCGATTTGGAGCAAATTTTGCTAAGAGAGTATACGGCGCTTACTAAAAGAAGTAGAAAAGTGGTCCTATTACTTATGGAAGTTCTACTAATTTCAGGACTTGGAATGGTAATATCAAAAGGCAGCTATTCTGCAAGCCAAGGAGAGCATATGATAGCTCACGCAATGGAAATGGTAACAAGAGATCATTCCTTACTACATGGCGAAAAAATTGCTGTTACGACGATTACCATGGCTAATTTGCAGGAAAAGATATTATCAATACAAAACCCGATTATCAAACCGACCACTTTAGATGTAAAACATATAACTCAGTGCTTTGATAATATCGAATTTGTAAGAACTTTTGAACAGAAGCAAATTATGCAGCAAAAAATCCAAGAGATTATTTGTAAAGAATGGCATAATATTTCCAGTTTAATTAAGCAAAATTTACTACCTGCAAAACACCTGCAAAAAATATTTGAAGATCTATCAATTCCACACTTACCAGAGCACCTCAGTTGGAATAAAGAACAATATTGTAAAGTGGTCGATCTTGCGTTTACAACAAGAGATAGATTCACCTTTCTTGACTTAGCTAACTGCATAGAAGAAAGTTAAGTTTTGTAGTGAAATTCTGTCATTTAAAGAGATCATAGGCCAAAAGCTAAACCCTTTTCACAATCTCTTATCCATTGTCTCCTCACCTGAGTGGATATACAACTCATTCCAAGTAACTGACACTGGGTTTCACCAATAGCACTGCTTTGCTAAACATAGTTTAGTTCGAGTGGCTGAGGAGGGACTTGAACCCCCGACCAAGAGATTATGATCCTCCTGCTCTACCAACTGAGCTACTCAGCCTAATTAAAAACCTTATTATACACACGATCTATATGTTTCGTATAATACTTCAAATCAAACAAAGATTCAAGTTTTTCCGAGTTAATAACCTTAAGTAAGGGTTTATCTTGTTTCAATTCGGCCAGAAAATCACTGTTGTTTTGTTTCACTTTCATTGCATTGCTCTGAACAATTTTATACGCCTCTTCCCTCGCCAAACCACTATTTACTAACTCAAGCAATACACGCTGTGAGAAAACTAAACCTTTTGAAGAATTTAAGTTCTTTTCAATGTTTTCCTTATTGATCACCAATTTATCTATCAAATCTGTTAATCGCACTAAAGCAAAATCCATTGTTATACAAGCATCAGGAGCAATGCATCTTTCCACAGACGAGTGTGATATATCACGTTCGTGCCACAATGCAACATTTTCTAACGCAGGAAAAACATAACTGCGTATTAAACGTGAGAGTCCAGTCAGATTTTCACTTAAAATAGGATTACATTTGTGTGGCATAGCAGAGCTTCCCTTCTGCCCAGTGGAAAAATGCTCAGAAATTTCGCCGATTTCAGTTCTTTGCAAATGACGAATTTCAACAGCAACATTTTCTATTGAGCTTGCAATCACTCCCAAAACTGAAAAGAACATAGCATGTCTATCACGAGGAATGACTTGAGACGATATGATTTCAGGTATGAGTCCTATTTCTTTCGCTACATATTCTTCAACAAACGGATCAACATTTGCAAAATTACCTACTGCACCTGATATTTTACAAATTGAGATTTCTTTTTGCGCGCTAATTAATCTCTGATAATTGCGTTTAAATTCAGCATAAAATCTGGCAAATTTTATTCCAAGAGTTGTTGGTTCTGCATGCATTCCGTGACTGCGTCCAACACAAACAATATCTTTATAGTCCTCAGCTTTTTTTTTCAATGCTGCAAGTAAATTTTTTAGATTCTCGAGCAAAATATCACAGGACTCTTTCAGTTGCACCGCAAGGCATGTATCCAAAACATCAGAACTTGTCATTCCATAATGAAGATAACGAACATCAACTCCCGCTTTTTTAGCAATATATGTCAGAAAAGCTATAACATCATGTTTTACAATGGATTCAATTTCGTTGATACATTCAACATCAAATTCAATAGCACCAGAGAGGTTCTCAGCAATATTATTCGGAATCACTCCTAACTTTGCTTGAGCTTCACACGCTAATTTTTCTATTTTAAGCCATATATTAAATTTATTATTTTCCTCCCAAATGGAAGACATTTCTTTTCTGCTATAGCGGGGAATCATTTTTGATTTATTCCAATAATGGTGTCATTCCAGTGCGTGACACTGGAATCCAGGTATAAAAGTATTTGCAAATTATTCAATGGACAACGGATTCTAGAAGCATAAAATAATGTCCATGATGAAATAAACTGGATCCCAGTGTCACGCACTGGGATGACATGAGGGGAGCACTGGGATGACATCAGCTTAGCCATGGCAGACATTTCTTTACGACTATAACAAGGGATCATCTTTGATCAGCTATCATCACCATCAGTAGCTTCTTTATTCGCATCTTGCTCTGCCTCTTGTTGCTCAGACTTCTGATTTTGCAATTTTACTTGCCTTAGCTCATTTGCATCTGTTTCGGATTTCACGACGTATATAGTAATTGGTACTACTACTTCACTATGTAATTCTACGTTTACTTGGTATTCACCCAAGTTTTTGATGCTTACTCCACCAAAAGATAAACTACGGTGATCTATCACATGTCCTTCTTGTAGTAAAATTTTCGCAATTTCACGTGTTGTTACAGAACCAAAAATTTTACCATCCTCTGAAGCTTGCTTTATCAATACCACAAACTTATCATGTAGTGACAATGCAAGCTCTTTTGCTACATTTAATCTTTTTATATTCTCTTCTTCCAGTAATAAACGTTGCTCCTCTAGCTTTGTTAAATTTTCCTTGGTAGCTTTCACCGCTTTTCTTTGTGGAAAAAGAAAATTACGTGCATAACCTGGTTTAACTTTGACAACTTCACCAAGCTTACCTAAAGTCCTTATATTTTCCTTTAAAATTATCAACATAAATTACCTAAACTTTTTTAGTACAGTAAGGAATAAGAGCTAAAAAACGTGCCCTTATGATCGCTAAGCGTAACTTCCTTTGTTTTTTTGCACATACGCCTGTTAACCTTCTAGGTAATATCCTACCATAGTCAGAGGTAAACTTGGATAATAAATCTATATTCTTATAATCTATGTCTTCATCTTTAGACGCAGCAAGAGGGCAAACTTTAGAACGCCTAAAGCCAGTCCTATTATTTACAGATACGTAAGAATTATTAAAACTATTTCGTCTTTTCATCATTATGCGCTTTGCTCCTCAATTTGTTTATTCATCATATGAGATTTACCTTCAAAAATTTTATCAACCTGCACAGGAAAGTGGCGAATAACGTTCTCATTAAGTTTCATTCTACGCATAAATTCATCCAGAATGCTTGCAGTAGAACTTATGCACATTATACAATAATGACCGCTCTTCATTTTATTTTTGTGATATGCAAAATCCAAAAGACCCCAATGTTCATACTTGATTAATCCTGATGCTTCAATGTTTTTCAAAAGCATTTCCAACGCTTTGCTCGATTGAGTTGGACCGTTTATTCTAAAATCTTTCAAAATATCTTGAAAAATCTTTATTAGATGTTCTGAAATATTTCTCTTCAAAGCATTTACTGCGTTATGGATAAACGCACTTTTAGTACTGCCTCCTAGAAATTTTGTAAAATCTTGCGTTATTCCTAAATCTTTTAGGTCATCTTTCAACTCTTTATCGATTTTTGACTTCACTTCTTTCAAATTTGAAAGATCTTCTTCCAATTCAACCCATAAAATTTTTGTAAGATCTTCCAAGAAATCAGAGTAAGCAACTAGACCTTCTTTAATGTTTTCAGCACGCACTTCTAACTCTTGTGTTGTAAGCTTGTCATTTCCTTTTTTCAGAATATCCCTGATTTGCTGGAACATAACATCTGCTTTAATATTTTTCAATGAAACAGCTAGCTCTTGGACCATCTCCTCTACTTCTTGCTGTAATAATCCTTGTTGTGTTATAAAAGTAAATTCATAAAGATTCACTATATCTTCCTTTAATACCGATTAAATATTTCATTATATAAAGCTTTTTTATATAAGCAAGTTATTTGTATTAATTTCTACGCCTTTAATCCAGCTTAAGTTAGATATTTCATAAATTACTTGAGGAGCAATTGAGTATGCACCTGGTAATAAGATGCTCACTTTATGTTTTTCGAGAAGAAGTTTTAGCATTATTTTGGTTCTGCCTTCATCTTTCAATATTGTGTTTAATTCCATAGCGGCTTTTTGCGAATCCGTGCACTCAGTGGTGAGAACTAATTCTTTTATTGTAGAAGTGATTCTTTTTGTAAACTCAGATATATTTTTGCCTGCCAATCTTGTTGTATTTTCCGAAGCTTCAAGATCAATTATCACAAATGTTCCTGGTGAAAATAAATCTCTTTTTTCTTCTATTATTTCATTATTATAGAATGCTATTTCAGAAACGTTATGGGGATCAGAAAGTGTGAGGATAACAAACCTTCCACGCTCTGAAGTTCTCATACGTGTATTTAATATTACCCCAGCAGTTTTTGCTGTTCTATTTTCTCCGATAAACCCAATATTTAACTTTTCCAGAAGAGTTCTAAATTTTTCAAGCGGATGATTAGTTAAATAAAATCCTAGTGAAAATAACTCATGTTCTAATTTTTCCTCTTCATCAAAATCTTCCACATTCTCAAGTTTCGGTTTGAGGACATCAAGACTACCAAACAAAGCAGCTTGACTTGATTCTCTATCCTGTTTGTTTTTATTTGCAAAGTAAATCAGCGTGTCCATTGACTCATATAGCTGCTTTCTGTTCTTATGCACGCTATCGAATGCTCCGGATTTAATCAGGCTTTCTAGCGCTCTCTTATTTATTGTATGACCTGAATTTTGAATGAATTCCCATATGTCCTTACAAGCGCTTGAACGTACGTTCACTATTCCTTCCGCTATAGAAAAACCAACATTCCTCAAGGCAGCAATACCATAACGTATGCGTTCATCCTCTATTGAAAATTCAGCTTGAGACTTGTTTATATCAGGTGGAAGAACGGTAACGCCACTAAACTTTGCTGCATGATAAAATAAATTCAGTTTATCTCTATCATCAATATTCAGATTCATTAGTGCTGTAAAAAATTCTAATGGATAATTAGCTTTAAGGTAAGCCGTTTGATAAGATATCACCGCATATGCTGCAGCATGAGATTTATTGAACCCATAACCAGCAAATTTTGCAACAAGGTCAAAAATATAACTTGCCCTGTCATAATCAACGCCATTCTTCGTTGCCCCTTGGATGAAAAGTTCACGTTGTTTATCCATCTCTTCCTTGATTTTCTTACCCATAGCACGTCTCAGCAGATCTGCTTCCGCTAAGCTATACCCGGAAAGAATACGGGCTATTTCCATCACTTGTTCTTGGTAAATTATTACCCCAAATGTCTCTTTTAATACTTCCTCGAGTAACGGATGAATATAATCTGGCTTTTCAAGTCCATGTTTTCTTGCAACATAAGTTGGAATGTTATCCATAGGTCCTGGACGATAAAGGGAGATTAAAGCGATGATGTCCTCGATGCAGTCTGGTTTTAACTTGATTAAAGCTTCTCTCATTCCCGAACTTTCAAGCTGGAACACTCCAATTGAATCACCGCTAGAGAGCATCTCATAGGTTTTTTGATCATTCAAAGAAACTAAAGAAATATCGATCTTTTTTTCATCACGATTAATTAAACGACACACATGATCTATTAGCGTTAGCGTACCAAGTCCAAGAAAATCAAATTTTATTAGCCCAGCTTTTTCCACATATTTCATGCTGTATTGAGTGATTGGCAGAGCCGAATTTGGATCGTAGTACACAGGAACAAAATTTTCCAACTTTTGATCACATATTACAATTCCAGCAGCATGAGTTGAAACGTGACGATATATTCCTTCGAGCTTAAGAGATATAGCAAGGAGCTTTGCAATTACTTCATCACTATCCCGTTCTTTCTGCAGATTTTGATCAAACTCTATCGCTTGCGATAAAGTTACAGGATTTACTGGATTAAATGGAACCATTTTAGATATTTTATCCACTTGAGAGTAAGGCATTTGTAATACTCTACCAACATCACGCAATACTGCCCTTGCTTGCAATTTACCAAAAGTGATTATTTGAGCAACATAACCGTACTTTTTCTGAACATAATCAATAACCAGGTCCCTTTTCTCTTGGCAGAAATCGATATCAAAGTCAGGCATCGATACACGATCAGGATTCAAAAATCTTTCAAATATTAGGCCAAACTTTATTGGATCAAGGTCTGTAATCTGCAAGCCCCAAGCAACAATTGATCCAGCACCAGAGCCTCTTCCTGGACCAACTGGAATGCCATTTGCTTTGCTCCAACGAATGAAATCAGAAACTATCAAAAAGTAGCCAGCGTAGTTCATCGAAGTTATCACACTCAGTTCGTAATTCAGCCGATCGTAGTATTGTTTAAGGTCTATGTCTGTCTCATTCGCAATACGGAATTCTAATCCTGCAACTGCCTGCTCCCTCAGTTCTTCATTCTCAGTTTTATTTTCTCGACAAGGAAATTTAGGCAAAATAGGCTGCCTGCTTCTTGGCATGTAAGAGCACCGCTTAGCTATCACTAAAGTGTTATGAATTGCTTCGGGAATGTCGCTGAACAGCTCCTCCATTTCTGCCACAGATTTGAAGTAATGCTCGGTAGTTAACTTCTTTCTGTTATTCTCCAGGGCATAACTCCCCTCCGATATACACGTTAATATATCATAAGCCTCATAGTCAGACCTATTTGGAAAAAATACATCGTTCGTTGCAACTAGTGGTATATTGCGCTGATAAGCAAAGTCTATCAAAGCTTCTTCAAGCTCTAGCTCTTTATTCAACCCATGACGCTGCAATTCAACATATAAATGACCATTGAATGCTGAAAGCAGTTTTTCAACCGTTTCTTTATCTTGCCCCAACAATAGTTGAGCCAAACATCCACCGGTTAAAGCGATCAGACCCGTACTTAAATTCAATAGCTCATCAAAATCAACGTAAGGAATATCGCTGTTATTCTTGCGCTTTCTAAAAGACTCACTCACCAAAGTGACTAAATTAGTATATCCTTGCTCATTTTTTGCAAGCAATAATATAGGTAAATTTTGTTCTGAATGTTTTACTATAATATTGCATCCTATTATTAGCTGTATTCCTCTACTTGCTGCATATTCTGCAAACTCAAGTGAACCAAATAAATTACCTGAATCAGTAATTGCAACCGCTGGCATTTTATTTCGCAAACAAAGGCCGATCAGCTCCTCAATTTTAACCGAGCTTTCAAGAAGCGAATAAACACTGTGAACACGTAAGTGTATGAACATAAGAAACTTTAGATCAACAAAAAAGGATAACATTAATTTACTCATGAGAACATAATTTTCATGAGAACAAAAGCCTATAAGATTTCTCAAATCTAAGGTTAAAATACAAAAAACTTACTTGACAAACTCCGCCAGCCCCCTTATCATGAAACTGAAGCTATTGTATTTGCTTTCGCCAATCTGCAGATTAAAAGGTAAGGATTACTTAATGTATCGGCGTCTTATGTTTAATTTTTTGCAGTATATAGATACTGTATGTCTTTACAAAACTTCATCTACATCTAGATTTTTATCTAAATAAGCTGAACGCGCTTATAAAGCGTTACAAGACATCAAAAAATGCCAATACTCGACAGAGATAGTAAAAGACTAGCTAACTCGGGGATTCTTTGTCTTTTTTTCTGCTTAGTAAATTTCTTAAACATTTGCAGCGTAGGTTAGTTGCAATTAAAAGCAGCTGAATTTCGCTTGTCAAGCGTTTAAAACATAAAAAACGCCAATATTTTAAAGCGGATAATAACCCCAGGGCTTCTTTTGCCTTTTTTTTCATTTGGTAAATTTCTTAATGTTTGTAGCTAAAAGAGCCCAAGAGAGGTGTCATTCCAGAGCTCCTTTTTTTGTCATCCAAGTAGCCTCCTATGGTGTCATCCCAGTGCCCAGACACTGGGATCCAGTTGAGCTATTTCAACAAAAATACTGCATTTTGAGATGAACGTTTATTTTCACCAGATTATTTACAAGTATAACAATTAAAGTCTGGATTCCAGTGTCAAGCACTGGAATGACACCGTCTTGGATGGAAACCAGTGTCGGCTACTCGGATGACATCATAGGGGCGCTGGAGTGACACCCTGACAATCGTCATCCCGCTACTTGTTAGCGGCTAAGAGATACCGCGAATGAATCGCGGTATAATGTAGGGATTGCATTAGCTATAATTCTTTAGTTTTCACTTTTCTTTTAACCTTGCAATGATATTTTCTTTGCCGATAAAAATTAATAATTTAGCGAGCTCTGGTCCTGTTTCTGTTCCTGTTAAAGCTGAACGCAACTGCGTAAATAGGTTTTTTGCCTTTATATCCACTGTTTGTCGAATGGCTTTGACCCACTCTGATAATGTGTTTTCATTATAATCGTCTTGAGGCAATGTATTGAGCGCGATTTTTATAAGCTCCTTATCAAGAATCACAGGCTCTATATCAGATTTGCATATTTTCCACCACTTAGCCACCTCAGAAAACCTTTCTATATTGTTCTTTATAAAATACCAAAACTCTGAGGAGTCCACTCCAATTTGATTTAAACGGTCTTGCACCATTTCAAATGGCATTTGTTGCAGCACTTTGCTGTTTAGCTTGTATACTTCACTCAAGCTGAATTGTGCAGATGCTGAGCTAAATTTTTTAATATCAAATGAGTCAATTAAAGACTGTATGTCAACATGAGCTTCTATCGGATCAGATGTTCCAAGTTTTGCTAAATAGCTAGTTAGCGCCATTGGTTCAGTCTCATCTTCTCTTATGGACTTGATATCCAGCCCGCCTTTCCGTTTCGATATCTTGCTATCATCAAAATGTAGCAGAGAAAGGTGAGCAAACATAGGAATTTTCGCTTTTAATGCTTTAATCATTTGGATCTGAACTGCGGTATTAGTTACATGATCTTCCCCGCGTACAATATGAGTTACATTAAAGTCAACATCATCGATAGCAGAAGGTAACATGTATGTGTAAATTCCATCTTCTCTTTTTACCACAGGGTCGCTGACGCTACTGGTTGCAATATTTATTTCACCTTTAACTTCATCATTCCATTTAACAACTTCATTTCTATCCAATTTAAATCTAAAATGTGGTCTTCTTCCTTCTTGCTCATAACGAATTTTCTCTTGCTCAGTTAGAAGTAACGCGCTTCTGTCATATACCGGGGGAAGTCCTTGTTTTAACTGCAATTTTCGTTTAATGTCTAACTCTTCTCTTGTTTCATAGCATGCATAAATATGCCCTTCTTTTATTAACTGCAAAAACACCTCATTGTAACGCTCAAAGCGCTCTGATTGCTTGAAACTTGCATCCCAATCTATGCCAATCCATTTCAAGTCTTGTATGATATCATTTATATATTTGACATCTGAACGCTGAAGGTCAGTATCATCAAAACGGAGTAAAAATTTTCCATTTTGATTGCGTGTGTACATCCAACAAACCAAAGCAGTTCGTACGTTTCCTACGTGGAGGTAGCCAGTTGGGCTTGGAGCGAATCTTGTTAGCATTTAAATAGCAATATTGTTTACTCTAATTTATTTTAATTTTATATAAACATATGGCTAAAGCAAGTGAGATCTGCTAATACAATTGAGCAAGAGAAGAATAAGTATGGCTATAGCATTGTGGCACCTTTGATATTTGATGGATTAAGACCATATGATAAATTCAAGAAAATTCACAGCTTGACGACAAAGGCTAATGTAGCATTATATTGGTATCATGACTAACTTAGAAAAGATGAGAGAAAAACTACAAGATCAAATAAATTATCATAATGTTTTATATCACCAAAAAAATAAGCCAGAAATAAGTGATGCTGAATATGATGAACTGAAGAAAAAGTTAGCTGAAATAAAGGCACAACTTCCAGAAGCTTATGCAACACAAGATAGTGTTGGTGCTTCACCTGATGAGAGGTTTTCTAAGGTGGAACATCAAGAACCTATGCTTTCCCTTGAGAATGCTTATGATGAACAAGGTGTAGAGAAATTTTTGTCTAAAATAAAGAGGTTTTTAATTGAGGACAAAATAGAGATATTATGTGAGCCAAAAATTGATGGGTTGTCGTTTTCTGCAATTTATGAGGATGGAAGATTTGTTAAAGCTGCAACTCGAGGCGACGGTTTTGTAGGAGAAGATGTCACTCACAATGTTGCAACAATAAAAGGCTTTCCTAAGTTTTTGCAAGGTGTGCAAGGAAGACTAGAAGTAAGAGGTGAAATATACATCAGTAACAGCGACTTTTTAAAGTTAAATGAAAACGATGAATTTGCCAATCCTCGAAATGCAGCCGCTGGTTCTCTAAAGCAATTGGATGCAAACATTACAGCAAGTAGACCACTTAGATATTTTGCTTATTCTTTAATTGGTGGGGCAGAGAAAAGTCAAAGTGAAATACTAAATAAGCTTGAGGCACTTGGTTTTTGCGTAAATGAGCATCAGTCCTTAACGAGTAGTTTGGATGGAATGCTGAAGTTCTATAACGAGATCTATAATTGTCGCTATAACTTGGATTATGATATTGATGGAATAGTCTATAAAGTAAATGATTTGGTACTACAAAATCGTCTAGGGAATACTCACAAAGCACCGCGCTCAGCACTTGCATACAAGTTTTCTGCGGTTTATGCAAAAACAAAGTTAAACAAGATATTTATACAGGTGGGCAGAACAGGGGTTTTAACTCCAGTTGCAGATTTAGTGCCAGTCAATGTTGGTGGGGTGCTAGTTAGTAGAGCAAGTCTGCATAACCAAGATGAGATAAAACGTAAAGACATAAGAGAGGGAGATATTGTAACAATCAAAAGAGCAGGGGATGTAATTCCCCAGATCGTTGAAGTAAGCAGAGATTCTCGTCTTCCAAATACACCTGAATTTGTGTTTCCTGAAGTATGCCCTGAATGTGGTAGTAAAGTACGTCAGGTTGAGGGAGAGGCGGCAGTAAGATGTCCTGAGGAATTTGCCTGTAAAGCTCAAATAATAGAAAAACTAAAGCATTTTGTATCGAAAGATGCATTTGACATTGTTGGCCTTGGTGATAAGCAGATAGAGTTTTTTTACGACCTTGGTCTGATAAAACAAATCCATGATATTTTTACTTTAGAAGAAAAATTGGATGAATTTAATCTGGAAGAACAGTCTGGTTGGGGCAAGAAATCAATAGCTCATTTATTAAATGCTATACAAAGCAGAAGGGTAATAACTCTAGATAGGTTTATATTTTCTTTAGGTATTAGATTTATTGGCCAAGTTGCAGCAGAATTGCTCGCAGATTATTATGTTTCTTATGATAATTGGTATAATTCGATGATTGAACTGTCATCAGATAATACTGAGCTAGTAGGTATAGACGGCATAGGAAAAAAAGTGGCTGAATCTTTGGAATCATTTTTTTCTAAGGAACATAACATCAAAATGTTAAATGATCTTACTGCTTGTCTTCAAATTCTTCCTGCGAGCTCCAACTCTAGTGACTCTGTTTTAAATAATAAAATTATAGTGTTTACTGGTAGGCTACTTGCTATGAGTAGAGGAGAGGCAAAAGTAAGAGCCAAAACTCTAGGAGCAAAGGTCAGCTCACATCTTTCTGCTAAAACTGACTACCTAATTGCAGGAGAAAAACCAGGATCCAAATATAAAAAGGCAGTGGAATTAGGTGTAGAAATTTTAGATGAAGACCAGTGGCATAAAGTGATAAGTTTGGGAGTGCTCAAATGACACTTGGATGTATCCGTTCAGGCAATGGCGTCAACTTAAGGACACATTTTAGATTTCTTTGTTGAAATAAAACAGAAACAAAAGTGCTGTTTATTGCACTCTTTGGATAATTTAATGATAAAAAATTTAGAGAGAAATTTTATACACTATCGCTGATATTTTTCCTTAAGTTGACGCCATTGCCTGAACAGATACAATCAATTTACTGACATTGGTATGGCTAAATTCGAAATGGCTACATGAATTTATCGTAAATTACTACCGCATAAGGTGCGATGCAACAAAGCCATCCCAGTGTCAAGCACTGCCGTCATAAAGGAACCAGTGTCAGCTACCTTCATGACGTCGTTTACTATGTGATATCGTACCATATTGCAGTGTTCGTACAGTTGTGGGTCAAGCCATAGGATGACAACAATGATTAACTTTCTCCAAATTTAGAATTATTTCGGTTGCTTTTTTTATCTCATCAACAGACGGCAAGTCTTCTGTGCTGAGCGGTAGGCGGACAGTTTGATGTTCTATAAGACCAATATCATGCAAAAGTGCTTTAGTAGGTATTGGGTTGCTGGCAATAAATAGTGCTTTGCAGGCTTGTTGCCAGATATCTGTTGAACTTTTCATGTCATTTTCTGTCATTTGAGCAGGTTTCCTTCTGGATTCCAGCGTCACGCGCTGGAATGACAGTGAAGAGAGTTCGTCGTTCAGACATTGCTTAACGTATTCATGCGCTACACGCGGCCAAACATTGGCAGCAACAGAAACCAGACCAGCCGCACCATAAGCGGCCATATCAGATATCATATTATCATCTCCGCAAAAGACCTCAATATTTGGTGCAACTTTCTTATACTGAGCTAAAGTATCAACGGTGCCACTGGAATCTTTGATAGCCCAAAATTTTTCATGGCTGGATAAGTTGCGTACAGTTTCAGCGTGGAGACTCACTCCTGCTCTTGATGGAATATTATAAAGCATAGCCGGCACATGTGCTCTTTCAAGTAGCTTTTCAAACCATAAAGTCTGCCCCATAATTCCGGGCTTTGCATAAATGGGAGTTGTCATTAGATAGCCGTGAATAGGCATACCCTTGCAAAAATCAAGCCATTCAAGAGCCTGATATAGATTCACCCCTGGTACGCCAATTATAATTTTTGTATTTAATTTTAGCTTACATACAAATTCAACTAACTCGCGTTTTTCAGAATCAGTAAGCGATAGGCTCTCACCTGTGCTACCCAGCAACACTACGCCATTTTCAGCTTTAACTTGCATTGTCAGTAAACGCTGCAAACTGCTATAATCTATGCTATCCCCATTGCAATTAAAAGGAGTAACACAAGCAGTCCATAAAAATGTAGATTTCAATTTAAATTGTTAAAATGGTATTTCATCGTCGAGTAGTTCATCTTTTATATCGTTGTCAAAACTTTCGTGTTTATCTTTTTGTTCTGTTTCACCTTGTTTGTATTCACTTGGCTTGTAATCAGAATTTGGCGCACTATTTCGTGAATCCAAGAGAGTAAGAGCGCTATTAAAATTATATAGAACCACCTCTGTTGTGTATCTTTCACCACCGTTTTGGTCAGTCCATTTTCTAGTTCTCAAAGAACCTTCAACATAAACTTTACTGCCTTTGCGTGCAAAATCTTTGACGATTTTTACTAATCCTTCACTAAAAATTACGATATTATGCCACTCTGTCTTTTCAGAGCGCATACCGGAAAGTTTGTCAGTCCAACTTTCAGACGTGGCTATTGAAAAACTTGCCATTTCTTTTCCATTTTGTGTAGTCCTAATTTCAGGATCTTTTCCTAAATTACCAACTAGTATGACTTTGTTTATGGTACCACCAGACATAATTATGCTCTAAATAAATCCTTTTATTATCTTATGTGAAAATACTATTGTCAAATTTAATTAAAAGTGCGCTTGGAGGGATTCGAACCCACGGCCTTTGCCTCCGGAGGGCAACGCTCTATCCAACTGAGCTACAAGCGCATATATATTTAAGTTATTTAATAGATAAGCCATCCAAGTCAAATTTTTGTTTTGGATAAAGCGTAAACATAATACTCCCATATCCAAAATATACATTTTGAGAATCATTCGCATGCTTTTTTATTGCTTTTTGATCTACGGTCCATACAAAAGTTACATAATTTTCAGTGACTGAGTGCACTTTTAAATCCTTGGTATTTATAAACAGTTTTCCATTTACCCATATTTTCCATGTATCGGGAGAAAGATATAAAATTGAGTCTAAACTCACTACCTTACAGTTGAAATTATCTGATACCTCCTCTTTTACAGCTCTTGAAGATCGTAAATTGAACTTTTCCATTTCATTGACCATTCTATTAACTGGCTCTTCATCAAAAAAAATGCTTTTTACGTTACTATATTGTGACAAAACGTCAAAGTCACTTTCCACTGCTTCTCTTATTATATCGTCCCGATCTGTATAGCTTAGTTTTTGATTGTTGATAAAGAAACACTCTTTTGCACGCAAATTTGCTATATCAATAAAATCGTCGATTTCTTGATTGCCAACTTTAAGAATACTTTCAAAATATCTTTTTTCTATCATCATTCCATACTGAGAATGATGACAAACCATTTCATCATTACCTTGTTTTTCTATATATACGCATAAATTTCCACTATTTAATCCTAATATTTTATGCTCAATAAAATCTTCATTGCCAATATATTGTCGGCAAGAATACTCCTTACAAATTTCTATGCTTTCTATGATATCTTCACAACTGCAATATGCATTAACATTGGAAATGAGTAGCGTAAAAATAAAAAACAGCTTTATGTTCATCACCTTATCTACTTAATATAGTATACCAATCAAAGACTATATTAGCTCTCACTATCTCTATCATATTACCATTCAAAATCTGATTCATAGTTGCAGCATCAATATTTCTCTGCTTATTTAAAATAAGAGATTTGATCATAACATAACCGGGCAGATTTGGAATAGACTGTAGAAATAAAAAAATATGCTTATCGCTGATTGAGCTTAAATTTAGGACCACTTCACTTTTTATTACTTTTGTGCGTTCACTTTTGTTGTGGAGCTCAACTTCTTCGGGTATAGAAATTGATATTTCAGGTTCTAATATATAGTACTTTTTATATAACTTGCTAAGCTCGAAATTTAAATTTGCAATGTATCTGCTACTATGTAAATTTGAAGAAGAAATTTTTTTCCATAAATCTAGGTTTTTATTTAGAACAACTTCCTTTTTTTGAATTCCAGTAATCTGTAAATTAATAGAACGTATTTTATCAATCGCAATTTGGTTTTTATTATAAATCTTTTCGTTATAGATAACAACATATGTTAATAACCCTATTAATCCAACAGATAATAACAAATACGATATAAACTGAATTGTAGCTTTTCTTTTTAATTGAGAGATAGTCATTAATCTACATTGCCTCTCCTATTTCAACATCAATAGATAGATTTTGCTCTTTAGCAGCAGGTAAGCTAGAAATATTAATGTCATAGGTACGAAAATTATCGTTTAAATTTTTTCGTAGTTTCTCGTATTGATGAGAAATATTTTTACCGGATTGAAAATTAAACTTTAAAGTTGTGGTAATATAACTTTTTGCCTCATTATAATTCCATTCAAATGATCGAAGCTCTATACCTGGTATTTTTAACTTTTCTACATACTTAACTTGTGTAAGAGGAGAGTATTCTATTTTTGATAAAATATTATTGATATTAATAAAATCATAAATTTCATCTATTTTTTTTACATTATAGCTTTGGCTAAGTTTTGTTAATTGGTTATTTAAGGTGTTCTGCTTTGCTGATAAATTATCAGCGACATTGAAATTTGAATACAAATTTAGCAAACAAAGGGTGTTTGTTATAACTAAAACCAGGGCGAAGTATAGAAAAATTCGAGGAGAGTTTAAATAAAGGTAATTGAATAGATAAAATTCTTTAGTTTCCTTTGTATTAAAAATAGCTGCTAATTTATTCTTAAAGCTATGAAACAAAATTATGGTATCGCAAAAGTTATCTTTTTCACTTATAGCTAGTTCTGCTCCTAATAGTTTGCCTAACTCATATGGAGTTAATATGTTCACACTGTTCTCTGAAAAATTTATGACTGATAAACTAGCTTTGATATCTTCTGACACTATGATACAAAGGTCGATAGGGTTATTTTTTTCAAACCCAAACTTAGTTAAGGATCGAATAGTATCTTGCACTTCCTGATATATTCCACCAGCGATAATTCCTGGTAAATTATCATTAGTAAATGATGTTAAGCGCGTAAATACCATTTTATTCTCTTTAAGAACCACTTGTCTATAGCCTCCCGTTTTAGTTGCAGCAACTATAATTTTCCAATTATTAGGATCTTTATGTAGAATCTTTTTTGTTATATTACTTATTTCTATAGGAAACATTAATATTCCCTTAAAGTTGGAGCCTATCTCAATAAACACATTCAACCAATATTCTACTAAATGCTTTGCTTTTGATGAAACAAGAAGATAGCACCAGTTTTGATTGAATTTGTTTGGCTTCTCAACCAAAAAAACTGAACTTATGTCATTATTACGAGAAAAATGCTCCATCTTTGTTTTTGCTGATAGATAGGCACTAATCTTGTTTGCCCTTGTAATAAACTGTAGCGAGTAATTTTGATCTGCATGATTAAGCACCAGGTATAAAGGTGCTTTTTTATCTGACGAAAGACATGAAATTAAATCGGAAACTGCTTTATCGTTTTTGCCCTTAACAAAATACCTTTTATTTAAAGTATTATTTTTAAAATATAGTAACATTATGCCTTCTTCTCCAATAGAAAGCATAAACTTACTTTTGGATTTTGAACTAAACATATTAACAAAGCATATACTTATCTAGAATTAAAAAGGCAATTTATTGAAATTCATTAAACGTTAGAGGGAAATATTGTTATAAATTTTCGCAGCAACATTATTTATATTATAATTTTTTTATAAAATTACCACTAATATTAAGTTATTTAGATAACAAATTAAGAAAATTCATTAAGACGAATTTGTTGTTTTTCAAATTGTAGGTAAACCTAAGCCACTTTAGCTATATCTGCCGATTGACTTTAATTAATAAGAGTTATTAATCTATTTACTATTCTTGTAATATTATTTCTAATAGTAAAGAAATATATATTTTTCTGGAACAGTTGTTATTTCAGATACAGAATTTATTGTAAGTAAACTAACCATTTGCTGAAGAGCGCTCATCTTCTGTGGTACTTGATGATGGAGCAACTAATTTGCTCAAAATCTCATCTTTTGGTCCCATAGCGTAAATGACACCATCTGACATGAGGATCACCTTATCAACTACGGACAATAACGGTAGCTTGTGAGTGATGATAACAGTAGTAGTATTTTGTTTTCTTGCAATGCCAATTGCATTAATTAAGCATGCCTCTCCATTGCTATCTAAGTTAGCGTTTGGTTCATCAAGTACTAAAAGTTTTGTGTGACCATAAAAAGCTCTGGCAAGTCCAAGAAGCTGTTTTTGGCCGCCAGAGAGCGTTACTCCTCCAGGACCTCCTATTGTTGTATCATATCCATTTGGTAAGCTTAGTATTAGTTCATGTATTCCTGCAATTTTTGCTGCTTTGATTATTTCTTCAGGATTTGGATCTGGCCTCATGCGAGCAATATTAGCTTTGACACTAGTGTTAAATAACTCAATATCCTGAGGTAAGTAGCCAACATAATTACCAAAATTTTCTCGATTCCAAGTATATACATCAGCGCCATCTAGTCTGACTACACCAGATATTGGCTTCCATACACCAACAGTTAATTTTGCGATAGTGGATTTACCAGAAGCACTTGCACCAATAACACCAACTACATCTCCAGGATCTATAATGAATGATATTCCTTTTACTGTCGGCTTATTGCTTCCATAAGGAGTAAAAAATACTCTATCAAATTCCAATTTTCCTTCAGGTTCTGGTAGAGCCATCGTTTGCTCTCTTTTTGGCGATGTTAATATAAGTCTTTGTAGCCTTCCATATGACATTCTAGCCTGATTTAAAAACTTCCAAGTATGAACCGCAGCATCAAATGGTGCTAATACTCTACCCATTAAAATTGAAGCAGCGATGATGCTACCGGCAGTCTTATGAGCTGTGATTGCAAGTAATGCACCTGTTCCAATCACTGATATTTGCAGAGTTGAGCGCAAAAATTTAGTGATTCCAGTAATTACATTAGAGCGATTTTGTGCTTTAATTTGCATTGCTCGGTTCTGATCATTTCGTTTACACCAATCAGAGACTATGAATTCTGACATGCCCATAGCTTCAACCACTTCTGCATTTCTTGTTGCAACATCTATAGCATTGATATTCCGTATAGTTTCTTCGTTGGTTTCTTGTAATATTCGTTTAGTGGCAAGTTCATTCCATATTGCCATAGAGACTAATATGATGATTCCAGTAATAGCTATGAACCCCGTGGAGGTATGTATCATGAAAATCACAACAAGGTAAATTAACGACCATGGAGTATCAAACAGTGAGAATATGCCATTTCCTGTAATGAAATTTTTTATCACTCCGAGATCTCGTATTGCTTCACCACTTGAAGTTGAGCTCTGCACTGATGTTAATCTAATTGACCTTACTATCAAATCTGGTGTTGCAGTTTTATCGATCCAATCACCTATTTTCGCCATGGCTAAATATCGACAAGTTTCAAGCATTGCAGAACATGCAAATGCAGATAAAGTGATAATTGTCAGCATAGTTAGTGTTGATACACTTTCGCTCGATATCACCCGATCAAGCACTTGAGAGGTATAAAGTGGTAGGAATAACATTAATAAATTGATTCCCGCACTAAACCAAAAGATAAACCAAAATGCACTTTTGCATTTTTCTAGGCAAATATATAGAGTACTTTGCTTCAATTCTTTTTTTATTGATGGCGTAATTTCCACAATCTTCCTCTTAATTTGATTACATGCACCATATACAATTTTTATTACAAAAATATTAATAACGGTAGTTAGCTTACTTTAAGTGAGTAAAATATTAATATATGTGAATAGGAAATATAAACAATGGTAAAAAGAAGTATAGTTGATATTTCCTTCGTTGCCTATAGCGAAGCTACGTCATACCGCGATTCATTCTATAGCTGTACGAACATTCATTTTTGAAGGTAAACTGCACAGCAAATGGTGTCATGAAAGTAGCTGACACTGGGATGGCTTTGTTGCATCGCTACTTATGAAAGGCTAACTATAATTAGGATTATAAGCAACTTATTGAAAATCTTGTTTTTTTGCAATCAATCTGATCAAATTTAAGAATAGTAATTTGTTATTTATATTAATAAATTTAATTCTATTGAAAATAGCTAAAGCATTGAAATTCTTGAATTTTAGCCGGATTAGTGAGTGATAGTGAAATTTCTTTTACTCAAATTTAGGTATTCACTGACCGTTCTTGTTGTAAATACCAGAATAATAAGCTACTGATATTCTCCACCTTTTTTATCTTTAATCCATCATAGCTAGCGATGCAACAAAGCCCACCGATTCATTCTACTGCAACGCAGAAAATTCGTACAATTGTGCATAATGTGGGGCTTCTGGCTACATTTTTCTATTGAACTCACCTTTTCTCTATGTGACAGATTTCGTATTAAATTTTAAATTTAATGCGCCTAGATATACAAGCATTCCTAGCAAAACCATAGGTATAGAAAGCAACTGCCCCATAGTTAAATCAAGCCACAAATAGCCAATTTGATAGTCTGGTTCGCGAAAAAACTCAACGAAAAAACGTGCTATTCCATACCACATAACTGCAATACCAGTTAACGCACCGTGATACAGTCTTATTCTAGTTAAGAAAAACAGTGAATTTGCAACTGCAAAAAGTAGCAGTCCTTCAAAAAGTGCCTCATAAAGCTGGCTTGGATGACGCAGCAAATTATCACCACTCTCTGGAAATACCATACCCCATGGCATAGTTGTAACTCTGCCAAATAACTCTCCGTTTATAAAATTGCCTATGCGACCTAAAAATAAACCTATGGGAACTCCGCAAGAAATTAGGTCCAGTGCATAAAATATAGGAATGTTATGTCTTTTACACGAAATTATTACTGCAAGCAAAACTCCTATAGCACCACCATGAAATGACATCCCTCCTTCCCAGGTCTTCAATATCTCAATAGGGTTGCTTATATAAAGAACTGGATCATATATCAATACGTAGCCAAGTCTACCTCCAAGGATAATACCTACAATAGTGGCTGTTAATAACGAATCGTAAAAATTCTTAGTAAATATTTTTTGGTCATCTAGCCTATGTAAATACCAATATGCAAACACTATACCCAAAACGTAGGCTAAGGAATACCAATATATAGAAACAGGACCGATGCTGAAAATTACTGGATTTAAAGACATATTTTGCTATAAATTATTCTTAGACAATCTACTTTTTTCACGATCCCACTCTCTCTGTTTTATGGTTGCTCTCTTATCGTAGAGTTTTTTTCCTTTTACAATGGCAATTTTAGTTTTTGCCAATCCTTTATCGTTAAAATAGACCAAAAGCGGCACAACAGTTATCCCAGCAGTCTTGATTTGACCAATTAGTTTATTTATCTCCTTTTTATGCAAGAGTAATTTACGTTCCCTTTTTGGTTTATGATTTTTTCGGTTCGCAGCTTTATATTCTGCAATATGCATATTGTGCAGCCATACTTCGCTATTCTTTTCAACAACGTAGGCGTCGGAAATATTTACTTTTCTTTCTCTTAGCGATTTAACTTCACTGCTTAATAAGACCATACCCGCTTCAAATTCTTCTAAGATGAAATATTCAAACCTTGCTTTCCTATTTTCTGCAATAACTTCCATATCTAAAGATATCTTTAAGCTTCAATATATTACAGAGTTTTTGACTTAATTCATAATAAAACAGTTATCCCAATAAATATAAGGTGCCAGGCTAGTCTGATAGCAACAGGATAACAAAAATCAAGTAAGTGCTTTTTCTGTCTCTCTAGGCACAAGTTCCTTTACTTCTTTCATTTCAGTTTTAGGCTTTGACATTATATATTGACCAGCACCAACTATGAGCGCAGATCCTGCAGCTAGTCCAATTATTGCTGGTACGGATAGGGCAGTAGCAAATGCAAGTGCAACACCAACTATCACTGCAGTTACAAAACACACAATAACACCTTTTACAATTGCATTTTTTGCAGACTGTTCTTTTTCTTTCATAATTGCATTTTTTCCAACCTGTTTTTCTTCCTTTTTCTCTGGAAGCTGCATTGCATCTTTATTTTCAGTAAGATCCTTTGGCGTTTTTTTATTCTCATTTTTTAACGTTTGCTTTTTTTCCGCTTCCTCTAAAAGCTGAACTATACCTTGATCTTTAGTAAGGTCTCTTGGCGTTTTTTCATCAACATTTTTTAATGAAGAGTCTGCTCCAGCTTCTAGCAGAGCTTCCACCACTTTTCTCTTGCCATTTTCAGCAGCAAGATGTAAAGGAGTACGTTTATCACCTTTGTTTGCATTAACCTCTGCTCCTTTTGCGATTAGAGTTTTTACTACATCTTCGTGGCCATTTTTAGCAGCAAGATGTAAAGAAGTACGTCTATCAACATTTTTTGCATTAACCTTTGCTCCTTTTGCGATTAGAGTTTTTACTACATCTTCGTGGCCATTTTCAGCAGCAACATGCAAAGGAGTCCATCTATCAGCATCCTTTATATTAACATCTGCTTTCTCAACTAGAATTTTTACTACCTCTATGTGGTTCCCTTCAGCAGCAAGATGTAAAGGTGTATATCTATCATCATCTTTTGCATTAACATTTGCTTTGTTTGCAATTAGAGTTTCTACTACATCCTTATGGCCCTTTGCAGCAGCAAGATGTAAAGGAGTCTTGTACTCAATACCTTCTGCATTAACATTTGCTCCTTTTGCAATGAGAGTTTTTACTACATCTTCGCAGCCCTCTCTGGCAGCAAGATGTAAAGGAGTACATCCATCATCATCTTTTGCATTAACGTTTACTCCTTTATTTAATAGGTTTTTCACCTCCTCCTCCTCATTATTATGTTTAACAGCTGAAGGCAAAGCTTTGATGTTCTCTTGTGCCTTTAATAGAGCTTTTTTTATCGCTTCATGGCCTTTTCGAGCAAGCATTAAAGGAGTACGTCCATCATTATCTTTCGCACTAACATCTGCTCCTTTTGCAATGAGAATTTCTACTATATCTTCGCGGCCCTTTGCAACAGCAAGATGTAAAGGAGTATACCCATCACTATTTTTTGCATCAACGTCGATTCCTTTTGCTTTTGATAGAACTTGTACTATCTCTTTGTGGCCATTTGTAATAGCAAGATGTAAAGGAGCCCATCCTTTATCATTTTTTGCATTAACATCTGCTCCTTTTCCAATTAGAGTGTTTACTACATTTTCGTGGTTCTTTTCAACAGCAAAATGTAAAGAAGTCCATCCATCACCATTTTTTGCATCAACAATTGCTCCTTTTCCAGTTAGAATGGTTACTACATCTTCGTGGCCATAGTGAGCAGCAATATGTAAAGGAGTAATTTTATTATCATGTTCTGCATTAATATCTGCCCCGTTTTCAATCAGAGCTTTTGCTACATTTGCACAGTTCCAATAAGAAGCAAGATGTAACAATTTGACTTTCTTAGAATTTTGACCACAAGATATAGTAAATATGTAATTTATGCCAGACCCACTATCGTTGTCAGGTTTACTCTTTTCCCACTCTTGACATAAATCTGGATCTTCTTCTTGTAACTTAGCTTTTATTTTTTCAACTATATTGTCCTTGCTCAAATCTGAAAGGTCATTTATTTTTTTTAATATTTCCATAAATTTGTCATATTTCATAACTTCCTCACTTAAAATACATAACTTAGTTGTTATATCTTTTAACATAGAAGTCAAGAACCTAAATATTCGTTATTATCTTTCCTTAAAGAGTCATTTAAGTTATATTACAGACTATGAAAAACCTCAACTTTAGGAAGGAAATCAAATTTTTTTCTCTGTCGTTTATAACTTTATTTGTTTTATGGACTGTATTGTCTGGTTATTTTGAGCCGTTTTTTATTTTTTGTGGAGTGTTTTCCTCTATATTCACATTGTTTATCTTTAGACGGTTGATAAACGCTGAAAGCGCTCTTAGTCAGATTTTAAATGGTACGAGTAGACTGTCGTTTTATAAGTTCGGAAGTTATATACCGTGGTTAATGTACCAAATCATTTTATCAAGTGTTTATGTAACAAAAAAGGTGCTACAACTCAAATCTAAGCTTGAACCGATCATTATCCTAAGAAAATGCAAAGGGCATAATGATGAAAGCATTGCATTATTTGCTAGTTCAGTTACAATCACTCCTGGAACTTTAATTATCAATGTTGAAAGCAAGCAAAAAACGTATTTGTCTACCATATGCTTGATAGATAAAAACCTTGAAAGCGGCGTTTCTGAAATAGAAAATAAAATCTTAAAAATACTACGTTCAGTTAAGTAATTGCTTTAAATAAGTTAACAGCATCCTTATATTCCCTTACAAGACTTTCAAGCATTTCTTTTGGAAGGCTATTGTTAACAATAGAACATAAATAATTATATAAATCTTCTAACCTTAATATGTTATTTCTCTTCTTGCTGTTAAATTTATACGGAAAAATACCTTCCATAACTTCAATAGTAGTAGCCTTGTTTAAAAATACATTTTCACTTGTCACGCTTATTCTTGCTAAAACAGTGTTAATTTCAGGTTCGTCACTCGTATAAAAATCTGATAGCTGAGTTATTCTAATAACGTACAAAGTTACTATTTTTGACAAGCAATTATCAGCATATTCACAATTTTTTATTACCTCCCACTGAGTAACCTGAGATTTACCTATTTTTGCATTGTTCGGTAATTTACTCATTGAACTTTCTCCATTTAATTCAGTGTAATAAATTATACTAATACTTTGTTAAATAAATAATAACGCGATTACAAAAATATATACTTATAGTAGTATATTATACAAAAATAGCACAATATCTAAGCATTAAAGCTAGTTTAAGCTGGGTACATGGGGCTATTCGTTATTTTTGTGTTGTCCAATGAGGTCCAAAATTAGAGGTCCACTGATAAAAGAGTTTAGTTTACCTTCTTTGCTATAAAATAAGTTTTCCTTTTGAGCTGTTTTGTTAGTATTAACTAAATCCTAAACTAACTGTGCTATAATGAAAAAGATAAAACTCGGAATACTAATTTCAGGTAGGGGGTCAAATATGCAGGCCTTGATAGAAGCATGTCAAGATCAGAATTTTCCCGCAGAAGTTGCATGTGTTATCACAAATAATAGTGAAGCTACTGGTCTGAAAGCAGCAGGGCAAGCAGGAATCCCAGCGTTTGTTGTTAAAGATAAACCACTTGATGCTAATAAAATTCACAAAATACTTGTTCAACATAAGGTTGATTTAATTTGCCTTGCAGGGTTTATGAGAATTCTCAAAGCTGATTTTCTGAGTAAATGGCATAACAAGGTGATAAATATTCATCCTTCTTTACTTCCGTCTTTTAAAGGCCTAAACGCTCAAGAGCAAGCTCTAAAAGCAGGTGTAAAAATTACAGGTTGTACTGTACATTATGTCACTCCTGAGGTTGATGCTGGAGCCATGATTGCTCAAGTTGCTGTGCCAGTGCTACCGAATGATGATGTTCAAAGCCTCTCAGAACGCATTCTAGCTGAGGAGCATAAGTGTTATGTAGAAGCAGTAAGATCAATAGCAGAAAGTATTAATTATTGATCTTAAGTGTTTCTTCCAACTTCAACAAAAAATAAATTTTCAGGTTCCAGTAAAGAACTTGCCAGTTCGTTTACTTCCTCTAATTTAACATCATTAATGACATTCGCATAATTATTTATACGGTTAACATCACGATCATTTATCTGCATATCATCGAGCAGCATTGCTGTATTTGTGTTATTGGACAGGCGAAGGACAAGATTATTTACCAAGCCAATTTTTACATCCTTGAACAATTGTTCGTCAATTCCTTCCTTTTTTATTCTGCTCAATGTATCTTTTACCGCTGATATAGCTTTGCCAGCAGTAGAACTATCAGTATTCATAAATCCAAATATAATATTTCCATGTTTATTGGGAATAATACTTGCATAAACACCATAAGTAATACCCAAGTTTTGCCTCAGTTCTGTCATTAATATTGAATTCAGCCTCATGCCACCAAGTGCATCAATTAAGACACCAGCGTTATAATAATTAGGATCTTCATAAGTTATACCTTTTTGAGCAAAAAGTATCACACTCTGTGGTATATCCATAAAAATATTCTTACTTTCTGCAGGACCAAAATCATTTTTCACAGGTATTTTTCTAACTTTCGATCTTTTTGATGGCAATTTAGATAAATATTTATCTAATAGCGTAATAATTTCTTCTTTCTTTACACAACCAACAACACTGATAACGATGTTATCTTTAGCAAAATTACGCTTTATGTATGTTAAAACATCGTCTCTAGTAATGGTCATTACAGTGTCAAGAGTTCCATATTCACTTTTTGAGTAAGGATGCTTTTTAAATAGCAACGTTTCCAATTCCCTTTTGGCAACAAAGCCAGGATCTTTTTCAAGATGATTAAAATTCACTTTAGCAACCTCTAATACCCTATGCAACCCTTCAGGGTCAACCTTAGGACGCATTATAGTATCGCTCAGTAACGAAATTGCATCCTATAGATTGTCAGACAAAGTATTTAATGAAACCCTAAATGCTTCTAAATCAGCAATAAAATTTAAACTAATCCCTTTATCTTCAAGCTTTTTCGCAAAATCTTTGGCATCATTTTTTCCTGCCCCTTCTTGAATTATAAGAGAAGTAAACCAGGTAAGTCCCTGTTTTTCTGCATTCTCATACACGTAACCTGCATCTTTGAACGATATATTGAGTGAAACTTTTGGCAAATCATGATTTTCTACAAATAAAAACTTAAATCCTTTACGGGTGGTGACCTCCTCTATATTTAGGTTACCACTTGCTTGTAAATTAAAGCCTAGACAGAAAAAAAATAGAAATATAATTTTACTTATTCTCATTATTATCTCCTTTTGGTAATAAACGACCAATTAACTTATTAGCAGAAAAAATAGCACGGATTTTATTATTTACATCCTCTAGATTGACATCATTAATCTTGCTATATGAAATATCTATTTCATCAAGTGGAATGCCAAGTGCTAGGTGCGGCACATAAAACATTGCTATATGAGTTAAGTCAGATAGATTATCAAACTGTGCTGCTTTGTATCTATATTTTGAGCTTTGTAATTCCTCGCTCGTCACCCCTTTAGATACGAAGCCATTAATAGTATTATCTAACTCTCTTTCAACAATATCTAAATTAGCGCCACTTTTTGGAATTATCATAATATCAATGTAGCCATCACTAAAAGCTAGGCTATTATAATAAGCAAACACTGATACTGCCACATCTTTATCTAAAACCAAATCTTTATACAGTTTGCTGGATTTGCCGCCACCTAAAATGTCAACCGCTAAATGAGCAGCGGAAGCTTTGTTTATATGCTCAAATAAGGGTACACGATAACGAAAATATAAAACTGGTTCTTTTACTTCAGTGCTTTCTAAGGTCACCGATAGACCTGCGTTATGTACTGGGTCCTGATTAGGGTAATGCCTAATTATAAGCTTAGCTTTAATTTCGCCATACTTTTCTTCTGCTAATTTCACTACTTCATCAAGTTCCACATCACCCACAATCAGTAATATTGCATTGCCGGGGTGATAATAGTTATCATGAAACCTCGTTATGTCATCCTGATTGTAAGTTTTGATATCGCTCTCCCAGCCAATAACAGATCTACCATAGCCAGTACGATAAAATGCACTATCCATTTCTTCCCACAACAAGTTATGAGGTTGGTTATCAAATCTCATTTTTCTTTCTTCCAGTACAATGTTTTTTTCTCTATCTATTTTGTCTTGAGTAACATTAAAGTTTCCCATTCTATCTGCTTCAACTTCCATTGCCAGTGGTAAATCTTTTTTGGGGACCAACTCATAATAACAGGTATATTCTTTAGTGGTAAGCGCGTTAAATTTAGCCCCAATGCTACTCATAGTGGCTTCTATGTCTTTAAACTTTCCTGTAGTTTTAAACATTAAGTGTTCAAAGTAGTGAGCCAATCCTGCTTTGCCGATTGGATCATCCATTCCCCCAACTTTATATATTACTGCATGTAAAACAGATGGAATCCGATGATTAGGAACAACATAGACATCTAGTCCGTTACTGAGTTTAGCATATTTTATGTTGTGCTCTATGCTCAAAGCCTTCAAAGAAATTGGGTAAGTAAAAAAAAGTGCAGGTAGTATAAGAAAACTAAAAAGCTTATGAAGCATTATCCTAACCTAATATAAACATAATTACTTTATTCCCCATTTTGTTTAGAAATAAGCATATCGTATATATACCACTTATATAACAATGTAAACATTCCACAAACTATAGATAAATCCGCTAAATTAAAAGCTGGCCAATACCAATCATCAATATGAAAATATATGAAATCATATACAGCTCCCCAATAAATCCTATCAACTACGTTTCCGATTGCTCCACCAATCATCAGAGAAAACCCAAGGTAAGTTGACTGATCATCAGACTTGTATATCAAGTATGCAAGTATACCAATTATTAGTATTGAAAATGCTGAAAAAAAGAAACCGCCATGCTGTAAAGCGCTACACATTCCAAAACTAATGCCTGAATTCCAAACTTCAACTAGCTTTATAAAGCTAGCGATCTCAATTGATTCTCCCTCATCAATCAATGAGTTTATGTACAATTTGCTCGTTTGGTCAATCAATACTATAATTAATATAACAATTAAGCATAACTTTTTCATAAATTTGCCTTTAACCTATAAATTTTAAGTATATCATAATTTATCTGTTTTGTTAACTCCTCAATACTATGGAATTTTTTTTCTGACCTTATGAATTTTAAAAGTTGTATATTAACTTTATGATTATATACGTCTTCATCAAAATCGAATATGTGCATTTCTATTATGGGCTTTTTCAGATCCTTAAATGTAGGTCTCATACCAATATTGACTACTCCATATAACCAATTTGGGTTATTATAAGAAAACATCACTTTAGCGTAATATGTACCAAATTTTGGTTTTATCATGTAATCTTCTATAGGAATATTTATGGTTGGAAATCCCATTTCTCTACCTCTACATGCACCTTTTGTCACAACACCAGAAACTTGATAAGGTCTGCCGAGCAATTTATTAGCAATTTCTATTTCGCCCCTTTGTACATACTCCCTTATTGAAGAAGAAGAGCAAATTTTGCCGTCAATTATTAATGGCTCTAATTTAGTCAAAGAGTATCCATATGTTTCAGAATATTTCTCTAGAGTTAATATATTACCCAATCGTTTATGACCAAAAGTGCAATTTTCTCCGACAATTATGTGTTTAGCGCCATATTTATCTATTAAAATCTTACTGATAAAGTCATCGCAGCCAACCTCAGAAAAACCTCTATTAAAATTAATAATATACAAGTAATCTATACCATAGCTGCTGATCAGTTCCTTTTTTTGTTCTTGGTCTATTAACCTAAAATTGTTTCTACCAAATAAAACAGTTGATGGGTGAGGCTCAAAAGTTAAAACTGCAGAGGGTAATCCTCTTTCTTGTGCTACCTTCTTTAGAGTAGAAATTGCAAACTCGTGTCCTAAATGAATGCCATCGAAATTTCCGAAGGTTAGTGCTATATTATTTTCTATCCCTTGCTCACAATTATAAATAATTTTCATACAATTTGATGTTTTTACATGTTTCTTATATATAATAACTATATTTTAGCAAGCTACGGAGATAAATTGTGAAAAATGTTGTGATATATGTAAAGAAGGGCTGTCCATACTGCATAAGGGCAAAGGATTTACTAGATAAAAAAGGTGTGAAGTATGAAGAAATTGATGTGCTCAAAAACTCAGATCTATTTAACGACATAAAATCAAAGTATAACGTTAGAACAGTTCCACAGATTTTTATCAACGATAAGCACATGGGGGGGTGTGACAAATTGATGGATCTTGAAAAAGAAGGAAAGTTGGATGATATGCTAAATAATAATGACAATCACACTGATGTCACAACCTACACAAACAGCAATGATGAATGTGGAGAGTGTGTTATACCACATGATGATTTTATGTAACTTTTTATCTTGTTTTGTCGTGTAATACGTAAATGAAAACTAGTATGCTCACTTTAAACAATTCTTAATGAATTAAAAATACAATTCATTCAGTGAGTTTTTTTAGTGGGAAAAAATGACAAAAAATATTTCAATTATTAGCAGAAACTTAATTAGTATCGAATTAGTTAACAAACAAGATTTAGAGAATTTCATCAAGATTTTCACAGTGCTTGATAAACATATAGCAGCTAAAACACTTTTTACAGAAGAAGTGAGAATAGAGTATAAACAGCACAACAATATAGAAGTTGTTGAATTGCTAAAAGATACAGACTTTACATATCATGAGGTTGAAAATGTATTGAACCACCTGAGTAAACATGGAATGAAGGTGCCCAGCAGTGTTATAGCACACACCCTTTTTGCTGCATACAATCACGCACTTGAATTTAAGGATGTAGCATTTTCCTTTTCTGAAGGCTTTCCACAATTTAACATCAGAGTGAGTAAGAACACCTTCATAATAACTCCTATGAGTGAGGAGAATTTGGAATTGAATTCACAAAGTAGCAAGAAATTAATAGAGTCGTTACAGAGCGAAAAAAATATTTATGATTGTATAGTAGAAGAAAATACCATTAAAGTTATAGTGCATTCTGAAATACATCAAGCTATAAATTTGATTATAAAATCACTGATAAAGTCTCGCCTTTTAGCAAAAGAGGAAGAAGGAAAATTCAAAGAGAAATTGAGACAACTTGCTTTTAAGGATCAAGCTTTTGTTGAGTATTCCAGTATCAAAACCATCAGTAGTTATCCACATAATCATCCTCTGAGGAAGCATGAAAGTGTTACTAAGGATATAGAAAATATTTTATGTGATTTCATAACAAATGAGAACAGCGAGTTTGCTATAGAGCGACTAAATAGGCTGAGCTCAGCAGTTTCTCCGGATACTCCAAGAATCATCACTAAAACTATAGATAAACTTGTTAAGTTTCACTAAGGTATACGAGAGCCAATAGATTTCTTGTATTACCTTTTGTCATCCAAGTAGCCAGGGCTACTTGGTTCTTTTTTTGGGTTTCAGCGCTATGTACATAGCTGTACAAACATTGTAGCCGTTATTTAAGTAGTCCACAGAAACGAAAAACTTACTTGACAAACTCCGCCAGCCCCCTTATCATGAAACTGAAGCTATTTCATTTAACTTCGCAATCTGTGCAGATTAAAACGACAAGAAAACTTGTATTTGGCGTCTTATTTTTAATTTTTTGCACTATGTGCACCTTATGTCTTCACAACATTTCTGGGTTTTTACCTATATAAGCTGAAACGCGCTTATAAGTCGTTTAAGACAGTATAGTACGCCGATTTGCAGGATTAGAGAGTGACAACTAGCTAACACGGGGTTTCTTTTGCCTTTTTTTCTGCTTAGTAAATTTCTTAAACATTTAAACTAAGGTGAGTTGCATTTAAAAGCAGCTAAATTGCAGCGTTTAAGACTTAAAAAACGCCAATACTGAAAATAGACAATGACTAGGGCTTCTTTTGCCTTTTTTTTGTTTGGTAAATTTTTTAATATTTATATGGAAGGTGTCATTCCAGCGCGTGACGCTGGAATCCAGGAATTTTATCAAGTATAAAAGTTATGTTAAAATGCACCATTTATGGAAAACTGGATCCCAGTGTCAAGCACTGGGATGACATCATAGGGGCTACTTTCATGACACCATTCTTTTTCCTGGATTGTATCTTATCAGTAAAAAAGAAGAGCTATTTTAGGAAGTTTTTATAGGACTAAAACCAAAGAAAACTTGCATATAAGTTTATCAAGATGTAAAATTGAAGTTATTTTAAAAGAATAGGTTAATTATGAATCTTGTAACAAAATCTGCTATCGATTTTACTGCTTCATCTGTTCTCTCTGACGGAGAAATTGTTGATGATTTCTGTCTGAGTAAGCACATAAAAAATAAGTATGCTGTCCTTTTTTTCTATCCACTTGATTTTACTTTTGTTTGCCCAACTGAATTGATATCGCTCAATAATAGAATAAATGAGTTTGCAAAGCGTGGTGTTGAAGTGATAGGAATAAGTGTAGATTCAAAATTTTCACATTATAAATGGCGAAACACTCCAGTTAATGATGGTGGTATTGGAGAGATTAGCTACACTTTAGTGTCTGATATCAAAAAGTCTATATCAAGAGACTATGGGGTCTTATATGATGACTCAATTGCGCTGAGAGCAACTTTCGTTATTGATGATAAATTTATTGTACGTCATCAATCGATAAATGATTTGCCTTTAGGGCGTAATATCGATGAATTCGTTAGAATCGTTGATGCAATTAAACATAATGAGGAGCATGGTGAAGTATGTCCAGCAGGGTGGAAGAAAGGTAAGCCAGCAATGCAGGCAAGCGATGAAGGAGTAGCTGATTATCTAAACTCATACAGTGAAGAATTATAAATTTAGTACAAAAGTTCTTATTATTGGATCTGGGGCAGCGGGTTATGCTGCCGCTATATATGCAGCACGTGCAAACTTAGAGCCGATTGTAATAACGGGAATGCAGCCTGGTGGTCAGCTTACAATTACTACAGATGTTGAAAACTATCCTGGTTTTGTTTCAATACAGGGTCCAGAACTAATGGAGCAAATGAGGTTGCATGCAGAAAAGGTTGGAGCAAAAATAATAGATGATGAGATAAAAAGCGTTGAACAACTTGAGGATTTTAATGAGTATAGATTTAGATCTTCTGGTAATACTAATGACTACTATTCAGATGCAATTATAATTGCATCCGGTGCGCAAGCAAAATGGCTTGGTTTGGAGAGTGAAAAGGAATTTCAAGGTTACGGAGTTTCAGCTTGTGCAACTTGTGATGGTGCATTTTTTAGGAATAAAGTTGTAGCTGTGGTTGGTGGTGGAAACACTGCTGTTGAAGAGGCGATATTTTTAACTCGATTTGCCAAAGAAGTGATATTAATACACAGGCGTGATAAATTGAGAGCGGAAAAAGTAATGCAAGATAGGCTCTTTAAAAATGATAAAATAAAAGTAATGTGGAACCATACCGTAGAGCAGATTCTTGGAGAAGAAAATCCGAAAAAGGTTACTGGTATTATAGTTAAATCAACGGAAGCTCAAGAATTAAAAGTGGATGGAGTGTTTATTGCAATCGGACACGCACCAAATACGGGTATTTTTAAAGGCTTTGTTGAAATGGATGAACAGGGTTACATCATTACAAAACCTGGAACAACTTTAACTAGTAAAGCAGGAGTATTTGCTGCAGGTGATGTTCAAGATAAGGTATATCGTCAGGCAGTAGTTGCAGCAGGAACAGGATGCATGGCTGCGCTTGATGCAGAAAAGTTTTTGGAGTCGTAGTTAATTCTAGGATTTTAGATAAATTGCTTGCAATTTTCCTTTTCTTTTACATAATTATGTTAGTAAATTATTAGATGGGTTTAATATGCTTTATGGAGAGAATAGGACAAATACTAATGGTTACAGATATCAGAGAACTCTAGATGCACCGACACAAAAGTTATTTAAAGCTATTGATGATGAAAACCTAGAAGCTTTTAAACAAGCTTTGGAAGGAGATGCGGATGTTAATGCGTTTGATGAAGAAGGCATGACACCTTTGATGTCTATTGCTAGAGCTTGTGATGTCACTTATGGTAGACAACCCATGTTAGAAAAAATGGCTAAATTGCTTATACAAAATAGCAGTATCGATATTAACGCTCGAAGTAGGGAATATGTTTATGAGGAAAGGTAAAAGAAAGACAGCCAAGGTCATGTAGTTTTTCAATACCTTGGAAAAGAAATAGTACGTGATGGTTTTTCGGGTTCCAAGCGCTTTACACTAAGAAATGGACGGGGATCAATAAACGCTAGTAAATTCAAGTACATTGATAGTAATGAAATAGTAACGAAAGATGATAATGAACCTATATGGTTTACTACTGATCATTTTGTAGGATATCATGAAGAAAATATTGGTTTCAAGGTTTTGACAGAAAGCTATGACGGTGTAAAGGAGGAGGTAAGGACACCCTTAATACAAAAAAATACAGCCCTACATATTGCTTGCCAAGTTGGAGCTAGAGATATGGTAAAAATATTGCTCACGCACCCAAATGCAAGCACTAATGTCAGAAATTATAAATATAAAAGCCCTGAAAATTGTATTGAAAGAGGTTCCGGAGATGTAATAAAATTGGAGTTTAAAAAAGCACAGGAAGGAAAAGAATTATTAGATGCTCTTTCTAGCGGAAATATTTACCAAGCGAAAAGACTATTAAATCAAGAGCTTAACCCTAATTGCTGGAAAAGAACCTACAATGAAGAAATAGAAACACCGCTTAGCTTAATTATCGAATCGTGTTTACGAGGAATAACACAAGATAACGAAGAAGTATTGACTAAACTTTTAAAACATAAAGACCTAGATTTTAGTCAAATAAAGCCAATACAAGATATAGAGAAAAATCCATGGGTGAAGCAAATAATTGAACAAGCCATTAAAGAGCGATTAACCGGTACTATTAATAGAAAAGATCTAGATGATGTAAAAGAATTGGTAAAGGATAATTGCTTCATAAATCGTGCAATTGTTACTGCTGCATTGAGAAATGCTAGTGAGCCAACTGAGTCCATTAAAAATTATCTAAATGAAAAATTTCCTGCAAGTGTGGAACAACCTGTGGCAAATACGAATAATATACCAGCAGGTTTTGAGCGAGCTTTTCAAGAAGTTGTAATTGAGCTTGAAAAAATAAAAGCTCAACTTGCAGAAACAGAGCAAGAGCTGGATAGTGCAAAGCAAGAGAAATTAAGTCAGCAAGCAAGGATTAGCGCTCTTACTAATCAAGTAGCTCGACTGACTGAAGAAAGAGATAGGCTTTCATCAGAAAATAGACTGCTCCGTACTAAAAGTCTGAGTAATAAAAACGAAAAATCCTCGCAAGCAATTTCTCCTGGTAGAAAACTAAGCAACTACGCTTCTGCTGCTTTTGTGTTGTCTGGAGCATTTGCTGTTGGTGCATGTTTAGCAGTTTTATACGATTATCCAGTAATAGGTGCTTGTCTTGCAGCAGTTGCACTTGTTCTTCTTTTAGTAGGATATTTTTTATACAAAGGAGATGAAAAAGACATAGGACCTGGTAGTGCCACAGATAATCCTCGAGTTACAAGGGTTTTGGCTTCTTCTCCAAACTTTGTTGGAAATTCTTATACATATTAAAAACATCTTGATAATTGAGGTGAGTGTAAACTTGAGTGGTCTCAAGACTCGAATGACCAAGCAGTTGTTGTATTGATCTTATATCAATATCTTCCTGAAGCAAATGAGTAGCAAAACTATGACGAAATGCATGTGGAGATAAGATTTCTGGCAGATTTAATATTCTCCTTATTTTCTGCAAACGATTAGCGACATAAGTTCTCCCCAATTTTTTTCCTCTTACTCCCAAAAAAAGATGTTGTGCTTCATCAAGGTAAGGACAGGCTTTTACATATTCTTGTATACATTTTTTTACTACCGGAAGAATGAATACCTGCCTTTGTTTATCTCCCTTACCTGTTACTATTAAACTTTCATTGTTAATATCACTAACCCTAAGGTTCAACGCTTCACTGATTCTTAAGCCTGTACCATATAGCAGGACGATAATTGCAATTTCTCTTTTTACCACCCAAGGTTCACCCAGGTCGGATAGTTTCATTTCTTTTAATAAAGCTTTTATATTAGATATTGAAAGTGCTTTGGGCAAAGTTCTTCTCTGAATTGGCCTTGATAAGGAAAATACAGCTTCATTGTCTATATTGTGGTTGTTTTTTATGTACTTGAAGAAATTTCTGATTACTGAGAGTGCTCGAGTGTTGGATCTTGCGTTTACACCTCTTGCGTAACGAGAGGTAAGCCAACTTCTTAACTCAGGTACGCTCAATTTTTCCAAAGTGCCGACATTTACTTCTTCACCAATGTGAGTGCTTAGGAAATTTATGAGGTCCTTCAAGTCCCTCATGTATGATTCCAAAGTGTTTGGTGAATAAGATCTGTTGCACCTCAGCCACTCATACCATTTTTCAATGATTGAACCGAGGTCCACAATTATTTTTTAAAGAAAGCATCGATGCACGCATCACGGAAAGCTTCGTTTATATCAGGATGAGAGTGACAAATTCTGTATATATCCTCTGCTGCTGCGCCGTATGCCATTGCAACTGCTGCTTCGTTGATTAGCGTATCAGCGTATGCCCCTATGATATGCACACCTAGTATTGTATCTGCTCTGTTACAAGTTAGCACTTTCACGAATCCTTCAGCATCATCAGTTATTTTTGCTCTGCCGTTTGCAGCAAATTGACACTTACCCACTTTGTATTCACGGCCAGCATTTTTGAGTTCTTCTTCGGTTTTACCAATCGAAGAAACCGCAGGGTGAGTGTAAATGACAGATGGTATGATTCCATAATCAACGTGAGGTACTTGCCCAGCGATTATCTCTGCAACTGCTACCCCTTCTTCCTCTGCTTTATGAGCAAGCATTGCTCCACCGATCACATCACCAATAGCAAATATTCCTTTCACATTAGTTTCATATCTGTTGTTAACTTGAACGAAACCGCGATTATCTTTTTCTATTTTTTCAAGACCATCAGTACATGGTTTGCGTCCTGCTGCCACCAATACCTTATCCGCCTCTATAGTGTTTGTTTGATTATCTTTTACAGAACAAACTTTCACACTCAAAGAGTTACTACTTTGTTTTATCTCCTCAACTTTAGTGCTAAGTAAAAATTTTATTCCTTGTTTTTGTAGACTAGAAAGTAGAGACTTACTTAATTCTCCATCCATTGCTGCAGCGATTCTGTCAAAAAATTCTACTACAGTGACTTCAGACCCTAGCCTCCTCCATACAGAAGACATTTCAAGCCCTATTGCCCCGGCTCCGATTACGACAAGTTTTTTTGGTACTTCAGTTAAAGATAGTGCACCGGTGGAAGAAATAATGTCTTTCTCATCGATATTAATTCCTGGCAAAGAAATAACGTCAGAACCGGTTGCAATTACTATATTTTTTGTCTTCAGCACCTTACCTTCAACTGAAACTTCAAGATTACCTTGGTCAAAAGAAGCAAGCCCATTGATTTTAGTGATTTTGTGAAGGTTAAACAGATATTCTATACCTTTTCCGAGTTCCTGAACTCTGGCGTCCTTATAACCTAGCATTTCTTTTAAATCGAAACTTGCATCCTTAATTTTTATGCCAAGCTTCGACAGATCATTTTTCGTGTGAGCATACTGATAGGAAGAATGAAGTAGTGCTTTGGAAGGTATGCACCCAACTCGCAAGCATGTACCACCAAAAATGCTATTTTTATCTATGCAGGCAACTTTCAATCCAAGTTTTGCAGCAGCGATAGCACACTTATAACCGCCTGGACCACCACCTATAACAATCAGATCATAATCAATCATAAAGAACAAACCTATTTTCTAAAGAATAAACACCATTTCCCTCAGTTGTTACATATATTTTATCGTGAGTAAACACTGGAGTGTGAAACACATTACCAGGTACTTTGACTACCTTTCCTGCACTTTCAGATCCAGGAAAAGCAAGCATTGAACCTTTATTGCTTGTCACCCACAGTGTATGGGCATGCACAATTGGAGCAAACAATTGCGTATTTTCTATTAAATCAGATGCCCAGACTGTTTCTCCATTTTTTATATCCAGGCCGATTATTTTATTATCTTCAGTTACTATAAAAATTCTTCCGCCTTCTTTTTGTTTCTCTGCAGGAATAAGAGGACTATAATATGACTCAATGTCTGATACACTTTTTACTTGCAGTGACTTTGACCATAAAATATTTCCTGATTTCACCTCAATGCCATAAATATAAGAATTATTTGTAGCTATTAAAGTATCGCCAAGCACTCTCGGTGTAGTAGTTACATCTGTGAGCTGTGTATCCAAAAGGTTTGTAGCCAATTTTTGGCTCCACAATTTTTTACCGTCTTCATTAAAAGCTATTAACTCACCATTTGAAAATGGCGCTATTATTTTATCGTTAGAAATTGCTGGCGATATGGAATATAAACCTCGAACCTCATTGATACCGTTTTGATAAGTCCAAACGGAGCTGCCATCTTTTATATCAAACACGTACAGATAATTATCAATAGTCAATACTGCCAATTTATTGTTTATTACTCCTGCTTTCCCTCTTACTGGAGCTCTCAATTCTTTTTCCCACTGAATCTCGCCGGTTTTTGCATCTATTGTGTGTAGAACGTTATCCACTATAAAGAAAACATTTCCTCCGTGACGCAATAGGCTCATGTTACCGATTTTTTTCCTATGTGAGAGGTGTAATTTCCAATTCATAGCCTTTGAGTTATCAATATCAAAGGAATATAAAGCGCCGTGCTTGTCTGGTAAAATAACGCTATTTTCTGTAAGCACTGGAGCTACATACCCTTGAGATAGTTTTTTATCCACTAGACTTATTCGCTCGCTTGCCATTGTATAGTTGCTACACAATAACATTATTATAATAATTATTACTTTCATTACTTAGTTGAGAACAAGATTTATTAATATACATACTAGAAATCTTAATCACAATGAAAATGTTCTTGTTGTACGTTGAAACATTGATTTATGAACAGAATATCACATTATTATGTAAAAAACTATACTCTTAGAGGTAATACACCTCATCCACTATGCAGCAACGTGCATAGCTGTATGAACATTGAGATATAAAAGTAATTTATACCAAGAAGAAAGATGTCATCCAAATAGCCTCTTTTCCTGTCATCCCAGTGCTTGACACTGGGATGGCTTTGTTGCATAGCAACTGAAAAAATCTTGTGGCTACTGACAAAATTCATTATAAATAGCTATTTAACTGTTGAAGAAAAAATATGCCACAAAAAATGAGAGTTAGTAACTGCCATGAATATAACAAATTTCTAGAAAAAAGAGGAAATATTTTTCGTTACATCGATAAAGCTATCGAAAATTGGTATGAAAATAGTCCAAAAATGCAGGGCGGCAACTATATTTATAGTGATAAAGTTGTGATTTTAGTCCATATAATCGTTAATCTTTTTAGAATTGGCTTAAGACAAACAGTCGGGTTTATAAAAGGATATTTGCAACAAATAGGAAGAGATTTGGCAGTTATCAGCTATTCGCAAGCTTCAAAAAAAACTTAATATTAAGATCAATGATTGCAGAATTGATAAAAATAATATGGAAGATATCGAAATTGCCATAGATAGCACAAGCATCAGCATTTATAACAACACACAGCAAGGAAAATAGCGCTGACAGAAAATATCGTGGCTATGAACAGACAAGAAAATTGCATGTAATGTTGAATATAAACAGCAAAAAAGCCATAGCTGCAAAATACAGTAACGGTCTGATCACTATGGAGCTTGCGATTTGCTTAAAGGAGTTAATTTTCAGCATGCCATAAAAGCACTATATGCAGACAGAGCATATGACAGACATAAACTCTATAAATTGTGTGATGAATGCGGCATAAAGACAAAAATTCCTCCAAAAAAACAATGCAGCAGAGCATCCAAAGTATGGCAGAGAGAAATGCTGCAATTAGACTAATAAAGTCATACAGCGAAGATGGAATGAAGAGGTGGAAAAGGCAAACAAACTACGGAAAAAGATCTTATGTAGAAAGTTTTTTCTCGCGACTGAAACAAACATTCGGGTTTAATTTTCGGAACAAATCTGAAATTAATCGTGGGAAGGAACTGCTACTCAAGTGTTATTTGCTTAATCAATTTACTGACATTGGTATGGCTAAATTTGAAATGGCTACATGAATTTATCGTAAATTACCACCGCATAGTTGTAACATTGTACCATATTACAATGTTCGTACAGTTGTGTGCGCGACCGAGGGTTTTATACTATTCTAGAAGTAACCTACGGAAAAGGGGGGATTTGAACCCCCGACATATTTTCATATGTGCACGCTTTCCAAGCGTGTGCTTTAGACCACTCAGCCACCTTTCCATGTATTCATGATATTGAAAATTGTGCTGCTAAACAATATAAAAACCTGGTATATAGGGTTCACCACGAAAATTCACAGTATTGTTAAACTTGCTTCTGCAAGTTGGAAATGTTTTATCGCAACCTGCAAGTATTGAATATTTATCTCCAGCAAAAATTTGGTATGGAGGCACAGTAAACAATGTAACTACTTTATTTTTATATTCTTTTACTACACCTTCAAATGCTGTTGAGCCAAAGAATTTCACTACTCCGTGCTTATAATATTCATCACTCTCAGTTAAATTTGTGTCTTCAAATCTTCTTTCATCTATTACTTTAGTGATTGTACTTATTTTACTAAATTTTTTAGTATCGGCTTTACATTTATCATCGCAAAATTGTGCTCTGCATGCAGGAGAGTATAATTCTGCTATGCTTCTCTCAAGCTTTGCTGAGAGCCCTCTAATTTCAACAATAAATCTTCCACTACTTAATGTTACTTTACCAAAAGTTCCTGAATGTAGATTCAGAGGTTGTCCGGAAACAAGTAAATTCAAGCATATTCCCTCTTTAACATAACCCTACTCATAGCTAGGTATATGAAATTCTCAGTGGATGTTGTGAGTAAATCATACTCCTTCGATAGCCTTCTATTCCTATTAACCCAAGCAAAAGTCCTTTCTACAACCCATCTTCTTGGCTGTACTTTAAACCCTTGTTCTCTTGTTGGTAGTAGCTCAGGTGGCGTATCTTTGTGCACCCAAAATCTACATGGAGGCCTTTTAACAATTTCAATATCTATGTCATATTCTTCCTTTATGTGATTCTTTAAATTTCTTCCTTGGTATCCCATGTCAGCCCACATTTTTTTAACTTTAGTATATTTTGTTCTCATATTGTTTAATGCTATTTTAATACCATCTCTATCATTTTCGTTAGCAGCGCCTACGTAACAACCTAGTATAAAACCCTGAGTGTCTGTAATTATATGCCTTTTTCTACCCTTTACTTTTTTACTTCCATCATAGCCTTTGATCCCCCCTTTTCTGTAGTCTTTACAGATTGACTATCTACTATACAGGCACTCGGCTGCTCATTCCTTCCTATTTTTCTTCTACTATATTTCATAATTCATTTTCTCAAAAATTCCCTGCTTCTTCCATTGCCTGAACTGCTCATACACAGTCTTCCATAGCGGAAAATCATTTGGTAAATACCGCCATTGACACCCTGTACGCAATACATAGAAAATTGCTTCTAATATTTCTCTTTTGCTATACTTTGGCGGCCTTCCTCCTTTCTTGTATGATACTCTGAAGTGTTTTTCTATTCTTGCCCATTCCCTTTTACTTAAATCTGTTGGATACTTTTTTCTCATCTTTACCCCGTACTAAAATTTCAGATATTATAGCCTTTTACTTGTTTCCGGACAACCTCTAAGACAATATTCAATAAAAGAAAGTAAAAAAGGTTACACATTATTAATAAAACCAAGTCGTAATTCTATAAAGCAGCATACATTTGCTATTAAACATAAACTTAGAGAAATGCGTGGGGCGCCACAGGAAGTAATAATAAGGAATCTCAATCCAATAAACAGAGGATGGAGTCAATATTACTCTTCGGTAGTTTCATGTAAAATCTTTAGCTCATTGGATAATACTATACATAGAAAGCTCTGGAAGTGGGCAGTCTTTAGGCACCCAAATAAAGGGAAATGCTGGATAAAAAGAAAATACTTTAAAAAGTATAATAACGATAACTGGCGTTTTATGACAAGTAACAAGATACATCTTATTATATACAGCGATCATGTTATTAAACGACATATCAAAGTGCAAAAAACCAGATCTCCATATGATGGTGATTGGGTATATTGGGGTAAACGTCTGAGAAAAATACCAGATAAGCCATTAAGAGTAATAAAACTATTGAAGTTACAACAAAGTAAATGTGATAATTGTAGACTATGGTTTAAAAGTGATGATACAATAGAAATACATCACAAAGACCGGAATAGACGAAACAATATGATCAAAAACTTATCTTTGTTACATGGACATTGTCACGATGAATTACACAGGAGGTGTGCATGAAAAGCACCAAATTGGAGAGAAGCCGTATGAGGCGCAAAGTCTCACGTACGGTTTTGAAGTCGAGTGAGGAGGGGCGACCTTCTTCACTTAGACAACAATATGCAGATGAAACTACGGAAGAAGACTTAAGGAAAATAGCAGAAAAAGCACCAATAATAAAGTTAGCCTACGATGAATTAGACAGGTTTAGCTGGAATGAAAAAGATTTAGTAGCATATGAAGAAAGAATAATGGATCTACGTAAGGAAGAAGCCATTCTTGAATACAGACTTGAGGAAGGTATAGAGAAAGGAAAAATCGAAGTTGCAAAAAATTTACTTAAAGCTGGTGTATCTGTTAATTTAATAGCTGAATCCACTGGCCTTTCTCAAGCTGAAATTGTACAGCTTAAGCAAGAAGTGGCCTAAGTATCACGGTTTTCAGGGCTTTTTTAGCTCGGCAGTGGTCTGAAAAGTCCATTTTTCACTTTATAAAATGTTTATATTTTACCACCTACTTTATTTGAATAAGTTCTTCTGCCACACTCTGAACGGATACTTGAATCAGGCTCAAGTTGACAAGTAGATGTTATCTTGTTATAATAAGTAAGTATTTATTAATTTAATCTTAACTTAAGAGGGTATTTATGGTAGCAAGTGATAGTGTTTTAAAAAGGTATGCGTTAGCCTATATAAAGAAATCTGGTAGTAACAGTGATGTTAAAGAGTTTTTACAATTTTGTAATACGCAAAATACCACAAATTGGAGTGAGGAGAATTTTAAAAATGCGTATGAAAAATTTACACATCCAAATTCAAGCAATAGGCACGATACAGGAAGCAGAAATGATCAATATAACGCAGGGAATAACGCACAACCTACAGGCCCTCAGACTACACATATACATGTATACAATGATAGAGGTTTAGATTTTTGGGATTATTTACTACTTCGCAGCCTGTTTGGTGGTCATACTACAGTTATAAATAACCCTGGTTTCAGTAGTGGTAGCCATCAAAGCAGAGAAGATAAGAAAAAAGACTCAGAAGACAATAGAAAGTTATTAGCTTTAGGTATGGTAGCTGCAGTTGTGTGTGTTGCTTTCCATGCTGGTATGTGCTTTTGGTACAACAGCAGCAAAAAAGCGGCTAGAAAAGAAGAAAAAATAGATTATCTTGATAATAAACTTAAAACGTTCAGAAATATAGAATTTGCGGTTGGCGCTGTTTCTTTGGCAGCTTTGGTAGCTTGTGCTGTTTACCCAGTCTTACCAGTGTGGGGTTTAGTCATTCTTGGTATTAATTCTCTTGTGTGTTTTGCTGGTGGTTTAGCTTTTCATATGAAGCATGAGGAAGAATCAGAAAATATCGAGAAAGCTAAAGGAGCGGTAGATAGCTGTCTTAGACAAGGGCATGGTTATGGAGATTCTTCTCGTTATGATGCACCACCTCCTTACTTTTCTCAAGATCCTAATACTACTCCAACTGCTCCTCCTTGTAGTGAATTTGATAATTCTAATGCGAAACGGCAGTTTGAGAATTGTGAGGGGTTCACGTATGATAGAAATAAATAGTTTTATTTTTAGCCAAATTAATTGAATCAAGCCACAAAATCTGCTAAAGTTAACTTTATGAAAGCACCCTTAGCTCAGTTGGATTAGAGCATTTGACTACGGATCAAAAGGTCGGGCGTTCAAGTCGCTCAGGGTGCACCACATTTTATAGGAAGCAGAAGTCACACTTGAAATTAATATATGCAATACCTATCTTTAAAGGTTAAGCACTAAACTATTATATATGAGCAAAAAAGACTACTATGAGCTACTGGAAGTAGGCAGAAATGCCAGTATTGATGAGATAAAAAAAGCGTATAAAAAATTAGCGTTAAAATATCATCCTGATAGAAATCCTGGCAATCAAGAAGCAGAGGAAAAATTTAAAGAAGTAACAGCTGCATATGAAGTTCTATCTGACTCTGAGAAAAGGGCAGGCTATGACCGTTATGGCCACGAAGGTGCTTCTGGTGGATTTCAAGGCTTTAGCTCTGCAGGAGATTTTAGCGACATATTCAATGACTTCTTTGGTGGAGGATTCGGTGGTGGTGCAAGTAGATCGAGAGCAAAAAGAAGTACAACAGGAGTATCTGGAGCAGACCTACGTTATGATCTTGAAATTACCTTAGAAGATGCATTTAAAGGAATACAAGCGCCTATACATTATGTGACAAATGTAAAATGTGATACATGCCAAGGCACAGGTGGCGAAGGAGCAATTAAACCAGTTCAGTGCCACACATGCCAGGGAAGCGGTAGGATTAGAACTCAACAAGGCTTTTTTACCATCGAAAGAACATGTACTACATGCTATGGGGAAGGAGAAATAATACAAAACAAATGTAAGAAATGTGGTGGAAGTGGACGTAGAAGAGATGAAGTAAATATATCCGTTTCAATTCCAAAAGGCATAGAAGAAGGAGCTAAGGTAAGGATAAGTGGTAAAGGAGAAGCTGGAACAAAAGGTGGAAAAAGTGGAGATTTATACGTATACGTGAAAATAATTTTTCATAAAATCTTTGCTAGAAATAAAGCAGATTTACACTGTAAAGTGCCTATAAGAATGACACTAGCAGTGCTTGGTGGTGAAATCGATATTCAATCAATTGATGGAGCTAAAATAAAAGTAAAGGTCCCTGAAGGCACTCAAACTGGTACCAAACTACGTTGTAGGGAAAAGGGTATGCCATATATGAACTCACATGCTCGTGGTGATTTATACGTACAGGTAATAGTTGAGACTTTAAATCCAAAAAATTTAACTAAAAAGCAAATTGAACTATTAAAAGCGCTTGAAGAAGAGGAAAATGCAAGTGTACAACAGCAACCTGAAGGGTTTTTTAGTAAAGTAAAAAAAAAATAAGAAATCTGCTAAATGACATAAAGGGGTAACTGTTTACGGGTTTTCATTTAATCCTGCAATTCTTTGACCTTATTAATGGAAAACTTAACAATAGTGTTATTATTAGCCAACAGAAACTTCTTAGTTCCTTAAAACTATGTAAAAGCAATAAATTTCTTTATTTAAGGTCGAAGTTTTGCTATTCTCAGGTTTTAATAATTTAAATTTAATGAATATAAACAAAAATGAGTTTTTATTTCTTCCGCTTGGGGGAGTAGGAAGAATCGGGATGAATGTTAGCCTATATCATTACCAAGGTAAGTGGATTATGATCGACCTTGGTGTTGGTTTTGCAGATGAAACTATGCCAGGTGTTGAGCTGCTTATTGCTGATATAGATTTTATTGCTCAAAGAAAAAAAGATTTACTTGGAATAATAATTACACATGCACATGAGGACCACTGCGGTGCAGTGCCCCACTTGTGGGAAGAGTTGCAGTGCTCCATATATACAACAAAGTTTACGGTTAATTTTCTTAAAGAGAAACTAAAAGAATTTCGATTGGAAGGTATAGTGCCTGTGAAAGAGGTAGACATAAATGGCAGCATAAATTTGGGTCCTTTTACCGTCGAGTTTATAAATGTAACTCATTCAATTCCTGAGGCAAATTCAATATTAATTAGCACTGAAATGGGTAGTGCACTCCATACCGGAGACTGGAAATTTGATCCAAAACCTGTTGTTGGATTAACTTCTAATATGGAGCGTCTAAAAGAAATTGGCGATAAAGGTGACCTGCTTGCAGCAATTTGCGATTCAACCAATATATTAAGCAAGCATCACCCTGAGTCAGAAGGTGAAATTTATAATAATATTTATAACATAATAAAGCGGTCTAAAAAATTAGTTGCTGTTTCGCTATTTGCTTCAAATGTGGCACGAATTGAAACGATAAGCCAAGCTGCAAAAGCACTAAATAGAAAAGTAGTTTTACTTGGTAGATCTTTATGGAGAATAGTGAAAGTTGTGCAAGATAGTGGTTATTTAACTGATTCTCCTCAGTTTCTTGAAGCAAAGGAAGCAGTAAATTTTCCAAGGGAAGAACTGGTGCTACTTTGCACAGGTTGTCAAGGTGAGCCACTGGCAGCTACCGCAAGACTTGCTGCTAAGAGTCATCAAGCATTTAAAATGCAGCAAGGTGATACCATGATCTTTTCGTCAAAAATCATTCCTGGAAATGAAACTCGTGCGCACAATATGCTCAATGCCTTTATTGAGATGGGGGTAGAAGTTATTACTGAAAAAACAGAGCATGTTCATGCTTCTGGGCATCCAACAAGAGAAGAGCTAAAGGAAATGTATTCTTTAATAAAACCGAAGATGTCTATTCCAGTTCACGGCGAATATATTCACACGCATGCACATGTAAAATTTGCTAAAGAGTGCGGTGTGGCAAAAGCAATAATGATTGCACCAGGTGATATTGTTAATTTGGAGAACGGAGAAAAGGTTGATTCAATTGATGTTGACTACTTTGGTATTGATGGTATGTTGCTACGTCATCCGGAGAGCAGTGTTATAAAAATGCGTAAAAGAATGAGAGATGCCGGAGTTATTGTGGTAACAGCAGTTGTAAACAAGAAAAATAAATTGCTTGCTAAACCAAAAGTATTTGTACCTGGTGTTTTTGAAGTGCTAGAAGATGCAGCTACCATACAGAAAATTGTCAAGAAAGTTGAGTCGTTGTTTAGTTTGCAGCCAACAAAAAAAATTAAAAATAAGATTGAAAGTTCAATATTGAGTATCTTAAAGGAATATTTACTAAAAAGACCTATAATTGAGGTTCAGATAGAACAGGTATGAAATGAATGAAGCTATTCGTTCATCTGGTGTTATTTATTTCGTTATTTATTCCTTATTTTACAAAAGCTGCTTTATATGTTGATATAAAAAAAAGCAGTGTTGGTAACATTGGTCTTGTTGTATCTAAATGTACATGTAAAACAGCGTTGGAAAGCGAATTAAGCGAAAATATTGCAAAGGTAATAGGAACAAATTTATCTAATTGTGGCTTATTTAATGTAAAACGTGGCGCGGAAGCTGAATCTAAATCTTGGAAAAGCGATACTGTAGTCACAGTAAGTTTAAGCGAAATATCTGGTAGTGCATTAGAGCTATCATTTCGTTTATTTGACACTTTTACAAAAAGAGAATTACTTACTCAGTCAGTTGTTTTTCCAGCAAAAGACTGGAGAAAAATTGGTCACCTCGTTTCGGATGTGATACATGATAGATTAATTGGTGAGAAAGGGCACTTCAACACAAAAATCACGTATATCGCTGAAGAAAAAGATAGCAACTACAAATCTGTGCGTAAAATTGTTGTGATGAATCAAGATGGAAGTAATATAAAATACTTAACAAATGGCGATAGATTTGTGTCAACACCGAGATTCTCACCAAATGGAAAGGGTATTGTTTATATCTCGTACGCAAATGGTAAAAGTTATATAATATTAAAAAATTTAAAAGATAACACTGAATCAATAATCAGCGCATTTGAAGGAGTTGTTTCTGCACCAAGATTTTCTCCCGATGGTAAATCTCTTTTAATTTCCCACTCATTGGGTGGTGAAACGAATATATTATCTTTGGATTTAAGTAGTAAACGAACAAAAAAAATTACTAAAGGTTCAGCTATAAGCACTTCTCCCTCTTTTTCTCCAGATCAAAAGTATATGGCTTTTAGTTCTGATATAAGTGGGAGTCAGCAACTGTACGTTATCGATTTTACTAACAAAAGTAAAAAACCTAAAAGAATTAGTTTTGGAAGTGGAAGATATGCTACGCCTGTTTGGTCGCCAAAAGGAGATCTAATAGCTTTTACAAAGATTCAGTCAGGAAAATTTTACATAGGAGTTATGAAGCCAGATGGCAAAGAAGAACGTCTGCTTTCAGAGGGGCATAAAATTGAATCCCCGGCATGGTTACCAAATGGTAGAGAAATCATTTTTACAAGAACAGAATCACCAAGCAACTCTAAACTATATTTAGTAGACTTAGTAAAGAAAAATCAAAAAATGGTTTCCACTCCCACAAATGCTTCTTTACCGGATTGGTCTTATTTTTGAAAGTAGATTTATTGTATCTGTTCAGATGCATGGCTAATGTACAAATACTGAAACAAAAATTCCAGTGCTCCCTTTCTTGTCATCCCAGTGCTTGACACTGGGATCCAGATTGGGCACTAAGTTGGTAAACACGAAAGCGCTTTACAACGTTTTTGATGGAACTGTGCAAAAGGACTGGATGCCAGTGTCAAGCACTGGAATGACACCCATTTGTTCCTATAGTTGTCTTTTCTCGTCTACCTTATTTTGCCACTCTGCTGAACAGATACGATCCATTATAGGTTTGATATGAGCCTTATTTTACCTTAATCATTTATAACCTTTGGCACTACGAAATACCCATGCTCAGGTTTTGTATTGGACAATATCTCTTCTTTAATGTTTTGAGAATTTATAACATCATCGCGTACATGAATGTCCTTGTCTATGCTGCCATAACGCATAGGAGAAACACCTTCAGTATTAACTTGCAATAAAGTATCATGTATCCAATCCAGCATTGTCAGTTCTTTGGAGTAGTGATCAATCTCGTCATTTGATAACTTAATCCTTACAAGCTGTGCAATTTTAAGCATTTCTTCTTTGGTAATTGTTATTTTTCTCTTATTTGCAAATTCTATTAGTGAAGTAATAACGTCTTCTGTTGACTTAGCTGGCATCTTTACCTCCTTGGATAAAGTGAGTTAAAATATCTACGACCGAAACAACTTCTATTTTACCAGTTTTTTCAAGTTTGTGAAGTATGGTATCCGTAATCACTAATTTATCTAAAGAAGAGGAAGAGATTTTCTCAACTGCACTTCCTGAAAGCACGCCATGTGTGATGCATGAAATTACGGACTTTGCTCCGTGGCCTTTTAAAGCAAGAGCTGCATTACACAATGTTCCACCAGAGTCAACTATATCATCAACAATGACACAATTTTTATTCGCAACTTCTCCTATTATGTTCATTACTTGAGATGTGCCTGCTCTCTCCCTATATTTATCTACTACAATAATCTTATCACTTAACCCTATCTTGTACTTTTCCTCTAAAGCCTTTGCAAAAGCACGTGCTCTGCCAATTGCTCCAACATCAGGTGCAACAATTGCCAAATTTTCTGTGTGTATAGAGTCAACAAATGCTTCAAAGCAGTTCAAATTAGTTATCGGTACATCAAAGAATCCTTCAATTTGACTTGAGTGCAAATCAATAACTGCAACACTACTTGCACCTGCAGTTTGAATAAGATTTGCAACTAATTTGGCACTTAAAGCAGACTGCACATTATTGTTCTTGATAATTCTATCTTGCCTGCTATATCCATAATAAGGGATAATTACTACTATCCTTTTGGCTCCTAATCTATTTACTGCATCAATTATAAGCAGAAGCTCCATAAGATTATCATTCACAGGGGGAGAAAGAGATTGTATTATATATACTTCTTGATTATACAGATCATTTGCTACTTCTACATTTACCTCACCATCGGTAAACTTTGATATCCAAGCAGAGGATGGTTGAACATCTAGCCGGTTAACTACTGATTCCCCTAATTCCTTACTAGCATTACCTATTATTATTTTCATAACGCACTAATTGAGTTTTTAAGATTATACAGAAATTGTGAAATAATTGAAATGTAAGTGTCTTTATCTAGCATTCTTGTCGGTGAATTAGGTACCTCTTGTACAATGACCTGTCATTTTCACGCGTTGTTTCAATATACAGACCCAAATTGAAACAACTATACAAAATCCTGCTTATGTTTCAAGATAAATGACTTTAATGAAATATAATTTATCTAGTCATTTGTATCTGCTAACATACTACACTTCCCATTGTAGAGCCTCTGCAACTTACTGAAATTTATAATCGCTTTATAAAAAGCTTTATACTCTTTGCTTAATTGGAGGTGCTACCTCTGCACTTTCTGCTCTGTCTAGGGTACTACTTGGTTTTTCTGCAGTAATTTTTTGAATGCTACCATCTACCTTATTCTTGATATCTGCTCCATATGATCTTAATACTTCAATAGCTTTCTCGTTTCCACTATTCAGCGCAATATCCAAAGCATCCATTCCATCATTATTTTTGTGGTTGATAAAATTCTCTAACTCAAAGATTTTTATATATTGCTCAATGATGAATTCTACCACTTTTCCAGGGCAATTATTAGCGGCAGGAAAGAGTACTGCATTGTTATTATTGTCTTTCTTTGTTACATCTGCTTTGATCTTGTCTATCAAATACTTGATAATTTCTATTCTGCTATCATCTTCTGCTTCAGTGCACTGCCTAGCAGCTAAAAACAGAGCTGTTCGCCCATTATTGTCCACATCTTCAATATCTTGCCCCTTATCAATTAAGGTTTGTATTATATTTTTATTCCCATACAAAGCAGCAAAGTGAAGAGGAGTATACCCTTCGGTACTTTCTCTTTCATTAATCAATGCACCATGGCTAGCTAGTAATTCTATAAATTCTGGCGTATTTGCAAAAACTGCAAAGTGCATTGGTGTTAGATCATCTTTACCATGATTTTGAGTTTTTGCATTAACGTTTGCTCCATTTTTTATCAGCAATTTTGCTATTTCTAATTGTTTGCGTCCGATGGCAATATGCAGTGGCGTACGATTGCGTTCATAATGATCATTGACGTTTGTACCACACTTTATTAGTAGTTCTGCAGCTTCAATATTACCTTCCTGAATTGCAACGTATAAGGAAGCATATCCATCTTTTGTTTCCTCTGTCATACGAAATTGCGAACATGTTAGTTCATATATTATTAAGGATTATTATTAAGTTTTTATTAATACAATATTAATGTAGCGGGATGACGAGCTTATCGTCATCCCGCCGCGAACCGTCATACCACTGCGAACCGTCATACCGCCGCAGTATCTCTAGATCCCGCTAACAAGTAGCGGGATGACGGTTTTTCAAATTATCGTAAGTCAGTTTAGCTATAGCTACAAGTTTCATTCTTCCCTTACAAATGACTTTACTGCGTCCTTTTTTCGGATTCAGAATTAGCAAGAAACGTTCTTGTAAGGTGGTCTACTAAAATTTTGCTTTATAAAACAATGTCTGAACTATGCAATTAATACATTATCAACACAACTGATTCATAAAAGCAAATATTATAACCACGAAGAGAGGAAATGTTATGCTTAGTTTAATAAGAAAGACCTGGAGAAAAAAAATGACTCATCAGGTAAACAATTCGAAATCGAAAGAGAAGGAAAAACAAAGGATTCCTACTACGGAAGTAAGCAAACATCGGGGTAAAGAACCAACTATTATATCACTTGCTTATGCTATACTACGTAAAGATAGTATAGCTGTTGAGAAAATGTTAAGAGTAGCTAAAGAAAACGGTATTCTGAAAGACATTCTTGACGCAACAACAACTATAAAATATCCAGGTGGTCAGGAAGAAACTTGCACACCACTTACTTATGCCATATTATGTAAAAATAGCAAAACTATTGAAGAAACTTTAAAAGTCTCTAAAGAAAACGGTATTCTGAAAGATATTCTTAACGCAACAACAACTATAAAATATCCAGATGGTCGGAGAGCAACTGTTACACCACTTGATTATGCTATACTACGTGGAGATAGTATAGCTATTAAAGAAATTTTAAAAGTCTCTAAGGAGAACGGTATTCTGAAAGATATTCTTAACACAACAGCAACTATAAGATATCCAGATAACAAGGAAGTGACTTACGCGCCACTTGCTTATGCTATGTTCTGGAAGGATAGCAAAGCTATTAAAGAAATTCTAGTAGCAGCTGAAGAGAACAGTATTCTGAAAGATATTCTTAACACAACAACCACCATGAAATATCTAGACCGGGAAGTGACTTACACACTACTTGCTTATGTTATACTACGTAGAGATAGTATAGCTGTTGAGAAAGTGTTAAGAGTAGCTAAAGAAAACGGTATTCTGAGAGATATTCTTGACACAACAATAACTATAAAACATTTAGATAGCCGGGAAGTGACTTACACACCACTTGCTCATGCTATGTTCTGGGAGGGTGGCAAAATTATTAAAGAAATTCTAGTAGCAGCTGAAGAGAACAGTATTCTGAAAGATATTCTTGACGCAACAACAACTATAAAATATCTAGATGGTCAAGAAGAAATTTACACACCGCTTACTTACGCCATATCATGTAAAAATAGCAAAACTATTGAAGAAATTTTAAAAGTCTCTAAAGAAAACGATATTCTGAAAGACATTCTTGACGCAACAACAACTATAAAATATCTAGATGGTCAGAAAGAAATTTACACACCGCTTACTTACGCTATATCATGTAAAAATAGCAAAACTATTGAAGAAATTTTAAAAATCTCTAAAGAAAACGGTATTCTGAAAGATATTCTTGATGCAACAACAACTATAAAATGTCCAGATGGTCATGAAGAAACTTGCGCACCGCTTACTTATGCTATACTACGTAAAGATAGTATAGCTGTTGAGAAAATGTTAAGAGTAGCTAAAGAAAACGGTATTCTGAAAGACATTCTTGACGCAACAACAACTATAAAATATCCAGATGGTCAGGAAGAAACTTGCACACCACTTGCTTATGCTATACTACGTAAAGATAGTATAGCTGTTGAGAAAATGTTAAGAGTAGCTAAAGAAAACGGTATTCTGAAAGACATTCTTAACACAACAATAACCATAAAACATAAAAATAATCAAAAAGTAACTGATAAGTTACTTGCCGCATTACATGATCGCAAAGTTATTCAAGAAATTTTAGACATAGCTAGAGAAAACGATATTCTGAAAGACATTCTTAATGCAACAATAACTATAAAATATCCAGATAGTGAAGAAAAAATCTACACACCACTTACTTATACAATATCATGTAAAAGCAACGAAGCTTTTAATACAACAAGAGCTATCAATCAAGATGGTCAGGAAAAAACTCACATCCCATTTCCTATCGTTTCCGTACTTGATGAAAGAGAAACTGAATTAAAATTAAAAGAAAAAAGACAAAGTAGAAGAGATGAGGGATTAAATTTTAACAATGGTAGTAGTGACAAAAATGTTGAAATAAAAGTTAATGGGGATATCTTGTTGCAGCATAGTAGTGGAATTGAAAATGAAATAAATCATACTGCTGTACGTAATGATGTAGGGGGGGTAAAGCCTCTAATAGAAAGTAGAGTAAATGTTAAAGTACAGAATATAAATGCAGTGATTGCAACTTCTGTGACACTTGAGTTGGTAGCTAGTAAAATAACATGTGTACTGTCAAAACCCACCACTAAATTGGAAGAAGTAGCTATAACATATTTTCAAGGTTCAGCACTATATTTGTGAAACTTAATTTATATGTGCTAAACAAGATGCTGATTAGTTTTATAGCTAACCCAAGAAAGGTTTCCCTACGTCATACCGCCTCGGTATCTCTAGATCCCGCTAACAAGTAGCGGGATGACGATTGTCGTTTAGCCATAAATATTTAAGAAATTTACCAAATAAAAAAAAAGGCAAAAGAAGCCCTGGGGTTATTATCTGCTTTAAAATATTGGCGTTTTTTATGTTTTAAACGCTTGACAAGCAAGATTTAGCTGCTTTTAATTGCAACTAACTTACGCTGCAAATGTTTAAGAAGTTTACTAAGCAGAAAAAAAGACAAAGAATCCCCGAGTTAGCTAGTCTTTTACTATCTCTGTCGAGTATTGGCATCTTTTGATGTCTTGTAACGCTTTATAAGCGCGTTCAGCTTATTTAGATAAAAATCTAGATGTAGATGAAGTTTTGTAAAGACATACAGTATCTATATACTGCAAAAAATTGAACATAAGACGCCGATACATTAAGTAATCCTTACCTTTTAATCTGCAGATTGGCGAAAGCAAATGCAATAGCTTCAGTTTCATGATAAGGGGGCTGGCGGAGTTTGTCAAGGAAGTTTTTCGTTTCTGTGGGCTACCTGCTTAACATTAACTACCGATATCGTATCTGAAGAAGCCCCCTGGCCATTCTAAAAAATTTAATGCTGAGTACACCTTACTTTTGGCTTCCTCTATAGTGCTCCCTTCTGCTACTATATTTAGCACTCTTCCGCCATCGGAAACTAAGTTACCACTTTCATCCAATTTAGTACCAGCATGAAACACCAACACACCAGGAATGCTTTCAATCTTATCTAATCCTTTAATTACTTCTCCCTTTTGATAATCACCCGGATAGCCTTTACTTGCAACAACTACACAAACTGTAGATTTGTTGTTAAGTTCCACCATTTTGACATTTAACTTTCCTTCTGCAACTGACAACATCAATTTTAACAAATCGCAATTTGAATCAAATCTAGGTAATATAGATTGCGTTTCTGGATCACCGAATCTAACGTTATACTCGAGAAGTTTTGGGCTATCTTTGCAAATCATTAAACCAGCAAAGAGTACTCCTTTATAAGGCGTACCCATGTTAACCAATGCTTGAGCTGTAGGGTATATTATTTTTTGGATAATTTTTTGCTCCATGTCCTTACTTATAATTGAAGGTGATGAGTACGACCCCATACCTCCAGTATTTTGGCTTTCATTACTTTCATCAACTCTCTTATAATCTTTTGCACACCCAAGAGTTACTACTTTCAACCCATCAATAAGAGCAAAAAAACTTACTTCTTCTCCAATTAAAAACTCTTCTATGATTATTTCTTCACCTGATTCACCAAATTTTTTCTCCACTAGCATTAAATTTATTGCTGCAAAAGCTTCGCTTTCTGTATTACATATAACCACCCCTTTTCCTGCTGCAATTCCATTTGCTTTCACTACAAGTGGAAACTTTATTTTATTGCTACGTACAAAATCTTTAGCTAACCCTTCATCAACAAAACACTCGTACTTGGCAGTTGGTATACCATATCGTTTACATAGTCCCTTGGTGAAAGACTTCGATCCCTCAAGTTTTGCAGTTGCTTGACTTGGAGCAAAAACATTTATTCCCTCTGCAACTAAATCATCAGCAAGCCCATCAATTATTGGTTGTTCTGGACCAATAACAACCAACTCTATATTTTCTCTCTTGCAAAATTGTGTAACATCCACTGAATTTTGAATATTTACATCCACAAGAACTCCCAAATTTTCCATGGCCGAGCGACCAGGAGTTACATATAACTCAGTCAAGATAGGAGATTTTTTTAGAGCCCAAAGTAGAGCGTGCTCACGCCCACCAGAACCTATAACCAGAACCTTCATCTTTATTTCCTCGCTTTTCTATATGTCAAAATTATTATTTGCTTATAACAGTATCATTACTCATGTATTTTTGCAACACGTTTGGTATTGCAATCGACCCGTCAGAATTTTGATAATTCTCCATTATGGCAATAATCGTTCTTCCTATAGCTAAAGCTGAGCCGTTTAAAGTGTGAATATATTTTTTCATCTTTTTATCAGTTTCTGAAGAGTATTTAGCGTTCATCCTTCTTGCTTGAAATGCACCACAATTTGAGCAGCTTGATATTTCTCTATATTTATCTTGCTCAGGTAACCATACCTCTATGTCATAAGTCCTTTGTGCAGCAAAACCCATATCACCACTACAGAGTAGCATTACTCTATACGGTAATTCTAGTTTTTTTAATATCTCTTCAACAATACTCGTCATGCGCTCAAGTTCATCATTTGATTGGTCTTCAGTTGTGATACTCACCAATTCCACCTTACCAAATTGGTGTTGCCTTATCATGCCTCTCGTGTCTCGCCCTGCGCTGCCTGCTTCTTTACGAAAACACTCTGAATACGCAGTAAAACGAATAGGCAGTTCTTTTTCCTCTACTATTTTATCAGCAACCAAATTTGTTAAAAACACTTCACTTGTGGGAATCAACCTCAATTCGTCGGTAGTTAAATACGAATCATCTGAAAATTTCGGTAGCTGACCAACGTTATACATAGCTTCGTTTTTTACTAAAGCTGGGTGATATACCTCAGTATAGCCAAATTCATTAACATGCATTTCAAGCATAAAATTTATCAGCGCTCGTCCAAGCTTAGCTAACTGTCCTTTTAATATCGCAAATCTTGATCCGGAAATTCTTGCTGCTTGTTCAAAGTCCATCAAATTTAATTTTTCTCCCAATTCATAATGAGACTTTGGCGTAAAATCAAATTGCCTTTTTTCTCCGTATTTTCTAATTTCTATGTTGGAGCTCTCATTTGCGCCTATTGGCACATCTTGCGCAGAAATATTCGGCAAGTTAGATAAAACATTCACCAACTTATCCTTTTCTGCTTGTTCTTTTAAGCTAATTGCCTCTATTTCATTCGTAATGTTTTTTGATGATTTTATTTGCTCTTCACAGGGGCTCTTGCTCATTTTCAGCTTCTTTATTTCCTCTGTGATTTCATTGCGCTGCCTATTTAAATCTTGCAGTTTAGTGGTTAATGACCTTTTCTCGTGATCAATTTCTAATATCTCTTCCGCAGTAGATTCTCTAATTCCCCTGCTTTTCATTGCCTTCTCAAATTCTTCAAAGTTCTTACGTATATATTCTATATCGTGCATATATTGTGCTATTACTAACATTGTTACTGTACTTTAAAAGCTCTTAATATTCAATATTTTCTCATACTACTAAAATTATTATGGTTGATTTTTTTGTTAGAATTTGTTAAAATTTAATTAACTTAGCGTTTATAGGATGTAGTATGGGCGTCACAGAAAAATATAATCAACTTAAAGAGAGCACTTACTTTGCTGGTGGGAAATTCGTTATCTACGCTACTTGTGTATGCCTAGCAGCCACATTTGCTGTTGGCTGTTTAGGGGCGGTAATAGGATCTCCTCTATTGACCTTTCCACTTGCTATACTCATCTCTAACCCTGTAGTTTGGGTTTTAATGGGAATAATTCTTACAGTAGCATACAAATTAGCAAAGAACTATATTAATGGAAAAAGAGCAAGTCAAGGTGAGCAAAAAACTCAAGATGGAGATAGTGGTATTGTACCAGGAAGTGAACCCAATTCAAGGAACAGTAGTCGTAGAAGCTCTTTGGATAGTGGTTTGGGTGGTAAAGAGTTTCATGAAGATTTGGACACTCTTGTGCATCAGACAAACAGAAAAAACTATAGTTACTGGTTAGATGATAATGACATTACACATATTGCAAGAGTTGTATATGGGTACTCACAAAGTGAATATAGTAATAATAATGTCTATTTTCTTGCCCCTAGCTATTCTAATGGTTGGGACGAACTCACAAAAGAATTTCTTCAGAATTATAGAGGTGAATTCAAACAAAATTCTAAATTGATATTTACTTCGGTTCTTCATATTAACAATAATCATTGGGTAACTTTGGTTATTAAACCTGATGCAGGTGATAAAAAATTTAGAGCTTATTACTGTGACTCATTTGGTAATCAATTGCCAGATAATGTGCTAAATATTGTTAAAAGAGAACTGCAAAAAGAGGAATGGGTATTAGACATAAGAATTTCCCCAACTAAGCAGCAAAGTGACGGGTATAACTGTGGAATATTTGCGTTAGAAAATGCTCATAAAATTACACAAATGCTTAACGAAGACAAATCATTTGACGAAATTGACAAAAAGTTATCAGAATATAAATTTGATTTGAATGAGAAAAGAGAAGAATTTACAAGAGCGCTTATGGAAGATGAGAAATGTAAGGAAGATCTAAGAAATCGTAAGCGTCCGCCAAGGACGAAAACATCTCAGTCTTCTATTTCAAGGGAGAATGCAAGTTTGTGTTACATTATGTAATCAATGAAAAATTACCATTGACCTTATGCCCCTCCAAATAGGAAATTTGACGATTGATTCTCCGGTAATTTTAGCGCCAATGTCTGGGGTGACTGATTATCCGTTTAGAAGTATTGTGAAGAAACTTGGTGCAAGTTTGTTAGTTTCAGAGATGATTGCAAGCAGAGCTATGATTATGCAAACTCGCCAGAGTTTGCAAAAAGCAAAAGTCGATGCATTAACTGCTGTGCAGCTTGCTGGGTGTGAGCCAGATGTTATGGCGGAGGCTGCAAAATTAAACGAGGACATGGGAGCAAAAATTATAGACATAAACTTTGGTTGCCCTGTTAAAAAAGTTGTAAACGGTTATGCAGGATCAGCGCTAATGCGTGATGAGAAAAAAGCCGCTGAGATAATTGAAGCTGTGGTCAAAGCAGTGAATATGCCAGTTACGGTGAAAATGCGCACTGGATGGAACGATAAAAATCGCAATGCCCCGAGACTTGCGAAAATTGCCGAAGACTTAGGAGCAAAAATGATTACTGTGCATGGAAGGACAAGAGCACAGCTCTATAACGGTCAAGCAGATTGGAAATTCGTTAGAAATGTTAAAGAACAAGTGAAAATTCCAGTTATAGTAAATGGCGATATTAAAAACTTGAGTGATATTCAAAGTGCTCTTAAAGAATCCGGAGCAGACGGAGTGATGATAGGTCGTGGTGCCTACGGTAAACCTTGGCTGATTAATCAAGCAATGAACTTTCTCAGTGGAAGTGAAACTTCTGAGCCAACAGCTTCAGAGAGATTAAGCATCATACTCGAGCATTACGACAATATTCTTGAGTACTATGGAAATGACACAGGAATAAAGATGGCCCGCAAACACATAGGTTGGTACAGTAGCGGGCTTCAAGGCTCATCTGAATTTCGTGTGAGAGTAAATAACATGACAGATAGCACAGAAGTGAAAGAAAATATTATTGGCTTTTTTGGTCAAGAGACACACTAGCTGTACTCAATTCGACTGATCGTATGCCACTACGCTCTCTTCCTCACCAGAGTGTAAATGACAACCATTATCCATCAACCATTCCTCGTCATAAGTTTCAATATCAAAATATTTTTCATATTTATCCACATTATCACAAAGTGAAAGTGCTCTGATCTTATTCATAATCAAACCTGTACCAGCAGGAATTAATCTTCCTACTATAACATTTTCTTTTAATCCACTTAAAGGATCACTCTTCCCGCAGAATGCTGCTTCTGTAAGTACTTTTGTTGTCTCTTGGAAAGAGGCAGCAGAAATAAAGGAGCTAGTTTCAAGACTTGCCCTAGTAATCCCCTGCAGAATAGGAAGATAATGAGTAGGCCGTTTGCCAGAGTTACTCATAGCATCATTTTCCCTATCAACTTCCAGCTTGTCAATGCTTTCGCCAACCAAGTACATAGTATCACCAGGATCAGTAATTTCCACTTTTTGTAGCATTTGTTTTAAGATCACCTCTAAATGCTTATTGTCTATACGAACACCCTGCAATCTATAAACTTGCTGTATTTCAGAAATCATATAGTGCGCTAAAGCTTCTAACCCAAGCACACGTAAAATATCATGGAGATCAGGGTCACCATCCATCAATAGATCACCTTTACGTACAAAATCACCTTCATTGACTATTACATGCTTACTTCTTGATACCAAATATTCAACTGGAGAAATTTGTTCATCTACAGGTTTAATTAATATACTGCGTTTTCCTCTACGGTCTTTTTCAGAAAACGCTACATAGCCATCTATCTCACTAACAATAGCATGCTCTTTAGGACGACGTGCTTCAAATAACTCTATAACCCTCGGTAAACCACCAGTAATATCACGAGTTTTAACTGACTCTCTTGGTGTTCTTGTAATAACATCACCTGCATGAACCTTCTGGCCATTTTGTACATTGAGCACTGCACCAATTGGTATAAAATAACATGCTTCAACGCCACTTGCGAGTGTCATTACTTCACCATTATCGTCAAGCAGCACAATACGAGGACGTAAACTAGCTCCACCAGAATGCAATTTCCAGTCTTTTACTACTTTGCTTGATATTCCTGTAGATTCATCCATCACTTCAGTAATCGAAATTCCATCTTTTAAGTCCTGATAAGACACTGTACCAGTCTTCTCCGTGATAATAGGCAATGTATAAGGATCCCATTCCGCAACTTTATCGCCAATTTTTACTGACCCACTCTCATCTACATAAAACTTAGCGCCGTAAGGTACACTGTGCTTCAACTTCTCACTACCAAGGCTATCAATCAACACGACTTCACAGGAACGGCTTATCACAATTTTATTTCCGTTTCTATCTATAATTATATTACTATTGTTTAACTTTATTTTAGCATTAATAGAAGCTATAATATTCGAGGATTCAACGCCTCTAGTCATTACTCCACCTATATGAAAAGTACGCATCGTTAACTGAGTACCTGGCTCTCCAACAGATTGAGCAGCTATAACACCAACTGCTTCACCTATTGAAACAATTTTACCAGTTGCAAGGTCTCTTCCATAACATAAAGAACATACATCAGGACTTATTTCACAAGTTAAAGGCGATCTAATTTTTACAACATCAAGACCTGCAATGCTGATTTGCTTTACTTTATCCTCATCAATTAATTCCCCTGCTTTTACTAATAATTCTTTTGTCACTGGGTTATATATATCATTTGCAGCTGTTCTACCCAGCACAACACTCTCTAGAGATGCAACTATAGTACTTCCTTCAACTGTAGCTCTCACAACAAGACCATTTTTTGTTTTACAGTCATGCTTTGTAACTATGCAATTTTGAGATACATCAACTAAACGACGAGTTAAGTATCCAGAGTTTGCAGTTTTAAGTGCAGTGTCAGCTAAACCTTTACGCGCACCGTGAGTAGAATTAAAGTATTCAAATACGTTCAATCCTTCACGGAAATTAGAAATTATAGGTGTTTCTATAATCTCACCAGAAGGTTTGGTCATGAGCCCTCGCATTCCTGCTAGCTGTTTCATCTGTGAAGTAGAACCCCTTGCACCAGAGTTAACCATCATATACACTGAGTTGTACTTACTATTTCCATCATATATAGATATTGCTTTTAACATATCATTAGCTATCATATCCGTACACTTAGACCATTCATCTATAACCTTGTTATACCTCTCACTTCTAGTTATTAGCCCATCTTGATATTGCATAGAGAATTTCTTAATTTCACCCCTCGCGTGATCAACATGTGTAGCTTTAGTTTCAGGTATAACCATATCACAACGACCAAAAGAGACACCAGAAAATGTGGCATACTCAAAGCCAAGTACCATTAATTTATCAGAAAATGCCACTGTAGCACTTTGACCACAGTTACGATATACCAAATCAACTATACCAGTTATTTCCTTGACTGTTAATATCTGATTTATTAGATCGAAGCCTAGATTCTCATGCTTAGGAAAAATTTGCCATAATATTAAACGGCCAGGAGTTGTACAAACAGTTTTATAGTGAGTTTCACCGCTGCTATTAATATACTCCATCCTATACTTTATACTAGAATGAATATGTAAAGTACCATCACTCAAGGAATGCTCAACTTCACAAAAAGCACCAAAAGATGGTAAATTATCTTCCTTAGGTTCTTGTAAAGTCAGATAATATATACCAAGTACTATATCTTTACTAGGAACTATAATCGGTCTGCCATTAGAAGGACTTAAAACGTTATTAGTGGACATCATCAACACCCTAGCTTCAAGCTGAGCTTCCAATGAAATTGGCACATGCACTGCCATTTGATCACCATCAAAATCAGCATTAAACGCCGTACAGACAAGCGGATGAAGCTGTATTGCTTTGCCTTCAATAAGGATTGGCTCAAAAGCCTGAATACCAAGTCTATGTAGCGTAGGCGCTCTATTCAACAAAACAGGATGCTCTTTTATTACCTCTTCAAGCATATCCCAAACTTCTGGTTTTTCTGCTCTTATCAACTTACTAGCAAACTTAATAGTTGGAGCCATACCATACATCTTAAGCTTTGAGTAAACAAAAGGTTTGAATAGTTCAAGAGCCATTCTTTTTGGTAATCCACACTGATTTAGTTTCAAAGTTGGACCAACAACTATTACAGAACGTCCAGAGTAGTCTACCCTTTTTCCTAAGAGGTTCTGGCGAAAACGACCCTGTTTTCCTTTTAACATATCACTAATGGACTTTTTATATCCAACAGCACCAGCTTTATTTACCAAAGTATTACGACGACCATTATCAAAAAGAGAATCAACTGCTTCTTGTAACATCCTTTTTTCATTACGAATCATAATCTCAGGAGGATTTAAGCTCAACAATTTCCTCAACCTGTTATTTCTATTAATAATAGTCCTATAATGATGATTCAGATCAGAAACTGCAGGACGACCACTCTCAAGCGATACCAAAGGACGCAAATCAGGTGGTAAAATAGGTATAGTTGTAAGTATCATCCACTCAGGCCTATTTCCAGATTTAATGAAGTTTTCAACAATACGCAATCTCTTTATAATTTTCTTTCTTCTTATCTCAGAAGCAACAGATTCTAATTCTAGTCTTAAATCCTTCCTAATTTCATGTAAATCAAGGCGCGTTAGCAACTCTCTTATAGCTTCAACACCTTGCATAGCTACAAAACTATCGATCCCATAGCTATCTTTAGCTTCATTATAAGCTTTTTCACTAATAATCTCACCTTTTTCAAAAGGCGAAACAAGAGGATCTATTACGATATAATTATCGCTATATAAAATATTCTCAATATCTCTGAGAGACATATCCAATAATGCTCCAATTCTTGAAGGAAGCGATTTCAAAAACCATATATGAGCAACAGGAGATGCAAGCTCTATATGACCCATCCTTTCTCTTCTTACTTTAGAAGATGTAACTTCTACTCCGCATTTTTCGCATATACGACCTCTGTGTCTTCTTTTTTTGTATTTTCCACATAAACATTCATCGTCATTGACAGGGCCAAAAACCTTAGGGCAAAATAATCCACCTTTCTCAACTTTGAACGTACGATAATTTGCAGTTGAAACATCTTCTATCTCACCACAAGATATACGCTTAATACTTTCAGGGCTAGCAATCGATATGCTAACCTCATTAAAAGGTTGTGCAATGTTAGTGTGAGATATATCTTCAATCACTACATCATTTTGCTTTAAATCTACATTTAAACATAAAGAACGTAGTTCTTTTATCATCACATTAAAGGATTCAGGAATTCCACATTCAAAATTACTGTCACCTTTTATTATCGATTCATAAATCTTAACTCTACCATTAATATCATCAGACTTCACAGTTAACATTTCCTGCAAAGTATAAGCAGCACCATAGGCTTGTAATGCCCAACATTCCATTTCACCAAAACGCTGACCACCAAAATGAGATTTTCCTCCAAGAGGTTGTTGAGTAACCAAACTATAAGGCCCTACTGAACGCGCATGAATTTTACCATCAACCAAGTGGTGCAACTTAAGCATGTACATATAACCAACTGTAACCTTGCGGTCGAATTTTTCACCACTGCAACCGTCATATAATACAGCTTGTCCAGAGTTATCTAAACCAGCAAGTTCAAATAATTTTGCTATTTGTTCATCTTTTGGACCCTCAAATACAGGTGCAGCAACAGGAACGCCATCACGTAATTTGCGTGCAAATTCAATGAGATTATTATCACTAATATTACGAATATCATTACAGATAGATACGTTACTGCCATAGCTATAAACCTCAATCAGGAAGTTACGTAAATTGCTGTATGAACTTTTACAAGAGTTCAAATAGTTCTCTACTAACTCATTCAACTCGTCATTTAGTGCATTCTTATTAGGTGTATTTAAAACAGAAGCCGTTATTTCATCATCATCAATATTTTCAATTTTTTTATTATCAAGGTATGCTACTGCAAATTGTGTAAAATTATCATCGTTAAGGGACCTAATTCCCTTGCAAAAAGCACTTTTGATCTTATTGATCCCATCGAGAATATTACTTACCTTTTCCCCTAATTTTCTACAAGCCCAACCTACATGCGTTTCCAGTATTTGCCCTACATTCATTCGTGAAGGAACACCAAGAGGGTTAAGAATAATATCAACAGGAGTACCATCTTCCAAATAAGGCATATCTTCCACTGGCACAACTCGAGAAATCACACCTTTATTCCCATGTCTACCAGCCATTTTATCCCCTGGCTGCAGACTATGTTTCACAGCAATGAAAACTTTTACTGACATCGACACACCTTGAGGCAGGTCATAACCTTCATGTAATTTTTCTACTTTTCGCTTAAACTGTGCTATTGCATGTGATACTTTTTCATCAAAATCTTTTTTTAAGCTCTTAACTTGCTCAGAAATGGATTGGTTTTTTAATCCTATACCCCACCATTGCTCACGTTCAATAGAGTCAAATTTTTCTCGATCTTGAGAACCAGAATTAATAAGAAGTTTCTTCAGTTCATCATAGAAATATTCACTAGTAACATTGATTATATAATCTCGCTCTTCCTCAAAGTCATTTATCTCTTTTTGTTTGATGAGTAATGCCCTTTCATTTTCTTCAACCCCCCTGCGTGTAAAGACTTGTACATCAATTACTGTCCCTTCAACATCTGGAGATGTATATAAAGAGGAATCCGCACAATCGAATGACTTTTCACCAAAAATTGTCATTAATAACTTCGTTTCAGGAGGCAATGAAAGAGAAGGTTTAGGTGTAACTTTACCTACCAGAATATAGCCTGGACCAACTCTTGTACCAATTTTCACTATACCACTATCATCCAAGTGATATAGATTTTCTTCATTAACACCAGGTATAGCACGAGTTATTTTTTCTGATCCTAAAGGGGTATCATGTACAACACAGTCAAATTCTTCTATATGAATAGAAGTAAAGAGATCTTTTTTAACAACTTCACTAGAAATAATAATAGAGTCTTCAAAATTATAACCTTGCCAAGACATAAAAGCGACTAGCAAATTTTTACCAAGCGCCAACTCACCACTGTTAATTGCAGGACCATCAGCTATTACATCACCCTTTTTAACATAATCACCTACGCACACTAGCGGTCTTTGATTAATACAAGTATTATGGTTAGAACGCTGAAATTTCCTTAGATGATAAATATCTACGTCCAAGTAGTTAACCCTTTCTTTATCAAAAGCACGTATAACTATAGAGTTACTATCAGAACTATCAACTATGCCATCGCGTTTTGCTAAAACTACAGCACCAGAGCCAGAAGCTACAAAAGACTCCATACCAGTAGCAACCAGAGGAGCGGTAGGCTTCAATAAAGGTACGGCCTGACGTTGCATATTTGAACCCATTAATGCTCTATTAGCATCATCATTTTCTAAAAATGGAATCAAGGAAGCTGCAACTGATATTACCTGCTTAGGAGATACGTCAATGTAACTAACTTGGTCGCTACTTACCATGACGAAGCTACCAGCATATCTACAGTATAGCATGTCATCAACAAAGCAATTATTTTCATCAAGCTTTACGCTAGTGTCAGCTATATGATGTGAGCCTTCGTCTATAGCAGAAAGATACTCAATTTGATCAGTAACAACCCTATTGACTACTTTTCTATAAGGGCTTTCAATGAAACCATATTTATTAATACGCGCGTATATAGCTAAGCTGTTGATTAACCCTATATTTTGCCCTTCAGGAGTCTCAATAGGGCAAATTCTTCCATAATGAGTTGGATGAACATCACGTACCTCAAATCCTGCCCGTTCTCTTGTTAAACCGCCAGGACCTAACGCGGATAACCTTCTTTTATGTGTTATTTCAGATAACGGATTAGTCTGATCCATAAATTGCGATAATTGAGAAGAATTGAAGAAATCTCTTAAGACATTAGTTAACACTTTTGGATTAATAAAATCAGATGGAGAAACTTTATCTAAACTAGAAGTGGACATAGAATCAACTATTGCGCGTTCCAATTTCAACAACCCAGTTCTAAATTGATTTTCTATAAACTCTCCAACTGATCTTACTCTTCTGTTTCCTAAATGATCAATATCATCTACAGAGCCTTGACCGTCACGTAACAATACTATTTTTTTCACAATTTCAATAATATCTTCATGCGTTAAAACAGTTAAATCCTCATCATAATTTAATCCAAGGTAAGAGTTAAGCTTCAACCTACCAATGTTAGACAAATCATAATATTCCGGACTGAAGAAAAGATTACGGAAAAACTCTTCTACTATCTCTAAAACAGGAACTTCACCAGGACGCAAAACTCTATATATTTCATATAGTGCATCCTGATAAGACATGTTTTCATCTAAGAAAAGCGTATTTAATATATAAGGTCCAACAAACAAATTATCTATGTTCAACACTGATATTTCATCTACAGATAATAACTCAAGCTTCTTTATGTCTTCCAGCTTTATAGATTCACCAGCAGATAAAATTTTCGTAGAGCTAGCACTATCCATTAAATCTTCTGCGAGGAATAAACCACATATAGAATTAAAAGGAACCAGATACTCTTTCAATTCATTATCATATAGCTTTTTAGCTAGTCTTGAGGTAATACGAACGTTAGCTTTAAGCAGCACATTACCTTCAATATCCATTAAGTCGAAAGGTAGCCTCACTCCTTTAAATTTATCAGGAACAAAAGGCACTTTCCAACCATCTTTATGTTTTACATACTTTATTTTCTCATAAAATCTATCGAGTATATCATTATTTGATAGACCCAACGCCTTTAATAAAACTGAAATTGGCAATTTTCTTTTTCTATCAACACGAAAATACAAATGGTCTTTAACATCAAATTCAATATCAAGCCAAGAACCCCTATAAGGAATAATTCTAGCAGAATAGATCAATTTACCAGAATTGTAAGTTTTTCCCTTATCGCTATCAAAAAATACACCAGGAGACCTATGCATTTGTGAGACGATAACTTTTTCCACACCATTAATGATGAAAGTGCCCTTATCAGTCATCATAGGCAACCCACAAAAGTGGACTTTCTGCTCTTCTATAGATTTTACAACGGTTGCAAGTTTAGAATGATCTCCACTCTCTTTAATCGATTTATATTCATCAAGAGAAATACCATCCTGCATAACAACAAGACGTATAGAAGCAATAACCTGAGCAGAAAAAGTTACACCACGCTTTATACACTCAGATTCATCATACTTAGGATCATCTACCCTACAACTTATAAACTCAATAGTAGCCCTACGCAAAGGATCATTTATTGGAAAGATTGTATGAAAGATAACTTCAAGTCTTTCATTACCCTTATTCTTAGGAGTAAAAGAATCATATGATTCTTTTTGAACCTTAACCAAATCCAATAAAGAATCTTTTAAATCAATCGACCTAGAATAAGAAACTCTAGGAACAAAAGCACCAGAAGCGTACATATAAGAAGAATCAACCATTAAAATACCCCAAACTAATTAAAAGAGCTATATCAATATAAAATTAATACATTAAATATTATTCAAGCTCCACTTTAGTTGCTCCTGCTTCAATAAGTTTTTGCTTGATTTTTTCTGCTTCGTCTTTAGGAACATTAGCAGTCAAATCTTTAGGTAAAGATTCAACCAACTCTTTTGCTTCTTTTAAACCCAATATAGAATTAACCTCTCTCACAGCTTTAATAACTCCTATTTTTTTACTCGCATCAATTTCTTTAATCACAACTTTATACTCAGCTTTTTCTTGAGCAGCAGGAGCAGCAGCATTATCACCAATAGGTGCCCCAGCACCAACAGCTCCACCAAGAAAAGAACCAGCAGGCAACCCTATTTTCTCTTCTAAAACTTTTACAAGTTCAGAAGCCTCTAATAGGTTTAAAGATAATATTTTATCAACCAAATCACTTGTTACATTACTCATAATTACCACCTTACTTAACAACAAATTTATTTTTTAGAACTATAATAATCCAAAACTCTCATAAGCCTCATAGAAGATGAATTAATAGACAACGCTAACCGAGCAGGAATATCATAAGATATTAAACGCATAATTTTAACACGCAATTCATCCAGAGAAGGCAACTTAGCCAGTTTATTAACATCTTCCACTGTTAACAATTCATTTAAATGAGCTGCGCAAATCACAGACATTTTTTCTTTGTTAGCATTAGTAAAATCAACTATTAATTTTGCAGCTTCTACTATGCCACTAGAGTATATAATAGCAACAGGACCGGAAAATTTGCCTGATAAATAAGAGAATTTACCAGTCCTTTCCAAAGCCAAACGCGCTAGAGTGTTTTTAACTACTAATACCCCACCTGCTATAGACTTCAGACTATTCCTCAGAGTTAATGAATCATTAGCATTTATAGATTTAAAATTTACTAATATCAAGAAATCATTATTTACAAATACGTTTATTGTGCTCTGTATAAATTCATCCTTATCTTTACGCTTCACGGTATCACTCCCTTAAATTATATCTTCCACTTTGCCTATCTTATAAGCTTTACCCATAGTTGAATTTAAAAAAACACCCTTAAAGTAAATTCCTTTCGCAGAAATAGGTTTATTATCTTTAATTACTTTAAGAAAGGCTTTTAAATTTTCTAGCAAGTCATCAATATCAAATTTAATATTTCCTAATTTACCATGAATAACACCATTTTTATCTGTTCTAAATTTTACCTGACCAGACTTAATGGTTTTAATAGCTTCTGCAATGTTAGAAGTCACAGTACCAAATTTAGGGTTAGGCATCAGCCCTTTAGCACCCAATACTTTTGCAATAGGAGTGATTTTTGCCATAAAATCAGGAGTAGTAATGCACCAATCAACATCTAACTTTCTACCTTTTTTTATTTCTTCAACTAAATCCTCTCCTCCTGCAATATCAGCACCAGCTTTTTCAGCTTCTAATAAATGTTTATCTTGAGCAAAAACAGCTACTTTAATATTCTTCCCGATACCTTTAGGCAAAACTACTGTACCACGCACCTGCTCTTCAGATTTACGTGAATCTACGCCTAAATTGACCGCAATATCAACTGATTCATTAAATTTTGCTGAAGCAGACTCAACAATCTTCTTCAAACACTGCTTAGGATTATCATTATATGTATTCATTTACCTAACCTTCCACAACTTCTATACCCATAGATTTTGCAGTGCCTACAACCATTTTCACTGCTGAATCTTCATTATCCACTTTCATATCAACCATCTTGCACTTTGCTACTTTAATTATAGCAGACATAGGTAATTTAGCCACTAATTCTTTACCAGGATTACCAGAACTTTTACTTAATTTAGCCTCCTGCTTAAGTAAATAAGCCACAGGCGGACCGCTGACAGTAAAATCATGAGAGCGATCATCCTTTATGGAAATTCGCACTGTTACTAAATCGCCTACTTTATAATTAGCGTTAGCAGCACTAGTAACTTTATTAAAAGCTTCACAAAACTTAGGAACAGGTATACCACGTGGACCAAGTACTGAAGCAATTTTCGGTCCTGGAACTGCTTTCCCAGCTTCCATAAGTAAGTTAATCTTAGCAACTATAACACTCATAATTAATCCTCTATTTTCTCTACTTGAGCCAGATCAAGCTCTATTATTGTCGGCTTACCTAAAATCGATACTTCCACATTAATAATTTTTTTCTCATCGTTTACCATATTTACCTTACCAGTAAAATTTTGAAAAAGACCATCATTAATTTTCACTTTTTCACCTTTTTCATAACCATAACCTAACTTCTTTGTCTCTTGAGCATTATAAAGTGCATTACACATTGAGTGAATCTCATCATCCAAAATCACCTTTGGAATATTACCGTTTTTCAAAAATCCATAAACCTTAAGAGATTTTGGTATATTATTGATAAAATTCAATACTTCATCGCATAAATTCACGTATAAAAAGACATAACCAGGAAAGCATTTCCTTCGTGTAGCAATTTTCTTAGATTTCAACTCTACTTCACTTAGCTCTTCATATGGAATAAAAACTTCCTTAAAGTAATCATTAACACCCAATCTCATAGAATTTTCCAATATATGTTGGCGCACTTTCTCTTCACAATTAGAAGCAACTCTCAAGATATACCATTTATACCTATTAAATTCCTTACACTTTAAACTTATCTCATCATCTAAAATCATCTCAAAATTACCAGATTCGCCACTGCAGAATCCAGGCGTTTGATTCAAAATATTTTTGCTTTCATCACACAGATGCATATATACATACACTTCACATAATTCTTTTATATCAGACTTTGAATTACATACCGTTTGATAAGGAATAAACACTTCCTTAAAATAAACAGCATTACTTACCAATTCGCGTATACCTTGCTCATATCCATAATCAACTTTAATGATATACCATTTATATTCACATTCCATAAATAATTCCAAATAAAGCCTTAATTACGTAAAGAGACATAAAATCCACAAAACAGAAGAAAATCGAAAAGCATAATATAACAATCATTACAACAAATAGAGATGACAACACCTCCTGTTTCTTTACCCAAGCAATTCTTCGTATTTCTTGCTTTATATCACAGAAAAAACCACACAAACTTTTTAACATTTCCACCACAACATTAATGCAGGAGCGATAGGAATTGAACCTACAACCTCTGGTTTTGGAGACCAGCGCTCTACCAATTGAGCTACACTCCTATAACTCAAACTCTCACTCCAAAATTTCAGAAACAACACCAGAACCAACAGTTCTACCGCCTTCTCTTATCGCAAAACGCAATCCCTTATCCATTGCTATCGGTACTTGCAATTCTACTTCTACACTCACATTATCTCCTGGCATTACCATCTCCTTCCCATCTAGTAATTTTATGCTCCCAGTTACATCCGTTGTCCTTAAATAAAACTGTGGCTGGTAATTCGCAAAAAATGGTGTATGCCTTCCTCCTTCCTCTTTCTTTAATATATAAACCTCCGCCTTAAACTTTCTATGCGGCGTTATCGTCCCCGGTTTTGCTAATACTTGCCCTCTCTCCACTTCTTCTCTTTTTGTTCCTCTTAACAATATTCCTACATTGAGTCCTGCACTTCCCTTATCCAGCAACTTCTTAAACATCTCAACCCCTGTGCATATCGTCTTTTGCGTCGCTTGCAGACCTATTATCTCTATCTCTTCTCCCGTCTTTATCTCTCCCTTCTCTATTCTTCCTGTTACCACTGTTCCTCGCCCCGATATCGAAAATACATCTTCGATTGGCAATAAAAATGGTAAATCCACAGGCCTTGGTGGAACCGCCACATATTCATCTAACTTTTCCATCAATTTGTCTATTGATTTTTTTCCATATTCGCTGCTGTCATCCTCCAGCGCCTTGAGTGCTGAACCAACCACAACAGGCACTTCATCCCCTGGAAATCCGTATTTATTCAGCAATTCCCTCACTTCCATTTCCACTAAATCTATCATATCAGCATCAGCAACATCAGCTTTATTTATATACACCACGATATATCCAACACCCACCTGCTTCGCCAGCAATATATGCTCTCTCGTTTGTGGCATTGGCCCATCAACCCCTGACACTACCAATATCGCCGCATCCATCTGTGCTGCACCTACTATCATGTTCTTTACATAGTCAGCATGTCCAGGACAATCAACGTGTGCATAATGCCTTTTTTCCGTCTGATACTCAACATGCGCTGTTGCTATCGTTATCCCCCTCTTCCTTTCTTCTGGCGCTTTATCTATCTGATCGTACGCTACAAAATTTCCATAATGCTTCGTTATCGCCGCTGTCAACGTTGTCTTCCCATGATCCACATGTCCTATTGTTCCCACATTTACATGCGGCTTTCCAAATGCTTCCACTACTGCTGTCATAATTATTACCCTTAATTATACTCTAACTTTAACTCATCAACCACATATTGTGGCACTTGCTCATAACAAGAAAAATGCATACTATACTGCGCCCTTCCCTGAGACATAGAACGCAAAACGTTGATATAACCAAACATATTTGCAAGAGGTACCGAAGCAGTAATTATTTTACTATTATTACCTAAATCGAGCATATCAGCAACATTTCCTCTTCTACTATTTATATCACCCATAACATCACCCATATATTCTTCAGGAGTAATGATTTCAACTTTCATTATAGGCTCCAGCATTTTTGGACCAGCTTTATTTGCCATCTCTTTAAAAGCACCTTTAGCAGCAAGTTCAAAAGCTAAAGGACTAGAATCAACCTCATGAAAAGCACCATCAAGAAGGGTAGCCTTAAAATCAATCAACGGAAATCCCGAAATTATACCACCTTCTTTTATCAACTCCAAGCCATTTTCTACCCCAGGAATATACTCTTTTGGAATAGCACCACCTACAATTTTACTTTCAAATTGAAACCCAGAACCAGGCTCAAGAGGTTCAAATTTTATTTTAACCTTAGCAAACTGACCAGCTCCACCAGATTGTTTTTTATGAGTGTAATCAATTTCAACAGATTTAGTGATAGTTTCACGATATGCAACCTGAGGAGCACCGACGTTAGCCTCAACGTTAAATTCGCGCTTCATTCTATCAACAATAATCTCAAGATGGAGCTCACCCATGCCTTTCAATATAGTCTGGCTACTTTCCGCATTTACTGACATTCTCAAAGAAGGATCTTCTGCAACCAACCTATTTAGAGCAATACCTAATTTTTCCTGATCTGAAGTGGTTTTAGGTTCCACAGCAATTTCAATAACAGGCTCAGGAAATTCCATACGCTCCAATAATATAGGAAAATCAACAGAACATAAAGTATCTCCGGTGGTTGTTTTCTTTAGCCCAACTAAAGCAACTATATCTCCAGCCCTAGCCTCAGTTATATCTTCTCGGTTATTTGCATGCATAAGTAACATTCTGCCAATCCCTTCAGTTTCGTTTTTTAACGCATTTGAAACGGTAGATTTAGACTTTAATTTACCAGAATAAATACGGATAAACGTCAAGCTGCCTACAAATTTATCCGTCATCACTTTAAATGCAAGAGCAACAAATTTCTCTTTTTCTGAAGGTTTGACCTCAATTTTCTTTTCTGAATCTTTAGGATCAATTCCAACAATTACATCAACATCAATAGGAGAAGGTAAAAAGTCAACCACACCATCTAAAAGTGGTTGTACGCCTTTATTTTTAAAAGCTGATCCACATAACACAGGAACAAATTTTCCTTTAATGGTCCCATTTCTCACGCATTTTTTCAGTAAATCCACTGGCAGATCATTAGACTCAAAGTAAGTATTCATCGCTTCATCATCCATCTCAGCTGCAGCATCTAATAAAAGATTTCGATATTCTTGAGCCTTATCAAGCAAATCAGAAGGAATATCTTCATAAGAAAATTTAGCGCCCAACGTTTCTTCTTGCCATATAATGGCTTTCATAGAAATAAGGTCAATTATACCTTTGAAATCTTTCTCACTCCCTATTGGTAAATGAATAACTAAAGGTGCTGCACCAAGCTTCGTCTTTATCATATCAACACATCGATAAAAATTTGCCCCTATTCTATCCATCTTATTAACAAAGCAGATACGAGGAACGCTATATTTATCAGCTTGACGCCACACTGTCTCAGATTGAGGTTCAACTCCAGCAACTCCATCAAATACAGCAACTGCACCATCCAAAACCCTTAAAGATCTCTCAACTTCAATAGTGAAATCAACGTGACCAGGAGTGTCTATTATATTGACCCTATGATCATTCCAAAAACATGTTGTTGCAGCAGATGTGATTGTAATACCACGCTCTTTTTCCTGCTCCATCCAATCCATAGAAGCTGCACCATCGTGCACTTCACCAATTCTATTTTGCTTACCAGTATAAAATAAAATACGCTCTGTTGTGGTAGTCTTACCAGCATCTATGTGAGCCATTATCCCTATATTTCTGTATTTAGATATTCCAATTTCCATATCACAATTAATTAGCTAACATTAAAAACGAAGATGAGAAAATGCCTTATTAGCTTCAGCCATTTTATATTTTTCTTCGCACATCTTAAACGCACCACCGCGTTTATTATAAGCATCCAATATTTCAGATTGCAAACAATCAACAGTGGTTTTTCCACTCTTTTTTCGAGCAGCAGAAGTTGCTTTAGCAATCCACCTTAACGCTAAAGAAACCGCTCTATCTTGTCGAACTTCAACAGGTACTTGATAAGTTGCACCACCAATGCGTCGAGAACGCACTTCTATAGAAGGAGTAACATTTCCTACTGCTGTCTCAAAAATTGATAACCCACCTTCGCCTATTTTCTTTTCAGCTAAAGACAAAGCGTCATAGATAATCTTTTCTGCAGTAGATTTTTTACCACATTTCATGATTGTATTAATGAAACGCATCAGCAAAACACTGCCGTAACGCGAATCAGGACTTATTTCTCTTTTTTTTGCTTTATTCCGACGAGCCATAAACTTTAACCAGATTTCTTTACACCATATTTTGAACGAGCTTTCTTTCGATTTTGCACACCACGCAGATCAAGGGCACCTCTTATTATGTGATAACGCACACCTGGCAAATCTTTAACCCGCCCACCACGTATCAAAACAACAGAGTGTTCTTGTAAATTATGACCTTCACCAGGTATATAAGCCGTCACTTCACCATACCCACTAATTTTTACTCTGGCTACTTTACGGAGTGCTGAGTTAGGCTTTCTAGGAGTTGTAGTATACACCTTAGTGCAAACACCTCTCCTTTGAGGGTTGCTTTCTCCCAAAGCTGGTACCTTTTTCTTATGGGTCAATCCTAATCTACCCTTACGTATTAATTGATTTATCGTAGGCATATGTTATAAACTCAAGCTCATTAAAATAACTAAGTTTTTAGTTATAAAATAATAAACCTCAATAGTCAATATAAAAATAAACATTACTACTCTAATAATTAAGCTCAACTGCCTTGAAAGCCATCAGTAGACTTCTTGCACTACCTCCCAAGCCACAACTGTCATTCAGTAGAAACGAAAAAACTTACTTGACACCCTTCGCCAGCCCCATTATCATGGTACTGAAGGTATTCATTTATCTTCAATCTGTGCAGATTAAATGACAACAGTATTACGTAATTGGCGTCTTATTTTTAATTTTTTGCACTATGCACACTTTACGTCTTCACAACATTTCTGGGTTTTTACCTATATAAGCTGAAACGCGCTTATAAAGCGTTTAAGACAGTATAGTACGCCAATTTGCAGGATTAGAGAGTGACAACTAGCTAATACGGGATATCTTTTGCCTTTTTTTCTGCTTGGTAAATTTCTTAAACATTTAAACTAAGGTGAGTTGCATTTAAAATGCAGCTAAATTGCAGTGTTTAAGACTTAAAAAACGCCAATACTGAAAATAGACAATGACTAGGGCTTCTTTTGCCTTTTTTTTGCTTGGTAAATTTCTTAATATTTATGGCAACATGAACTGGGCAGGAAGGTGTCATTCCAGTGCTTGACACTGGAATCCAGTTTTCCATATAATCTCATCGAAAATGTTGTAACCACTTTCTGTACTAGTTTGCTTGCTTACAAGCAAACTTTTCTGGATCCCAGTGTCTGAGCACTGGGATGACAGGGGAGGGAGGCTACTTGGATGACACCATTCTTTTTCCTGGATCCAAGTAGTCAGGGCACTGGGATGACAGGAGAAGGTACTAGGATGACACCCTGACCTCGTCGTCCCGCTGCTTGTTAGCGGGATCTCTTGTTAGCGCCGCGGCAGTATGACGGTTCGCGGCGGCATGACGTAGAAGCTATACTTTTATGCTCACCAACTTAGCTGGATCCAAGTAGTCAAGCTACTTGGATCTGCAAATTGCAATGTTCGTACAGCTGCGTGCTTGACACTGGGATTTAGTGCAGCTACCCTAAACTGGAAGCTCATCTTGCTATTTTTGGCTGAAAGGAACACATTTTTAGAATAATGAAAACAATCAGCACTTTAATTCAAGAAGGATCGGAGTTATTATCGTCACATAAAGTTGAATCACCACATTTAGATTGTGAAATCATCATGCAGCACGTACTTGGAGTGGAAAGATCATTTATAATTGTGAACCATGCTGATCAAGTGCCGATGGAAAAAGAACTTTTATTTTGGAAATTAACAAAAAAAAGAGCGGAAAGATATCCAATATCGCAAATAATAGGTAATCGTGAATTCTGGGGTAAAAATTTTATAGTTAACCAGCATGTTTTGGATCCAAGACCAGATAGTGAAACAATAATCCTAGCAGTGTTAAAATATTACCCAAATAAAAAGCAGAAACTAAAAATCGCGGATTTTGGTACAGGTACAGGCTGTTTATTGATATCCGTACTTAGTGAGTATGAATATGCTGTTGGCGTCGGTTTTGAAAAAAGCTTGGAAGCATACAAAATTGCCTATCAGAACACAAAAAAACATGATCTTCTCAGCAGAGCCAAAATATTTCCAAATTCATGGACAGAGTGCAGAGGCTCATTTGATCTGATAATTAGCAATCCTCCATATATTAAAAGAAGCAAATTGAAAGACTTGCAAGCTGAAGTGCAAAAAGAGCCAAGAATTGCTCTTGATGGTGGAATTGATGGTTTGAACTGTTACTTGAGCATTTTTCCAATATTAAGGAGGTGCCTTAAAAAAAATGGGTTTGCGATATTGGAGATAGGTGAAGATCAAAGCAATATTGACAAAATAATCCCCTCATACGAATTAGCTTTTCAGGAATATGTATATGATTTGGCAGGAATGAAGAGATGCATAGTTATGCAAAAAACATAGCTAATGTTTTCTTGTATTATCTCCTTCATCCCATATTATCCTATGTCATCCCAGTACCCTCTACCTCGTCATCCCAGTGCGTGACACTGGGATCTATATTTAACTAGATCCTATGGTCAAGCCATAGGATGACAGGAACGGTTTTATGCATTTTTTAAAAGGGCAACATGTTTAAGCTTTGCTGGCAAAGTGGAAAGTAAGGCCAGCCTCTATGCCGTGTGTATGAAAAAAGCCGTTCTGTATGGTAGTGGATACTTGATTATTACCTGTTTGTTTAGCCATTTGACTTGTTGCGGTATCCCACTTTAAGGTTTCTAGTTTGTACTCACTGCTACCAATAGCACCAAAACCTCTATATCCGATATGCATATTTACATCTTCGTTTATGCGATAATCAAGGCCAGCTTTTAATTGACCTGCGGGTCTTATTGACGATTTTTCAAACATTGTCATTCTTGTTGCACCGACTCCAACCCCAACATAAGGAGAAAAAGAGAAACGGTCACTTTTCCAATGATGATAAACATTTGCCATTACAGATATGTTCTCAATTTGGTCATGATTAATAATTGATCCATATTTATCGCTGCCTTCTGTGTACGATATTGTCATCTGGCCGCTTGTTAAACCAATATTATCCACTTTTACAGAAGAATACATTCCTTCCAATTCAGCTCTGTAGCTATTGCCATTCAATTCCCCTGTATAACCCAATGCTACATTTGCAGCAAAAGGCGGATTATAATCTCCTTTATACTTACTTAGTAATTGACCTTCTGTATTCTGAGCATCCCTGTCATTTATAGATACCTTATTAGTATCTGCAGCATCCTTATCTCCAATTTTTGCTTTCAATTCACCCATGCCATTAAAAAATTGACCATAATACCCACTACCAAAGTAAAATCCTTCTGTTTCACTCGCAAAAGATTGTTGTGACAACAATAAAGCAAGTGCTGTAACCGCTAATGTTTTTTTACTAATCATTACTACTCCCCTAGTTAAAATAGCTAATCTAATACTAATTAATTAAAAATGGCTTAATATGAAAAACCTAATTATTTGCATAACTTGCACTTTTCTGAGCTAAAAATAGGCAAAGTTAACCTTACTTCTCGTCATTTTTTAATTTATCGTCAATATCCTCATCTTCAAATTCATCCTCCTCTTCTTCGTCATCAAACCCATCATCGCTCCTATCCTCATCTTCCTCGTCATCATCATCTTCAAACTTATCGTCGATATCTTCGTCTGCAAATTCATCTGATTCATCATATACTGCATCTTCGGTTTTAGTTTCAACAGGATAATCAACTGAATTAGGTCCCTCAAGAACATTATTCCCCTCGTTATTAACCTTATCTTTGCTCGCAGCGGCAGAAAGAACTTTGTTTGGGTCATATGGTTCTTGTGTAGGCACACGAGTTTGTTTGAGCAGCCTTCTTGTGAAGGTGGTATCACTGTAGTACAAAATTTTCTTTGATTTAATTGGGTAAGTCGACTCTATTAAAATTATCTGATCGTCACGTGGCAACATAATAACTTCTTGAGGCAATAGCAATGCTCTTTGTATTTCAGAGATATGTAATGACCTTGAAGCAGGATTTAAATCTAAAAATTTAGGCTTATTCAACGATTCTTGTTGTACAGTTTTGTTTCCTATAAGTTGCGATATTAAATTAGCTGTTTCAATATTATTGGCTGCAAAAGTTATTCTGTAAGTCGAGTTTGACAAAAAGGAGTTCATCCCTGCTTCTTCGTATATTCCTTTGAGCTGCTCAGTATCTTGAACAATTAAGAATAACCTAACTCGATAACCACGAAAATATGCAATACCTGTTTGAAATTGCTCCATTTTTCCAAGTGTAGGAAACTCATCCATTAAAAACAATACACCATAAGGCTCATCATCCGATGGCAATTTTCTACATAAAAACTCAGTTGCCTGTTGGTAAAAAACCTGCATTAAAGGCCTGAGCCTAGTCAAGTTGTCAGGAGTTAAACCAACATAAACTGTAATTTTCTTCTTTTTAAAATCTAGAATATTAAAATCACTTGACGCAGTTGCAGTATCAATCAATGGGTTTGCCCACAATTCAAGTGATGAGTTCATGGTTGATACAACACCTGACCTTTCTTTATCAGCTTTTTGTAAAAAAGCTGCAATATTCATATATGCTACAGGGTGTAGTATTTTACCCATTGTATCAAGAGCAACAGCAAGATTATAAACTACATCATCACTACGCATCGTACGCACAACTTCACCAAAAGATTTAACTTTCTCTGGTGCAGCAAGTAAGTATAATACCACTCCAACAAATAAGCTTCTTGCTTCATTCTGCCAAAAGTCTTGTTCAGGCATGATTAGGTTAGCTATTTTCTGCACATCGTCAACCATCTGCCCAGGTTTTTCACTAATCCATTGTAATGGATTGTAACAGTGACTTATTCCATCTGGCTGCGCTGGATTCCATACGTATACTTTTTGTCCTTGTCGTTCTCGCCAACCACTTGTTATTTCATAGTTTTCTAATTTTATGTCGTGTACAATTACCGAGTCAGTCCAAAATAATAAATTAGGAATTACAAAGCCAACACCCTTACCAGAACCTGTAGGTGCAAATAACAATGCATGCTGAAACCCATCAGAAATGAAGTATCCTCTTTTATCTTTACCAAGCAATAATCCCTTTTTGCTTCTTAATCCTGCTTTTCGTATGTCTTTCTCTGATGCCCACTGCGAATCTCCATGAAGTGATTCTTTCTTTTTAAATGGTCGCCACTCAATTATCCTTTCTCTTAAATTCCATAAAATAATCATTAAAACAATGATAGGCAGTGCAGAAGATATAATTAATGTGATTTTGAGCTCAAGGCTATATAACTCTGGATGATGCCAACAATATTGTATATGATCAAAAATCGTTGGCCAAAGAGCTTGAGGGAAAGGCGTCAAACTAGGATTAATTGCCTTAAAATCCACAGCATCCGGACCATCAGCAAACAGAACAAACAATATACCAGATAGATAGAAGCAAAAATCAAGTACGCTAAAAGCTACTACACCTCCTATGAGAATATTACGTAGGTGATTTCCATTACTCATAAACTACTCTTCCTTAACTTATGTATAAATTTAAGCATTTTCGCTCGCAGATCTAGTAAATAATATCTCAGAAATGCTTCTTTTGCCCCCACCGGTTCTTTTTAGCTGAATAACAATATCAATCACATTTCTAATGTATGGTATAATTTGGTCTGGAGGAATGCCAAGATTTGCCTGCATAACCATCAATTTTATTTGCTCAAGGGCCATTGTTGGACTATCTGCATGAAGGGTTGATATTGATCCAGGGTGACCAGTATTTATCGCCCTAAGAAAACTAAAAGCTTCCGCTCCACGGAGCTCACCAACTATTATTCTGTCTGGCCTTAAACGTAAGCACGCTTCTATCAAATCTTGAGTGGTTACTTTTGCTCTGCCCTGCCCTCCTTTAGAGGCAATTAGATGGACTTTATTGGGATGATCGTTCAAAACGATTTCCCTTGCATCCTCAACAGTAATAATTCTTTCCTCAGCTGGAATAGCACGCAAAGTAGCATTAGTAAAAGTAGTCTTACCAGTGGAAGTTCCACCACTAATTATAATATTTTTCTTACTTATTACAGCGTATTCTAAAAACTCTTTTATTTTTTTTTGCCTTAACAATAAATCCAAATGACGGTCAACTGGATTATCAGTTGCTTCTGTAACAGTTTCAGAAAAAGCCCCCATTTTTTCGTAATCATCGAGTGCTAACTGCATGCTAGAAGGCTTACGAATCGACATGACTACTTTATCAGGTTCACATGCTGGCGGAAATACTATCTGTATACGATAACCATTTGGTAATGTTGCCGAAAGTAACGGCGCTTCTTCGCTAAGTTTTTGTTCTGTAGCTTGAGCAATCAGTCTGCCAAGAGATTTCAAATGGTTAAGATCGAATACTTCTAATTTTTCACACCTTATTTCACCGCGATTTTCAATCCATACTTCCTTTGGCTTATTTATTGATATTTCATTTACGCCTTCTTCTTGAAATATGCCTTGTAATGGCTCCAAATATGTATCAAGTGCAGCATAGTTCATTTCATTGATTTAATATTGCCTGTGGAGGAAATACTATATCTTGGTTAATAAATACTTTCAATGCAGTGCCTTGATCAACATAAATAGTTGGTTTTTTATCTGTGTATCTGCCTACTATATCCCGCATATCTTTAGAAAAATCCTCGATTGACTTCCCGATTGCTTCATCATAAACAGACTTGCTTTTTCTTTGAATTTGTTCTAACAGTTGATTTACAATTTCCAGGCTTATATTTACCTTGTCTTCTCCAATTCCTAGTGCTTTTGCTATTTCCTCTTTCATTATTTTTAGTAAATCTTGTCTGCTTTTGGCACTCCGAATTCTTCCGATAGCCCCAAGGCCTAATTTCCATTTGTCACTAGATATCTTCTTTTCTGGGTCAATAATGAGTTGGAGAGAAGAAAAATCTATTTCGGTTGCAGTGATAGACTTTACTGCATCCATGGCAGTTAGCGCATCAATAAGATTAGAAGCCTTTTGCCCTATAACAGCCGAACCAATCGAAACGCCAGCAAGTGTCACTGAAGAGAATAACGCACTTACTATTTTGTTATCAACTATTCCTGCTATCCCTGCTCTACCAAGCTCGTCAGTACCAAGTGATGAGATTGCAATATCTATTCCATGTGGCAGAATCACTCTATTCCAGTTTATATTTACACGAGATTTAGCAACATTCGAGTCAAATGAATAACTGCCTATCAATCTTGAGCCTTTAGGTATTAAAACTGTATCACCAGTTTCTGCATAAACATCTCTACTCACCATAGCACGCAGCATTCCTTGCAGATCAGAGTTTATTGCAGTTTCAAGCACAGCATCAATAATTTTACCTTGAGTAACCATTAAACTAAGCTTTCCTACTCTGGTAGCTTTGCTCGATTGTGCTGAAGTGTCGGATAAAATAGCATCAGCAGCCTTGTTCTCTCCACTACCACCTGAAATTGTTAACATTTGTGCACTACGTCTGTCTCTAGGATAACCGCCACCCCCTATTGTAGGAAACGAGGTAGGTAAATTGCCCATAACATTACTAGAAGGAAAATTTTGCTTTGGCAAAATAGGTATATTTGACACAGGAGTTTCTTTTGGTTTCTCTTCTTCTTTTCTAATTTGTTTTATTTCTGGTATGATTGGTGGTGTAGGAAGAGGAGGTAAGGGTGGTAAGGGATCAGTTATTATTCTTTCAGGAACCATTACATTATCTGGAACTTGTTCCAACTTTCCTTTCAATTCTTGAACGTTTTGCTTTGTTTCCTCTTTTTTAATAACTTCTGAACCCTCTTTATGAGAAGGACTAAAATAGAGATAATACACTCCACCAACCAGAAGCACTAAAATAATGACCATCAATGCCCTATGACCTTGATTAGAGCCAACTGTTACTACCTTATTCTCTATTTCTGATTCATCTTCTAAATTGTTACGCCTTTCTTTATTCATATTGCATGTACCACAGCTAAAGTGACCTATTTATAATTTCAACTTCACCATCTTCATAACGCATAAATAGCTTTTTATGTACTCCTTTTATTATAACATAATCATCAAATAACAGCCTTTTACAAGGTTTATCCTCCCCTTCTACAAAAACCTGAGGTATTTTATTATTATTTCTAAATTTTAAATAGGTTAAATAACCATCATCAAATAACTCGATCGGAACTATATCCGCATTACCACCTTCATCAATATATGTATAATTGTACTTCGTATCATTTTCTTGTATTATTTTTTCTAGCTTGTCTGTAGTATATTGCATTTGAGTAGGTAAAGAAACCTCATCTAAATCAACATCAAATTCACCTTCTTCTTGAGGATAATAAAAACGTACTACGTAAGATATATCCTTTTCAGCAGAATAATCGTGATCCACTTTCTTAGCATCAGTATCCGGGTATTTATCGTAGTTTGGCCTTGAGATTAAATCAAAAATGTAATTTCTTTTTTTAGTTGTCGTAATAATCATGTTAGTGCGACTACTAACTTCAAATGGCATAATAAGCAATTTATTGTCATAAGGATTAATTTTCCAACTTGATGCATCACCAACAGCGATATTTTTAACTTTTTCTCCTTCCGCAAATTCAATATAAGAATAGTAACCCTGACTAAAAACCACCGTAAATACTTCATTAGGGCTATACACAAAAGTCTTTATTCTACTATCTACAGAAATAGGCTCATTATAATTAATGGATGCGTTTAAATTGCCACTGACAAGTAAAGCTAAAACTAATAATATCCTATACATATTCATCATCCACTCTATATGAAATAACTTGAAATCCTAATGGGTTAATATATCTTTGCTGATCATCCATTTCAAGCGATGCATACCTATATGACATAATAACTATCTTGTTTTTTCTTGTGGAACTTCCATCTTTCCGTGTAAATTCCACAAAAAATCTCACCTGAAGAGCATCGTTACCCAATTTTTGAATTGAGCGAATTTTAAATTCACTTTTGGTATCTGAATATAAATTAAAAAGATCATCCATATTCTGCGATCCTATATAATTTCTAAATTCATTATACACATTAGGTGAGGAAAACAACCTCACCTTTGTATAATAGTTATAATTATAATGATATGGATCAAAAACCTCCCTTGCTTTTATATACTCTGAAATAAAATAATCGTTTAGCGCTTCATCTGCAGAATACTCTTTTACTGTGACAGGATCAACCAATTGCACTATTCCTGATTTCTTGTCAATTTCTATAACAAATGGCTCAATAGTGCTACTTGTGCTAATTTTAAATATGACTAATATGCTGATAGAGATCGTTGCTAATAATATTAATGCAAATAAAAGTAGAATATTTCTTTGAGCAATAACTGTGCTGTAGCGGTTTGAATTCCAATTTATATCCTTATCTAAGGATTCAGTATTTTTTTCTCGTTTAAAAAATCTTAGCATTTTAGTATTCCTAAAAATCTTAACTTATGTTAATAAACATAGCAAATTAACAAAGTAGTTACAGCAAAAAAGCTAAAAAACTCTTAATCTATGGCCTAATTTACCAAATTTTGTCTCCATATATGAATCGTTATATTTATTACGTTCCACAATAAGTGGTAGACACTTTGTAACTCCTATACCACTACTTTCCAATTCTGACAATTTTCTATCATTGTTTGTAAGTAATTGGATTTTGTTAATGTTCAATTTCTTAAGCATTTTAGCTGCAACAGCAAAACTCCTTTCATCATCTTCAAAACCCAATGTTCTATTTGCATCAACAGTATCAAGATTATGTCCTCTTTGCATACTGTACGCTCTTAACTTATTAGTTAAACCAATGCCCCTTCCATCTTGCATCAAATACAATATAATACCACTTCCAGAGTCAGCTATCATTTGAATTGCTTGATGTAACTGACTTCTGCAATCGCATGACAAGCTATCTAACAAGTCACCCGTATAACACGAAGAATGAATTCTTACTAATGGTTCGCCATCTTTATCTGGATTGCCAATGATAATTGCATGATGTTCTCTTCCACCACTTTCGGTTCTATAAGATATGATATTTACTTCTTGAGTCTGTTTTAAAAATAATGATGTTTTGCACACTTCATATACATCCTGATTTTCTTGAAAATTATTTATGAATGACGTGTCCAGTGCAATAACGTCATTTTTCTCGCACCAATTTCGCATTTCATGATTATTCTCAAAAGTCATATCAGCCACTAACGCGTATGGCAATAATTCTGAGAACTTAAGCAAGGCAATAGCACATTCATCTATTGTCTTTGAGCATTGCAACTCTTTTATGCAATCTTCCTTTGAACAGTTTATTAAATGGAGCAGTTCATCAAAATTATTCACCAACAGACGTTTGCTGTTATGTTCTTTATTCTGAGATATGTATTTTACCTTACTTGAAGTTAAAGTAACATATACATTACTTGATATAAGCTTGTATTGATTAAATAAATCTCTTTCTAAAGCCTCAGCAGCAGCGAACAATAGGTAATTACTTTCATCATATATTACAATTGGCCGACCGCGCCTGATTTCGCTGATAGCTCTTTCTACCTTATTGCTACTCTGATTTCCTATAAACATTTTTACCCATATTAAACAGCGATAAAAACTGGTGCGGCCGAGAAGACTTGAACTTCCAAGGCCTTATGAGCCACAGCGACCTCAACGCTGCGTGTCTACCAATTCCACCACGGCCGCACTATATTCTAGTTTTTATATAATTATTTTAAATTACTTAATCATTTTAGAATTTTTCATCTAGAGTGTCAATCTGATACTAGAATAATTTAGAAATTGTTTGTATAATTTGATTATGAATTTTGTGATTACAAATTTTAATCATTTAAGATAACCTTACTACTAATTTTTAACTAAGGTTCTTATACAAATGAATATAGCTAATATCTTTATTTTTTTAACTCTCTCTCTTATAACTAGCTTTCATTTCGTCCATGCACAAATATTATACACATGGTCTCAAGTTATCCCAGAAAATAAACTAAGCATACGTGCAATTACAGACAATGACATGTGTCCCATTGTTTATGTCGATGGCGAAGAAATAGAAATGCTGAATCGCAGCTCAATTAACAATGGTGATCATAACGAAACAGTTTGTGAACTGACAGTACAAACAAGTGCCAAAAACATTAGTATTGAGGATCTACGGGTTCCTATATTACCAAAAAAGGTTAATAAAATTGCTTTCATTGGTGACACGGGCTGTAGAATAAATATGTTATTTCAGCAGGAATGTAATTCGGTAGATAGCTGGCCTTTAAAAAAAAATTTAGATTCAATCGCCCTTCATAAACCAGATTTAATTATCCATGTTGGTGATTATCATTATAGACAAACAAAATGTAGAAATACAAAAAAGTGTGGCGATATTTATGGATATAATAAAGAAGTTTGGTACGCTGATTGGTTTGAGCCTGCAAAGGATATTTTATCACAATCCCCTTTCCTTTTTGTTCGTGGAAACCATGAGAGTTGTGATAGAGCTTATGAAGGATGGTTCAGGTATCTAGATTCATACCCCTTTTCGTCTGAAAAATGTGGAAACTTCGTTTCTAGTTGGTCCTTAGATGCTGGACCGATGAAATTTTTTATCTTCGACTCTTCATCCGGTGAGGATATTTTTACAACCCAAAGCACAATTGATGCTTTTGAGAGGCAATTTGATAAATTGATACAAAATAGTTCTGACAAGCCCATGTGGTTTTTAACTCATAAACCGCTTTGGAGATCTCCAAAAAAAGAATTTTTGACATTAAAAAGCCATGGCAATCTTACACAAATTGAAGCTTTTGGGGATAGATTTCCAAGCAATGTTACTACCATAGTTTCTGGCCACATTCATATAGCCCAGATTTTATTAATGGATAATGTTCCAGACCAGATTATAGTTGGGAACGGTGGTGCATTATTACATGCTCAAGATCAAGAACCCGTCTACCAAAATGTAGAATTTGACTATTCAAATGGTAGAAACTACTTAGCACACGAAGTTAGAAACTTTTTCGGCTTTGGCTTTGCAATACTAAACTTAGATGATCACAAATTTACCTTCTATAACCAAGATAATAAGGAAATGTATTCTGCAAAGCTAACAGAAGATTTTAAACTTAAACGGATTAAAACTATAGTCGATTCATTTTAGGATTTGTTATTAGCTATTTTAAAAACGCTACTTAAACATTTTTTTTAATCGATTGATTTCATCAGCAAATTTTGAGTCGGTCTTTATAAAATTTTCTACTTGTTTTACTGCATGTATAACAGTAGCATGGTCTCTGCCACCAAAGTTTCTCCCAATATCTGGTAGGCTTTTTTGCGTAAATTTTTTGGCAAAATACATAGCTATTTGTCTTGGCCTTGCAAGACTGCGAAGCCTTCTATTAGATTGCATATCTGCAACCTTTATATTGAAAAATTCAGCTACTTTCTTTTGTATTTCTTCTATTGTAATTGACCTATGATTTGACCTAAGAAGATCGATTAGGGTTTCACTAGCTGACTCCACCGTCATACTTCTTCCAATTAATGAGGTATGGGTAACCTTATTTAATGCTCCTTCTAATTCTCTTATATTAGATTTTATGTTCCTTGCTAAAAACTCTAGGACATCTTTCGGAACATACATATTCATCTGCTCCACTTTTGCCTGCAATATACCAAGTCTTAATTCAAAAGTTGTTTCATTAATATCTGCCACCAACCCCCAACCGAGTCGTGATTTTATTCTTTCTTCCACTCCATCAAGATCACTAGGAGACCTATCAGCTGATATAACCAATTGTTTATTTTGGTCTATCAATGCATTGAAAGTGTGAAAAAATTCTTCTTGTGTACTATCTTTACCACTGATAAATTGCACATCATCTACCATCAATACATCTACTGATCTAAATTGCTCTTTAAATAACATAATATCTTTGCTTCGCAGCGCTGTAATATATTGGTACATGAATTTCTCTGCTGATAGATATACCACTTTTCTTTTTGCTGATGGGGAATTGACTATGTGCCAAGCTATAGCATGCATTAAATGTGTTTTACCAAGTCCCACTCCACCATATAGAAACAAAGGATTGCTGCCTGATATTGGATCTATAGATTCCGCTACACGCTTTGCCGCTGTAAATGCTAATTCATTTGACTTTCCTACCACAAAATTATCAAAAGTGAATCTGGGATCCAGTGGTGAACCAAGATTATGATTACTTTCCTCTCTGTTTTTTAGTATAACATTAGAATTTGAATTCCTTTCTTCAATTACTTGAATATCAATAGAACATATACTTTGATCCTCGCTTTGCCATAATGATAATATTTTTTTCATGTAATGAACTGTAATCCACTCTTTTATAAACCTTGTTGACACGGATAAAAGAACTTCCCCATTTCTGCTACTGACAAATTTTAGTGAACTCAGCCAGCTGTTATATGTTGCTTCTCCATAGAGATTATAAAGACAATTTTGAATTTTTTCCCAAGTAACATTGTGATCCGTTACTGTAATAATCTGATCAAAAAACATAGTAGAAACCTTAGGGCTAGTTAAGTTCATATACCACACCAAGAAAAAACAATAATCAGAAAGATGCAAGATAATCAACAGCTTACTGCAAAATGAAAAGCTAATATTACTTAATACATACTAAAAATTATGGTGATTTTTTGATGAGTTGTAAAGGGTATAAAAACACTAAAATTGATCATTTTTATTTCAAAAAAATGAAAAATTTGTAAATGTCGCTTGTATCGAGGATTAGAAGCATGCTATTAAAAACAGTAATACATTATGTATAAATAAGATGTTAAATTTACTGGCAAATAAGTAAAGTATTCATATAAATATAGCTAACCTAATATAGATTTACTGAAGCAAATTTATGATTATATTAAGTAATTTGAGTTGTTATGCTGTATTCGGTATTGAACTAGAGTTTTACATTGAAGGAATAGAAAAAGAATACTTATTTCTGAATAGCATCAAAAATAAAATAGCATCTCTTGAATTTTCTTGCGAGAAGGAGAATTCTACACATCAGTATGAGATAAAAAGTGGTTGTTATACGAACTCCGACAATTTAATTAAGCATTTTGAGTTAGCAAAACAATCACTTACTGAAACAGCACAAAAACTAGGTGGGAATATTTCTTTTAAAGCAAAGCCCTATTTGGATAGAGCAGGCAGTGCATTAAATGTGCATGTTAATCTCGTGAATTCAAATAACGATAACTTATTTTATATCAATGAGCAAAAGTACAGTGACTATCTGATTCACAGTATTGGTGGATTATGTGCAATGATGAAAAAACATATGTTGTTTTTCGCTCCAAATGATGATTCATATTTAAGATTTCAGTACCCGGATATTTATACTCCAACTACGATTAGTTGGGGGGTAAATAACAGAACTGCTGCGATAAGAATTCCCTATTTTGGCAACGATTCCAAAAGATGCCGCCTAGAGCACCGTGTTCCTGGAGCAGATTGTAACCTTGAAAAAGTACTCACAGCAATAATTGAAGGCATAGTTTTTGGTATAGAGAACAAAATTGCTCCGCCAAATAGAGTGTATGGCATTGCATCTGATCCTCAATATAAGATGGAGAGTTTGATATAGCAACTACCTGTTAAACCCTAACCCATTAAACTCCTTTGAGATAATTGGCCATTCTAGCACTTTCCTCACATCATTATTTACATTCCCATACTGTAATAGCAAGTCTGCAGCAGATAGTTTCTGCGTACTTTTAGATGATCCAAGCCCTATATTGGTAAGGTTGCTCGGTGGCTGCTCAGGAAGTGGATTACCAGATACATCCATGTGTTCAGGGAGAGATTTCATCTGATTCTTTATAGAGCTAGAGTTATTTTGTGCAGGATTTCTATCATCTGACATGTCAAGAATAATTTTCTCAGGTACTACCATAGTTTTTGTATAATCAGCAGAATGACTGCCTTCAGTGTTCTTAAATTCATCAAGAATTGGTTCGCCAAACGCATTTATAGGGCCACCAAGTGATCCTTTCTCCATGCGCTCTTCTGCTCTTTTCCTTATTATTTCTTCTGCTAGCTCAGTTTCAGTTCTTTTTGGTTCTTTTACAGTACCTTTTTCTTCACCTTCATCTCCTGAAACACCAGTAATTTCAGCAGGCTGTTCTTTTTTAGTTCTTATTTTATGAATCAGCGAAAGTAATAAGTAAGTAACTGCAGCAGCAGAAACGATAATGGCTATCTTTGCGGCAATGTGGATTGCTGTTAAAAATATTAAAGCTGATAAAGCTCCAGCTAATCCAGACACAATAACTTTATTTTTGCCTTTTGTTATATTTAGAATTGCCACCATAATAACCTCTCAAATACTGTTCTAGAATTATTATACAGAAATTTTCTTATACTTGCAATTTTGCAAAAATTTTAATTATTTGCGTAAAGTTTTAAAGCTACACAAGGATTAATTAATATGCAATGTATCTCGACTATAATATTGTACAAACGCACATATTCAGCTAACATTCAACATGCAGAGCTTACTCATAGAGCGAAACAGGGCGGTGGTATTATTACTTATAGTAATTTTTATCTTCGGTTCATACGTTTATGTAAAAATGCCAAGGGAAAGCAATCCTGATATACAGATTCCTATAATCAGCGTGTTTGTTGGACTTCCTGGGATTTCTGCTCAAGATAGTGAAAAGCTATTAGTGCTTCCTATAGAAAATGAACTAAGATCCATCGAAGATGTAAGAGAATTGAGAGCTTTTGCAACTAATGATGGTGCTCACATGGTACTCGAATTTGGAACAGAGTATGATAATAAAGAAGTGCTCGATAATGTCCGTTCAAAGCTTTCAAACATAAAATCGAAGTTACCTGTTGAAGCGGAATCTCCGATAATCAATGAAATAAACTTGAGCTTATTTCCGATACTCAATGTCGGCTTAATTGGTAATTTGCCAGAAAGAGCCTTAACTGAAATAGCACGCAAGTTAAAGAAAGAAATAGAATCTCTGCCAAATGTTCTCAAAGTTGAAGTGGCAGGTATGCGTAAAGAAACAGTGGAAGTTATAATTGAGCCCACAGTTCTAACAAAATATAACATTCAATCAAACGAAATATTCCAAGCTATATCAAGCAATAACAGACTAGTGGGAGCTGGGTCACTGGAAAATGATACCGGTAAATATTCGATTAAAATATCAGGGTTATTAAAAGATATAGAAGATATTATGAATATTCCTATTAGATCTCAAGGCGATGCAGTTTTGAGAATCAAAGATATAGCAAAAGTATACCCTAGGTTTGAGGATCACCAAGGATTTGCTCGCATTAATGGATTACCTAGTGTCGTGCTAGAAATTTCAAAACGTAACGGAAAAAACATAATAGACACAGTAAATCAAGTAAAACACTTAATGGATAAGGCAAAAGATCAATTACCTGAAAATTTAAAAGTGGTGTACTTAAATGACCAGTCAAAAAACGTCCGCGATGTGCTTGATGACTTGGAAAACGGCATAATATTTGCTGTGTTGTTAATATTGATCATAATGATGCTTTCTATGGGAACAAGGATTGCTATTCTTGTGGCACTCTCGATACCCGGTTCCTTTCTGATTGGGATAATAGCTCTTTACTTTATGGGTATAACCTTAAATATCGTTGTGCTCTTCAGTTTAATTATGGCTGTTGGCATGCTGGTTGATGATGCAATTGTGATCAGCGAATCTGCCGATAGAAAGATGATCTGCGGAATGGACAAAGTAGAAGCTTTTTACACTTCAGTTCGCGATATGTTTTATCCGGTTCTATCATCAACGTTAACTAAATTAGCAGTGTTTTTTCCTCTATTATTCTGGCCTGATACTGTTGGTAAATTCATGCAGTACATACCAATTACAATAATTCTAACTTTGACTGGATCGCTCATTATGGCTTTGGTTTTTATACCAACACTTGGTGCAATATTTGGTAAGCCTTCGATAACTTCAAAAAAAGAAATAAAAAAAATGAGTGCTATAGAAAGTGGTGAAATAAAAAATGCTGGGCCTATAATAAGAGCTTACGTACGCATGCTAGAGAAGGTTTTGGATCATCCTAAAAAATTCGTATGTGCTACTGTATTCGTTTTGTTTTCATTTAGTGTGCTGTACTTTACTTTTGGTCCTGGAGTAAAGTTTTTTCCGAAAGTGGATTCAGATAATATTTTAATCAGTGTTAAAGCAAAAGAAAGCTTATCAGCCAAAGAACGAGATCTGATACTCAAAGAAGTGGAAGAACGCATTTTGAGCATTGAAAAAGAAATTCATGTTTCTTATGCTAGATCAGGAGCATTTTCAGACAACGTTATCGCCAGAATACAACTAGAACTTATGGATTGGCGCTTCAGGCGCAAAGCTAAGCACATACTAAATGATATAAGGAGCAGTGTGCAAGACATGAAAGGAATAATAATTAATGTTCAAGAGGAAAAGCCAGGACCGTCGGCTGACAAGCCAATACAAATTAACCTCAGCGGGAGTGTATCCAGTTTGAATTTAGCAGCAGAGAAAATTCTAGAAATTATGAACCAACCTTCATCCGGGTTTATAAATATTCAAGATAGCAGATCAGCACCTGAAATAGAGTGGAATATGAGTGTTGATAAGAGTAAGGCTACAAGCTCTGAAGTAAGTGTTGCAACCATTGGCGATTTTATAAAGATGGTTACAAATGGAGTGTTGATTGGAAAATATAGACCAAATAACACGGATGAAGAAATCGATATTGTACTCCGTTTCCCTGGAAAGGATCGCAACATGAAGACTATAGACAATCTTTTTATCAATACAGTTAATGGCCCGTATCCTATGAGCAATATAGTAAAATATGCTCCCGAAAAAAAGGTAAACAAACTAAACAGGATTGATGGATTACGCACAGTGACAATCTCTGCTGACGTTGATACTGGCTATCTTGTTGATGAAAGAGTAAAGTTCATTCAGAATTCTATTGCCCAGGATTGGGACAAGGGAGTAAAAATTGATTTTAAAGGCGACAAAGAAGATCAACAAAAATCAGGAGCATTTTTGTTAAAGGCTTTTATATTAGCGATTACACTAATGATATTGGTATTAGTGACACAGTTTAAGAGGTTGTCCACAAACCAGTAAATCAAGCATATTCCCTACTTAACATAACTTTACTCATAGCCAGATATATGAAACTTTCAGTAGATGTTGTAAGTAAATCGTACTCCTTTGATAGCCTTCTATTTCTATTGATCCAAGCAAAAGTCCTCTCTACCACCCACCTTCTCGGCTGTACTGAAAATCCAGGATCCCGTTGTGGCAATAGTTCTAGTGGTGTATCTTTATGCACCCAAAACCTACATGGAGGCCTTTTGACAATTTCAATATCTATCCCATATTCTCTCTTTACGTAATCCTTTAAATCTTTTCCTTGGTATCCCATATCAGCCCACATTTTCTTAATATTGCTGTATTTTTCCTTCATATTGTCCAATGCCATCTTCACCCCATCTCTGTCATTTTCGCTTGCAGCTCCTACATAGCAACCAAGCACAAATCCTTGAGTATCTGTGATTATATGTCTTTTTCTCCCCTTTACCTTTTTCGCACCATCATAACCTTTGACCCCCCTTTTTCCGTGGTTTTTACCGATTGACTGTCCACTATGCATGCGCTCGGCTCCTCATTTCTTCCCATTTTTGACCTACTATATTTAGTGATATCATAGTTCATTTTCTCAAAAATTCCCTGCTTTTTCCATCTTCTAAACTGTTCATGCACAGCCTTCCACGGCGGAAAATCGTGTGGTAAATAGCGCCATTGACATCCTGTGCGCAGTATATAAAGAATTGCATTTACTATCTCACACTTACTGTATTTTGGTGGCCTTCCTCCTTTCTTGTACGATACTCTGAAGTGTTTTTCTATTCTTGCCCATTCCCTTTTACTTAAATCTGTTGGATATTTTTTCCTCATCTCTTACCTCAATATTCTTTCTTTATATACTACGTATTCCTTGGTTTGTGGACAACCTCTTACAATTACGTTGTACAGTTCTCCTTCTATTTCGTTATACACTTTATAAGCCTCACAATAAAAATTGAATATAAAAATTATTACTAATATAGTATAATTATTATGAAAAAGCGTGCTATGCTTTAACAATAAGCTAGTATATAAATATGGGGCTGTAAATCAAAAATTTTAGCAATCTAAAGAAATTTTACTATTACCTTCTATATTGAATTCTCTACGAAGATCAGCAGACAAGTTTATGCTTTCCCAAGAAAATCCACCGTCACTTTTTGACTCTTTACCAAAATGTCCATAACAGGCTGTACGTTTATATATAGGGCAATTAAGCGATAAATGCTTGATTATGCCTTTTGTTGATAAATCTATATTATTCTCGATAAACTTTTTAATTACTCTTTCCTCTACCTTATTCGCACCAAATGTATCAATATAGAATGAAGTAGGTTTTGATACACCAATTGCATAAGAAAGCTGCACAAGACAACGTTCAGCCAAACCTGCAAAGACAATATTTTTAGCAAGGTATCTTGCCATATAAGCCGCAGATCTATCAACTTTAGTTGCATCTTTTCCGGAAAATGCCCCTCCACCGTGTGGAATATAACCTCCATAAGTATCAACCATAATTTTTCGTCCGGTTAATCCACAGTCACCAACTGGTCCACCAATAACAAATCTACCAGTTGGATTGACTAAGAGATTTTCCTCAGAACACATCCATCCTTCAGGTAAAGATGAAACTATGTAAGGGTAAATTATTTCTTTTACTTTTGATTGATCCAAATCCTCAGGGTGCTGTATTGAGACAATAATACTTTCAGCACGTACTGGAAGGTTATTCTCATATGCCAAAGTGATTTGTGACTTTGCATCTGGACCAAGTTTTGCTTCTTTAACTGCACTCATGATATTTTTCAGAATCGAGTGTGCATAAAAAATGGGTGCCGGCATAAGGTTTTCTGTCTCTATTGTTGCATAGCCATACATTATGCCCTGATCCCCAGCACCTTGATCCAACCCTATTGCAATGTCATTTGATTGCTCATGCAGCAATATATTTACCTTCACTTTTTTCCAGTGGAAACCATCATGCTCATAACCAATATCTTTTATTGTATTCCGTACAATACTTTTAATCTTGCTATTCTTAATGTTAGGCCCAAACACTTCCCCAGCTATAATAACGTTATCTTTGGTGACTAAAGTCTCTATTGCAGCTCGCGCAAAAGGATCAGTAAAAAGGTATTTATCAAGTATTGCATCTGAAATTTGATCTGCTACTTTATCTGGATGACCAGCCGCAACTGATTCACTGGTTACTAAATTTTTATACAAACTCATGTTTTTGCTTATACAATATCAAAACCGCTATAGAAAACACAGTTAGTAACTACTAAATGGTGGGTCTGGGAAGAGTTGAACCTCCGACCTCACGCTTATCAGGCGTGCGCTCTAACCACCTGAGCTACAGACCCATGATTTATTCAAGCTGAAGCTTTCATATTATCTGTAGGCACGATATCAATAAAAGTCTTTTTATTTGCTGACCTTCTAAAACTGACCCAGCCTTCTACTTTAGCAAAAATCGTATGATCTTTACCTATACCAACATTCTTCCCAGGATGGAATTTTGTGCCTCTTTGGCGCACAATTATGTTACCAGGAATAACCTTCCCATTCTTCTTTATTCCTAACCTACGACCCGCTGAATCTCTACCATTACAGGAACTACCACCTGATTTTTTAGTTGCCATATCTTACCTCTTACTTTTGAAGACTAATTTCATTTATACGAAGAACAGTTATATACTGCCTATGACCAGTTTTCCTACGGTAATTTTTTCTTCTTTTCTTCTTAAAGATTATAATTTTTTCCCCCCTGCACTGCTCCAACACTTCAGCTTTAACAGTAGCATTAGATGAATAAGATAAGCCATTATTTGAAATACAAATCACCTGATTGATTTCCACCTCTTTTTTTTCTTCAGCTTCTAACTTCTCTACCTTTATTATACTACCTTCTTTTACTAAATATTGCTTTCCACCAGTCTCAATTACTGCAAACATGATAAATATAAATTATTGTTATTAACTTTAATCGTAAACGATGTCATATACGCTGTCAATATAAATAAAAAGCATGACTTAACGTTCTTTTTGAGCTATCTAAACACTTCTATCTTTCTTCACCCTTTATCTACTTTTTCTCAGACAGTAGACTTCTTGCATAACCTAAGCAGAAAAAAGGCAAATAGTTATTATAGCTCTAAGTTTACCGACGATAAGAACCGTCATTCAAGTAGCCCCTCCCTGCCATCCAAGTAGCCTCCTTCTCCTGTCATCCCAGTGCCCAGACACTGGGATCCAGGTTGGATACTGAGTTGGTAAGTATAAAAGTGTTGTGTTATGGCTAACGCTAACTCTACGTCATACTGCGATTCATTCGCGGTATCTCTAGATCCCGCTCACAAGCAGCGGGATGACGGTTGTCGTTTAGCCATAAATATTTAAGAAATTTACCAAATGAAAAAAAAGGCAAAAGAAACCCCGTGGTGCTGGTTTTGACCCTCTAATACTTTAAATTGGCGCTATAATAATGTGCTGACGCTTAGTTTAAGCGCGGTTTGGCTGAATGTAGAAAAAATTTAAAAGACATGCAGCAGCTATAATTTTATGTAATCCGCCAAAAGATACCCTGAGTTTTTTACTGAATTTTGTCATTGAACCTGCGCAGATCAAAAACAAGTTTTGAGTCAAAAAGACCCTTAATACTATAATAAGGGGGCTGGCGAAGTTTGTAAAGCAATTTTTTTTGTTTCTATTGAATGACAGTTGTGGCCTGGGAGGTAATGCAAGAAGTCTAATATAATTACAGCGAATTACTTTATTCTCTTAATCACCTGCTTTTCCCTTGCTATTGCAAGGCTTTTTTCTGGTACATCCTCAACTATAACACTACCTGCTGCAATTACAGATTCATCATGAATATTAAGCGGCGCAATTAGTGAGCTATTGGCGCCAACAAAGCAATTGCTCCCTATATTCGTTTCATGTTTATTTTTCCCATCATAATTACAAACAATAGTGCCTGCTCCTATATTACTCTCCTGCCCTACTTTAGCATTTCCTATATAACTTAAGTGTTTTATTCTAGTGTTTTGACCAACTTCACTTGTTTTCACTTCCACAAAATTTCCTATTTTTGCCTTATTACCAATTGTTGTGTTTCCGCGTATTCTGGTAAATGGACCGACCTCAGCATTACTTTTAATTAAGCAGTCTTTTAAATGCGAAAATGGCAGTATTTTCGCACCAGACTCTATTTTCACTCCAGGACCAAAAAAAACGTATGGGTAAATCACTGAATCTCTGGTAATTTGCGTATCAAGAGAAAAGAAAACAGTTTCTGGCGCAACAAGCGTTACTCCGGAGTCGGTAAAAACTTTTCTTTTATTTTCTTGAAAGTAAAATTCAGCTTTTATAAGGTCATTTCTGTTATTTATTCCAGTTGCTTCTTCTCCACCGGTAATAACGTAACCGACGTTCAAACCATGTTCCACCGCAATGGAGACTATATCGGTTAAGTAATACTCATGAGTTGAGCTATTGCACTCTATTTTCTCCACCAATTCACGTAAATTCTTTGCATATGCAACCATTATTCCAGCATTGGCAAGGAACTCTTCATCAACATTTTTGTCATTTTGTGCCTCTAAGATTTCTACTAAAGAACCATCCTTGATGATTAACCTACCGTATTCTTTATTGCTTGTTTTGAAACCAAGACAAACTAGAGCCTTGCCTTCTAAGCAACCAACCATTTTAGTTATTGTGCTGCTTTTTATGAGCGGAGTATCTCCATACTGCACAACAACTATGCTTAAATCTGGCAATTCTTTCAGGTTTCTCATCGCAGTTTTGACTGCATCTCCCGTACCGAGTGTTGATTCTTGTGTAATTAACTGTATATCCTCAAAGCACTTTAGTCTTTCAATTAAAGGCAGATCAACTACAACAGCAATATTTTCAGGATTTAACTGTTTTGCATTGTAAATGACATGCTGGAGCATGGAAAAATTGCCTATTTTGTGCAGAACCTTAGGCAAATCTGAATTCATCCGCCTGCCATGCCCGGCAGCAAGTATGATAAAAGTATGAGCTTTATTTATCACTTATCTTAAAGATGAAAAATGAAAACCATAATGATCAAGCCAACTGATTTTGTTATCGTAAAAGCTTCTTAGGTCACTGATTTGATATTTTAGCATCGCAAGCCTTTCTATACCAATGCCAAACGCAAAACTGTTGTATTTAGTATGGTCTATTCCAACATTTTGAAAGACATTTGGATGCACCATACCACATCCAAGCACTTCTATCCATTTACTATCTTTATAACTTATGTCCACTTCCGCAGAGGGTTCAGTAAAAGGAAAAAAACTATTACGAAAACGTATCTTCAGCCCTTTATCTCCAAAAAACTTATTAAGGAAGTGATGAATAGTAAATTTTAACTGGCCCATATTGACGTTTTCATCGACATATAACCCTTCTATCTGGTGAAACATAGGAGTATGAGTTGCATCAAAGTCGTTTCTGTATACTCTACCTGCGGCTACTATTTTAATTGGGAATTTTTTTGTTTTTTCCATGGTTCTAATCTGTACAGATGAGGTATGAGTGCGCAGCACCATTCTTTTATCATCTATTTTATTCTTTAAGTAGAAGGTATCTTGCTCCTCTCGCGCAGGATGGTGACTTGGAGTATTCAGTGCATCAAATACATGAAATTCATCTTCAATGTCAGGGCCATCAACTGCTTTAAAACCCATATGTGCAAAAATAAGCTTTACTTCATTTATAACTTTACTGAGTGGATGGATCTTGCCGATTTTTTCTGGTCTAACAGGCAACGTAATATCAACTGCCTCGTTCTGCAATTTAAAGTTAACTTCTTCTGTTTTTAGCACATTTTCCCTATTCATGATAAGATGATCTATCTTATCACGTAAAGCGTTAATAACTGCGCCTAAATCACGCTTTTTTTCTGCATTTTCTATCTTTTTTAAGTTATCAAAATACGCTCTAACTACACCCTTTTTTCCCAAATATAATAGCCTAACTTTTTCTAAATCTTGCAAAGAAGAAGCATTCTCAATTTCGGAAACTGCTTTATCTTCAAGTGAAAGTATGTCATCTAATAACTCTTTATTCATCTTAAAAACGCTGGCTTAAACTTTCATTATAGTGAAATTTTAAATATCATCAACAATCCGAAAAATTGCCCTATTCTGATTATTAATTTATTGACTGATTAATCTTTTTTATTTACCTTTGCGTTGATGAATTTGCTGTATCAACTATGCACAACAGTAACACTGAAACTAAGAATAAGTATAAAATAGAGGATTTATCTAAGCTCTTTAAGGAAAAATCAAAAAACATAAGTAAAGCATTTTCTAGCGAAACAATTAAGATCAGTACTATTCGCTCGAGAAGTATTGAAAGCAATATACAAAAATTTTCATTTGAGCTAACAGCAACAGATAAAGACACCTTTAATATAAGATTATTTAGAATAAACCCTTTAATTGATTTTTTCAAAATCTGCCTTCCTCAGGAAAAAAATTTTACAGTCAACATGAAAGTGCCGAAAGAAAGCAGTGAATTATATAATAACCACTGTAAAACTAACAGTTATAAAACTGTAGAAGAATTCATAAATAATGCTCCATCTCAAATTCTCTTACAAGGAGTAACAATAACACTACAAACAGATGCTAAAGACATTAACCTGGATAATTTGCACCAAATCGAGTTATTTCTAAATGAAAAGCTACAACATGCAGAAAAAACTGAAAATCAAGACAAAAAAGAACAGAGTGAGACTAACCAAAAAAACGCACAAAATAGACAAATCGTACCAGTTACAGGCCTGTTTGGCTATAATTTAACAAGTAGTAAAAAGCAAGTGATGCGGGTTCCAATAGTTGTTGCTGCAATGCGTGACAATTTTTTTTGGTTTGGATCTTTTTTTCGGCTACCCAATTTTTTTAATACAATACAATTCTTCTTTCAACAGCCACCAAAACTGTCCATACGAAACCAGAGGGCTTTGACTTACCACCCAACACTTCAAGAGGCAAAACAGGACAAGGTAACACAAAAAGATGGAATCGATGAAAGAAGAATAGAAGACGTCACAACGCTTATTTCTGATTTCGGTCAAACTACTTCGCACACAGAGTATTTTAAAGCTAATAGAAAAAAATCGAAAAAGCAAGCTCAAGAACTACCAGAAGAAGAAAAACAACCTACCATAAAACAAGCACGAAATGATGCTAGAGTAGCTATGATAGATAACCAGATTGAGCGCAGGGGAAAAAAACTCGATGAAATATTTATTGAAGTGATAAATGGATACAAAGATCAAGATCCAGAAACATTTCGCAATGTTTTTAACTCAATATTCAATATTATTTATTTTCAAGATAAACAATTACATGAAATATTAGAGTCAGGTGAGATATTAGAAGTATTAGAAATACCACAACTAGCTGGCAAGTCTTCTTTTCCAAAAGAGTATCTACAAAAGCAAGTATATAAAAAAAAAGAGCAATTGCTCAAATTAGTTTCAGGTGTTTACATACAACAACCTCCTACGCAACATAAAAATACTCCTCATAAATCTACAAACCCTTTACCAATTAAAGATCCTTCACCAGCAACAAATGAAGCCACACCTACTAACATTACACTCAAATCACCGTTAAAAACTGTATTTTCCTCAAAAAAGGCTTATTTTTGTCTATTTATAATAGTAGCATCTGCATCAACACTTTGCTTATGGCATTTTCCATTAGGAAAAGTGTCAATGTTAAAAGGATTAGTGCCACCAGAAAAAAGGGAAAGTATTGGGTTAGCATTGAACATAGGGTTGCCAATATTAATCGCGCTGTGTATTTTGAATTTAGCTCGCTTTATATATTCTGAATATTCTATAGAATCTATTAAGCAAGTAAGTGAAAACGATCCCCTTTCTCGCACCTATAGCTAGTGCAGACTCAGTTTTCCTGCGTCATACCGCGATTCATTCGCGGTATCTCTAGATCCCGCTAACACGTAGCGGGATGACGAATTTGTCGTTTTTTAAATTGTCGGTAAACCAGAATTACTTTAACTATAACAAAATAGAAATAAGTTGTTGTAAAAAATTTTTCATGGTAAAATTATTTATTTTCACCATATGTTTAAAGGAATTATCACGGATATCGGGACTATAACTGATACTACCACTCACTCCAACTCTGATCAAATTTTCCATATCAAGACACAAAATTTATCCTCTATAAATAAAGGAGATTCAATAGCTTGCTCTGGTGTGTGTTTAACTGTTGTTGATATAATGAGCGATACATTTACAGTCCAAGCATCTCAAGAAACTATGAAGGTTGCTAACTTAAATACGTGGAGAATAGGAAAAAAAATAAATCTCGAACAAGCAATGAGATTAAGCGATAAGATCGATGGCCACCTGGTTCAGGGTCATGTTGATGGGATAGTAAAAATTTTAACAATTAATCAAAGTTTAGATTCTCATGAAATCAAACTATCGTGCCCACAAGAATTAATTAAATTTGTTGCAAAAAAAAGCTCCGTTACACTAGATGGGGTTTCCCTCACAGTGAATTCAGTTATTAATCAGGAATTTACAGTAAATATCACTCCCTATACATGGGAAAATACAACTTTTCAGTACAACAAAGTAGATGATTATCTGAATTTAGAAATTGACATGATCGCTAGGTATTTAGATCAACTGATGCAGCATAAATACAATTAATTTTACAACCTCGTTATTTATAACTATTATATCTTGAAAACCATACAGATATAAAATATGCTTTTCGATAGTCTAATTATCTTCATTGTTGTTCTATGTGTAATAATCTCGGTAACTAGAGGCTTCATAAAAGAGCTATGCGCACTAATGTTTCTATTTTTATCAGTTTTTCTGACAGCTAATCACTATGATTTTTTCACTCTAAATTATAGTAAATATTTTGATTCTAAAGTTACGTTAAACATACTCTCTACAATTTCTGTATTTATTATACTTAATCTTATATTGATGATAATAAATAACTGGCTAATGTACATATTATCGCCCATAAGATTGGGGTTTATTGATAGAGTTACTGGAATCTTTCTCGGAGTGCTTAAAGGAATATTGCTCTCTTATGTATTATTTTTTGCTGTGCACTTATATTGCTACACAGTATATGACAAAAAAGAGGGAGAGTATAAAATAGAAGCAGAAGACATATTGCCTAATTGGATAATAAATTCACACTCTTATCAGGCTTTATTTGTGACAGCAGAAGAAGTAATTGACATGTATGTACCAGAGTCGTTGATACTAAAAATAAAAGAGATCGGTGGAGAAATGGTTGATCAAGAAAAACCTAAAAACAATAAAAAAGAAGAGTAAATATTTATTTATAAATATGTTCATTGGAAGTATTCAAAAATCCATATGTGTCAGGTTAAGAGCACAGAATTTTTTACTGGAAATCTTAATTTTGTTTTAGCAATAAATCAACTTAAGGTCATAATATCTTGACATTTATTTAATGTTGCTATATAATAGCTATGTACATTTTGTGTACTATAGCAATAAAATTACCTTGTAATAGGTGTATTGGACCCGAGGGCAGTACTCGGCGCCTCCACCATGTTTTTTAATTATACGGGGGCGATTAAGGATCGACATGCATAGTAAAGATGGTAGCTTTGCTCGGTTAGACACCACCGCTAAGAGTTCATAATTTAAATGCAAACGATAATTTTGCTGCTGAAGGATATCGTGTTGCTGCTTAATTTAGCACAACCGGTTTATTACTAAAGCACGGTTTAGGGAACGCCGGGTAACAGAAGTTCCCCCAAAATTTACGTATGTGAAAGTTATATGGAGCAAACAGATTACAAAAAACTGCTTAATTCTGCTAAGTTTCAAGTTATCAAAAAGACTTTAGATGTTATATCAGGTAATGGTTTTATCCCTCACTTAGAAATATTATTTTTCACATATTTTAATGGTGTGACCATGCCAGATCGTTTGAAAAAGTCATACCCTACTCAAATGCTTATTATATTACAGCATCAATTCTATGATTTAAAAGTTTCTGAGGATAAATTTAGCGTCAGTTTGAGTTTTCAAGGAAAACAAGAGCGAATTACTATACCGTTTTTTGCTATTAGTGAGTTTCGTGATAAAATTTCAGGAGATGTTTTAATATTTGACAAAATCAGTATCGACTCTGATAAAGAATACAAAAGTGAAAAATGTACTGAAAAACTATCAAACGGTAGTATTATATCCATAGATCAACTGCGTGATGAGTAACTGCTCATCTTTATAAACAAAAAATATTAATAGAAAAAAGTGGTCTAACTTAAGTAATAGAATAGAGGGTAGATAAATATGCTAAATCTTTAATTATTTATTAACGCAGGTGGCAAAATTTTTCTTACATATCATCAACTTCCTTTATTGAAAAATTCAGAAAAATGTTGTATAATTATTAGTAGACTTTGGTAAAACATATGACAGATTCAGGAATTAGTATAACTTTTGACCCAAAAACTTCACATAACCTTACTAAGTTAGCTGAAATCACCAAGGAATCCGTTCAAGAACTAGCAGAAAGGTTAGTCATCGAAGGAATCGAGTGCGAAGTAGAAGATATTGCGTTATATAAAACTATTAAGGAATGTGAGGATGTAGACTGGAACACAGTACTATCTGAAAGGGAGAGGACATAAACTGAAATACGATATTGTCTACTCAAAAAACTTTACTGAAAGAGATTTTCTAAATCTTCCAAAAACAATAAGATCAAGGATTACAAAAGCGATAAACGAGCGGCTTACAACTGATCCAATTAAATTTGGTAAACCATTACGTGGCAGGCTAAAAGGGTATAGAAGAATAAGGGTTAGTGATTATCGAATTATTTATACTGTAAATATTGCAAAACATAAGGTGTTTGTTGCTACAGCAGGACATAGAGACACCATTTATGAGAAGGCTACTTGATAAACATTAAATATATTTTTATACAGCCCTCCTTCCTTTCTTTATTGAAAAATTAAAAAAAATGTTGTATAATTATTAGTGGATTTTGGTAAAACATATGGCAAATTCAGGCATTAACATAGCTCTTAGCGAAGAAACTTTAAAGCATCTTGCTGAATTATCTGAATTTACTAAACAGCCCGTTCAAGAATTAGCAGGAAAACTATTTAGAGAAGCAGTTGAGCTTGAAATGGAGGATTTTTTAGTATCTAAAATTTCTGATGAGCGTGATGTTGAAGGTGCAGAAACAGTTGATTTTGAAGATATTAAGTGGGATTAGAGTGTTACAAGGTTAAGTCTCTAAAGAGTGTTGTTGAAAAAGATTTACCAAACCTTCCAAAGACAATAAGGCTAAGAGTTCAAAAGGCTATAAAAGAACGTCTTACAGTTACCCAATAAATTTTGGTGAACCACTACATCATAACTTAAAAGGACGTAGAAGGCTAAGAGTTGGTGACTATTGTGTAATTTACAGAGTAAATCAATTAGATCATATAGTAACTATCACAGAGATAGGACATAGAGATGATATTTATAAGAAATAAATATCAACATTAATATATATTATACACCCCTCCTTCCTTGTCCATTCTCTACTTTAGGTGGCTTTGCGCAGCTCAAAAAATGAAGTTTTTTTGGTTCAGCAAAAACAACATTTTGAGTTTGAAAAGGCTAAATACTTGTCTTTTATATAACTTTCGTGTAATAGATATGTATGCATCCAATCATATATCTACTCAATACGTTACTTGATCTTTATAGCTTCATTCTAATATGTTGGGTTGTCCTAAACTGGCTGGTTAAACTTAATATGGTGAACATATATAATGAAACTGTCAGTAGCATAATGCACATCTTGAACCAATTGACATATCCACCACTAAAGATTATTAGAAGATATATACCACCGTTCAACGGATTAGATTTATCTATAATGATATTGCTAATAACAATTCACTTTGTAAAATATACAGTAGCTTACTACTTTAGGTAGATGTTAAAAAAATATCTAAAATCAGCAATATATCTATCCCTTTTAATATATATATCAGTTTTTAGCTATAACTATAAAGATCCTTCCTTAAACACGGCTACAAATGAGGAAGTGACAAATTTAGGTGGAATAGTAGGTTCATATTTAGCTGATATATTGGTTCAATTTCTCGGATTAACTAGTGTTACAATAGCTACAACCATAGTTTACTTGTTGATCTTCAGGCCATTAAAAAGGCTGCTGAAAATTCTCTATTTAATATTAATCAATTTAGGGGTATGTGCTATATTACCACAACTTTCGCTAGGCGTCACTGCAAGGTACAGACACAGTGGAATAATAGGGAATGTACTCGTTAATCACTGTCCGTTTTATGTATTTGTGATAGTAACATCAATAGGTCTTGTAGGATTGGTTGGTTGGAAGAGAACAACTTACTCTATATTTTTCCTATTCAAAAAAATAGCTTGCTTATTTGTAAATGTTCTATTCTTCAGATCGCGTAAAACTGCTGAATATTCAGTTGCACCATTAGTAGTAGAAGAAAAACATAGAACTCAAATCACCACTAAACAGCAACCAAGAAAAAGACAGGAAAAAGCCACTGAGGAGATTTTTAAACCTTCCAGTGAGTTCGAATTTCCAAGCATTCATTTACTTTCCAAAGCAGAGGAGTCTTTGCAGAGAAAACAGCTGAATGAAATGGAGAGCAATAAAAATTTATCTCTGCTGGAACAAGTCCTGAGTGATTTTGGCGTGCAAGGAAAAATTATCAGTGTATGCTATGGGCCGGTTGTGACTTTATACAAACTTGAACCACAAGCTGGTACGAAATCTGCAAGAGTAATTGGCCTTGCAGATGACATTGCACGTTCGATGAGTGCACTCTCTGCACGTATTTCAATAATTCGTGGGCAAAATGCTATGGGAATAGAGTTGCCGAACAAGGAACGGGAAATTGTAATGCTGCGTGATTTGCTTGAATCACCAGAATACCAAAATGCAAACTTAAATCTTCCAATTGCGCTTGGCAAAGAAATAAGTGGAAAACCAGTTATTGCAGATCTAACTAAAATGCCTCACTTGCTCGTTGCTGGAACCACAGGGTCTGGTAAATCAGTTGCGATTAACACTATGATTCTGTCGCTCGTTTATCGATTAAGTCCTGATGAATGCAAGATGATAATGATCGACCCAAAAATGCTTGAGCTTTCAATATATGATGCAATACCACATCTAATAACGCCAGTGGTAACAGAGCCAAAAAAGGCTGTAATTGCTCTTAAGTGGATAGTGAAAGAAATGGAAAACCGCTATCGCATGATGTCGTATTTGAATGTACGCAATGTTATAAACTATAATCAAAAAATCACAGAAGCGATGAATAGTGGAATAGAATTGGAGCGCGTTGTGCAGATTGGCTTTAACTCAACAACAGGCAAACCTCTGTTTGAAAAAATACCAATCAAGATGGAAACATTTCCGTATATTGTAGTGATCGTGGATGAAATGGCAGATTTGATGCTTGTTGCCGGCAAAGAAATAGAGTGCTCTATTCAACGCTTAGCTCAGATGGCTCGTGCTGCAGGAATACACATCATAATGGCAACACAACGCCCATCTGTGGATGTGATAACAGGTGTGATAAAAGCAAACTTTCCAACAAGAATCAGTTTTGCTGTTACTTCTAAGATAGATAGCCGCACAATACTTGGCGAACAAGGGGCTGAACAATTGCTTGGTATGGGTGATATGCTCTATATGGCTTCTGGTGGTAAGATTATTCGAATTCACGGCCCATTTGTGAGCGATGATGAGGTACAAGATATAGTTGATCATCTGAAAATGCAAGGTGAGCCAAACTACATGGAGGAAATCACCAAAGAAGATGAAAATTCTTCTACGGAATTGGGTGATGAAACAGAGGATGAAGAAAATGACCTCTATAACCAAGCAGTGGCCATCATTCAAAGAGATCAAAAAGTTTCAACCAGTTACATTCAAAGGCAGCTTAGAATAGGCTATAACAGAGCAGCAAACATCGTTGAAAGAATGGAAAAGGAAGGTATTGTCAGCGCTCCAAATTACTCAGGGAAAAGAGAGATATTGGTTGAATAACAATCTTGTAATACCTTAATTTAAGTTTTCGCACTTTCAAAAAGCAAGTCAAACAAAATTATTAAAAGGTCAATACATAATGACAGTTAATTTAATAATAATTTAAACATTGGGAATGTAAAATTATAATATATTAATTAACTAGGGGGTTAAAATGGTAAAAGGAATTTTGTGCAATTGGTTAGGTGTAACAGAATTGCAAGAAAGTCAAAAAATCGATGCTGAGCAGTTTGAAAAAGTTTTTGGTGCATTAAAAGAATGGCAAGAAGCTCAAAAGATAGATGCTAAACAGTTTGAAGAGGTATTTAGTGCATTAAAAGAATGGCAAGAAGCTCAAAAGATAGATGCTGAGCAGTTTGAAAAAGTTTTTAGTGCATTAGAAGACAAGATTGGTACTGAGCAGTTTCAAGCTATGCAAGAGCACTTAAACGGCCTGCAAGAAAAAGTGGAAACACTTGCAGAGGCAGTAGCAGATCAAGAAAAAACACTACTAATTTGTACCATAGCCACTGCTGTTGCCGTAATAGCGATAACTAGTTTTGTTGCATTCTGTATCTATCAGGGAGTTAAGTGTGAAAGGGAGAAAGAAAAGAACTTGTCTAAAGATACACCAGACGCAAAACTTAATAATGTAGATGCTACCGATGGTACTAAAAAACTACGGAATGACTTAAAAGTTGACAAACATATAGCTGCATAACACTTTTCTTGAAAAGGTGTTACGCAACTTGTAACACCTTCCTCTTCTCTTAGCCTATGTAGATTTTTTGATAGTAAACATATCACTTTTTAGAAAAATATTTGTATTGTAAAGTTAGTAAAGATTCTGGTTTACTTAAAGTTTGTTAATTGCTATCTTTTAAAACACGATATTTACTATAGCACCATATGCTTAGGATTTTTTCTAAAGTTTTGTTTATATTAATGTTTTTGGTTTCTAGCTTTTTTACTGTGCATAGTGCTGGAGCTAAATCTAAGCTCAGTAAGAGATACATACCTCCTGGTAACCCTGGTGGTGCAAACTTTCATACAGATGAGGATTTTGCTGAGTCATATAAACTGTATGAGAAGCGTAGGGAATTGCTCAAGAAAAAAAAGTCACAAGATCGGGCTATAAATAAAGAAGATCTAATCAAAAAATTAAAAGAGAAAAAAATTGCTAGTCTTGATAATGAGCCAAATGACATGGAAGCGTGCATAGTCGACGATGAAGAGAGCGCTATGATAAATCAGCATGGTATTAATATCGCACGTTTAAAGGGTGCTGTATTTATAGATCAAGAGCCAGTTTCTCAGTATGAAAGTAAGCAGCATGAAAGTGAACAACAAGAAGGGAAGAAAGTTACTTCAACACGAGAAAAGAAAGTTTCTCCTATAAATATCACTATAAAAGAAACTCCTTCAAGAAGAACGTGCTCACATGATTCTATTGCTAATTTGGATAACGTAGATGCTTATAGTTTGAATGGTTCAAGTTCATTTGGCAGCGTAGCTGACACAGTAAAATAGTATCACAATTAATAATATGCTAGATACAGACCTGATATTGAATGACGATGCATGTGAATTATCGCCAATTTCCAGGCACAAAACTCATGTTGTAGAAGTTGGAAAAGTAAAGATAGGCGGAAATAATCCTGTAGTTGTACAATCTATGGCGCTTGGTGTGCATATAGATTCTGATAATATAAAAAGTAGCGCAAAACATTATGCAAAAGAAATAACGGAATTAGCGCGTGCAGGTTCAGAGTTAGTACGGATTGCTTTGAATTCAGAGGAAGTAGCAAGGGCAATACCTTATATAGTAGAAGAGATAAATAAAGAAGGCTTTGACGGTAAAATATTGGTAGGCTGTGGTCAGTATGAGCTAGATAAATTAGTTCAAGATTATCCAGACAACATCAAAATGCTGGGTAAAATTAGGATAAACCCAGGCAATGTAGGCTTTGGCGACAAACGTGATGAGAAGTTTGAAAGGGTGATAGAGTATGCAATAATGCACGATCTTCCGGTTAGAATTGGGGTAAATTGGGGTAGTCTTGATAAATACCTTTTGCAAAAATTGATGGATGAAAACTCTTCGCTTAGTAATTCAAGGCCTTCTGACGTTATACTGCGCAAAGCACTTGTAATGTCTGCTCTTGATAGTGCAAAAAAAGCTGAAGAAATTGGTCTAAGTTCAAACAAAATAATCATTTCATGTAAAGTTAGCAAAGTGCAAGATTTAATTTTAGTTTATACGGCACTTGCAAAATCTTCCAATTATGCGCTGCATTTGGGTTTAACTGAGGCTGGTATGGGCAATAAAGGTGTGGTAAATACCGCAGCAGGGCTTACTTATTTATTGCAAAATGGCATTGGAGATACAATACGGGCTTCTTTGACTCAACGTCCTGGTGAATCGCGTACTAATGAAGTGGTGGTGTGTCAGGAAATATTGCAGTCTATAGGCTTGCGATACTTTAACCCTCAGGTTAATTCATGTCCTGGTTGTGGGCGCACGAGTAGCGATCGTTTTTGTATATTAACTGAAGAGGTGAATGGCTATATAAAAACTCATATGCCGATGTGGAAGAAAAAAAATCCAGGTGTAGAGCATATGAGCATTGCTGTTATGGGATGCATAGTAAACGGCCCTGGAGAAAGCAAACACGCAAATTTGGGAATCAGCTTGCCTGGATATGGAGAAAAACCTGTTTCAGCAGTCTACAAAGACGGCAAATATTTCAAAACTTTACAAGGTAATAATGTCTCTGAAGAATTTAAGGCAATTATTGATAATTATGTGAAGGAGCATTACACGTAACCTTTCACGGTTAATTAATAGATAAATCGCAAATAAAAAAGAAAATTAAACCTTGTTTTTCTTTTTTCGTTGGGAATGTTCAAAAAAGTGTGTCAAACCAAAAAAAAAGTAATGAATTGATATAAAAAAAATGGAGGTTTGACAATGAGTCAAAAAATAGTAAACAGAATTACCGGATTGGTAGATTATAAAGAATTAGAAACAAATATCCTGTCGTCTATACGAGAAGGAAGGCCGTTGACAGGAAGGGATGGAGCATTTACACCATTTATAAAAAGACTGCTGGAGGCAAGTTTGGAAGGTGAAATAGAAAATCACTTATTAGCTGAAAGTGAAGAGAATAATCGAAGAAATGGGAGAAATGGAAAGACTTTACGGACAAGTGCAGGTTCATTTGAGCTTTTGACGCCTAGAGATAGGGAGGGAAGCTTTGAACCCCAAATAGTCAAAAAAAGGCAAACAAACCAGAGCTTGAAACGAAGATTTTGAGCACATTTGCCAGTGGTATGGGCTATAGAGATATAGCGTCACATGTTGAGGAAATTTATGATCACAAAATGTCGGCGGCAGAGATATCAAGTATTACCGACAAATTACTGCCGGTAATCAATGAATGGCGCAGTCGTCCATTACAGTCTGTGTATCCAATAGTGTTCATGGTTTTTTAAAGTCAAAGAGGACGGACATTGTGTAAGTAAATGTATGTACAATATATTGGGCATAGACCAAAATGGCAGAAAAGAAGTATTAGGTTTTTATTTGGCTGAAAGTGAAGGAGCTAACTTCTGGTTGGGAGTACTAAATGATCTCAAAGAAAGAGGAGTAGAAGATATTCTAATTGCCTGTGTAGATGGGCTAAAAAGCTTTCCTGCAGCCATAAATAGTGTATTTCCTAATGCAGAGGTACAGCTATGTGTGGTACATCAGATACGCAATTCTCTAAAATATGTATCTAGCAAAGATGTGAAGATTTTTATGAGTGATTTGAAAAAAGTATATCAGGCTTCAAGTAGAGAAATTGCTGAAAATTATCTGCTTGAGTTGGAAGAAAAATGGGGAGAAAAATATCCACTAGTCATAAAATCCTGGCAGAATAATTGGATCCGGCTATTTCAAGTATTCTGGCCCAGTCAGGAGGCTAATTTATACTACCAATCCTATTGAGGGACTGCATAGACAGATTAGAAAATTTACTAAAACTAAGGGCTCATTTACCAGCTTGTATAAACAGGTATATTGTGCTATAAAAAAGGCAGAGCAAAATTGGACTATGGCCATACCCAATTGGGCTTTAACTATATCTCAACTTGATATCTTCTTTCCCGGCAGATTGAAAATTGACCTTACCCAGAAAAAGTAGAGAGAAAGTTTGGAATGTTTTTCACAAAGAGAATGATGAATCAAAATGCTCAGGAATGCAATAGTTAATAGTGACGTTGTTTGTTATAAAAAATTTCTATATATTCAAATATAGCAGTTTTGATATGCTGTTTAGAGTGCCGAGAGGTGTCTATTGGTAACTCCCTTTTTAGAGAACTGAAGAAGCTTTCCACAACAGAATTGTCGTAACAACAACCTTTATGACTCATCTATGTTTTTTATGGATAAGAGATATTGATAACCTTGCGAAGTATATTGTGAACCTTGATCACTATGTAATAGTAGATTTTTGGCAGGTTTACGCTTGTTAACGGCCATTAATAAAGAGTCCATAACCAATTGTTTATTTATTGAACTGCTCATTGACCAGCCAACTACCATGCGTGAATATAGATCGATTATTGTTGCCAAATATAGCCATCCTTCTTTGGTTTTTATATAAGTAATCCCATACTTTATTTGGTTGATCGACAATAAAGTTTTGGTCTAATATATTGGGAGCTACGACTCTACTGTCCGTTTGTTGTTTCTTAATTTTAAATTTTCTTCTCAATATAGCCTGAATACCATTTTTCTGCATAATACTTTGCACTGTTTTTAAGTTGCAACTTTTACCCAAAGCCTTTAATTCAGCATGAATTTTAGGAGCTCCATATCTACATTTAGAAGCTTGATATATTTTTTGAATATCTGCTAATAACTCTTTATTTGCTGATTCTCTACTGCTTATTTTCCTTGTAGTCCACTTATAGTAGCCACTAGCAGAAAACCCTACATAATTCCTGCACTTTATAGTGTTTACTATGCTCTTTTATGAAAAAATATTTTACTCTTTTTGACTGGCCAGGGCTTTTTTTAAAATGTCTCTTTCTCTTGTTACTTTTGCTAACTCTTTCTGTAAATCAAATCTCTCTTTGTCATAAGGTGCTACATCTGGAAATGCATTTGCCGCTGACTTTTTTTCGTTATATTTCTTCATCCATTTTCCTAATACACTATCCCTTATTCCTAGATCTCTTGCTACTTTTGCAACTGGTTGACCTACCTTTCTTTGTTCATTTGCCAGCTTAACAGCTTCCAATTTGAATTCTGCCGTATATTCTCTTACCATTTCTAATCCTCCAAAATTTTATTTTACCCGAAAAAACTCCTTTCTTTCTCTCCACTTTTTCTGGGTAAGGTCAGAGTTTTTTTACCTAATTTTAGTGAATGAAACCTCTCTCCTTTTCTGCAATATCCGTATGGGTAGTCTTCTGTATTGTCTATCCCAGATTCATCAATATATACAAGATTATCACGATGTTTTGTCGCTATAACCCTTGCAAATTGAGCTCGCTTTTCTTCATTTCTTTCTTTATATCCGTAGGTCTTTTTTTCTTGTAAATCCAATATTTTTAAGTGCGCGGTGAATCATTTGTCGACTCCAGAGTTTGGCCATCTCTGACTGAGTCTTGCCACCATGGTTTTTTGCAAATTCGGTGAAGACATTCCAGTCGGTAATTTTATGCTACGCTTCCAGGCTTTTTTGACTGAAAATCTCCCGTTTCCTCACGCCTTTTCTGCCACTCATATAAAGTCGTTTTTCCAATTTTAAATCTCTTGGCAACAGTTGCTCTACTTTCTCCTTCATCCAATGCTTCCATTGCTTTTTTCCTTAAGTCGTAACTATACGCTGCTGGCATACAAACCCCTCTACCATAAATCCATTCTTACCTTATTTGGGTTATTATGAGAAGAGCTATAACTCTATGGGAGGGAAGCAAAATCTGGGATTCGGCCTTAATGGCATTAGCGTCGCATCAGCTTCACCCTCCCTGTGAGGTATTTTAGCTCTAATGCCTCACATCATAAAGATACAAGTGTCAAGCTACTTGGATGACAGGGGAGGGAGGCACTGGGATGACAGGAGAAGGTAGTGGGATGACACCCTGACAACCGTCATCCCGCTGCTTGTTAGCGGGATCTAGAGATACCGCGAATGAATCGCGGCATGACGTAGGACTGCTTTCATTCCAGTGCTTGACACTGGAATCCAGCCTTTCTGCAATCTCATCGAAAACGTTGTAACCACTTTCTATGCTAGTTTGCTTGTGAGCAACCTGGATTCCAGTGTCAAGCACTGGAATGACACCGTTATAAAGGAACCAGTGTCAGCTACTTGAATGACACAGTCTTTGCTTAAACCCGTAACGTTCGTACATTTTGCTAAAAGTTCAAATATCAACATCATGCACGTTGAGTGCATTGCTATTAATAAAATCACGGCGTGGTTCAACTATATCACCCATTAGTATTGAAAATATGGAATCAGCTTCTTCACAATCTTTTATTTCAACCTTTAGTAAAGTTCTAGCCTCAGGATTTAACGTAGTATCCCATAGCTGATCAGCATTCATTTCACCAAGACCTTTAAATCTCTGCAGAGTTAAACCCTTTTTACCATAGTCTATTATTATTTTTGCAAGCGTACTTGGAGAAGTGATTCTTATTTCAGTTTCTTGTGATTTTAAAAATGAATCACCATTAAATAAATTACTTATACCATCAAGCAAACTTAATATGTTTTGCATATCTTTGCCTTCAAGCATACTAAGTGCAAATATATATTTGTCTGCCAATCCTTGAAACAATTTAGAGATGTGAATTTCTTTTTCTTCATCTTTTATTTCCACTTCCCAAGTATATTCGCTGTACATTAACTTCAAATACTTTAATATATCATCAGCCGATGATAGAGCATTCTTTTTGCTTAAAATTAGCAATGACTCTAAGAGATTTTGTGGTATCTCTCTATCATAATTTTTGCTAATATTAGAAATGCTAACGCATTTATTCAAAATAAGGCGCAAATCGTTAAATTCTGTAGCTGTACTACTTAGTGTTAATCTTTTAACTGCTGAGTTTATTATATACTCTTCAAAAGTTTCGTCATCTTTAATATAAGTGTCTTTAGCATTCTTTGTAACTTTATAGAGGGGTGGCTGTGCTATGTATAAGTAGCCTTTTTCAATAACTTCACGCATGTGTCTAAAAAAGAAAGTCAGAATCAAAGTTCTTATATGTGAACCATCAACATCTGCATCTGTCATGATGATAATTTTATGATATCTAGCTTTTTCAATATCGAAGTGTTCACTCCCTATTCCAGCACCAATTGCAGTAATTAAAGAGCCTATTTCTGCAGATGAAAAAATACGATCTAAACTTACACGTTCTACGTTTAGAATTTTTCCTCTTAAGGCAAGCACTGCTTGTGTTTTACGATTACGCCCCTGCTTTGCAGTACCACCTGCTGAATTACCCTCTACTATAAATAATTCCGATAACTCAGGAGCTTTTTCCTGACAATCAGCAAGCTTTCCTGGCAGAGTTGCAATATCAATATTGTTTTTGCTTTTAACTAGCTCTCGTGCTTTTCTTGCGGCTTCTCTTCCTTTTGCTGACCTAATTGCTCTTTCTACTATGCTTGCCGCCAATTTGGGATCAGTTTCAAGGATTGTGCTCAATTTATCAGAAACTATACTTTCTACAACTGCACGTGCTTCAGAACTAACTAGTTTATCTTTTGTTTGTGAAGAAAACTTAGGGTCAGGCATCTTGAGAGATAAAACACAAGTTAAACCTTCTCTAACGTCCTCTCCAGTTAAATTTACTTTTGCTTTCTTTAAAAACCCTTCATTAGTTGCATAGTTATTGATACATCTAGTTAGTGCAGATCTAAATCCTGCCAAATGCGTACCACCATCTCGTTGTCTTATATTATTTGTGAAGCATAACATATGTTCATAGTAGGAATCATTCCATTCCATCGATATTTCCAAGCTGATGCCGAGATCTTCTGCATCTCCTTTCATACTGGCAATTTTAGTTACATGTGTCTTATTCTTATCTAAGTACCGCACAAAATTCGCTGTACCAAAATTGTCTTTAGATTGATTGCTCTGATTGAAATGAGATTCTATATATGGTTCATTGCGCAGATCACGTAAAGTAATGTCGATATTTGAATTTAAAAATGCTAATTCTCTTATACGACTTTCAAGCGTTGAGTAACTGAAATTAATGCCATTAAAAGTCTCTGTTGATGGCATGAACGTGACTTTAGTTCCTCTTTTATTTGTATTTTCGTTGACTACCTTTAAAGGTTCAATAGACTCACCATCTTCAAAACGTATAAAATGTTCTTTCTTATTGCGCCAAATAGTTAATTCCAACCAGCTTGATAATGCATTCACAACTGAGATTCCAACACCATGTAATCCCCCAGAAACTTTATAGGTATTACTGTCAAATTTACCACCAGCATGGAGTTGAGTCATTATTACCTCTGCTGCTGATATTCCTTCTTCTTCATGAATGTCAGTTGGAATGCCACGACCATTGTCGGTTACTGATACTGAACCATCTTTATTTATGCTAACTTCAATTTTATCACAATATCCAGCTAAAGATTCATCTATTGCGTTATCAACAACCTCATATACCATGTGGTGCAAGCCAGATCCATCGTCAGTGTCACCAATGTACATACCTGGACGTTTTCTTACAGCATCAAGACCCCTTAAGATTTTTATTGCATCGGCATTATAACTATTTTCCATTAGATTGCTTCATTTATACACGTTAATTGATGTTACATTCAGATATACTAGTTAGCAACATTTTTAAACTGATAACCCATATTAAAAGCACAATTTTACGAGTATCTGTTCAGATGCATGGCTAATGCTGAAACAAAAATTCCAGTGCTCCCTTTCTTGTCATCCCAGTGCTTGACACTGGGATCCAGATTGGGCACTAAGTTGGTAAACACGAAAGCGCTTTACAACGTTTTTGATGAAACTGTGCAAAAGGACTGGATGCCAGTGTCACGCACTGGCATGACACCCATTTGTTCCTATAGTTGTCTTTTCTCGTCTACCTTATTTTGCCACTCTGCTCAACAGATACCTTTACGAACGTTTATTTTTGAAGACAGCAAATAGTGTCATTCCAATGTACCTTCCCGGTGGAGATTGAATTATAATGCTCATGCAGTTGCGTGCTCGACTAATTAACAGAAAAACCTATAATTCAGTTTACGTATTTTCTTATCTCAGCCAAAATCTTATCAGATTGACTTTCGTCTGAATTTAAATCAGCTGCAAAGTGTGTAACATATTTTCCTCCAGGGCCAATAAGATATATTATTGAAGAATGGTTGATTTCTTCTTCTCCGTCTACTTTGCTTGCATATACTTTATATTTTGCAACTACTTCGTTTATTTTTTCTCTTTCACCAGTTAACATTTGTATTCTATGGTCAAATTGCTGCTGAAATTCTTTAAGTCTTTCCGTGCTATCGCGCTCAGGATCAACTGTGATGAAGAATGTTTGTAGCTTGTTGTTAGTTTTCTCATCTAACTTTGCAAGTGTTTCTGAAATTATTCCAAGGTTCATAGGGCAAATTCTTTTGCATGAGGAAAACCCAAAGAAAATCATCATGTATTTATCTTTAAAATCACTACTGCGCAAGATCTGTCCGTCCTGATTAATTAAAGAAAAATCTCCGCCTATCTTAACTTCTGCGTTGTGAATCGCTGCTGGGGCAAATATGCCTTTTTTAGTGAAATAACAATAACCTAAAAAAACAACTATTAATGCTGCTAGCACATTAGATAACAATCTTATAAACCTTACCATTAGAATGCTCTCAGTAAAATTAAATTGTATCTTTATTAGTTGACCTATTCAATATATTTATTCCAAAGTGTATTGTTAATTTTGTCTAACAGTTTCTTATGTTCATCAATTTCTTCACTATTTGGTAAATGTTCTCTGGGAGTTAGATTACGTACTTTATGCTGAACGAATGTGGAGTTACTGTCCTGATTGCATTCATTATCAAACAGAAAGGTTTGTAACCCTCCTGTAAGTTCAACATATACCTTTGCAAGCAATTGAGCATCAACTAGTGCTCCGTGCAATTCTCTATTCTCTAGCGATATATCAAAACGCTTACATAATGCATTCAAAGAAGCAGGTGATCCTGCGAATTTTTTCCTCGCAAGAGGTAATGTATCTAGCACTCTGTCTGAGGAAATTAACCCAGCATTCAGCTTGCTTAACTCCATGTTAAGGAACTTAACATCGAATTCAGCGTTGTGAATTACCAAAATATCATTAGATATAAAGTCAAGAAATTCAAGTGCAACATCTGAAAATAATGGTTTATCTTCTAAAAATTCTTCACTAATACCGTGAATCTTAAACGAGTGATAAGGTATATCTCTTTCTGGGTTAAGGTACCGATGGAATACTTTACCTGTTGGAATACGATTAATTAATTCCACACACCCTATTTCAATAATTCGATGACCAGATTCAGTGTCAAGACCTGTCGTTTCAGTGTCAAGTACTATTTCGCGTAGCTTGCTTTCCATTTCAAATAAAACTCATCTTACTTGTCATTTGTCTTATCGTTACTTGTCTTTTTATAGTGAATAGAAACAAGCAACCAGCTTGGGTCTGATGAATTAACATTTTTTTTGAATTGCCATACATCCTCAACTTTATTAATAGTGGATGTACTACCTGATATGATATCCCCTTTATTATTCTTAACGAAGTTAATTTGCTCTGAAAGGAAATATGCTGCAATAAACACTACATTTTTTACTAGCTTTATTTCTAAAATCTTTTGTGAAACGATAGAAACAATGATAGACTCGTGCACCTCTTTACGATGTTTAATCTTCTCTGCAAAATTATCATATAAGTCTTTATCGAGAAGTGGTTTTAACTGAGACAAATTTCCTTGATTGAAATACTTTATTATTAATTCAAAAGCTATGCTTGAACCTTCTATAAAGTGGGAAATAGAAAAATCTTTATTTTTTTTTAATATTTGTTCATAAGTAACTTTTATTGAATTTTCATCATTGCTATCAATGTAACCCTCAATGTTTTCTACTACGTCTTCTCTACTTCGGCTTACATCCAATACACTAGTTAGCTTTTTTAGGTTGAGGTTGGCTGATCTTCCTAAAGAATTATACAAACGTGAAAAAATGAACGCCGCTAATAAAGCATATATTACAAGCTCTATCATAGTAACTCAACTCCTTGGCATATAAAGTATCCGAACATTATTAATTATTAATGAAAATATGTTTTTCATATCAACTTATAATCAGGTTTGCTATTCGTTTGTAAATGAATATATTATATAAGAAAGTATTAAATATCTCAACTTAATTAAAGGAGACGTAAGAAATGCCACAACAAAAAATGAGAATTCACGGTCAATATGTTAAAGATCTGTCATTTGAGAATCCGAATTCGCCATTCCTTTCTTCTAGTAAAGCTCCAGATATTAATGTAATGGTTAATATCAATTCAGCAAAATTAGAAGGGACGAAAAACAAAGAAGAAATGAATGAAGAAAAATCTTTCCATGAAATTACTTTACATATAGAAGTCAGAGCAACAGTAAAAGATGAAGGTATAAAAGATGGTGTAGCTTTCATTTGTGAGACGAAATATTGTGGTATTTTTTCAATAGAAAATTTAAAAGAGTTGAGTGAAGAAGAGGTAAGACGAGCTTTGTTTATTGGCGGACCTACTTTTCTTTTCCCTTTTGCAAGAGAAATAATTGCAAGAGTTACAAGTAGTGGTGGATTTCCCCCACTGATGCTAGATCCTATGGATTTTGAAACTATGTATGAGCAGCAAGGTCAACAACAAAAAAGTAACGGTAGTAATTCCAATTTTAACTAATACAGTGTAATATATAGCTGAAAATAGCTGTGCTACTGAGGTACCAAAGGAGGAAATATCTGAAATGAAGCAGAATATGCATAATAATTTTGAATGTGATCTATATATCCAGTTGTCATCCAAATGTACTTCATCCTTGTCATCCAGGTGCAAATTATTCTTGTCATCCCAGTGCGTGACACTGGGATCTAGTTCACAACTGTACGAACGTTGCAATGTGACACGATGTTGCATAATAAATGATGTCATTCCAGTGCGTGACACTGGAATCCAGTTCTTATTATACAGCTATCTGGTGTACTTATTTAAAATTAAGTTTTCTGGATCTCAGTGCCAAAGCACTGGGATGACACCCTTCCTGGCGGAGATTATTCTCAAATCACAATGTTCGTACAGTTGTGGATCCAGTTTCGTTGTTCAATTTCATCAAAAGTGTTGTATAGCGTGCTTATTTGCAATCAAATTTTCTGGATCCCAGTGTCTGGGCACTGGGATGACATTGGTAGTTATGCTTACTCTACTGCAACACGGGACGTTCGTACAGTTGTGTGTCATGCACTGGAATGACATCATTAGTTGATTTTTCACTTAAAAATGGTTATGCAGGATGAATAATTCTTTAAACGCAAAAACGACTTTAAACATTGACAGGAAGTCATACAACTATTTTAGCCTAAGTAGTGCTAGTGAATTTTTAGGAATAGATGTGACTAAATTGCCCTGCTCACTTAAGGTTCTGCTTGAAAATTTATTGCGCAATGAAGATGGAGTAAACGTAAAGCTGGATGACATAAGAGTACTAGCAGACTGCGTTAATAAACACACTAATCACGAAATTAGCTATAAACCAGCAAGGGTGTTGATGCAAGATTTTACAGGGGTTCCTGCTGTTGTTGATTTAGCTTCAATGCGGAGTTATGTTAAGAAAAATGGAGGAAACCCGAGCAATATAAATCCGTCTGTACCGGTTGACCTTGTGATTGACCATTCTGTTCAAGTAGATAGTTATGGAAGTGTTTCCGCATTCAGTAAGAATGTTGAGCTAGAAGTAAAAAGAAATTTGGAGAGATATCAATTTTTAAAGTGGGGGGAATCGTCCTTCACAAATTTTAGAGTAGTGCCGCCTGGCACAGGGATTTGCCACCAAGTGAATCTTGAGTATTTAGCGCAAGTTGTATGTAATAAGGATGGAGTCATATATCCTGACACTTTAGTTGGTACTGACAGCCATACTACAATGGTTAACGGATTATCAGTCCTTGGTTGGGGTGTTGGAGGCATAGAAGCTGAATCTGTGATGCTTGGTCAACCAATTAGTATGGTGATTCCAGAAGTAGTTGGATTTAAATTAATTGGCAGATTGTCGGAAGGAGTAACTGCGACTGATTTAGTGCTGACAGTTACCAATATCCTAAGAACAAAAGGCGTTGTTGGTAAGTTTGTAGAATTTTATGGTGATGGTTTAGATTATTTATCTTTGGCAGATAGAGCCACTATAGCAAACATGGCCCCAGAGTATGGTGCAACTTGTGGGTTTTTTCCAATTGATCAGAAAACACTCGATTATTTACATTTAACAGGGCGACCAGAAAAGCTGATTAAGTTAGTTGAGGCTTATGCGAAAGAGCAAGGATTGTGGCGTGGCAATAATGAGTTAGCATTTTTTGACGCACTAGAACTTGATTTATCAAGCGTGAAGCCAGTAATGGCTGGTCCCAAAAGACCACAAGATAAAGTTTTTCTTTCACAAGTGGCAGAGTCTTTTTCTAAATCATTTTCAGTTAATGAGTCAAAGGAAAACGATAAACTCCAAGATGGAAGTGTAGTTATTGCAGCAATAACAAGCTGCACTAACACCTCAAATCCAAGTGTAATGATTGCTGCAGGTCTTGTAGCTCGTAATGCAATTAAACTTGGATTAAAATCAAAGCCTTGGGTTAAAACTTCTCTTGCTCCAGGCTCACAAGTTGTAACAGAATATTTAGAAAAGTCTGGATTGCAGGTAGATCTAAATGCTCTGGGCTTTAATTTAGTTGGATATGGTTGCACAACTTGCATTGGGAATTCTGGTCCACTTAATAAAGATATAGAAGATGGCATTAAAAACAAAAACTTAACCGTTGCTGCAGTTTTATCTGGCAATCGTAACTTTGAAGGAAGAATTCATCCGTTAGTCAAAGCTAATTACTTGGCATCTCCGCCACTTGTTGTTGCATATGCACTTGCTGGTACTGTGCAAACTGATTTGACAAAAGATTCAATATGCAAAGATAAGAATGGAAATGATGTCTATCTCAAAGATATATGGCCAACAAACAATGAAATCGAAGATTGCGTTAAAAGTGTGGTAACACGTGAGATGTTCATACAAAAGTATAAGGATGTTTTTTCTGGTGATGAACATTGGCGAAAGATAAAGTGTGAAAAAAGTGAAATCTATAATTGGGATGCAAACAGCACTTACATACAAGATCCGCCCTATTTTGATAATTTATCACCTAAAAATAATAAAATCGATATAAAAGGTGCACAAATATTGGCAATGTTTGGCGATAGCGTAACCACTGATCACATTTCCCCTGCTGGAAATATTGCCTCAAGTAGTCCTGCAGGTATATATTTAAAAAATCTTGGGATTGAGCCACAGGACTTTAATTCGTATGGATCTCGTCGTGGTAACCACAATGTAATGATGCGTGGGACTTTTGCTAACATTAGAATAAAAAATGAAATGGTTAGCACCGAAGGTGGATATACAAAATATATTCCTTCTCAGGAAATTATGTCAATTTTCGATGCAGCAATGTGCTACAAGGAAGCTCTCATCATTGTGGCAGGAAAGGAGTATGGCACAGGTTCAAGTAGGGATTGGGCAGCAAAGGGTACTTTATTGTTGGGGATTAAAGTTGTAATTGCAGAAAGCTTTGAGCGTATACATAGGTCCAACTTGGTCGGCATGGGTGTTCTTCCACTTATATTCCAAAATGGAATAACCAGAAAGATATTTGATGGTAGCGAGGTAATAAGCATAAAAGGTGAAATAGTGCCAGGTGGAAATCTAGAATGCATCATCAAAAGAAAGGATAATTCAAAGCAATCAATTCAACTCAAATGCTGTGTACAAACCGCAACTGAGACTAAATACTTGATGTGTGGTGGAGTGTTGAGCTACATACTTGCACAATCCTTTTGATTTAGTGAAGTTATTACATGGACTTCTTTTAGCCAGCCCTGGTCCCTTCATAAATAACAATTTGCTCTGCGCAAAGTTATGATATAATTTCACCATACATATGGTGTCAGAGTATTTTTTGGAGATAATTATATATGATAAGCTCTATACAAGAACCTAATGAACTCAGAAAACGTTTACAAGGGTTTTATCGTACTGATGAAAAGAGTTATATACGTTATCTTGTAGAAAAAGCAGAGCTTTCAGCTGATTCAAAAAGTAGAATTTATAATATTGCAAAACAAGTTATTGAAAAAATCAAACACAATAAATTAAGTATTGTAGATTCCTTTATGCAGCAATACTCGCTTTCCAATGATGAAGGAATAGCATTGATGTGCCTTGCTGAATCGCTACTTAGAATACCAGATGATTATACAATAGACGAAATAATCAAAGATAAAATTGCCAATCAGGAATGGAATAAATATTTAGGGCACTCTTCTTTGTTGTTTGTTAATGCTTCCACATGGAGCTTGATGATAGGTAGCAGTATATTGAGAGATAATGAAGGCGATTCGAAGTTCTATTACGCAATTTCTAAGTTACTTAAGAATTTAGGAGAACCGATCATTCGCAAAGCAGTAAAACAAGCAATGTCTATGCTTGGTAATCATTTTGTTGTTGGAGAAACCATAGAAGAAGCTTTAAGGTACGCAAAACTAGATGACAATAGTAAGTTTTTATACTCTTTTGATATGCTCGGTGAAGCTGCTCACACAGCTGAGGATGCAGAAGAGTATTTTAATTCATATATGCATTCAATAAAAGCTATAGGTGAATCCACTGAAATAAATGATTGTTTTAAATCCCATGGAATTTCAATCAAACTTTCTGCTTTACACCCACGTTATGAATTTAGTCAATTTGGCCGAATTGCTGGTGAGATATTCACTAAGGTTTTAGAGCTCTGCCGCGAGGCAAAAAAATACAACATTTCACTATGCATAGACGCAGAAGAAACAGAAAGGCTTGAAATTTCCTTAATCTTGTTTGAACAATTACGGCTTGATGAATCACTTTCTGAGTGGGAAGGGCTCGGCTTGGCTGTACAAGCATATCAAAAACGTGCTTTGTCTGCTCTTGACTTTGTAGAGGATGTTGCTATTCGATCAAATCATAAAATTATGGTGAGGCTTGTAAAAGGTGCATATTGGGATTCAGAAATCAAGCGTACGCAAGAATTGGGATTAGAGGTTGTCCGGAAACAAGTAAATTCAAGCATATTCCCTCTTTAACATAACCCTACTCATAGCTAGGTATATGAAATTCTCAGTGGATGTTGTGAGTAAATCATACTCCTTCGATAGCCTTCTATTCCTATTAACCCAAGCAAAAGTCCTTTCTACAACCCATCTTCTTGGCTGTACTTTAAACCCTTGTTCTCTTGTTGGTAGTAGCTCAGGTGGCGTATCTTTGTGCACCCAAAATCTACATGGAGGCCTTTTAACAATTTCAATATCTATGTCATATTCTTCCTTTATGTGATTCTTTAAATTTCTTCCTTGGTATCCCATGTCAGCCCACATTTTTTTAACTTTAGTATATTTTGTTCTCATATTGTTTAATGCTATTTTAATACCATCTCTATCATTTTCGTTAGCAGCGCCTACGTAACAACCTAGTATAAAACCCTGAGTGTCTGTAATTATATGCCTTTTTCTACCCTTTACTTTTTTACTTCCATCATAGCCTTTGATCCCCCCTTTTCTGTAGTCTTTACAGATTGACTATCTACTATACAGGCACTCGGCTGCTCATTCCTTCCTATTTTTCTTCTACTATATTTCATAATTCATTTTCTCAAAAATTCCCTGCTTCTTCCATTGCCTGAACTGCTCATACACAGTCTTCCATAGCGGAAAATCATTTGGTAAATACCGCCATTGACACCCTGTACGCAATACATAGAAAATTGCTTCTAATATTTCTCTTTTGCTATACTTTGGCGGCCTTCCTCCTTTCTTGTATGATACTCTGAAGTGTTTTTCTATTCTTGCCCATTCCCTTTCGCTTAGATCTGTTGGATACTTTTTTCTCATCTTTACCCCGTACTAAAATTTCAGATATTATAGCCTTTTACTTGTTTCCGGACAACCTCTAAATGATTACTCAGTATTTACAAGAAAAAGCTATACTGACGTATCTTACCTCGTGTGCGCACAGAAACTTTTGAGTAAACCAAACAGCTTTTACCCATGCTTTGGAACTCATAACGTCTATACTTTTGCTTCTATTATGGAACTTGCTGATAAAAACCACCCTGGATTTGAATTTCAACGCTTACATGGAATGGCAAAAGACTTATATGATTATGCAATGTCAGAGCTTGCAACAAATGTTAGCTGTCGTGTCTACGCACCCGTTGGGGAACATAGTGACTTGTTGCCTTATCTTATAAGACGCCTTCTTGAAAATGGAGCTAATAGTTCGTTTGTTAATCAAATAAGTGATCCTAACGTTAAAATCGATGAGTTAATTTCAGATCCACTGGAAAAAGCTATAAATTTTAATTATGAACCTCATCCAGGCATTCCATTACCACAAGATATTTTGGGACTAGAAAGAAAAAATTCCTTGGGGATGGATATTAGTGATTCTGTGATAGTCTCACAATTTGCAGATGATATAAAGGGTTTTAGTGAAAAAAAGTGGCAAGTTGGACCAATAATTGATGGAAAAGCACTATTTGACAGTGCTGAATTTATCGAAGTAGTGAATCCTGCACATTTGGAAAATGTAATTGGAGAAGTGTCAAGTGCAACAAGCGATCAAGCTTTAAACGCTCTTGAAATAGCACATAGTGCTTTTACTAAGTGGCAGAATGTTTCAGCAGTAGAGCGCGCTAAATACCTCGAAAAAGCTGCAGATTTGCTTGAGGAAAGGATGAAAGAGTTAATTTACATTCTGATTGTGGAAGCAGGAAAAATTTTATCCGATGCAATAGCAGAAGTAAGGGAAGCAATTGACTTTCTGCGTTATTATGCAATGATAGCAAAGAATGAACTGAGCGACTGGAAAAAATTGCCAGGTCCAACAGGTGAAGATAACTTCATCTTTTTTGAAGGCAGGGGAGTTTTCTTATGCATATCACCATGGAATTTTCCACTTGCTATTTTTCTTGGGCAGGTTTCAGCTGCACTTGCAGCAGGTAACACGGTGCTTGCAAAACCGGCAGAGCAAACGCCGATTATTGCCTATGAAGCTGTTAAGATACTACACGAAGCTGGGATACCAAAAAATGTGTTACACCTCATTCCTGGGGATGGTGGATATTTAGGCAAAATATTAGTTCCAGACAATAGAATTGCCGGAGTAGCTTTTACTGGCTCAACACAAACTGCTCAAATAATCAATAAAATGCTTGCAAATAGGGATGGTCCTATCGTACCACTTATTGCTGAAACAGGAGGGCTCAATGCTATGATAGTTGATAGCTCTGCTCTTTTAGAGCAAGTGGCTATGGATGTTGTACTTTCTGCGTTTCGCAGCGCCGGCCAACGCTGTTCTGCACTTAGAGTGCTGTTTATTCAAGAGGACATAGCAGAGAAGCAGATAAAAATGATATGCGGTGCAGCGCAAGAACTCAAGATTGGTGACCCAATACAACTTAGTACTGATATTGGTCCAATAATTGACAAAGCATCTATCGATATGCTAACTCAACATACGCAAAAAATGTCAGAGGACGGAGATTCAAATCTGTTATTTAAAGTACCCATGGATACAAATTCTCATAATGGTTATTTCTTTCCTACATATATTTATGAGATACAAAAAATTTCGCAATTAAAGCAAGAAGTATTTGGTCCTATTTTACATATCATACGTTTTAACAAGTCACAATTAAATGAAGTTATAAGTGATATAAATAGTACTGGATATGGACTCACGTTTTCTTTGCAGAGTCGTATACAAAGTCAAATTGACACTATAAGTAAAAAAATATCAGTTGGAAATGTCTACATCAACTGTAACCAGATAGGTGCAGCAGTTGGGATACAACCATTTGGTGGTAGAGGACTATCTGGCACTGGGCCAAAAGCTGGTGGTCCTCATTATTTACAGCGTTTTTCTACAGAAAAAGTTGTAAGTGTTAACACTACAGCATTTGGTGGTAACACTACACTTATGTGTTTGGATTAATTTGCGGGCCATAATTTTTCTTACCCCTAAACTAGACGTTCGTGCAGACAGCGCTAAAATCCGAAAAGGACCAGTTCATGCACTGAAATAAATCGTATCCGTTCAGCCAATGGCGTCAACTTAAGAACTTTCATTAGCAAACCCTCCTAAAGACATGATGGCGTTTAGGCTTATCTACTTTATTGCGGCTGTCCTGGTCGGATCTTAACTTTAGCGCGTATACTTAAAAAGGGCTTGAAAGTTTTTTGGCGCAATAAGTACCTGATAGAGTTTCTGCCTCATTACACCAAATAAAACTGAAAAATTTAAACGATACTCAGTAATTTGATCTGGGTTCCAAGGCCCTTGTGCATCACACATATGAAGCGATAATATATTGCACATGACCAAGTTTGCCCAAAATTCTTGTATACAGCCTCTCCAGAAAAATTCTCTAACTCTGCTCCTACTTTGAGTCGTTTCCTCTATGTGCCACCTTAACACATCAGCTTTGCTCCAAAGTCTCGGTCAAAAGCTCTGTTTCTCAGTTGGCTAATGTCAGCACTATAACTCTTACTTTCTGTCCTTTCATTTTATTTTTTAGCTTTTCATTTTCTAATATAAAATCAAAATCTAATTCGCCAGCGTTCCCATAGCTTACTATAATTTCTTTTTTGCAAGCGAAAAATAAAATCTACTTCCAAATCATAATGCTGCTGAATGAATTTTACTGAAGACGATCATAGATAAATAATAATTTCTCTTGATTTAATAAACGCATTTGAGTGATAACTTCGGGTAATTGCTCTGCCGCCAACGTTTGTTCACCTATATTCCAAGCTGCAAGACGAGCACTACAAATCAGCGAAGTACACAAATCAACAAACAAATTGCCAATGGTGCCTGTTGTTCCATTTGGTTCAAACTCGGATACAATTTCCCCAGAGCTGGGTACCAGAACCATCTGCTGCAATAAGTCTATAGCCTCTCCAACTCAGGTTCATCCTGATAGGCTGTTTGGATGCTTAAATTCTTGAAAGCCTGTATGGCAAATCTTATACCTTGCTTTAGAAAAAGCTTGCTTTGAGGGTACATGTCAATGGCTCCATAAGTTCACATTCTATTCCCAAACTTTTTTTAACTAACTTTAAAATCATAGAAAATACTGTCGAAAAAGGAAGTTTTCTTGTTCGTGTAAAACTCAACACAATGGATTTTCTGAAAAGTTTTCGAGTATATTGCATTTTTAATTTGTAAGATAAGATCTTTTCCTTTTTGCATGCCTCACCTAAAAAAGACACATTTTAAACTTTTTTGTTGCAATAAAATAGAAACAAAAGTGCTGTCCCTTGCACTCTTTGGATAATTTAATGATAAAAAATTTAGAGAGAAATTTTATACACTATCGCTGATATTTTTCCTTAAGTTGACGCCATTGTCTGAACGGTTACGGTTTCCCGTCTTCACCATGCTGTATAGAAAAAAGTCTGGATTCCAATTTGCATGACAATATGGAGTATCTGCTTCTTTCATCCCAGTGGGATCTTTTATTCCATTTTATCAACAGTTTGTTTTGCAGTATCAAACAATTTTAATCCTATAATCCCGAATGTAACTAAAATAAAGCATATTACTTCGAATAAATTAACTGGTTCATCAAATAGGTAAACTCCAAGTATCGAAGCTCCTATAGCGCCCACTCCAGTCCAAATTGCATAGCATACTCCGATAGGTATAGAACGTGTAGCGAGCGAAAGTAAATATGTACTAAGAGCCATGGAGAGTATGCTAATTATTGATGGTACGAGATGAGTAAATCCATAACTATGCTTAAGTGTTATGACCCAGAACACTTCAATTAGTGACGATAAGAGTAAATATATCCAATTCATGCATAAACTTTAGGTTTAAATAGAGAGCTTTAGCCCTATGGTTCCTATTACAATTAAAACGATACATAAAACTTGAGATAAATTAATATTCTCTGTGAAAGTGGTTGCACCAATTATAGTTATTCCAATTGTGCATATTCCAGAGGAAACTGCATAGCATACTCTAATAGGTAGAAAGCATGCTGCAAGAGATAAAAAATAAATGCTAATGATCATAATTACCAATGTTGCAATCGAAGGCACAACCTTAGTAAAACTGTTACTAAACTTTAGCGTTACAGCCCACAGTATCTCTAGGATACTAGACAGCAACAAATATAACCAGCACATTTTCGTAACATTTCAATCTTGTATTGTAACAGAAATTGTTAGTTAAAACTACACTAAAGTGCAATAAATCTCTCTTTCGAAATTGCTTTAATATCAAACTTAAAATAACATCCTAAAAAACTTTTCTACGAAATTCAATTCCTGCACGTCATTTGCTGCATAAAGTGGTGTAGTTTGTTGCTCAATACCTGGTATTTCTACAAAAACTTTGCCCACTTCTTGACCTTTTTTAATGGGTGCAGGTATCATATCTTTATATTCAATACGCACCTTAATTTGGTCATGCAATTTGCGGTTGTAAGTTATGGTAACATCGTTTGTAACTGTAATAGGCACTTTTCTATCTTTTCCATAGAGAACATTTACTTCCTCAACTACGCTGTCTTTAACGAATATTTTCTTAGTGTTAAAATGATTTAAGGAGTATTGTATCAATCTTTTTGCTTCTTCTATTCGCTCTTTCTCAGTGTTTAAACCATTTACGACAGCAAAAATTCTCCTATCATTTCGTTTTGCAGATGCTACAATGCCGTAACCACCAGCATTTGTATAACCGGTTTTTAAGCCATCAACCCCAATATCGTGAAAAAGTAGAAGATTTTTATTCTTTTGTACAATTTCATTATATGTCAAATATTGTTCGGAAAATAAATCATAATATTCAGGAAAATCGGTGAAAATCCTTTTTGCCAGCATTACCAAGTCTTTTGCGTTCATAAAATGATCTTCATCTGGCCACCCGCTTGAGTTGACAAAATGACTGTCATTCAGATTCAAATTTTGTGCAACTTCATTCATTTCAGCCACAAAATTCTCTTCTGATCCTGCAATGCCCTCGGCTAGTGTTATGCAGGCATCATTGCCTGAGACTATTGTAATTCCTTCAAGTAATTCCCTCACCGTAACGGATTGACCTTCTTTCAAAAACATAGAAGAGCCTCTCCTTTCCCACGCTTTTCTACTTACTCGAAATTTATCCTCCATGTGTATTATTCCAGCTTTTAGATAATCGAAGGTTATGTATAAAGTCATTAACTTGCTCATTGAAGATGGGGCCATTTTTTCATCGGAATTATGGTCAAAAATGAACGAGTCTGAAGCTAAATCTAAGACTACTGCTTGCTTTGCTTTGGTTCTAAACTGGTATGAGTATGAAGAAAAAGGAAGTATAAAAACTAATAGCAAAATTACCAATCTGCTTAACATATTTATAATTTTAAATTTACAGTGCACTAATTAATAGTATGATTTTACAGGGGCATTTCAATAGATCTCTTGCATAAAAATTCCTTGACAAACTCCGCCAGCCCCCTTATCATGAAACTGAAGCTATTTATTTATCTTCTCTGTACAGATTAAATGACAAAAAAACTCACGTATCTGGCGTCTCATGTTTAATTTTTTGCACTATGTGCACCTTATGTCTTTATAAAATTTCTAGGTTTTTACCTAATATAAGCTAAAATGCGCTTATAAAGCATTTAAAACATAAAAAAACGCCAACTTAAAAAATGGATAGTGAATAACTAGCTACCCTAGGGTTTCTTTTGCCTTTTTTTCTGTTTAGTAAATTTCTTAAACATTTATGACTAAAGGTTAGTTGTATTAAAAAGCAGCTAAATCGCGGTTATTAAGCGTTTAGAATAAAAAAACGCCATACTTGAAAGTATAATGTAAGTAATTAGCCAACCACGGGGCTTCTTTTGCCTTTTTTTTCATTTGGTAAATTTCTTAATATTTATAGCTAACATGAACAAACATTTGAGAGTAACTTCCGCTAGTAGGGTGTCATCCCAGTGCTTGACACTGGGATGACACCATCATAAAGGAATCAGTGTCAGCTACTTTCATGACACCATTCTTTTTCCTGGATCCCAGTGTCTGGGCACTGGGATGACAAGGTAGAGGGCACTGGGATGACAGGAGAAGGAGGCTACTGGGATGACAGCTAGCCTGACAACCGTCATCCCGCTACGTGTTAGCGGGATCTATGCCAAGAGATACCGTGAATGAATCGCGGTATGACGTAGGATTGCTGTCATTCCGCTGCTTGTTAACGGCTGAATACCGCGAATGAATCGCGGTATGACGGTTAAGTATCCCGCTGCTTGGATGACAGCAGATCACCTCTTCACAAAGATTTTATCAGTAATACGCATATCAATAATACTCCAATCGCTGAAAGTAAAATCAGTTGTATTGTGTAAGTGGTTTAAATAGTCCCATGCACTATAAGGGTTATCTTCAGGCAGTTTTACTGTGGAATCGTTATCAAGTATGATATTCCATCTTCTATTCCCTATATAAGCAAAAGAAGAAATGTGGTCTCTTAATTGAGTTTTACTCTCCAACACATCTCTAACAAATTCTAGGTTTGATAACGAGTTTTGTCCTGTAATTACAACAAGATCATCTACTAGATAGTCATCTACGATCACTTTACCTTCAAAATCAATTACCGAGGTTTTGTTATTATCTTTCCAGAGAGCAAACGGTTTATGCTCATCTATATTAATGTGTAGAGTATTGGGCAAAATTCTGTGAACTCTTACGTGTTTTATCCACCTGCTTACGGATTGTATGTTACCGGCAAGTTTTGAAAGTGATATATACAGGATAGGTTGCGTTCTATCTGTCAAACTTAGAATATCCTTTTTGTTTGTAAATTTATTGCCGCTCACGACTACTTCGTCGATTGAAAATCCACTACTGAGTAATAAACTAGATAGGCAGTCATTATACCAAGTAAAGTAGTAATTAAATCGATTTATTATTTTATCAAGTGAGCTGTAAAGTATTAGCGTAAGAAAAAGTGCTGTGATAATAACCAAGGCACACTTACGCAAAAAACTCCTTTGGCTTCTAGTAATACTGCTCAACATGACTTAAATCCCTAATATTTTTGTGCTGCAAACTATCTTCAATAATAATTTTAACTAATTCATTAAAATTGATTCCTTTTGCCAATTTTGCAATTTCTGGCACTAACGATAACTCAGTAAAGCCAGGATGTGTATTAATCTCAAGCATTTTTAAAGTGTTATTTTTGGGATTATAACGGAAATCTGAGCGGGAAATAGTTTTGCATCCTAAAAATTGATGAACTTTCAGTGCGTGTTCCAAGGTCATTTTATATATATTGTTAGGAATTTCAGCAGGAAATATATGTTCTGCAAATCCATCTGTATACTTTGCTTCATAATCATAGAATTTATTTTTTGGTCGTACTTCTATAGTGCCAATTGCTTCATCCAGCAATACAGCAGTATGTAACTCTATGCCCGGTATGTATTCTTCTACGATCATCTTTTCCATTATAGTAGAACTATTATCTTTCAGTTCTAAGTAATCCTCGTGCGAGAAAATTATGTACACTCCAATACTTGAACCTTCATTAATTGGTTTTAAGACGTACGGATAATCGATTTTAATATTATTTTTTAGTACATCTTCTCGGCTAATTACATAACCTTTTGGAGTATCAATACTAAGGGACCGAAATATATGCTTTGACATCACTTTATTCATAGCAACAGCAGAAGCCATAACTCCTGAGTGTGTATATTTTATACCTAAAATCTCCAATAAACCTTGAATGCAGCCATCTTCACCATAAGGTCCATGCAGAGCAATAAAAGCAAGCTCAGGATTAATTTTTCTAAGCTTTTCAGCAACGTTGCTGTCAACATCTATTTCTATTGCATTATATGAAAGGCTATCGAGCGCTTTCTTTACTGCTTTTCCGCTCATAAGCGACACTTCTCTCTCACAAGAAAATCCACCACTTAAAATTGCTATAGTTGGAATCATGGGCATTCTATGTTTTACTACATAGCATATATAAAAGATGCTCTTATCTTCAATAGAAAAAACGCTTTGAAAAATTCTATAGCTCTATCCTATGCACAACTGTACGAACGTTTGTTTTGTTAAGATACAACAAATGGTGTCATCCCAGTGCCCTGACTACTTGGATCCAGGATTTTGATTAGCACTAAGTTGGTGAGCATATAAAGTGTTATGTTAAAATATAACGTTTTTACGGAAAGTCTGGATTCCAGTGTCTGGGCACTGGAATGACACCATTCTTTTTTCTGGATCCCAGTGTCAGGGACTGGGATGACATCATAGAAGGCTACTCGGATGACATCATAGAGGCCACTGGGATGACATCATAGAGGCACTGCCCTTTTGGATGGAAACCAGTGTCAGCTACTTGCATGACACCATCTGCCACCTGCAAATTGCAATGTTCGTACGATTGTGCGTCACGCGCTGGAATGACAAAGAAGAGTGAGTTGCTAGTTTTTCATATGGTTATGCAAGGAGTCTGATCTTTTTCTTTGTTAATATTATTCTAAATTTTCATCAAAATAAGTTGTTTTATCCTTTTTTTCCTTATACTCTTCTGCAGTATAGAGAGGTTGTTTTTTAGCTGTGATATTTGGCCATTTTTGTGAGTATTCTACGTTTATGTTGTAAAATGACTTGAAAGTTTTTTGTTCGCTGCTCAGCAACTCTTCATCTAGTTCTAAAATATCTTTTATGGAATCATCAGTTACAATTGCATCCACCGGACACTCAGGTATGCACACTCCGCAATCAATACATTCATCTGGATTAATCACGAGCATGTTTTTACCTTCATAGAAGCAGTCAACGGGACATACTTCCACACAGTCCGTATATTTACATTTTATGCATTTATCTGTAACAAAATGCGTCATAAAACACTGTATATTTGCATTATCTTGGGTACACTAAATTGATAAGAAATTCAAGCCTTTTATGAAGATAAATAAATTGAACAACAAAGAATTAGAAGTATGGTTAAGCTTGGCTAGAACTATAGGACCAATAAAGTTTTTTAGTATACTAAGAACACATGGATCGCTAGATGAGGTGTTGAAATATCTCAATAGGGTGGCTAATAATAAGGTGTATGGCATTCAAGATGCACGAGAAGAAATCAATAATGCAGAAAGAATTGGAGCTAAAATTATACCTGCATGTGACCCAGATTACCCTGATCTTTTAAGAAATATCTCTAATTGTCCTCCTGTAATAACTGCGTTTGGTGATATATCATTATTAAGCCGTGAGATAATTGCAATAATCGGTGGGCGTAACTCTTCGATGAATGGAAGAAATTTTGCCAATAAGTTGGCACTTGATTTAAGCGAAGCTGGTTTTATTATCGTTTCTGGACTTGCAAAAGGAATCGATACTGCAGCAAACAGTGTAATATACAAAAATCATCCCACTATTGCTGTTACAGCAAGCGGAATTGATGTGGTGTATCCAAAAGAGAATTTTGATCTATACAAAAAAATCACTGGGAATGGTGGTTTAGTAATTACTGAGCTTCCATTTGCTACTAAACCAAAGCCTCAATATTTTCCTCAAAGGAATCGAATTATATCTGGCCTATCGCTGGGTGTTGCAGTGATTGAAGCATCGAAACGTTCTGGCTCTCTAATAACAGCAGATTTTGCTTTAAATCAAGGGAGAGAGGTGTTTGCAGTTTCTGGTTTCCCTTTAGATTCACGCTGTAGTGGTAGTAATTATTTAATTAAAAACGGTGCTAAGCTTATCGAATCCGCTGATGACATAATAGAGAGTATTAGGTTTAGTTTACCTCCGCAGCAAAAAAACCTATTTGATGTTGAGCACCATTTTGTTAACCAAAAACAAGAAAAATTACAACAGGCAAAATCTGTTATAGTTGATCATATTAACTCTGTACCTGTTGATATAGATGAACTTATATTAGCAAGCGGACTTTCTACCAACATAGCTCTAATGGCTCTTTTGGAACTAGAGTTGGAAAACAAAATAGAGCGTTCACCGGGGAATAAAATATCGTTAATTTTCTAGATTACTTTAGCTATGTCGTTTTACTAGATGCTCGTACAGATATATACTTGATACTGAAATGATGCCATTTGTCATAGGATTCTTAGTTACTGATTTTAGAATTGATAAGAGAAAACTTTTTTTCAACCTGTTGTATGATTTTATAAAAGTGATCGAAATCTAAGCTTGCACTGCCAATTAAAACTCCTGATAAATTTGAAATATTTAACAAATTTTCTATATTTTCTGAACTGACTGAACCACCATATATAATGTGTTTTTTACTAGTACACAATTTTATTACCTCTATCACCTCAGCAATTGTATCATTATTTGGCACATGACCTGTGCCTATTGCCCATATTGGCTCATATGCTACGGTATATTCACCGTGTGTTGGCAAGCGGTTTTTGCATTGATATTCTATTACTTCTTTTGTTTTTTCATTCTTATAATCTTCTGAATTTTCACCTACACAGATAATTGGGTGTAAGCCTGATTCTATTGCTATTTCTGACTTAAGTTTTATTTCACTATCTTTTTCATTGGCCCTTTCAGAATGCCCAAGTATTACGTAAGTACACCCTAGTTCTTTTAACATTTCTGCGCTAATTTCACCTGTGTAAGAACCGAACTTTTTATGATGGCAATTCTGTGCTCCTATATTAATATTATTGTTCAACTCTATACTGCTTGGAAATGACGTAAAAGGAGGGCAAATTACTAATTTAGAGGTAATTTCGTTGCTCTTGTCGTTAAGTTTGCCTATAAAGTCAACAAATGAAGAACGCATTCCATTCATTTTCCAATTTGCTACTATTAAAAAGGACATCAACTTTACTTATATGAGTGAGAGTGCCGGCTGTCGGACTTGAACTGACAACCTACTGATTACAAGTCAGTTGCTCTACCAATTGAGCTAAGCCGGCGTTAAACACATTAATAATATACAATTATCAATGAATTTTAGTCAACTAATTTTTAAAATACTGTATAATGAAAATAATATGAAAAAATTTTTACTGAAGCCAAAAAAGAGTCTAGGGCAAAATTTTATTTTATCGAGTGAGATAACAAAAAAAATCGTCGCTTTAGCTGGTAGTCTGGAAAATTTTAATGTCATTGAAATTGGTCCTGGATATGGTGCATTAACAAGAGAAATATTGGTGCATAATCCAAAGTCTCTACTTTCTATAGAAAAAGATAGAGATTTAGTAAAACACCATGACCAACTGCTAAATGAGCATCAAGGAAAGTATAGAATTATAGAAGCAGATGCACTGCATGTTACAGAAGAAGAGCTGATAGAGCGCCCAGTTAAAGTTATTGCTAACTTGCCTTACAATATCTCGGTAGTGTTATTTTTAAAGTGGTTAAATAATATAAAATTTTTTACGAACTTGACATTAATGTTTCAAAAAGAGGTAGCAGATCGCATTACGGCAAGACCCAATTCTAAAGATTATGGTTCCTTATCAGTGCTAAGCCAGTTACTATGTGATATAAAAAAGGAATTTGATATTGAACCTAAAGAGTTTTTTCCAAGACCAAAAATACATTCTTCAGTAATTACAGTAAATCCTTTGCCTATCCCAAAATTTGCAGTAAATTTGGAAACCTTAACAAGATTAACACGTGCTGTTTTTTCTCAAAGAAGAAAGATGCTGAGAAATAGCTTGCAAAATATAACGAACCGCCCTGAAATCATCTTTGAAAACGCTAAATTGAGTGGAAACGAACGCCCAGAAAACTTAACTATTGAGCAGTTTTGTTTGCTGGCAAATAATGTAGAATGCTTATTTTGCAATAAAATGTATTAGCAGCTATATATTCTGGTATCTCTTCTATCCCCTAAAAACAGTGAGAGCTATACGACAGAGCTACACCAGCTTCTATAGCTCCGCTTCTGTCATCCTATGACTTACTGTACGAACATTGCAATATGGCACATAGTAAACGATGTCATTCCAGTCTGGAATCCAGCTTTTTCATAATCATTAAAACGTTGTATTTTAACATAAAACGGCTACTTTTATACTTAATAAAATTCCTGGATCCCAGTGTCTGGGCACTGGGATGACATCATAGGGACACTGGAATGACATCATAGGAGGCTTGGATGACACCTTAACGATTTGAAGAACCGTCATCCCGCTGCTTGTTAGCGGGATCTAGAGATACCGCGAATGAATCGTGGTATGACGTAGGGAAACCTTTCTTGGGTTAGCTATAGAATGCTTATTCTGCAATAAAATGTATTAGCAACCATATAGCTTTTCTATCTCCTAAAAACAGTTAGAGCTATACAATTAAAGGCTCCTAGCTAATTTTGCCTATTGCAATTTAATTAATTGGCGTATAAGCTTTAAATAAAGCCTATGAAAAAAATGGAAGCTTGTTATTCGTTTGACGATATACTTCTTTTGCCAGCCTATTCTAATATATTGCCTTGCGATGCAGATACAAAAACTTATTTAACAAATAGTATAGAACTAAATATCCCTCTCATATCCTCTGCAATGGATACTGTTACTGAATCGGGCTTTGCAATAGCTATTGCCCAACATGGAGGGATAGGTTGCATACATAAGAATTTATCAATAGATGAACAAGTTTTAGAAGTAAGAAGGGTGAAAAAATATGAAAGTTGGATCGTGTATAACCCAATTACGATTTCACCGGATAAAACAGTTGCGGAAGCAATTTCATTAATGAGAGAGCACAATTATTCTGGCATTCCTGTAGTCGATCAACGCAAGTTAGTTGGAATTTTAACTAACCGAGATGTGAGATTTATTGAAGACCAGAACATGAATGTAAAAGTTTCCGAAGTGATGACAAAAGATAAGTTAGTGACAGTGCGGGAGCAGGGAGTGAATAGTGCCTCAGCAATGAAATTGTTGCATGAAAATAGAATAGAAAAGCTTTTGGTCGTAGATGAAAATTCTTGTTGTATAGGTTTAATTACGGTTAAAGACATTGAAAAATACAATAGATACCCAAATTCATGTAAAGACAGTAAAGGGCGTCTCAGAGTTGCCGCTGCAATTGGCACTGGTAAAAAAGATGGTATAGACAGATGTGAAGCTTTGATCGGAGAAGAAGTTGATGTAGTTGTTGTGGATACTGCTCACGGTCATTCCGAAAACGTTATCAATACCATTAGGGAAATAAAAAAGATGTATCCTAATACGCAATTAATTGGCGGAAACATTGCAACAAAGGAGGCTGCTGAAGCGTTGATTGATGCGGGTGTTGATGCAGTGAAGGTTGGAATAGGACCAGGATCAATCTGTACAACCAGAATAGTTACAGGTGTTGGTGTGCCACAATTCTCTGCAATCAAGAATGTTGCAGAGGCGTGTAGAGCAAGAAACGTCAGACTAATTGCTGATGGTGGGGTAAAATACTCAGGAGATGTTGCAAAAGCTATTGCAGCTGGTGCTGACTCTGTGATGATTGGTTCGATTTTTGCTGGCACTGACGAAAGCCCAGGTGAGATTATTATGTATAAGGGCAGAGCATATAAAGGCTATCGAGGAATGGGATCTATTAGTGCAATGAAACGAGGTTCAGCTAGCCGTTATTTTCAAGATAAAGATTCAAAACTCAAATTAGTTCCACAAGGAGTGGAAGGAAGAGTTCCATTCAAAGGTCCAGCTTCAGGAGTAATCCATCAATTGATTGGCGGATTGCAAGCTGCAATGGGGTATACTGGTAATAGGAATATAGAAGAGATGAAAAAAAATTGTAAATTTGTTACTATTACTGCATCAGGATTAAGAGAGAGTCACGCTCATGATATAGTCATTACACAAGAAGCTCCAAATTATGCTTATCAAACGTCCAATTTGTCAACCGATTCGGAGTAGTCCAGAAAAAGTAGAGAGAAAGTTAAGACGTTTTTGGAGTAAAATAAAACGTTTTTTCAAAATATGACAAATAGAAGAGAATATACAGCAGAATTCAAATTAGAAGCTGTTAAGCTGGTTAAAGAAACAGGTCAAGCAAGTACAAAAATAGCAAAAGATCTAGGTATAGATGGCAGTATGTTAAGTAAGAAAATATGATGGAAAAATGTCTGGAGCATACGCATTTCCAGGCAAAGGCTCCTTATGACAAAGAAAGATTTGATCTAAAAAAAGAACTAACAAGAGAAAGAGACATTTTAAAAAAAGCCCTGGGCAAAGAAAAAGAGTAAAGTATTCTTTTATATAGAAATTGCTATAAAACACAGGAACTATGTAGGGTTTTGTGCTGGTGGTATGGGTTGCTAAGGAAAAAAGCAGTAAAGAATTAGCAAAAGAAGGGCTTCTAGCAGATATTCAAAAAATACATCAAGCTTCTAAATGCAGATATGGAGCCCCTAAAATTCACGCTGAATTAAAAGCTTTAGGCAAAAATTAAAACAGTACAAAGTGTTATGCAAGCATCGAACAGACGAAATCTGTCAAATCAGAAAGAAACACACAAATTTAAGTTTTTAGTAGTTTTCAAGTATAGTTGTACAGGGAGCGCCTTTGCAGTTATGACCGACATTTTCAATGGTGCCTAAGTGCCCGTATGCAAGCATGGTTTTGGAAGGAACGGTCAAATCATTGATGGAGTCATTTAGACTACCTCGGTTAGGAGATTGTACTATCAACCGTTCCAAGCTGAAGCGTTTCCCTATTACAAATTATATGTAGGAGTTACCATGAAAAAAGCAAAAAGTAAATTAGAAATAGTGAATCCTAATGCAGCAGGAATAGACATTGGTTCAGCTGTACACTATGTGTGTGTACCTGAAGGAAGAGATGAACAACGCGTTCAGAAATTTGGCTGCTTTACTGAAGACCTTCATAACTTAGCACAGTGGTTGAAAAAGTGTAAAGTTACAACAGTAGCTATGGAATCAACAGGAGTATATTGGATTCCTTTATTTCAAATACTTGAGTCATACAAATTCGAGGTAAGATTGGTAAATGCACGGCATGTAAAGAATGTACCTGGTAGGAAGTCTGACGTTCAAGATTGCCAATGGCTCCAACAACTGCTTAGCTACGGACTGCTTCATGGATCGTTTAGGCCAGATAATCAGATGTGTGTATTGCGCAGTTACGTGCGGCAACGCAAAAATCTCACTGAAAGTGCATCTACACATATTCTGCGTATGCAGAAGGCATTAATTCAAATGAATATACAATTACACAAGGTTATTAGTCATATTACTGGGATAACTGGTATGAAAATCATTGAAGCTATAATTGAGGGCGAAAGAGATTCTGAAAAATTGGCAGAATTCAGGGACGTGCGAATGAAAAATGATCAGTCTACTATTGCAAAAGCGTTAGCTGGTGACTATAGAGAGGAACACTTATTCACGCTAAAGTAAGAATTTGAACTATATAATATTTATCAAGAAAAAATAGCAGAATGTGATAGAAATATTGAAGCCTATTATAAAACGTTTGAAACAAAGTCTTGTGAAAGCAAACAGCTAAGTAAGCAAAAGAATAAAAATAGCAAAAGTAAGCCAAGCTTTGCTTTGTATGAGGAACTGCACCGAATAACTGGTATGGATTTCACTAAAATTCCTGGATTTGATGTATTAAGTATACAAACCATAATTTCAGAAGTTGGTATAAACCATAGTAAATGGCCAACAGAAAAGCACTTTTCATCGTGGTTGGGACTCAGTCCTGCTAATAAAGTTACAGGGGAAAAAGTGTTTAACACAAGAACACGTAAAGTCATTAACCGTGCTGCAAATGCTTTGCGAATAGCTGCTCATTCTGTAGGAAATAGTAAAAGTGCATTGGGTGCATACTACAGAAGATTGAAAAAACGACTAGGAGCACCAAAAGCAATAACAGCTACTGCAAGAAAAATGGCATGCATATTTTATAGTATGCTCAAATACGGACAGGAATATGTAGAAAAAGGAATGGAATACTATGAAACACGCTATAAAGATAGAACTGTAAAAAATTTGATCAAAAAAGCGAGCGAATTTGGCTACATATTAGTTCAACAAGAAGAGTTAGTTGAGTGAGTTTCTTAGGAGAAAATGGCATTAAAGCCAAGTTTAGACGAAGGTTCAAAAATAAAAAACAGCAAATAAGCAACCGAGTTGTGGCTCCGAACATATTGGATCAAAATTTTACTACTGATCAGCCAAATAAAGTTTGGGATTACCTACATAAAAACTAAAGAAGGTTGTTGGCGGCAATAATTGACCTATATTCACGCATGGTGGTTAATGAGTAACATGATAATTAGTTATAGATTCTTTATTGATGGCCGTTGATAAACGCAAACCCGATAAAAATCTGCTGTTACATAGCGATCAAGGGTCAGAGTATACCTCTCAAAATTACCAATTTCTATTGAATACAAAAAACATCATTTCCAGCATAAGCCATAAGGGCTGTTGTTACGATAACTCTGTTGCAGAAAAGTTCACTTAAAAGGGAGCTGCTTATTGAGAGGTTGTCCGGAAACAAGTAAATTCAAGCATATTCCCTCTTTAACATAACCCTACTCATAGCTAGGTATATGAAATTCTCAGTGGATGTTGTGAGTAAATCATACTCCTTCGATAGCCTTCTATTCCTATTAACCCAAGCAAAAGTCCTTTCTACAACCCATCTTCTTGGCTGTACTTTAAACCCTTGTTCTCTTGTTGGTAGTAGCTCAGGTGGCGTATCTTTGTGCACCCAAAATCTACATGGAGGCCTTTTAACAATTTCAATATCTATGTCATATTCTTCCTTTATGTGATTCTTTAAATTTCTTCCTTGGTATCCCATGTCAGCCCACATTTTTTTAACTTTAGTATATTTTGTTCTCATATTGTTTAATGCTATTTTAATACCATCTCTATCATTTTCGTTAGCAGCGCCTACGTAACAACCTAGTATAAAACCCTGAGTGTCTGTAATTATATGCCTTTTTCTACCCTTTACTTTTTTACTTCCATCATAGCCTTTGATCCCCCCTTTTCTGTAGTCTTTACAGATTGACTATCTACTATACAGGCACTCGGCTGCTCATTCCTTCCTATTTTTCTTCTACTATATTTCATAATTCATTTTCTCAAAAATTCCCTGCTTCTTCCATTGCCTGAACTGCTCATACACAGTCTTCCATAGCGGAAAATCATTTGGTAAATACCGCCATTGACACCCTGTACGCAATACATAGAAAATTGCTTCTAATATTTCTCTTTTGCTATACTTTGGCGGCCTTCCTCCTTTCTTGTATGATACTCTGAAGTGTTTTTCTATTCTTGCCCATTCCCTTTCGCTTAGATCTGTTGGATACTTTTTTCTCATCTTTACCCCGTACTAAAATTTCAGATATTATAGCCTTTTACTTGTTTCCGGACAACCTCTGATACTTCTTGCTCAACAAACCAGAACTGCCATATTTGAATACATAGAAATCTTTTATAACAAATAACGTAGACATTCTACTATTAACTATTGCATTCCTGCACAATTTATTCTCATGATAAAAACGTCTTAACTTTCTCTCTACTTTTTCTGGGTAAGGTCAAATAGAGAATTTTACAAAAATCTATTTTTAACTTACAATCAATTATTACAATTTTAAACCTACAACTTATGTATAACAGACTTATAGTCAAATCTTTTTCAGTATTATGCATCTGTTTATTTGCTTTATACATAACACTGCCAAATTTCTTTGATAATAAGCTTTTTATTTCGAAAAAAAGAATAAACTTAGGCCTTGACCTGAAAGGAGGGGCATCTTTGCTTTTAAACATAGACTTAGACTTCTATTTTAAGGAAAAGCTAAGCATGCTAGCTAACGAAATAAAAGAGACATTGCTAACAAAAAATATTGAATCTAACGTACAAAATAGCGTTATAACTTTAAATAATATTGATGATTATAAAAAAGCATCTGTGTTGATTAATGCGATAAATCCAAATTTAGAGCTAAATAGAAAAGATTCTTCGATTCTCATTTCGTATAAACCCCATTATAAAAATTCTTTGATCAGTGAAGTAGCTGCAGAATCAATAAACAATGTCCAGCGCCGTTTGGACAAACTTGGCACAAAGGAAGTCAGCGTTCAAAAACAAGGGCAGAATAAAATATTAGTGCAGGTGCCTGGAGTAGAAGATACCAAGCAGATAAAATCTCTGCTTGGCAAAACTGCTAAGCTAGCTTTTCATTTGGCAAACACTAACATAGCCAAGGTGCAGGATATAGACCATGAAACCACTGTCATGCTCAAGGATTCTTTAGGTAATTCTTATCCAATATTCCGCAAAACTGAAATAGGTGGTGATTCGCTGGTTAACGCATCAGTTAGATTTGGTCACTTAGGTAAACCAACAGTGCATTTTAAATTTGACAGCATAGCGAGTAAAAGATTCGCAAAAATCACTAAAGAAAATGTGGGAAAACCTTTTGCAATTGTTCTGGATAACACAGTCTTAACAGTACCTACAATACGTGAGCCAATTTTAAATGGAGAGGGAGAAATTAGCGGTAATTTCACTGAAAAACAAGCAAGCGAACTTGCAATACTTTTAAAATCTGGAGCACTGCCAGCACCACTTAAAATAATTGAAGAAAAAAACATTGGCCCAAGTCTTGGAGAAGAATCAATAAAGGCAGGGGAAATGGCAGCAACAATCTCTATTATAGCCGTGGCTTTATTTATAATCATCACTTACGGCAAATTAGGTGTATTGGCCTCTGTTGCACTTTTTTCTAATGTAGTTCTTATATTATCAATTCTCACTCTGCTTGAAGCAACTCTAACTTTACCTGGAATTGCCGGTATTGCACTTACTGTTGGTATGGCGGTGGATGCAAATGTTTTAATATTTGAGCGAATTCGTGAGGAAATCAAATCTGGCAAGAGAGTGGAACGTGCTATTGAAGAAGGGTTTAAAAACGCTATAAAGACAATACTGGATTCAAATATCACTACATTAATTGCTGCAGGAATAATGTTCATTATTGGCAGTGGAGCAATAAGAGGCTTTTCTGTCACTCTATCAATAGGAATTTTATGTTCGATGTTTTCTGCAATCACAGTCACAAAACTCCTGATAGAGTTGTGTATGAACCCGAAGGAACTAGTGCTTTGTTAGTCAACTACCTTCATTCCCACAACGTTATATCCTGAATCAACGTGCAAAATTTCTCCAGTAGTGCCACTACTTAAGTCGCTTAATAAGTATAACGCTGCCTTGCCAACATCCTCTATTGTAACATTGCGTCTGAGCGGAGAATTATTTCTATTCCATTCTGATATGGAGTGAAAATCGCTTATTCCAGAAGATGCTAAAGTTCTGATTGGACCAGCGGAAATTGCATTTACTCTGATATTTTGTGGCCCGAGATCACATGCTATATATTTTACACTTGCTTCAAGTGCTGCTTTACATAAACCCATAACGTTATAATTTGGCATAACTTTTTCAGCGCCATAATAAGATAAAGTAAGTAAACTACCACCATTTGACATCATTTTTTCAGCCCTTTGCGCTAAAGCAGTAAAAGAATAGCACGATATATGCATTGCATTGAGGAAGTTATCCAGTGAAGTATTGACATATTTACCATCTAACTCATTTTTATCGGAGAATGCTATTGCATGCACCAAAAAGTCAAGAGTACCACATTTTTTCTCTATTATTTCGAAAGCGTTATCTATGATTTTTTCATTTGAAACGTCGCAGTGTAATATTAGCTCCACATTTAGTTCATCTGCTATTGGTGATAGTTTTTCTTTTATTATTTCATTCTGGTAGGTGATTGCAAGTTCTGCTCCATGCTCTGAGAGAGTTTTTGCTATACCGTATGCTATTGATCTCTTATTTATTATTCCGGTTATTAATCCCTTTTTGCCTTGTAATAGACTTGTCGTCATAGAACTATCTGTTTTTTTATAATTTGGAATATTAACTAGGCAAAGTCAAGATATCACTATGTTTTAAAACATTTTTTGCAGTAACTTGAAGTCTATAAACAGTAATCTTGATTCTTCTACAACAAAGCCATCCCATATGACATTTTACCTATACCTAATTAAGCATATTAATAAGTAAGTAAATCTTAATATAATCTTATTATACTTATAAATACGCTGTATAGAATGAAAGTATGGATGATTTCATAACTGCAAGAAGAAAAGATGATGCTGTGGTATCTGTTTGTCAGGATAATAAGAAAAAAAACGTGTTAATTTTAGGGCTCAATCAAGCTGCAAGGAATTTGTTAAAATACGAGGAAGGGAATTTACTTAATAAGCCGTTAATCAATATTTTAAGTGCAAGAGCAGCTGACGACATGAAGAATTATTTAGAGTATACCGAAAATGGGCACGATTTACTTGATATATTACCTAAAGTGATAGATTTTTCCTTAACTGATGCTAAAGGAGAAGATATCAGGACAAAAGTAAAAGTTTTCCGCACTGCACAATTTGCCAGTAATAAAATAAATTATGAGCTATTAATACGTGATATCAGTTTGTCCCATAAACTAGGAATCTTTAGAGATAAATATCTAATGGGTAAAAAATATAAAAACCATGACTTATTCGATATACCGGGCAATGAGTCCACTATTCTAGAGTTATACGTTATATTAAATTTTGCCTTTCAACATCAAATTAATGCAGCTATAGGAGTGATTGGCTTAAATAGTAGCTGTAGTGAGACAAATAATGCACTGAAAGTTATCATAGAACATTTTTATAAAAATTGCCGTAGTGATGATTTTCTAGGGTATATTGATGAGAATAAAGTGCTTTTTGTTTTGATTAACTGCGATGTAAAAAGTACATCTAAAATAATTAATCGTATACATTCTGCCATTAATAAGCAGTTATTAATGCAAAAATTACCAAGTGTATCAATAATTTATGGGAATATAGCTCAAAAACAGGCAGCAAAATCTACCAGCGGTGCCTTCTGAAAAGTTGTTTTTTATTTATATTGAGTTTAAACTTAAATTTTTATAAAGATTTAAGTTTATTTATGAAGTTAAAGTACTACCTGGTAGCACTGCTTTCATCATTGTTTTTGCAGAATAGTGCTAGCTCTAAAACAATTTTGGATAAGGAAATATTTTATGCAGAACTAGACGGAAAAATAGATTTGAGATTCGGCTACGCCTTCAACAGAGATTCTTTCAATGCTAAGCCTAAGGATAAAACTTCAAGTTATTCATACTTGCGCTTTCTTTATTTACAGCAAGTTTATCCAAATACTCAAATGGGGGTTAATGTTAAGGCAGGGGTTTCTGGTATTGCAAACCTAAAAGCGTTAGACATAGAAAAGTTAGACATGGAGGAATGGTATTTTATCATAAAAAACCAGGAACTTGGATCAATTGAATATGGTAAAAGAAGTTTAGTTGGTCAGAGCATGTTAATTAACACTTCAAAAATTTATGCAGCTGCTGGAGGAGTAAATGGTTGCTGGGCAAACTATGCAAATTTGCGCGGTGATCCTAAAAAAGATGGTGACCCTGGATATGATAAAGACAAGGTATTTTGGGTAAAACCCAACATTTACAGTGAGTATAATGGACTCGAACTAGGGTTAAAACAATCATCAATTAACTACATCTCCCCTAAAATCTATAACTTTCAACTCGGGTTCAGTTACGTCCCAGGAAAAAATAACTTACAATATAGCAATCTAATTGCTGCTGGCCTTTCCTATAAAAACAGCTTGTCAGATGATATAGGTTTTACTACTGCCTTAACTGGTGAATTTGCAAGAGAAAATTTAACTGATTGCTCAGATGGGACTTCTAAAAATTATGAATGCCGCAATCAATTACTACACTGGAATTTTGGTTTGAAGCTAAAATTGTTCGATCTTGATTGCATTTTTTCGTATGGTAATGGTGGTAAATCTGGTGAGAAGCGTAATCCTGAAACAAATAATACGTATTATATGAATGCAGGTATCGCTTACCGTTCTGATTCTTATAAATCGAGCTTAACATATTTTAGTAGTGGTAGGGATATTGCAGGCGAAGGTACAAACGAGTTAACATCATATGCTTTAAGTCTTGAAAATTCTCTTTTTTTAGGTACTTCATACTATTTCGATATTGTAAAGTTTAGTACAAAAGAGCCTAAAATAGAAAATAACAACTCTGGTTATGTGTTCTTGGCTGGACTGAAATTAAGTTTTTAATATTGCCTCCTTCCAACACTCTTTTCTGTCATCCAAGGTAACCGTTCACAGATTTCCACTTAATTTTTCAATCTCACTCATGGAGAGGCCAGTAAACTTAATAATAGTGGTGACATCAACATTATTAGCCAGCATTGTTTTTGCAACTTCAATTTTTCCTTCCTTTTTAGCATCATCAAGTTTTTGACCTTACCCAGAAAAAGTGGAGAGAAAGAAAGGAGTTTTTTCGGGTAAAATAAAATTTTGGAGGATTAGAAATGGCAAGAGAATATACGGCAGAATTCAAATTGGAAGCTGTTAAGCTGGCAAATGAACAAAGAAAGGTAGGTCAACCAGTTGCAAAAGTAGCAAGAGATCTAGGAATAAGGGATAGTGTATTAGGAAAATGGATGAAGAAATATAACGAAAAAAAGTCAGCGGCAAATGCATTTCCAGATGTAGCACCTTATGACAAAGAGAGATTTGATTTACAGAAAGAGTTAGCAAAAGTAACAAGAGAAAGAGACATTTTAAAAAAAGCCCTGGCCAGTCAAAAAGAGTAAAATATTTTTTTATAAAAGAGCATAGTAACTGCTATAAAGTACAGGAATTATGTAGGATTTTCTGCTAGTGGCTACTATAAGTGGACCACAAGAAAAATAAGCAGTAGAGAATCAGCAAATAAAGAGCTACTCGCAGCTATTCAAAAAATATATCAAGTTTCTAAATGTAGATATGGAGCTCCTAAAATTCATGCTGAATTGAAGGCTTTGGGTAAAAGTTGCAATTTGAAAACGGTGCAAAGTATTATGCAGAAAAATGACATCAGGGCTATACTGAGAAGAAAGTTTAAAATTAAAAAACAACAAACAGATAATAGAGCTGTAGCTCCCAATATACTAGATCAAAACTTTATTGTTGATCAACCAAATAAAGTATGGGATTACTTACATCAAAACCAAGGAGGGATGGCTATATTTGGCAGCAATAATTCTCACGTATGGTAGTTAATGAGTAGTGCAATAAATAAACAATTGGTTATGAACTCTTTATTAATGGCCATTAATAGGCGTAAACCTGTTAAAAATCTACTGCTGCACAGTGACCAAGGTTCACAATATACTGCGCAAGGGTATCAATATCTCTTAGCTGTAAAGAATATAGATGAGTAATAAAGGCTGTTGTTACGACAATTCTGTTGCAGAAAGCTTCTTTAGCTCATTGAAAAGAGAAATACTTATTGATACTTCACAACACTCTGCTCAACAAACTAGAACTGCAATATTTGAATACATAGAAATTTTTTATAACAAACAACGTCACTATTAACTATTGCATTCCAGAACAATTTGATGCATCATTCTTTTTGTAAAAAACATTCAAAACTTTCTCTCCACTTTTTCTGGGTAAGGTCAGAAAGGGTTTGGTTGGAAGAAGTGGAGTAGCGAATGGATATACAAAACGCTGGGTCTATATTTAGACTACAGAATAAGGTATTACAAACCGAAAGCATCACCAGCACAATATGTTATAAACTTTGGTAAAGAATCTGCTAGGAAAGCGTAGTGCGGATGCTGCGTTTGACGAGGCGGGAGCTGGAAACGTTAACATGGGAATTTGGATTGAGGCCTATTGTGAAAACAATGGATCAGCCACCAAACCCTAAAGTAGGCGCGCCAGTTCTCGACCCTACATATTTTTTTGAAGGTTAAATCCAGCTTAGGGTCGAGAAACTTAGATAAAGCCATAGTAAAAATACTGAGAAAAGATTAATAATTATACACACAAATATTCAATCTTTTTTGATATTCGTTCAAGTGTGGCAGAAGAACTTATTCAAATAAAGTAGGTAGTAAAATATAAACATTTTATAAAGTGAAAAATGGACTTTTCAGGCCACTGCTGACTCAATACCCAGTCAATATCCTTTCCACCAGTTCTTTTACTGCCGGTACGTAGCCATTCTCATAAAATGGATCTTGCTTAAATTTGTACACATTGTGCCCGGAAAACATGAGTTCGTTCTCAATATCACCATCGTGTATAACGTTTTGCAGTGTTTTTTGTATGCAAAAACTACGCGGATCTGGCTTTCGTCCTGTTGAATGGTCACCATGATCTTTCCAATTGCTAAATAAACAATGGCTCAAACATCCCATACAATTGATTTGATCTTCTCTTATTTGTTTAAATTTATCTGGCGTCACAAAAATAACAGTTGAATCTGGGGTTTTCATTGCTTCTGTGTACCCTGCTTTAGTCCATGTATTTGCCAGTTCTTTGTCTTTTGCAGTAAGGTAGATCTTTCTACCTCTGCTACCCATTGCAAATTCATTATTAAATTCTTCGCTAGCATTTTCTGAAAACTTTATTTGACGTGAATTCCGTTCCTGCAACTCACGTATGAAGTTATTTTTTACTGCAGATGAGTAAAACCCTGTTGGACTGAATTTATTTAAAAATACATCACCTTCTTCTAAAGTGAGTAGCTTCTTTTTCCACTCTGCAGAAATTGGGCTTTCTTTCGTCAAAAGTGGACGAGTGCCAAACTGAAAAGCTATTGGTCCAATTTGCAGATTGTCAAACCAATGTTCCCAATCTTTCAAATGCCACACTCCTCCTGCCATAACAATTGGTGTTTCTGAAAGACCGATCTCGTTCATGAAAGATCTAAGCTCTGCAACTCTTTCAAATGGAGCCTGTGGTAGCTCTGGGTCTTCACTGTTACTGAGTCCATTGTGCCCTCCAGCAAGCCATGGATCTTCATACACTACTCCACCAAGCAAATAGGAAGATATTTTTTGGTAAGTACGTTTCCATAATGCTTTAAAAGCACGCACCGATGAGATAATAGGGTAATAATAAACCTGATATTTAGCTGCAATTTCTCCAAGCCTATAAGGCATACCAGCACCGCAGGTAATACCATGAACTAAGCCTTTTGCTTTTTCTAATATGCCATGAAGCACGCGTTCTGCTGCCCCCATTTCCCAAAGCACATTCATATGTACTCTTCCACGGCCTTTTGATATTTCATTTGCTATTCTTGCCTGACTAATTCCAGCTTTAATACTATACTCAATCAATTCACTGTGTTTTTCATTTCTTGTTTTGCCTTTGTAAATCAGCGGCACTAACTCACCATTATCATCAATAAGCTTAGCATTTGCACCAGAGAACGTACCCACAGCATCTGCTGCAGCAAATGCTCCGCTTGACCTTCCATCACTAATTGCAATGCCTTTACCACCTTCGATGATTGGCCACACTTCCTTTCCTGAAATTACTATCTTTTTTATCTTATTTTTCAAAACTTCCTCGCAATCTTTCACTCTATTTTACTTAATTACTAAAAAAATGATAGCTGTTTATTTTTTCTTGTATCATCAGAGCCTCTGCATAGCCAAATTTGGGTTTTTAGTAGACACAGCAGCTACTGTAAATATAGTTTCAAAAGAAGTTAATGCATTTTGCTATATGATTATAGGTCTAACAGGCGGAATTGGGGTAGGAAAGAGCTTTGTAACTAATTGCTTTCAAGAGTTTGGTGCTGCTGTATTTGATGCTGATTCTGTTGTACACCAACTTTATAGAGTGGATAAAAGCATAATAAGTTATGCAGAGAAAAATTTTCCTGGAGTGGTGGCAAATGGTGAAATAGATAGAACAGTACTGTCTAAATATTTCTTAGCCTACGATGAAAACTGGAAACAATTTCAATCTTTGGTTCACTCTGCTGTGCTGCGTGAATTAGAATTTTTTATTGCTAAGGAAAAAAAGATCGATAGAAAGCTTTTAGTTTTAGATGTGCCGCTTCTATTAGAAACAAAATTTTATTTATATTGCAACCTTATTGTTTTCGTCCATGCAGATAGCGTTGTGCAAGCTCAAAGACTTAACGAACGCAACATAGATAAAGAAAAGCTAAATTTAATCTTCAATGTTCAGTTATCTATTGAGGAGAAAAGGAAGATGAGTGACTTTATTATCGATACCAGTGTAAGCAAAGAGTATGTTTTTTCTCAAGTAAAAAAAATAGTGGATTCATTAAACCTAAACACGTAGCTTTACGTCATACCGTCACTTGGCCGTTAACAAGCAGCGGGATGACGGTTGTCAGGGTGTCATCCTAAGTTGACACTGGTTCACTCTATAATGGTGTCATCCCAGTGCTTGACACTGGGATCCAGGAAAGTTTGCTTGTAAACTAGCACGGAAAGTGGTTATAATGCTTTCGATGAGATTATATGGAAAACTGGATTCCAGTGTCAAGCACTGGAATGACATCCTTTTTTGGTCCTCTAAGTAGCCTCCTTCTCCTGTCATCCAAGTAGCCCCCTATGGTGTCATCCCAGTGCCCAGACACTGGGATCTAGCTTTTTGGTAATTTTATCGAAAATGTTTGCTCGTTTACAATCAATTTTCCTGGATCGAAGTAGTCAAGGCACTGGGATGACACCCTACTTAACCGTCATACCGCTGCGGTATCTCTTAGCCACTAACACGTAGCGGGATGACGATTGTCGATAAATCTAAGTTACTTTAGCAACAGTTATTCTCCACTAAATTACTCTGAATTTTGGTTATATTATTTGCGGATTTCACTGCTGAAATCTCAAATTTTGAGCTTGTGTTCAAAAATGATTCAACTGACCTGCCAAAAAAATCATATCTCCATCCCTTGAATAATTTATCTGTCTGTCCAGATATTGACCCGGTTAACTCATCTTTTGAAGAAACTAATTTCCTTGATATGTTACTTTCTTTACATTTACTATCTAAAATAATTGAGAGTATATCAAGTACAGATTTGTCATAATTACTCGATAAGGTGTTGTTTTGCTGCATCCAATTTCTCTCATTTTCATTAAAAATATTCACAAACTCTAGTAAATCCGCATCTTTTATATTTTTTGTATTCCTCTTGAGATCATCTAAAATCTCATCAACATGCTCTACATTTTTTTCAATAAAATCAGCTATTACAGCATTATTGATTATTTTATTACGGTTCATATTATAGCGCTGTGCTAAGGTTTCTTGCCACTCACTAACTGCTTTAACAGTTAGTATCAATCTTGGATTTACTTCATAATTAAATTTAATCCTCTTCCATGCATCTTTTGGGCTATGTAAATACTTATTTATATCAACTATTGATTCCATCTCTTCTTGAAACCAACCCATCCTATTATTTTCTTCAAGTTTATTGCACAATATTTGGTATAGGTCATATAGGTGTACCACGTCGTTTACTGCATAATCTAACTGATCTTCGGACAACGGACGCCTTAACCAATCTGAATTTTTAGCTTTAATTTTATCCAGTGCTATTCCTTGATATTGCTCCACTACTTTTGAGTAACCAATAAAGTCATGATAATAATGACAAAACATAGCAGCAACTTGGGTATCAAAAATGGGAGTGGGAATACATTTAAACACAGTGAGTAAGGATTCTATATCCTGCCGGCAGCTATGAAACACTTTGGTTATCCCCTGATTTAGCATTATTTTCTTAATGAATGATAAATCAATTTCTGGCACTAATGCGTCTACAATAAAACTCTTCTCTCCGTAAGAAATTTGAATTAACGATAATTTTGGGTAGTAGATTAAATTATTTCTAATGAACTCCGTGTCAACTGCTATAAATTTTGGCTTTTTTGCTATCAACCCCTCACATATGTCCTCCAGCTCCGACGTTGTATTAATTAACATATGTTTTTTATTCAGTGGTTCTACTTTACCACTTATATTAAATTTTTGCAATTAATGACTTCTTGCAGAACTTTCTATCACTCATTGGCATCACACAAATAGCCTTTTCCATCCCAATCCCAGTGCTTCCTTCTCCTGTCATCCCAGTGCCCTGACTACTTGGATCTAGCAAGCTTTGCTTGCAAATAAGTCTAATACGCGTCGCGTTTTATGCCAAAACACAATTGGAGTTACATGCAAAATAGATCCCAGACTGGGATGACAGCAGTCCTACGTCATACCGCCGCGGTATCTCTAGATCCCGCTGCGGGATGACGATTGTCGTTTAGCTATAAATATTAAGAAATTTACCAAATAAAAAAAAAGGCAAAAGAAGCCCTGGGGTTATTATCCGCTTTAAAATATTGGCGTTTTTTATGTTTTAAACGCTTGACAAGCAAGATTAAGCTGCTTTTAATTGCAACTAACTTACGCTGCAAATATTTAAGAAATTTACTAAGCAGAAAAAAAGACAAAGAACCCCCGAGTTAGCTAGTCTTTTACTATCTCTGTCGAGTATTGGCATTTTTTGATGTCTTGTAACGCTTTATAAGCGCGTTCAGCTTATTTAGATAAAAATCTAGATGTAGATGAAGTTTTGTAAAGACATACAGTATCTATGTACTGCAAAAAATTGAACATAAGACGCCGATACATTAAGTAATCCTTACCTTTTAATCTGCAGATTGGCGAAAGCAAATACAATAGCTTCACTATCATGATAAGGGCGCTGGCGAAGGGTGTCAAGTAAGTTTTTTCGTTTCTATAGCTACTACCACGATTGTATAGGTAATTCTTCACTTATAATAATGATTCAAGCCTTCAGCTCCTCAAACACTTCACTTGCTCTATTTAAAACAGAATCAGGAAAACCAGCAAGTTTTGCTACATGTATTCCATATGACTCATCTGCAATGCCTTCAATTACTTCATGTAGAAAAATAACCTCTCCGTTCCACTCTCTTATTTTTACACAAAAACATTTCGCGTTCTTCAAGTATTTGCTTACTTTAGTTAATTCATGATAATGAGTTGCAAAAATGGCGCGGCACTTATTTACATTGTGAATATGTTCAATCACCGCCTGTGCAATAGATAATCCATCATACACCCCTGTGCCCCTACCAATTTCATCAAGTATCACCAAGGAACGGTCCGTTGCCTGATTTACTATCGTTGCTGTTTCGATCATCTCTACCATGAAGGTAGAATAACCAGCTGTTATATTATCCGTTGCGCCAACCCTGCTGAATATCTTGTCAATCACTCCAATATGTGCACTCTCTGCTGGCACAAATGACCCCATGTGAGCTAAAATTGCAATGAGAGCGTTTTGCCTCAAGAAAGTGCTTTTTCCAGCCATATTAGGACCAGTAATTAGATGTATACCAGCTAAATTGATGCTATTTGCAATGAATTTATCGTTAACTTCAACCACTGGATGTCTTCCGCTACAGATATTGAACTCTTTGCTGTCATCAATAATGGGTTTTACGTAATTATTTTGCACTGCAAGCTCTGCAAATGCGGTTCTAATATCAAGTTTTGCCAAAGCATTTGCAGCAAGAGCAATTTTTTCAGATTCTTTAGCGACTTCACTACACAGTTCACTAAAAATTTTCATTTCTAAGCCGATTGCAGCATCACGTGCCGTAAGAATTTTATTTTCTAGTTCTTTCAATTCATTAGTAGTGTAGCGCATGCTATTTGCTAAGCTTTGCCTATGAATAAATATATCCGAAGTTATTTTGTGATTTGCCGACACTTCAACGTAATAACCAAGTATGTTGTTGTGTAATATTTTGAGTGCGGCAATGCCAGTTAGGTCGCGATAAGATTCACGGAGCTTAGTTACCAACTTGTTACTGTTGTTCAATATATAAGATAACTCAGATAATTCTGAGTTGTATTTTGAGTGAATAAATCCTCCTTCTTTCACGGAACTGAGGTTATTATCAAGTATAGCACTATTTAGCAGTTCAAATAGGTCTTTATGATTGCCAAGGCTTTTATGTATTGTGCTTAGCTCACTCTCGTCTGATTTTACTGTCATTCCAGCGCGTGACGCTGGCTGGATCCCAGTTTGGATGACATATTGTTGTGGGAGAGATCCATTTTCACCTGATTCAATTTTACATAAGAACTCAGACAACTCTAAAGTTTTTCCTAGGCCTATTTTTAATAGGTTCATATCCTTTGGTGAACCACGCCCTAGTATTAAGCGCGATAAAGACCTCTCAATATCTGGAATGTTAGATAATATCTCTCGTATTTTTTTGCGTGAATCATGATTATTTACAAAAAATTGAGCGGTGCTGAGCCTTAGGTTAATTGCCTTAGAACAAGCAAGTGGTGAAGCAAGCATTTGTTTTAACAGGCGTCCACCAGAGGCTGTAACTGTGTGATCAATAACTGAAATTAGTGAACCTTTCTTTTCACCAAATTGAGTTGAAAATAACTCAAGATTTCTCCTTGCTGAAGCATCAATAAGCATGAAATTTTGTTGCTTATAGGTTTTTGGGAATTCAAGCCTTGGAATAGAGCCCCTTTGTGTTACTCTGACATATTCAAGCAGTGCACCGCACGCCATGATTTCTACTTTGCTGAAATTTCCTATACTCCCAAGTTCCCTGATTTTATAAAACTCGCATAACGTTCTGTGAGATTTACTATACTCAAAAAAGCTCTGTGCGTGTTGCGTAATTGATATTTTATAGTTTTTTAAAATCGATCTAATTTTTTCGTCCTCAGTGAATTTTTCAGAAATTAATAATTCTCTTGGTGATATACGCAATAAATCACTATCTAGAGCTTTCAAACTCGTTAAAGTGTGAAAAAATTTTCCCGTTGATAATTCAAGCCAACTAATAGCATATTCGTCATTTTGTTCAACTATGGATGCAAGATAATTATTGCTTTTATCCTCCAGTAGTGAATCTTCTATAATTGTACCTGGAGTTACAACTCGCACTACATCACGTTTTACTATGGATTTATAGCCCCTCTTTTTTGCTTCATCAGCAGTTTCTAATTGGTCACAGATTGCTACTTTGAATCCTAAATCTACTAGCTTGTGTAGGTAAGATTCACTACTGTGTGCTGGCACTCCACACATTGGTATTTCTTGCCCATTGGAATTGCCTCTCTTGGTTAGCACTATATTCAGCAATTTCGCAGCTTTAATAGCATCATCGAAAAACAACTCATAAAAATCTCCTAGCCTATAAAATAGCAGATGATCCTTGTATTGAGCTTTCAGGTTCAAATACTGCTCCATCACAGGGGTGTTTTTTTCTTTTACGAAGCTCATAATGTTTTTTAATATATTGTATTGATAAACGTTATTATAGATTATATTGCACATGTGAATAACATAAATTTTAAATAGGTGTATAGAGGGGAAAATTTAAAACAATTAAATTTCTTGGATCCAAGTAGTCAGGACACTTGGATGATATAAAGAGTAGGAGTATTCGATGACAAAAAAGCAAAAAATGCAATTGTCATTCCAGCGCGTGACGCTGGAATCCAGAATGTCCTAATTACAAAGTTTATTATTTAGTTTGAAAAATACTATAGCTTTTTCTGTAGCTAAGCTGACCTAGATTTACCAACAATTTGAAAAACCGTCATTCCGCTACTAGTTAGCGGAATCTATACCGCGCATAGCTGTACGAACATTCATTTTTGAAGGTAAATTGCACAGCAAATGGTGTCATTCCAGTGCTTGACACTGGAATCCAGCTTCTATGCAACCTCATCAAAAACATTCATTTAGTGTAAGATCAGCTACTTTCCATGCTAGTTTACAAGCAAACTTTTCTGGATCCCAGTGTCAAGCACTGGGATGACATCATAGGGGCGCTGGGATGACACCCTCCTTGTGTGTATTATAGCTAAAGTGACTTACGACAATTTGAAAAACGACACATTCGTCATTCCGCTACTAGTTAGCGGAATCTATACCGCGAATGAATCGCGGTATGACGTGTTGCTTGGGTCAGCTATATGTAAGTTGTGGCCCTTCTTTATTATTTTTATTAGCGGCAGTTGTATCATCAACAGATATTTCAGAGCTAACAGTGCTAATAGTTTTTTCTATCGCTTTAGCCTGTTCATAGTCTTGACTCAAAAAATACATGGCCAGCCCAACAGCTATACTAGCAACAAGAACAGATGCTATCATTACACCTAGTATCATACCACCAGAAAGACTTACTGCAACATACACACCAGCTCCAAGTACAACACCAAGAAAACCACCAATCATTATGCCAGGCACCAAACTGCCTACCATAGCGCTTTCTTTTTTCGTATTAGAGGTTGTCCGGAAACAAGTAAATTCAAGCATATTCCCTCTTTAACATAACCCTACTCATAGCTAGGTATATGAAATTCTCAGTGGATGTTGTGAGTAAATCATACTCCTTCGATAGCCTTCTATTCCTATTAACCCAAGCAAAAGTCCTTTCTACAACCCATCTTCTTGGCTGTACTTTAAACCCTTGTTCTCTTGTTGGTAGTAGCTCAGGTGGCGTATCTTTGTGCACCCAAAATCTACATGGAGGCCTTTTAACAATTTCAATATCTATGTCATATTCTTCCTTTATGTGATTCTTTAAATTTCTTCCTTGGTATCCCATGTCAGCCCACATTTTTTTAACTTTAGTATATTTTGTTCTCATATTGTTTAATGCTATTTTAATACCATCTCTATCATTTTCGTTAGCAGCGCCTACGTAACAACCTAGTATAAAACCCTGAGTGTCTGTAATTATATGCCTTTTTCTACCCTTTACTTTTTTACTTCCATCATAGCCTTTGATCCCCCCTTTTCTGTAGTCTTTACAGATTGACTATCTACTATACAGGCACTCGGCTGCTCATTCCTTCCTATTTTTCTTCTACTATATTTCATAATTCATTTTCTCAAAAATTCCCTGCTTCTTCCATTGCCTGAACTGCTCATACACAGTCTTCCATAGCGGAAAATCATTTGGTAAATACCGCCATTGACACCCTGTACGCAATACATAGAAAATTGCTTCTAATATTTCTCTTTTGCTATACTTTGGCGGCCTTCCTCCTTTCTTGTATGATACTCTGAAGTGTTTTTCTATTCTTGCCCATTCCCTTTCGCTTAGATCTGTTGGATACTTTTTTCTCATCTTTACCCCGTACTAAAATTTCAGATATTATAGCCTTTTACTTGTTTCCGGACAACCTCTTAGCTTGTTTTTTCATACTTTTAATAAGCACTTCTTTTGTTTTTCCTTGAGCTAAATCTAAAGGAACTTTATTATCCGCGTTTTGTATCAAAGGATTTGCACTATATGTAACAAGAAGGGTGGTTATTTCTTCAGTTTTATTACCTATAACTGCATGATGTAGTAATGTATTTCCCTCTTCATCTTTAAAGTTTATATGAGTACGAAATTCTTCATCTAGATTTCTTATTGGGTTGTTTTTTGCATATATCCCAGATTGTATTGCTCTATCTAAGCATTGTATCACTTGTTCTAGTGATTGCTCGCCAGGATTTTGTATAAAATGAAGCAGAATTTCGTGTACTATCGCTTCCTTTGTAGTTTGTAGGCATCGTAAAGCATAATTAAATGTCTGTGTAGTGATAACGTCTTCTTTTCTTTTTTTAAGAACAACCCTTAAATCTTCAATCGCCTTTTCACCATCTTTTATTCCAAGAATTATTGAATCCAAATTATTTATCATGCTATCCTCCTTGGTTTGATTGCATTACTCATTAATAAATAGTATAATAAATCCTGCTAAAAGTCAAGCAATTAATTAATAAGTTAATACAATCCTCCAAAAGGAGCTCCTTACTTTTTGTTCAGCATGTCCATTGGATCAGACTCTTTAAGCTTGCTGTTTGCTGAATTTATTCATCACAATAGCTACAATGTGCTATCGAAGTTCTCTGTAATCTTAGTTGGTTCTTCTAGAATATTCAAAATATCAGTTGCACAATAAACCCGATCTCTCTTTCCTTGAGAAGTTTGTGAAACGATGCCTAAATCTTCAAGCTTTACGATTGCTCTTTGGGCTGTTGTAAATACGATACCTAAGTTTTCAACCACTTTCCTTATAGTAAAGTAAGGGTTTAAAGACTATTAACTAAATCATTGTCCCATTCAAATTTTGGTGGCAAGGGGCTTGGTATAAATGCCTGATAACCAGCGAATACTTTGCCTGATGGTGATCCTTTAATATACATTCATTCAACCTAGCACACTATTTTTATAGTATATATTATTTTCAAATAAAGTCAAAAATGAAAATAAGGCTTTATCTTATTTGCGTGCATGAAAATAAGAAGCTCTCTTATTATTGATTTTGCTCAAAAACGAAAATAGAAGAAGCTGCTGAACTTTATATATCCTGTTTTTCTGGAGAACTGCTATAAAACTTCTGAGTGAAGTCACTTAATTTTTACACATCTATTGTAGAGTAAGAAGAACCGAATTTGAAACAAAAATGCTAACTGATGCTTGGACTTTACTGACACTTACACTACTTGAAACTATACTTAGTGTAGACAATTTAATCTTTATTTCTCTAGCAATAGATAAGGTACCAAATGTGCTGAGAGAAAGAGTGCGCCTTATGGGCCTTGGATTAGCGCTATTAATGCGTTTTGTAATACTATTTTTTACATCATCTATATTGTCAATGCAAAAACCTATATTTCACACTGCATCAGCAAGGGATTTACTTATGATCGCAGGGGGATTATTCCTTATTGTTAAAAGCTCTATGGAGTTACGGGATGACATCTTTGTATGTAAGAAAAATAAAAAGAAAGCAAACGTTAAATCAAAATTTTTTTTAGTTGTGCTACAAATTATATTAATAGATTTAGTTTTTTCGGTTGATTCGATATTAACTGCTATAGCACTAACTTATAACATGGTAATAATTGCTACAGCATTTACATTTTCCATGCTAGCAATGCTGTTTTTATCAAGTTATACCGCCCAGTTAATCAAATCTAACCCAGGGTTAAAAATAATCGCCATTTTATTTATTTTACTTGTCGGTGTGTACCTCATACTTCATGGATTTCATATAGAATTACCAAAAGGATATTTGTATTCTTCATTTATGTTTGCACTGCTTGTGGAAGTTATGAGCAAAATAAAGAAAATTAACCGTCATACCGTGATTCATTCGCGGTATCTCAGCCGCTAACAAGCAGCGGGATGACAGCAGTCCTACGTCATACTGCTGCGGATAGATCCCGCTAACACGTAGCGGGATGACGAGGTTATCGTCATGTTGCCGCGAACCGTCATACCGCGATTCATTCGCGGTATCTCGGCAATAAATCCCGCTAACAAGTAGCAGGATGACTAGACTTTTTAATTTACTCCCACTCAATAGTTGCAGGTGGTTTAGAAGTGATATCATAAACAACTCTATTTACTCCGGGAACATTATTAACAATTATACTGCCAACATTCTGTAAAAAGTCCCAAAACACTAGCGAATGCTGATCCTTATCCTCAAATGGAAATGCATCAGCCGTCATACCATCGGACGATGTTACAGCCCTTAAAGCACAAACATATCCATACGTACGACCATCTCCCATAACGCCTACAGTTTTTATTGGTAATAATACAGCAAAAGCTTGCCATATCTTATCGTATAGATCGTAATTTTTCATCGTATTAATATATATTTCATCTACTTCTTGCAATATTTGCACCTTTTCTTCATCGACTTCACTTATAATCCTCACTGCAAGTCCGGGTCCTGGAAATGGATGTTGAAATATTATCTCATCTGAAAGCCCAATTTCCTTTCCAAGTAGCCTTACCTCATCTTTAAAGAGGTAACGTAAAGGCTCCACTAGCTTCAGGTTCATCTTTTCTGGTAACCCACCAACATTATGGTGAGACTTAATTGTACTAGTGTTGTCTGAGGCATGCCCTGACTCAACTACATCAGAGTAAATGGTACCTTGCATCAAAAAATCTACATCACCTATTTTTTTTGCTTCTTCTTCAAACACTTCAATGAAAGCGTTACCGATGATTTTTCGCTTTTCTTCTGGATCAGTTATTCCCTTCAACCTACTCAAAAATAAATTTGATTTATCAACGTAGTTTATCGGAATCTCTTTCAACATAGCAATGGTCTGGTTCTTGCGTAACAACCCAGTATCGATAAAAATACAGTTCAATTGTTTTCCTATAGCTTTATGTGTGAGAGCCGCTGCAACACTTGAATCAACTCCACCACTTACTGCAGCGATTACTTTTTTCTCTCCTACTACATTTCTGATTTTTTCCTTCTGCTTTTCAATAAACGACTTCATTGTCCAGTCTCTTTCGCAATTTGCAATATCCAAGAAGTTAGAGAGCAATTTACTGCCATTTGTTGTAGGCTTAACTTCAGGATGGAACTGAGTACAGTAAATCTTCCGCTGTTCGTTGACAATCATTGCAATTGTTTGATTTATCACACCTGATGCGATAACAGTAAATCCCTGTGGTATAGTATCAACACTGTCCGCATGGTTCATTAATACATCCACTTCAGAATTAACATCCCAGGTATCCTTTATAATGGGGGATTCTTTTAGTATCTTGATTTTAGTTCTGCCAAACTCCTGTTTAAAACTCTCTTTTACTTTTGCTCCAAAATAATGACAAATGAGTTGCTGTCCATAGCATATTCCAAGTATAGGAACGTTTGTTGCCTCATTAAGTTTTATAATTTCATGTACTACTCTACTTGTTTCAGAACAATCATCATTTACAGATTGTGGTCCTCCAGAGAGAATAAACCCATTGAATTTTGATATTGTTTCAAAACTGATGTTGCTTGGAAATATCTCACAATAAACGCCCATTTCTCTGACTTGTCTTGCGATAAGCTGTGTAAACTGTGAACCAAAATCAATAATGGCAATTGCTGACAATTTGCTCCTCCATATTATTTTAAGCAATATCTGATAATAAAGAAAATAATGGAGCAAGTAAATCAAGACCTGTTTAAAAGCTTTAACGCGTGGTACAAGTTAGCTATATAGCTAATTTTCCTACACCATACCGCTGCGGCGCTAACACGTAGCGGGATGACGGTTGTCAGGCTAGTGCCTTCTCCTGTCATCCCAGTGCCCTGACTACTTGGATCTAGCAAGCTTTGCTTGCAAATAAGTCTAATACGCGTTGCGTTTTATGCTAAAACACAATTGGAGTTACATGCAAAATAGATCCCAGTGTCAGCTACTCGGATGACAAAAAAAGGAGCACTGGGATGACAGCAGTCCTACGTCATACCGCCGCGGTATCTCTAGATCCCGCTAACAAGTAGCGGGATGACGAGCTTATCGTCACGCCGCCACGAACCGTCATACCGCGATTCATTCGCGGTATCTCATCAGCTAACAAGCAGCAGGATACTTAACCGTCATACCGTCACGGTATCTCTTAGCATAGATCCCGCTAACAAGCAGCGGGATGACGATTGTCGTTTAGCCATAAATATTAAGAAATTTACCAAATAAAAAAAAGGCAAAAGAAGCCCCGTGGTTGGCTAATTACTTACATTATACTTTCAAGTATGGCGTTTTTTTATTCTAAACACTTAATAACCGCGATTTAGTTGCTTTTAAACCGCAACTAATCTAAATTATAAACGTTAAGAAATTTACTAAACAGAAAAAAAGGCAAAAGAAACCCTAGGGTAGCTAGTTATTCACTATCCATTTTTTAAGTTGGCGTTTTTTTATGTTTTAAACGCTTTATAAGCGCGTTTCAGCTTATGTAGGTAGAAGTTTTATAAAGACATAAGGTGCACATAGTGCAAAAAATTAAACATGAGACGCCAGATACGTGAGTTTTTTTGTCATTTAATCTGTACAGAGAAGATAAATAAATAGCTTCAATGTTTATGATAAGGGGGCTGGCGGAGTTTGTCAAGCAAGTTTTTTCGTTTCTATTTCCAAGAAAAGTTCGTTATATGGTTATGCAAGAAGTCTATTTACCCATTTGCTTAACTTTCTCTCTACTTTTTCTGAGTAAGGTCACTATTGGCATGACAAACATTCATCGTAGTCAATATCTGTTTTTTGCTGCAATATTTCACTTTTTTTGAATATGTCATGCGAGACCTTATCGGCTCTCTGCATTGATTGTGATCTGCAGTAATATAAGCTCTTCAATCCTTTTTTCCAGGCAAGCATGTGTATTTTATGCAAGTAACGTTTATGTACGTTAGCAGGTAAGAACAGATTTACTGATTGAGACTGGCAAATACACGAAGTTCTATCACTTGCATGTTCTATAATCCATCTTTGGTCAAGCTCGTACGCTGTTTTAAATGTCAATTTTTCATGCTCACTGAGAAAATCTAAATGCTGAACGGAACCCTCGTTTGTTGAAATTGAAGACCATATTTTATCATTGTCTTGATTTTTTTCTGCTAATAGTTTTTGCAAGAATTTATTTCGCACTACAAATGAACCTGTAAGTGTCTTTTGTATGAATACGTTTGCTGCATATGGTTCTATTCCAGGAGAGGTATTACCTGCAATAATGGAGATCGAAGCAGTAGGAGCAATAGCGAGCTTGTGTGTAAACCTTTCCATTAGATCAACTTCTTTGGCATCAGGACATGCTCCCTTTTCTTCTGCTAATTTTTTAGAAACTATATCTGCTTGCTCGCGTAAATACTTAAATATTTTTTTATTCCATTGTTGTGCTGTTACTGATTCAAAAGGAACCATTTTGCTTTGTAAAAATGAATGAAAGCCCATCACACCAAGACCAATACTGCGTTCTCTTATTGCAGAATATTTTGCTCGCTGCATTTCATTCGGTGCTTTATTTATGAAATCTTCCAATACATTATCAAGAAAGCGCATTATATCTTCTATGAAGAGTTTATTGTCTTTCCATTCTTCGTAGTACTCAAGGTTTACGGATGATAGACAACACACAGCAGTGCGTGATTTATTCAGGTGATCATAACCTGTGGTTAAAGTTATTTCACTGCATAGATTTGACATCTTGATGTCTAAGTTGAGCTTTTTGTAAGATTCTGGCTTATTGTTATTTGTTGCATTAAGGAAAATAATGTAAGGTTCTCCAGTTTCAACTCTTGCTGTTAATATTTTGATCCATATATCCCGCGCTTTTACAGTTGAAATAACCTTATTGTTGTGAGGGCTTATTAAATTCCATTCTTGATCATTCTCAACAGCCTGCATAAATTTATCTGTTACTATTACAGCATGATGTATATTTAACGCTTTGCGATTTGGGTCACCGCCTGTTGGCTTACGTAAATCCAGAAACTCTTCTATCTCCGGATGAGATACAGGAAGATAGACTGCTGAACTTCCTCGCCTTAAGGATCCCTGACTAATTGCAAGCGTTAGAGCATTTTGCACTACAATAAATGGAACAATTCCTGATGTTTTGCCGCTACCCTTTACGCTTTCGCCTATTGAGCGTAAATTTCCCCAATAACTACCTATTCCACCACCACGTGCAGCAAGCCAAACATTTTCATTCCATAGATCAACTATTCCCTGCAAGCTGTCTTCGGTTTCATTAAGAAAGCAAGAGATAGGTAACCCTCTCTTAGTGCCACCATTGCTGAGTATTGGTGTTGAAGGCATGAACCACAAGTTGCTCATGTAGTCATAAAGACGCTGCGCATGTTCTTTATTATCAGAATAGTAATTAGCAATACGTGCAAAGAGGTCTTGATAACTTTCATTTTCTATTAAATACCTGTCTGATAGAACTGCTTTTCCAAAGTCGGTTAATTTGCTGTCCTTTGCGTAATCAATAGTAATGTTATTCATAAAATTCCTTTTATCCTTTTATTATATATAGATACTTAAAAGCCACTTTGAGTAATTTTTAAGTTAGGTTTTTCGGACTTTCTTGTTGATGCTGTAATGCAAACAAGATACCGTCAACCTGACTGCCATATATTTTACAGTAACTCATATAACTTATTTGCATATTTATTTCTTTTGCAACATGTTGAACATAACTTTCTGAGTGACGAAAATAGTCTCCTTTGTTTACAAAGTCAATACCTTCACCTTCCTTTCTTCTTATTAAACATACAATAACTCCTTTTTTGCTCGTAGATCTTTTTGCTAATTCCAATTCTTCTTGAAAGTCATGTAGATAATGTAGCACTTCAGCAAAGATAATTACATCATACTGCTGGTTTTTCTCTTGTTTAAGAAACTCTTTCATTTCCATATGTATTAATTCATTGTAAACAGGCTTACCTTTTATAAAGCATCCTCTTGCGATATTTAGCATTCTACTTGAAATGTCAATTCCTGTTATATGGTTTCCAATACTATTTATTTTCAAGAAATGACCACATATTCCAGTTCCACAACCAAGGTCAAGTATATTGAGCTCAGAAGTGGAGTTGTTGAAGATTTTTGTAATTATCATGTGTACAAGTTCATGCCCTCTATATTGTTTGGCAATCAACCAATGCTCAACAAAATATTCACCTGTGTAATCAAAATATTGTCTTATGAGGTTTTTTGGCAATTCTCTAATAGGCGCTGAGTTTGTCATTTTTTTTATATAGTAAGACGCCTCCTCGTGGTCATTATCTAATTTTAGTGTCCTTGTTAAATAATTATAAGCTTTGTTAGTATTCCCTACCGCAAAATGACACCTTCCGATGTTATACCAGACTATAGATAAATGGGGGTAAAATATGCTAATTAACCAAAATCGTAACTTTGCATCTGATATGCTACCTTTATAAAAGTGATATAAACCGATTTCAATGTTGGTGTTTAACAGGTTCTTAGATTTTTTAAGAAGCACTGTCATTTCTTTATGAAGAGTATTATATTTATTCACAATGAAGTGTTTTACTTTCTTAATATTTAATACGCCAATGAGCTTAGACATACAATTTAAAGCAACGTTTTTTATAAAAGAGAGATTACTTTTCATACGTTAGAAATACTCCGAATGTTTATTATCATTTTTAGGCAATTGATTTTAACACATTTTATCTTACAAAATATCTTTTTTATTAATTTTTACTGTATATATAAGTTTACCACATATTTCTCAGATTATACTGTTTAGGATTGCTAGTATATTGTTGTTGATAATATAAGTAAATGTTTTGTGCAAAAAGGCGTTGACATATTATTTATTAGGTTATAATATATAAAAGATTAATTTAGTTTTTAGATGTTTGACAAGTTTTATGGTAGAGATTAATTTAATCTCAATTCAATTTTAATAATATTTAACTCTGCATATTCTGCATATAGTCGGATAAATAAATTATTAAGAGCACTTGATGGATGCCTTGGCGTTAAGAGGCGATGAAGGACGTGGCAGGCTGCGATAAGCTGTGGGGAATTGTCAACAAATTTTGATCCGCAGATTTCCGAATGGGGAAACCCAACTAGTTTAGCTAGTTATTACGTACTAAGTATGTAAAGCAAACTTGGTGAACTGAAATATCTAAGTAGCCAAAGGAAAAGAAATCAACCGAGATTCTGTTAGTAGTGACGAGCGAAAGCGGAAAAGGCTAGTGATTTAAGAATAAGAATTAGAATACTCTGGAAATAGTAACCATAGAAGGTGATAGTCCTGTATAAGTAGAAAGTTTTTAAATCCTTGAGTAGAGCGGGGCACGTGAAATCCTGTTTGAATATGGGGGGACCATCCTCCAAGCCTAAATACTCCTTAACGACCGATAGTGAACAAGTACCGTGAGGGAAAGGTGAAAAGAACCCCGGGAGGGGAGTGAAATAGAATCTGAAATCAAGTGCTTACAAACAGTTGGAGCTCTATATCAATTTATTGATATTTAGAGTGACAGCGTACCTTTTGCATAATGGGTCAGCGAGTTAATCTATGAAGCAAGCTTAAGCCGTTAGGTGTAGGCGTAGCGAAAGCAAGTTTGAATAGGGCGTTTTAGTTTTATGGATTAGACCCGAAACCAAGTGATCTAGTCATGACCAGATTGAAGGTGTGGTAAAACACACTGGAGGATCGAACCAGTTAATGTTGCAACATTATTGGATGAGTTGTGATTAGGGGTGAAAGGCCAATCAAACTTGGAAATAGCTGGTTCTCCGCGAAATCTATTTAGGTAGAGCGTTGTATGTATGTTGTTGGGGGTAGAGCACTGGATAGACTAGGGGGATTCACCGTCTTACCAAATCTAACTAAACTCCGAATACCAACAATTAATTATACAGCAGGCACACTACGGGTGCTAAGTCCGTGGTGAAGAGGGAAACAACCCAGATCACTATCTAAGGTCCCAAAATTACAGCTAAGTGGGGAAGGAAGTAGAAAAACCATTACAGCTAGGAGGTTGGCTTGGAAGCAGCCATCCTTTAAAGAAAGCGTAACAGCTCACTTGTCTAAATAAGTTTTTCTGCGCCGAAAATGTACCGGGGCTAAAGCTGTATACCGAAGATGTGAGTGCTTATTGATTTCGATCAATAGGCGCGGTAGCGGAGCGTTCCGTAAGTCTGTGAAGGTGGTTTGTGAAAACTGCTGGAGATATCGGAAGTGAGAATGCTGACATAAGTAGCGTAAAAGAGTGTGAAAAACACTCTCACCGAAAATCTAAGGGTTCCTACGTTAAGTTAATCTGCGTAGGGTTAGTCGGTTCCTAAGGCGAGTCCGTAAAGGAGTAGTCGATGGCAATTAGGTTAATATTCCTAAACCTCTTAAGTGTGACGGGTTTCGTATTTGTATAGATCTTATTGGATTGATCTATGCTTAAAAGAAGCTCCAGGAAATAGCACTTATATTTATGAGGCCGTACCGCAAACCGACACTGGTGGATGAGTAGAGTATACTAAGGTGTTGAAAGAATGATGTTGAAGGAACTCGGCAAATTATACCTGTAACTTCGGAAGAAGGGTAACCTGCTTTTAGGCAACTATGAGTAGGTGGCACAAAATAGGGAGTAGCGACTGTTTACTAAAAACACAGGACTCTGCAAACACGTAAGTGGAAGTATAGGGTCTGACGCCTGCCCGGTGCTGGAAGGTTAATAGGAAGGGTGCAAGCTCCGAATTGAAGCCCCAGTAAACGGCGGCCGTAACACTGACGGTCCTAAGGTAGCGAAATTCCTTGTCGGGTAAGTTCCGACCCGCACGAATGGCGTAACGATTTCTCCACTGTCTCCAACATCACTTCAGCGAAATTGAATTCCCCGTGCAGATGCGGGGTACCCGCGGTTAGACGAAGAGACCCCGTGCACCTTTACTATAGCTTTACATTGCTATTAAAAGTGTGATGTGCAGGATAGGTGGGAGACTTTGAAGTTATGGCGCTAGCTATAATGGAGTCAACCTTGAGATACCACCCTTTACACTTTTGATATCTAACTATGTTTCATTATCTGGAACTAGGACATTGTATGGTGGGTAGTTTGACTGGGGCGGTCGCCTCCTAAAAAGTAACGGAGGCGTGCGAAGGTAAGCTAGAGCTGGTCGGAAATCAGCTTGATAGTATAATGGCATAAGCTTGCCTGACTGCGAGGCTGACAAGCCAAGCAGAGACGAAAGTCGGTCATAGTGATCCGGTGATTCTGTATGGAAGGGTCATCGCTCAACGGATAAAAGGTACGCCGGGGATAACAGGCTGATGGTGTTCGAGCGTTCATAGCGACGACACCGTTTGGCACCTCGATGTCGACTCATCACATCCTGGGGCTGAAGAAGGTCCCAAGGGTTCGGCTGTTCGCCGATTAAAGTGATACGTGAGTTGGGTTTAGAACGTCGTGAGACAGTTCGGTTTCTATCTGCCGTGGGTGAAGGAAATTTGAGAAGGTCTGACTCTAGTACGAGAGGACCGAGATGGATATACCTCTGGTGTACCAGCTGTTATGCCAATAGCATCGCTGGGTGGCTATGTATAGATGGGATAATTGCTGAAAGCATATAAGCAAGAAACCCTCTTCAAAAAGATTTCCCAATTAAGGCCGTGGAAGACTACCACGTTGATAGGCTAGGTGTGGAAGCATGGTAACATGTGAAGCTAACTAGTACTAATAGCCTGATTGATTTATTTGCTTTCTATATGTGTGTATGCAGTGTTAAATATTAAGTTAAAATTGTTAAGTTAGAAATTTTTATTGACTTGGTGGCTATAGCAAAAATGAACCACCCGATCTCATCTCGAACTCGGAAGTGAAACTTTTTAGCGCTGATGGTACTTGAAAAGGGAGAGTAGGTCGCCGCCAAGTTTATAAAAATTTCTTTGTTAATTAGACAGTAGGTATACTTATATTTTAACTTTCTTGTTTTGTTACTATTCTTTAAGTTTTTACTTTAACCACGATATCTTTTTTTTCTTATATGTTCTTGGTCATTTTCTACATTATTTAGCATTGTTCCTACTTCCCCTAATTGATTCCCTTTTGAAGGAGAATTACTGATTTCTGGTAATATTACATTACCTCCCACTTTTTTAAATAATTCTTCTTGTTGGCGAAATGCTGACCTCCAATCTGTTCCTGTTCCTTTAGGAAGAAATAAGAATTGATACATCTGACCAAAGCCTGTGTTATTTACCTCTTTTATATGCTCTACCATTCACCACACCCATTAACTATTTTTAAAAATTTTACCTATATTATCATAAAAAATATAGTTGTAAATACCTTAATTGAGATTTTTTTTTATTTTATCTTTTTTAAGCAAATAGTTAGATCTTTTTGTAAGTTTTTATAACTTGCTTGCATAATGTTTCTATGAGTTAGTATTATGTAGTAGTGCCCTATATTACTTATATTTAAAATGCTAATTTTAGCAAGCATTCGTAGTTGCCTTTTTATTTTATTTCTTTTTGCTGCTTTTCCGGTTTTTTTACTGATAGCCAGACCTACTCTAATAGTATGAATGTACTTTTCAGGTTCTCTTTCTTTTATAGCGTACAGTGATATATAAAGCCCACGATAAAAAAGACTGTTGAGTGCTAACTTATTTTTGAAAGCAGAAGAAAAATCTTTTTTTTTATACTTACTATGCGCATAATTTGTTACACCCTAATGAACGGCGCCTATTAAGGATTTTTCTTCCAGCTCTTGTTGCCATACGTGAACGAAATCCGTGTCTGCGCTTTCTTATCAAATTTTTTGGTTGAAATGTTCTCTTCATTGTTTTTATATTAATATAATTATTTATTTTAAATTGTTTTACTTTATTGTCAAATAATGGTGAACTTGTATGACATTTTCGTAGAATAAAATTTGATGCATGGAAGAATGAATTCGGTGATAGTCATACCTGTCTTACTAATCCTTTTATTTTGTTTTAGTAGGTTTCAAGAAGTAAATAAGGTTAAATCTTATCTATATCTTAGTTGTGTATGGATGCTAACTTGGTTGTTAGTATTCTATAATAATTGTTTTGTAACTTTTATTTCTATAGCGTTACTTTTTTTCATGCTTGCTTTTATCTTTAAAAATAAAAGAAATAAAATAATAAAACTTTCGTTATTTGTGGCTTTGGCCATATCATTTTTTATCACTTTATTTATAATGCTGTCTATTTTTATTCAATCCATTAGTTTTTTTAATAAAGTAGCTATTTCAGAATTCTTGTTTTGCTTGAAATGGTGCCACAATGTAGTCACTATCAATGAAGAGAAGATAGGATGTTTTGGTATAGCGCCGCTTTTGGTGGGTACATTACTTATAACTATTATAGCAATGTTAGTTGTCGTTCCGCTTGGTTTATTTTCTGCAATATATATTAGTGAATATGCGAGTGAGAAAGTGCGTTATATTGTTAATACAACTTTGCAAATTTTGTCTGCTATTCCTACGGTTGTATATGGATATTTCGCGGTTGTGTTTTTGTCTTTCTTTATAAAGCAGGTAGCAAATTTTTTTGGTTTAAGTATACACTCAGAAAGTGCCTTAGTTGCCGGTTTATCGATTGGGATAATGATTCTTCCTTTTATTATTTCTTTACTCGAAGATGCCATAAGATCTGTTCCAAAAAGCTTGCGTTATGGCTTCATGGCACTTGGTGCAACTCCAGCGGAAACTATATGGCATATAACAATACCTTATGCAATGCCTACAATTTTAAGTGCAATTTTATTGTCAATTTCAAGAGTGATAGGTGAAACAATGATTGTGCTAATGGCTGTGGGAATCAACGCAAATTTGACTTTTAACCCTCTTAATTCAGTTACTACCATTACCGTGCAGATCGCTACATTACTTACCGGAGATCAGGATTTCAATAGTGTACAAACTCTTGCTGCTTATGCGCTTAGTTTAGTATTGTTTATTATTACTTGGCTATTAAATGCATTTGCATTGTTTGTAATGAAGCGTAACTAGTAAGCGTTTTAATGTTGCAAAATTTCTATTAATAATATAAAATTTATTTTCTTTAGAAGTTCTTTTATGGAATTATAGTGTTAGGTGATAAAAATAAAGAGATGAATATAGGTAGAGCGATTAAGGTAACTCAAGCAGTTGTTGATATAAAATTTGAAGGTGAATTGCCTAAAATATTTAATGCTTTAAAAAGCAAACTAAAATATAAGGATAAGGAGCTGGTTTTAGAAGTTTTGCAGCATATAGGTGACAATATAGTTCGTTGTATTGCTATGGATAGCACAGATGGCATGTCAAGGGGGGATGAATTTGTTGATACAGGTGCACCAATATCGGTGCCAATTGGGCGTTCAACTTTAGGAAGGATTTTTAATGTTGTTGGAGAGCTTATAGATGAGTGTGGTCCACTGAAGGGAAAATATAACTTAGAGCCTATACACAGAGCACCTCCAAGTTTTACTGAACAGAGAATACAGGAAGAAGTTTTAGTTACGGGAATAAAAGTTATAGATCTTCTTGCACCTTATCTTAAAGGAGGAAAAATTGGCTTATTTGGTGGAGCCGGTGTTGGTAAAACAGTCCTAATAATGGAATTAATTAATAATATAGCAAAAGCTCATAAAGGATTTTCTGTGTTTGCCGGGGTAGGGGAGAGAACGCGTGAAGGTAACGATCTTTATCACGAGATGATCACTTCAAATGTAATAAATATAAATGAGCATGAAAAATCTCAAGCTGTTTTGGTTTATGGTCAGATGAATGAGCCTCCTGGAGCAAGGGCTAGAGTTGCTTTAACAGCACTTACTATGGCAGAGTATTTTCGTGACCGTGAAAACCAAGATGTTCTATTTTTTGTGGATAATATCTTTAGATTTACACAAGCTGGTTCTGAAATTTCTGCTTTACTTGGAAGAATACCGTCAGCTGTTGGTTATCAGCCAACCCTTGCAACTGATATGGGTGCAATGCAAGAAAGAATAGCTTCAACAACTTCTGGCTCTATTACTTCTGTGCAAGCTATATATGTTCCTGCGGACGATTTAACTGATCCAGCCCCAGCAACTACGTTCTCTCACCTTGATGCCACCACAGTGTTGTCAAGGCAAATAGCTGAAATGGGAATATACCCTGCTGTTGATCCACTTGATTCAACTTCTCAGTCTTTATCTGCTGAAATCATTGGTGAAGAACATTATAAGGTAGCTTCTGAGGTGAAACGTATATTGCAAACTTATAAATCACTGCAAGATATTATTGCAATACTTGGTATGGATGAGCTATCTGATGAAGATAAAATTATTGTTGATAGGGCTCGTAAGATTCAGAAATTTCTTTCTCAACCTTTTCACGTTGCAGAAATATTTACTGGCATGCCTGGTAAATTTGTTTCACTTTCTGATACTGTTTCCAGTTTTAAAGGGATTGTTGAAGGCAAATATGATCACTTACCAGAGGCCGCTTTTTATATGGTGGGGAATATAGATGAAGCAATAAAAAAGGCTGAATTAATACAAGCTGAAGCTAAGTAAAAGTTAAAGATTATGAATACTTTTAAAGTGCAATTTTTCTCTCCTGATGATCAAATTTCATTCAGTGGAGTGGTTTCTCTTTCAGTAACTGGGCTCGAAGGGGAGCTTATGATTTTAGCTCACCATGCTCCTTACTTAATTTATTTATTGCCTGGTATGATTACTGTTAAAATGAGTAATCAAACAGAAAAGAAGGTTGTAATTGATAGTGGCGTATTAGAAGTTGCAAGTAATAATTGTAGCATTATAACAAGTCAAATTCAGGTTTTTGATCGTGCAATTCATGATGAGAAATCGTTTAAAAATAAGAGAATTAGTATATATTTAAGTTATCTTGATGAGAAGTTTCTTTCTTAGTTATTTTAGGCAAAAAGTCAATTATCATTCAAGTGGCTATAAGATTTTTGCTCAGGGGGCTCTTTTTTGTCATCCCAGAAACCCCGGGGTGTCATCCCAGTGTCGGAGTACTTTAGGTGTATGATCCCAGAGTGTGATGGTATGGGACCATACACCTAATCAAATAAAAATTAAAGAAGGAGAGTTGGTTGTAACGGTTGGAGATAACGACTTTGTTTTACCTGGAATTTACGTTGGATAAACTACAAAAAATAACAGGTAAAAATCAACGTAAATTTAAGATAAATCGATTTTATTAGTATTATCAAATCAAAATCTGTTTTTAATTAATCAATAATACTTTTTTACATATTTTCATCCCCTTTCATGGATTTTTTAATTTTATAGATGATATCTAATATTATTAGAAGCATTGTAAAATATCTTATGAGAAAAGTTATAAAATATATTAGCATTATTGGTATTGCATGTTTAGTATTGTTATTTTTTATATCTAATGTGGAAACACGCGTAAAAACACAGGAAGAACAATTATTCCTAGCTGTAGAAGATGGTAATGCACAAGAAGTAAAACTATTACTCAAAAATGGTGCAGAACCAAATTGACCTTACCCAGAAAAAGTAGAGAGAAAGTTAAGACGTTTTTATCATGAGAATAAATTGTGCAGGAATGCAATAGTTAGAGGTTGTCCACAAACCAAGGAATACGTAGTATATAAAGAAAGAATATTGAGGTAAGAGATGAGGAAAAAATATCCAACAGATTTAAGTAAAAGGGAATGGGCAAGAATAGAAAAACACTTCAGAGTATCATACAAGAAAGGAGGAAGGCCACCAAAATACAGTAAGTGTGAGATAGTAAATGCAATTCTTTATATACTGCGCACAGGATGTCAATGGCGCTATTTACCACACGATTTTCCGCCGTGGAAGGCTGTGCATGAACAGTTTAGAAGATGGAAAAAGCAGGGAATTTTTGAGAAAATGAACTATGATATCACTAAATATAGTAGGTCAAAAATGGGAAGAAATGAGGAGCCGAGCGCATGCATAGTGGACAGTCAATCGGTAAAAACCACGGAAAAAGGGGGGTCAAAGGTTATGATGGTGCGAAAAAGGTAAAGGGGAGAAAAAGACATATAATCACAGATACTCAAGGATTTGTGCTTGGTTGCTATGTAGGAGCTGCAAGCGAAAATGACAGAGATGGGGTGAAGATGGCATTGGACAATATGAAGGAAAAATACAGCAATATTAAGAAAATGTGGGCTGATATGGGATACCAAGGAAAAGATTTAAAGGATTACGTAAAGAGAGAATATGGGATAGATATTGAAATTGTCAAAAGGCCTCCATGTAGGTTTTGGGTGCATAAAGATACACCACTAGAACTATTGCCACAACGGGATCCTGGATTTTCAGTACAGCCGAGAAGGTGGGTGGTAGAGAGGACTTTTGCTTGGATCAATAGAAATAGAAGGCTATCAAAGGAGTACGATTTACTTACAACATCTACTGAAAGTTTCATATATCTGGCTATGAGTAAAGTTATGTTAAGTAGGGAATATGCTTGATTTACTGGTTTGTGGACAACCTCTAAAGGCTTTTTCTGGATTGATTTTCCTCAAAATACTAATAGCTTTTCTAATCGCTTTTTCTCTCTTTTTATTATCTTGCTTTTCATTTAATATCAGATGTTCAGTTTTGGTAAAAGCATTACCTTGATCACTCTTTGCAATGTTACAAACGATGTTTTTTACAACTTTTTCGGTTGCTGCATAATCTATTTCTTTTGCAAAGCAGTCAACAAATGATTGCCAAACTTTTTTATTAACAAGCTTACTTGTCTTATTTTCAAAATCTTCTATATCTTTTATATCTTTGAATCCCAAAATAGTATAGAGATTTTTTTCGATTATTGGTTCGGCATGTTGTTTTGCCACTTTACCTTTTATATTAAATGGAAATTTACTAATCTTAGTTGTACCCACAATGTTACCTCAATATTAACGCTATCTATAAAAGTATAAAGACTTAATATTTAATTTTTAATTAATAGTAGCACAGCTAACTACGGGCTAGCATCAATAGCAAGCGTCAATTAACACTTTAACTTCTTACTTGTCATCAGTAATATTGTTTATATAAAAACTATAATTTTTTATGCCTGAACTTGGGAATATATTGCTATTGCTAGCCTGCTTATTGTCTTTGACATATTTGTTTTTACCGCTTAGTTCTTGTCGGTTTATTACCACTGCCATATTTTTTTGTGTATCAGCGTCAATGGCTATTTTGATCTACTGCCACATTACAAATGATTTCTCACTCGAAAACGTATATTACCACTCACACACAACAAAACCTTTGATCTATAAGATTTGTGGTGTTTGGGGAAATAAAGAAGGGTCCATGTTGCTTTGGGCATTAGTGCTTGTCATGTATTTATTACTAATGGATATTTATATACCTTCTGTCATCCCAGTTTCCCCCTCTGTCATCCCAGCCTCTTCTTCTGTCATCCCAGTGCCTAGACACTGGGATCCAGACAATTTAATTGCAAATGAGTACATCAAATGGCAGTGTAATAAAAACTGGATTCCAGTGTCAAGCACTGGAATGACACCAGAACGAACTAATGGTAGTAAATTAAAAAAAATATCTCTTATCACTCATGGGCTGATTTGCTTTTGTTTTTTACTGTTCACTTTAATTGAATCCAGCCCCTTCACTAAAATGCCAGGCATTGAAACAGATGGATTGGGTTTTAATCCGATATTGCAGGATATAGGCCTTGCTATTCATCCACCGATATTATATTTGGGGTACCTTGGATTTAGCGTTCCTTTTTCGCTCTCTATAGCTGGATTAATTTTAAATACTGAAGGAAATGTTTGGGCTAAAATTGTCAGGCCTTGGGTACTTATTTCTTGGTCGCTGCTCACTTTGGGCATCAGCTTAGGTAGCTGGTGGGCATATCGCGAACTTGGGTGGGGTGGATTTTGGTTTTGGGATCCAGTGGAAAATGTTTCTCTGATGCCGTGGCTAATTGCAGTAGCGCTGACACATTTGTTGCTCGTTGTACGAAATTTCAATACTTTAAGGAATTTCGCTATTTTACTTACGCTTACAACTTTTGTCTTGAGTGTAACTGGAACATTTCTAGTCCGCTCAGGAATACTCACTTCAGTGCACACGTTTGCAGATGACCCAAGATATGGACTATATATATTAGCTCTACTTGGTGTAATTACAGTCAGTAGCTTAGTAATATTTGTAGTGTTTACGAGAAAAAATCACACATCTGCAATGTCATTCCAGTGCGTGACACTGGAATCTGAAAAGAAACTTGCTACTCAAGTGACAGAGGGTAGAAGATTCTTTTCACGCCTTACGATGATGCTGATGAACAATTTATTATTTATCACTGCCTTTTTCATTGTGTTCGTTGGCACTTTATACCCTACAGTGCTTGAGTATTTAACCGGTGAATTAATTTCAGTTGGAGCACCATATTACAATTCTTTATTTAATCCTATTGCACTCACTATTCTAGTGCTCACCATGATCGGGCAATACTGTAGTTGGCGGGGAAATAGTCTATTGCCAATATTCCGTGAATACAGATTCTCATTCTGTAGTGCTGCAGCTATTTTGCCGTTTATCTTTCACATGGAGCTAATGATTGTGCTATCAATTACCATCTCCATAGCATTATTAATCTTTGTTTTAGAAGCATATAGTAAAAGAATTTGTTTATTTAAGGTAGCATTTGGTGAATCAATTTTATTAGCAAGAAGAGTTTCTAAATCCTACTATGCAATGATGGCAGCTCATGCTGGAGTGGCAATTCTAGTGTTTGGTATAACTTATTCAGTTGGTTGGCAGGAGAAAAAAGAAAATTACTTAAAAATAGGGGATAGCATAACAGTCAATAAATTTAAAGTTACTTTACGAAATATTGAGCTAATAAAAGAAAAAAATTTCCATGCAGTAAGAGGAACAATGGATATCAGGAATTTGTTGAATAACAAGATATTGGGTGAGATAACTCCTGAATATAGATTTTACCTTGTGGAAGGTCAGAAAAATGTTGAAAGCAGTATCTACCACAATTTATTTTCTGATATTTATGTTGTAATCGGTGAGATTGATAAGAGTAAGAGCAAAATCGCAGCCAAAGTGCACTATAAACCTGGAATGTCTATAATCTGGCTTGGATCCTTCCTCATCGCTTTTGGCTCGCTCCTTGCCGCTTTTCCTTCTAGTGGACGAGCAAGGGTTGTCTAGCTGTCGTGGATTTATTAACAACGCTCCTAGGTCCAGAGTGCAACGTATGAGAAATTACCGAGCTATAGATACTGATTTGCAAAGGTTAGAACCAAAGAAAGTTATATTTTTTTATTGACAGACCTATATATTACGATATTCACTAAGGGATTAGTGAGTAATGGTTATACAATATGAATGGTGGGGTATCAGGCAAGGAAAAAGTTATACGCACTGCTTTCAATTTTAAGGACCTTTGCAGCGAGTGGCGTCAAACTCTTGAAAGTAATGCACAAACTCCTCTACAGCACTCCGATGATTCTTGTACAAGTGATAACAGTAATAATCATAGTCAAGTGCTTTTCACTACGTACCGTTCTAATCAACAGTATAACCCTTCCAACTATGATTCGTCGAGCGAAATAGATGAACACGATATAGAAACTCAAAAGATTGAAGAAGGTGATGGCCATGATTCAGGTATTAGTTCCGATGATGAGGATGACCGGACAACTTATACAGCAGTACAATTAACTAATGATTCTCTTGATAGCCAAAGATATACAGGAATATATATTCCAACAACAACTGATGGTTGGGTAGGTGAAAATAATCATCAGACTGGTTTATCAGGTAATTTGCCAGACGGAAGTAATAATCCACAAATTTTTGAAAGTACTGATTCAGTAGAGCATAATTCTACCTGCAATGATCATGTAATTTGTGATTCAGGTCACAATTCTGACGATGAGGATCAGATTCCAGAGGACTTTCTTTCAAGGACACAAGTACGATCGATTGAAATTGATCAGTTTGAACTGTTGTACGAAAAGGAGAAAATAGAAGCACAAAATAATCAAAAATATACAGAAAATGTATGTAATCCAACAAATGGTGGTTTGTTAGGTGAAAGTGATAATCAACAGATTTCTGAAGATACAGAAATAACTTCTGATTGTAATCCAGATGATTCAGATCCAAAAGGGAACGAGGGCTATGGTTCAGATGGTTCTTGTGAAAGTAAAGAAAATTTGACAAAGGGCGCTGACGGTAGTAATCAGACTTTTGAAGGTGAACAGAAAAGCTCAGAATTTCCGAAAGTTGACAATTGGTCAGATAGTGATGGGAACTCAGAAGATAGTTCGGACTGTGGTGATGATGATGTTGGTCATTATGATACAGATTGTGGTAAACGCTACAGTCATCTGAGTTTTCATGATGAAAACACAAACATAATAAAAGAAGATTCTTTTTCTTTAGCCCAAATAGAACTGAATAAAGCAGAAGAGGAAAAGTATGAAAGTATTTGGCAAGAAATGGATAAAATCCTTAGTGATTCAGATGAAGCTGGTGAATGTGAAGAAGATGATATTGGGGAGTTGAAAGGGAGACTTGATGAAGTTATAAGCCAAGCACTGGAACAAGGAATTATGTTCACTTTTCCATATAAAGACGGCGAGTCCTTTGTAGACCATATAATTAATACAATACAAGCACGATATTGGGTCGATTCTACTGAGAATTTTAGACTTCTAGAGGAGAAAAAGATATTACAAGTAATATCGGAGGGTGCAACTTTAAATAAATTTACTAAAGAGAATCACGATAATTATGTAAATTGTATTTACAGAGAAAAAGAGATTTTAAGTCAAAGGAATAAAAATATTTTAGGACTTAATAATTTAGCATATGAAAGTATTGTAAACAAAAGCAAGCAGACTCAAAATGTATTAGGAGTAGACAAGGATAATGGATATTTTTGTGTAGAATACTCGCAAGATAGTATTGTTGAAGTTGCAGAAATCCTAAACAATGAAAAAGTCAAAGACTTAAATTTAAGAGTTGGCATTCTCAAAATTGGAGAAAGTATAGTAAGAGTTGAAAATGTAGAAGAAATAGGGGGAAAAAGAAATTACATGGATGTCTCAAAAGGTGGTATTGAAATGTCTTTTACCACTGAGGTAGGAGAGATAAGTATTTATCTAAGTCCTAGTGAGAAAGACAGCAATAAAATAAAAGTGGAGATTGATGGGGAAAACAGAGCAAGGCTTAATGAGTTAAAAGATAAGGGAAAAAGTTTAGGGGAAAACTGTCTTTTAGGAGGAAAAAGTGTTGAGGAAGCTGTAGAGCATAAAAGTTTTGAAAGATATGGCAGTGTACCTAACACTGCTATGAAGGAACCTAGCTTAGGTTGCGTTGCTAACATAGCAAAGGCGGGATGAACTTGCAGAGATAAAATGATGGGCCAAATTGGCGGTATTTTGCTCTTGTCATGTACTTCAAAATTGCAAAGTTTGCACTAGATAGAACTTAATTGACAGACAAGAATCAACTGACAGAAAAATTTACATAGTCAAACAACCACAAAATAAACTAGTGAATTTTTTGAAAAGTATATAAAATTCAAGTTTAAGTAAATAGCATGGCACTTAGACTCATTCCAGATAACCTCAATATCAAGTTTAGTAAATATAGGGATTTGACTGCACTCGTTAGCATTATTCTTATCATCTTTTCAATGCTCACTGTTGTGCTGCGTGGAGTGAACTTAGGCATAGACTTTGCAGGCGGAATTTTGATAGAGATAAAATCTTCAGATGAGAATCACTCTATTCTCGATGCATTAAAAGAAAATGGTTTTACAGTGCAGAGTTCAAAAGCGGGTGATAATTTAGTCATGCGTTTTAAAGATGAGGGAGACGAAAATAAAATCAAAAAGATAAAAAGCATACTAGAAGAAAAGCTGGGGAGCTCAATAAGCTATCGTAAAATAGACTATGTTGGCCCACAAATAAGCTCAACACAAATATTTGAAGGAATGTTATCCATGTTGATTGCAATTGTTGGAATATTTTTTTACGTTTGGTTTAGATTTAATTGGCAATGTGGATTCAGTGGAATAACAGCACTGATTCATGACGTGATTTTAACTATTGGTTTTATTAGCCTAACTGGCATTGAGTTTAATATTTCATCAGTTGCAGCTCTCCTCACTGTCATTGGTTATTCAATCAATAACTCAGTAATTATATACGATCGGATTCGAGAGTATTGCAAGAGTGGTAAAAGTGGGCGGATGAGTGAGATAGTGGATGCAAGTATCAACGCTACATTATTTCGCACTATATTAACCTCGGGTACAACCCTTCTTGCTGCTCTTCCTTTGGCATTAATCTGCACAGATGCAGTGAAAGACTTCAGCTTGATCATTTTTTTTGGTATTTTGATTGGCACTTGTTCTGCAATATTTATTTCTGCTCCTATATTGACCTACAGAGCTTTAGATCATAGGAATATTTAGTCGCGGTATAATATCAACTTATTATCTCTTATAGTGAAATGAAAATACCTTAAAAAGCTCATTCCAAGTAGTGAATGAGACATAGAATGAGTGTTAACGCTTGCCTGTACATCATTAATCAAAAAATTTCCTATTTTAACTTGAGGTATTTGAACCACTCCAGCTTTTATTTGACCTTTCGCAGTTTCATATATTTTAAAATCCTGAACGTTTTGTAAGTTAATACCAGCATGTAATGCGTCTTTTTGTGATAGAACAATATCGGTTGCTCCAGTATCAAGCAAAAACGTTATATTGCTATCATTGACTTGAGCCTGAATATAAAAGTGTCCATCGTATGATTTCGTAAATTCGATACTTCCACTATTTTGAATTCTTCCTTTATATGGTAAAAAAGTACTGAGAAATCTGTCGCTTAGTTTGTCCCTTTGTGAATCAATAAGCATTGAAGTGGCGGCTATTATTAGTAACCAAATAACTAGATTTTTCACCGCGTTCATATTGTTAAAATTTGAAGCTATTAAAATAAATTTTAAAGATTAGCGTTAAAAGTTATTATTAAAAATAAGTAAATTTCATTGTTTTAGTACAATATTTAGTATACACTTTAAGAAGATATGTTTGATTTAATTTCATGTCAGAAGCAAAAAGTTTAATTTTGGCAGCTATCCTTTCCATGTTAATCATGGTGTCTTGGCGTATTATTTATGATAATTTTTTTAGTACAAACCAAAACCAGCCATTGATTGAAAATATTGAACATATCGAATCTTTTAACGACCTTGCTCCTATAATATACCAAAATCGTTCTGAAATTATTAATTCTACTCGAGAACAGAGGGTTAGTTTAACCAATAACATGATTAAAGGATCAATTGCTCTGAAAGGTGCAAGGTTTGATGACTTAATTTTAACTAATTACCACTTAGAACCGAGTTCTTCTTCTCCACAAGTGGTGTTACTGTCACCTGCAGAATCAAAAGATGTATATTTCGCAGAATTTGGGTGGCTCGATCCGAATAACAAGATTAAAGTTCCAGATTCTAAGGCAGTTTGGCAAGCAGAGAAACTCAATCAAAAAGAGGTCAATTTACTCTGGGATAATGAGAATGGCATTTTGTTTAGAATGAAAATTAGCCTCGACGATAACTACATGTTTAAGGTTGAGCAAATTATTGAAAACAATACAAAAGATAATGTAGTTTTGGTTCCTTATGGTAAAATCAACCGTAAACGTGACAATATCAACGAATCTTATTGGATATCCCATGAAGGAGTACTGGGTACATTTGATAATAAACTAGAGGAGTGGACATATAAGGATATTTCCAAAAAACATTTAATAAAAGCAAGTACAAGTGAAAAAAATTGGTTTGGTTTTGCTGATAAATACTGGCTCACAGCCATCATACCTGAAAAATCTGATAAAATAAATGTAAGCATTAAACATACTAACGCTAATGATATTGATAAATTTCAAGTAGATTTTGTTAAGTCTTATAAGAGTATACTTCCTGGTGCAAGCACTTCTAATGTGAATTATTTTTTTGCTGGAGCAAAAAAGTTGAATTTACTGGATTCTTATAAGGATACTCTCAATATACCTTTATTTGATAAAGCTGTAGATTTTGGTGTTCTTTATTTTATAACCAAGCCAGTGTTTTTACTGCTTGAATATTTTAACTTCGTTTTAAAGAATTTTGGCTTAGCAATATTGTTGCTCACTTTAGTAATCAAACTTTTGATGCTTCCCTTATCTAATAGATCATATATTTCGATGTTCAAGGTGAAAAGCCTGCAGCCTGAATTAACTCGTATAAAAGAGTTGTATAAAAATGACAGCTTAAAGCAGCACAAAGAGACAATTGCGTTGTTCAAGAGAAACAACGTAAACCCAATGTCGAGCATTTTTCCCATGCTAATACAAATACCGGTATTTTTTGCTCTATATAAAGTATTATTTGTTACTATAGAGATGAGGCATGCTCCTTTTTTTTTATGGATTAAGGATCTTTCAGCTCCTGACCCAACGAACATCTTTACATTATTTGGGTTGTTTAATTATAACTTTCCTATTTCTATAGGCATTTTGCCTATAATTTTTGGTATTACTATGATAATTCAGCAGAAGCTAAGTGAGAAAGATCAAACCAATAAAGATGATATTCAAGTAAATGTTATGAAGTTTTTACCTTACATTTCTGTATTTATTTTTTCTTCTTTTCCTGCCGGCCTGATAATATATTGGATATTTAGTAATATTATAACTTTAATTCAACAGTCATTAATAAAGTTGTTTTTAACAAAAAAAGTGGTAGTAAATGTCGAAAATACTAATAGTTAATTCGGTTTATTATGCTGAAATAGCAAACCTTTTACTTGAAGGTGCAGTTGATAGATTAAAAGAAAGTCATGTAAGCTATGACATAATTGAAGTTCCTGGTGCATTCGAGATACCAGCTACAATTCTTTTTGCGGTCAAAAGTAAAAATGCTAATTACGACGGTTATTTAGCTCTTGGGTGCGTGATTCGCGGTGAAACTGATCATTATAAATACGTTTGTAAAGGAGTAATCGAAGGCTTAAATGAAGTTATTATGCATTATGCAATGCCCCTTGGTATGGGCGTAATTACCGCTGACAGCAAAGATAAAGCACTAATTAGAGCTGACAAAAACAAAAAGAACGTTGGTGGCCATGCAGCCTCAACTGTTTTGCATATGATAGATTTATACAACAAATTAAAGTAATGGAGGAAAAACCGGTAGATAAAAAGTGGCGTATAAAAAGAAGCACGGCAAGGTTTCTTGCCGTACAAATTGCTTATTCAAATATTTTTGTAGGTTACAACAAAAGCACTTTTAAATTGGAAAATTTTGAGCTTAAGGACTACATAAGTAAGTTGAAAGATATATTTGAATGTGAAGAATTTGAACATCAGTTCTTAGAAAATTTGTTATATAAGGTTATAAAAAGCAGTGAAGAATATGATAAAATAATAGAGTCTTACTTACACCCAAGCTGGTCCCTCTCACGGTTAAATCTTATAAGCTTATCTATCTTGCGCGTTGCAATATGTGAGTTAGCTAATTGTGATACGCCAGTTCCAGTTGTTATCAATGAGTATACTAACATTGCATCTGATTTGCTTGATAAACCAAGCGAAATTGGTTTTATTAATGGGTTATTAGATAAAGCAAAAGATGCAGTTAAATTAAATAAAAATCCTTAGCAGTTATAACCAGCAAGCACAAGGTGTCATCCGAGTAGCTGACACTGGCTTCCATGTAACCTCATCAAAAATAGACTTCTTGCGTTATCTCCTGTCATCCCAGTGCCCCGACACTGGGATCCAGTCCTTTCGCACAGTTCCATCAAAAACGTTGTAAAGGCTTTCGTGTTTATCAACTTAGTGCCCAATCTGGATCCCAGTGTCAAGCACATAACTGTACGAACATTGTAGTTTGGGCCACCAGTGGGGTGTCATCCCAGTGCCCAGACACTGGGATCCAGCTTCTATGCAACTTAATTAAAAACGTTTATTTTAGCGTAAGACAACTACCTTTAGCTCATCAGCTCAGTTATAAGCAAAATTTCTGGATTCCAGTGTCAAGCACTGGAATGACATCATCTGTTGTGCAATTTACCTTCAAAAATGAATGTTCGTACAGTTATATGTCAAGCACTGGGATAACAAGAAAGGGAACACTGGAATTTTTGTTTCAGCATTAGCCATGCATCTAAACAGATACGTTGCCTTGAGAATCGCAACATCCATGCAGTTATGCGCGTAACACTGAAAATCAAAAAAAACAAAGAGGCAGACTTGATCTACCTCTTTTATACTTAGCTGTCTAGTCTCTTCTCTTGAGCAACTTGTTTAGCAATAACTGAGCCTAAATAAGTGTTAACCTCTTTAGCACCATCTTTGTCTAAACCTAATGTTTTATTCCACTTTGTTTCATTTACTGCCTCGAACTTACCTTCATCGCTTTTCTCTTTTAGTGAACCTATCTTGAAGAGTAAAGTATTGCCTATCGTCTCGTCATTATCAAACTGACCATCAACAGCAATACGGTAGTTCTCGCCTTTTAAGCTGAAGTCTATATACCATTTATCCTCTTCCGCATTATCTTTAACTTGGTTATCCTTTTTCATTTCCTCATACACCTCTTTTGTTACTAGCAATTTTGCTTCACCATTAACAACAATCTTCGGAGCTTTCAACTCAGATATTTTGTTGTTTCTGCTAATAGTATATATTGCTAAATAAGCCAGCATAATATTAATACCTGCTAATATAAATGCTTCAGGTGTAGTTGCAAAAGCTGCAGTTGAAGACCTCCAAAGCGGTGCTGAAAGTGCTACTATTGCACCTATGGCACACAGAGCAGCAAGTGCTACAAATGCAATGTTTGTTTTGTGGGACTAACCACGATGATTCTTGAAATATTTGGAAGTTAGCATAAACGACCTCAAATATTAATATGCTTAAATAAAAAAACTGTCATAGTCAAGCTTTTTCGTAAGCTACCTGCCGCTTGAGCCAAAGCCCCCTGCATTGCGACCGGTTTCTTCTGTGCAGAACTCTTCTCTGTCATCCCAAATTACCTGAGATACAGGAGAAATAAGGATTTGTGCGATTCTATCTCCTCTTTTTATTTCGTATGGCTGATTACTTAGATTAATTAGACAAATTTTAACTTCACCTCGATAATCAGAGTCTATAGTGCCCGGAGAATTTAAGACAGTGATTCCATGTTTTGCAGCAAGACCAGAACGTGGGCGGATTTGCCCCTCAAAACCGTTTGGTATTGCAATCACAATTCCAGTTGGAACAAGTAATCTTTCAAGTGGATTTAAAACAGCAGAATCATTCAATGCAGCATAAAGATCCATGCCAGCACTCTGCGTAGTTGCATAACATGGAAGAGACAAGTCTTCTCCGTGTGATAATCTTTTTATTTCTACTTTAATTTTACTTCTTTGCACTCCAATTTACCATCTATGAAGACTCAATTATAGCATGTAAATTGTATCTGCAAAAGTGATAAATGTTACATCGTAAATGATGTCATTCCAGCGCTTGACGCTAGGCCATAAAATTCCTTGACAAGTTCAGTGCTCCTTTTTTTGTCATCCCAGTGCCCCTATGATGTCATTCCAGCCTGGAATCTAGTCCTTATTATGCAGCCACTTGGTTGAAATTAAGTCTTCTGGATCCCAGTGTCTGGGCACTGGGATGACACCCTGACAACCGTCATCCCGCTACTTGTTAGCGGGATCTAGAGATACCGCGATTCATTTGCGGTATGACGTAGATTGCTGTCATTCCAGTGTCAGCTACTTGAATGACACCCTCTTGGTATTCGTATAGTTGTAAGCAGTATAGCTATAAATCACTCACAATCGATATACTTGAATTATTCTCAGTAAATAAATCAAGCATAATGTTAGGTATTCTACCATCAACTATGTGAACAACTCCAGCACATTCCTCCGTCATTTTAACGTATGCCATAAGCCTTTCAATAAATTTTTCCCCTTTAATTTTCCCACAATCAATCGATGCATTTAAATTTTTAACAGATATCTTCCTGCCACCAATTTTATCTATTTCTTCATCTGTGTCACTCAAGATTATCATTTTAGATGCAGAAACTGCAATTGCAATTGCGCTTGCAGTGCTATCGGCATCAATATGATATGTTTCCCCATCTTTTCCATGACCAATTGGTGCAATAACTGGTATAAAATCTGATTCTTCAATAAAAAATAATATATCAGGATTAATTTCAGTGGGTCTACCGATGAACCCCATGTCTAATATCTTTTCGATATTATTTGATCTATCTTCTCTAAGCGTAGCGGTTATTTTTTCGGCTTTAATTAAGTTACCATCTTTTCCACATAATCCAATAGCTGAACCACCAGCAGAATTTATATGCTGAACAATTTTTTTATTAACTGAACCACACAGTGCCATTTCAATGATTTTCATAGTGTCTTTGTCTGTAAGTCTGATACCATTCACAAACTTACTGTTCATATCCAGCATTTTTAACACCGAGTTAATTTCATATTCTCCGTCATGAATTATTACCGGATTTATACCAAGCTGCTTCAACAAGACAACATTATGCACAAAAGTATTAAATAGTGTTTCATTTAAGATTATTGTACCACCGCATTTAATGACAAAAGTCTCGCCTACAAAGCTAGGTATGTTAGATAGCACTTCAAGTAATATTTCTGCTTTTTGTTCAAATGATACCTCACCCTTTAAAAATTCACTACTCTTCATTTTTTTATCTTGTAAACTTGAAAAACTCATCTCTTACCTTGGTTATTTTATGCTTAACACGGATGCTCATTTGATGAATTGACACATTCTCATTATTAATCCATTTTTGAATATCTTCTATAACAGCACCTAAGCTTTTTTGACTTACTTTATCTATTTTTGTTAGCACAATGTTAAAGTTAATGTTATTATATATTAACCAATAAATGAAGTCTTTGTCTATTTCTTTTAATCCTACCTTGCTATCTATCAACACAAACACTCTTCTTAGATTTTCTCTTTGAATTAGATAATACTCAATTAAGTTTAAATATTGTATAATTTCCTCCTTGCCTGCATGAGAGTAGCCATACCCTGGCAGGTCAACAAGCCTGAACTTATCATCGTACATAGAGTAAAAATTTATTTGTCTAGTGCATCCAGGTTTAGAGGAAACTCTGGCAGCTTTTTTGCTGTTTATCAGTAAGTTGATCAGACTGGATTTTCCTACATTTGATCTACCAGCAAACGCAATCTCTGGAGCCGACTCATTTGGTAATGATTTTATGTCCGAAGCTCCAAATATGAAATTGCAGTTTGATGTTATCTGTTTTGCCATTATATTCAACTAGAAGGTAGTAGGTATATTATAGTGTTATTGCTTGATATAAGAAATTTTTTATTTCAGTATATATTACTTAGCTAGATCTGTGCTATATGGATATGGAAAATAATTTACAAGACTTAAAGAAAAAATTTAATGATATAGAGAGAAATTTGGAAAATCCTACCAATTTAAGTCAAAAAGAATTCATTACCCTTTCAAAGGAATACTCTGAGCTCAGGCCAATAATCAAGATAATTGATGAATATAACACGCTGAAAGAGGAAATTTCAGACTTAGAAGAAATAATGAAAGATGAAAACAGCGAAGGTGATATAAAAGAGTTAGCAAAAGAAGAATTCTTCGAAAAGCACAAGGTATTATTACCAAAAATAAAAGCAAAATTAAAGTTAGCATTATTGCCCAAAGATGAAGATGACTCAAGAAATGCAATATTAGAAATTAGAGCAGGCACAGGCGGAGAAGAAGCAGCATTATTTGCAACAATGTTATTTCGTATGTACCAAAAATATGCAGAAAGAAGAAATTGGAAGTTCGAGCCAATAAGCATTTCTAATACAGGTATAGGTGGCTATAAGGAAGCTTCTGCACTCATTAATGGAACAGAAGTTTTTGCAAGGTTAAAATTTGAATCAGGGGTGCACAGAGTACAGAGAGTGCCAGAAACTGAATCCTCAGGAAGGTTGCATACCTCTGCCGCTACTGTTGCGATATTACCTGAAGTAGAAGAAGTTGACTTTAAAATAGAAGAAAAAGACTTACGCATAGATGTTTATAGATCCAGTGGTCCTGGAGGGCAATCAGTGAATACAACTGACAGCGCAGTAAGGGTCACCCACTTGCCAACAGGGATAGTTGTGATACAGCAAGATGAAAAATCGCAGCACAAAAATAAAGCTAAAGCGCTCAAAGTATTGAGGGCAAGGCTATACGAAATTGAAAGACAAAAAAAAGAAATGGAAAGGTCAACAATGAGGAAAAGTCAGATTGGCTCTGGGGATCGCTCCGAGCGCATAAGAACATATAATTTTCCACAATCAAGAATAACAGACCACAGAATTAATCTAACTTCACATCGATTAGAGCAGATTATAAAAGAAGGTGAACTAGATGAGTTTATTGAGGCATTAATTTCACGTAATGAAGCAGAAAGATTGGCCGGGGAAAGTTAGCAGCCTACAATGGAATATCTTTATTAATTACATAGGATCTTTTAAACGCAATAGATAGACAGTAAAAACAAGTTCTAGTACTATCGCGGATAGAACAAGAACAGCTACACTAATTGTTTGACCATTGTAAATGTAGCTTGTTAAGCCGATAAAAATAGCCATGATAAAAGCTCTAATGAACGAAAGTGCAGAAGAAGCCGTACCTTTAATTTTAGGGAAAACATTTAATGATGCATTAAAAACTACTGCCTGGCAAATTGCACAACCGATAGAAAAAATAATCATAGACAGTGTTACTAAGTAGAAAGAGTGGGGTACAATTATACTGAATATTACAAGCAATAGAGACCCAATAGCACCCACGCTCGTACCAAAAATTACACACTTTATTGCTCCAAGTTTCTGCAAGATTTTGCCAGCAAATAGACTGATGAATGAGAAGCACCCAACTATTGCACCTTGATGTAGTGCATAAATAGTGCTAGATAAACCAAAAGTCTTCATATACAGAAAAGGTCCACAAGTGATGAATGACATATAAGCGGCAGAAAAGAGGCTTGACATCAAAGACAACGTAACAAACCTCGGATTAGATAGTAGTTTTCTGTAATCTTTCATCGTTTTTTTTAAGCTGAAAATATCGCGGTCCTTTTTTGTTTCTGGTAACGCTAAAAGCAGCAAAACCCAAGAGATTAAACAAAGTATTGCAACAGTTGCATAATTACCACGCCATCCTACAATTTCATTGATGAAACTGCCTAACACTGGCGCAATTGCCATGACAACTGTAAGAACAGAATTCATGATTCCAATAAATTTCACCGCTTCGTCACCTTTATAGCTGTCTGCAACGATTGCAAACACAACTACAGATGTGCTGGCACCAATGCCCTGAACAAAGCGAGAGATTAAAAGCCAAAAAATCGACGGTGCAAAAACACAACCAACAGCGCCGACGAGTAGCAAAGTGTTGCCTATGATCATAATCCTTCTTCTGCCATAGCATTCAGACAATGGACCGAAAAACAACCCTCCTATGCAAAAGCCTAGGAAATTATAAGCAATAGTTAATTGAATTGTTCCTTCTGATACGTTAAAATAGCGCACCATATCAGGAAAACTAGGTACGGAAATGTCAATTTCAATGAACTTGGCAATTAGAGACAGGATTAACAGAAATGGTAGTAACATTTGAGATTTTCAATTAATGAATAAAAATATCACATTTGAAGCGTTGAAAGAAGAACATTTTTTACTGTTATTAAAATGGTTAGAAACACCTCACGTAAAGCTATGGTGGGATGCGGATATAAATTGGACACCAGAGTTAATTGGGAAAAAATATAGCAATTATATCAAAGGATTCAAACGTTTGAAACTTAAGACACAAATTATTGAAAAACCAATGCATGCATTCATTATTAATTGTGATGGAGTTGATATTGGTTATATTCAATACTATAACAAACATGATTTTCCACCTGAGCAGGGCTACGATACTTCTGAGCTTCCAGAAAGCTGTGCTGCTATAGACTGGTATATCGGAGAGCTGGGTTATGTGGGCAAAGGCATTGGTCCACAAGCTTTGAATATATTTTTAAACGAATTTGTCTTTAAAGTTTCTGAAAATGCTTTTGTTGACCCAGATACAGCAAATGTTCGTGCAACCCGTGTTTACGAAAAAGTTGGATTTAAAAAAATTAGGGAAAGTAATGGTACAATCTTAATGATCAAGGCAAGAATTCCTGAGAACCATGCAAGATGAGTGTTTTTTCAACAGTCCTTCTAAATTACTACAAGCAGTTTAATTTTTAGTAAATATGTCATTATTCAAAAATATGCAAGAAGCTTTATAGAAACTTAACATAATTTTATCATAAAAATGTCATTCTTAAGTCCTGTGTAAAAACAAATTTTGGCACTAATTTAATTAACTATGAGCTGGATAAATTGGGAAATAAATTTTGTTTACTTTTACAATACCTTAAGATCTAATGTTACTTTATCAGTCAAAAGTATCACAATAGGCTAGTATGTTCTTTACTCTTTTCCTAAAAATATTACCTATTTATATTACGATATTTATTGGTTATTTAGCAGGAAAATGTCTTAAAATTGATAGAAACACTATATCTCAAATACTCTTTTATATAGCTAATCCAATAGTGATTTTATATGGAGTCTCTCATACAGAAGTTAATTTAAAAGTAATTTCTCTGCCGATTTTGATATGGTTTATAGGTAGCACTATGTCTTTATCAGTGTATTATCTTTCTTCTTTTTTATTTAAGGATAACACGAGAAACATATTAGCGTTTAGCTCGGGCAGCACAAGTATGGGTTATTTTGGCCTGCCGATTGCCATGGCTTTATTTGATGAAGATTCAGTATCTGTATATGTTGTTTGTTATGTAGGAATGGCGCTATTTGAAAACAGCTTAGGATTTTACATAGCTGCAAATGGTATTTATACCGCAAAAGAATGCATATTAAAGTTGTTCAAACTTCCTTCGCTTTATGCGATGGTTCTGGGCTTCTTTTTAAGTATATACGATATACAAATACCTACTTTTTTAACAGATGTTATGATGAATATTAGAAGTACATTTGTCACATTAGGGATGATGCTACTTGGAGTGAGCATTGCAAATATTACAAGCTTTAAAGTAGATTGGAAGCTTGCTTTGATCACTATTACAGCAAAGTACGTATTCTGGCCATTATTTGTTTTAGGAATCGTTCTTATAGACAAACATGTTATAGGTGTATACGACGAGAGCATATATAAAGCACTGATGTTGCTAGCTATTATTCCAGTTTCTGGGTCCAGTATAATACTTGCTAATATTTTGAATTATCAACCAGATAAAGCTACTCTGTTGCTTTTAATCAGTACTGCAGTGGGACTGTTTTATGTTCCACTAATAATATCATTATTTTTTACTAAACTTGTTCCTTTTTGATCAAAAATTCAAGCGCTTGCATAACCATTATTTGGGTAACAACACAAGACATTGATAAAACTTGAATTTATGGCTAAAGCAACTTCTACAATTTGGTAACCCGTCATCCCGCTACTAGTTAGCGCCGCGGCGGTAAATTGACCTTACCCAGAAAAAGTAGAGAGAAAGTTAAGACGTTTTTGGAGTAAAATAAAACGTTTTTTCAAAATATGACAAATAGAAGAGAATATACAGCAGAATTCAAATTAGAAGCTGTTAAGCTGGTTAAAGAAACAGGTCAAGCAAGTACAAAAATAGCAAAAGATCTAGGTATAGATGGCAGTATGTTAAGTAAGAAAATATGATGGAAAAATGTCTGGAGCATACGCATTTCCAGGCAAAGGCTCCTTATGACAAAGAAAGATTTGATCTAAAAAAAGAACTAACAAGAGAAAGAGACATTTTAAAAAAAGCCCTGGGCAAAGAAAAAGAGTAAAGTATTCTTTTATATAGAAATTGCTATAAAACACAGGAACTATGTAGGGTTTTGTGCTGGTGGTATGGGTTGCTAAGGAAAAAAGCAGTAAAGAATTAGCAAAAGAAGGGCTTCTAGCAGATATTCAAAAAATACATCAAGCTTCTAAATGCAGATATGGAGCCCCTAAAATTCACGCTGAATTAAAAGCTTTAGGCAAAAATTAAAACAGTACAAAGTGTTATGCAAGCATCGAACAGACGAAATCTGTCAAATCAGAAAGAAACACACAAATTTAAGTTTTTAGTAGTTTTCAAGTATAGTTGTACAGGGAGCGCCTTTGCAGTTATGACCGACATTTTCAATGGTGCCTAAGTGCCCGTATGCAAGCATGGTTTTGGAAGGAACGGTCAAATCATTGATGGAGTCATTTAGACTACCTCGGTTAGGAGATTGTACTATCAACCGTTCCAAGCTGAAGCGTTTCCCTATTACAAATTATATGTAGGAGTTACCATGAAAAAAGCAAAAAGTAAATTAGAAATAGTGAATCCTAATGCAGCAGGAATAGACATTGGTTCAGCTGTACACTATGTGTGTGTACCTGAAGGAAGAGATGAACAACGCGTTCAGAAATTTGGCTGCTTTACTGAAGACCTTCATAACTTAGCACAGTGGTTGAAAAAGTGTAAAGTTACAACAGTAGCTATGGAATCAACAGGAGTATATTGGATTCCTTTATTTCAAATACTTGAGTCATACAAATTCGAGGTAAGATTGGTAAATGCACGGCATGTAAAGAATGTACCTGGTAGGAAGTCTGACGTTCAAGATTGCCAATGGCTCCAACAACTGCTTAGCTACGGACTGCTTCATGGATCGTTTAGGCCAGATAATCAGATGTGTGTATTGCGCAGTTACGTGCGGCAACGCAAAAATCTCACTGAAAGTGCATCTACACATATTCTGCGTATGCAGAAGGCATTAATTCAAATGAATATACAATTACACAAGGTTATTAGTCATATTACTGGGATAACTGGTATGAAAATCATTGAAGCTATAATTGAGGGCGAAAGAGATTCTGAAAAATTGGCAGAATTCAGGGACGTGCGAATGAAAAATGATCAGTCTACTATTGCAAAAGCGTTAGCTGGTGACTATAGAGAGGAACACTTATTCACGCTAAAGTAAGAATTTGAACTATATAATATTTATCAAGAAAAAATAGCAGAATGTGATAGAAATATTGAAGCCTATTATAAAACGTTTGAAACAAAGTCTTGTGAAAGCAAACAGCTAAGTAAGCAAAAGAATAAAAATAGCAAAAGTAAGCCAAGCTTTGCTTTGTATGAGGAACTGCACCGAATAACTGGTATGGATTTCACTAAAATTCCTGGATTTGATGTATTAAGTATACAAACCATAATTTCAGAAGTTGGTATAAACCATAGTAAATGGCCAACAGAAAAGCACTTTTCATCGTGGTTGGGACTCAGTCCTGCTAATAAAGTTACAGGGGAAAAAGTGTTTAACACAAGAACACGTAAAGTCATTAACCGTGCTGCAAATGCTTTGCGAATAGCTGCTCATTCTGTAGGAAATAGTAAAAGTGCATTGGGTGCATACTACAGAAGATTGAAAAAACGACTAGGAGCACCAAAAGCAATAACAGCTACTGCAAGAAAAATGGCATGCATATTTTATAGTATGCTCAAATACGGACAGGAATATGTAGAAAAAGGAATGGAATACTATGAAACACGCTATAAAGATAGAACTGTAAAAAATTTGATCAAAAAAGCGAGCGAATTTGGCTACATATTAGTTCAACAAGAAGAGTTAGTTGAGTGAGTTTCTTAGGAGAAAATGGCATTAAAGCCAAGTTTAGACGAAGGTTCAAAAATAAAAAACAGCAAATAAGCAACCGAGTTGTGGCTCCGAACATATTGGATCAAAATTTTACTACTGATCAGCCAAATAAAGTTTGGGATTACCTACATAAAAACTAAAGAAGGTTGTTGGCGGCAATAATTGACCTATATTCACGCATGGTGGTTAATGAGTAACATGATAATTAGTTATAGATTCTTTATTGATGGCCGTTGATAAACGCAAACCCGATAAAAATCTGCTGTTACATAGCGATCAAGGGTCAGAGTATACCTCTCAAAATTACCAATTTCTATTGAATACAAAAAACATCATTTCCAGCATAAGCCATAAGGGCTGTTGTTACGATAACTCTGTTGCAGAAAAGTTCACTTAAAAGGGAGCTGCTTATTGAGAGGTTGTCCGGAAACAAGTAAAAGGCTATAATATCTGAAATTTTAGTACGTGGTAAAGATGAGAAAAAAGTATCCAACAGATCTAAGCGAAAGGGAATGGGCAAGAATAGAAAAACACTTCAGAGTATCATACAAGAAAGGAGGAAGGCCGCCAAAGTATAGCAAAAGAGAAATATTAGAAGCAATTTTCTATGTATTGCGTACAGGGTGTCAATGGCGGTATTTACCAAATGATTTTCCGCTATGGAAGACTGTGTATGAGCAGTTCAGGCAATGGAAGAAGCAGGGAATTTTTGAGAAAATGAATTATGAAATATAGTAGAAGAAAAATAGGAAGGAATGAGCAGCCGAGTGCCTGTATAGTAGATAGTCAATCTGTAAAGACTACAGAAAAGGGGGGATCAAAGGCTATGATGGAAGTAAAAAAGTAAAGGGTAGAAAAAGGCATATAATTACAGACACTCAGGGTTTTATACTAGGTTGTTACGTAGGCGCTGCTAACGAAAATGATAGAGATGGTATTAAAATAGCATTAAACAATATGAGAACAAAATATACTAAAGTTAAAAAAATGTGGGCTGACATGGGATACCAAGGAAGAAATTTAAAGAATCACATAAAGGAAGAATATGACATAGATATTGAAATTGTTAAAAGGCCTCCATGTAGATTTTGGGTGCACAAAGATACGCCACCTGAGCTACTACCAACAAGAGAACAAGGGTTTAAAGTACAGCCAAGAAGATGGGTTGTAGAAAGGACTTTTGCTTGGGTTAATAGGAATAGAAGGCTATCGAAGGAGTATGATTTACTCACAACATCCACTGAGAATTTCATATACCTAGCTATGAGTAGGGTTATGTTAAAGAGGGAATATGCTTGAATTTACTTGTTTCCGGACAACCTCTGATACTTCTCGCTCAACAAACCAGAACTGCCATATTTGAATACATAGAAATCTTTTATAACAAATAACGTAGACATTCTACTATTAACTATTGCATTCCTGCACAATTTATTCTCATGATAAAAACGTCTTAACTTTCTCTCTACTTTTTCTGGGTAAGGTCACCTCTTTAGGTGCTCCTTTTTTCTTTCTTATACACACAAAAATCATATAGAATTGTAAATACAGCTTTTTTATTCTGATGCTTTTCAATTCTATAGCTCTGGTTGTCTCTCTATTACTATTTTTCTACATTATCGTAAAAAAACTGAGCGAAAAGAAAGCAAACCTTGAGGGTAATTTATGTAAATTAGAGCAAGAACTTCAAGAAACAAAGCAAAGTTTGCTTACGAAGAATGAAGAAATAGTTGATTTAAGGGTCAAAAGAGCAGAACTTGAAGTAACTCTGCAAAAAGAACGTGAGGAAAAGAAAAAGGAAATAGAATTACTAACAAAAGCAGAGGAGAGATTAACAAACACTTTTAAAGCGCTCTCTCTTGATGCCTTGCAAGTGAACAATAATAATTTTCTGAACTTAGCGAAGGAAGTCATTGATAACAAATTAAAAGAAACGGAAAGCGATTTCAAAAAAAGACAAGCAACGATCAACGAAGTTGTAACTCCAATAAAAGAAAAATTAGAAAAATTCGATAATGAAATACGTGAGCTAGAAAAAGAGAGGGTAGGGGCCTATGAAGGTTTAAAGGAGCAAATTGGAGCGCTGATGAACCAAACTTCCAGCCTTGCTAATGCCTTGAGAAAGCCTCACATCAGAGGAAAGTGGGGTGAAATGCAGCTCAAAAGGGTGGTAGAAATAGCAGGAATGATTGAATATTGCGATTTTTTTACTCAACCGTCAGTGGTTGATAAAAACGAGGATAATTTATTGCGTCCTGATTTAATAATCAAAATGCCATCTGGAAAGCAAATAATAATAGATGCTAAAGTGCCGCTTGATTCTTACATGGATGCTATATCACAAAATGATTTGCAAATACAAAAGGAGAAATTAAAGAATCATTCCCTGGCAATAAAAAAACACATAAATGACTTGGGTAAAAAAGAGTATTGGAATCAATTTGAAAATACGCCAGAACTTGTGGTGCTTTTCTTAACAGGGGAGGGGGTTTTTAGCGCAGCACTGGAATATGAGCCTGCTTTGATAGAGATTGGAGTGGAAAAAAAAGTGATCATTGCAACACCGATCACTCTAATTGCGTTGCTGAGAGCAATAGCGTATGGATGGAAGCAAGAGATGATAGCTGAAAACGCAAAGAAAATCAGTGAACTAGGTCATATTTTATATGAGCGCATTTGCACAATGGGTGAAAACTTTGATAATTTGCGCAGGAGCTTAAAAAGTGCTGTTGATCATTATAATAAAACTGCTGGCTCTCTTGAAGTAAGGGTGTTTCCTGCTGCTCGAGAATTCAATAAGCTTGGTATACATGCAAAAAATAAAAGTTTAAGTGCTGCAAAGGAATTAGAGTCTTTACCACGCAGTTTACATACTGAGGAGCTGAAAGTAGATTAGGCATCTTAACAGGGAATGTTCAAAAAAGTGTGTCAAACCAAAAAAAAAGTAATGAATTGATATAAAAAAAATGGAGGTTTGACAATGAGTCAAAAAATAGTAAACAGAATTACCGGATTGGTAGATTATAAAGAATTAGAAACAAATATCCTGTCGTCTATACGAGAAGGAAGGCCGTTGACAGGAAGGGATGGAGCATTTACACCATTTATAAAAAGACTGCTGGAGGCAAGTTTGGAAGGTGAAATAGAAAATCACTTATTAGCTGAAAGTGAAGAGAATAATCGAAGAAATGGGAGAAATGGAAAGACTTTACGGACAAGTGCAGGTTCATTTGAGCTTTTGACGCCTAGAGATAGGGAGGGAAGCTTTGAACCCCAAATAGTCAAAAAAAGGCAAACAAACCAGAGCTTGAAACGAAGATTTTGAGCACATTTGCCAGTGGTATGGGCTATAGAGATATAGCGTCACATGTTGAGGAAATTTATGATCACAAAATGTCGGCGGCAGAGATATCAAGTATTACCGACAAATTACTGCCGGTAATCAATGAATGGCGCAGTCGTCCATTACAGTCTGTGTATCCAATAGTGTTCATGGTTTTTTAAAGTCAAAGAGGACGGACATTGTGTAAGTAAATGTATGTACAATATATTGGGCATAGACCAAAATGGCAGAAAAGAAGTATTAGGTTTTTATTTGGCTGAAAGTGAAGGAGCTAACTTCTGGTTGGGAGTACTAAATGATCTCAAAGAAAGAGGAGTAGAAGATATTCTAATTGCCTGTGTAGATGGGCTAAAAAGCTTTCCTGCAGCCATAAATAGTGTATTTCCTAATGCAGAGGTACAGCTATGTGTGGTACATCAGATACGCAATTCTCTAAAATATGTATCTAGCAAAGATGTGAAGATTTTTATGAGTGATTTGAAAAAAGTATATCAGGCTTCAAGTAGAGAAATTGCTGAAAATTATCTGCTTGAGTTGGAAGAAAAATGGGGAGAAAAATATCCACTAGTCATAAAATCCTGGCAGAATAATTGGATCCGGCTATTTCAAGTATTCTGGCCCAGTCAGGAGGCTAATTTATACTACCAATCCTATTGAGGGACTGCATAGACAGATTAGAAAATTTACTAAAACTAAGGGCTCATTTACCAGCTTGTATAAACAGGTATATTGTGCTATAAAAAAGGCAGAGCAAAATTGGACTATGGCCATACCCAATTGGGCTTTAACTATATCTCAACTTGATATCTTCTTTCCCGGCAGATTGAAAATTGACCTTACCCAGAAAAAGTAGAGAGAAAGTTTGGAATGTTTTTCACAAAGAGAATGATGAATCAAAATGCTCAGGAATGCAATAGTTAATAGTGACGTTGTTTGTTATAAAAAATTTCTATATATTCAAATATAGCAGTTTTGATATGCTGTTTAGAGTGCCGAGAGGTGTCTATTGGTAACTCCCTTTTTAGAGAACTGAAGAAGCTTTCCACAACAGAATTGTCGTAACAACAACCTTTATGACTCATCTATGTTTTTTATGGATAAGAGATATTGATAACCTTGCGAAGTATATTGTGAACCTTGATCACTATGTAATAGTAGATTTTTGGCAGGTTTACGCTTGTTAACGGCCATTAATAAAGAGTCCATAACCAATTGTTTATTTATTGAACTGCTCATTGACCAGCCAACTACCATGCGTGAATATAGATCGATTATTGTTGCCAAATATAGCCATCCTTCTTTGGTTTTTATATAAGTAATCCCATACTTTATTTGGTTGATCGACAATAAAGTTTTGGTCTAATATATTGGGAGCTACGACTCTACTGTCCGTTTGTTGTTTCTTAATTTTAAATTTTCTTCTCAATATAGCCTGAATACCATTTTTCTGCATAATACTTTGCACTGTTTTTAAGTTGCAACTTTTACCCAAAGCCTTTAATTCAGCATGAATTTTAGGAGCTCCATATCTACATTTAGAAGCTTGATATATTTTTTGAATATCTGCTAATAACTCTTTATTTGCTGATTCTCTACTGCTTATTTTCCTTGTAGTCCACTTATAGTAGCCACTAGCAGAAAACCCTACATAATTCCTGCACTTTATAGTGTTTACTATGCTCTTTTATGAAAAAATATTTTACTCTTTTTGACTGGCCAGGGCTTTTTTTAAAATGTCTCTTTCTCTTGTTACTTTTGCTAACTCTTTCTGTAAATCAAATCTCTCTTTGTCATAAGGTGCTACATCTGGAAATGCATTTGCCGCTGACTTTTTTTCGTTATATTTCTTCATCCATTTTCCTAATACACTATCCCTTATTCCTAGATCTCTTGCTACTTTTGCAACTGGTTGACCTACCTTTCTTTGTTCATTTGCCAGCTTAACAGCTTCCAATTTGAATTCTGCCGTATATTCTCTTACCATTTCTAATCCTCCAAAATTTTATTTTACCCGAAAAAACTCCTTTCTTTCTCTCCACTTTTTCTGGGTAAGGTCACTCTATTTATAGTACAGATGAAGAGAATTGGATTTATATACCAGTGCCGAAAATAGTTGACAAAGATTGTGTATACTTATTACAATTGTTTGGGTACCAGAAGTTTTTACGGCAACAAAGTATGCACTAACTATAAGTAAGGAAGACTTTAAGCAGGCAATAAAAAAAGTGAAGGAACGTTTAAAAGAGATTAAAGGAGAGAAGAAAAAGGGAATACGGCAGAAAATGAATCTTATTACAAATAGCATAAAGGGCTTTTATTCTAGTGTTAAATCGGACCTAGATTGGCAAGCCAAACGTAGTCTTATTAGGACATTAGTAAAAGAAGTCAACATTGATCTTGATAAAGTAGATGTAGTATTTAAGATCAAAGAACTTGAAAACCCCGCCCAGAATGGACAAAATCAAAAGATGGTACATTGTCTAAGGGGTCTGGGCACTGGGATGACATCTTTTTTCTTGGTACAAATTACTCTTATGTCTCAATATTTGTACAGTTGTGTTATCGGCCGTTTGATGTTTACAACGCAGGAAGTTCATACGGTTGTAAGTCAAGCGGTAGGATGACAAGATTTTGCAAGGGTATTTTTTTTATGGGAGATTAATATGGAAATTTTTCTTGATAGCGTTGATTTAAATGAAATTAAAGAACTAAAGGAGTTCATTGACGGCATAACAACTAATCCTTCTTTAATAGCAAAGTCCGGGCGTAAAGATAAATACGAGGATTTAGTGCGTGAAATATGCTCTATTATAAAAGGGCCTGTTAGTGTTGAAGTTGTTGCAGATAGCCATGAAGAGATGATCACAGAAGGTCTGAATTTAGCAAAAATTGCTGATAATGTTGTGATCAAATTACCTCTTACACATGAAGGATTAATTTCTTGTAAAAAGTTGTGGACAGAGCATAAAATACCTGTTAACATCACATTATGTTTTTCTCCTGGACAAGCACTGCTTGCCGCTAAGGTCGGTGCTTGTTTTATTTCCCCCTTTGTTGGTCGCCTTGATGATATAAGCTATGATGGCTTATCGCTAATAGAAGATATATGTACTATATATTCTAATTACGGTTTTGATACTAAAGTTCTTGTTGCATCAGTGAGAAGCCCAGCGCATGTAATAGAAGCTGCAAGGCTTGGTGCTGATTCAATTACTGTGTCAGCAAAAGTACTTAGACAATTAATTAATCACCCACTTACTGACCAAGGACTAGCAATATTTGAAAAAGACTGGGGTGTAAAATAATAAACGGTTACAAATGAACATAAAAATTGGCGTATCCGTTCAGGCAATGGCGTCAACTTAAGAGCCTTCATTAGCAAACTCTCCTAAAGACATGATGGCGTTTGCTACCTTATTGCGGCTGCCCTGGTCGAATTTTAACTTTATAGCTAACCCAAGAAAGGTTTCCCTACATCATACCGCCGAGGCGCTAACGAGTAGCGGAATGACGAATTTGTTGTTTTTCAAATTGTAGGTAAACCTAAAGCTATAGAAAAAAAGAAGAACCAGTTTCTTAGTTTTTCATTGACATAATCCACTCCATATGCCATAATAAAATTTTATATCTTGGAGAAGGAAATGACATTAAGGTTAATACTACAAGAAGTCAACAGTAGTCCAGATCTGAGTAAGGAAAATTTAATTGATAGAATTAAAGATAAGCTGCAGCAGGAAAATCAACTTATATATGATGAGTGGAAAAAAAGCGAATTTGATATAAATTACACGTTTATAGTGCTCAAGTGCAATTTATTACTTATAGCAGCTGAAAATGGCTATGAAAAAGTAGTAAGATACTTAACAAAAAACGGAGCTAATGTTAATGTACAAGATGAATGGGAAAAAACCTCCTTACATTATTCTGCTCAGCATGGGCATGCACAAGTAGTAGAAGTTTTGCTAGAAGAAGGAGCAGACGTTAATGCACAAAATGAAGATAAAGGGACTCCTTTGCATTATGCAGCTTATAGTGGTCATATAGAAGTAGTAAAACATCTTATAAAAAAAGAGGCAGATGTTAATGTAGTGGACAGATATGGAAGAAGTCCTTTACATTATGCTGCTGAGAATGGATACACACAAGTAGTAGAAGTTTTGCTAGAAGAGGGAGCAGACGTTAATGCACAAGATAAAGACGGAAGAACTCCTTTATATTATGCTGTTTATTACACTCATGGTGAACATCCAAGACTAAATTATCAACATCCAAAAGTAGCGAAACTTCTGCTAAATTATGGTGCAGATCCATCATTTATTCATAGACCTAAAGCTATAACAGCAGGAATTACTGTAGGTATATTAGCTGCCATTGTTGCTCCATTAGCACTCATTTATGCTACTGCATTACCTGCACTAGCAATAGTTGGAATTACTGTGGCATCTGCACTGATCGTTGGTGGAATTTCCTATGGGGTTGCATATAAGTCATCAGAGCATTCATTAAACAGTAAGCTAAGTGAGGTTAGATGCAGTAACATAGGTGGACAGACTACAGCTCCTAATTCACCACAGTAACCGCGCCGTGGCAGTGTTTGTACTTCTTTCCAGAATTACAAGGGCACTTGTCGTTTCTTGAGACTTTGGGAAGTCTGCTATTTCTAGCAGAATGTAATCTATTGCCTATCTCTTGGTTGTCTGCCAACTTAAAGTGCGCTAGGCGATGAATGGTGAGTTCCTTCCATTTTTCAAGCATCGACTCAAACATCAAGAAAGCTTCGCGTTTAAATTCATTCAGTGGATCTTTCTGCCCCATAGCACGTAAGCTTATGCTTTGTCTTAGGCTCTCTAGAACTGAAAGGTGTTCCCTCCATAAATGATCAAGTGTCATTATCATCATTTGCTTCACGATCGTATTCCACAAATCTGTAGTGTGCTGACTGTTGAAATATTTTTCTTTCTCAGTAAAAAATTCTTGTATCTTATCATTTACATAATTCAAAGCTTCTTGTTTATTCAAAAACTTTGCCAAGTCTTCTTTATCAAGCGTTGTTCCATACCTTGTATGAAATTCTTTGACTATATCTTCAATATAATCCTCATAATAGCCACTTTGGATTATACCTTCTACTACGCTCTCATTTACTTCGCTATACACTTCAAACAAATCATTAATTTCGTTGCCTAAGATATTGTTTCTCTGCTTAAAAATAACTTTACGTTGGTTATTGATTACGTCATCAAACTTAAGTAGAGATTTCCGCACGTCATAGTTTCTAGCTTCAACTTTCTTTTGCGCTTTCTCGAGTGCCTTATTGATCCATGGATGATGAATAGCTTCGTTATTCTTTAACCCTACTTTTTGTAAAAAGCTTCTCATTCTATCAGAACCAAATATTCTCATTAGGTCATCTTCGAGCGATAAAAAGAACTTAGAAAGTCCAGGATCCCCCTGACGACCAGAACGGCCGCGTAATTGATCATCTATTCTCCTGCTTTCATGTCTTTCGGTTCCAACCACACATAAACCACCAGCTTTTATAGCAATTTCCTTATCTTTTTTTACTCTTTCAACTATTTCTTGGTATTTTTTTTCTCTTTCATCAGCATTTTTTATCTTCTTTAGCTCCACCTTTGCAATCATTTCAGCATTTCCACCAAGCTGAATATCAGTTCCACGTCCTGCCATGTTAGTTGCTATAGTGATACTACCTGGCACTCCAGCTTGCGCTATTATGTACGCCTCTTGTTCATGATAACGAGCATTCAATACTGAATGCTTAAGAGAATGGCTTTGCAAAAGCGCAGAAAGCTTCTCAGAGTTTTCGATGCTCACCGTGCCAACAAGGACCGGTTGAAGGCGTTTGTAGCATTCTTCTATAAACTTCAACACAGCATTAAATTTTTCCTTTTCTGTACCGTAAATTTCATCATCAATATCAACTCTTTTTACAGGTACATTGGTTGGAATTTTTACTACATTTAATCTGTATATATCACGAAACTCTTCTGCCTCTGTTGCTGCTGTTCCCGTCATTCCGGAAAGTTTATTGTACATACGAAAGTAATTCTGAAATGTGACCGATGCTAAAGTTTGGTTTTCATGCTGAATTTCAAGATTCTCCTTCGCTTCAAGTGCCTGATGAAGACCATCGGAATATCTCCTGCCCTCCATCATACGCCCAGTAAATTCATCAATAATCACTACCTTGCCATCCTTTACTATATAATCTTTATCAGCAGTAAACAGCTTATATGCACGTAATGCTTGGTCTATATAATGAGTCATTATCATGCTGTCAGTATCATAGAGCGAGGAATTTTCAGGAATGAGATTGTATGACCTTAGTAGTTCCTCCACTCGTGAAATACCATCTTCAGTCAAGAATACCGTTCTACCTTTTTCATCTACTTCATAATCGGAGTCAACTAATTTAGTTACTATTTTATTGATATGCTTATATATCTGATTGTTTTCCTCAACCGGGCCAGAAATAATAAGCGGAGTGCGAGCTTCATCAATGAGTATTGAGTCCACTTCATCAACTATTCCGTAGTGAAAGCCTCTCTGAACCATGTCTTCTTGAGAAAATTTCATATTGTCTCGCAGGTAATCAAAGGCAAGCTCGTTATTTGTGGAATACACGATATCTGCACTGTAAGCCTCTTTCCTCTCTTCGTCTGTCAAGTTATTCGTAATAAACGCAACAGAAACCCCAAGAGAATTATATAATTTGCTCATCCACTCTGTGTCTCGTTTTGCAAGGTAGTCGTTAACAGTTACGACATGTACGCCTTTCCCTTCTAAGGAATTTAGATATGCTGCTAAAGTTGCAACGAGTGTCTTTCCCTCTCCTGTTTTCATTTCTGATATCATGCCATTGTGGAGCACCATTCCACCAATCAGTTGAACATCAAAGTGCCTCATGTTAAGAAACCTTCGAGAGGCTTCACGCACAACTGCAAATGCAGGTACGAGAAGATCATTTAACGTTTTCCCATTTTTCAATTCTCGTTTGAATTCTTCAGTTTTACCAGCAAGCTCCTCATCAGATAAGCTCTGCATTTCTGTTTCTAATGCATTTATTTGCTGAACAATTTTCCTAAAGGATTTTATTATCTTCTTGTTTGTGGAACCAAATATCTTTCTTATAAAAAAGAATGACAACGTAAAAATGAAAAATATAAGAATGGCTGTCAAAATTAGCGGAGAATCTAGCATAAACTTAAGTAACGTCTTATTTAATATGAGATTATATTACTAAATGCAGCCTACAGCAATTACATATTAGATTTGGGGAGTCTTTGGAAAGTCTTTTTTAAATCAAGAATTAAGAGTTTGCCAGGCAATTCCTACCCTCGAAGGCCTTTCTATCAACACATAAAGACTCTATTGCATTATTTTAGGTGTTTGGTAATCTTTAATTCTAGATCAAACAAATTTATAGCAGCCTGTATGAGGTAACTAGTTATGCACGGTAATATCTACCAGCTAAAGGTATTGATGCTATTTTTGCATCGAGGAGTGCTCTATCAGCACTCTTTTCGCTTAGGTACAGAAATAGAAGAGGCCAGAAAGTTCGATGATTTAGTATTTGAATGTACCCAAGGTAGTAAGAAAGTATACCGTTTTTTGCAGGCTAAACACACACAAGATGAAGATAACAAGAAAATTGGAGTAGGGAACTTACTTACAAAAGATAAAAGTGGTGAGTTTGGATTAGCAAAGTATTTTGTTTCTTACCTAAAGATCAAAAATAATCAAGATTTTGCAGATGGTAACCTGAAAGATTTTATTATCTGTACTAATATCGATTTTGATCTGGATCAAAGCACAGCACGAAACACAGTGAAGAAGTTGAAGGTAAAAACTTTAGGACCAAACGAGGAAATAGAAATTTTAGTTGAAGTAATCGACACTAGTGATGTCTTTTTTAAAGATGGTGGCACTAGATATAAGTTCTCTTATATTCACAATAACATGATTTCAGTAGTGCAACCAGCATTTGAAAGTGCTGTAGAAGAAGCGATGGAAGAATTAGAAGAGGAGATAAAAAAACTCCAAAACAAGCCAGATCAGAACTCAAAAAGGAAATTGGAAAGAAATCAGACGTGGCAACGTGAATTTGGACGAATGATGAATGAAGGTAGGTTGGAAGACAATATAAAAGAATTTTTTGATAAGTTAGTATTTGCAGTAAATCAGCCTAACGAGATAAAACTAGCAGAGATCATTAAGAATGAGCTGGGCGAGCAATTTAATGATATTGACAGAAAAAATGTTTATGCTCGCTTCCAAGAAAAAATGCTAGATTGGATGAAAGAAAAAGGGAGACGTTTTCTTACACATGAAGACGGAAGAGAATTCTTTCGCAAGATGAAAGAAGAAATCTTAGAGGTTGTCCACAAACCAGTAAATCAAGCATATTCCCTACTTAACATAACTTTACTCATAGCCAGATATATGAAACTTTCAGTAGATGTTGTAAGTAAATCGTACTCCTTTGATAGCCTTCTATTTCTATTGATCCAAGCAAAAGTCCTCTCTACCACCCACCTTCTCGGCTGTACTGAAAATCCAGGATCCCGTTGTGGCAATAGTTCTAGTGGTGTATCTTTATGCACCCAAAACCTACATGGAGGCCTTTTGACAATTTCAATATCTATCCCATATTCTCTCTTTACGTAATCCTTTAAATATTTTCCTTGGTATCCCATATCAGCCCACATTTTCTTAATATTGCTGTATTTTTCCTTCATATCGTCCAATGCCATCTTCACCCCATCTCTGTCATTTTCGCTTGCAGCTCCTACATAGCAACCAAGCACAAATCCTTGAGTATCTGTGATTATATGTCTTTTTCTCCCCTTTACCTTTTTCGCACCATCATAACCTTTGACCCCCCTTTTTCCGTGGTTTTTACCGATTGACTGTCCACTATGCATGCGCTCGGCTCCTCATTTCTTCCCATTTTTGACCTACTATATTTAGTGATATCATAGTTCATTTTCTCAAAAATTCCCTGCTTCTTCCATCTTCTAAACTGTTCATGCACAGCCTTCCACGGCGGAAAATCGTGTGGTAAATAGCACCATTGACATCCTGTGCGCAGTATATAAAGAATTGCATTTACTATCTCACACTTACTGTATTTTGGTGGCCTTCCTCCTTTCTTGTACGATACTCTGAAGTGTTTTTCTATTCTTGCCCATTCCCTTTTACTTAAATCTGTTGGATATTTTTTCCTCATCTCTTACCTCAATATTCTTTCTTTATATACTACGTATTCCTTGGTTTGTGGACAACCTCTAAACCTAATATGGGTTTAACAAATTGGCGTAAAGCACCTAAGGGAAAAATCTTTTTTTCTGACACGCAAGTAGCAAAAAATGAAATTGCTCAGCTAAACAGGATAGTAAATATGTATATAGATTATGCAGAGTTTCAAGCTGCTAGAGGTAAAGTAATGTATATGAAGGATTGGAAAGAGAAACTTGATGCATTTCTAAAATTTAATGAGCAAGATATATTGCAGAGTTATGGCAAAGTTTCTCATGAAGTGGCAATTACCTTAGCTACAAAAGAATATGAGATATTTAGAAAAACACAGGATAAGTCGTACAAATCAGACTTTGATAAATTGATAGAAGAAAAGAAAAGTCTTGATCAAAAAAGTGTAAAAGCTCAGGGCTAAATCTCATAAAAATAAAGAAATCAAGAAGAGGTAAAAATTGCTTTATATTGTTTCTTCTAAGCATTTATCTTTCATTTCTTTTGCCAGATAGCTTGAAAGAGGTGCATATGAGCTGAAAAATATCAAGTTAGTTTCCTAAATAAAACCTTCATACAAATTTTTTCTTTACAATGAATAAAAATGACGTTAAACTTACACGTAAGTTTATTTGCACCAATGAAATCATTAAGAGTACCTTTCATTTGCCTTTTAAAGGGTGTTACAAGCGTTAGTTAGGTCAGGGTATTTCTATCCTCAGATCATAGAATCGTCTTAAAACGCAATTACGGGCCATTTGTTTTTATTTGTCTTTCATTTCTTTTATCAGATAACTTTGAAAGAGAGCTTTAGCCACACACACATATCCATAGCTTATTATTATTGTAAGTAAAAGGGAAACGAACAGAGTAGTATGTTTTAAAGTCATACTACTTATTATTATTATATAATAATAGGGGTTATTTTGAAAACTGAAAATCGAACAAAGTCCTCTATATTCCTACCATCTTGCCTTCTTGTTCAGACTGCAGTCTCAAAATCTAAAGATGCTCTTAAACTATTGAAAATCTGGTATTTTTTTAATTATTAACAAATTCTGACTTCGTAGACTGAGCAGAATCTGAACAAAATTGGCCAAGACTGAAAACTGAAATATTTAAGCAGTAAAGGATTTTGGTAAAAAAGTTTAGATATCTAAAATTTGATCATTATAAACCCAAACATTTGGATTTTCTTCTAGAACAATATCCCCATACTCCGGTGATTTATAATCAGTAGGTAAAATTTTCTCATAAACTGTAACATTCTTGTTTAGTTGACTGTCAAATCAAGCAGAGAGTGTTACTGTTAACTCTACAAATGGGGAATTTTATCCAATTTATAACATTGAAAATGGGATGCTGATAGAACATTCACCACCTCCACAAGCAAATATAGTAACCACAGCTCTTGCCCGTTATGACAAAGAGGCAAATGGTTCCTACGTTGTAAATGGCCTTGAAGTAATGTTTTTGCAAAAGGAAGAAGAGGGCAAAAAGCAAGTATTCGTGATTAATGAGGGTAAAGCTCATGTTGATGGTTATGAGATTGAGTTACCTCACAGTATTCGTGTTTCTTTTGATGAAGATCCGAATATAAAATCAGTTGAATCAGAACCACACACTTTTCAGCCAAATAGCCAAAGAGTAATGGAACTTAAAGTTAATGATTTTCCAATCAGTGAAATTAAAAAAGTAGATATCACTGTTCAAAAAACCATTACCATTACTCATGGTTCATATTCTGGAGCTATTGATCCGATACCTGACTCTGCAGTACTTGAGATTATTCAAATTAAACAAGGCAATGTTATTTATGAAAACAGTATAGATTACAAACTAAACGCAGGAAATGTTGATTGGTCACTACCAGGAAAAGAACCAGCACCTGGAAGTAGTTACCTGATAACCTATCGCTGTCGCACTCATGTAAGCCCTGAAGATATAAGTGAAGAAGGGTGTAAAGTAAAAGGAGCAGTTGATAATAGTCTGGTTTTGATTGATTATACCTGGAAAATGCCACGCTATGATTTAATTACTATCGATAGCAAAGGAGTGGTAAGGAGAATAAAAGGAATTTCCCACTCTTGGAAACCATCGATGCCTCAAGCACCTTCTGGACAACTTTTGCTCTGCTACATTCATCAGACATGGAAAAACGGAGAAAAAGAAGGGGTAAAAATAGTGAATAATGCTATTCATGCTGTACCGATGAATGAGCTTGAAGCAATGAAAAAAGGAATAAATGATCTTTATGCGCTGGTTGCACAGGAACGTCTACGCAGTGATGCAAATTCAAGAGAACCTACTACCAAAAAAGGAGTATTTGTAGATCCGTTCTTTGATGATGATATGCGTGATCAAGGAATTTCACAATCTGCAGCAATAGTAAATAGGGAGCTGATATTGCCGATAAACGTAGAAATCATTGATATTGAAAGAGGTAGAGAACCTTATCTTTTACCTTATAAACTTGAACCGGTACTGGAGCAGCTTTTACAGACTAAAGGAGAAAAGATTAATCCATATCAAGCTTTTGATCCAGTTCCGGCACAAATTACTCTAAATAAAAACATTGACCACTGGACAGAGGTTACCACTAATTGGAAAAGTCCAGTAACCAGAGTATTTAATGTTAAAGAAACAACAGAATTGCTGTCAAGTACTTCATACGAAGCTGAATTTATGAGAGAAGCAGTACAAGATTTTGAAATTGAAGGTTTTGAGCTAGGTGAAAGGCTTAAAGAAGTAAAATTTGACGGCATCATTATCCAACCTATGTAAAAATAAAAAGAAAAAAAGTGGAAAATCAAGGACAAATAAGTGGAAAAATAAAAATCCCAGCAAATATTCCAGCAGGTACTAAATTAGTACAGTTTTGTGGTGATAAAGGAAGCTATGGAGAAGCAACGTACACTGGTAAAAAACTATTACCATAGAAGAGAGAAGAAGAGTTATCGCAGCAAGAAGAGTTGATCCTTTAGCACAAACATTTACTTTAAATGAGAGCAGACACATAGGGGGTCTAGATTTATGGTTCACAAACAGCGGCAAAAAACGTGTTGTTGTGCAGATTAGAGAAACAGCAGTGGGAATGCCCTCGCAGACTGTTATTGCTGAAAGCTATATTGAGCCGAAAGATATAAAAGTAGATGGCACAGCAACACGTATAGAATGGTCGCCAGTGTTTTGCCATGCAGGAGAGGAGTATGCAATAGTGCTACTCACTGATGATGCAGATACTGCAGTAAAAATAGCAGAACTTGGCAAATATGATGCAGTAAATAGCCGTTGGGTAACAAGCCAGCCATATCAAGTAGGAGTATTACTGTCGTCTAGCAATGCAAGTACGTGGACTCCACATCAAAATTTAGATTTAACGTTTCGATTACTAGCTGCAAAATTTAGCGAAAGTTCTCACGTTATTGATCTGGGCAAAGTTACTGCAAATAACGTATCAGATTTAATTGTTTTGACGAACGTCGAAAAAGTAGCATTTGATACCAATGTAGAATTTATCTTAACAGATGAAGAGGGAAAAGAGAACTTTTTGTCTGATAATTTGCCATTTGCACTGCGTGAAAGATTATCTGGAGAGCTAACGGTAAAAGCAAGCCTAAAAGGAGGGCGAGAAAAAAGTCCAGTGCTATATCCTGGGTTACAGCTAGTTATGGGCAATCTTTCAGAGTCTGGGGATTATGTTACAAGAAGCATTACAGCAGGAGCTAACACCAAGATCACCATAACATATGATGCGCTAATACCTGGCACTGCAGATGTAAAAGCATATGTGCAAAAAAATGTGGATTGGCAATTAGTAAATTTAACATCAGGAAAACCAATTGGAGAAAATTGGGTAGAGAGAGTCCACATACTGACAAACTTTAATGGCAATGAGACAAGGATAAAATTGGTTTTAAGTGGAACAGTTGTCTATCGTCCTAAAGTCAAAAATTTGCGAGTGATTATTACTTGAATCAATGCCAAATGACCAAAGCAAACGAGGATATACACTACCACATCCAGAAAATATTGCTGTGCAGGATGTTGTTCGTATCCGTACCACAATTGAGAAAATAGATGAAGATATTACCGAAAGAGAAGATGAGCATAATCAACTTAAGAGTAATTTTGAGCGGTTTAATTTTGAGACTTTTTTAAATTTTTGGAAATGAAAGAAGCAATATACCAAAGGATAAAGGATTTAGCAGCAAATAGCACACCTGATCAACTGGCATATCTTGCAAAATCGCTGGAATTGATAGCAGATAAAAAAGCTATTTCCAACGTTGTGCAGATGACTGAAGTAAAAGGAATAATTGATGCACTACAAAAAAGACTTAAGGATTTAGCAGAAAACAGTACTCCAGATCAATTAGCATATCTTGCTAAAGCATTGGAATCAATAGTCGACAAAAGTGCAGTTTCTGAAATTGTACAGATGACTGATGGTAAGCTAAAAGAACTTCTTGATAGTACAAAAAAACACTTAACTGATCTGGATAATAAAAAAGCTAGTTCTTTAGCAGTGATCTCTGAATCAGAGAAGCAGTTATTAAAGAGAATTGATGAAAAAGGAACAACAAATTTATCGCTACTTGATACGAGAAAGAATGCAAATATTGCAGCAATAAATAGTATTAGTAACAGTCATAAAGATGGTCTTAAAGGTTTAGTAGAAGATTTTCGTGCTGTTACCACTGGCTCATCAATTATTAGGGAAATAGAAACTCGTGATAACCAATTAAAAACATCCCTGATAAATGAGGTAAAAACTCGGGATGAACAGTTAAAAGCGTCTCTTATAAATGAAATAAGAAAGCGCAACATGGTTGAACCAGGGTCATTACCTTTCTTATTTGGTGTACTTGGCAGAAAAAATAATTATTTTGGCCACGGAACTTTTACGACAGAGCTTGGAAAGTGGAGTAGTGATATAACAAAAACTGACTATATGTTACAACTACTAGCAGGTAGCCATACGTACAATACAGATTACGTTAGTTTTTATCGGCCAAGACAACTAAGTTTTATAGAGGGAAGCAAGGGAACATTTATTTACGGAGAGTTATGCACAAAAAGCTTTTCGGGTAGTTATGATGAGATATACTATTACCCATATGCTGCACTTGGAGTAGTATTTGTAAAAAATACAACCAATGTGAACATAAATAAAGCAATAGAATTTGTTGGATCATCGTATTCGAGTACGGAGTATGGAGGTGCAGGATTATTTGTGGGAACATCAGATAATACCAATTCTAATAAATCAAGAATTTCAAGAATAATATGGAAAAATGTTTACCAATACACGAGTTCTGATAGCAAATTAGCTGGATCTGGTAATGTGGAGATTCCAGCAGGAAAAACAGTTGCAATATTACTTTACACATCATCTTATCTGTATTCCAGAACACAAGTTAGTCAAGGTATGCTTGCATCAAATTATGTACACAACTATGGTCAATTTATTCAGTGGGGGATTTATAACATACGTAGCAATTTTCTGACCACAGGGCTTGAAGTAGATGTGGAGAGAACGCTAAAAGCTTGGCAATGTCCAGGGTTATCTAGCACATGTGAGATTTGGCAGTAAATCAAATAGGGAGGGAGAAAAACTGTGAGCATTTACATACGTTTTGAAAACCACAAGCAGATTGAAACAACAACACTTGAAAGCAAGCCAACTGGAAATGATTGGTATGAAGCACCAGAAGATTTTGATTGGCAAAAAAGTTATTGTTTAACAGAGGGAGGCAAAATTGCTCAGCGAAACCAAGAAGATATTGAATTGGAATTACTGCAAAATGCGAAGTTTTCTGCACTTTCTAATCTTCGTGCTTATTATGATAACTATACTAACCAATACACAGGAGTATCTCATCAAAAATCTAAATCGTATCAAATACAAGAGAAAGCCGCAGCGAACATCTTAGCAGCACCAGAATCTACAAATGACAGGGATACAGAAATTATAGAGCCTTTAGCAAAAGTCCGTGGTATTACGGTTATTGAAATGGCAAGAATAATTGAGGAAAAAGTGAAAAAAGCAGTAAAAGAAATAATGAAATGTGAAGAGCTTGAAGATTTAGCCAAGAGAAAGATTGAAGAAGCCAAGAGTGAAAATGAGCTACAGACTTTGCTCGATGATTTCAGGAAAAAAATACAAAGAAATGGCTGAAGAATTTTTACATGGCGTAAATGTTATTGAGGTAACCTCAGGAGCAAGAACAGTACGCACAGCTAAATCATCAGTGATAGGTATAATTGGTACTGCACCTGAAGCTGATGAGCAAAAATTTCCGCTAAATAAACCAGTGTTAATTGCAGGAAGCTTAAAGGAAGCAGCAAAGCTCGGAAAGAGTGGCAGTTTACCTTCTGCAGTAAATGGAATATTTTCCCAAATCGGTGCAACAGTAGTAGTTATTCGAGTTAAAGAAAGTGATCCAAAATTAAAAGAAGAAGAGACGCTGAAAAATATAATTGGCGGTGTTGATAAAGAGACTGGAGAGTATCAAGGGATTCAAGCATTCCTCAGTAGTGAAAGTATAGTTCATGTTGCTCCAAGAATATTAATTGCACCTCAGTTTACTCATCAGTTACCTGAAATAGATGGAGTAAATTCAGTAGTGAGTGCTTTAATTTCCATAGCAAAAAAATTAAGAGCAATTATTGTTGCAGATGGACCAAATACTAATGATGAAGAAGCAATAAAATGGAGAAAAAGTGTAGGCAGCTCAAGAGTTTACGTAGTTGATCCTTGGGTTAAGGTATTTATTGAAGGAAAAGAAGAAATCTTGCCATCGAGTCCATTTGTAGCTGGTTTAATAGCTAAGATAGACAGCGAGTAAGGCTTCTGGCATTCACCTTCAAATAAAGAGATAAATGGCATTGTTGGAACAAGCAGGCCTATTGATTTTACGCTCGGTAATACAAATTGTAGAGCAAACCACTTGAATGAAAATGAAGTAACAACGATAATTCATCAAAATGGCTATAGGCTTTGGGGAAATAGAACATGTTCAAGCGATTCGAAATGGGCTTTTCTATCAGTGAGGCGTACTGCAGATTTAATTAACGACAGTCTACTTCGAGCTCATTTATGGGCAGTTGATTGCAATATTACCAAAACTTACATAGATGATGTGATTGAGGGGGTGAATTCTTATCTAGCAAGTTTAAAAGCACAAGGAGCAATTATCAGTGGAAAATGTTACGCAACTCCAGAACTCAATACACCAACAAACATTGCAAGTGGAAAAGTATACTTTGACTTTGAGTTTACACCACCATATCCGGCTGAGCAGATTACTTTTCGTTCACGGTTGGTGAATAGTAAAATATCGTAAATTTTATTAAGGGAAGAAAGATGCTACCAAAGATTTTAAAGAATTTTAATGTATTTGTTGATGGTCGTGGTTATGCAGGAAAAATAGATGAAATAACCTTGCCAAAACTTACCATAAAAACAGAGGAATACAGAGCTGGTGGTATGGATATTCCAATAAATATTGATATGGGCATGGAAAAGCTTGAAGCAGACTTTACTTTTGCTGAATACGATACAGAACTTTTTAGGCTATTTGGGCTGATAAATGGGAATTCAGTAGCTTTGACGCTCCGTGGTGGAATGCAAGGGAGTGGTAGTAACGATATTGAAGCTGTAGTAATCAATCTCAGAGGCATATTCAAAGAATTTGATTTTGGTAATTGGAAACCTGCTGAGAAAGCAATGCTGAAGTGCACTGTAGCTGCCCATTATTATAAACTTACTATAGGTGGTAATGAATTAATAGAAATCGACGCTGAGAATATGATCCGTAAGATTAACGGTGTTGATCAAATGGCCTTGCTACAAACAGTTTTAGGAATATGAAAACTTATTTGAAATTTTATTTTTTAAGGAGAAGTATATTAAAATAACTTTAAAAGTGTAAAAATATTTTATTTTTTAGGAGAATTTTATGGAAACTATAACACTTAATAACCCAATAGAAGTTGATGGTATTTCTGTCTCAGAGCTTACTGTCAGACGTCCAAAAGTAAGGGATTATTTAGCAATAGAACGCCTTAATGGTAGTGATCTAAGTAAGGAAGTAACTTTGACTGCCAATTTGACATCAGTTGCAAAAGAAGCGATTGAAGAGTTAGATATTGCTGATTATGTGAAAGTGCAAGAGGTATTAAAGGATTTTTTTTCACCAATTATCCAAAAAACTTGAGATTAGAAATACTAGTGCTTGGCTCTATCATAGGCGGTGGAGTTGAGCACATTCTTGATATGGAGATTAGTGAGTTTATTTTATGGAGCAAATTAGCTAGGAAGTTCAAATGTCAGTATTATCGATAAAAATAGGTGCGGTACTTGATGGCAGTTTTAATACTGTAATAAAGGGAAGTAGTAGTCAACTTACCCGTCTTGGTGAGAATATGAGAAAGCTTGACTCATCTTTAAAATCAGTATCAAAGTTTAAGCAGTTGGGTAGTGATGTTTTAACTAGCAGAAGGTCATGGAAAGGTTTTGAGGATCAGGTAAAATCTTTAGCTAAACAAATGAAAGCAATAGAGAAACCAAGCAAAACTTTAAAAGCTGAGTTTGATAAAGCTAAGTTTTCTGCAACAAAAGCAAAAGAAGCATATTTGAAAAAGAGAGATGCCTTGCATTCATTCAATGAAGAAGTAAGAAAAAGTGGAAGAAATATTAAGTACTTAGTAAGTGACCAACATAAACTTGGCTCTTCTATTGAAGTATTAAAAGGTAAGTATGGTAAGCTTGGATCTGCAATACGTAGTCACCAAAGTTTTTTAGCAAGCAAAGCACATTTTAAGTCACAAATTATAGAGACTATTGGGCTAGGGCTAACGCTTGCAGCTCCAGTTAAAGTTGCAATTGACTTTGAAAGTGCTATGGCTGATGTTACAAAAGTGGTAGATTTTAAAAAAGGAACGGATGAAGCAACTAAATTTGCAAAGAAGTTAAAAGAGATGTCACGTACTATACCATTATCAGCCGCAGAACTGGCACAAATAGCTGCAAGTGGTGGTCAACTTGGTATCAAGAAAGAAGATCTTTTTATGTTTACAGAAACAGTGGCAAAAATGTCTACAGCATTTGATATGTCTGCAGAGCAAGCAGGTGATTCTATAGCTAAACTCTCTAACGTTTATGGAATTGATGTTAGTAAAATGGAATACGTTGGTAATGTAATCAATCACTTATCAGATAACACTGCTGCCAAAGCAAAAGATATGGTTGAAGCTCTAGCAATAGTTGGTGGTACTGCAAAACAATTTGGTCTTGACATCAAGGAAACAAGTAGTTTAGTAAATGCCTTCGTTAGTTTAGGTAAACAACCAGCAAAAGCTGCAACTGCTATAAATGCTCTACTTAGTAAACTTCAGACTGCTGAAGAACAAGGAGGGGATTTTAAAGCAGCATTAGAGCAAATGGGCATAACTGCAGAAGAAATAGTACAAAGAATAAGCGAAAACGGCGAAGAAGCATTACTCTACTTTTTTCAAGCTCTAAAGAAAATGGATAACCAGGAACGTTCTACAATCCTTATGAAACTTTTCGGTCAGGAATATCAAGATGATATTGCATTATTAGCTGGAAGTTTTAACAAATACGAAGATGCTATAAGGTTACTATCTGACACAGAAGAGTACAAGAGCTCGTTGCAGAAAGAATTTCAAAACCGTGTAGACACCACAGCCAGTAAATTACGACTTCTTCGCAACGCAATAGCTGAAGTTGGTATGAACCTGGGTTCAGTGATGCTGCCTACTTTAAAATCTATAGCTGAATTTTTACAAGAAAAAACTAGAAGCATAGCGTTATTTGCAGAAAAATATCCAACTTTAACCAAAGCAATCATGGGTACTGTAGCAGCCTTGATAAGTTTAAAAATTGTAGCAGTGGGACTAGGATACGGATTTACATTGCTAGGAAGTACGATTTTTAGTCTGAAAGCAAACCTACTTGGAGTATTTTCATTTTTATCAGCTACAGTTTTTCCTGCAGTAGTAACAGGACTAAGAGCAGTAACACTCGCTATAATGAGTAACCCTATAGGACTTTTAATAGCAAGTCTTGCTACTGGTGCAGCACTTGTTATAACTAACTGGCAAAAGGTAAAAGACTTTTTCTCTAACTTTTTGGAGTACATAAAATCACTCATTAAACCTATAGGAGAAGCTTTTTCATGGATAGGGGAAAGTGTATTTGGAAAAGTATTGGGGAATAGCACATTGAAAGAGCTTAAAAAAAAGAAAAGTATTGTTACTGAAGTAAAAGCAGTCCATACTCCCTTAAAGAGCAACATTTTCAACAGTGGAAATCCTTTGTTAGGTAACAGTATAATTAAAGAATTTTCCAAGAGAAATAAGAATATCTTTAGAGTCAAAAGCCTTATCGAAGAGAAAAAGTCCACAGAAAACGATAAGAGGTTGTCCGGAAACAAGTAAATTCAAGCATATTCCCTCTTTAACATAACCCTACTCATAGCTAGGTATATGAAATTCTCAGTGGATGTTGTGAGTAAATCATACTCCTTCGATAGCCTTCTATTCCTATTAACCCAAGCAAAAGTCCTTTCTACAACCCATCTTCTTGGCTGTACTTTAAACCCTTGTTCTCTTGTTGGTAGTAGCTCAGGTGGCGTATCTTTGTGCACCCAAAATCTACATGGAGGCCTTTTAACAATTTCAATATCTATGTCATATTCTTCCTTTATGTGATTCTTTAAATTTCTTCCTTGGTATCCCATGTCAGCCCACATTTTTTTAACTTTAGTATATTTTGTTCTCATATTGTTTAATGCTATTTTAATACCATCTCTATCATTTTCGTTAGCAGCGCCTACGTAACAACCTAGTATAAAACCCTGAGTGTCTGTAATTATATGCCTTTTTCTACCCTTTACTTTTTTACTTCCATCATAGCCTTTGATCCCCCCTTTTCTGTAGTCTTTACAGATTGACTATCTACTATACAGGCACTCGGCTGCTCATTCCTTCCTATTTTTCTTCTACTATATTTCATAATTCATTTTCTCAAAAATTCCCTGCTTCTTCCATTGCCTGAACTGCTCATACACAGTCTTCCATAGCGGAAAATCATTTGGTAAATACCGCCATTGACACCCTGTACGCAATACATAGAAAATTGCTTCTAATATTTCTCTTTTGCTATACTTTGGCGGCCTTCCTCCTTTCTTGTATGATACTCTGAAGTGTTTTTCTATTCTTGCCCATTCCCTTTCGCTTAGATCTGTTGGATACTTTTTTCTCATCTTTACCCCGTACTAAAATTTCAGATATTATAGCCTTTTACTTGTTTCCGGACAACCTCTAAGATACTTGCTGACTTTGCAAGGAGTAAATTTGAAAATAAAGAACAAAATAAAACTCAGAACATTACTAATAATTACACTATCAGCATTAAAGCAGAACCTAACCAAGATGTACGTAGTCTTGCAGATGAAGTAATAAAAAGGATAAGAGAAAAGTCACGTGATGTTTTATTTGATACGGTAGAGACATTTTATTGATGCTATCTCTTGGTCCGTATAAGTTTGCTCCCACAAGTTTAAAGTATAGCAGAGAAAATCGTTGGAGCACGATTGAGTGTATTGAAAATATGCCACTATTACAAAATATCGGTCAAGGTGTAGAAAATATAGATTTAGAAGGAATGATTTATCTGCATAATCTCAACGGGCTAAATCAATTAAAGAGTGTGAAAGAAGCTGAAAAACCACATATTTTAGTAGATAGTTTAGGTAATATTTTAGGACAATTCGTAATTACTAGGTTAGAAGAAAAGCAGATGTATTTTTTACCTAATGGACTACCAAGAAAAGTTGAATTTAGTTTGAGTTTAAAAAGCTATAGATGACTGTATACTATGTGAGTAAAGAAAATGAGATGTTAGATCTGATTTGCTGGAAACATTACGGATTTACTGATGGAGTAGTGGAATTAGTACTAGCAGAGAACTTAGGTTTGGCAGAATACGGAAGCTTTTTGCCTGCAGGATTAAAGATAAAGCTTCCTACTATTAAGAAAACAGTACAAAAGTCAAAATTAAAGGTCTGGGAATAAATGCAGCCAGATTTTATAATAGATAAATGTGAATCAATTAAAGATAGAGTTATATCATTGCACCTTACAGATGAATCAGGAATAATAGATGATGTAGTTGAAGTGTGTGTTGATTACAGGGATGAAGACATAGATATTCCGAATGAATTGAACATAGCACTAGGTTATAAGGAATTTGGAATCTTTCCAATGGGTATATATACAGTCAACGAAGTGACTATACAGGGTCCACCTAAGACTCTACTAATCAAAGCTCATGCAACAAATTTAAGAATATCTTTGAAGGCAAAAGTATCAAAAGAATGGCGCCAAATTACCATAGAAAACTTAGTAAAAGAAATAGCCCAAAAACATGGATATGGATACAAAGTCGCTGAGGAATTTAAGAATGTATTGATACCCCATATTAATCAGGCAGATGAAAGTGATATAAGTCTGTTAACAAAGATCGCAACAGAGCGTGAAGCAATGGCAAAATTAGCTGGTGGGTATATATTGTTTATTTCAAAGAATATGGCAAAATCAGCCACAGGAAAAGCTTTAGGAACAACGACTATTAGACCTCAAGATACAATTAACTGGAAAGTGCATTTTACCGTACGTGATAAGTATAATTCAGTAGTGGCAAAGTGGCATAGCTATGAAAAGGGTGAAACTATTAAAGAAACAGTTGGTAGCGGCGAGCCAAGTTATATTATGTTAGAAATGTACTCAAATGCAGAATCAGCACTAAGTGCAGCAAATGCTAAGTTAAAACAACTAAAGCGAAATAATGCAGTATTGGATATCACTATACCTGGTAATCCAGAGTTATTTGCAGAAGCTAAACTTAATCTTATAGCTTTTAATCAAGCAGTAGATGGTGAATGGATAGTTAACAGAGCGGAGCATACTTTAAATAGCTCAGGTTACCTTACTATGTTGTCAGCATCTTTGAGTAAGTAATGTTAATAAAAAATGAGTAAATGATCTATTTAATATTAAAAAGATGTTGAATATGGATAAATTGGGTCAAGATACAAAAAACAAGCTGCATTTTTGGTGGCTTATAACAGTAATAGTATGTATTATTGCTACCTATTCCTACATGAAGGCAAGAGCTGCAGATAATTATAAAACGATGTTACGCATTGCTTCTCAAAATTGTAACTTAGAGACTGTAAAATTCTTAGTAGAAAATCTATTAGATATTAATGTGCAGATCCCTAAATTAACAGCACTACATTATGCTGCAGAAGAGGGATGTGCAGAGGTTGTAAAATTCCTAGTAGAAAAAGGAGTTGATATAAATGCTACAAAATATGAAAGATGGACACCTTTACATGCAGCTACATATGAAAGCAAATTGGAGATAATTAGATTTTTATTAGACAAAGGTGCAGACCCTACCATTAGAGACACAGATGGAAAAAATCCAAGAGATGTAGCTGTATTAAGGTCAAGGCACAATAAAGATAAACCTTACAAGGAAATCATAAAGCTACTTGCTAAAGCAGAAGATCAATACGAATCAACAAAAAGTAATCACTAAAGCTGTAAGTTTTCTATAATCTGCATATAAATTTCCAAAACTATCCATAACAAGTTAATATTTTCACATGAAAAAGCAAAAAATCCCAATAGCGGTAATAATAACAATAGTTCTACAGACTGTAGGATTCATATGGTGGTTGGCAAAACTTGACTTACGTGTACACATCCATGATAAATTTATAGAAAAAAACCAAGAACTAATCGAAATAGTCTATCGACTTGAAGAGAGAGTGAAAAACCTCACTGAAGAAGTCAACGAACTTGAAGCTATTCACAAACACAAATAAATTTTACAGTGACAAAGTACATTTTATCTGTAGATGGAGGTGGCATTAGAGGGATAATACCTGCCATTATTCTTGCAGAAATTGAATCTAGGACAAAAAAGCCAATTTCCCAGATTTTTGATTTAATGGCAGGCACCTCAACCGGTGGGATTATTGTTGCTGGACTTTGTAAAAGCAATAAACTTCAATACTCTGCCAATGATTTGGTTGAACTTTACCAAGAGTATGGAGCATATATCTTTCAATCATCATTTTGGAGAAAATCAATTGCTTCTTGGCTGAGTGGTTCTCAGTACTCGTATAGAAATATGGAATTTATTCTCAACAAATACTTTGGTGAAAGTACTATGGCCGATGTTGCGAGTAATCTACTACTCACCAGTTATGACATTCACAATAGTTGTGAGTTTTTCTTCAAAAGTTGGAAAGAAGAAAACATTAAGTTGAAAGATGCACTCAGAGCTACAACAGCTGCCCCAACGTACTTTACACCAAAACGTCTAAAAATTAGCCAAACAGAGAGAGTGTTGATAGATGGCGGAGTGTTTGCTAATAATCCAGCGGCTTGTGCATATGCAAGTGCTAAGAGGTTATTTCCAAATGATGAGATTATACTGCTATCAATAGGCACTGGTGGAACAGATAGAAGTATAAAGTATGCTAACTCAAGGAAATTTGGCAAAATAGGGTGGGTCAAGCCACTACTGAATGTGATGTTTGCCTCTGGATTGGATTGCGTTGATTATCAACTAGAACAAGTAATAGACGATAAATATATAAGAATACAATCGGAATTGAAAGTAGCATCGACTGAGATGGATAACATTACATCAAAAAATATCAAATTTCTTCAACAGGAGGCAAAGGCAATGATAGAGGACAATCAAAAAGTGATAAACAAATTCTGTATAGAAATATTAAATATATAACTATTTTTACTTATATCTTAATATAATATTTCTTAGTACCGTCTTTAACACAATTCAATTTTCACACTCATCAGTAGTTAGGCCACTTGCTCGCACAATAATATCAATAGCAACACCTGCCTTTGCTAGATTTTTTGCAACCTTGATCCTTTCTGTTTTTTTAACTTTTTCCTTGCCACTTTTCATATCTTCAGATAGAGATTTGACTAACGCATCTAATGATTCTTGTTCTCCGTACTCATCCATTAAACTCAATAGCTTTTTGCTTTCTCTTGTTTTAGGTAGCAGAACTTTAATATTCACTGATAATGCATCTGATATTTCATATAATTTATCAAATGTTATAGCAGTATGCCCTCTTTCATAGTCGTGTATTTCCTTGAGTGTTAAACCAACTTTATCAGCCAAATCTTTTTGAGTGTATCTCCTTATCAATCTCCATTCTCTTATTCTTTGTCCTATTCTGTAATATATAGAATCAGTGCAGATTTCTCTCTCTGTACTATCATACTCGTAAATAGATAAACCCGTTGCCTGGGAAATAACATCAGTAGAAACTCCTTCTTTCACTAGATTTTTTGCTATTTCCAACCTTGCCTCTTCTTGATTAATTTTTTCGCTAATATGAACAAACCTGACTAATGAAGGTACTATTTTGCCTAACTTTTGATTCTCGTATATTTTCGTTAGATAGAGTATTTCTTCGTCTTCATCTTTATACTCTCTTACTGTTATTGGTTTAGGTAATAGATCTACAGCATTAACTGATAATACTCTTGCTATTATATATAGTACTCCAATTGGAATAGGAGTATAACCATTCTCATAGCTGTTCACTTCTTGGTATGTTAAACCTACTTGACCTGCTAATCCTATTTGAGTATGACCTCGCATTAACCTACTATTTTCTATTTTTTGCCCTATTCCATAACTAACATTGCTTGCAGAAACAAACACATATACCTCCATTTAAGAAAAAAACTTTATTGCTATAATTTTTTCATGAGCTACCCATCTAAAACTATATCAACAGGTAAACCTACCGCTTGCAAAATAATATCAATAGAAATTCCCCCTTTTACTAAATTCTTTGCAACTTTGATCCTTTCCGCTTTTCTCACTTTTTCTTCACAAATCCGTATCCCTTCAAACAAAGACTTTATTAGTGCATGCCGTAGTTCTTGGCTCTCAATTTCTTTGTATTCTTTAATCAAATCAAGCAGCTCATTTTCCACTGTACTACCTTCATCTTTCTCTATTAGTAGATCTGTAATATTAATCGATAACGCTTCTGCCATTTCATATAATTTATCAAGTGGAACAGCAGTCCTTCCTTGTTCATAGTTGCTTATTTCGTCACGTGTTGTATTCATTTTCTCTGCTAAATCCTTTTGAGTATACTCTCTCACTAGCCTCCATTCTTTTATCTTTTTTCCTATTTGGCAGTATATAGAACCAACTTTTTCTTCAATACATTCATCAGCAGGCAGACCAATTGTTTTTGCAACAATATCAACAGAAACTCCTGCTTTAACCAAACCCTTTGCAATTTTTATTTTTTCTGATTTTTTACTACTTTTTTCACTAACTTTGACAAATTTAGTTAATAAACAAAACATCTTACGTAACTCCTGATCATTAATCTTTTTATATTCTCTTACTAGATTTAATATTTCTCCTTCCTCATTTTTAAAGCCGATTTTCTCCTTTGATGCAGTAATGAGATCGGTAATACTTACTGACAATGCACCTGCTATAGCGTACAACCTTTCGATTGAAATTCTACGGTTCCCTTTTTCATATTGAAGTATTACCCAGTACTTTACACCAAGTTTCTCTGCTAAATCTTTCTGAGTGTACCCTCGCTCTAACCTCCAATTTTTTACTTTTTGCCCTACTTCATAGTCTAAACTTCTTTCCACAAAAAGAACCTTGCATATAATATTTTCTATTATAGCTCAAAGGCTCCAGATATAATAGCTAGACTCTGGAACCTTTAAATTGGTTGTAGATGAATTAAAGTGCCCTACAAGTTTCTTTACTATTTTCACGTACTTTGTCTGCCCATGAAAACAATTTTTCACTTACTTCCTTCTGCTTTTCACTCCATATGCCACATCTAGTGAAACTACCTTTCTCTACTGCTTCTTTAAGTTTTACTCCCCCGAAAAGGCAATTTTTTCCAATTTCTTCCCCTATTTGTTGTAATTCAGCCCACATTTCCTTGTTTTCTACTCTGACTTGTACTTGATCATATTTTTTTACATCGTGGTACAATATAACATTTAGCTTACCAATGCTTGTAGGAAATTCTAACACAACAGAGCTACCATCTGATACATCAACGTAATTTCTTGCACCTCCTTGCTCCCTTCTAACCTCAACTGCATCATTGCCAATTTTTAAAATATTACTTCCTAACTTTCTGTTTTGATCCATACCTTCCAGTATTTTGGCTACTTCTACCTTGCTATCTTCAGAAAATTCCATGAAAAGCATTTTGTTATCTATTTCGATACCTATTAATGCTCCTTCCTGAACAGCACTTTCACCAGCTTTTCCTAGTTCTTCTAGTTGCTTATCTATCTGTGGCTGAATTTCTGGTTGTAGCTCATTATAGATTTCACCTATCAGTTTATTCTGTAGTAGAGTATCATGAAACTCTGCACCGCTTAACATTAATTTACGTATTACCTTTTTACGATCAACCTTATCAAATTTATGAAAATGTGTACCTAATACTACATACTCTGCGAAACTCCATTCCCCATCATTACATGCATTTAGCCTTGCTCCATCATCTATTACTTCATCTATAACTTTATTCATCTCTTTTAAACTTTTTGCTCTTACCACAGCACTTTTAAACCAGCTCAATTTTTCGCTTTCGCTTATACTTGGCTTTATTTTTTGCAAGGCAGAGGTAAATGGATTTTTATCTTCTTGATCACTTATAGGTTTTGTGCCATATATGTAATCAAGTCCCTTTCCGTAGTTGATTTGAACGTCTCTATTAGGGAAGGGCACTTCTCCAGGTTTTTTAGCCTTATTGGTTTTGCTTACAAAGGTGGACTGCTGGTTAACACGACCAATTCCTATAATAGCATTTAACATCTCACCTTCTGATAATTTATCAAGATCAACGTTTAATTGATAAGTACCTCCTTTCTTATCATCAAAAGGTACAATTATTTTATTACCCATATTATCCTCACTATTAAAAATACTTTTTAAGCGTACAATAAACTTTATTATTATACATTCTATTACTCATTATAAATTATAGTGAGTAGATTTGCAAATATTTTCTGCTATAACAATCCGTTTTCTCGAAAGCTGAAATAGCCTCCACTTGTGATGATAATATGGTCAAACAATTTTACGCTTACAGTACTACATGCTGCTGCTAAGCTCTTCGTTACTTCTTGATCTTCTTCTGATGGTTCTAAGCGTCCCCCAGGATGATTGTGTGACATTATTACTAATGTTGCATTCTTTATTAATGCTTTTCTTATAATTTCCTTTATGTACACTGGTGCTTTTTCCATTTCACCAATATAGGATTCTTCTCCGATTAGTTGGCGCCTTTTATTCAAGTACAGTATTTTTACACATTCCCTCTCTGCATGACCTATACTTACGTTCAAGTATTCTACTAGCCCTTGTAAGTCCATGATTGGTTCTCCCTTGAGCTTTTCTCTCAGTACCCTTTCTAGTGTTTCCTTAACGCACATAATCATTGCTACTGCAGAATCAGTTACTCCTTCTATAACTTTCAGGTCATCCATTTCTCTACCTAAAATCCTTCCTACTCCCGTATAGCTATTCACCAGATTTTTAGCAATTTCTTGAGCTTGTGGCCTTTCATGTACTGCACTTAAAAACGTTTCCATTATTTCACGATCAAGTAGTGCTTTGCCTTTGCTTTCTAATATTCTGAATTCGATTTCTTCTTTACTTTTATTCATATAATTTACCCTTCACTAACAACAAACTTTTTTTAGATATTTACTGCTGTTTTTATCAGCATTGGCATAGAGCCATAGCTTTCGAGTGAAGTCAAATCAATTTCTCAATCTTTTTTACTTATTTTTTCATCTAAGAGTAAAGATATTAATATATATACTGATTTTTTATTTTAAATCTGTTGAATTTCGCCTAAAGAGAGGCCTGTTATTTGCAAAATAATATCGGTAGAAATTCCTCCTTTCACTAAATCCTTTGCAATTTTCATCTTTTCTGCTCTTTTCACTTTTTCCTCGCAAATTTGTATGCTTTCAAACAGAGATTTTATTAGCGCATAGCGTAATTCTTGACTCTCAATTTTTTTGTATTCTTTTATTAAATCAGGTAGCTCACTTTCTACTATCTCATCTTCCTCTATGAGCAGATCTGTAATGCTAATTGATAATGTTTCTGCTATTGCATATAATTTTTCCAGTGGAATGGCCACACGTCCTTGCTCATAGTTGCTTATTTCATCACGTGTTGTATCCATTTTCTCAGCCAAATCCTTTTGAGTATACTCCCGTACTGCCCTCCACTCCTTTATCTTTTTTCCCATTTGGCAGTAGATAGAACCAACTTTTTCTTCAACACATTCATCAGCAGAGAGGCCAATTGCCTGCGAAACAATATCAACAGAAATCCCTGCTTTAACCAGGCCCTTTGCAATTTTTACTTTCTCTGCTTTTTTACTACTTTTCTCACCAACTCGGGTAAATTTTGTTAGCAAGTAAAACACCTTGCGCAACTCTTGATCATTAATCGTTTTATATTTTCTTACTAGATTTAATATTTCCTCTTCCTCGTCTTCAAGGCGGATTTTTTCATTTGATACAGGAATCAGATCCGTAATACTAATTGATAACACCTTTGCTATAGCGTATAACTTTTCAATCGAAATTTTTCGTGTTCCTTTTTCATATTGTAGTACTATTTGATACGTTACTCCGATTTTTCCCGCTAAATCTCTTTGAGTATATCCTCGCTTTAACCTCCAGTTTCTTACTTTTTGTGCTATTTGGTATCTTAGAGAGACAGTAGTAGTATGCTTTGCCATACAGAAATAAATATTATACAGGTTAACATAAATCAAAATTGTTGAACATTTCTTCACAATTGTGTATAATTATTAATGCTTTTTATCTTACTTTCTCATGGCTCTTTCGAAGTTTCTTGACGCACGCAACGATTATGCATTTAAAAGAATATTTGGCACCGAGAAGAATAAAGATATTCTTATTCATTTCTTGAACGATATTTTGGGCTTCACTGGCTTAGCTGCTATTCACGATGTTGAATTCTTAGCTACCATTTTGGATCCTGAAATTGCCGCTAAAAAGCAGAGTATTGTTGATGTTCTTTGTAAGGACTCTCAAGGTTCAAGATACATCATAGAAATGCAGTTCACTAAGAGCAAAGGCTTCGAAAAGCGTGCTCAATATTATGCTGCTAAAGCCTACTCAAGTCAAGCTGATCAAGGTGATAATTATCATAATCTCAAGGAAATTATCTTTATTGCTGTTGCTGATTGTATTATTTTTCCAGATAAGGATGAGTACAAATCTAATCATGTCATTTTAGATCAAAATAGCTTTGAACATGACTTAAAGGATTTTTACTTCGTATTCATAGAACTACCAAAATTTACAAAGACAAAAGAAGACCAACTAGAAAATATAGTAGAAAAATGGTGTTACTTTTTTCGCTATGCAGGAGAAACAAGGGAAGAGGATCTAGATAAGATAGTTGGTAGTGACGTAATAATAAAACGAGCTTATGAAGAGATGGATAAGTTTAATTGGTCAGAAGAAGAGTTACTAGCATATGAACAAATGAAAAAACGTATAATGGATGAGATTGCTGCTTTTGCTCAAAAATTTGATGAGGGTCTTAGACTAGGTCAAGAAAAAGGTAGACAAGAAGGTAGACAAGAAGAAAAAATCGAAGTTGCAAAAAACTCACTCAAGGCCGGTGTCTCTATTGATGTTATAGCTCAAATTACAGGTCTCTCTCATTCTGAAATTTCACAACTCAAAGAAAAAACATGATATTCCTACTTATTCGCTTTAACATTTATGAAAACCTTCTCTAAGTTAGACATATCCCCTAATTAAGAATCTAGTGAACTGTCTAAAATGGCTATAAAGATTGCACATAGAATTATATAAATTACTATCATAACGTTATCCAAATTTCTGTATCAAAGCTACGTGCTGTAAGTTCAATATGGAAAACACATTAACCACTTAGCATTTAATGTCTACTTCATCCATTTTAGTATTAAGACTATCAAACTTGCTACTGGTTTCCCTAATTATTTTGGCTACCCTCACTTTAAATTTTCCACTACTTGGCATATTATACCTTCCGTATTCTCATCTACTTACTCAAAGTATTTCCAAGCTTGGTTACTCCTACATCAGAAAGACAAGTTGATACTTTATCCTTTGGTAGGACATTTGTACAAAAGCACTTCTTGCACTTTTCTAAAACATTATTTAACCCAACATTACCACTAAATTCAACTCCTCTTTCAAGACTTGCTGTTATTTCTGGATATGCGTCTTTAATTTCAACACGTATTCTAGCTTGTTCTTTTGAGCCCAAATTTCTTATTTTACCTTCTACAAATGAATCAAATTTTCTAAGAGCGAACTCAACTGCAACTTCTCTACTTGGTATAACTTCTACTCCTTTGCTTATTAAGTTTTGATAGCGTCTACCTGGAGTATCATCTAACGCATCGGCAACACAACTCGCAAGGGCAATATTTTCATTATTTAGGAAATTATTCCAACCAACAGATGATATACTTTGTGGTATGTTGTTATTATCACTTTTTACATTAATATCATCATTCTTATCTGCAATGTTGTATTGAGTAGGTAATCCAGGAATTATAGAGAAAGTGCTAGCTGCTAATTTTTTTGCCCAGGAAATACAATTATTTATCCACGAATATGGTCTTGTGCCACTACTTGCTGCTATCTCATGTTGATTACTTGAATCTATAGCAAGAGTTTTACGTGATAAGTGATTCTGATGACGATTGTGATCTCCATGGTGATGACGGCGTCTGCGTTGTACAGGCTTTTCTCTTTCTTGATTAAGTTTTTCTTCTAAATATTTTACAATGTTACTATGTCCTCTGCCTCTAGCAATATCTAGTGGTGTCCTATCAGCTTCACATTTAGCATTAATATTGGCCCCTTTATCTATCAGGTACTTCACCATATCCAAATGACCGCTCCAAGAAGCCCAGTGCAGTGGTGTATGACCTTGTTTATCAGCACTATTAACTATTATCCCTTTATCGAGAAGAAACTCTATAATATTCCTGTGATCATTTATAACAGCAAAATGTATAGGCTTTCTGCCAAGAATATCCTCAGCATTAACATTAGCTCCCTTACTAGTAAGAAACTTAGCAACATCTAAATGACCTTTCAATGTAGCCCAATGTAGTAATGTACACCCATATTTATCAGTAGCGTTTACATCAACATCTCTCTCAACAAGAAACTTGACCATGTTCAAGTTACCACTCCAAGCATAATAATATGCACCATGCCTATCTTTGCTCACATCCTGAGCAATAAGACCTTTAATTTTTTCAAGATAATTACCTTCTACAGTAGTCAATAATTCTTTATCTAAGTGTGCCTGCATTAAAACTCTTTTTGCATCTGAATTAAAACCAGAACCATCTAGAGGTGTTTTACCATTGTTATCTTTAGCATTAATATCAGCATTATTGCTTATAAGGCACTTCATTGCATCTAAGCGATTGAACCATGAAGTAAGGTGTAGAGGAGTTTTACCATACTGGTCTCTAGCGTTAATATCAACACCTTTATTTATAAGGTATTCTGCCATATCTGAGTAATTATAAATAGAAGCAAAATGTAATAACGTCCAGCCATAACTATCTTTAGTTTCTAAGCTAGTACCTTGACTTACAAGATTTTTGACTTTAATAAGATTATTTTCCAGTACAGCAATCAACAACTCATTATATTTTTTATATAGGCCTGATTGCGCTTGCTTTAAAATTTCTACTATATCTGTGTAACCTTTTTGATCAGCAATATCTAGAGGTGTTTTTCCATCTTTGTCTTTAATATTAACAAGATTAGCTCCTCTACCTATAAGATACTTTGCTACATCTAAGTGACCATTCCAAGAAGCCCAATGTAGTGGTGTCCAACCACTATTATCCTTAATGCTAGCATCAATTTTCTCCTCATCTACAAAATATTTTACTATATCCAGCTTACCGTTGGAAGCAGCGCAGTGTAGAGGAGTTTTACCACTATTATCTTTGACTTCTAAACTATTTTCTTTGCCTATGAGACATTTCATTGTATCGAAGTAACTATTCACAAGATCTGAGGCACTATCTAGAGATGTGTTGCATGAAAAAGTTCTACCATCATTGTATTTTATCTCTAAAATAGCCCATTTGTCTACGAGATATTTTACTATATCTAGCCTACCCTCATAAGCAGCATAATGCATAAGAGTCCAGCCATCATTATACTTAGTGTCTAAACTAGTGCCTTGACTGACAAGATTTTTAACTTTGCTAAGATCACCACCTTGTACTGCAGCTATCAATTGTTTATTCAGACTTAATTGAGTTTGTTGCAAATACTCTACAACATCATCATGTTTTTGACCAGTAGCAACATCTAAAGGTATTTTACTATTCTTGTCTTTAGCATTAATATTAGCCTTTTTATCTATAAGATACTTTACTACATCCAGATGACCACCCCAGGAAGCCCAATGTAGAGATGCCCAACCATTATTATCTTTTATGTTAACATCAATTTTCTTTTCATCTATAAAATATTTTACTACATCTAGCTTACCATTGTAAGCAGCATAGTGTAGGGAAACTCTACCACTATTATCTTTGACTTCTAAACTACTTTTTTCACCTGCAACGAGATATTCTACTACATCTAACTTACCTCCATAAGCAGCACAATGCATAAGAGTCCGGCCATCAATATACTTAGCACCTAAGCTAGCTCCTTGACCTACAAGACTTCTAATTTCATCAAGATTACCATATTGTGCTGCAATCAATAATTCTTTATCTAGTTGCACTTGTTTTAAATACCTTTCTACATCATCGTGTTTTTGATCAGTAGCGGCATCTAGCGGTGTTATGCCACCTTTATCTTGAATGTAAATATCAGCTCCCTTATCTATAAGGTACTTTACCATGTCTAAATGACCATTCCAAGAGGCATAGTATAGAGGAGTGCGACCATCTCTATCAGTATCATCAATGCTCATTCCTTTGCTGAGGAAAAATTCTATAATGTCTTTGTTATTATTTTCAGCAGCAACATGTATGGGTTTCCTGCCAAAAATGTTCTCAACGTTAATATTAGCACCCTTTTCTATTAAAAAGTTAGCAACTTCTAAGTAACCTCTCCATGCAGCAAAATGTAGCGGTGTCCAACCATTTTTGTCAGACTCATTAACATCAACACCTTTCCCAATAAGGTACTTTAGTATATCCAAATTACCACTATAAGAAGCATCACATATAGAGGGACCACAACGATGATCTTTACCCTCTAAACTAACACCATTTTCAACAAGGTATTTAAATATACCAAAGTGACCTTTTAATACAGCATTGCGCGAAGGAGTGTTACCATCTCTGTCTTTAGTATTAACATCAGCTCCTCGATTGACAGAATCTTTTACTTTGCTCATATCTCCAACTTTTGCAGCATCTAGCAATTCTTGATCTAATTCTTCTCTAGCATTACTGACAATATCTCTAACTTTTCTTACAGTAGACCCACAATCTTCAATTATCCACATCCCTTGCAGAACCTGACCTCCTGGAATCCAAGTAAATACTCTACGCCTATCATTGTCATATTTAGCATAATCAGCAGCATATAAATGTTCTTTAAGCTTAACATTCATTATAGAACAGTTGTTACCATCAGGTTTAATCATCCACACATCTCGTGCAACTCTTCCCCCTGAAATCCAAGTAAATACCATTCGTCTATCATTATCATAATTAAAATAGTTACTAGCAGCATACAAGGTTTCATTAAATGCAACATTCACTATATAAAAATTGTTACCATCAGGTTTAATCTTCCACCTAAACTTATCATTTTCTTCATTCTTTGGAGTCCAAGTAAATGCCATTCGTCTGTCATTATCATAATTGAAACATTTGTTAGCAGCATATAAATATTCATCCTGATAAACGTTCTTTATACATACTTTTGAAGCAAATATTGCATTCCTTACTGATTTTGGTAATCTATTTTCTAGCTTTTCAAGGCTAGATCTTGTTTCTAAAGGAACTTTAGGATAATACTTCATCTCCATTGCTTCTTTAATGTAAGAAGCTAACTTAAATATTGCATTATCATTTAGATCACCACTCTTTTGCATTGCATCAAATACAGCTATGTAACCTGAAATCAGCTGACCAATATAACCATGACTGCGTACACAGCTTAATATTTTTTTCGTATCTACTCTTCCATATGCATCATCTACAACTTCTTTAATTATATTATCAAATAAGTTTTTATCAAAATTATAAATTCTATTAGTAAGTTCAGTGGTCGAAGCACTACAATTACTCGATATATTACCATCCAGCTTTCTCTTTGCTTTACTTTTTATTGAATATCTTAACTCTTCTATAAAAGACTTTGCCCACTTTTTTACATTAGATGAAGCATCTACTTGATTTATAATTTCCTTCCTTATACTCTCAATCTTTCCCATCATCTTATCTGGGTCATTACTTTCAGACTCGATATCAACACTCTTATTAAGGAAGAATTTGACCATATCTAGATTACCATTGCAAGCAGCTACACGTAGAGGTGTTCTACCATTATTATCTTCAGCAATAATATTAGCACCTTTATCAACAAGAAGCTTAGCTATATTTAACTTACCTTCTTGAGCAGCCCAGTGTAAAGAATTACAACCATGAATATCTTTGTCTTTAACATTAACGGATCCTCTATTAAAAAGAAGCTTAACCACATCTAATCTACCTTCTTGAATAGCTACATATAAAGGTGTTAATTCGTGCTTATTTTCGGTATCAATATTTCCAATTCTTCTGATTAAGTCTTCAGCTTCACTGATGTTATTTTGTACTATAGCATTAAACATCTGATTTTTTAATACAACCACTTTTTCTTTATTAAGGTCCCCTATAATATCTTCTGAGTTACAAGTAGAAATTATACATTTCGAGTTAGAGAGTATTGTATCATTAAAAGCAAATATCATCTCTCTTGCTGGCTGGTAGGTATTCCAATTCTCTACTTTTATTAGAGTATTATTTTTATGTAATAGAACTAAGCTATCATTAATAACTTCTGCATCAAAACCTAATATAGATTTATCTCTGAAATCGACTAAACCAATATCATTATTATTAATTGGCTGATTATGGTAAATCTGTAATCCTTGTTCATCTGGTTTGTAATATCTGAAAAAATTAGGATTTGTTTCTATATGTTTAAGTTCTAGATTTGCACTATCGATTTTGTAAAATTTATTGTTTATCCGCAATATAATGTATTGATGTTCTGGACTTTTTAAGTAATCAATTAAACCAATAGATAAAGACCATCTGATGCCCTTACTATCTAATATTGTAATATTTTGTATTTCTAAACTGTCTTCCGTAAGATCAGAAATTGGTTTGTTATAGCATTCGTTTATATAATTCCTTTCACCTTCCCTTATATTTATACTATTAATATCCATTACATTTAATTCAGCAAAATCGATAATGTCATAAGGTATGCTTTGATGAAGCACCGCTCTATTTTTTATCTTTAAATTAAGTCTTATAGGAGATGAAAGGGGATCATACTCTAATGTATGATTATATTCTGGTAGTTTGATAATATACTGATATTGCCCTTTTCCCCCTTCTACTATGATGTCTTGATAGTGATTACATTCTATCATATAGCGATTATAATCATACTTTCCTCTATTGTCGTGGTATCTTTGGTAACTACTTGCAAAATCGGAATTATTATAACTGAAATCAACAATTATCTGATCTGAATATACACCACCAATTATCACTTTTTCTGCAGGTATTCCCATGTAATTTTTAGTGACTTCTATTTTAGATACTGGAATGTTTAAATTATTATTGTTAGCAATATCTTTTGTAATTTGGTATGCATTAGGTAACTCTAGATTTAAAATATTTGCTTGTATAAATGCTTTTAATTTTTTTTCACCATTTTGTACAACTTCTCCATCAATATCCTTTCCTAAACCATTTAACTCTTGATACCAGATATCCTTTACTATATCAGATAAAGACTTATCTTGTATTACTACAGATTCTGTTATTCCCTGATATTTTGCTTGAATTACTAAGTTTTTAAAATCATCTATTTTAGTACTCGAAACAATACTTTCCATATCATCAGCTAAAAGATTTAAACTATAGCCACCTTTTCCTATATCTTCACTTATCTCCAACTGTGTAATATTAGCACCTTGAACATCTATTACATCAAAGTTTTCTTTTCCTGTATCACTTAAATCACTCACTATCTTAGCGTTATCACTATTATCATTAACAATAAATATTGTTTGTTTTAACCCTCTATAATGCACATTTTCTTTATTTACTACTCTAACTTCATAATCTTGATCTTGACAATCAAATGAACCCTGATGCACTTCTGTATTTTTTACGTTAATTAACCTTGTTTTACAGTGAGTAGTAATATTTTGTTTGCTATCAGAGTTTGACACATAGTTATACGTATTAACTAATTTTATATTATTACTACCATAATGTATTACTCCTTCATGCAAATCTACTACAACATTATTAGCTTTAACATTCATTACTAGAGTATTTTCTTTTCCTGCTCCACCTTTGAGGGTACCAGACATAGAATTATTAATAATAAAAATAGTTTCATTGTTTTTAGAGCCAATATAACGTATATTACTACCCTCTGGAATATGCATTACTGCTGGATAATTTGCTGCTGCTGTTAACGTTTTTGGCCCTGAAATATATAATATCGATCCTCTAGGAAATGTTTGCTTTTTTGTATTGCCAGGATCTTTCCTTTTCGGATTAGTAAAAATAAAAGGTTCGCCTGAGAGAGTAAAGCTCTCTTGACAGTTTCTATAAATTTTGCCACTGTTACATGGAGCGAACGCATCGTCACCTGTGTGCTTTGTATTGATTATTTTGCTGCATTGAGATTTTTGTATCGGATTTGTTAATGGTGCATCTACAACTCTTAAACCAAGATTTTCATATTCATATTCATATTCATATTTTGTTAGATGAGGGATATGTTTTGCACCTGTATTAACAATATAAACTTTCTTTTCTTCGATCTCTTGATAGCATTGAGGACTATTCTTTATACCACAGATAAACCTTTCCCAACCTTCACTCATAACCAAAGTATAAGGTGTCATAGTCAATATCTTAGAGATATCAATAGAAGACAAATCTCTTTTTACACTAGAAGCTATATTAATCTTGTCAAAAGAGATATCTTTATATTTTTTTTCTAAATCACATGTCCACTTCATCTGCGTCGCACAACCAGGACCATACGATGATGGCATAATACATATAGGCTGTGCACCCATATTTTTAATCACCTCACTATGTTTCTCTTCAATGGAGATTACGTATTGTACAACCGCATCTATGTCATAATTGTCATTTAACAGTTTAATAGCTGCTTCTTTTACGTAAGTTAAATAACCTTTTATTCTAATTGTATCTTCATATTCTTTTTCTACATCTCTTCCTGTAAAAAACTTAATCACCCCTGCAAAAAATACTTCCGCTTGTTCACCACCAGGTAATAGAGGCACTTGCTCTGCTATTGCTTTAGTATACTCCATTCTTTCATGAATTTTTACGCCCATTGTTATCAATACATCAGCAACCATAGTAACTACTGCTGCCCTACCTAAAACTTTGCCTGCAGCAGATAAACCCCTTAAAATCTTAGTAGTAGCACTTACACTTTTTATCGTAAAACTAACCCCTGCACTTATAGGCCTTATGCTCATACTTGCTAGTTTTACACCACTACTTGTTGTCCAATAATAATTTAGTGGATGATTATTACCTTGAGCTATTTCGTTTATACTGTATCCAAATTGATAAGCAATGGTTGCAAATGTAATACTTTGAACTACAGGATTACTGATAACCTTAACAAAAGCTTGACGTGCAGGCCCTGGTATTTTACCAATCAGTTTTCCTACTTTACTACTAGGAGAAATATTTACACTCGTCCTAACATCATCCATAGCATCTAGTATACCATTGATACCAAATACTTGCTTTAAAGCATCATTATCATGCCGTCCAAGTGTTGCTGTATCACCTATACTATCAAGCAAGTCATATATAGCCATAAGGGAGAAAAACTTTCCACCTTTTACTCCTTTTATTTTTGCTGAATCAAATTTATTACGATCAAATGCAATTCCTTTTTCTTTAAGGCTGCTTTCTACATTACTAATATAATCTGCAAAAACTTTTTCACCAAGATCATCAAAATGACTTTTAAACCTGTCGAAAGTATCTTCCCTAACTCCTTTTGCTAATAAATTCTGTTTAATTTCCTTTACAATATCATTGTAATCTTGATTAGTTTGAACATCACCTATGTCTTCAATGTATTTTTTATTCTCTAACAACTGCTTATCATTTGATAGTTGATGTAATTTATCAAAGATTACTTCTTTTCCATCTTGAAATATACTATCTAGCTTTATTCTATAATCATCAATTTTTAAATAATATTCGCTACCTTGCTCTTTAATTTCTTCTATTATAGCATACTCTTTATCGCTGCTTACTTTTAACTTTATCTCAAGATTTTTCTCATCCAGTATATAATTTTCTATACTCTTAATATTTGCAGCATCATCTATCATTAATTCTTTATCATTACCACTATTGTCTTTGAATTTTACATTTACTTTACCACCATCAATCCTCACTTGAGGAGAATCTATTGTTATAATTTTTGTGTCATGAGCTTCAATACCAAATAACTCTTTAATAAGTCTTTCTTTTTCATCCTCTGTAATCTTTTCTTCATCAAACGAATCTATGCAGGCCATACTTACACTTCTTTCTCTTCTTGGCTTTTTACTTGGTGAATACTCCGGCGATGAAGATTTTCTTTTAGAACACTGCCCTACAGTAGGCAACATATGATGTGAACTATGAACTACTCCAACAGGAATAAATCCTTCCTCAGCTGTCCTACTTGTTAAAATAAGTTTATTCGGATTATTAGATCCTTTATCGAAAACAACACCGATAAATTTTACCTCATCACCATCTGTAAGTGTTTTATAGGTAACACCTTCTTTGTACTCTTCATTTATTTGATCATTTGCTTCCCTCAATAAAGCTTGAGCCCCTTTACCCTGCCTTGATGCCTTAAGTTCTAACCCTATTGGAGTGTACTCCTCAGCATTTCCACCTTGAGCCACAAACTTAATACCATGAACTAGCATGTCAATACGTTCCCCTCTACCAGTTTGAAACTCAGTTAAAACTAATGCTCTAGTTTCTGGTGATTCCTGTAATTTTAAGTCACTATAATAACTAAACACTCCATTCAATATTCCATGGAAATGAGCTTCTTTATTAACGAGACTCTTAAAAGGAAAGATTCCTTCTCCAATTTTTTCTAATAATCTACTATATCCTCTTATTGATAAGGATTGGATATCTAGTGCTTTATCAAATGTTTCTTTTAACTCATTAGGATAAGTAACTTCTTTAAAAGTACCTTGAAATCTATTATCTCCGTTGTTGTACTCTTGTAAAGAATTGTATTTTTCAGTCCAAATAGTAAGATATCTTTTAAAATCTGACTTATATCTAGTATCAAAATTAAGATTTAATTCGACTATTTCCCTATTCTCTATTTCCCTATTTAATCTATCAAGAGGAAGCACTTCATTCATCCCGTTCAAAACATCTTTTCTGTTAGCTTCAACAATATTTATTACATAAACCAACTTTTCTGTATTTTCTGGAATAAGCACCATTGTTACAACTGCATGACTCGCATCAAGATTAGCTGACAGCCTCTCCCTGGCTCTTGCAGCTGCTGTACGTCCAAGCCCACGAAGATTAGGATGTACCTCGGTAGGTATATTGTTTCCATAGATAAAAATGTATTTTTTGAAACCAGTTTTTAAATCTTCAATTCTATTTAACAGTAGTGATTGCCCCAGTAAAAACCTGCTAAAATAATGATTATCTCCCTTCTCCGATGTACCAGGAAACGTATGATAAATACGCTCTAAATTATCTTTCACCTGTCCTTTTAATTCTATTGTTCCAATCCTTTGCGTATCCCAGTCATCAGCAGATTTTAGCATATCTTGAAAAAGAGGGATTATTTCTTCTCCACGATTTGATACTTTAATATCAGAGATAGGAGATGGATTATCAAGATTTACACCAACACATAAAATGTTATCCGCAGTAGTTAAAACTCGCTGAACGTTTGGCTGGAAGCCTTGTGCATACTTTTCTGCTTGTTGCAAAGCTTTATCTGGAGTAGCATTAGTACCTGCTCCCGCTTTTAACTCAATAATAATAGGAATAGAGTCTAATGCACGATCAGGACCACGAGCTAGCAGGATAATATCTGCATAACCCCTACCTGCAAATTGCTCTGGATAAACTCTAAGATTATACCTATAGTGGAAATTCATGAAAACGCCTACCATAAATCCATGATGTGCTGCTTCACGTGCACTACTATCATAGGTTAATGAGTTTTCATATTTAGAATGAACTTTACTAATCTCTCTAAGAATTCCCTCAAGAGATTCTTTAGCTGCTTCTTTATCAGAATTAGCAAGTTTTTCTATATCACCTTCTGGATTACTCCATACTCCTTTTTCTATTTCATGAAATTCTTTGCTAGTAGCAGAATCAAGTATCCCTTTAGTTTCCATATTAACAAAAATACCATCCTTTCCTTTATAGATCTGTACTAATCTAGATTCCATTTTACCATTAATTTCATTCTTAATCTCTTCAATTCTATTCTTAATATCTTGTTCAGTCAGTCCCTTAGACGCTATGTTCTCCTTTAATATGCTCTCCAACTCATTAACAGTAAACTGATGGCCACGCTTACCTTCTGAAATGGAAAATAAATCTATATTATTAATAGCGTCTTCAGCATTTCCAATTTGACCATTTTTAACAATAGCTACTTTTAAAGTTTTCGAAGTATCAAAACTAAAATAAATCTTTTTAATATTTAACTTTTCTGCAATCCCTGTATCCAGCAAAGTAGAAAAGCTCCCTAAGAAGAAGTGAGTAAAAAATCCTGCTTTTTCTACAGAGTGTAAATAAGATGGAATCTGATCCACAAATGACTGAAATCTTGTTTCAAAAGATCTAAAATCCTCTTCTTGCTTGCTTGTGCCAACTTCTGTACCTGCTTCTTCTATTAATAACTGTATTAACTCAAAGTCTTGTGGCCTTACTTTACCCATGACTCTTTTTAAGCCTTTTGCAAGCTCTTTATCATTATCAACAATACTTCTTTCAAGACCAAAATTATAATGGTTTCGTTTACCTGGTGCACCAACATGAAATAATTGTATTTGAATATCCCCATTACCATATGGAGGAAGTTGCACTTCACCAGAAACACTAATTGTTGCACTAAGCATCCCACTCATTGCTCTTATTTCAGGTTCACCTCCCCAAGTATTAAGTTTTCTCATGTTTTCTAAGTAATCTTTGAAACTTAGTCCACTTTCACCTTCAACAAAATTTCTAAACTCGCTTTCATGATAACTTATGTGATAAACTACTCGATTGCGAAATACATTTCTTACTAAGTTTGCAAATGTATCATCATAATTCGCAGTACCTAAATTCCGAACCAAACCTCTAATATGATCTAAATTTTGGGTTACAGTTCCATCATTTCCAAATAGTACTTCATACCTTTGTCGAAATAAAGCATCGTCGTTTCTGACGGGTATTAAGTAAGCCATAGTAACAGACCAAAACAAGCAACTACCGTCTCCTGGAACATCGATTCTCTTAATCCGACTTCCACTTTCGGAATCAACATCAGATCTCCGATAACGCTTGAAATGAGGAATTTCTTTAGCTTGCTCTATATATTGTATCTCATCCGATGATTCAGTAATCTTTGAATTAACACCTTCTTTTTTTAAATGATCTGTTGGATATTGTATCTTGAACATAAACCCCCTTCATTATATTATACTAAACCTACTATACCAAGCTTATTATATAACAATTAGAGATATCAATAATAAAAGCTATTTTTACCCATATGCTGGCTTATGTATATAACATTTGTATTATAATGCAACATCTTTTTGACAGAAGCTAAAGTAGTAACAAGAAACCACCACCTGCTTTATAGAATTGCCTTATAATACTTCTCAATCACCCAAACCTAATTGCTCACATGCCTTGCTTAATTTAACCTCAGTTAAGCTAGCAGGCTCTTCAGATCTAGGCTTACCGTATGATGAAAATTTATTTAGTGAATCAACATCTCTTTTCTCTAACACAGATCGTATATACTCCGCTTGCCTAGAATCCATAAATTCTTTGATTTGATCAGGATTAGCCTTATCTAGTATTGCCCATACTGGTACCATATAACCTTTATCAATTAGAGGTACTAATAACCTTCCTTGAAATACGGAATTACTTCTCATCTCTTTATTTAACAATAAGGTACGATGGCTATTAAATCCATCTCTCATCCACATATACATAAAAAGATTTACTCCTTCATCTATACAAGACCTTGAATAATTTTCTAATTCTTTTATATATTTCAACCAAATATAATAATAATCTTCTGAAATACTACTTGGCTTTAAGCAGTCAAACAATTTTTGAAACTGATCAAAGCGAAGTGCACTCTGTAGCGTGCCTAAACTACCATAATAACCATTTTCAGCTAAGTCTCTTTTTAGAAATTCTGGATATTTATCAGGGCTTATCTGGCTGAAACAAAACTCGAATATTTCAGGATAACTATTACAACGACTACCTGCTGCATACACTGCTGTTTTCATGAAGATCTCATCCTTTTTCTGTTCGCTCATCTCACTTTCAGGTAATGATTTTATTTTATTCCAGAAGAATTCCACTGCCTGCTCTTGCTTAAAACTCATAGCACATTTAAGCCCGTACTCATATGGATGACAGCCATCTAAATTTAGTTTAGAGATGTAACCACTGATAAAATGTGACCAAAACTGCGCTAAAAGACCTGACCCGCAACACCTAACTAAGTGCTCATACTCCAATAGACTACTCTTACCTTGAGCTGATAGGCTTTTTTTTCTTTCCTCAAATAAAGCAATAATATCTTCTTCTAGACAGTACCGACAGGCAATAGCATACTTATCAAAGAGATTACCTGAATCTGGCGCAATTAACTTTTTGCCTACCACTTGCCTATCAAGCTTAACTCCACGTAAATTGTCTACTTTTTTCCAACAATCCTCACTAGACAGAACTTGTGCAAGAAAATTACGTCCTTTCTTGCCACTTTTTTGATGTAAACGCCAATTTGCATAGCACCAGCGTTCAATTTGAAAAAGCTTAGATGCTCTATAGGGATCATCCTCTTTAATAGACGAAAATAAAACTTTTGGAATATCTGAACGCAGCATGATCACCTCTCTATCAATGAAAAAACATGGAAACTGTTACATCTAACATACACTATAGTAACTTGATACCATTTGAAGTAAGATATCCCGTTTCTAAGTTTTGTCAATCCTTAATTTGAATTTTTTTTAGACTTGAATAACCTTCGACAAAAGGCGCTTAATAGGTCCAATATATAGTCTTTTATTACTTTTAAATTCTGTTTTTATTATAAGTTTACCTTAATTATTCTTTCTTAGGTAAATTGCTATTAATTTAGCAATACACATCATTAATAACTTAAACAACACAGCCATTTCCAGCACCCAAAACCAGCTAATGAGAGAAGAGTTTTTTTTGGGATCAGCCGGTCTACCAAACGATACATACGAACTTTTTTATATGGTAGTTTCATTATACGCTAAAACTAACCACATTAGCCCATTTCACCCACATCTACATACGAACTATTTTGCCTAAGCTTATGAAAATAATTTAAATCTTCTATTTTTATAACCTTATTTTTACGCGGCTTGTTCTCACAAATATACGACCCTTTTTGCAATCTTAGGAAGAGTCAATAATTCAAATTTTTGTGGCACTAAAATAGGAATTTCTTTAGTTACAGCAAGGTCTATTTTTTCGTAAGTAAAAGTGTTTTACAATTAATTATTAGAATGAAAATATCATACTTGGCTCTCAAGAAATTTCCTGTTGTACAGTGGTAAGGTTTGGAGAAAAAGATTGGCTTGGCAACGATAATTTACTAGACTAAAGTTTATATTAAAATACAAAATGGGGTTGCGGGTATGGAATCTGGTTTGGATCACAATTACAATAAAATACTTGATATATTAAAAGGTGCTATTAAAGGCGACGATAATCAAGTTAAAGCAAGAAAACATCTTAGAGTAGAAAGATGGTTGAGGGTTTATATTCAATTAATTGAAGATTTTGATGAGGGAAAATTAAAATTTTTCTCTGATATATTCTCTGATAATTCTTGTTGGGATGGAGTAAGATTAAAAAATGAAATTGTTGGTGAAAGGTTAACTGAAGAAAAAAATAAAAATGGAAAAGAGAATCCATTAAACATTTCTAAAAGATATTACTTAGCATGTAAATACTGCTTAGAAGGTGAGATACCTAGATTATTTGAGCAAGTATTTATAAAGTTTAAAAATAGTGCATTTGAAGAAGATGTTTCTGATGATGAGCTAAAAGATGAACTTTTGGATCACCATAAAGAGAGTAGCCCTATAAAAGCTTTTTGGTCTTCCCTTATTAATAAACAGATTGGAAAACTAAACGAATATACAACAGTTGAAGGTTTAAAAGAAGCCATACGAGTAAACTCACGTAAAAATTGGGAAGAGGGTATAGAATACTTTTATAATAAATTGCACAGAGATCCTAATATTTCTAGTCAAGATAAAGATGATCTGTTAATTGAAGCAGCTTTATCTGCAGTAAAGGGTTACAAAGAAGTAGACACCATAGAGTTTTGCCTGTCTAAAATGGATGATGAGCAAAAGAAAAAATTACTAGATAGAGATTATAAGGAAAATACTTATTATGCAGTGTTGAATGTGCTAGTAGGTCAGTATTACTTTGATTCTTTTATGGAATTAAGCCGATTGTGTAGTCAGATTGAATGTGAACGTTACACAACTTTTTTATCTTCATTATCAGATCAAGTACTGAAGAATCCAGATCTGTCTGAAGAAACAAAAAAATGTATGATGAATGTTTGGGAACGTATAATAAAATTAAAAACTCAAGACCGCGGGGAGCAATCTATTTCCTCTATTTTTGTAGACTATTCAGTTACATATACAATAGCAAATTTAATTGTGGATCCAAGTAGACAAGGGGTAAGTAAAGAAGAAATATTAGGGAAGATATTAAAGCACGTAAAAGAAATGAGTGGTGAAGAGATGATAAAGGTTAAAGATTCTGTATTAAGTAAAATTCAGTTATTTCATGGGGGTAAAAAATTGCAATTAGGAGAACAAGTATTTTCTAAATTAGCTCAAGAAGCTTCTAAAGAATCAATTTTGCGTGAAGCTGGTGATACTTTGCCACAGTCAAGTCTCAGTACGACTGATACCCCATATAATATAAAATCTTTAGGCCATAGCAAATAGGAGAGTAATATGCCAAGTAATGTCAAGCCGCTTGAGTTGGTACAGCTTCTGTTAATGAGAAATAAATCAAAAGACGAGTTCCTAGATTTTCAAAAAAGGTTCCAATCGTTTATCAATCAATCTCCTTCTTTTTTGCATTCAGTTGGAAAGCCAGGCTTTTTCCCTAGTTTCTTTTTTGGTATGTTTGCTACTGTATTAGACACAGAACTTGCTACTAAAATTGGTATCAAAAAACTTCATTTTCGTTTTGATGATAATAGAACTTTAAAAATAGCTATATTAACTAATGAGGGACTTAAGTGTATAACGGTGTCTGATCAAGTTGATGGTAACATGCATCTAAAGTTCTCTCAAGGAGAGTTAGAAAAAATAGCACAGAAATGGAAAATGGGAGCAGAGTTTGATAAACTAGAAAAAGAAGAGCATGAAATAACAATTACAGGAAAAGAAGTAAAGTACGGAAAGGTTGATCCAGCTTTTAGTAAAAAGACTGATTATTCACAAAAAGGTTTTACAGAAATAGAAAAAGATCGTGACCAACAAGACCTAGAGAGCTTAATTTCAAAATTGAGTAATCAAGATTTCGAAGAAGTAAAAAAGAACGCTAGAAGAATGTTTAATTATATTACAAATGTCTATAAGAAATATGAAAAAGAAACTCTATTTAGCGGTAAAGAATCAAGTCATCATGGGTTTTTAGCTGGGTTTTTGATAAATTTTAAGTATCGTTTTCACCTAAAACTTTATCTCGAATTATTTGCTGGAAAAGGTTACGCAGACATTATTTTACTTGTGCGCGGTTCTGATAAGTCGCTAAGCTCTATTCCTATTATTATTGAGCTTAAAGCAGGTACTGGTGAGATAAGTACAGTGATAAAAGCATTGAAGCAAGCACAAGATTATGTTAAGGGCTCTTTTTCTAACTCTATAAGAATGATTACTATAGCTAATGAAGCTATTTGTGTAGGATTAAATTTTGACATGGTTCATCACGAAAATGTTAAAATTGATGTAGAAAATTTTCTTAGTCGAGAAGGTAATTCTGTAATAGAAAAGTTACTTGGCACTGAAGCAGCAAATGCTGAGGTGATAAAAACACAGCTAGAGTATCTTTACTATGGAATTGTTTGGAGCAATGGTGGAAGTGATAATATTAATTATGTCAGCAGAATGATCTTAGGTCAGCTAGTACTTATTTCTAATATTATTAAGCGTGAAAAGTTAGGTAAACATATTTTTATTTATGATCAAAATGATAAAATGGCTACTGGATCACAGAAGCGCCCAGAAGCAGCAAAAGAAAGTATTGCGGATTGTGTTACAACTATAGTGCTAACTTTAGGTAAGAAGGTGCTTATACTCAACATAAATGAAAAAAATGAATTTGCATTGAGAGTGCCAGATAATAAAGGAATTCCTATTGAAAATATTAGGGGAATTCAAAACGTCAATGACATAAAGATACAAGAAATAACCTGTAACTTATACAGTACACCTAGTAATAAGAATCCATTTGATCAGTACTGTAATAAGAATAAGGGAATTACAGTAAATACGTATGACTCATTGGACAAATACAAAAGAGGTAAAGAAATTTTACAAGGTAATTTTACTCCAATTGTGGAAAATAAAAAATTTAAAGCAGCTTTGAGCAAAGCTATAAAATCTGGTAAATATGATGATTACAAAAAACTATTTGAAGAAATTTCTCATATACTACATCCTTTCAAATCATTAATAAGCAATGAGGCTACATTTCAAGCTGTATTGCATGGTTTATTTAGTAGCTACGGAGAAGATAATATAAAAGTTATTACTGAATTTCAAATAGGTGGTGGAGAGAAGTTGGATGTTATGTTGGTTATAAATGCTACTGATCAAAAAAAAGAATACCCCCCAGTTGGAATAGAGCTAAAATTTGCTAAGAAAGGAGATTTGGATAAAAAAGAAAAAGAGGCTAAGGACCAGTTGACAAGATATAAAGAAGGTGAAGCGTATAAGAGGTTGTCCGGAAACAAGTAAAAGGCTATAATATCTGAAATTTTAGTACGGGGTAAAGATGAGAAAAAAGTATCCAACAGATCTAAGCGAAAGGGAATGGGCAAGAATAGAAAAACACTTCAGAGTATCATACAAGAAAGGAGGAAGGCCGCCAAAGTATAGCAAAAGAGAAATATTAGAAGCAATTTTCTATGTATTGCGTACAGGGTGTCAATGGCGGTATTTACCAAATGATTTTCCGCTATGGAAGACTGTGTATGAGCAGTTCAGGCAATGGAAGAAGCAGGGAATTTTTGAGAAAATGAATTATGAAATATAGTAGAAGAAAAATAGGAAGGAATGAGCAGCCGAGTGCCTGTATAGTAGATAGTCAATCTGTAAAGACTACAGAAAAGGGGGGATCAAAGGCTATGATGGAAGTAAAAAAGTAAAGGGTAGAAAAAGGCATATAATTACAGACACTCAGGGTTTTATACTAGGTTGTTACGTAGGCGCTGCTAACGAAAATGATAGAGATGGTATTAAAATAGCATTAAACAATATGAGAACAAAATATACTAAAGTTAAAAAAATGTGGGCTGACATGGGATACCAAGGAAGAAATTTAAAGAATCACATAAAGGAAGAATATGACATAGATATTGAAATTGTTAAAAGGCCTCCATGTAGATTTTGGGTGCACAAAGATACGCCACCTGAGCTACTACCAACAAGAGAACAAGGGTTTAAAGTACAGCCAAGAAGATGGGTTGTAGAAAGGACTTTTGCTTGGGTTAATAGGAATAGAAGGCTATCGAAGGAGTATGATTTACTCACAACATCCACTGAGAATTTCATATACCTAGCTATGAGTAGGGTTATGTTAAAGAGGGAATATGCTTGAATTTACTTGTTTCCGGACAACCTCTAAGGTAATTACTGATGCTGGCAAAGTGAAACTGGTGTATGCTGTTTTTAATGAAGGTGCAACAGATGAAGGTTCCCTTATAAAAATTAGTGATGAGTTTGTAGAGGTAGATGTAAGACATAGTTCTGTGGTTGCTTTTGGTCAACAGCCAGGTAATCTCCAACAACCTTATGTTCAACAAGCAGGTCCATCTCGAGCAGTTAATCAGTGATCTAGTCTTAAGAAATAGTCGTCTTACTTCTTTTTATATCACATTTTTATTTAAGTTTGCCCTGTACGTAAATTTGATCATTGCCTATTTCATCCATATCTATATACGAACTATTTTGCCTAAGCTTATGAAAATAATTTAAATCTTCTATTTTTATAACCTTATTTTTACGCGGCTTGTTCTCACAAATATATGACCTTTTTTGAAGGAGTAAACAATTGAATTCTTTATAACACTAACTATAGTAGTTTCGAAAATGAATGATAAATTTTCATTACGAGATTACCCCCTAAAAGCTGCGAGTTTGTATGTTAGTGCACTATCATTTATTTTAGAAAACACTATAGCATGGTACTTTCACTAAAATATTTTTTAAAAAAGTTAGTTGACTTATAAATAATTCTCTACTAATACTGGCATGTGTTTTTTATTCTGCTGAAGTGGCTCCGCAGGTTACTGTATAAGCTTCAGCAGTTTTTGCACTCCTTTAAAGCATCATATTCCTATATATTAAATATCGCTAGTGCTTCTCAATTTTGTTGATCTATAGTAAAACTGGCTAAAACTTGGAGTCATAAGCAACTTTTAACCTCTCTATATACTCCATTGTTACTCACCATGAAAACTTAACAAAAGCTTAACGACGTGAGTAGTAAAAAAATTATGGTTATTGACTTAATGTTATAGATCGCATACAATATACCATATATCTTAGCTTAAGGGGTAAGTATGGGTGAGTCTACTGGGATAGTAAAATCTATCATCAATCTACTAAAACCAAAATCCAAACCAGAACCATCTGATTTTGAATATGAATCCATTATAGAACATTTATCATCTAAAGAGCATTTATTAAATGAACTGATGAATGATATGTGGTACTCAGGAGATTTACCATCAGTTAGAAACTATAATGAACCATCATCTTTGATAGATAGCAAACTTGGATTAAGTGAACAGATTTGTGTTTGGTTTGCTCTAGATCATGATCTTACACCAAGTCAAAAAAATTTAAACAAAAAGTTACTTAGTGCTCTAAAATGTTTAGCTTCTAACTGTGGTTCATTTGATAATACTGAACCTCTTGAAGAATTTTTATATGACAATAAAAACAATAAAGATTTAAAAATAATTCTTAACCTCAAAAGAGGAGAATCTCAATCAACAGTATTGCATGCGGTTGCAGGAGCAAATATTGGTGGATTTCGTCGCACAGGAAATCAGGCTATAGATTTACTCTTAGAAGCAGGCGCAGATCCTAACATACAAGATAATAAAGGAAAAACACCATTATACCTTGCTGCTGCCAAAGGTCATTACAATAATGCAAACTCTCTTCTCTTAAAAGGAGCTAACCCTAATATAACAAGTAGAAAGGGCAAAACTCCACAACGAATAGCAACTAATAACCTCTACTATAATATTGAAGAATTATTTTTAACTGATAAACAGAAAAGGATGAATAAGGAATTGTATGACTTACTTGTACTCGATTCAGACTGCACTGAAAATTTAAAGGAGTTTTTAAGTAAGCATAAAAGAGATTCAGACCTAAAAGTGGTGCTAAATATTCGGCAAGGAATGGGTGAATCAAAAGTGTTTTCGTATGTTGATCGTTTTGCTTGGGACAATGAAGGTCTTGCTCAAGAGTTAAGAAAGATATTTTTAGAAGCAGGAGCATTAGATTATGATATAAATATTTATCGTCAGCAAAAGAAAGGACAGGCCAGTAAATTACTCGTTAATTTAACTTCAAATCAAAAGGAGAAGTTAAATAAGTTTTCTGATAAGGTATTTCGAGCTCAAAACATGGCTGAACTTGAAGAGATTGTAAATGATGCTATAAAGTCTGGTGTACGTTTAAATTATTCTTCTTCACAAGATTTTTTTTTAGGTAATGAGTACACTTTTACCGATTATGTGATGAAAAAAATCAGTGAGTTAGAAAAGAATCCTAAAGTTGCTAGTAATATAATATGTCAATTAGTATCAAAAGGGGCAGTGTTTGGTAATACAGTTGATGCTAACACACTGACATCAGAATTTAAAGAGCATAAAACTAACCTAAAAAAAGCTTATAGAGATTATATTAGCAATTCTCATAAGTTTATTGAAATCGCAAAAAGTGCAACCAATAGCGAGCTAAAAGATGCAAGAGTAGACAACTCCGTTTTTTACTTAGAATATTCTAAAGATAGTAAAATAGACATTATAAAGATAACAGATGGGGCAAGGGATTTAGGTCTAACCGATGGAGATGTAAAGTGTGGAAGAAATATAGTAAAGATCGGTAGTAGTGAAGTAGAAATTCAAACTGAAGGTGGAATAAGGTATTACACAGATCTTACAGAAGGCAGCGATATAGTATTAACCTTCTATACTAGTTTGGGAAATGTAGATGTTAGACTGTATCCTGACATACAGGATAAAAGCAAAATTATAGTAAAAGTGAGTAATAGAGAGGAAATATTAGAAAAATTCAAAGATCGAAAAGAAGAATTAGGTAATGATTGCGCACTTGGTGAAGATTTGGTTTATGATGCTATTGAAAATGGGTACTTTGAAAGATCTGGTGGATTAATGCGCCCTGAGGTAATAACCGAGTCTAACAACAAATGGACAGAACGTGAAGAGTTAAGAAGGACTTCTGATCCTAGGAGAGAAGTTTCTAGGTAGATTAATTTGCTAAAAAAGTTGAAGATTATTATTTAAATATAAACTACTGTAATTTATAGATTAAGGAGTTCGTATCAATGTCTATGATCTTTTAAGAATACTCTTTTATATTGTTTTTAAGCTGGCTACAAAATGAGGATATGGAACATACAATTGGCTGAGCCGCCTTTTACAGAATTTCTCTCCAGATCTACTATTAAAATATGCAGCTAAAATTGGATACATCTTCTACCGCTGTTGCAGCTAATATGTCAAAATCTTCATCATTTATATTGATATTTTCGCATAATTGATTTTGTAACATTTATTTGCTCTTCTGTATCAATTTCAACATCTTTTTGTGTGGCTCTTTGTAGTAGCTCCTTTTGCAATAACCTTTTTTAATTTTCTGGCACATACTTTTTTCGATGTTTTTTCATATTGTTGTTTTTATAAACGTTACGATGCTGAGCCGTAAAATTTCTTCAATTGCTCACCCCAAAGCATCGGTATTTCCCTTAATTCAGCTAACTTCAAATCTCTTGGCTGCCTCCCCTTTACTATGTCTTCCTTTATTTTTGGAGCTAAATAATTTAATCTTAAAATTTGCTGTATACGTCTTGTACCTATATTAATTTTGGCACTTAGCTCTTTTATATTTGCGTATTTTCCTTCCTCTAGTTGCCGTTTCCACAGGTAGGCTCTTACCACTGTTTTCAGTAGCGCATTATTTGTTTTTCCTTCTGGCTCTACTACTGTACATTTGTTTCCTTTCTTTTTTATTGGTATAAATTCTATCTTATCCTCTGAACTCACTTCTATTCCATCCTCTCTTACCATTACTCCCTTTATTAACTTTTTCACTACTTCTTTCTGCTTTCCAAAACTTAGATTTCTCCACTCTTCTTCCCATTTTTCATATAGCTGTTCAGCTTTCTTCATCACTTCTTTTTCCACTTCTCCAGCAATTATTGTTCTGTTCACTGATCCACAATCCTTCCCCCTTAAATGGTTATTGCACACATAATATCGGTACCTTTTATTTTCCTTTTTTGCATAGGTCAACGTCATATTTACATCACAGCTCTTGCACTTTATTATCCCCTTTAGTAGCGCTTCCTCATATTTTGCTTTTCTATATGGCTGATTCTTTATTAATTCTTGCGCTTTTTGCCATTTTTCTTCTTCTATTATTGCTTCATGTTTTCCCTCATATTGCTTCTCATAATGTCTGATTTTTCCCATATATGTTGGATTTGTTATTATTCTCCTTACCGTGGCCTTTTTAAAGATATCTGATTTTGTTCGGTACCCTTGGCTATTTAACTCTCTTGCCAGTTCTGCCATTGATTTCAGCTCCATGTACCTATCAAATATATGTTTCACCGTCTTTGCTTCTTTTTCATTTATTATTAATTCTTTATCTTTCACATCATACCCTAGCGGCAAAGTTCCACCCATCCATAACCCCTGCTCCTTTGATGTTGCTATTTTATTTTTTACTCTCTCTACTATCATCTCTCTTTCTAACTGTGCTGCTCCTGATAACACTGTTTGTACAAACTTTCCCATTGGCGTATTATTATCAAATATCTGCGTTACTGCTACAAAATTTACTCTATGCCTTCTAAAAAATGATGTTACTTCGATGCTGTCTTTTGTTTCTCTCGAGAGCCTATCTAGCGTATATACTACTACACAATCTACTTCTCCTGCCTTTACATCTTCAAATAATTCCTTTATCGCTGGTCTTTCTAAATTTTTCCCTGAAAATCCTCCATCATCGTACCTTTTGGCCAATGCTACCCAGCCTTCTTTGCTCTTTATATATTTCTCACATGCTACTCGCTGCGCATCAAGACTGTTAAACTTTTGTTCTAGTCCATCCTCATTTGACTTTCTCGTATATATTGCACATCTTACTTCTTTTAGCATTTTCAACTTCCATTTTTTTCACGCATTCCAAATAATAAAGGGCCGTTGTAACTCATTCCCATTATTTTTCCGGCTACTGCTGACAATGACGTAAAAAATTCTTCTCTGTAGATTAAACCCTTATCTGTTACCATTACCGCATGCATCTCTTCTCCTCTCTCTAATATTAGCTCTGTTCCTGCTACTGGAAGTTTGTCACTACTTATTCTTTTTCCCTTCTCTAGTTGATCTGCTAGATACTCTAGTCTTTTTGCTCCTTTTCTTGACATTTTTCCATAAGCTTCCTCCTGCATTCTATACGCTAATCTAGGTATCAGATATTTCTTTGAGTGTTTAGGTGCCTCTTCCCCAAATACCTTCTTCCACGTTTTTCTCAGCTCACCCAAAGGTTTTCTCTCTAAATTCATTACTTTCTTTTCTGTTTCTCTTTCCATATTTTCAGCCTCTCATAGAAGGTTCTATTTGTTCAAATAACTTTTCAATTCTGTCCGTTTCTTTCTTCAATATCTCGGTTATCTCTTTGCTATTTTTCGCATAATCCATCGCTGTTATTCCAAATTTATCTGCTTGCTCTATTTCAGCCCCTGCTTTTACTAGCTCCTCCACTATTTCTTTTTCTCCTACCATACATGCAAGATGCAGCGGAGTGCATTTATTGCCATACTCTTCAGCATTTACATTCCCTCCTGATTTTATCAATTCTCTAACTGTTTCTAGACGTTTCTCCGTTATCGCTAGATGCAGTGCTGTATGTCCTCTTACATCTGCTGCATTCACATCTACTCCTTTTTCGATTAATAACCTCACTGTTTTTACCTCTACTGCATAATGTAGAGCTGTTCTTCCTTTTTCGTCTCTTTCATAAATATTTTTAAACGAGTTCTCTAATAGTGACTCATCTTTTTTACCCAGCTTTACCATAACTTACCCCACCTTTTCTTTAAACCTAAGCCTTCCTTTTTACCACCTCATCTATCATTGCATTCACTTGGCTGATTATCTTGCTTGCTAAATTTTGACATTCTTTCTTTATTAGCGATTTGTCTCTCTTCCTTATTTCTCCTATCTCTATTATTTTTAGCTCCGGCATGTAGCTTCCATTCAACATGTCTGCTATTTCTCCCACTAGCCCCTCTATTCCATAGCACGTCAGTTCTCTACTTTTTGTTATTCCTCCTTTTTCTCTCAAAAATTTACTCGCCTTTTCACTCTCTTTGCTATCACATAGACGATACTTTTCACTTTCCCAGATGTAATACATTGGCGTTGCGCCGTACTTATTCAGTTGATTAACTTCAGCTCCAGCCTTTACCAGCTCTTTTATTATTTCAACTCCTGCTCCTCCCATCTTGCACGCAGAGTGGAGTGGCGTACATCCAGTGACATATTGAGTGGCATTTACTTCTGCTCCCGACCTTAGCAGCACTTTTACATTTTCTAAACTCTTTGCGAATACTGCACAGTGTAGAGGTGTATAACCATTTTTATCTCTTGCATTTACCTCTGCTCCTTTTTTTATTAATAATCTCACTGTTTTGTAATCAGAGATTTCTACTGCTTGATGCAAGATCGTCTCTCCTTCTTCATTTCTTTTATTAATGTCTTTAAATCCGTTACTTGATACTTCTTTAAAAAACTTACTCTTGCTAAAACTCATTTCATACCTCACAAAATTAGCTTTTCTAGCGCCAGACAAATTTCTTATATTTACCTGCTGCTATTCAAGTCATGTCCTTTTTAGCATGAGAAAGCAAGTCTTTTTCTTTTTATTTCATACACTTTTACCTATTATTAATATAATATATGAGTATCTAAATATAAGTACTTAACTTATTAGAGATATTATTCGACTATCTTTCCAACTTCTGTGCAAATGTCGATGTTCATGCCACTTCAGTACTCCCGGGTAAAATACTAAAATGTGCTTTTCTAATTCGTGTATTGAGTCTTTTTGCTCTGAATCCAAATCATTTTTATAGTAAACGTTGTGTTCTGCTAAAACATATTTTCTGACCTTCTGATCTGTATAATTTTCTACTTTATAGTTGTGAGTAACGCTAAATCTTTCTAAAATTGGCTTGTGTTTTAAATTCCAATATTGCCCTGAAAGTTTATCGCTTCCCAATACAAATTTATTTCCTCTTTCTTCTACGCTACTAACTGGAAAGCACGTATTTATGTCTCCTAAATCCCAACTGTCTGATAATACTATCTGCGCTTTTGCAAATTTAATCGATGGTAATAAACTCTGTGGTAATGGATATAGTGCTTTTAAGTTGTACCACAAATGATTTCTTTCATAAATACTGTTATAATTCTTTGTGTGAGGCTCGGTTTCTCCAAGGATTGCTACATCTAGGCGATATATATCATTGCTTAAAGCTCGTTCATAATGATCGCGTAGATAGTTTTCTATAATCCTAATAACTGGACCACTAGACCTGAAAAAATTTACTCTTCCAAATGATAACACTGGTCCATCTTTTTCTATTTTTACCCCTGAATAATCAGAAAGAAGATCTCCAAATAAACTCTCATCCAATATAAATCTCTGCGCATTATAATAATCGTTAAAAATCCTCATCAATCTGGATCTTACAGGCAGTGATAGTTTTGCCAGCTCTACTACTGCATCTACGAAGAAGTCATTTGGTACCTCTTTTATCCCTACTTGCAACTCAAAAAAATGTTTACCAGGTGGTTCTTCGATAATTTTAATATCTTCTATATTTGCCCATTTTAGTGCTATTTTTAGTGATGCTGGAGTTCCTCTCAGTCTTTGAAATTTTACTCCTTCTATTACGGCTTTTCTTCTATCTTTTACCCAACGCAGTATCTCTTCTAAACCATATTCCTCAATCAACCACGGCAATGTTTCTTCTTCTAATCTAAATTTAAACCCTCTTATGCAACTTGGATTAACTTTATAGTCGATTGTTTCTACTAGCGCTTTTTCTTGCTTTGTTGCGTTTGGCGGTAATAAACTTTTCATTTGTCTTTTCTTTCAAGTTGCTTTAATTTCCTTTATTTAGGTAGCTTATGAGTAAGCAAGAGATCATTGCAGAACTGATCAAAAATAAAGATGTTCTTAATATCGAAAACACTTTCCATAATATTTGACCATATTATCCATACTTTAAAAAACAAATTACAACTTCTGGAAGAAAATCGATACTTTCGTCTCCCTAACATCGGTCATTTTTATCCAGTAAACCACTTATTGCACGTAATCCTCTCACTTGGTAAAACTTTTATGATTCCACAAAGCAAAAAAATACGTTTTAAGTCCTATCTAACTTGACGTAGCCAAGCACTGTACACTCATTCCCCAGAACCACAACATCCTCTCTTGGCTCGATTAATTCTACGTTTTCTACACCCTCTACAAACAAATTTGCTATTATCCAAGATCTTGTAACATTCCATCCCAGCCTTCTATTTGCTTCAAACTTCTTAATGAACTGCTTCTTGATTTCCTCCTTCGATATTACAGGACTTATGCTCATTCTGCTGTGAATATCTATTTCCGTAATATTGCAACCAATTACTGTTACTGTATCTGTTAAAACCCTTATATCATCTCTAGTAACCTGCTTTTTTACAATTTCAAGTAGCTCTTCTGAAGCTATGCCAGTTGTGGATAATTGTGTTGATAAGATTGAAATTTGTACTTTCCCTGGTATAGTTGATTCCACTAGTGCATCTTTTACTCTACTATCTGCTGACAGTGCATAATACCTATAATACTCCTTGCTTCCACACGTGCTTGAGCCTACTATCTTTGCTTTAATTCTTTTTCTAAATCGTTCATCATCTTCCCCTTTTTCCCTTTCTACACCATAAAACTCAGCTAAATTATCAAGATCTTCTCCCATTGCAAACTTCAGTACATTACTTTTTACTGCCTCATTTATTCTTTGTCTTAGTAACAATTCCCTCCATGCTGCTACCTCCAGAACTTTCATTGCTGGATCCGATTCTACTAATCCTGAAAAGGTTTCATCTCTACGGACTAACTCTTCTTTCATTCTTGAAAATATTTCCTCGAAATTTGGCTTTTCTACAATATTTAGCTGCTGCATCTTTAAACTACAATTTCATCAAAATGAATGTTTTTCCCGCTTGGTAAGTATAATCCTTCTAGGTCAAGCGTTACTTTTCCTTCTTTCACCTCTGTCATTTTTACTTTTTCTAGCTTAAATCTTTCCTCCCACCTTTGTAGAGCTTCTGCTACTGCTGAATAGATTTCCAAAGTTAAATCTCTATTTATTGGCTTATCTACTAATTCAAATAGTCTTGACCCATAATCTCTCCTCATTATTCTACTGTTAATAGGAGTGGTCAGTATATCAATTATTGATTGTTTCAGATGTTCTATTCCTTCTAATTCTTTTCCTGTTTTGGAGTCCATCCCTTTCATTTTTAGCCTGCAAACACGTTTTCACTACCTTTTATTACTTTAAAACCACATGAAACTATATCTCCTACTCTTCCTACACTAAGACCATTTGCAAACACTGTTTTTGATCCTTGAATCATTACTTTTCCTTCACTAAAACTGTCTCCTTGTCTACATATTGACTTACCGTTTACAAAAACATTATTACTTCCGCTAATGCAGAAATGCGGTGTTACTTCTACACAATAATCTCCTACTCGTACAACCGATTTATTCATTTAATTAAGGTTTATTCTATCTGCTTTCAGTTTTATTTCGCTCTTCGTCATCTCTATGCTCGATTCCCCAGCTTTCAGTGTTATTTTGTCTACTACTTCAATCTCTAAATGATGCTTCTCTTTATCATATAACAATCTTGTTCCATCCTGAAACTTCACACTATTTATTTCTTTTTTATTCTCTGGTGCAGAGTATTTTTCCTGATATATTCCTCCTAATACCACTCCTAATGATAGTTCACCAAGAGGAGAAAATACCATTACTTGTTCATCGATATCTGGAGGAGACCAATCTCTATCTTTTCCTGCTTTGCTTGTTATCCATGGCAGATAATCTGTTACAATATCTCCTATTTTCACTCTTACTTTTGCTTTTTCATAATCTACTTCTTTCACCAATCCAATACGGATAATATTCGCTAATTTTCTATTTAGCTCTGAAATTGCAAAACTATGGTCTAACATGCACTTCACCTATCTCAATAACATGTGGCATTATGCCAGTTGACCATACTGATTTACCCACGTGTACCTCATGAAACCATTCAACTAGCCACACAAGATAAGCATCCAATTCTGGCCTAAATCCGTCAATTTCTGCAGATATAAATTCACCTGGTGAAATATTTTTCATATTCCAAGTATTCTTATTTACTACTCTCACAACCTCAGCAGCTAGTGTTCTAACAACTACCGAGGAATCCTCGACTGTTCCATCAACGACAATCCTCGCTTCAAACCTGGCTTTCAATGCTAATTCTTCTGTTCCAGGATCTTTTCCAGATTCTAAACTCACAAGCTCTACAAATAACGCTGGCGCTAATAATTCTTTTCTTATCGATGGATAAATTTCACAAGTTTGAATTGCTGGTATTTCTCTCTTCAGCGTAGTGCAGATTGCGTTATGCAAATCTTTGAAATTCATACACTTTCTGTAATATAACTTAGAGGTTGTCCGGAAACAAGTAAATTCAAGCATATTCCCTCTTTAACATAACCCTACTCATAGCTAGGTATATGAAATTCTCAGTGGATGTTGTGAGTAAATCATACTCCTTCGATAGCCTTCTATTCCTATTAACCCAAGCAAAAGTCCTTTCTACAACCCATCTTCTTGGCTGTACTTTAAACCCTTGTTCTCTTGTTGGTAGTAGCTCAGGTGGCGTATCTTTGTGCACCCAAAATCTACATGGAGGCCTTTTAACAATTTCAATATCTATGTCATATTCTTCCTTTATGTGATTCTTTAAATTTCTTCCTTGGTATCCCATGTCAGCCCACATTTTTTTAACTTTAGTATATTTTGTTCTCATATTGTTTAATGCTATTTTAATACCATCTCTATCATTTTCGTTAGCAGCGCCTACGTAACAACCTAGTATAAAACCCTGAGTGTCTGTAATTATATGCCTTTTTCTACCCTTTACTTTTTTACTTCCATCATAGCCTTTGATCCCCCCTTTTCTGTAGTCTTTACAGATTGACTATCTACTATACAGGCACTCGGCTGCTCATTCCTTCCTATTTTTCTTCTACTATATTTCATAATTCATTTTCTCAAAAATTCCCTGCTTCTTCCATTGCCTGAACTGCTCATACACAGTCTTCCATAGCGGAAAATCATTTGGTAAATACCGCCATTGACACCCTGTACGCAATACATAGAAAATTGCTTCTAATATTTCTCTTTTGCTATACTTTGGCGGCCTTCCTCCTTTCTTGTATGATACTCTGAAGTGTTTTTCTATTCTTGCCCATTCCCTTTCGCTTAGATCTGTTGGATACTTTTTTCTCATCTTTACCCCGTACTAAAATTTCAGATATTATAGCCTTTTACTTGTTTCCGGACAACCTCTAAAGCGCTATAAAAATGTTCCTGATAATCTCTCGCATGTAACACAAAGTTGGGATACTGCGGTTTCAACAAGCGACATGAGCAACTTTAGTGTCTGCACCACCTGGGCAAAAATAGATAATAAATTCTATTTACTTGATGTATATCGCGCAAAGCTTGAGTATCCAAAGCTTAAAGAACAAGTTTTATCACTAGCTGCAAGATGGTCACCACACGCGATTTTGATCGAAGCCAAAACAAGTGGTCAGCAATTAGCACAAGAGCTGAAGGCAAACAGTCATTTGCCCATTATCGAAATAGTGCTACATGATGGTAAGCTCACTCGATTCCACCGGATTGCTCCGATGATAGAGTCTGGCAAGGTTTTTCTGCCGCACCAAGCAGTATGGCTGAACGATTTTGAGTATGAAATTTTAATGTTTCCAGAAACGCGCCACGACGACCAAGTGGACAGTACCGTGCAATATTTGCAGTGGGTGAGAGATAGTAGCTCTAGGGTTGCAGCTATACGAGCATTGTGATTTGAGTCTACCAGTACTGGGATGACAGCTAGGAGACAACCGTCATCCCGCTGCTTGTTAGCGGGATCTAGAGATACCGCGAATGAATCGCGGTATGACGTAGGACTGCTGTTATTCCAGTGTCTGGGCACTGCCGTCTTGGATGGAAAGGCTGGATCCAAGTAGTCAGCTACTCGTATGACATCTTTGTGTTTGAGGCAAAACCAGCTATAACATTTCTTCGCAAACAAATGTTCGTACAGTTGTGGGTCGTGCACAACTCTATTCCTATAGTGAGTAGCTCCCTCCTATCTCATTTATATCATATTTTTAACTTACCCAATAACATAAATTACTTTAGCTATGCTATAGCTAAAGTGGCTTAGGTTTACTTACAATTTGAAAAACAACAAATTCGTCATTCCGCTACTCGTTAGCGCTGCGGCGGTATGATGTAGGGAAACCTTTCTTGGGTTAGCTATATCAATAGCATTGCTTTAAAAAGAGTGCCCATATTTTCAGTCAACCTTAAGAATTCACTAAAGATCCTATTCTTTTGTTCATCACTTGCGTTTTTCATTAAAGCCTGGGTTCTTTCTTTTATGCCAAAAAGATATAAAAATTCTCTTTGAGTTAAAATCTCGCAATCTACGTGTTTTAATGAATCTTTTAATGCTTGAAAGTTCACAAGTGCGGTAATATCACTATTACCAACATTCTCAAGAAAATTAGCATACTTATGTTGTTTTATCGATTGCAAAGTGCTCTTATATGCGGGGTATACATAACCGTAATCTACAATCAAAGCAGCTCCTTTATTATTATATATCTTCTTCTCAAGTTTTTTTAATATTTCAACCCCAACTGAACATATTTCCACCACTGCACCATTAAAAAATTTTCCATTTGTCATCTGAGTAGCTGACACTGGAATCCATGATTCTTTTTTTCTGGATTCCAGTGTCACGCACTGGCATGACACCAAGAGACTGCCATCATCTTGTTTTGTCACCATATTTTCATACCACCCCTCATCATGATATACAAACTGATCTATCGGAAGAGCGTCAAAGAACTCATTTGCTAAAAAAATGGTTGGTTGTTCTGGTAGGTCGTCAATATTTTTGTGCCAATTAACATCTAAGCCTTTTAATTTTTCCTTTTGTATCTTCCGTAAAGTAGGGCTTATTTCAACTAAGTGGATCAACATTGAATTAAAAAAGCTGCTGTATTTTTTAGTGACTCTTATTATATCGTGAATGAGTGTTCCTTTGCCTGGCCCAAGTTCAACTAGAGAAAATTTTGATGGCTTTCCTAATTTTTCCCATGTATGCATTATCCAAACTGCAATTACTTCACCAAATAATTGGCTGATCTCAGGTGCGGTAGTAAAATCACCATCCTTACCAAGCGGTAATTTACTTGTATAATAGCCGTATTTTTCATGGTACAAAACGGCATTCATGAAATCACTGATGGATATTGATCCTTGACTTTTGTCAATTAATTCGTGTATATAAGTGAGCATGTTATTAATAAATGTTTAACTATAGCGTGCCATAATATAAAATAGTAGAGTATTTATATATATAGTATAAACTTAAGTTTGTGAGTAATAGTGCTTCAGTTATGGACGACAAAAACACCGATTATGTTGCCCTTATACCTCAAGATGATAGTATTGAATACAAATTTGAAGAAGCTGTCAATTTTATAGAAAACAAGGTTATAAATGCTGATGGGCTAACTTTAGCGGAAGTGTTTCAAGTGCTAGTTCAAATGCTAGATGGTGATCTAGCATTGGTAAAAAAAGTACTAGCATATGCTAATATTATGGCAAAGCATGGAATGAAGGTAGCAAAAGAGTCGCAATTAAGCAGAGCTGATGTTCGCCGAGCTTTGGAAGGTAGAGAAAGTGTTATCAATAGACAAGATTTTATAAAGAAACCACCTCTTCCACCTGCTATAAAATCGACCAAAAAGAAAAGTAGAGGTCTTTAAATGGCCGAATCTATAAAAAAATTTACTGTACAATGTGACTTCAAAGGACAAAGTTCACCTTTTGCAATATACATAGGAAATCCAAAAAGTGATGCTCATCCAATTCATCATCAAGATTCCTGGCTTGTAAAAGAACGTGGAGGGAATATTCCTAATAAAGTAAAAGAAAGTCTACAAAAATTATATAAACTATCTCAAGAAAATGGAGTCTCTTTCTCAGAGTTATGCGCGTATGCCATTACTGTGGTTAGTAATAATGATAAAAAAAGCGATAGCAAAAAATAGCAAACTGCTCTCTTATCATCCAATATCTTCTTCCTGTCTTTCCTATACCTTCTCTCTTGTCATCCCAGTGCTTGACACTGGGATCCAGCTAGGTTGGTGAATATAAAAGTAGCTAATCTCATTTATATTAAAACACTACGTTTTTGATGGGGTTGCGTGAAAAACTGGATTCCAGTGTCAAGCACTGGAATGACACCACCTGCCACACAAATTGCCTACAAATTACAATGTTCGTACAGTAAGTACTGAAATGACATCATTTACTATGTAATATTGTGTCATATTACAGATATATAGTTTAATCCCTCAATATTTCATTTATAGAGATTTTCGATCTCGTCTTTTCATCCACTTTTTTTACTATGACTGCACAATAGGTTGAAATATTATTTTTAGATGGAATAGACCCTGATATCACTACAGAATAAGGCGGTACTTCGCCATAAAATACCTTGCTAGTTCCTCTATCAATAATCTTTGTTGATGCCCCAATAAACACACCCATGCCAAGGACTGATCCTTCTCTCACTACCACACCCTCGGCTACCTCGCTACGTGCTCCAATAAAGCAATTATCTTCTATAATGACAGGTGAAGCTTGAATAGGCTCAAGGACTCCACCTATTCCCACTCCACCGGAAATATGACAGTTTTTTCCTATTTGCGCACAGCTACCAATCGTTGACCAGGTATCTATCATTGTTCCTGAATCAACATATGCACCAACGTTGATAAAACTTGGCATTAGAACAACATTTGTACCTATATAAGCAGATCGGCGAACAAAACACCCAGGAACTGCTCTAATTTTTAACCGGCGAAATTTCTCCTCATTCCATTCACTAAACTTGTTACCGATCTTATCAAACCAGCAATTAGTATTATCTATTATTTTATTTTCTTCGGTGAGAAAATGTAATAATATTGCCTGCTTTATCCACTTATGTACTACCCATTCTCCACTTGATAGCTTTTCTGCTACTCTAATTTTGCCACTATCAAGGAGCTCAATTACCTCTTTAATTGCTATTCTTGCTGTTTTCTTTAGATTACAGTCATTAAATTTTTCTCTATTTTTCCAAATATCTTCTATCTCACTCTGTGCTTTTTTTAGTTGCAAATCTTCCATTTGTTATATATATATATTGATATTAAATTTGTAGCTCTGTATCATTTAAGCTTGTTACTACTTTATATGTAAGTGTTATGAAAATACAATGTAATAGTTGTACTAAAACTTACTTAGTATCCCCCGAGCAAATTGGCGCATCTGGAAGAAAGGTAAAGTGTACGAACTGCAATCACATGTGGCATGAATATCTAGAAGAAGTGTCAAACAAATCGCACTCTGCTAATATACAGGAAAAAAAAGTTAGCGGAAGGAATTTTTTACAAAATCTAGCATTTACCACTCTAGCTTTTGCAACAGCTACAGGATTATGCGTCGTAATTGCTAATGGCATCTTTCCTAGAGAGATGAACAAAGCATACAAAACGATCAGTTCATATAAGGATTCAATAAGCTATAAATTAGGGTACAAAAAAGAACAAACAGAAAGTCCAAATGTAAAAGAACTTGCTGTAAATAAGTTTTATCAAGACTACCTTTTTTTATCTAATTTAAGATCTAGTTAAATAGGCATAAGCCGTCGCCGGTATCGGTATTCAGTTTCTCTAGCTACTCAGATGGTGCTTAGGGTGACAGAGTTTTAAAAATAAGTTATTTTTTAGCAAAAAAGGCAGCTCATGAGTATTAAAATTGCACCTTCTATACTTTCAGCAGATTTTGCAAAATTAGGGGAAGAAGTAAGAAAAATTAGCGATTTAGGTGTGGATTACATACACATAGACGTTATGGATGGGAATTTCGTTCCAAATATTACAATTGGTCCTAGCGTTGTCTCTGCAATACGTAAATATAGCAATCTTCCTTTTGATGTGCATTTAATGGTCAAATCTCCTGGTAACCACATTGAAAGCTTTATAAATGCTGGTGCTGATATTATCACTGTACATGCAGAAGCAGAGACACACCTTGAGAGGTTGATAAGAAAGATAAAGTCATACAAAAATGTAAACGACGAAAAAAAACCGATTCAAGTTGGAGTTTCAATTGTTCCTTCAACTTCTCCAAGTGTGCTTGAATACATAATACATGAGCTAGATATTGTGCTGATTATGACAGTCAACCCTGGCTTTGGAGGACAGGAATTCATTCATTCACAGTTGAACAAGATATCTACTATAAAAAAAATGATACAAGAGCGTAACCTTAAAACACAAATTTCAGTAGATGGTGGAATTAACTTTTTTAACGCAGCTGATATAATAAAAGCAGGTGCAGATATTTTAGTTGCGGGATCGGCGATATTCAAGGCTGAAGATATTAAGAAGGCCGTAAACGATCTTAAAAATCCATCGTTGTGACCCTATATAGCTAAAGTGGCTTAGGTTTACCTACAATTTGAAAAACAACAAATTCGTCATTCCGCTACTCGTTAGCGGAATCTATGCTGAGATACCGCGGCGGTATGACGTAGAAAAACCTTTCTTGGGTTGTATCCGTTCAGCTAAGCGGTGTGAGAGATGATAGATAAGAGGTTTTGGAAAGGATTGAGACCCCTTTGTTTCCATGTTAAGTATAATGAAATTATCCGTTCAAGTTCCCCGCTTCGATTGGGTAAAATATGAATTTTTGCGATAAACGACATAAGAGGTTGTCCACAAACCAAGGAATACGTAGTATATAAAGAAAGAATATTGAGGTAAGAGATGAGGAAAAAATATCCAACAGATTTAAGTAAAAGGGAATGGGCAAGAATAGAAAAACACTTCAGAGTATCATACAAGAAAGGAGGAAGGCCACCAAAATACAGTAAGTGTGAGATAGTAAATGCAATTCTTTATATACTGCGCACAGGATGTCAATGGCGCTATTTACCACACGATTTTCCGCCGTGGAAGGCTGTGCATGAACAGTTTAGAAGATGGAAAAAGCAGGGAATTTTTGAGAAAATGAACTATGATATCACTAAATATAGTAGGTCAAAAATGGGAAGAAATGAGGAGCCGAGCGCATGCATAGTGGACAGTCAATCGGTAAAAACCACGGAAAAAGGGGGGTCAAAGGTTATGATGGTGCGAAAAAGGTAAAGGGGAGAAAAAGACATATAATCACAGATACTCAAGGATTTGTGCTTGGTTGCTATGTAGGAGCTGCAAGCGAAAATGACAGAGATGGGGTGAAGATGGCATTGGACAATATGAAGGAAAAATACAGCAATATTAAGAAAATGTGGGCTGATATGGGATACCAAGGAAAAGATTTAAAGGATTACGTAAAGAGAGAATATGGGATAGATATTGAAATTGTCAAAAGGCCTCCATGTAGGTTTTGGGTGCATAAAGATACACCACTAGAACTATTGCCACAACGGGATCCTGGATTTTCAGTACAGCCGAGAAGGTGGGTGGTAGAGAGGACTTTTGCTTGGATCAATAGAAATAGAAGGCTATCAAAGGAGTACGATTTACTTACAACATCTACTGAAAGTTTCATATATCTGGCTATGAGTAAAGTTATGTTAAGTAGGGAATATGCTTGATTTACTGGTTTGTGGACAACCTCTAATGCCGTATCTGCTGTTCAGCATGGTTGTTTGTCAGCGGAATGTTTTCTGGGTCATCTAAAAAATTCCACATCATTCTTTCAGATTTCAAAATATTTTTCGCAACTCGAGAAGCTCCAATTGCTTCAGGTAAGTAGGATATCTCCTTCAAGTAATACCTTGTACGTTTTCGCAATTTCCTGGCACGTCTGGTAAATCTAAAAACATAGTTGATCTATCTCATTTTTCAGTAGAGCTTTTTTTAGCGCAAACAACTCAATGGTAACATTTCTCAAATAACAACCGAGAACTTTAACTTCAATGTTCCAACTATGCGCTAACCTTTCAAAGTCTCGTATCAAATGAGCCCAGCAGATTTGCCTGTTTTTATCGGCAAAGTAGTTGTATGCTGCGTACCTGTCGTAAGCTATTGCGATTGCAGAACTTACTATTTTGTAAAACCTTCATTCCTCTTGACTCTGTCAATTTTATAAAACTTGCTGTATTACTGGCAAACATCCAGCACCAACCAAGTTTACTTTTGTTATAATGGCTCGTTTCATCGATATGCAGAACTTCACTTTTACTTACTTCTTGCTCGATTTGCTCATATGCTTCTTGGCATTTTTCTGCAACTCTAGCCTCGCTATTTGACACGCTACCAACACTGATGTCCAGGTTGAAAATATTTTTTATAATATTTGCTACTTCTCTTTTCGAGTTCTTGTAAAATCCGCTCAGCGCCGCGATTGTTGACTTAACTTTTGGACCAAATGTATCCGCAGTAACACCTTCTGGTAGCCTGCTACTTTTTCTTTTTCCACACTTGCAACAGCGGCCATTGGTATTCCACAACATAAGCTGGCAAATCAACTTTTTGATGAATGTATGGCTCTTTCGATATCGCAATTTCTCCTCCGCACTCGCAAGAACTCTATTTTCACCACTTCATCTGCTTCCATTTTAGGGCGATACTTTCCTTCATGCCCAATCTGTGCCCCTATTTTCCTGTCACTTTTTTTCTTTTTCTTCTTTAGCTTGTATAACTCTTTTGAGCTCGGTATCGATGAATTTTGTGAATTCAGACCTAGTCTTTCTTTCAATTCAGCATTTTCGATTCTTAGCGCCTTATTCTCAGATCTAAAATTTTCGTTTTCTATCTCTAACCTCTTTATCTCTGCTTTTAGTTGCTCTATCTCTATTTTAAAGCTTCCACAGAGCTTGAGAAGACTAGCTAGTAGATCAGACATATTTACCACACATACTACTTGTGATATTATGTTTTTAGCACTCCTTGTCTACTTTTTATTTTACCGCTCCGCTGAACGGATACCTTTTTTTTACTGTTTGAGTATGTAAGGATTATGACGACCTATCCCAAACCTCAACTATATCCTCACTAAACTCTATTATCTTTGTTTTTTTAAACTGATAACAGTTGTTAATGAATTGAATCCCTAAATCTCCTACAAAAGGAGTGGCATCATTGCCTAAAATTTTACCACTGCGGCATATTATCAACCTGTCGATTAAATTACACTTTAATAGTTCTGTGATTAACACTCCTCCACCTTCAACTAATAACCTTGTTATACCGATTTCTGAAACAAGTTTTAATGCCATGTCCTTTAGGCAGGCTTTGCCTGCATCGTTTGAATTGACTTTCAAGTAGTTAATATTTTTTATTTTTTCTTTTACTTCTTTATTCGTTATCACCCAAGTTGTTACTTTATCTGCAGTCTTTGCAATGTTATGCTCTTCCTTTAATCTCCCTTGGCTATCTATAATTAGCCTTATTGGCGATCTACTTCCGAGTCCTGGTAATCTGCAAGTTAAGAGTGGATCATCATTAATAAGAGTATTGCTGCCAATCATAATTGCATCATATTTCGTTCTGAGCTCATGCACCCAGTTTCTCGTATTTTCACTTGTTATCCATTTGCTATCGCCTGTAAATGTTGCGATTTTTCCGTCAAGAGTTGTTGCGACTTTGCAAGCTATAAATGGTCTATGTAATTCTTTAGTGGTGAAAAAACCGACATTCAGTTCTTCTGCTTCTTTTTGCATAATACCTTGCTCAACTTCAATTCCTGCTTCTTTCAGAGCTTTAATGCCTCCACCTGAAACTCTACTATCTGGGTCAATAGTTGCAATTACTACTCTTTTTATGCCAGTTTTTATGATTTTTGCAGTGCAAGGCCCCGTGACTCCGTGATGACAACATGGCTCAAGAGTGATATATATAGTTGCGCCATGAGTTGAATCTTTAGCGTTTTGCAAAGCGACTACCTCCGCATGCGGACGCCCACCAATCCCTGTATATCCCTCACTAACAATTGTACCATCTTTTACAATAACACACCCGACAGCAGGATTTGGTGCAACATTTCCAAGATTTTTTTCTGCAAGCCTTAATGCAATTGACATGAAATGATCATCAGTCATTAGAAAGAAGTCATTTCGTATGAGGTATCAAAAATTCTTCTGTGCTCGTGTATAGCAAATCTATCTGTCATACCTGAGATATAGTCACATATTATTACTGAACGCTGAGATTCACAAGCGAGTTTGCTCCACTCTGTGGGAAGTAATCCTGGGTTTTCATAAAAACATTGAAAGAGTTCCTGTATTATGCGTTTTGCTTTGTTCATCGTTCTACTCAGTTTATAGCTTCTGTATATTTTCTCCATGTTGAATCTTTTCATTTCTTTTGTAGCATTCGCAACTTCTGGTGAAAATGTGACTAGCATTTTATTTAGACTTCTTACGTCTTTTACGCTTTTTATTTTGTGATCTTCAATATTTCTTTCAGTCTGAGAAACAACATCACTTATCATAGTTCCTATAGTTCCACTCAGTGATTCATGTATGAGTTTGCTCTGAGGCAATTCTGAATATCTGCTCCTTATGTCTTTAAACATTTTTTCAATTAAAGGAACATTCAGCAAATCTTCGATGGTTACTAAATTCGCCCTGAGTGCATCATCAAGATCGTGAACACTGTAAGCAATATCATCGGCAATTGAAGCAACTTGCGCTTCAATGCTTGAAAATTCTTCAAGTTTTAGATCATATTTTTTGTTGTATTCTAATAACAGCTGATTACTTGTAGAAGACTCCGCGTTTTGACCAAGCAAGGGACCGTTATGTTTTGCAACTCCTTCAATCACCTCCCAACTTAGATTCATACCATCAAAATCAGCATGTTTTTGTTCAAGATAAGTTAAAATCCTTATAGCTTGAACATTATGATCAAACTCATACTTCTCATTATCAAGATTCAAATCTTGAACTGATTTCTTTAGAGCATCTTCACCTGCATGACCAAATGGAGGATGACCAAGATCATGTGCGAGCGCTATGCATTCAGTGATATCCTCATTTAAGCCAAGTCTACGCGCAATGGACCTTGCAATTTGTGCAACTTCAAGGCTATGAGTAAGCCGAGTGCGATAGTAGTCGTGCTCATAATTGATAAAAACTTGTGTTTTGTACTCCAACTTTCTAAACGCATTAGAGTGAATGATACGGTCCCTATCACGCTGAAAGCAGCTGCGATTCTCATCTTCTGGCTCTTTGAAGTATCTCCCTTTTGTTTTGCTTGGAAAACATGCATAATTTAATAGAAAATTATTGTTTGACATGTAAAATTTCTACTATAATAAGTTATCAATAATAAACGGTGGTTACTATGTCAACAAATTACAACATCAACTTAACTGATAATGCACTAAAAAAAATCCACTCTCTTGCAGAGCAGGAAGGGGATAAGAGTTCCATTTTACGGGTTGCAGTTTCAGGTGGTGGATGTTCTGGCTTCAAATACAATTTTCTTATGGATCAAATGAATAAAAATCTATCTTTGGATGATGAAGACGATGATTACGATGATGAGTTTGATGACGAAGACGAAGATGATGATTATGAAGAAAGCGAGGACTATAGAAGCCACTCCAGTTTTAGCGAAAAAGGTAAAGATATAGTAATTAATGATGAAAATGGCAATCCTGTATTAATGGTTGATAATTGTTCAGCAAAATTTTTAAATAACTCAGTTATAGATTATACTGAGGATCTCAGTGGTTCTGGTTTTCAAATAAAGAATGCCTTTGCTAAATCCCAGTGTGGTTGTGGCAACAGCTTCTCAGTTTAGTCAAAAATTTGATGTCATTCCAGTGCGTGACACTGGAATCCAGCCTTTTACGAAATCCCATCACAAACGTTGTGTTTTAACATAGGATTAGCTACTTTTATGCTCACCAACTTAATAAAATTCCTGGATCCCAGTGTCAGCTACTTGGATGACACTCTTCTCTGGTGGAGGGTGCTCTCAAGTCACAACGTTCATATAGTTGTATACTTGACACTGAGGTTTATTCTTCTATTTCTTTTTTACTGGTTATGCACTATCATTTGCTATGCAAGCACAACATTTGTATGGTTATAGGTCTTTTAAACATGGGTGGTAATGTAGCACTAGAACTAACTTCTGTAGATAAAAGCTTCAAGGACAATTCTGCTGTTGTAAAGGATATCAACTTAAGTGTTACAAGAGGGCAAGTAGTAGCGCTGATTGGCAATTCAGGTGCAGGGAAAACAACTATATTGCAAATCGCAGGCTTGTTGGATAAGCCAACTTCAGGTATAGTTACGATAGATGGAATAAATTGCACACAAGCCAGTAATAAGCATAAAACTCATGTAAGAAGAAATTTTCTTAGTTTTGTTTATCAATTTCACTATTTGTTACAAGAGTTATCGGTGTTGGAAAATATTATGCTTCCTCAACTCATTGCAGGAAAAAGCAAAGCTGAAGCAAAAAAAAATTCGCAAGCAACATTGGAAAAATTTGGTCTGGAAAACAAAGCAAGTAGCATGGTATCTGAAGTTTCAGGTGGGGAAAGGCAGAGAGTTGCAATTGCAAGAAGCATTGTAAATTCTCCAAAGCTTTTACTTGCAGATGAGCCAACAGGAAACTTAGATCCAACAAATTCTTTTAACGTGTTTTTACTGCTACATTCATACGTAAAGGAAAATAACAGCTCTATGCTTATAGTAACACACAATCATCTCCTTGCAGAAAAGGCAGACTGCATTTTCCAATTGAGAGATCGATCATTAGTGAAGTTGTGAGTAGGAAAAATAGCACAATTTCTATGCCTTATACTTATCTAACCAATGATCATTAACAGAGTACAACTCGCATGAAATGCTTTCATTGCTTTTTATACACGGACTTTTTAACTTACGCTGTTTACTTAGGGAACACCCCGATAACATAAACACAGCTAAAACAAAAAATAATAGCTTTTTAAACATAACAAAACCTTTTCATTTATATTACTACACTCATTTCTCTTGTTTGTAAAGATTAGGCATATTCTTTTACCCTTACCTCTTTTTTGACCTTTTGAGAAGAAATAGTTGCACTATTCAAGCGCAGTTTTATATAATTGTCCACGATTTGAGTCACTTCCTCTTCTTTATCCTTTAGAAAGTGATTAGTATCATCTATTATATGGTATTTCATGTGATCACTTCTTACTGAATTTATCAACCTTTTTGCTAATTCTGTTACATCGCTTTCTTCTGAGATTGTATCATTACTGCTTTGTATTATAAGCCCAGAAACTGGACAGGGAGAAAGAAAAGAAAAATCGTACTTAGTTACCGGAAGAGAAAGAGCAATAAAACCCACTATCTCAGGGCGGCGCATTGTTAGCTGCATAGCCACCCATGCTCCAAAAGAAAAACCAGCGATCCAAATTGGAACATTGCTAGGATTATGTTCCTGAAGCCAATCAATGGCTACCGCAGCGTCAGTTAATTCTCCTATACCCTTATCAAAAGTTCCGGTAGATTTTCCCACACCACGAAAGTTAATTTTCAATGCAGAAAAATTGTTATCGATAAAAGACGTATATGTACTATGTACAATTTTACTATCCATATTACCACCATATTGAGGATGATGATGTAAAACCAGCACAACCGGCGAGTTGGCATCTTTGCTTTGGTGGTATTCACCTTCTATCTTTCTTGTTGCATTATTTAAAAAAACTTCAACCATGATAACTCCTAATAAGAACCCGCTTGACAGGTATTGATGACGTGAGTTATTAATTATGTATTAATTTCGCTGTTTTTGCAATAAATTTTTTATCGTGTTAAAGCTAACGTACATAGTTATGATTATAGTTGATGGTAAACTTATTTAAGTGACAGATGAGTCCATTCTCTTTAGAAAACAGTGGTTGCGTATATGCTGATTACAATGCAACTGCTCCAATTAGTGAAAATGTAAAAAAAAGTATATTTGAGGTCTTGTCAAAACAAACGCTCAATCCATCATCACTACATAAGAGAGGACAAGAAGCGAGGAAGATTCTTCAGGATGCAAGAGATAACGTACGTGGTGCTATTGGCGTCTCAAGTGATAAAGAAATAGTTTTTACGTCTGGTGCAACTGAAGCGAATAACCTTGTTATGAGAGGAATAGCAGGCTACCTGCATATAATTTCAGCTATAGAGCATCCTTCAATTCTTAATTCTGCATGTAATCCATATATAATACCTGTTAATCAGGAGGGCATTGTTGACTTTTTAGAGCTAGAAAAAATTCTAAGCGAACTTAAAGGAAACAAAGCAATAGTTTCAGTTATGATGGCAAATAACGAAACCGGAGTTATTCAACCTATTGAGGAAATAGCTAAAATAGTACACAAGTTTGGAGCAATTTGCCACACTGACACTGCTCAAAGTGTTGGGAAAATTAAAGTTAATATGGAAGATTTAGGAGTGGATTTACTCACTTTATCCGCCCATAAATTTGGCGGTGTAGCAGGCAGTGGAGTTTTAATATTCAATAAAGAACTTGCGATAGAACCTATTATAATAGGTGGTGGACAAGAGAAGGGATTTCGTGGTGGTACGGAAAATATTGTTGCAATTGCAGGCCTTTCTGCCGCATTGCAAAATATTCCAGATCTTCTATCAAAAATGGATGAAGTAAAGGAGCTACGCGATCAATTAGAGTGTGAATTATTAAATCTTGCCAGTGACATAAGGATCTTCGGTAAAGACTCAAAGAGGCTGCCAAACACAAGTTTTATTTATATGCCAGGAGTAAAGAGTGATGTGCAGCTCATGCATTTTGACTTGAATCATATTGCAGTTAGTAATGGTTCCGCATGTTCTTCTGGAAAAGTTGAGCCTTCCCATGTTTTGCTTGCAATGGGGGCAACAAAAGAGCAAGCAGAGTGTTCAATTAGAATCAGTATAGGTCCAGAAACTAAACCACAAGACATAAAAAAAATAGTGGATTGTTGGTATAATATCTACAAGCAGAACACCTTGGTATAGATAATACGTGGTATCATGCAGGGAGCTATAAATTAGATGTAAAAAATTCCTTTACAAGTTTCGCCAGCCCCCTTATCATGAAACTGAAGCTATTTATTTATCTTCTCTGTACAGATTAAATGACAAAAAAACTCACGTATCTGGCGTCTCATGTTTAATTTTTTGCACTATGTGCATTCTATGTCTTTATCAAATTTCTGGGTTTTTACCTACACAAGCTGAAATACGCTTATAAAGCATTTAAAACATTAAAAAACGCCAACTTAAAAAATGGATAGTGAATAACTAGCTACCCTAGGGTTTCTTTTGCCTTTTTTTCTGTTTAATAAATTTCTTAACGTTTATAATTTAGATTAGTTGCAGCTTAAAAGCAGCTGAATCGCGGTTATTAAGTGTTTAGAATAAAAAAACGCCATACTTGAAAGTATAATGTAAGTAATTAGCCAACCACGGGGCTTCTTTTGCCTTTTTTTTCATTTGGTAAATTTCTTAATGTTTATGGCTAAAGCAATTTAAGAGACCGAAAATGGTGTCATTCCAGCGCGTGACGCTGGAATCCAGTTCTTATTACCTGGTGTAAAGTTAAGTTTCCTGGATCCCAGTGTCTGGGCACTGGGATGACGCCTCTGGGCACTGCCGTCATAAAGGAACCAGTGTCAGCTACTTGAATGACATCATAGGGGGTGCTGCCCTGACAATCGTCATCCCGCTAACAAGCAGCGGTATGACGGTTATCAGTAAACATGAATTACTTTAGCCATGCAATCAGGCTCCCTAAAAACACTTTATAGCTCTTGAGTATAAAAAAAAATTCCTTTAATAATAAGGCATGCTAATCAGGAATTTAATAAAACAAGCAACTCAAGTAGGAAGCAGTGAAAATGCAATACGGTATGTCGAATATCTCTATCAATTTGAGAAGTTTAGAAACACATTAAACCTCACTTTATCACTAATAAAGCAAAATAGGCTCTCATTTGAAATATACCAAGAGGGATTAGTGGATATGGAAGAGGGAGTGTGTAAGACAATCAGGTCTTCCAGTGTAAATAGATATGTTATTGTACTGAGGAAGTCAAACCCATACATTATAGTGCATGAACTTTCACACATGGTTGAAAATGAACTGAACTTAAGTTTGGAACAGGAATTTCTCCATAAAGTTTACCAGGATATTGAGCAGAACCTAAAGCAAGCAAATATTCTTGTGCAGAAAATTATCGGCCAAGTTATATTTAAGGAGATACAGGCTTATCAAACTGCAAAATCACGTGCATCTGAATTATTTGCACGCTACTTTGAGCTGTTTGCTTGGGCGCAGGAGGTTTACCCTAAAGATAAAGAATACTTAATCCGCACTCAAGACTTAAACAAAGTGTTCCTTGCTACTGATCAATGGAAAAAGAGCTACCTGGATCCACAAATGATGGAGAGAATAGATAAGGAAATTAAGGAATACAGCAATAAAACTGCCACTAAAGACGTAACCAAAGTGCAAAGCAGTTGGACTAATAAATTTTCTCCTGGGGGCAAAAAAATTAGCTCCATATTTGAAGATGATGATTAGCTTATAGTGCAGGTTTTCCTACGTCATACCGCTGCGAACCGTCATACCGCGATTCATTCTTTTGGTGTACGAACATTGCAATTTGCAGGTAATTTGAGTAGTAGATGGTGTCATTCCAGTGCTTGACACTGGAATCCAGTTTCTATTGTACAGCCACCTGGTGTGCTCATTTAAAGTGAAGTTTTCTGGATCCCAGTGTCTAGGCACTGGGATGACACCATTCTTTTTCCTGGATCCCAGTGTCTGGGCACTGGAATGACACCTTCCTAGTGGAAATTGCTCTCAAATCATAATGTTCGTACAGTTGTGCGCGGCATCTCATCAGCTAACAAGCAGCGGGATGACGGTTGTCGGTAAATCTTTTAGCTGTAGAAGTTAACTTTGCAGTTAACTTCTACAGCGTTTCAAGATATAGTTTTGACAATAAAGTGCTCGAATATACATGAAAACCATTTTAGCTGTTGAAACAAGCTGCGACGAAACTGCAGTAGCGATTGTAAATAGTGACAAGCAAGTCCTTGCTCACGAAATTCTCTCCCAAGCAGAACACAAAAAACGTGGTGGAGTGATCCCTGAAATAGCTTCACGTGCTCATATGAAGCATTTAAGTGGTCTAATAAAAAGCGCCGTGGAAAAATCTAACCTTAACTTTTGTGACCTCAATGCGATTGCAGCAACATCAGGACCAGGACTCATAGGTGGATTAATAGTTGGTACAATGATGGCTAAAGCAATTGCGCATGTAGCACAAAAACCGTTCATTGCAGTGAATCACTTAGAAGCGCATGCATTGGTTATTAGGTTACTGCATGAGGTAAAATTTCCATTTTTAGTCCTACTAATATCAGGTGGTCACTGTCAATTTTTAATTGCACAGGATGTAGGTAAATACATTAAACTTGGAGAAACGCTCGATGATTCACTAGGAGAAGCATTTGATAAAGTTGCTAAGATGCTGGGTTTAAGCTATCCCGGAGGGCCATTAATTGAAAAGTTAGCTAAAAAAGGCAATGGTGCAAGATTTAAATTGCCAAGGGCAATGATAAAACGTTCTGGATGTAACTTTTCGTTTTCTGGAATTAAAACAGCAGTAAAAAACTTAGTGCAAGAACTTAAAATGAGCGAGCAAGATGTGTGTGATGTATGTGCTTCGTTTCAAGAGTGTATTAGTGACATACTGCTGGACAGGGTTAGTAATGCGATTATTATGGCCGAATCTTTAAATATCAAAATCAATGACTTTGTGATTACCGGCGGAGTTGCAGCAAATAATTTCTTGAGAGAAAAATTAAAACAACACATAAACTTAAACATATTTTTTCCTCCCAACAACCTATGTACAGATAATGCAATAATGGTTGGATGGGCAGGAATTGAAATGTTACAGAAAAGCTATATAGATTCTCTCAATTTTGCACCAAGACCTAAGTGGGAGTTAGAGAGTTATTAAAAGCTCTCAATTCTGAATTATAGCTAAAGTGACTTAGGTTCTCTAATTGCACATAAGTCAACAATAATTTTCACACAAATCAAAACAGCATATCTTCTCCATAATCCTTGGTAATTTTACATAAGTTAAAAGTAGCATATGGTTTTCTCCGCGGTCTGAGATGACAATAAATTTGTCAAGCCGCATTATACTTGTTAGGCGGAAGTGGACGGCAACATATTTACCACGAAGTCTAACTAAGTTCTTGCTTGTCCCTTCCATCGGCATTGCTATCTTTATTTTCAATAAAATTATTGTCCTATGCTCTTTTGATGTTTATTGATAATAAAATTCTGTTTTATCAACCAACATCCTATGCATAATTACAGCTAATTTTCTTGCTACTGCTACAATTGCTTTTTTCATTCCTTTTTTCTTCGCAACCCCAGTTTTTTAATTTAAATGTCCTCTTGGTAACTGTAAGCATTGTTTGTGCAGCTTCATATAACATACTTCTACATTCCGCTGGTCCCATCTTTGATATGCTGCCATGCCGATCAACTTCTCCAGAAGAATATTGCCTTGGTGTCAACCCTATATATGCTCCAACTGTATCAGATTTCTCAAACCTATGTGGGTTATCAATTGCAGCTTTATACGTCATTGCTACTATAATCCCCACTCCTGGAACAGTAGTTAACAATTTACAATCATCGTCTTTTTCACCTTGTTCTGAAAGCATTTTGTCAAGCTTTCTTAATGACTTTTCTATTGCTTCCAAACTACAAACTAACGCTTCAATTGAACTCCTACTGATTTCATCCAAATTATTTATTGCCTCTTGTATTCTTAAAGCGAAAGTTTCAAATTTTGATCCTTTATCGACCATGTATCTTCAACAACCCTCTTATTGTTCCAATAACCTGCTGTTTGCTACACATTAGCTGTCTTCTGCTTCCAAGCGCTATTTTAATTTGACAACTGATTTTACTAACACTTCTCATCATCTGCGCTATACCCCTTGCATCGTTTTTATCATTCTTATTGATTCTTGCAGACAACGCTGCTGCCATATGCCTTGCATCTACACAAATTACTGGTAATCCAAAACTCCTTAACTCTTTGCACATTGATATTGACAACTGTCCACTTTCTATTCCTATGGATTCGTATTTTTTGCCTTGGCTAATCTGCTATTGCCTTACTTTCGCTTGCAACAACTTCTTCCTTAACAACTTTTCCTTTCTCATCAACGATACTTATAAAAGTTTCTTTTAATGAGATCGCTATAATATTTCATGACCTACTGTAAAAGTTTAAATTATTTTTGAAGAACCAATTCATTGAATTTGTTACTTCGTGCTAAAATAATGGACTCCATCATTCAATAGCAATTACAGTATGTTTAGCTATAATTTGAAAAACAAAAATTCGTCATTCCGCTACTAGTTAGCGGGATCTAGAGATACCGCGGCGGCATGACGTAGGATTGCTGTCATCCCGCTGCTTGTTAGCGGCTAAGAGATACTGTGAATAAATCACGGTATGACGGTTAAGTATCCCGCTACTTGTTAGCGGGATCTAGAGATACCGCGAATAAATCGCGGTATGACGTGTTGCTTGGGTCAGCTATAGAAGCAAAACTCATCATTTTGAAAGAGGAGGAGATTTTTCCGGACCTTCAGCAGGGATTGATTTTGGATCTGATAATTCTGTATTTACCTTGATTGGCTCTAATGGAGTTTTCTGCTCTTCCGGTTTATCGTCTGGAATTGGAACAGGCCAATCCATAATGTTTTGCGGTATAGCTTCTGCTTCTTTAGCCTCTCTTTGGTCTGTTGAAGATGATGCATCAACTCCTGCATTTTTGGTAACTTCTTGTTTTAGTTGTTTATTTTCTTCTTGTAATTGTTTCAAATCTTCTTTTAATTTTTCTATCTCTAAATCTTTCTGTTTTATTTCCTCACCCTTTCTCGCATCTCCTTTACTCATCTCATCTGCAAGAGACTTTTCACCTATATTAGGTTGTTGACTTGCCAATTCTAAAGTCTCTATTTTTTTCTGTAGCTGATTTAATTCTCTAGCTAATTCTTGATTATTTAACCGCTCTTCATTCAATTGACTTATTGCATCAGTCAATTTCTCCTCTCTTTCTAATAACTGTTCTACTAACTGCTTTTTATGATCATCCTTTAAACCTTCCACTATTTTCTTCACATCATTTCTCAGCTCTGTGTTTTCTGCTCTCAATTTACTTAGTTCAATCTCACCTTGATCCAATTTTTTCTGTAGTTCCTCATTTGCTCTATTTGTTGACTGAATCTCACTTTCTTTGTCTTTTAACTGATGATTTAAGCTCTTTATTACATCACTTTTATCCTCTGCTGATGCGCTTACCACTTGTTTTAACTGTTCATTTTCTTCACGTTTTTCAGTTAGTTCTTTTTCCAGTTTTTTCAATTCGTGTTCAAGCTCTTTAACTTTTTCTTCTGATATGTCTAACGCTAATCTATACTTCTCACCTTCTTCTGTTATCTCTTGATTAAGTCTTTGCAATTCTGCTTTGTCTTTCTTTAGTTGCGTATTCTCTTCCTCTAATTCCTTTACTCTATTTTCTAATTCCTCTCCTTCTTGTTTATATTCTTCTTCATCATCAAACGTACCACTCTCAAATATTTCATCTTCACTACCAAATTCACTACTAGTGGACACAGAGCTTCTACACGAAGAAGGTGTGCCAGGAGAAAAATACCCACTACTATTTGGTGTAGGTAATTGCGATGATAGATCTTGTGTGGGCTCGAGACTGTCCATACCTTGACCTATATCAGTAAAAGCTTGATGCAGAGTTTTTCCATTGATAAAAACTTCTTTGTTTTGCTTAACTAATTTTAATATTTCGTCTTTTGTCTCCTTTGGTAATGGATCTGTGAACTTTAAATCACCAAATTTTGGCTCACCAATGACACTTTATATACCACCAGAATCCAATTTTACAGTCATGCTGCAGTCTATGTTATTACCTTCAGAGTCCTTAGCCTGCCAGTTAATGGTCATTTCACATGAGCTTGAACCAGTAAAATCATAGTGCCTTTCGCTGCCTTTTTTGGTCGCAGTTATTTGACTATCTTTCCCTAAAGATATGTTATAAACCTTACCTTCACTGCTGGCCCTTAAAATATTGCTAATTTCTATTGGTTTTTCTTCATTTTCAAATCTAATTTTGAAGTCATTATCTTTTGTTGAATACGCTAAGAAATTTTGACTAGGCAGAGACGACTTAAGTTCTTTATGCATTGCGTCTATTGATTGCTCAAATTTTTGGAACTCCTTTTCCCACTTTAAATTTATCTGTCCTGTAATGTTTTCATCTTTACGTAAAGGACCAATAAAATACCAGATTAAGTTTTTTTTCTCCAATTGTTTTATAGTCTCCCGAAAGCTGCTGCAAGATTCAATCACATCTAAAATATCCTTTTTCTGCTGTTCATCTACATTTAAACTTTGACCCTCAGCTATAAATACACTTTCATCCTCCTCTGGCATAATTTTATATTTTTAGAGAATATGCTTAAATAGTAATATTTTTAATTTAAAAATTAATTAACAGAAAGCGTAAATTAAATTGAGTATTTGTAGATTCTCCCTATATACTATAAGGTAGTTACCACTTAAGAAGCAGTATGGACAATACCATTATAAGAAAATACGATATTAGAGGTATAGTAGGCAAAGACTTGCAGATTAATGATGGGTACGAAATAGGCAGAAAGTTTGGCCAAACCGTAGCTAATGTTTGTGTCGGCTACGATAGTAGAATAGATTCACCAGGTATAGAAAGAGAATTAATTAGGGGCTTAACTTTATCCGGTGCAAATGTTATACGCGTTGGACTATGCTCTTCACCTATGCTTTACGCTGCAACACAAATCACACAGGCGGATCTTGGTATCATAATAACTGCCTCTCATAACCCCAGCGAATATAATGGCTTTAAATTTTTTAGTAATAAAAAAGTCTTCTCAGATCAAGAAATGAAGGAAATTATAAGCAGTCCAATTAAAAACAGCACAAGAATTGGAAGCTTAATTAACATAAATATATATAGTGAGTACATTAGCATATTGAAAAGTGCAGTGAAGAATAATACTACACAGAAATTAAAAATAGCCTGGGATTGTGGAAATAGTCCAGCCAGTGGAATTATAAGGTATATTGAAAAGATCTTGCCTGGTCATACGCACATCGTAACCAATAACTCTATAGATGGGGCATTTCCACTGCATGATCCAGATCCCATAGAGGAAAAAAATCTCGCTCAATTAATTGACATTGTGAAGGAATATGGATGTGATCTTGGCATTGCGCTAGATGGCGATAGCGATAGGGTGCGCTTAATTGATAATAAAAGCAGTGTTGTTTCCAATGACCATTTATTCATAATTTTTGCACGTGAAGTGTTGGAGGAATATCCAGAAAGCAAAGTTATTGCCAACGTAAAAATGAGTATGAAAGTGCATGATTTTGTTAGTAAGTTAGGAGGGCAAGTTATTACCTGCGCTACTGGACATTCACTAGTTAAGAAGAAGATGGTAGAGGAAGAAGCAAAGTTTGCTGGTGAATTGAGCGGGCACTTCTTCTTTTCTGAGCTAGGTTTTGATGATGGGCTATATTCTGCTGTTAAAGCAGTTGACATTTTGCTTAAGAAAAACCAAAGCCTATCTCAGGTAATTGAGGATTTACCGAAGTTATATATCACTCATGAAGTAAAGATTGTAGTGAAAGATGAGAAAAAATTTCAAATAATTGAATCAATAAAGAAAACACTGGAGAAGCAAAATATTGTATTTTCAGATCTTGATGGTGTTAAAGTAACCGATAATAAAGGTTGGTGGCTTCTTAGGGTATCAAATACGCAAAACTGCATTACAGCAAGATGCGAAGGAGAGACTTTAGAGGGTTTTGAACTTACTAAAAAGGTTTTGTTCCATTACATTGATGAAGCAAGGTCTTTAAATTGTAGCTACTCACAGAAATAAATTTGATTTATAAAATTGACATGAAAGTATAAAGATAAATAGGCTAAATGTACTTATCACCTGGTCAGGCTGCAGCATTATTTCGTGTAACCGTTTGCGGGTCCACTTAATTCTGCAATTCTTTGATCTCACTCATGGAGAGGCCAGTAAACTTAACAATAGTGGTGACATCAACATTATTAGCCAGCATTGTTTTTGCAATTTCAATTTTTCCTTCCTTTTTAGCATCATCAAGTTTTTGTTCAAGAACAGCCCGTTCATCACGAATACGTTTTATTTCCTGTTCGTAGGCAATAAATTCTTTCTCTGACCAGTTGAATCTATTTAGTTCTTCATATGCCTTTTTAATTATTACATCACTACCTATTATCTTTTCCAATTCTTCTTCGCTAGTTTCATCTGCATATTTAAAATAATAGATCCATTTTTCAACTATACTCTCCAATTGGTCTTCTTTAGTTTTAGGAAATTTTGGTAACTCAATAAATGTAAAATAAAAATCTTTTAAATCATGTTCATAGCTATCTTTGTCTAACATTACATGATCTGACTTATACTCAGATTTATTAGGAAAGAGAATACAATCAGCAATAGCTATAAATAAGCTTTAGCAGCGTAATATTGAGCGCGTTTTTCAAAGCCTTTAGTTTTGGCAACTTGCATTTCGACTATTACTTGCACCCCATTTTCATCCCTGCAAAGAACATCAACGATACTTTGTTTTTTAGAGGCAATTTCAGCATCTTGAATAGTGCTGAGGAATTCTATTTCTTTTATTTCATCTTTGCCAGTGAACCCCAAAATATCATTGAGAAAGTGAATGAGGATGTCTTTATTTTTTTCAGTACCAAAAATACGCCGGAACGCAAGGAGAGTAGACCAGGAGAACTTCCCTCCTGGCCCCTTCCAGAACCCTACGTGAAACTCGCGCTTCATAAGGCTCCCACTAGTCATTGCCCTAACCCTATACTCAATTTCCAGTGCACAAACAGACTTGGTCTGCTCTTTGCAGTTCTTTCTAGTACCTTAGCTGCTTTGGTTTTGTGTCCTCTCAGCTTTTTGTACTTTGTCTGGAACCACTTTCTGAGTTTCCTATTAAACATTCTTATTATGCTATCTAGTGCAGTTATATGATGCTTCCCGTAATAGTTAAACCATCCTCTCAGGATTGGATTACATATTCGTGATATATCTTCTATTTCCAAGTTTGTTCTTCTAGCAAATTTCCAGCTTCTAATTTCTTTCTTCATCTTGTTCAGACTTTCTTTACTTACAGTTGGAGTAAAGCTTACAAACAGACTACTATCTTTTCTATTTCGTACAAGTCTTTTTCGAAATTCATATCCAAGAAATGTAAATGATACATTCTCATGATTATCCCTTCGTTTTCCATCTTGACAATAGATAATTTTGGTCTTCGTATGTTTTATTTCCAATTTGCAAATCTTCAGTCTCTGTTCAAGTTGACCAAGAATTAGTTGTGCTTGACTCTTGCTTACACAATGTATAACACCATCATCAGCATATCTTGCCCACTTTACACTTGGATATTCTCTTCTCATCCACATATCAAAGCTGTAGTGCATAAATAGGTTGCTTAAGATAGGACTTACTACACCCCCTTGCGGCACCCCACTGAGACGCTTTATTTTTGTCCCATCTTTTTGCTGTATCTCTGCACTTAGCCATCTTTGTATATATAAGAGAACCCACTTATTTGTGGTATGCTTTCTGACTGCTTTCATCAGTAGATTGTGGTCTATGTTGTCAAACATTCCCTTGATGTCGAACTCTATTAACCAATCTTGGTCGAAGCATCGCCTTCTCGTTTTTCCTATGGCATCTAATGCTGACTTATTTGGCCTATAACCATATGAATCCTCATCAAATACCTTCTCAAGTTCTGGTTCTAAAACACTTCTCACCACTTCCTGTGCTATACGATCGGCAACAGTTGGTATCCCAAGTGTCCTTGTTCCTCCTTCTGTCTTAATTATATCACAAGCCTTGACTGCTGGTGGAAAATAACTACCAGAAGATAGCCTATTCCATAGCTTGTAAAGGTTCTTGCTTAAGTCTTGATCAAACTTTTCAATTGTTAGATCATCAATACCTGCTCCTCCTCTGTTTTCTTTAACTCTTTTATAAGCCGAAAACACTAGAGATTTCGGTATATCAAAAGGCTTTGTTCGTTCAATCATTTTCATCCTCCTTCAAGTTGAATGATTTACTAAAGTCGACTAGCTCAACCCCTTCGCTCCATAGTCATTACAACCACTTCTTCACTACTACGAGTTGATCCGCCCCAGTGATTTGCATTGCTACTCTAAAGCTTGAGGATTAGCCTCTTGCTTATCTCGCTTTTCATCAAATCGACTGGTTCCTGCAGTTCCTTATTAAAGCCCAGATCAGACTCGCGCCACCTTTATGCCGAACACCACCTACACAGTAATCAGGTTTCTTGTAAGCTCATTAAGAGGAGAACGACTCACTCCTCCTTTCGATGTTCACTTCCCTTTTCGACACGTTCATCAGTGGTTCACTTACGTTCGCCTTTCTGATCCACACCTTCCAGCTCTTACGCTGATTTTTCCTTAACGCTTATGACCCTATCTCTTAAATAGAGCCACTTAAGGTGGTTTGAAACCTGCTCCTGAAAACCGATTTCGAAGGACCTTCCTTCATCTTCAATAAAGCTTCTCACAAACATTACTTTGTTTGTTACTGCAGCACACCATCATTCTTGGGGTCGAGAAATTTAGAAAGAGCCATAAAAAAAATTTTTAAATGTATCTTTATATTATATATTCTTATTGATAATAATTCAATAATTTGTCATCTTTTTTGTTAACTTTACTGATGTTGCCAGAAGGAACGTTGTTGCAAAATTTTGTAAAATTTATTATCCTAAGGTTTCAAGTTCTCACAGGTTTATTGGAACTATATGTACAATGTGTTTATCAGTGAAAATCCGGAGAAAATGATGGGGGAAAAGTTAATACATTACTTTAGCCAGGGTAAATGCGAAGGCAATGCAGAAATGAAAAATCTGCTGGGAGGAAAGGGGGCAAATTTAGCAGAAATGTGCAATGTTGACATTCCTGTTCCACCTGGTTTCACAATTTCCACCTCTGCTTGCAAAGTCTATTATCAAGACAATAGATCTTCTGTCATCCAAGTAGCTGACTACTCGGATCCAGAAAAAAATGTGGTCACGCACTGGAATGACATATGTAGTGGAATCAAAAACTACATGGCGATGCTCGAAAATGACATCGGTTGTAAATTTGGGGATTTAAATAATCCCTTATTAGTTTCAATACGCTCTGGTAGTGTTAGTTCAATGCCGGGCATGCTTGATACTATTTTAAATGTTGGTCTAAATGATGAAACCGTTGTTGGGCTTGCAAAAAAAAGTGGCGAACGTTTTGCTTACGATAGCTACTGCCGTTTCATCATGATGTACTCCAATGTTGTACTACAGCTTGATCATCACCTATTTCAAGATGTTGTTGATAATAAGCAGCAAAAGAGTGGAGCAAAAAGCTTAGCTGATCTTGATGTTGATGTTTTAAAGAGAATTGTTAACGATTTTAAAAAGATAGTATATGAAAAAACTGAGAAACATTTCCCGCAGAACGTTGAAGAGCAATTGTTAAACTCAGTTAATGCAGTATTTGCCTCTTGGAAAAATGATAGGGCTGTTTCCTATAGAAGAATACATAATATTCCTGAAAACCTTGGAACAGCGGTCAACGTGCAAGCAATGGTTTTTGGTAATTTAAATGATAATTCTGCAACTGGTGTGATATTTACACGAAATCCTTCAACTGGAGAAAAAAAGCTTTTTGGTGAGTTTTTGGTTAATGCTCAGGGTGAGGATGTGGTTTCTGGTGTTTATACTCCTATGCCAGTTGACGGAGAGCAAAAAAACACCATGGAGAAGTTGCTGCCAAGTGTTTACCTGGAATTATGCGCAGTATGTGAAAAACTTGAAAGGCATTATAAAGACATGCAGGATATCGAATTTACTGTGCAGGACGGTAAGTTATGGATTTTGCAAACTAGGTCTGGCAAGCGTACGGCTGAAGCTGCTATTCGCATAATAGTTGATATGGTAAACGAAGGAACGATTACAAAGGAAGAAGGAATATTGAGAATTGATCCAAAAACTTTTGACAATTTGTTGCATCCAGTTCTTGACGTTAAGAGTGACCAGAAAGTAATAGGGAAGGGACTGCCGGCTTCTCCAGGGGTTGCTTCTGGATATGTAGTGTTTAGTGCAAGTGATGCTGAAAAAGCTGCAGAGCAGGGTAAAAAAGTGATTTTAGTAAGGTCAGAAACGAGTCCTGAAGATATTAATGGAATGAATGCTGCAAGTGGCATAGTAACAGCACGTGGAGGGATGACCTCGCATGCTGCTGTTGTAACTCGTGGAATGGGTAAGCCTTGTATTTGCAGTGTGAGTGGACTTTATATCGATAAAGATGGAACTTTCTTTTCTGTGTGGGATACAAAAGTAAATCAAGGTGAACCAATTACCATCAACGGAGGAACAGGGGAAGTTATGCTTGGCATTCTTCCTACAATTTCACCTGAATTATCGCAAGAATTCAAAACGATAATCAACTGGATAGATGAAATTAAAACGATCAAAGTGAGAGCGAACGCTGATACTCCAAAAGATGCAAAAATTGCAAAAGAATTCGGTGCAGAAGGCATAGGCTTATGTCGCACAGAACATATGTTTTTCGCTAGTGATAGAATCGAATTCATTCAAAAATTGATAATAGCTGATGATGAAAATGAAAGGACAAATGCATTAAATAAACTCGAAGAAATGCAAAGGTCTGATTTCAAAGAAATATTTTCTATTATGGAGGGCAGGGAAGTCACTATACGTTTGCTTGATCCACCTTTGCATGAATTTTTACCCAATAATCAGTCTACTATAGAAAAAATTGCTAAATCACTGAATAAGTCAGTTGAATCAGTAAAAAATAAAATAGCACAGTTATCGGAAAAAAATCCAATGCTTGGCCATCGAGGTTGTAGACTTGCCATTTCTCATCCTGAAATATATAGCATGCAGATTAGGGCAATACTTAGTGCTGCAAGTGAATTAAAGAAAGAAAAGAAGATAGAAGTGGAGCCTGAAATCATGATTCCTTTTATCATGAGCGAGAAAGAATTTATTCTGATATGCGAGCTAGCAAAGAAAGAATCCTCTGTTATCTCAGCTGGGATCCAGACGCAGATTCCAGCGTCACGCGCTGGAATGACATCAGACAAGGCTTATTCAATTGGAACGATGATAGAACTGCCACGAGCGGCACTGATTGCTGATAAGTTAGCAAAACATGCAGAGTTTTTTAGTTTTGGCACTAATGATTTAACGCAAACAACCATGGGACTTTCAAGAGATGATTCAGTTAATTTCCTTGATTCTTATAAGGAAAGCAACATATTCGAAAACGACCCATTTGAAGTGCTGGACATCGAAGGGGTAGGGGAGTTAATCAAGATGGCCATTGAAAGAGGCAAAAAAACCCGAAAAGAAATAAAACTGGGTATATGTGGAGAACATGGTGCAGATCCAGGATCTATAGAGTTTCTCATCGAATCAGGGGTGGATTATGTTTCATGCTCACCCTATAGAGTACCGATTGCAAAGTTAGTGGCAGCACAGTTTAGCATAAAATCTAAGTTTGTTGGGTAAGTGAAAAACATTGGACCGCCTTGTGGAGCTCTATCATTCAAGTGCTCCTTTTTTTGTCATTCCCATGCGTGACACACAACTGTACGAACATCGTGATTTGAGAGCAATCTTCATAAGGGAGGATGTCATCCCAGTGCCCAGACACTGGGATCCAGTTTTCCATGCAATCTCGCAAAGACATTTGTTTGAGTATAAGACAGCTACTTTTACGCTCACCAGTTCAGTGTGCTTCTACAATAAAATTTCTGGATGCCAGTGTCACGCACTGGCATGACACCATCTGTTGTGCGAATTACCTCAACAAAAGCAAATGTTCGTACAGTTATGTGTCACGCACTGGCATGACATCCTATATTTTTACAACTTGTGAATTTACGTGTTCAACTTTATTTTCTTCCATTTCTCTATAGCTTGGTAATGTAGAATTTTTTATATGCAACCCGGTATATATTGCAACCAAAGCAGCTATAATACCACAAACTATAGCACCAGCCACAGATGGAACCATCACAGCAGCAGCAATGAATAATCCTGTAACAACAACTCCAACAACATCTTTTGTCAATGAGGTGTAAAAATCCTTTTTGCTCTCTTTATATTTAGTTTCTTGTTCATTTGGCATAGAAAATTGAGCATCTACAAAGCCGTTAGCTTTATTATCATTATTTGGTGTGGCAGTTTGCTTAGTATTTGTTTCCTCTGGTATTACAGGCGTTTTATTTTTGTTATTATGATTATCACCATTGGTACTGGTTAGAGGAACTGTTGCTATAGGTCTACTACCAATGTTCCCATTACTGCTGCAAGGTTTTGCTCTGTTTTCTTCATTAAGCTTACCACTATTCAAGAACGCATTAACAATTTCAGTTTTACCTACCTGTATGGCCACTTCTAAAGCCTCTTTCCTGTTTGCAGGACTCACGTAACCTAAAATTAGCTCAACTTCTTGGACATTACCTTGAACAATAGCAGAATTCAAGGCATGCAATTTTTCTTCTTCATTAAATTTGCCACTATCCAAAAGTACCTTAACAACGTCAGCTTGTTTTGTTATTGCAGCTATATCCAATATAGTCCTGGAAGCAGTATCTGTAAGATGGATTACAGCATCTAAATCTGTAAACAATTTTACAAAATCTAGAAATACGCTACGATCGCCGGTAATATTGGACTCTCTTACAGCATTTGCAAACGAGTCAAAAATTGCCGAATTTGTTTTTTTCCTTGTATTAGTTGCCCGTAAAGTACTTCAGCAGTCATACCAGGGTTTATGGAGTTACTAGAATCTACTTCATTGCTGTCTGCTTTATTTTCTCTTATATCAGGTGTGTTTTGCTCCTCTTCTTCCTTGTTTATTGCTGCGGTTATTTGCTCTTGTTGAAGGGGTTTACACCCATTTTGGAGGAGAAAATCCTTAACGCGTGTGTTGTTATTTTCGGTTGCATGTTTTAGAAGTAAGTCTTCTAATGAATTGTCTCCTTCACATTTATCTTGGAAATTAACTTCTTTCCACTTTGGTTCCTTTTGCAAATCTTTAAGACTAGCAATTCCCTTATCATCATATTTTACAATTGTAGCTATCTTTCGATACAACTCTCTAATATCATCATTACTATATATCATAACTAAACCTACTACTATATGTTAGTTTATTACAGCAACTTTCCCAAAACCAGTCAAGACATATTGCAGTTTCAAGCAGCATGATATATATTCAATGCTTTATTTATAGTTCTTAAAGCAAATGATGGAAGATTTAGCCTATAAATTAGTTAAAGTGACCGAAGCTGCGGCGCTTGCTGCATATAAACTAGCAGGCTTCGGCGATGAAAAAAAGGCTGATCAGGTTGCAGTTGATGCCATGCGTACAGTATTAAATTCAATGGAAATAAATGGTACTATCGTAATTGGTGAAGGTGAGAGAGATGAAGCGCCGATGCTATATATTGGCGAGAAGGTTGGCACTGGAAATGGTCCTGAGATTGACATTGCTGTTGACCCACTTGAAGGCACTACAATCTGCGCTCACTACAAACAGGGGGCAATGTCTGTTCTTGCTGCAACGAAAAAAGGTAATTTTTTACATGCACCTGATGTTTATATGGAAAAGATAGCGGTAGGAAAAAATCTTCCAGAGGGTGTAGTCTCACTAAAAAATAGCCTTGAGAAGAATCTAGACAATTTAGCCAAGGTAAAAAAATGCAAAGTGAATGATCTTGTGGTAACTGTACTTAAACGTGAAAGGCACAATGAATTAATAGAGAAAATCAGGAAATTAGGAGCAAAAGTTAAACTAATAGATGATGGTGATATTGCGGCCGTAGTTTCACTAGTAAATGGCAATCATGATATGTATATCGGTATAGGAGGAGCACCAGAGGGAGTGCTTGCGGCTGCAGCGCTAAGCTCTATCGACGGACAGATGGAGGGAAGATTAGTACTTGATACGGATCAGTTAAGAGAAAGAGCAAAAAATTTAAATATTGATGACCCAGAAAAAGTCTACGCCGTAAAAGATATGGCAAGAGGTGAATCAGTGTTCATTGCAACTGGAGTAACAAGCGGAGAACTTGTGGATGGAGTTGATAACGTCTGTTCAACTAGTTCTTTAATAATTCTACCTAATAAGCTGATAAAGCTGCAAACAATGCAGAACTTATGTTAGCTTTTTTAGTTTCTAATTTTAGCTTTACAACATTTAGCATTAAGATATAATCAAGTTTACTTATAACAATAGAGGTGTGAAATGTTTTCTAGTATTATAAATCTATTTAATGGTTTGTACAAAAATTCGAGTACCAAGGAAAGTGAAGAAAAGTTGACTCTTCTATCTCCTCAAGCAAATCTTCAATTCGATGAGATTCAGGTACAAAGTGTGCTCTCAGATTTTGAGGAATTGGAGTTTAAGGATAATAAGTGTTTTGACAAAATAGCAGACGATTATGAAAAGAAGGGGGAGAGTGCCCTTTTTAACTATGTAATATTGAATAAGCGGAAAGAAATAATCGATATATTAGATAGGAATCTTCCTCTTCTCGAAGAACAGGAGGAGTTTAGAAAGAAATATAGTCAATATGTTCTTCAAGTTGACAAAGGAATGAGTTATGGAAAAGAACTTCAAGATGGACTTCGGTCTTTTAAAGATAGGGCAGAAGAAGTGTTATCAGATTTTGAAAAATTGAATTTCAATTTTAAGGATAATAAATGTCAAGATTCTTCTGATTCTGTAAATTATAATAACGGCCGGCCAGCAGATCCATTTGAAAAAATAGCAAACTATTATCGACGGGAGAAGGAGAGCATTTTCCTTTTTAACTATGTGGTATTAAGTAAGCAAAGAGAAATAATGGATATATTGGATAAGAAGCTTACTTCTAAAGATCAGGAGGAGTTAAAAGAAAATTTTAAAAAGAGGTTGGGTAGATATCTTCTTCGAATTGACGAAGGAATGAATGATGCAAAAGAATTTCTAAACGAAGATGATCTAACTGGTTTCTTTGATGGATGTTATTGGCCAGACAAAAAGGCAGGACATCTTGTTAATCATTATGATAATCTTAGTATTAATATTACTAAACCTGGACAGAGTTTAGAAACTAGTCGTCTTTTTAGCAAAAAAACTAAAAGGATGGAAACAATTAAAAATGAGGTACAAAGGGTAAAAATATACAGTAATGATAAAAGAATAGTAACAATTGAGAAGAATGAGAAACAACAGAGGAACTACTCCTTTACAGAATTTGCAATATGTGACATCGAAATTAGTTGGGGTGCAAAAGATGAATCTGGAAAAGACCTTAACTGTACTGTTGTTCTAAATATAAATTTAGGTCAAGTTAGTATTAAAAAATCAACTATTGACGGTAAAGATGTTGAACCAAAGAAAATTTTAGAGTTAGCTAAGCAAAACGAGGCTGTGCTTATAAAAGGTAAAGCTTTACATGAAGTTTTAGCAGCACATTTCATTAAGCAAACACCATGTGAGGAAAAGAAGGATACGCAATCGCACGAGAATATTGTTGTACCTGGTTCTGGTGCACCTCGCTCGGCTATTGATGAGGAAATAACTGTAGAGCATCCGTCCGGGAAAGCGGCAAATAAAGATAATCATAGAGAAAATGTGAGTTTACAACAAATGGTGCCATGAAAGTAGCTGATACATAACTGTACGAACGTTTGTTTGCGAAGAAATGTTATAGCAGGTTTTGCCTCAAACACAAAGGTGTCATTCCAGTAGCCTCCTTCCCCTGTCATCCCAGTGCCCAGACACTGGGATCCAGGAAACTTAATTGCAAGCAATGCATTGGGTTTGGTGAGTATGGGTTTTGCGTTATAGAATGAAGCACTTTTGGTGAATTTATAAAGAAAACTGGATTCCAGACTGGAATGATACCATCTTGGATGGAAACCAGTGTCTGGGCACTGGGATGACATCCTCCCTAGTGGATTCAAATCACAATATTCGTATAGTAAGCACTGACCACTTTTGCTTCAATATTTGCGATGCCCCTGAGCAGATACAATTATTCTATTATCAGGAGGATGCCGTTAATCGCCTTGTATGATGCTACTTGTAACACTTATACCCTGAACGGAGACAGTTTAGGCTGTTATGCCTGGCGGCTTTATTGAAATAAGTTTTTCAACACTGCTAACAATAAAGTCAGTTATATCGTCAGCTACCTTATCGAATTTATTGTTTAGAGGTTGTCCGGAAACAAGTAAAAGGCTATAATATCTGAAATTTTAGTACGGGGTAAAGATGAGAAAAAAGTATCCAACAGATCTAAGCGAAAGGGAATGGGCAAGAATAGAAAAACACTTCAGAGTATCATACAAGAAAGGAGGAAGGCCGCCAAAGTATAGCAAAAGAGAAATATTAGAAGCAATTTTCTATGTATTGCGTACAGGGTGTCAATGGCGGTATTTACCAAATGATTTTCCGCTATGGAAGACTGTGTATGAGCAGTTCAGGCAATGGAAGAAGCAGGGAATTTTTGAGAAAATGAATTATGAAATATAGTAGAAGAAAAATAGGAAGGAATGAGCAGCCGAGTGCCTGTATAGTAGATAGTCAATCTGTAAAGACTACAGAAAAGGGGGGATCAAAGGCTATGATGGAAGTAAAAAAGTAAAGGGTAGAAAAAGGCATATAATTACAGACACTCAGGGTTTTATACTAGGTTGTTACGTAGGCGCTGCTAACGAAAATGATAGAGATGGTATTAAAATAGCATTAAACAATATGAGAACAAAATATACTAAAGTTAAAAAAATGTGGGCTGACATGGGATACCAAGGAAGAAATTTAAAGAATCACATAAAGGAAGAATATGACATAGATATTGAAATTGTTAAAAGGCCTCCATGTAGATTTTGGGTGCACAAAGATACGCCACCTGAGCTACTACCAACAAGAGAACAAGGGTTTAAAGTACAGCCAAGAAGATGGGTTGTAGAAAGGACTTTTGCTTGGGTTAATAGGAATAGAAGGCTATCGAAGGAGTATGATTTACTCACAACATCCACTGAGAATTTCATATACCTAGCTATGAGTAGGGTTATGTTAAAGAGGGAATATGCTTGAATTTACTTGTTTCCGGACAACCTCTAAATGAATATAAGTCATAAAGTTTGGTAAATATCTCATTTTGATAGTGCATAGGGGCAAATTCTAAGCAGATAAATTTTCCATGTGGTTTTAATACCCTGTGCGCCTCATTTAAAGCCTTCTTACGGTCAGAAACATTTCGAATGCCAAAAGCTATTGTGCAATAATCAAATTCGGAGTCTTCAAATGGTAAACTTTCTGCACTTGCACATACCCAATCAAAATTAATTTGGTTTGAATTTATAGCTTTATCACGTCCTCTGCTTAGCATATTTTGATTTATATCGCATACTGTAACCTTAGCACTTGGCTCTTTTCTTACTATTCTTATTGCTATATCTCCAGTTCCTCCAGCAACATCTAAAACCTGAGAGTTTTTTGTAAAATGCACACTATTTACCATCTTATCCTTCCATAATCTGTGCATTCCGAGGCTCATTATATCATTCATGGTGTCGTAGCGACTTGCCACGGAATCGAATACCTCTTTAACTAATTGCGATTTATTCTTGATTTTTATAGTAGACATTACGTAAAGTCTCTCAACTCCTTTATAATTGGTAAAAATTAATTTGAATTAACATAACGACAGGCCTTGAGCCTGTTAAAATCTTCTTCAGCGTGGTATGATGACCGAATTAGTGGGCTTGATGCAACCACTAAGAAACCTTTGGAGTAAGCAATGTATTTATAATGCTCAAATTCCTCTGGGGTAACATACCTATCAAGTTTTGCATGTTTTGGAGTTGGTTGTAGATATTGACCAATTGTAATAAAATCAACCTCAGCACTGCGCAAATCGTCCATAACCTGAAATATTTCCTCTTTTGTTTCTCCAAGACCAACCATAAGCCCCGACTTTGTGAAAACTTTAGGATTAATCTGCTTTACCATCTTCAGTAAATATAGTGAATGAAAATAGCGAGCTCGTGGTCTTATTTTTGCATACAATCTCGGCACTGTTTCAATATTGTGGTTATAGACATCAGGTGATGCAACAGCGATTGCTTCAAATGCTCCTTTCTTATTTAAAAAATCAGGAGTTAAAATCTCTATTGTTGTTTCTGAAGTTATCTTTCTAATTTCTTCTATGCACTGTATAAACTGATTTGCGCCACCATCTGGTAAATCATCACGATCAACGGAAGTAATAACAACATGCTTTAAGTTTAACTTTTTTATCGCTTTTGCTAAATTTTCTGGCTCATGAGGATCTAGTTTATCAGGAATGCCAGTTGCAACGTTGCAAAATGCACAAGCACGAGTGCAAACAGAACCGAGAATCATCACAGTAGCATGACGCTTATTCCAACACTCACCAATATTTGGACATGCAGCTTCTTCACATACTGTATGTAAGTTATGCAGTTTAACGGTGTTTAAGGTCTCATTAAATACTTCACCGGTCGGAGCTTTTGCTCTAAGCCATGGAGGCTTACTATGCATCTGAAACGGCTAACTCTACCTCTTGCTTTACTAAAACTTTTTTCAACCTTCTTTTTATCTTCTGCGCTTTCTCACTTAGTTTAATCGTTCTTGTGTTGAGCAAAAAAGCATCCAAATCACCTTTGTAATCTATAGTTCTCAAAGTTCTTGTTGCTACACGAAATCTAAACTTTTTATTCAATATATCACTCGTCAACGTAACCTTATGTAAATTTAAAAGAAAGGTACGCTTTGTTTTACGATTCGAATGTGATACCTTATTACCAAAAGATTTTTTTCTATTTGTTAATTCACAAACTCTACTCACTTCAATATACCAAATTATTCTATGTACTTAGATTACCTTATATAGTCAAATAGTCAATACTCTCTTGCTTAATTTTTATACCATATACTGCTTTATAGCCAAAAAATATCGTGATTTTTTCTATTATAAGAGAAATCATATGCTGAATTTCCAATGCTTTGCTGCCATTTGTTACTACCAGATGCAACACACCCGAATTTATATTCTGTGCATATGAGATCTTTTTCGGTTTTGTACACTCTGCTATTTCTTTCCCTACTATATTTCGCCAGTTTAAAATCAGACGTATTTCATTTTTGCTAATCTTATTTTTCATGCATTTTAATGCATAGTTTTCTATTATAGACTTTAATTTTTTTGGACCGCTACGTTTGAGCATTTTTCTGTTTTTTTAGTAGGTAGATAATATAAAAGTATACATATAACTTGAGATTTTGTCATTACTGCTACATGTTTGTGAGATACCGTGACGGTATGACCATAGTCGTCATTCCGCGGCGTGTTCGCGGAATCTAGCCCTGGTCACGCTACTTAGATGACAACCTTCTAACTGCTTTACAAAGACTCTACCCTCTGGCCTCACACCATAAAAAGCAGTATTTTTATGTAAAACTTATCTCAACGTAGCACTTGTCAAGTAAGTCGTTCCATTCAAAAATTTTTGTTTTGCCTCATAATTAACCTTATAGCTGTTTTAATTGTAATTGGTTAAATTATTATTAACTTGCTAGGCTAGATCCAAAAAATAGCATAATCAATATGCAAATTGTAATAGAAATCACGTTTGCGTATGGTTTATTGCTATGCGGTTAATCTTTCCTCAATCCAAGCTGCTTGAATAGCTTCGAGTATTTTTTCGTTACAGCGTTTTTCATCATCATCAAATTCCTCTAAACTCAAGACCTTTTTTTTAAGCTCAGTGAATCTGATACTAATTATATTCTCATCTGGAAATTTTTCCTCCAGAGCTTCTACAATATCTTCTATATCAAGCCATTTCATACTTTTTTGTATTTATCTGCTAAGTTAAATTGGTGCCCATGGGGAGACTTGAACTCCCAAGGTCGCAAAACCCACGGATTTTAAGTCCGCTGCGTCTACCGATTCCGCCACACGGGCTTTTTTTATCTATCTAGAGTAAAACTCTACTACTAAATTGACTTCCATGTCTGCTGAATAAGGAACCTCAGAATATTGAGGTGACCTCAAATACTTCACTGAATGCTCTTTACTATCTGCTTCTAAATAATCCGGAGCCTTGCGCTCTTGTTTTTGTTCAGCCTCTACTACTACAGGAATTTTTGCTACCCTTTCTCTTATTTTTATTATATCACCTGGCTTCACTCGATAACTCGATATGTTAACCACCTTATCATTAACTGTAACGTGCTTATGAGATATGAGCTGCTTTGCTGAGTAAATTGTTGGAACAAGACCAGAGTGGTATAAAACAGAACTTAATCTCGATTCTAAGATACCGATAAAATTATCAGCCGTATAACCCTTTCTGTTATAAGCATCTAAAAATGTACGTCTGAGCTGCTTACTTGAAATCGCATAGTAAAACTTAAATTTCTTATGTGCAGCAAACTGCTTACCAAAGTCGGATAACTTCTTGAATCCAAGAATACCATGTTGACCTGGAGGGTATTTCCTTTTGTTTACTGGGTCTTTAGCTCTACCCCATAAATTTACACCAAGTCTACGGCTAATCCTATACTTTCTAGTGATAACAGTTGTCATATAAAAACTCTCACGATTTAACTTTAGATTATTAAGGATTTTAGCACTCAGTGTCAACTTGTTTTTGCTGATATAATCTTTTATACTTCATTTTTAAGTTTTTCTATTAACACATGAATCATTCACATTTAAAATCTATGGCAAACGCCATCCGTTTTTTATCAATTGATGCAGTACAAAAAGCAAACTCTGGACACCCAGGTATGCCACTTGGCATGGCAGATGTTGCAACTGTTTTGTTTGCTAAATATCTGAATCATAATCCTGATGATTCTAAATGGTTCAATAGAGATCGCTTTGTTTTATCAAACGGTCATGGGTCAATGTTACTATATTCAATATTATATTTGACAGGTTATATTAGCATAGATGAGCTAAAAAACTTCAGGCAAATGGGATCCAAGACCCCAGGTCATCCAGAGTTTGGCTTGACTTCCGGAGTAGAGGCAACAACAGGCCCGCTCGGTCAGGGGTTTGCCACTGCTGTTGGCATGGCACTTGCTGAATCGATTCTTAAAGAACAATTTGGAGATAGCTTAATTAATCACTACACTTACGTGATGCTAGGGGATGGCTGTCTTATGGAAGGAATAAGCCATGAAGCAGCATCACTTGCTGGGCATCTTAAATTGAATAAGCTCATAGCCCTTTTTGATGATAATGATATCTCTATAGATGGCGCTACTTGTCTTTCCTGCTCTGATGATGTAGAGAAACGCTTCTTAGCGTATGGATGGAATGTTGACAAAATTGATGGCCACGATTTTGATGCCATATCCTTTGCAATAGAGCAAGCAAAAAAGTCTGGTAAACCTACAATGATCTGCTGCAAAACCATTATCGGAAAGTTTTCAAGCCGTGCTGGCACATCCTCTGCTCACAGTGGTGCTTTTTTGGAGGAAGACATTAAACAGATGAGAGAGAAATTAAACTGGAATTATGAACCATTCCATGTGCCAGAAGATGTGAAAAATGCCTGGAAGAAAACTGTTGAGAGAGCAAAACAAAACTACACGATGTCATTCCAGTGCTTGACACTGGAATCTAGGAAAGAAGAAAAAGAATGGATTCCAGTGTCAAGCACTGGGATGACAGAAGAGAATGCTGAGATGACAGGGTATCATGCAGAACTTCAAAGGCGACTAGATGAGCGTCTGCCGGATAACATCAATTCGGTGTCATTCCAGTGCTTGACACTGGAATCCAGTGAAAATAAAGAACTTCAAAGGCGGTTAGATAAACGTCTACCAGATAATATCGCTGGTGTTTTAGCTGACCTGAAGAAACAAATATGTGAGCTAATGCCAAACGAAGCTACACGTTCTTCTTTCGGCATGGTAATGGAACTTTTAACACAACATATGCCGGAATTAATCGGCGGTTCTGCTGATCTTACTGGGTCAAATTGCACTAAATATAAGCACATGCAGGTAATAAATAGCAATAATTATAGAGGCTCTTATGTCCACTATGGAGTGAGAGAGCACGCTATGGCAGCATGTATGAATGGTATGGCACTTCACGGCGCGATTCTTCCTTATGGCGGCACTTTTTTGGTATTTTCCGACTATTGCCGTCCTGCTATACGTCTTTCAGCTCTGATGAAGCAGCAGGTTATGTATGTCATGACTCACGACTCAATTGGAGTGGGAGAAGATGGCCCAACTCATCAGCCAATAGAGCATTTAGCCTCTTTGCGTGCTATACCAAATCTATATGTTTTTAGGCCAGCCGATGCAGTTGAAACTCTGGAGTGTGTTAGCATTGCACTCGAAAAAAAAGAGTCACCTGCACTGTTTGCGCTCTCAAGGCAAAACGTAAGTTACATGCATTCTGATATCGATCAATCTACTAATCTATCGAAGTTTGGTGCATATATTTTGTGTGAATGTTCAAAAGAATTAAAAGTGACGATATTTGCTACGGGGTCCGAGATTGAAATTGCAGTTGAAGCAAGGAAAAAATTGCAGGAAAAAGGTATAGGTACAAGGATTGTTTCTATGCCATGCTGGAGGCTTTTTGACGAGCAAAGCGATGAATATAAAGCGGCAATATTAAATAATGACAGCATTAAAGTTGCAATTGAAGCCGGAAGTGAAATGGGTTGGCATAAATATATAGGTTCAAACGGTATATTTATTGGCATGAAAAGCTTCGGAGAATCAGCACCTTATAAAACACTTTATGAGCATTTTAATATCAGTGCTGATCACGTAGTAAAATGTGTGTGTGAGAAACTGGTTTACATTCAGTAGACTTCTTGCATAACCATATGAAAGCCCACTCTTCTTTGTCATTCCAGCGCGTGACGTTATCCAAGATGATGTCATGCCAGTGCTTGACACTGGAATCCAGTTTTCCATCCAAGACGGTGTCATCCCAGTGCTTGACACTGGGATCCAGTTTTCTTTACAAATTCACCAAAAGTGTTTCATTCTATAACGCAAAACCCATACTCACCAAACCCAATGCATTACTTGCAATTAAGTTTCCTGGATCCCAGTGTCAAGCACTGGGATGACACCTTTTCCGGTAGAAGATCACTATCAAATCACATTGCTCTGGTCATTATGATCACCATTATTTTGTTCAACTGATTGATCGACCCTAGGTGAAGAAGAATCATCATAAGGTTGTGTGTCAGACTTTTCTTCGTCAGACCCAAATAACCATGAAAAAAAGCCACCAAGAAATGATCCTATTAATGAAAAAGGCTTCATAAGTATACTAAACAAACTACCAAAAAAAGAGCTCGGCTGTTCTTCTGTTTGTGCAGGTTCTATGGGAGCAACAGCCTCCACACCTTCAGCTTTTATATCAGTTCCTTTTTCTGCACTGGTGGTGCTGGTTTGTCCTCCATGATTTTGTGTTGGTGTGCTAGGTTCTCCAGAAGCACCAGCATCTTCCCCTTGACCCCCTTCACTATCTGTCGATGATTCATTCACTGGATCAGTTTTTTCTGCGTTTTGCAATAGAGCTTTTATTTCTTCGTTAGTAGTCAAATCGAAAGGAGTTTTCCCATCTTCATCTACTGCATTAACATTGATTCCGTCTGCTTTTAATAGAACTTGCACTATCTTCACATGGCCATTTTTAGCGGCATAATGTAAAGGAGTCTTTTCACTTTTATCCATTGCATTAACATCTGCACCTCCAGCTAATAGATCGTTTACGTTCGAAAGAAGTTCATCGCCAAGTTTGGCAAGAGTATGTAAAGGAGTTGTTTCATATTTAATCTCGGATTCTAGTGTAATATCTTTAGAAGTGTTAGAGTATCATATAGAAGTGAGTTTTGTTTTGTTATTCACATCAGTAATAATCTTTACAAAATCTACATCATTTTCAACAAAATCTTTGTTCAGTGATGCGTAATGATCAATGACTTGCTTTTTTATTGATTGATGAGATCTTTTAATATTTTCTATAATTTGATTTACTTCTGTTCGTGAGAAGCTAAAAACTTCAGTATTGCTAAGGGAAGATTGCTCACCATCCGAAGAACCAAAGAGTGGAGGGTATACACGATAATTAAAATCTTTGTATTTAAATGTAAGTGGCCCAGTTCCTATAAAATCTACTTTGTGATCTCCCTCAAGTTGTGATAAAAAATTATTCCATTTATCTTGGTTAAACTGATTGATATCAAGCCATGAGTAAACTAATACTTTATCTTGAACGTCTCCAGATCTTACATGAATACTGTTCTTCCAGTACTTCTCTTTACTGGATTTTATTTCTCTTTCTTTGAACTCGTCAGTATCAAGCTTTCCAATATCAAAAACACCGATCCACATACTATAGATGTTATTGTCAGCGTATTTCGAAAAGATTTGTCTAATCTGATGAATATTTTCAGCTAATTGCATTCTTTCACCCCCATTTAGAGAGCAATGAGAATTTATAAAAATGTTAGTTAGTTTATCTTGGTAATCGTGGTCTAATATTTTGCTACCAGAAAAATATTCACTTTTATCATAGTTTTTTCCTTCTTCTTTAATACTTACAGTTGAATTAGTACTTGTTTGTGTTTCTTCTTTAGCATTACCTTCTTGTTTTTCTTTCTGTTGTGTACCAGTATCTTCCCCTGGATTTCCTTCATTACTTTCCGGTGATTTACCACCTAGACCATCATCAGATTTTTCTGCAGGTTGCAATAGAGTTTTTATTTTGTCATCAGTGGCTAAATCAAAAGGAGTGTCTCCATTTTTATCTTTTTTATTAACATCTGCTCCTGCTCTTATTAGATCCTCTACTATTTCTTGGTCGTTATCTTGAGCAGCCAAATGTAGAGGAGTCTTTTTTCCATGTTTACCTTCTATATTAACATCGATTCCTTCTGCTCCCAGTAGCGCTTTCACTTTGTCTATCCTGTTCTTTGAAACAGCCCAATGTAAAGGAGTCCATTCTCCAAATTCATCTTTTACATTAACATTGATTCCTTCTGCTCCCAGTAGAGCGTTCAATACATTTATATCTATGTTGTCCTTTTTAACAGCTAAATGCAAAGGAGTATTGTTATGTACATCTACTGCATTAAGAGGTTGTCCGGAAACAAGTAAAAGGCTATAATATCTGAAATTTTAGTACGGGGTAAAGATGAGAAAAAAGTATCCAACAGATCTAAGCGAAAGGGAATGGGCAAGAATAGAAAAACACTTCAGAGTATCATACAAGAAAGGAGGAAGGCCGCCAAAGTATAGCAAAAGAGAAATATTAGAAGCAATTTTCTATGTATTGCGTACAGGGTGTCAATGGCGGTATTTACCAAATGATTTTCCGCTATGGAAGACTGTGTATGAGCAGTTCAGGCAATGGAAGAAGCAGGGAATTTTTGAGAAAATGAATTATGAAATATAGTAGAAGAAAAATAGGAAGGAATGAGCAGCCGAGTGCCTGTATAGTAGATAGTCAATCTGTAAAGACTACAGAAAAGGGGGGATCAAAGGCTATGATGGAAGTAAAAAAGTAAAGGGTAGAAAAAGGCATATAATTACAGACACTCAGGGTTTTATACTAGGTTGTTACGTAGGCGCTGCTAACGAAAATGATAGAGATGGTATTAAAATAGCATTAAACAATATGAGAACAAAATATACTAAAGTTAAAAAAATGTGGGCTGACATGGGATACCAAGGAAGAAATTTAAAGAATCACATAAAGGAAGAATATGACATAGATATTGAAATTGTTAAAAGGCCTCCATGTAGATTTTGGGTGCACAAAGATACGCCACCTGAGCTACTACCAACAAGAGAACAAGGGTTTAAAGTACAGCCAAGAAGATGGGTTGTAGAAAGGACTTTTGCTTGGGTTAATAGGAATAGAAGGCTATCGAAGGAGTATGATTTACTCACAACATCCACTGAGAATTTCATATACCTAGCTATGAGTAGGGTTATGTTAAAGAGGGAATATGCTTGAATTTACTTGTTTCCGGACAACCTCTAACATCAATTCCCTCTTTTCTAAGTAGAGCGTTCAATACATTTATATCTATGTTGTTCTTTTGAAGAACAGAATGTAAAGGAGTATCTTTATTCTTATCTGCTAAATTAACATCGATTCCATCTTTTCCCAATAGGGCTTCTACTACCTCTTTATGGCCCTTTACAGCAGCCCAATGTAAAGGAGTGTTTCCACCTTGATCTTTTGCATTAACATCGATCCCTTCTACTACCTTTTTGTTGTTATCTCGAGCAGCCCAATGTAAAGGAGTCTTTCCATCTTGATCTGTTGCATTAACACTTGCTCCTTCACTTATTAGACGCTTTACTTCATCAATATCACCACTTTCAGCAGCCTCAAGTAATTCAGCTGCGTTTTGCAATAGAGTTTGTATGTCTTGATTAGCGGCTAAACCTAAAGGAGTCTCTCCTTTATCATCCTCTGCATTAACATTTGCCCCTTTGTCCAATAGATCTTTTACTATCTCTGCATGGCTATTTTCAGCAGCCCGATGTAAAGGAGTCTTTCCATCTTTATCTTGTGCATTAACATCGATCCCTTTTACTTTCAGTAGGGCATCTACTGCATCTTTACGGCCATGTGCAGCAGCCCAATGTAAAGGAGTCTTTTCATCTTGACCTACTGCATTAACATCTGCCCCATTATCCAATAGATCTTTTACTATCTCTGCATGGCCATTCGTAGCAACATAATGTAAAGGAGTGTTGTTATATTCATCTACTGCATTAACCTCAGCTCCTTCACTTATTAGACGCTTTACTTTATTAGTATTACCTTTTATAATAGCAGAAAACCAATCATTATTTATACTTTGTAAATTACTCATCCCACACCTCCTGTAAAACTATATTGTTATGATAAAGTCGTTAATAATCTATGAGCTCTCACCCCCTGTAAAATTATATTATCATGATAAAGTCATTAATAACCCATGAGCTCTGGATCACGCAAATAATGGTTATTCCCTGTGTTTTTCAGTACATTTGAGCTGGCTGTACATAAGAATTGCAATTGTAGAGCATGCTATTGTTAATAGTAAATTTGGTAAAATACCATAGCGAAAAAATTTTCCTACTATATATATTCCAATAGCCCCAAACATCATATTGCAGAATGAGAGGACTGCACTACCAAGCCCTATACCTTTGATCGTTTCTAAAGCAGAGGTTACGTTATTGCTTATTATTAATGCAAGTCCGATATTGGCTGGAATCCAGGCGACTTGAAGAATGAATATATTCAACTTGTCCGCGAAATAAAAATATACCAATAAACTATCGGATATTATCGGTAACACCAAACCTATTATTAGCATTTTGCTAACCCCTACTTTTGGTACATACCTTCTATTAATTAAAGTTCCAATTATGTAAAATATGACTATGATCGATATGAGGTAGCCAAAATACTGTACTTCAATGCCCATCGATTCAAATATGAACGGGTAATTAGCAATGTATGCCCAAAGCCACATGAAAGTTAATCCATGAATGGCTGAAAACCCAAGGAAACGATAATTTCTAAATATTGATATATATTGCTTGAAGATATTAGTAGTTATGTTAGTTATACTGGTTTCATTTTTATTTACAGTGAGTGTTTCTTGTAACTTAAAGTAGATAAAAATAAGTATAGCAATTGCTGCGAGTGACATAATAAAAAACAAAAATTTCCAATGATAACCATGTGAAATTATATAACTGCCCACCACTGGAGCTATTCCAGGTGAGAGTGCCACAACCATATTTAATTTTGAAATTACTCTCGAGTATTCACTACCCGAGTATATATCCCTTATTGCTGCATACCCAACAACACCTGCAACACCAGCCCCTGTTCCTTGTATGAAGCGAATTAGTATCAAGAGCGCAATGCTGTCGGCTATATAACACATGACACTTGCCAAAGTAAAAATTGTCATACCAATCAGCATCATTGGACGCCTACCATAATGGTCCGATAATGGACCATAAATTAAGCCAGATACCGCAAATCCAACTAGATTTAAGCTAATTGTAAGCTGCACTACACTGCCTTCTACTTTAAAATAATTGGCAATGCTTGGTAGTGCAACTGAGTATAGGTCAGTTGCCATATCGACAATTGCTACAGACAATATCATAATAAGAGAGATGATATTTTGCGAAAGAGCTGTTTTCACTTAATGATTTACTGGATTAAATATACTTAATTATAATGTATTTTTTTCATTAGTATATTAATTTAACTACTGAAATTAAGAGTAGCTATTCGAGAAAAAGCCTGTGAAGGCTCTATCCAGTAGGGTGTCATCCCAGTGCCATGACTACTTGGATCTAGTTTCCATTATACAATTTCATCAAAGCAGTTTACTTACTTGCAATTAAGTTTCTGGATCCAAGTAGTCATGGCACTGGGATGACAGGAGAAGGAGGCTACTTAGATGACACCCTCCTAGTGGATTCAAATCACAATGTTCGTACAGTTATGTGCTTTGACACTGAAATCTTAAGCTAAAATCATGAAAAGCACGAATTTCAATATCTTACCTTTGATTATTCACTTTAAGCTTTAAGTCTTCAACAGAAGATGCATTTGCCTCACTTACTACCTTTAGTGGTTCACCAAGGCTATGTTCCACTTTTGTCTCAAATTTAAAGCCCAATTTTTCGCAAAGCTTCTGAAAATATTCAACAATAACATCAAACAAATTCTTACCACTTACTTTGTAGTTTTTTAGCTCTTTAGGAATGGTAAGAAGTACTTTACCATCTTCATATGTTACATTTTTATCTTCACATTTCAGTTTAAACTCCGCTGAACTGCAAAAACCTGGTGTTTCGATATATGTACAATCATCATAGTTAAGCATTTTTGTATATTTCATGCTAAAACTAAGCTTTATACAATTGGGTTCACAACAATCCATAATATACTCTCTTGTCATACAGTTGCTTTGCGTTGACAAATGAAAAGATCCAAGAGCTTGACTCATATCATTAGGAAGAAAATGAGTATATCCGCCCTGATAATAGTTATTTATTAACTCCTCAATAATAGAGTTATTGGGAATTATTGCACCAACGTGTTTAAACATTTCTGTAAAAATTTGTCTGAGAAATGGACGATAATTCCCTTTTCCGTTTTCATCCCGTAGAATTAGATTTTTATGTTTTGAATACAGATTGTTAATAAATTCGTTAGTTATTTTTTGTCCGTTAATAGCAAGGCCGTGTGTTCTATTAAGATCCTTATATGTTCCCTCACCAGAAATTACTTCGTCCCAAGTGTTAGCTTTGAAATCAGCATATTTGAGCTTCTTCACTTCAGCTTTCAACGCATTGACCATTTCCTTTGACATGTTATATCTCTACCATTAATACCTGTATATTAATTCTAGCACTTACTTTATTAAATTTCAATTACTAAATGAATTTATCACTTTCACTTCCGTACTTTCCAGCGAGTCACCGTAAGTCACTGCTTTTAGGTAAAACTTTTTCCCCATTTGCACTTCGAAAGATATTATTGAATCATCAAGTAGAACAAATTTTTCACCTGCAGTCTCTTTAGTGCCTTCTTGCCCTCTAATTAGGTTGCTAAGCTTATATTTATTTTTATCTATAAGTTCAGCACTCTGGAATTTCACTATCTCTTTTCCAACCAGTGCTAAATTGCTTACATTTATAGTACTAACGTTAGTGCTTGTAAAACCCTCTTCTGTCATCCCAGTGCCCAGACACTGGGATCCAGGAGAAATATGGTCAAGCGCTGGAATGACACCATCACTTAAATAATGGTTATATGAAGAACTCAATACACCAAAACGTAACACTACTATAAGCCCCTCGTCGGTAGATTCCATTACATATCCGTAAGTAGACTGCTTATTTGTGCTTGCGATAGGCTTATAATCCTTATCGTTGTACGAAATAAAGAGCGTTGCTCCCTTCCAATTCCTTTCCTCACCAATTAAAGTAAAGCTTGCAATATTACCTTTAATATGCGGTAAATCTATCATTTCTACGATGGTTTTGCTGATATGAGAAGGAGGGTATTCCTTCAGCATAAGAGACCTTGTTGAAGGAAAAGAAAGCTTATATATGGAGCTGTCATAACCAACACCACTTACTTGAATGGACATGCTTTCAAATTTCGTTTTTATAATTCTCACCGTATGTTTTTTCTCACTGTCTAAAATCGTTATTACATCACTTGGCACAAGCCATGCATATTTTATCGGTAGCTTGAAATTGTATATATTTCTCTCTTGCCACGAAGAATAAAGTAAAACCTCAGCGATATTTTGCGCCTCCCCCTCCTCTATAATCAGCGGTATTTCAACTGTTATAGCAGTGCCTTGCTTTGGCAACTCAGCGTATTTAACATCAATTGGATAGCCAAAATTGCGGTTAAAGTAAACGATGTTAACTTTATTGTTTAAATCTAATTGACTGATATTAGCAAGTTTTGAATTGTTACTGAAAACCGTTTCACCAATTGGTATTTCAGTCGTAACTCCCCTGCCCTTTTGGACAAATTTCAGTTTAGAGTCCTGTTCAACCACATCAAAAAAATAGCAACTTTGCAGCATTTTAATAATTGAACGTACCGATTGCTGGTCATTTATCACATACCCAGACAATAACCCTTTGACGTTGCTTGTATCGAACTGATCGCTTTTTAAACCTGTTTTTTGTAACAGATCCGATAAAACATCGGAAATATTAAGCTGTGAAAGCTTTCCCTGAATCCAATGTCCTGTCTGCCAATTATGGCAGTCAGTCCACATATCACACAAATTGGGGAAATAAGGAAATGGCCTTGCATCCCACGCCCAGAGAAACATTTTTTCTACCATTTCCGAGCTTTGCCACTTCTTTAGCGTTCCTTCAATTGCAATTTTTTGCGAAAGAAAGCTCACCTCTCCGTTTGAATATCGTAGATATTTGCTCTCTATGCTGCCTTTATCAACAAACACATTTGGCTCATTAGTGCAGCCGTTCATACTGGGAAATCCATACTCAGTAAACCATATTTTTTTCATTTTTGGTTGCCATTTCGTTTTACTACCACATGGATTTATGTGAGTTTCACTCCACCATTTTGCTATGTTTTTCCACGCATACCTGCTGTCGTTATACTTTACTCTTTCAGGCTCACCCTTTGAGTAATCATAGAAATAATCATACCCCACTCCACTGCTCCAACCGCCCATTACATCTTCCGCAGAATAGCCAAAAGGAGGCTCTGGACCATCAGTCAGTGGAAAATAAGCATCTATGCCAACAACGTCGATGTACTCTGAAGACCACAGTTCATCCATATTATACCAACCATCATATGAATGGTATTCACTCCAATCAGCAGCGTAAGTTACCGTTACTTCTTTTCCAAGCTGAAGTTTTATTCGCTTTGCAAGCTTAACTAGCTCTATAACGGCAGGGTAATTACCTTGTTCATCTCTAATTTTGGTAAGCCGCACAAGTTCAGAACCGATGATAAACCCTTCCACTTTAGTTTGTTTGGCAATGCTTGCATAATGCTCTATAAATTTGTTATATTGATTCTCAAAAAAATCACTTATATCCCCAGGAGTCCCGCTCAATTTTCCTCGCCACTCTTTGTTCTTTGTGTCAAGCAAGGGCATTGGATAGAGCATCACCTTGTAGCCTCTGCTGCGTAACTCTTCTATATATCTTATCAACGCTGCATCACTAACTGTGCCACCATACATTGGGTTTCCACTCGCATCTTTTGAAATTAGCTGAGCATTATCTCTGGTTACACCCCCTACTTGCCAATCATCAGGTAATATTGCGGAATCATCTTGAAATTCAACTGCAGGATATATTTTACAATCTTTAATGTTCAGATCATTCACAAACCAATTGACTACTACCGATACCCTCTCAACATTTGGCAAATCTTCTTTTAATTGATCCAAAGAAAGCATTGCATCGCTCTTTTTAGTGTGGTTGTTGTGATTTACCCTTTGCGCCAGCCCATATGGGATATATTGGTTGCTGCTTATTTTCTCTTGCGCGATTTTCTTCTGTATTTTTGTATCATACACAAATTCTCCTGAGCCTGGTATAATATTGATATTTCGAATATTTTCTGCTATTGAAAATCCACTAGGCTTTAATGCAGTTTGCACTTCAAATGTGAATATCGGGACGCGATTGTTATAGTCTGCTAGAAGAAAATTCTTGATGACTATGTAAGATATTCCCCTATAAGCCGGCATGTTTCCTTCACCTTCAATTGATGACATAAATGGATCAGGATTTTGGTCTTCTGCACCGCGGTAAAAAGTATAATCTATTTCATCAAAGCTAAGTGATGTTGTATCTGCCCAGATTCTGTTTAATTTTTCTACTTTCCCCTTGCAGATCGCAATTGCAAGCGTTGCATAGTAATTATATGTAACGTTCATACCTCTTCCAATTTTACTTTTGGTGGTTATCGCCTCTTCTTTTATTGGCTGTGACCAAATAATGTTCCCTGCAACACGAGCAGTGCCATAGATAATTGGGATCGTTCTGCCGTAGGTTGAGGTTTGAACCTGCAGATTCTTTAGTCTCGCTCCATGCGTTACTTTCTGTTCTGCATCCAAACCAAATATTGCACCATCGAGCTGTGCACCAAGAAGAGCACCTAGTTCTGAGCCGATAATCTGGCCAATTGGCCCAAAAATGCTGCCTGCTTGACCAAAAATTGATGATAAAACTATTGTGGACATAATGATCCTCCTTTTGATAGATTTTTTTGAAATTGTTGAGAAAGATCCAAGTGTCACGCTACTTGGATGACACCTATAACCTTGTCATCCCAGTGCGTGACACTGGGATCAAGGAATTTTGATTGGACAACGAGTTGGTAAGTGTAAAGGTAGCTAATCTTATGTTAAAACACAACGTTTTTAATGGGATTGCGTGAAGACTGGATTCCAGTATCAGCTACTTGCATGACACCATCCTTTTTTCTGGATCCAAGTAGTCAAGGCACTGGGATGACAAAAACGGTACAGTCCGCGGTAGCGCGTAACGCTGGAATCTAGTACCTCATTCTCTTGTCATCCCAGTGCTTCCTCCTTTGTCATCCCAGTGCTTGACACTGGGATCCAGGAATTTTAATTGTAAGCAAGCACACTGAGTTGATAAGTATAAAAATGGCTGAAAAATAAACATTTTTGATGAGGTCACATAGAAAGCTGGATCCCAGTGTCAAGCACTGGGATGACACCCTTCCCTGGTGGACTCAAATCACAATGTTTGTACAGTTGTGCATAGGATGACGCAGATTAAGAATAAAAATCAAGGAAATTCAATAACTTACAATAAATAGTTGAAGTTTTTAATTAAGAAAAGCACATGAGTAAATCGTGTAGCTATAATCATTGTAAGCAACAATGAAAAAGTGCGGAAGTAGAAATTTGGGTTGACAAAATAAGAAAAAATATAGTATATTAATAATATTGATATTAACTTGAACTAATTATGCCAGCAGTAGTAAATACACCAGACAACATACAAAGACCGTCAAAATTAAAAAAAGCAAAAGAAATTCTGCTAGCTCCTGTAAGGTGGCTAATCACAGGTTTATTTATAGTATTACTTATAATGCTCATTATCTCGGCCCTAGTCTTTATTCTAGCCTTCATGGCATTGGATAAACTGTATCATCTTGCAGGAGGCAAAGCACCAGAATGGTTAGAGCAAAGAGCTGAAGCATTTATGGAGGCAGCACGTATTCCACAAACAACGCATGATACTGATGTAAATGATGCAATTAATATTAACGTTCAAAAGCTAAAAGAAAACTACGGTGAGCCTGATATTGATGATAAGTTTATAGAGGAAATAGAAGGATTTATTGATCAGTTAGAGTGCATAGCAAATGGCACACAAAAAGCTGCAGATAAAGATCAACTTACAGAAGATGAGAAAAAACATGCACTTGAGTGCTTGAAGCGTATAAAAAATAACCCTGGTACACATAGTGGAAGCGGGTTAACATTGAAGCAAGTTTTAAATTTAGTTTGGAAGGCTTGCAACGATCAAACTAGAGCAAATAATATAGCTATTAATACCCGCATATCACAGAGAAAATATCAACTGGTTAAACATTTAGTAGAATCGCAAACAGAATACGGAGTGCATGGTGGTCGTGGTTCAGAGGTTGTCCGGAAACAAGTAAATTCAAGCATATTCCCTCTTTAACATAACCCTACTCATAGCTAGGTATATGAAATTCTCAGTGGATGTTGTGAGTAAATCATACTCCTTCGATAGCCTTCTATTCCTATTAACCCAAGCAAAAGTCCTTTCTACAACCCATCTTCTTGGCTGTACTTTAAACCCTTGTTCTCTTGTTGGTAGTAGCTCAGGTGGCGTATCTTTGTGCACCCAAAATCTACATGGAGGCCTTTTAACAATTTCAATATCTATGTCATATTCTTCCTTTATGTGATTCTTTAAATTTCTTCCTTGGTATCCCATGTCAGCCCACATTTTTTTAACTTTAGTATATTTTGTTCTCATATTGTTTAATGCTATTTTAATACCATCTCTATCATTTTCGTTAGCAGCGCCTACGTAACAACCTAGTATAAAACCCTGAGTGTCTGTAATTATATGCCTTTTTCTACCCTTTACTTTTTTACTTCCATCATAGCCTTTGATCCCCCCTTTTCTGTAGTCTTTACAGATTGACTATCTACTATACAGGCACTCGGCTGCTCATTCCTTCCTATTTTTCTTCTACTATATTTCATAATTCATTTTCTCAAAAATTCCCTGCTTCTTCCATTGCCTGAACTGCTCATACACAGTCTTCCATAGCGGAAAATCATTTGGTAAATACCGCCATTGACACCCTGTACGCAATACATAGAAAATTGCTTCTAATATTTCTCTTTTGCTATACTTTGGCGGCCTTCCTCCTTTCTTGTATGATACTCTGAAGTGTTTTTCTATTCTTGCCCATTCCCTTTCGCTTAGATCTGTTGGATACTTTTTTCTCATCTTTACCCCGTACTAAAATTTCAGATATTATAGCCTTTTACTTGTTTCCGGACAACCTCTCAAGTGCATGTTTTACTGGTACCTTCAACAGTATTGTCTCTTCCTTGTACACTTTTGAAGAGTTTTCCTTCTTGCAAAAAGCAGATAAGAATACTATAAAGCAGGAATTTGAAAATGAGCTGCAAAAAAAGGGAGAAGAACTATTTAATCAGCTTTCCAATGATAAAGAAAAAAAAGAAGTTGCAGAAGCCTTAAGTAATCCTTCTACAAATTTCTTTTCAAGCTATGTAGAGTCATTTAAAAACCACTCTGCACGTGCAGTTTTAGGTGATAAAGAATGCGACAAATTAGTTAAAACTCATCTTAGTAATCTTCAGTACAATAGCACAATATCTTGCTTTACCTAAAGTAATCACTTAACTAACGGCAAAGTGATACCATGCTGATTCATATATTTTCCTTTCATATCATCATATGATTTCTCGCATTCACTTTCGCCGCTTAAAAATACGAATTGGCATGCGCCTTCATTAGCGTAAATTTTCGCAGGAAGTGGAGTGGTGTTTGAGAATTCGAGTGTAACATGACCTTCCCATCCAGGTTCTAAGGGAGTAACGTTTACTATAATTCCACATCTTGCGTAAGTTGATTTACCAACACAAATGACCAGTACATTCCTTGGTATACGAAAATATTCCACTGTACTTGCAAGCACAAAGCTATTTGGTGGAATTATGCATACGTCTGTTTCTTTATCTATAAAACTATTCTCAGAAAAATTTTTAGGGTCCACGATAGCTGAATTAACGTTAGTAAAAATTTTAAATTTATTATCCACTCTTGCATCGTAACCATAAGATGATAGTCCGAAAGATATAACACCTTTGCTGCTTTTGTGATTCACAAAAGGTTCTATCATTCCAAAATTTTCAGCTTTTTCTCTTATCCATTTATCTGGCATAACTGCCATAACTGTTCCTTAAAGTTGTGTAATACTTACAATAATATAAAATAAAATTTAAATGTAAACTGTAGCTTTTGTCATGCAAGTAGCTTGTATCAAATCACAATGTTCGTACAGTTATGCGCATGGCGCTGGGATGACAATGGATTATTAACTAACAAATTGTACTTCGTCACATGGTAAACGATGTCATTCCAGTCTGGAATCCAGAAAACTTACCAGGTAATAAGAACTGGATCCCAGTGTCTGGGCACTGGGATGACATCCTCCTAGTGAAAATTGCTCTCAAATCACAATGTTCGTACAGTTATGCGCATGGCGCTGGGATGACAATGGATTATTAACTAACAAATTGTACTTCGTCACATGGTAAACGATGTCATTCCAGTCTGGAATCCAGAAAACTTACCAGGTAATAAGAACTGGATCCCAGTATCTGGGAACTGGGATGACACCCTCCTAGCGGAAATTGCTCTCAAATCACAATGTTCGTACAGTAAGCTGCTTGCAGACACCATTGTTACAATGTTCATGCAATTAAAATAGCGGTAATTGGATTAGCTATAGGTCAATCACAAGAGAAAATCAAAGCTTTTCAGTTTGATTTTTTGTTACAATAATTAGATTTATGTTCTTAACTAAAAATAATGCTTAGAAACTTTCTCCTGATTTTTGTATTCGTATTATTCACGCCGCTGTCAAATGCTGATGCCAGGAAATACATCAGAATTGTTGGATCTTCAACCGTTTTTCCTTTTATCTCGTTTATAGCCGAGGAGTTCAATCGTGTATTCCCTTTTAAGACTCCAGTTGTGGAATCAATAGGAAGTGGATCAGGGTTCAAAATGTTTTGCTCAGGAATAGGGGAAGACACGCCAGACATCACCACTTCATCTCGCCCTATGAAGGAAGTAGAAAGAGAACTATGTAAAAGGAATAAAATTAATGAAGTGATAGAGATCATCATTGGCTATGATGGAGTTGTCATTGCAAATTCAAATCAAAGCCATAGATTTGATTTCACAAAAAAGGACTTATTTGAAACTTTATCTGCATATTCTCAAGAAAATGATAAATTAGTAAAAAATAATAAGAAGTTTTGGTCTAATGTAAATCAAGCCTTACCAAAAACAGAAATTGAAATTTATGGTCCACATCAAAATACAGGCACATACGAAACTTTGGTTAATTCTATTATGCTTGATCAATATTCATGCATGAACTCAAGAATTTTCAAAGAGAATTACAAAGATCAGGAAGAAAGAAAGAAAGCATGTGGTAATATAAGGGATGACGGAAGGTATATAGAAGTTGGAATTAATGAAAACATAATAATACAAAAATTGAAAAGTAACAAGAATGCCTTAGGGATATTTAGTTTTAGCTTTTTAATGAGGAATCAAGATAAAATACAAGGGAGCACAATTGCAGGAATTGAGCCAACTTACGAAAATATATCATCGGGAAAATATATATTAGCAAGACCTCTATACCTTTACATAAAGAAAGAACACCTGGATACTGTTGATGGATTAAGAGAATTCATTAAAGAAATTATAGATTCGATCGGCATTGAAGATGGGTACCTATCTAGGCTTGGTCTGATCCCACTTTCAAGTGAAGATATAAAGAAAGCTTCAGCAAAGGTTTATGATATAACGTGACGGCAACACTTTTTTTATATTCTTTGTTCTAGCGGTGCGCACAACTGTACGAACGTTATGATATAAAAGTAATTTTTACTAAGAGAGGTGTCATTCCAGTCTGGAATCCAGCTTTCCATCCAAGAGCCAGTGCCTCTTTCTTGTCATCCAAGTACCCTCTTCTTGTCATTCCAGTGCTTGACACTGGAATCCAGCCTTTTCATAATCATCAAAACGTTGTATTTTAACATAAAACGGCTACTTTTATGCTTACCAACTTAATAAAATTCCTGGATCCCAGCGCGCCGCGCTGGGATAACAATGGATTACTGATTAACAGCTTTTTGCATTATTGCAATACTCAGAAACAACTGGGTCCGAGCTTTTCGTATTTGGGCTTTCTGATTTCTCACAAACCTTAGCAATACCAGCACCTATTAATATAACTGCTGCTAAAACTGTTAAAGCCAGTGCAACTGCAGGATACGCTAGCACATAGGCTGCAACAGCACCAACTGCGCATAGTCCACCAACACCTAGAGAAATCTTCCCTTTGTGTTCACTCCAGAAGGTTGTTTCGTTCTTTTCTGGGGTTTTGTTGTCTGCAGTCAGTGCAGAGTTTTCGGTGTCTTGACCTAGATCAGTGTCATCCATAAAAGCATTAAATTCATCATTCTCAAACAAATCATGATTGATTTCTTGTGAAAATCGAGTCGCATACGCTTTATCCCATGCTATCTGATCATCAGTCTTGGCATTATCTAGTGTATCTTTACTAAGTTTTTCCTCAAATTCTTGAATCAAATCTTGAAAGCATTGCTCACCTACTCCAGGTATTTTAGCAAGATATTTTTGTGCCCTTACAAGTTTACTCATTACATAGTTATTTCCATTGGGCTCGAACCCAAGGAGCCCTGGAGAAGCAGCATCAAACATTAATTTAAAGCTTTCTTTTATCTTTTCCACATCTTCTTGGTTCAATTCTCTATCATAGTTAATCATCAGAGGACAAACTAAAAGGGCATCTATGCTTCCATCATTCCAATATACCCCTAGCTCTAAAACCCTTGCTGCATTTTCACCACAATTCTCTAATGCTGCTTTAACTTGATCAATATCAAGGTTTTCTATTGCTTCTTCTAAGTTGGAACCAAGATCCATTACCCTCTTGTGCTCTTCCATTTCTTGAATAACTTTTCCAAGAACAGGTCCGTTATTAGAATCGTTGGTCCTTTCTTGCAGGCCTCTAAGCATATTTATTGTGTTAACACTATCACCTCTTGCTAGATCGTATTCTGTATTACACAAAAAATCACGAGTTTTTTGATCAGCTTCCTTCCAAATTTGTTCAATGATCTCTACTTGAGCTTTAATTGTAATGCTACAACACATAACAAAATCTAAAATTGTACCTTTGTCACTAGTCAAAGTCCACTCGTGGCTCAAAACTGCTTGTATATCATTATGTTCATTATTGTCGAGTACGTTCTGGACTTCCTGAAAATTGCCATTCCGGACTGCCTGTCTTAATGAATCTAGAATTTCTTCTTGTGCATTAGTTAATTCAACCATATCTTACCTCTAATAAAAATTTAATTATCACACATATTTACAAGTAAATCAAGTATACTGTTAATAAAGGCCAACAAAATGCTTGACGTTAGAGTAGCTTTTATGGCTTTGTATAGCGAGGAAGTAACTCTATGAAAAATCATCAACGTTTACAAACTTTACGTTCAATTGCATTTATTGTGGGAATATTCCTATTGCTGTTTAGCTTAGCAATGCTTATTCCTGCTATTACTAATAAATGTCTCAGCTACAAATGGAAAAATTTCCTCGCTGGATTCATAATTACCTGCACATCTGGCGCAATTTTTATTTTACTCGGTAAATTAAGTAGATTGCATGGAATGCCAGCAATTTTTGCGATTACTAGTTGCACCTGGATTGCCTTGTCTCTGTTTGCAGCTATTCCTTTCTATTTTGATAATCTGAGCTATGTTGATGCATTGTTTGAAACGATATCTGGCATCACAACCACAGGGGCAACTATATTTAATGATATTGAAAAACAATCTCCAGGAATATTGCTGTGGAGAGCAATGCTACACAACATGGGGGGTTTTGGTGTAATAACTATAGGAATTGCAGTGTTTCCTATGCTCAAGATTCTCAGCCTAAATAATTTACTTTATTCTGAATATTCAGATGCTACCAAAAGGAAGTTGCCGAACACGCGAAGCGTAGTGATTCATGTTACAGCAATATATTATGGCCTAATTTTGTTATGTATATCTTCCTATTATCTAGCTGGTATGCCACTGTTTGATGCAATATGTCACGGAATGTCCGCCGTATCAACTGGTGGATTTGCTAACTATAATGATTCTATAGGGCACTATAATAACCCTATGTTAGAAGTCATAACGATCATTTTTATGATTTTGGGTTCTCTGCCTTTTCTTAGCTATTTAAAAATTATAAGACGGTTAGACATTTGCTATGATGAACAGGTCTCTTACTTTGTTAAGATAGCTACTATCTCATCTTTATTTGCTTGTTTTTGGTTGTATAAAAATGTTGATTTAGGAGTGTCATTATCATTTAGATGCAGCACATTTACCATCACTTCCTTGATTACGTCAACTGGTTATGCAATCTGTAGTCATATAGATTGGAGTTTCATTTCAGTCTTAGCTTTTTTTCTAACCTTTGTTGGTGGATGTAGCGGTTCTTCAAGTGGTGGTGTCAAAATCTTTCGTTTGATCATTTTTCTAAGATCTATAGAAAATCACTTTCGCCTTTTATTGAACCCAGGCGCAGGCAATAGGGTAAAATTCAATGGAAAAACCCTGGAGAATGATGAAGTTCACTCTGTCTTTATATTTTTTGCAATTTTCATGTTAACGTTTACCATTTCATCAATAGTGATGTCTTACTTAAGCAATGCAGACTTTATAACTAGCATCAGCTCAGTCTCTGCAACGCTTACAAACTCTGGCCCGGGATTTAGTAATTTAATAGGTCCTTCGGGTAATTATTCCTCTTTCAGTAATGAAGTAAAATTATTTCTATCGTTTTTAATGCTGCTTGGCAGACTTGAAATATTGCCAATCTATTTTTGTATAGGCAATTTATTCTTATTTAATAGAAAGAAATAGTTGGTGAAGTTGTGAAATTTGATATTATAGCTAAACTGACTTACGACAATTTGAAAAACCGTCATTCCGCTACTCGTTAGCGGAATCTATACCGCGAATAAATCTACAACTGTACGAACATTGCAATATGGCACATAGTAAACGATGTCATTCCAGTGCTTGACACTGGAATCCAGCTTCTATGCAACCTCATCAAAAACATTCATTTAGTGTAAGATCAGCTACTTTCCATACTAGTTTACAAGCAAACTTTTCTGGATCCCAGTGTCAAGCACTGGGATGACATCATAGGGGCTTGTATCTTGTCAAAAGCATCTAATGTTTTAAGCTTATGCATTAGATGGAGAAGGGAAGAACTTTGTAAATTGCCCTAGATACAAAATCTGTGTTTTAGAAAAGAGCTCCCTTCTCAAAAGTAGAGGCTGGACGGTATCGTAGAAAGACCTAAATGGTTCTAATTCTGTATTCACAAGGTTAGCCTTACTTTTCATTTTAAATGGTAACGTATGAGGTTATATATGATCAACAACTTTTTAGGTATAGACATATCAAAAGATCGCTTTGATATTTTTCTCTCATTTATAAGTAAAAAAGGAAAACGTGAAACTAGGAAAAGGAGCTTTAAGAACGATGATCATGGGTTTCAAGGTCTGCTGAGCTTTCTACAAAAACATAATATAGAACAAGTAAAAGCCTGCATGGAAGCTACTGGTTGTTATAGTGAAGCTCTGGCTGAATTTCTACACAATGCTGGACATTTTGTTAGTGTTGTAAATCCTTATTGTATTAAGTCTTATGCAAGGAGTAAGCTTGTACGACAAAAGAATGACCAGATTGATGCAGAGATTATTGCAGATTATTGCCAAAGACAGGAACCAACTCGCTGGACACCACCTTCTTCTGAAAAGAAAAAATTAAAGCATCTTTATCGTTGCTCAGCTGCATTAAAAGATGGATTAACATTCGTAAATAATCATTTAGAAAAGAAGGAGAGACTGCCTGAAGAAGTTGCAAATGCTTGGGAAAACCTTGCAGTGAACATAGAACAATCAATAGAAACAATAAAAAACTCCATACGTGAACTATTAAAACAGCACAAAGAGTTGTTGGAAAACTTTCAACTCTTATTGACTATTCCAGGAATAGGAGAGGAATCAGCAATAGCTATTTTAGCTGAAATTCCTGACATAAAAGCTTTTATAAATGCCAGACAATTGGCAGCATATGCTGGAACTATACCACGAAATATAACATCAGGATCATCTGTATATGCCAAGCCCAGATTAAGTAAATCAGGTTCACGAACATTGCGTAAGGCAATATATTTTCCCGCTATAGTAGCTAAAAATCACAACCCTATTATTGTGATTTATTGCGAGAGGTTAAAAGAGAAAGGCAAGCATAATATGGCAATTGTGGGAGCTGCAATGCGTAAGTTACTTCATGTAGTTTTTGGTGTTTTAAGTTCAAAAAAGGCCTTTGATCCAGATCATATCAAGAACTATAGAACTAGGAGGTTGACTGAAGTTTAAAATCAAAAATTGAATGTAGTTGGTTAGTGAATATGTGTACCACTATAACTCTTTAAACTTAAACTAAATTCAACTTTTTTCGGCAGCCCACCAGGAAAAAAAGATATCTGTCTTTCCTCTAATTGTGTAATCACAAACTGTCCTAAAAAATTACCTAAACTATCTACTAAAGTGTGTGGGATCTGATCTTTTTCAGCTTCTTTCATATTCTTTAGTTGATTTAGCCCCTTAAGACTATTAAGGTAAATGGTTATTTCTAGCTCTATATTTTCTACTCCTTGTCCTATGTTTTGAAGTGACGGCATTACATCAATACATTCAATTACGCTCCAGCGATTCTTTTTGTTATACTTTAAACTTGTTGGAACAAACTTATATGGACCAAAAGATAACATTTTTATATTTTTCTCGTTGACTTACAAGACGGTATCTACTCGGATGACATCATAGGGGCTACTTGGATGACACCATCTGCCACCTGCAAATTGCAATGTTTGTACAGTTGTGGGCGGTATAGCTATAGATAGTATTAGCTATTTAATAAAAAGATCGTAGCTAAACCAAGAAATATAAAAGCTGAGAGAATATCAGTTGTTGCCGATGTTAGGATTGAAGAAGAAACGGCAGGGTCAGAGTTTAAACGGTGAAGCATTATAGGAATGAAAGTTCCGATGAACGTTGCAATAATTGACATCATAATCATGGAGACCACAAAAATCATCTCCACTTTGAAGCTGTGAAACCTTATTGCTAACACTACTAATGAAATAGTAGATAAGATCACCCCGTTTATAAGACCTATTAAAAATTCTTTCATCAGTATTCTTTTTGCATTTTGCTCAGTTAGATATTTTGTTGCGATTGCCCGGATGGTTAGCGTTACTGTTTGGGATCCTGCATTTCCGCTCATTGATGCAATTATCGGCATGATTATTGGCAGTACTATAAAACTTTTTATTACATCATCGAAAAAGCCAACTACTATGGAACACATTGTTGCAGCTAAGAGGTTAAACAGTAACCAAGGTAGCCTTTTAATTATAGTTTTATGTATAGGGGCATTTATATCGGCTTTAGAAGATACACCGCTTATTTTGAGTACATCCTCTTCTGTTTCTTGTTGAACAACTTTTATCACATCTTCAATTAAGATCACACCAATAATTTTACCATTCTTATTTACTACCGGAGCCGATAATAGAGAGTAATCTTTAAATATTCTTGCTACTTCCTCTTGGTCTATTCCAGTTTTAATGATTTTTATGTCATGATCCATTATCTCTTTTATTATTGTGTCTCCTGAGTGAGATATTACCTTATTTAAATTAACACTGCCTATAGGCTCTAATTTTGAGTTGATAATGAATATCTGGTGAAATTTTTCTGGTATTTTTTTATAGTTGCACACAAATTCTGTCAGTTGATTTATTGTCCAATAATATGGAGCTATAACCATATCTTTATGTATTAACCTTCCTGCACTTTCTTCTGGATATGATAGCAACTCCTCTACCGATTTCTGAGTTTTGCTGGGCAAATAGTAAAGTATATTTTCTACAGACTTTCTATCTAAATCTTTCACTATGGTTACTATATCTTCTACATCAAGGAGCATTAGTAACTTTGCTGTATTTTCTATTCCCAATGTTTCTATGATCTCTATTTGTAAATCTGGCACTACATGCACTAGGGCATCACTTAACAAATGTTGATCGAGGATATTAACTAATTTCTCCCTGTGATCACTGATTGAAGTAGATAAAAAATAAGCTAACTGAACGCTATCTATCGTTTTTACAATACTACGAACATTCTCTAGCTCCTCGTTATCAAGTGACTCTATTAAGTCATCAATAGCCTTTTTGTCTAAACCATAATGGGAACTTATTTCAATATTCATTACTTTACCTTGTTTTTTAATAAATATACGCGCTTGATTTCTTTAAACATTAAAGTATAATGAAATTATTTAAATTAACTATCATATGGTTAAATTTCTATTTTGTTTACTGTTATTGTTATTGATAGTAAATATATTAAAATCTAAAGTATAATGAAAACTTATCCAGAAATTCTTGAACACTTTCAAAGCTTAAATAAAAGTATTTCTCTTATCAGGAGGTGTCTTTGACATAGAAAAATTAAAGTTGCGTCTTGAAGAGCTTGACTCCCAAGCGTCGAATGATGACCTATGGCAAGATAACCAAAAAGCACAAGAAGTTTTAAAAGAACGTTCTAAAATTAAGAATGACGTAGAGTCGTTTTTAAAACTGGAAAGCGATTACAACGATGCCATCAGCTTAATGAAGTCTGCTATTGATGAAAATGATGAAGAATTTTTCTCTGAAGTTGAAAATGAATTAGCTAAGCTAGAGAAATTAATCAAGTGTAAAGAAACAGAGTCCTTATTTACTGGTGAAGCAGATAATAATAACTGCTTTTTAGAAATCCACTCAGGAGCTGGCGGAACCGAGAGCAATGATTGGGCTGAAATGCTGATGCGCATGTATATAAGGTGGGCAGAAATTTATCACAACTTTAAAGTTGAAGTTGTAGAAAAATTAGAAGGAGAGTCAGTTGGTATAAAGTCTGCAATGATAAAAATCGTTGGAGAAAAAGCTTATGGGTGGGCAAAAAGTGAAAGTGGAATTCACAGGCTGGTTAGAATATCGCCATTTGATGCAAATGGTAAACGTCATACCAGTTTTGCAAGTGTAGGAGTAACTCCAGTGATCGAAGATTCAATTGATATTGCTGTGGATGAAAAGGATCTAAAGATCGACACCTACCGTGCTTCCGGAGCAGGCGGTCAGCATGTGAACAAGACTGAAAGTGCGGTACGCATTACGCATATTCCAACTGGTGTTGTAGTTCAATGCCAAAATGGTCGTTCTCAACACAGAAATAAAGATGAGGCGTTAAAATTACTTAAAGGACGTTTATACCAAATTGAACTGGAAAAAAAAGAACAGAAAATGGCTGAAGAATATGGTAAAAAATGCGATATAGGCTGGGGCAATCAGATCAGATCGTACGTTATGCATCCATATCAAATGGTGAAGGATTTAAGAACCGGACATGAAGTGGGCAATATAAATTCTGTTTTTGATGGTAATATAGATTGTTTCATAGTTAGTGTGCTTACTAAGAGGTTGTCCACAAACCAGTAAATCAAGCATATTCCCTACTTAACATAACTTTACTCATAGCCAGATATATGAAACTTTCAGTAGATGTTGTAAGTAAATCGTACTCCTTTGATAGCCTTCTATTTCTATTGATCCAAGCAAAAGTCCTCTCTACCACCCACCTTCTCGGCTGTACTGAAAATCCAGGATCCCGTTGTGGCAATAGTTCTAGTGGTGTATCTTTATGCACCCAAAACCTACATGGAGGCCTTTTGACAATTTCAATATCTATCCCATATTCTCTCTTTACGTAATCCTTTAAATCTTTTCCTTGGTATCCCATATCAGCCCACATTTTCTTAATATTGCTGTATTTTTCCTTCATATTGTCCAATGCCATCTTCACCCCATCTCTGTCATTTTCGCTTGCAGCTCCTACATAGCAACCAAGCACAAATCCTTGAGTATCTGTGATTATATGTCTTTTTCTCCCCTTTACCTTTTTCGCACCATCATAACCTTTGACCCCCCTTTTTCCGTGGTTTTTACCGATTGACTGTCCACTATGCATGCGCTCGGCTCCTCATTTCTTCCCATTTTTGACCTACTATATTTAGTGATATCATAGTTCATTTTCTCAAAAATTCCCTGCTTTTTCCATCTTCTAAACTGTTCATGCACAGCCTTCCACGGCGGAAAATCGTGTGGTAAATAGCGCCATTGACATCCTGTGCGCAGTATATAAAGAATTGCATTTACTATCTCACACTTACTGTATTTTGGTGGCCTTCCTCCTTTCTTGTATGATACTCTGAAGTGTTTTTCTATTCTTGCCCATTCCCTTTTACTTAAATCTGTTGGATATTTTTTCCTCATCTCTTACCTCAATATTCTTTCTTTATATACTACGTATTCCTTGGTTTGTGGACAACCTCTTAGAGGTTGTCCGGAAACAAGTAAAAGGCTATAATATCTGAAATTTTAGTACGGGGTAAAGATGAGAAAAAAGTATCCAACAGATTTAAGTAAAAGGGAATGGGCAAGAATAGAAAAACACTTCAGAGTATCATACAAGAAAGGAGGAAGGCCGCCAAAGTATAGCAAAAGAGAAATATTAGAAGCAATTTTCTATGTATTGCGTACAGGGTGTCAATGGCGGTATTTACCAAATGATTTTCCGCTATGGAAGACTGTGTATGAGCAGTTCAGGCAATGGAAGAAGCAGGGAATTTTTGAGAAAATGAATTATGAAATATAGTAGAAGAAAAATAGGAAGGAATGAGCAGCCGAGTGCCTGTATAGTAGATAGTCAATCTGTAAAGACTACAGAAAAGGGGGGATCAAAGGCTATGATGGAAGTAAAAAAGTAAAGGGTAGAAAAAGGCATATAATTACAGACACTCAGGGTTTTATACTAGGTTGTTACGTAGGCGCTGCTAACGAAAATGATAGAGATGGTATTAAAATAGCATTAAACAATATGAGAACAAAATATACTAAAGTTAAAAAAATGTGGGCTGACATGGGATACCAAGGAAGAAATTTAAAGAATCACATAAAGGAAGAATATGACATAGATATTGAAATTGTTAAAAGGCCTCCATGTAGATTTTGGGTGCATAAAGATACGCCACCTGAGCTACTACCAACAAGAGAACAAGGGTTTAAAGTACAGCCAAGAAGATGGGTTGTAGAAAGGACTTTTGCTTGGGTTAATAGGAATAGAAGGCTATCGAAGGAGTATGATTTACTCACAACATCCACTGAGAATTTCATATACCTAGCTATGAGTAGGGTTATGTTAAAGAGGGAATATGCTTGAATTTACTTGTTTCCGGACAACCTCTTATATCTTTTCCTATTTCTTCATTTTTAACATATTCGTGTAGAGCTAAAGAAGTTATAGCTGCACATGCTGCAATCAAGCCAGTTTGTGCTATAATGAATAGTGATAATCCTCCTACAAGTATAGATGTTAATCCAATAGCTAGGTTTATAATTTTACTTTGTGTTGTTTGTTGCGTCGCTTGGCTTTGATCTGCCTGTTTATCCTCTAAAGCATTCGATGTTGTTTTTGAGGCAATTTTTACCGCGATTGTTGCAATTGCGGTCATAGCTAATCCTATGGCTATTTTTGCTAAGAGAAAAAATGATGGCAATATCATTGCAAAGAATAGTAAGCCAGCTCCTACAATTAGTAACTTATTTTTAGGTTGGATTTCATTTGACATAATAAACCTCTATTTCATAACTGCCGGAGTATACCTAATATAAAATATGGAGATAGTCAACATATTTTATGAAAGGGCGCGTTAAAAATTTTTTTCATATTGTTCTTCGCCGCCTCGTGGTTAAATTTGGAATTTTAGAAAGAGTTACGTATTATTTGAAATTCTTGTATACTGTTTTGAATCAATTAAATAGATAATGAAGTGCAGGACGCAGTTTTAATTTTACAAGATGGCAAGTGCTTTTGGGGAAAATCAGTAGGTAAAAAAGGCAAATGCATAGGTGAGGTCTGTTTTACCACTGGTATGACCGGTTATCAGCATACTATAACTGATCCTTCTTTTGCCGATCAAATTATAACGTTCACTTTTCCTCATATTGGTAACGTTGGAATAAACCATAAGGATAATGAAGGAGAGAAAATTTTTGCAAGTGGTGTGGTTATGCGTGAACTTTCTTCTATGTCCCACCCTTCTTCATATATCAGTTTAAATGATTGGTTAGAGAAAAATAACGTGATTGGGATATCAGGAGTTGATACTAGAGCTTTAACGAGACATTTGAGAGAACATGGGTCTCAAAATGGAATGATATGCCCGTTAAGCGAGACGCATGCGTTGGACAAATTGAAGGAATACAAATCTGTAAATGGGATAGAAATAACCAATAAAGTTAGCTTGCATAGTAATTTTAAAAGTGACCTTAATGCAAAATATAGGGTTGTAATCGTTGATTTTGGCGTAAAAATCAGTATAGTTTCACGCTTAATAGAACTTGGTTGTACAGTTGAATTAATCAGACCAAGCACAGGTTTTGCTCAAAAAGTGTTGAGTATGAATCCAGATGGTATAGTGCTTTCAAATGGTCCTGGTGATCCGCAAGAAATAGGAAAAAGTGTAGTTTCAGAAATAGACATTATTATAAAATCTAAAATACCAATTTTTGGCATATGCATGGGCCATCAATTACTTGCGATTACTTTGGGGGCAAAGACCATCAAGATGGATATAGGTCACCGAGGGAGTAACCATCCAGTTTATGATGTAATTAGTGGAAAAGTTGAGATCACTAGCCAAAATCATGGTTTTGTTGTTGATTCAGCTTCTCTTCCAAGGAATGTTGAAATTACTCACATTTCTCTATTTGATAATAGTGTAGAGGGAATAATGATGGAGGATTACCCAGTCTTTTCTGTGCAATACCATCCAGAAGAAGCGCCAGGTACGCATGATTCGCATTATCTATTTAAGCATTTTATTGATAATATTGCGTTATATAAAATGAAATCTGCATGATTTTAATCAAGGTAGGTTTTATTGCTTGATTTTTTAATTTTAGGTGTTTAGTATTTAAATACAATAAAAGCTTGAGTTAAGGTACTAAAATAGCGTTCTCTTAACAAATTTTTGTGGAGGAGTGACCGAGTGGTTAAAGGTAACAGACTGTAAATCTGTCCGCGTGAGCGTACGTAGGTTCGAATCCTACCTCCTCCATTGTGCGGGTATAGCTCAATGGTAGAGCTCTAGCCTTCCAAGCTAGTGACGTGGGTTCGATTCCCACTATCCGCTCTTTTTTTTGTTGTATTTTTATAAAATCAACATATTATTTATTGATGTATTTGTATTTTAGGTAGAAAAGTTTAAATTATGACAGCAATAGTGGAAGCATTTGGAAAGCCGCATGTAAATGTGGGAACAATAGGACATGTGGATCATGGGAAGACAACGTTGACAGCGGCGATAACGAAGCATTATGGAAATTTTGTAGCGTACGATCAGATAGATAAAGCGTCAGAAGAAAGGAAGAGGGGGATAACGATAGCAACAGCGCATGTTGAGTATCAGACGGAAAAAAGGCATTATGCACACGTTGATTGTCCTGGACATGCTGACTATGTAAAGAACATGATAGTAGGTGCAGCACAGATGGATGCGGCGATATTGGTAGTGTCAGGGGTTGATGGGCCAATGCCACAAACGAGAGAGCATATATTGCTGGCGAAGCAGGTGGGTGTTGGATATATCGTGGTGTATATAAATAAAGCTGATGTTGCTGATGCTGATATGATAGATTTAGTGGAAATGGAAGTGAGGGAATTGCTGAATAAATACGGATTTCCAGGGGATGAAGTGCCTGTTGTGGTTGGTTCAGCACTCAAGGCGCTGGAGGATGACAGCAGCGAATATGGAAAAAAATCAATAGACAAATTGATGGAAAAGTTAGATGAATATGTGGCGGTTCCACCAAGGCCTGTGGATTTACCATTTTTATTGCCAATCGAAGATGTATTTTCGATATCGGGGCGAGGAACAGTGGTAACAGGAAGAATAGAGAAGGGAGAGATAAAGACGGGAGAAGAGATAGAGATAATAGGTCTGCAAGCGACGCAAAAGACGATATGCACAGGGGTTGAGATGTTTAAGAAGTTGCTGGATAAGGGAAGTGCAGGACTCAATGTAGGAATATTGTTAAGAGGAACAAAAAGAGAAGAAGTGGAGAGAGGGCAAGTATTAGCAAAACCGGGGACGATAACGCCGCATAGAAAGTTTAAGGCGGAGGTTTATATATTAAAGAAAGAGGAAGGAGGAAGGCATACACCATTTTTTGCGAATTACCAGCCACAGTTTTATTTAAGGACAACGGATGTAACTGGGAGCATAAAATTACTAGATGGGAAGGAGATGGTAATGCCAGGAGATAATGTGAGTGTAGAAGTAGAATTGCAAGTACCGATAGCAATGGATAAGGGATTGCGTTTTGCGATAAGAGAAGGCGGTAGAACTGTTGGTTCTGGTGTTGTTTCTGAAATTTTGGAGTGAGTGTAGTAACTAAGATGAAGCAAGATATATATATTAACATTAAGGCTTTCGATTGTTCTTTGTTGGAGGAGTGTGTTCGAAAATTTGTTGATGAATTAAAGCGGTCCAGTGCAAAATTATCTGGTCCGATTGCGTTGCCAAGAAAAGATTCTAAATTTATTGTTAATAGATCTCCTCACGTTGATAAAAAATCTCGTGAACAGTTTGAAATAAGAACTTCTAGGCGTTTGATTGTTTTACATGATCTTACTCCTACTATGATGCAGATGCTTACAGGTTTATCTTTTTCTGCTGGCGTAGAAGTGGATTTAAAAGTCAAGGAAGTTAAGGTTTAGGAGAAGGAAATGAAGAGAATAAATTCGCTGAGGAGAATTGGTTTACTAATGATGAATATTGGTCATACTGCTATGTATTCTGACAATAGTCGCATGGCTGTAACTTTATTGCATCTCAGCGAAACTTATATTATTGATATGAAAGGACAAGATAAATGTGGCTATAATTCAGTTATTTTAGGCACAGGAGATTTTAAAAATATAGCAAAACCTCAGTTGGAATATTTAAAGAAAAAGGGTATAAATAATAAATGTAAGTTATACGAAAGTAGATTAAATGACCTGTCGGGAATAGAATGTGGTAAAAAAGTGGAAATCAATCATTTTGTGGTTGGTCAATATCTTGATATTACGGGTTATTCTATAGGTAAAGGATTTGCTGGTGTGATGAAGCGGCATAATTTCAGTGGGCTTAGGGCATCTCATGGTGTTTCTATTGCTCACAGGTCACAAGGTTCCACTGGCCAATGTCAGGATCCTGGTAGAGTATTCAAAGGAAAGAAAATGGCTGGTCATTTAGGTAACAGCAGGATAACTGCACAAAATATGAAGATATTATCCATTGATCATGAAAATAGTATAATTGCTGTGAAGGGTAATAATGTTCCTGGGTTTAAAAATTCCTATGTTTTTGTAAGAGATGCAGTTAAAAAATCTTTACATAAAGATGTTCCTTTTCCGGTAGGTCTGCTGTTAGATGTAAATGATGATGCTAGTAATTTGGTAAGTTAGTTATGGAATGTAATTTAGTTAATCTATCTAATAATAATGTAGGTACTGCTCAGCTCAATCCTTTGATATTTTCTGCTAAGCAAAAATTGAGTATTTTGCATGATATAGTGAGATGGCAATTAGCGAAGAGAAGAGCTGGTACTCATAAAACAAAAGGTATCAGTGATGTCTCTGGTACAACAGCTAAACCTTATGGTCAAAAACGTACCGGTAGGGCAAGACAAGGGAGCTTGCGATCTCCTCAATTTAGAGGTGGTGGGGTTATTTTTGGCCCTGTTGTGAGGAGTCATAGTTATTCTCTTAATAAGAAGGTACGCAAATTTGGTTTAAAAATTGCTTTATCTCTAAAGTATTTAAATAATCAAGTAATTATTCTGGATAATTTAAATATTGATGTGAAGAAAACGTCTGAAGTGTGTAAATGTATTAAAAATTTTAAATTTTCTTCCTTTTTGATAGTTGGTGATTATGGAGATGATTTGTTGCGTGCGGCTAAAAACTTGCACTATGTAGACTTAATCAAACCTATTGGGTTAAATGTTTTTGATATATTGAATCACGAATGCGTGATGTTGACAAAGGATACTTTAAAGCATCTTGAAGGTAGATTGTTATGATCAAATATAATAATATAATAAAATCTCCTATAATTACAGAAAAGGCCTCTTTTTTGAGGGAGAAGTTTAATAAATATTCTTTGTATGTTTTTGTAAATGTAAATAAGCGTCAAATAAAGTTGGCAATAGAGTCTCTATTTGATGTTAAAATTTCTTCTATAAATGTTGTTAGAGTTAAGCCTAAATATAGGCGTTTTAGGGGTGTGATTGGTTGTGAAAAACAGAAAAAGAAAGTTTATTTTTCTTTGATGGATGGTCAAAAATTAGATATAATGAGCGTTTAATATGGGTATGAAATTTTTTAATCCTGTTACTCCGTCTTCTCGTGGGACTGTGTTAGTAAGTAAAGTTGGTTTATCAAAAGATGAGCCAGAAAAGTCTCTTACATCTGGTAAAAAGTCCAGTGGTGGAAGAAATAATCATGGTAGAATTACAACTCGTCATAGGGGTGGTGGTCACAAAAAGAAGTATAGAGTGATAGATTTTAAGCGTAATAGAAGTGGTCAAGGTATAGTTGAAAAAATAGAGTATGACCCAAATAGAAGTGGGTTTTTGGCGTTAATATCATATAAGGAAGATGATATTAAGTCTTATATATTAGCTCCTCAAGGTATGAAGCCAGGTGATGTTGTTACAGCTGGGAATGATGCTGATATTTTGCCAGGGAATTGTTTGCTACTCAAGCATATACCTGTTGGTTCTTTCGTTCATAATGTTGAGCTGAAGCCAGGTAATGGTGCTGCGATTGCTAGAGCTGCTGGTTGTTATGCACAAATCGTTGGTCGTGATGGCCAATATGTTTTATTACGACTCAGGTCTGGTCAAATTAGGTTGATTTTATCTTCTTGCAAGGCTACTATTGGTGTAGTATCTAACCCTGACCATAAGAATAGAAAGTTGGGTAAAGCTGGGAGAAGTAGGTGGCTTGGGATTAGACCTACTGTACGTGGAGTTGCAATGAATCCGGTTGACCATCCTCATGGGGGCGGGGAAGGAAAAACCTCTGGTGGTCGTCATCCTGTTACTCCTTGGGGTGTTGCAACAAAAGGAAAGAAAACTCGGAAGAGAAATAAATCTAGTGATAAGTATATAAAACAGTTGAAAGGTTAGTTTATGAGTAGATCTGCATGGAAGCCTCCTTTTTGTCATCCTTCTATATTAAAGTCGGTGAATAATGCTTTAAACAAGGGGTTTGTTAACATGGCTATAAAAGTTCATTCCAGGGCTTCTGTAATTCTTCCTAATTGTTTAGGTTTAAAATTTGCTGTTTATAATGGTAAGGATTACATTCCTGTGAATGTTAATGATCAGAATATGATAGGTCATAAGTTTGGTGAGTTTTCACCCACTCGTAAATTTACTGGGCATAGTGGTGATAAAAAGGCGACAAGAAGGTAATTGATATGAAAAACAGAGATGTAATAGTTAAAGCTGGTTCTAGGGTTTTAAAATCAACTCCTCGTAAATTGAATTTGGTTGCTGGTTTAGTACGTAATAAAAAAGTTTCTTTTGCCACTGTGCAATTAAGATTTTGTGAAAAGAAAGCTGCAGGTCTTATAAGGAAGGTATTAAATTCTGCGATTGCTAATGCTCAAAATTATGGATTGGATATCGATAATTTATATATAAAAGAAATTTTAATAGGTAAGTCTCTTACTTTGCGTAGGGTATGTCCAAAAGCTATGGGTAGAGCTAATAGAGTTAGTAAACGTTATAGTAATATAACTGTAAAATTGGGGGAAATTATATGATTCATAAAAATAGAAAATTAATAAGGAAAGTGCAAAAATATGGGAAACGTTAATCCTAAAGGATTTAGGTTAAAAATAATTAATACTTGGTCATCTATTTGGTATGCTGAGAAGGGTTATAAACAAGGGTTGCATCAAGATTTATCTATTCGCAGTTATATAAATGAATCTTTTAAGCATGCTGGTGTTTCTAAAGTAATTATAGAGCGTACGATCGATTTGGTATCTGTAATAATACATTCTTCTAGACCTGGAGTGATAATAGGTAAGAAAGGCTCGGATATTGAGAAGATAAAGCAAAAGATAGCTGAAAAAGTAAAAAATAATGTGGAAGTGAATGTAGTAGGGGTTAAAAGGTCTGAAATAGATGCAGTTTTAATATCAAACAGCATTGCACAGCAGTTAGAAAAAAGGGTTTCATTTAGAAGAGCGATGAAAAAAGCTATTCAAAGTTGTTTGAGGATGGGTGCTAGAGGTATTAAAGTAAGTTGTTCTGGGCGCCTTGGCGGAGCTGAGATAGCTCGTACTGAGTGGTATAAAGAAGGCCGTTTGCCTTTGCATACTTTACGTGCTAATATAGATTATGCTTTTGCTGAAGCAAAAACTATATATGGCATCATAGGAGTTAAGGTCTGGGTTTATATTGGTAACTAATTAGGTATATTGAAATGTTTGTTCCTAAAAAAAGTAAATATAAAAAAGTATTTAAAGGACGAATTAAGGGTAACACGAAAGGTGGTAGCACATTATCTTTTGGAGATTATGGTCTAAAGGCTATAGAAGTAGGTAGGATTCAATCTAAGCATATTGAAACTGCAAGGCGTGTAATATCTAGAACATTAAAACGCTCTGGTAAAGTGTGGATAAGAATTTTTCCTGATACCCCTGTTAGTAAAAAGCCGGCGGATGTGCGTATGGGTAAAGGGAAAGGTAGTGTTGAGTTTTGGGTATTTAAAGCTAAGCCCGGTAGAATGTTGTTTGAAATTAGCAGTGATGTTCCCATGCATTTAGCAAGATTGGCGCTTGAAAAGGCAACTGCTAAGCTTCCTATGAAGTGTAAATTTGTATCTAATCATAATTAAATGGAGTTGCAATGGATATAGCTGACATTGAATCGAGGTCCTCGCAAGAATTGCATGAAATTCTTGTGAATTTGAGAAAAGAGTTTGTTAATTTGGTTTTTCAAAAAAAGCTGGGCCAGTGCAACAATATTTCGCGTTTTAGCTTAATAAAAAAGAGCATAGCTCGTATTCTAACTACATTAAATAAAAGAAGAAGAGAGGAAAAGAATGCCTAAAAAGGTTTTTTGTGGTACTGTAACTAAGGCTGAGTGTGATAAGACTGTAAAGGTTTCGGTATTACAAGTGTATAAGGATGAGCTGTATAAAAAGGTTATAAAAAAATACAAGAAGTATACAGCACATGATGAGAATAATAGTTGTAAAGAAGGGGACAAGGTTTTAATACAAGAACACAAGCCTATTTCTACTACTAAAAAATGGGTTGTTGTTAATAGCTCACATTGAATAGGATATTTACATGATTCAAAAAAATACATTATTGGAAGTAGCTGATAATTCTGGTGCGCGTGCAGTGCTTTGTATTGGTTTATTGGGTGGTAGAAAATCTGCATCTATAGGTGACACAGTTATTGTATCTACTAAATCTATTACTCCAAGAGGGAAGGTTGAGAAGGGAAAAGTATATAGAGCAGTTGTGGTGAGGGTGAAAAGCCCTATTAGAAAATCTGATGGTTCTGTAATTCGTTTTTCTAGCAATGCTGTAGTTTTGATTAATGATCAAGGTGAACCACTTGGCACTCGGGTGTTTGGTCCGGTAAAAAAGTTATCATCTGGTTCTTTTATGAAGATAATGTCATTAGCTGTTGAGGTTTTATAATGAGTGCTAAAATAAAAAGTGGTGACGACGTTATAGTTTTAACTGGTAGAGATAAGGGAAAAATTGGTAAGGTAATCAAAGTTATAGCACGTGATGCTAAAAAGAAAGTAATTGTTTCTGGAGTGAATGTGCATAAGAGACATACTAAACCAAAAGCTGGTAGTAGTGGTGGTATATTAAATAAAGAGTTAGCTATTGATATATCCAACGTTGCAACATTGGACCCTAAATATAAAACTCCAACTAAAGTGGGGTTTAAGGTTATAGACGGTAGAAAAGTGCGTTTTGCAAAAGTTTCTGGAGAAGTGATAGATTAGGTTGATATGTTTAAAGAATTATATAAAGATAGCGTAGTAAAGTCCTTAAAGGATAAGTTTAATTACGGCAATATAATGCAAGTGCCTAAACTTGTCAAGGTGTGTATCAATATGGGCGTTGGAGATGCTGCTACAGATAGTAAAGCAATAAATGAACCACTTGATAGCCTATATTTGATTGCTGGGCAGAAGCCTTTATCAACTTTTGCAAAAAAATCTATTTCTGGCTTCAAGATCAGAAAAGGTGCTACAGTAGGTTGCAAAGTAACTTTGCGTAGAGATAAAATGTATGAGTTTTTAGAAAGATTGATATATATTGCTTTGCCAAGGGAAAAAGATTTTAGAGGATTTAGTGTGAAGCAATTTGACGGTAATGGTAATTTTTCCTTTGGTATAAAGGAACATATCTCGTTTTTAGAAATAGACTATGATAAAATAAGTAAAATTAGAGGTATGGATATTAATATTATAACAAGTGCAGTTAGTGATAAGGAAGCAAAGGAATTATTACTGGCTCTTAAATTTCCTTTTTTTGATTAATTAAGAGGAGAAATATATGGCAAAAAAATCTATGATAGAAAGAAATCTTCGCAGAATAAAGTTGTGCGATCAATATAAAGAAAAAAGAGAAAAATTGAAATCTATAATAAATAATAAGAATTTGTCTATTGTAGAAAGGTTTACAGCTCAAAATAAATTAATTAAAAAATTGCCTAGAAATTCTTCTAAAACCAAAATTAGAAATAGGTGTGCTTTAACTGGGAGACCAAGAGGAGTATATAGAAAATTTGGTTTATGTAGAATTGTTTTGCGTGATTTATGTTCTTTTGGGCAAATTCCAGGAGTTACAAAGTCTAGTTGGTAAATATAATATAAGGAGTATATTGTGGCGTTATCTGATAGTATTGGTGATTTTTTAACAAGGATACGTAATGCTCAATTGGCAATGCATAGGGCAACAAGGGTACTATTTTCTAAGATGAATTCTTCTATATTGGAGATTTTAAAAGAGGAAGGGTATATCCTTGATTATGAAAAGCAAGTTGTAGATAATTTACCTTCTTTCATTGTAAAATTGAAGTATTATGAGAAGTCACCTGTAATTAGTGACATAGTTAGGGTGTCAAAGCCTGGTTGTCGTCGTTATTCTAAGTATAAGGACATTTCTAAAGCATATAATGGTCTTGGTATTTTTATTATATCGACACCCAAAGGAGTGATGACTGATTATAATGCACATAAGTTAAAGGTTGGTGGAGAAGTTTTGTGTCGTGTGTTTTAAATAATAGGAGAAATTCATGTCTCGTATAGGTGCTGCTCCTATCAATATTCCTGCTGGTGTTTCAGTTGAATATAATAATGGTAGTATGTTAATAAAGAGTGCTAAGGCTGAAAAGGAAGTTAGCTTGATCAGGGATGTTGTGTGTCAGATTATTGATAATCAGCTATTGCTTTCTGTTGATCAAGATAAAGATAATTATGATAAAATAAAGCCTATGTGGGGCACTTATAGGAGTAATATTAATAATATCATTAACGGCATGGTTGATGGTTTTTCTGTTAATCTTGAGATTAACGGTGTGGGATATAAGGCAGAGTGTGATGGTAAGTATTTGACTTTGTATCTTGGTTATAGCCATAATGTTAAATATAAAGTGCCTAAAGATGTTGAGATTAAGTGCATAAAGCCAACTCACTTAGTAGTTAGTGGTATGGATAAGCAGAAGGTCTATATGGTGGCGTCTGATATATGCAAAATTAGAAAATATGATCCTTATAAAGGTAAGGGTGTTGTAATAAAAGGCAAATTTATGCTGCGTAAGGTTGTAAGTAAAAAGAAGTAATAAAAATGAAAAGATCGTATAATTTTTTAAGTAATTCTGAAAAAAGGAAGTTACGTAATGGAGCGAAGCTTGACAAGAGCGCTGAACGTTTACGTATATCCATATTTAAATCTAATAGGCATTTTTATGTCCAGTTAATTAATGATGTAAAAGGAATAACTCTCACTTCAGCTTCTACTTTGGATGCTAAAATTAAGGATGTATGTAAAGGGAAAGTCAACGCTGAAACTATAAAACAGGTTTCTTCTTTAATGGTTGAGCGTCTGTCTGGCATGAAATTAGAGCAGCAGCTTACGTTTGATCGTGGAGCGTATAAATACACAGGATTAGTTTCTCAATTTGCTGAGGCTTTAAGAAGTTCTGGATTTGAATTTTAGAAGGTTTTGAATATGGCTATAAAGAATTTACAAAATAATAATGATTTATCAGAGCTTTTAGTTTCGGTACGAAGAGTGACAACGGTTACCAAAGGTGGTAGAAGATTTTCATTTTCAATTTTGGTTGTTGTTGGCGATGAGAAGGGTAGGGTAGGGTGTGGAATAGGTAAGCACGCAGAAGTTGCTGAAGCAAGAGTCAAAGCTGTAAATGCTGCAAAGAAATCAATGATTAGAGTGTACTTGCGTGAAGGTAGAACTTTGCATCATGATATTAAAGCTAAATTTTGTTCTGGTGAGATAGTTTTAAGAACCGCAAGAGCCGGAACAGGTATTATTGCTGGTGGAGCGATTAGATCAGTTTTTGAGGTGTTAGGTATAAAGGATGTGGTAGCTAAATCCACTAGATCAAATAATCCTCATAACGTTATATGTGCGGTGTTTAAGGCTTTTGATAGTATGTTATCTCCTCGTCAGGTAGCAAGCAAAAGAGGCAAAAAGATTAGCGAGATAGTTGGAAACAGGTAAAGTATGAATAATGCTGTAAAATTAAACTCTATATTTACTAAATTATCTAAGAAAAAGAAGCCTAAGTTGCTGGGTAGAGGTATCGGTTGTGGTAAAGGTAAAACATCCGGTAGAGGGCATAAAGGGCAGAAGGCTAGAAGTGGAGTTTCTATAAATGGTTTTGAGGGTGGACAACAGTCTATATATACTCGTTTGCCTAAAAGAGGTTTTAAGCCTATACGTAGGAGCATATACTCTATAATTAATGTTGGCGATATACAGCGCTTAATGGAAGCTAAAAAAATAGTGAAAGACTCTGTTATAGATAAGGAGAGGCTGTATAAATTAGGTTTTATAAAGTCTATTAAGGATAAAATTAAACTTCTTAATAAAGGTAAGTTGAGCGAAAAATTTGTGTTTCATGTTGATTTTGCGTCAGAAGCTGCAAAAAAATCTGTAGCTTCAGTTGGTGGTAGTGTGGAAATACTATCGTAAGTCATGGGCAATAAATCAGCATTTAATAGCTTGGATCCTACGTTGTTATATAAAGGCGATTTATTAAAGCGTATATTTTTTACGCTAATAGCTTTAATTTGCTATCGCTTGGGTACTTATGTGCCTATTCCTGGAATTAATCTTGATGTAATTAATGATATATTTCCCAAAGATGGCTCAGGCGTTTTTGGAGTATTTAATTTATTTTCTGGTGGTGCATTGGCTAGAATGACAATTCTAGCATTGAACGTTATGCCATATATAATGGCTTCTATCATTATTCAGTTACTTTCTTCTGCGATTAAAGGAATGAAGGAAGTTAAGAATGATGGAGAGTCAGGCCGTAGAAAGATGAATTCTTATATACGCTATCTGACCATAGTAATTTGTGTATTTCAATCAATTCCAATTTTGGTTGGATTGGAAGGGATGAATAGGGAAGGGGTATTGGTTGTAATCGAACCTGGTGTTATGTTTCGTACAATAGGTGTTTTCAGCCTTTTAGGTGGAACTATGCTTTTAATATGGCTTGGTGAACGAATCAGCGCTAGCGGTATAGGCAATGGTATCTCATTAATCATTTTCACGGGTATAATATCAGAGTTACACAGCGCTTTGTCATCTTTGTTAACGTTAAATAAAAACAGTAGCGTATCGTTATTTATTATCCTTTTTGTTTTGGTATTGTTTTTTTTGCTGCTACTCTTAGTCATTTTTGTAGAGTCTTCTTATAGAAAGGTTATTGTTCAACATCCTAAAAAGCAATTTAAAAGATTACATAATGACGATTTTACTTATATTCCATTGAAGATTAATTTATCTGGTGTAGTACCAACCATTTTTGCTAATGCAATTTTATTGACACCTATTTCAATTGCAAATTTCTATAAGGGGCACGCTTTTTCTGATTTTATTTTGAATTACTTTATGGCAAATAAAGTAGTATATATTGTAGCCTATTTGGTGCTGATAGTATTTTTTAATTTTTTCTATACCAATTTTATATTTAATCCAGAGGAAAACGCAGATTTTCTTAAAAAAAATGGTGGTTTTATACCTGGTAGAAGGCCTGGGAAACATACTTCTGATTACCTTCAAGATATAGTTTTTAAGTTGACATTCATTGGCTCTGCGTATTTGGTAGTCATATGTACTGTACCTGAAGTTATGAGATATTATTATGATATACCATTTATTTTTGGTGGGACGAGCTTACTGATTATAGTGAACGTTATTACTGATACTATTATGCAAATACAATCTTATATTTTTTCAAATAGGTACGACAACTGGATAAAGAAATATGAGTCTAAAACGAGGAAAGTAAGATGATCATTACGATTTTTGGTCCTCCAGGTTCTGGTAAAGGTACTCAGTCAAGCTTGTTAATAGCAAAATATAATTTAAAATTAATTTCAGTAGGGGATTTATTAAGGAATATTATATCTAGCAGTAGTGAGTTAGGTAAAAAAATAAAGGGTACCGTGGAATCTGGTAATTTAATTCAAGATGAAATTATATGTGGATTATTACGTGACCAGCTTGCATTAGTGGATGATAATTGCTTATTAGATGGTTTTCCGAGAAATTTAAACCAGGCTCATTTTTTGACTCAAGTTTTGCAAGAAAAATATAATAGGGATGTTGACATTGTAGTTGAGCTGCAGCTTGACGATAATATTGCAATCGATAGGTTAAAAAATCGTCTCGCGTGTTTGGACTGTAAAAGCATATATAGTGTATCTTCTTTTAAGAGTACTACTTGTGCTAAATGTAAAAGTACGAGGTTAGAGAAAAGAATTGATGATGCTGATATGTCTGCAATTAATAAGAGAATAAGTGAATATCACCTTCAAATGAAAGGTTTACGCGAGTATTATAAAGGCAAATTATTAACAATTGACGCTAATTTGAGTGTTGATGAGGTAACGCAAGAGATTGAAAGTAAAATTTCTTGTAATTTGGTTTGACTCTGAGTTGTTTTATGGTATAAATTAAGAGTTGTTATTAATAAAGTATCGAGGTACCAGTGGCACGTATTGCAGGCATAAATATTCCAGTGAGGAAATGTGTTCCTTTTGCATTAACTTATATATATGGTATAGGTATTGCTACTGCGAATGTAATTTGTCACGCTTGCGAAGTTGATAAGCGCAAACGTGTTTCAGAATTACGAGATGAAGATATAGAAAAGATCAGCGGTTTCATTAGACAAAATTATGTTATAGAAGGTGAGCTCAGAAAAGAAGTGGCTATGAACATAAAATCTTTAGTGGAAATGGGATGCTATAGAGGGGTGAGACATAGAAAAGGTTTACCTGTGAGAGGGCAAAGGACTCATACTAATGCTAAGACTCGTAAAGGTAGATCTCGGTTGCCTATTGCTGGGAAAAAATAAAATTTATTATTATTGTGAGTTTTAATGAAAAAAGTCAAAACGGTTGGTAAGAGTAAGAAGGAGTTTATTACTGGTGTTGTCCATATTCGTGCAACTTTTAATAATACTTTTGTAAATGTAACTGACGTTCATGGTAATACGCTATGTCAAACTTCTGTGGGTGCATGTGGTTTTTCAGGTTCGAGAAAATCCACACCTTATGCTGCAGGTAAGGCTGCGGAGTCTGCTGCAAAGAACGCAATGGAGAGATTTGGTATGAAGGTTGTCTCTGTAATAATTCGCGGTCCTGGCTTTGGTACCGAAGCTGCGGTTAAAGCACTTCAGAGCTGTGGGTTGACTGTGACTTCAATTGCAGATAAAACCGCAATTCCTCATAATGGGTGCAGGTTAAGAAAAAAAAGAAGAGTATAGGATATTTGAAAAGGTTGTTTTATGTATTATAATAATGATGTTTCTCTCTGTAGCAATTTAGATAAATTGATTAAACCTAGTTCAGTTAAGGTAATATCAGATGATTCAAGTGAAAAAAGTGATATAGTGCTAGAACCGTTGGAAAGTGGTTTTGCTTTAACATTAGGTAATGCATTAAGACGTGTAATGTTATCTTCTCTTAAAGGTAGTGCTGTTTATGGAATAAAAATTGAAGGTGTAACTCATGAGTTCACTTCAATTCAAGGGGTGAGAGAAGACGTAACTGATATAGTATTAAATATGGGTATGTTGAGGTGTAAATTAAATGGTGCTTCTAATAAATGCTTAAATTTAAACGCTAAAGGGCCTTGCCAGGTATTAGCTGGGATGATAGAAACTGATGATCAATGCTCTATTGTTAATAAAGATTTGTTAATATGTACGCTGGGGCAAAATGTGGAGCTTAACATGACCATATATGTGGCTAGCGGAAAAGGTTATCTTCTTGTAACTAAATATAAAGAAAATGAACTTTTGAAGCTTATGAGTGAACAGGATTTAATTGGTTTTATTCCAGTTAATGCTTTGTATAGCCCTGTCAACAGGGTTTCGTACAGGGTAGAGAACAGTCGTGTTGGCCAAGTGACTGATAAGGATAAGCTGATATTGTCAATTGAAACTGATGGTACAATTTCTCCGAGTCAAGCTGTTGACTCTGCTGCAAGAATATTACAGGAGCAACTTCAGCCCTTTATTAGTTCTGATGTAAGTTATAAAAAATCGCAGGTTTCTTCGTCTAGTGGTGCTAAAGATTTGGGTTATGACCCTGTCTTATTGCGTAAGGTAGATGAAATGGAATTATCTGTCAGGTCTCATAACTGTCTGAAAAACGAAAACATCACTTATATAGGTGATCTTGTGCAAAAGACAGAAGGTGAAATGTTAAGAACTGCTAATTTTGGCAGAAAGTCTTTGAATGAGATTAAGGCAGTTTTGACTAATTTTGGCTTGTCTTTGGGTATGAATGTGCTAAACTGGCCACCTAAGGATATAGATGAGTTGGCTAAACAACATACTGATGAAGATTAGGTGATATATGAAACATGGAATAAAAAAACGTAAACTATCTCGTTGTACTGAACATAGATTATCGACGTTAAAGAATCTATCTATCTCATTAATTAACCATGAGCAGATTGTAACTACTTTACCAAAAGCTAAGGAACTTCGTCCATATGTCGAAAAGTTTATTACAATTGCTAAGAATAAGAATACTTTACATGGTAGAAGACTTTTGCTTTCACGCCTTCATAATAGTAAGTTAGCAGTTGATAAGTTATTAAACGTCTTAGCCAGCCGTTATCAAGATCGTAAAGGTGGGTATTCTAGAATAATAAAATTTAGCACTCGAAAGGGTGATTGCGCTTCAATGGCAGTGATAGAACTGGTTGATAGGGATATTGCAGCAAGAGGTAAGGTTTATAGTAAAAATAAAGAAGGAGGCAAAGTAGTTACACAAAGTTAATTGTTATCATAATTGTTCTTCTTGTGGTAAGTAGGTTACTTTGGCGAGTTATTAGTTTTAGTATATTTAAAACTGAAATGGTATAATGTTATAAAACGCCGTTACCGTTGCAAGTTCGGTGAAATTGACTTAATTGTATCTAAAAAAAAGGAGCTGATTTTTATAGAAGTTAAAACAAGTTTACTTGGAAAAGAAATACCGATATCTCATCTTCAATGTCAGTCTATTATAAATTCTTCTAAGTATTTCTTAAGTAAAAACCTTAGTTTTTTAGATTATTCAGTCAGATATGATTTATATTTTCTTTCCTTAAAGAGAAGACCTGTTTATATAAAAAATGCTTGGATTGAAGAATGAAAGATTTGTAGCTGAATTAATTTAGATTTACTGGATTTAATATGAAAAAGACCCAATACAATAATTTAGTTTCATCTTACGCTAGAGTGCTATTTCATGTCTCAGGAAGCAGGTTAGGTATTATAAGGAAAGAAGTAGAATTTTTGTTGGCTTTTTTTAAGGATCAACGTGATGTTTTTGTGTACCTATCTCATCCTATGATTTCTTTTGCACACAAAAAAGAAGTGATGCTTTCTATAAATGAGCACTTGAGTGAGAATTTAGTAAAATTTATTATGGTTATATTTGCAAATAAACGCTCTAGTTTATTGATCCTTATATTAGAAAAATTCTTAAGTCTTGCAAGAGAAAATGAAAATGAATTCGAAATTACTATAAAGTCAGCAGAAACTTTAAAGGAATCTGATATAAAAATAATTACTGAATCTTTGAGCTTTCTTGGTAAAATAATAAAAGTAAGCAATGTGGTTGACCCTTCTATACTAGGTGGCTTCGTAGTTAGGTATGGTTTTAATTTGATCGATGCTTCGCTAAAAAGTTACTTGGATAGGTTAGTTGACTTAAGTAAAATGGAAATATTAAAAGTAAGGAATTTTGTATGAAGAACAGTATGAATGTTTCTGAGATAGCAAGTGTAATAAGGGAAAAAGTTGAGACGTTTGATAATCCTATAAAGCGGGAAAATATAGGTGAAGTAATTTCAGTAACAGATGGTATCGCATTGGTTTATGGGCTGGAAAAAGCAAAATTCGGTGAAAAGGTATTTTTTGCAAGTGGTGTAGAAGGAATAGTTCTCGATTTAGATCATGATACGGCTGGAATAGTTGTGCTTGGTAATGACCGTGATGTGAAAGAAGGGGACGTTGTAAAATGTAGTGGTGATGTTGTGCAGGTGCCTGTAGGGCATGAATTGTTAGGGAGAGTTGTAAATGCGTTGGGCCATCCTATGGACGACGGTGGGGAAATTAGAGCCAAAAACAGAATGGATATAGAATCTAAAGCGCCAGGCATTATTGATCGTAAGTCTGTGCATGAGCCACTGCAAACAGGAATTAAAATTATAGATTTGCTAATTCCAATAGGTAGAGGGCAGCGTGAATTAATTATTGGTGATAGACAAATTGGTAAAACTACTATTGCGCTTGATACTATTATCAATCAGAAGAAGATTAACGATGAGGTAAACGAAAATCAAAAAGTTTACTGTGTTTATGTTGCTATTGGGCAAAAAATTTCAACAGTAGCAAAAGTGGTAAATAAGCTGAAAGAAAGCGGAGCATTAGAGTATACAACTGTAGTTGTGGCTAGTGCATCTGACTGCGCGCCTATGCAATTTTTAGCACCTTATGCTGGTTGCACTATTGGGGAATTTTTCCGTGACAAAGGAATGCATTGTTTGATTATATATGATGATTTATCTAAGCATGCTGTGGCATATAGGCAGATGTCTTTATTGCTCAGACGTCCTCCTGGTCGTGAAGCTTACCCTGGAGATATATTCTATGTACATTCTCGCTTGCTTGAAAGAGCTGCTAAAATGTCTGATAAAAAAGGGCAGGGTTCTTTAACTGCTTTGCCAATTGTCGAAACTCAAGCTGGTGATGTATCTGCATATGTGCCAACAAATGTTATTTCAATTACCGATGGGCAGATCTTTCTTGAGTCTGAATTATTTTATAAAGGATTTCGACCTGCAGTAAATATAGGTTTGTCAGTTTCACGGGTTGGTTCTGCTGCACAACTAAAGTCTGTGAAGAAAGTTGCTGGTTCTATAAAGCTAAGCTTAGCTCAGTATAGAGAATTAGAAGATTTCGCAAAATTTGGTTCTGATCTTGATGCTAGTGTTCAATTATCCTTGAATAAGGGTAAATATCTTGTCGAGTTATTAAAGCAAAAACAACATTTATCTATGTCAATAGAAGAGCAAGTAGTGCTGATGTATATTTTTTCTAACCTATATAATCAGTTAAGTAAAATACAAATAAGTTACATTAATAAATTTGAACATGATCTTATTAATTATTTTCATACTGTGCATCCTGGGGTTTTAAAAAAGTTGTCAAATGACATGAGTGATGATATAAAAGGTGATATTTTTAACATTGTGAGTAATTTCGTTACTCAATTTAATTGCGTTTAGGTGGTGATTATGGCTTCATCCATTATTAATAAATTTCCTATAACGAGTGAAGGTTTTGAGAATATGCAAGCCGAACTTGAAAAATTAAAGGAAGAAAAACCTTCTGTGATACAGGCTATTTCTGATGCTCGTGATCAAGGTGATTTGTCTGAAAACGCAGAGTATCATGCAGCACGGGAAAGGTTAGGTTTTATTGAAGGCCGTATAATGGAGATAGAAAGTAAGCTCTCACATGCGGAAGTAATAGAAGTAAAAAATTTGTCTGGTGATTCAGTAATGTTTGGTGCAATTGTGACATTAAGCATGTTAAGTGATAATAACGGTGAAGTGGAATATGTTTATAAGGTTGTAGGCGAATATGAAGCTGATGTTTCAAAGCAGTTAATATCTACTAGTTCACCACTTGGGAGTGCCTTAATCGGCAAAAAAGTCGGTGAATATGTGGAAGTGACAGTGCCAAATGGAGAGAAATTGTATAAAATAGTTAAGATTGAATTTAAGTAAATTATTATGGTACAGGCCACTTATGCTTCAATGAGTCTACCAGGTATTTCTTCTGTGGAAGATGTATTAGAGGATGCTCGTTCCGGTAAATTATTCATTTTAGTTGATGATGAAAATAGAGAAAATGAAGGCGATTTGATTGTCTTAGCTGAGAAAATAAAGCCGGAACATATGGCTTTTATGGTTAGGTACGGTACAGGGGTTGTTTGCTTAGCAATGACTAAATTTCACATGAAAAGGTTGGGCCTTAATTTCATGGAAAAGAAAAATATTGGTGAAAATCATACCGCATTTACTACATCAATTGATGCACGTTATGGCATTACAACCGGTGTTTCAGCAGAGGATAGAACGAAAACTATACATGCTGCTATCAACAAGGATGGTACTCAGGATGACATCATAACTCCAGGTCATGTTTTTCCTGTAATTGCACATAAAGGTGGGGTGGCACAACGTGCTGGTCATACTGAAGCGAGTGTTGAAATGGCGAAGTTAGTAGGGTTTGATCATTCAGCAGTTATTTGTGAATTAGTGAATGATGATGGCTCTATGATGCGCTTACCTCAGTTACTTAAATTTGCTGAACAACATAAAATTAAGTTAACTACCATCGACAAACTTATCAGTTACGTTAAAAATTTAAACTAGCGTTTATAAATTTGTATAATTTAAGTGTTAAAATATAGAATTTCTATAAATTATACAAGCACAGAATTTTCATGTTTAGAGTTGCTAAGTTTTTGACCTTATTGTTCTTTTTTGCATATTATAATAATGCTTACTCTATTAACATTATTAGAGATAGTGAAGTGGAAGCAATAGTGAAAGAGCTAGCGCAACCTTTATTTTCTGCTGCGGATATTGATCATGAGCAAATAAAAGTTTTTATAATTAATGACAATTCGATTAATGCTTTTGTAATTAACAATAACAGTATTTTCATTCATTTAGGACTTTTACAATATTCGGCTAAACCTTATGTCCTGCTTGGTATATTAGCACATGAGATTGCTCACATATCTGCTGGTCATATATTGCAAATGAGTAGTGCTATGGGTTATTTTCAATCGATAGCAATGATTAGTTATATGGTAGGATTAGTTTCTAGTATTATCATTAACCCTCAGGTTGCTGGTGCAATTTTGCTTAGTGGTGTAGCGTTTAGTTCAAGGCTATTTTTTAACTATTCTCAAGAGCAAGAAAGTGTAGCAGATAGCTATGCTTTAAGGTATCTTGATGAATCTGGCTATGATAATTCAGGTATGAAAGAGATTTTTGATTATTTTAAAAGTATTGAGCATGAGAACACCGAGGAATATTTCCGCACTCACCCACTTAGTGAGAAACGTATATTTGCTGTACAAAATTATAAGGTTAAAAACAACGTAAAACCAATTTTTGCGGATAAGTTACTAAAGTTTGAGCGTGTGGTTGCCAAGCTAGACTCTTTCTTTGCTCCTATTCATGTGTTATCTAATAAATATGAAAATAATTCTGAGTATGTAAATGCTATAGTTTGCTATAGGCAAGGAAAGATAGAAGAGGCTATTGCTAAAGTTAATTCATTGATTCAAGAGTCACACAGTGATCCATACCTATATGAATTAAAAGCAGAAATGCTATACAAGGCCGGAAATTTAAGTGAAGCAATAAAAATGTATGAGGAATCGCTTAGGTATTTATCTGAGAAAAACAGTTATTTAGTGAAACTTGCATTATCTCATACTTTATTATTACACGGTGATGCAAAAAAGGCGATTTTTTACCTGGAGCAGATTTTGAATGTAGAACCAAATAACGCTTTTGTCTGGAAATATTTAAGCATTGCATATAAATGTGAAGCTGATACGGCAATGCATTATTTTGCCTTGACAAAAAAGGCTTGTATTGAAGGTGATTTAAAGCAATTTACAAAATATGCTGAGCTAGCTGTTAAAACTCTACCAAAAGATAGCCCTTATTTGTTGCAAGTTGAAGATATGAAGCGGTTTAATGGATAACAAAAAAGCATTTCTGCACTTTTTGGATTATTTTTGTCCACACTTTTCCAACATAGTTTTTGCTTCATCGCTTACGTTGGGCATAATTTTCGTTATGATAGTTTTAGCGCCAAAAAATACACCACAGAACACGCCAAGAGCAAAGAGGGCTGGCCACGGCATCCTGCCAAATATTGCAAGCAAAGCTGCACCAATTATTACTACCGTCATAAGTGGACCGCCTATCCCCCAAACATAACCAATAATATTGCATATTACTTTAGTTGTGTCATCCATATCAGGGTCAGCTGCATAACCTGAGAAAGAGAAAAGCAATACTACGCAAAAAACACTAAAAAATTCCATTATAGAGCTCATTTTTTTGCCTCTAAATAATAAATTAACGTAAACCTAAACCTACACATATTTTTGTTTTAAAGTAAAAATTATAATTTGTCCATACATAAGTGTTGCTACATAAATAACCCACCATTAATGTTAAGCACATGCCCTGTTATATATTTTGCTTCATCACTTGCTAAAAATAAGACCCCTGCTGCTATTTCTTCCCCTGTTCCCATTCTTTTCATTGGAATATTATCTAATATTTTTCCCTTTTGCACTTCATTTAAAACTTCAGTCATTTTAGTATCTATAAACCCAGGAGCAATACAATTTACTGTTATATTACGACTTGCAACTTCTTTTGCTATAGATTTGCTCATAGCTATTATTCCAGCTTTAGACGCCGCATAATTTGCTTGCCCGGCGTTTCCTGTCAGCCCTATTATTGAGGAAATATTTATAATTCTTCCCCAATTATTCTTAATTAGTTTTCTGCATGCTTCTCTACTCAGCTTAAATGTAGAGCTCAAGTTAATATCAATTACTTTTTGCCATGCTTCATCTGTCATTCTCAATAATAAACTGTCTCGCGTAATACCCGCATTGCATACGAGCCCGTCAAAGCCTTCCATCAGCTCACTTGCTCTATTTATTAGTTGATTTACTTCCTCAGCATTTGATAAATCACAAGGGAGTACATGCATGTTTTTTTCATATTGTTTAGCAACTTCTTCGAGCACTTCTTTTTTTGTGCCAGAAATACATAAAGTTGCTCCGGCTTTGTGCATAATTTTTACAATTGCTTGCCCTATTCCGCCTGATGCGCCAGTGATCAGGAACTTTCTGCTTTCCAATCCAAACATAATAACTTTATATTATCTTAATTCCTAACAGAATATTGACTAGTTGGCAATAGATTTCTTACATAATATAAGTAACTCAGATATTCACAAAATAAAGGAAAAGTTATAATAAAGTTAAACATCAAAAAATTTTAAAAACATAGTTGATGCAGGAATTGTTACTAAATAGTTTATTCTGGTGTTCTACAGTCTAAATGGAATGCTTAAATTATAGATTCTTTGTTTTTGTGTGTTATCTTGAGTTAACACAAATTCACAGTAGTATTATGATAAGTAAGTTGAAAAAGCTTAGCACTGGATTTTCTTTGACAGGCCTGATTGGCCATAGTGATAATATAAATATGCAAGGAGCAAAAAATAAAAAGAAGAAGTACCCAAAGTTTTTAGATAAGACGTTCGCATTGATTGATGCGATGATAAATTTTATTTTAAAACGCGAAAGTAATAACGTAAATGAAGTCCTGAAAGTAACATGGGGACCACTATTTTTTGGTCTGGTAGTAATACTCATCTTTTTTGGGATAGGTGGTATTTGGTCGGCTATAGCTCCAATTGACGGTGCGGTGCATGCAAGTGGAGAAGTTATTGTATCTTCAAATAGAAAAATAGTTCAACACTTGGGCGGAGGAATAATAAGCAAAATTTTAGTAAAAGAGGGTCAAGCAGTTAAAAAAGATGAGCCTCTAGTTTTGTTGAGTGATGTTAACGAGAAGGCGAATTTAAGTATCATCAAAGAGAAGCTCTTATCATTTTTAGCAACAGAAGCAAGGCTTCTTGCAATCAGAGTAGATTTGGACACGCTCGAGTTTCCTGATGAGGTTAAAAAATTATCTCACGATGAACTTGTAAATAAAGCGATAAAGAATCAAGTAAAGTTGTTCAACTCTCAGAGAAAGAGCATATTGGGAAAAACAGACATACTGCAACAACGTATAAAGCAGTTAAATGATGAATTAGCGGGGCTAAACTTTCAACTAAATGCAGCTCATAAGCAATATGACTTGATAACTGAGGAGTTGGAAACAAAAAGACAATTACTTGATAGTGGCCATATAAGCAAACCACACATTTTAGCTTTAGAAAAGCAGTTTGCTGAAATTGAAGGCAGAGTTGGACATTACCGTTCTGCAATATCTCAAGTGCAGCAAAAAATTGGAGAGAACGAATTAGAAATTATAAACGTGAGAAATGATTCTCAAGAAAGAGCAAACGCTGAACTTAAGGAAGTTAGTACGTCTATTGCAGACTTGAAAGAGAGACTGATGGTTGCTGAAGATTCATTAGCACGTACAATAATTAAATCGCCTCAAGATGGGATAGTCACAGATATAAGATACCATACTGAAGGTGGTGTTATACAATCTGGAGTTCCGATCATGAGCGTAGTGCCATCGGATGATGACCTAATAATAGATGCTAAAATTCAGACCAGAAACATAGAAGAGATACTGTCAGCACAAAAGAAAGATAGCAACATAGTCTCTATTGATGGGCTAGAAGGGCTAAAGGTTAAAGTTCGTTTAAGTGCTTACAGTGCACGTCGTTTAAGTTTAATTAATGGTATAGTAAGCAATATTTCTCCCGATGCCCTTGATGATCCAAGGCTAGGGCGTTATTATTCAGTACGTGTAGTGATACCAAAACCAGAGCTTGCTCAGTTTAAAAACGTATACCTATACCCTGGTATGCCAGCAGAAGTGTACATAGTTACTCAATCCCGTACTCTTTTATCATTCTTGTTTACGCCTATAATTGCAACAGTCGATAGGTCTTTTATAGAAAGGTAGCTCACTCGTTAAAGTAGTAGTGAAAGTGCCGTAATAAAATTTAGGTACATAATTAGACAATAGGCTTCTTGCACTACCTCCCAGTGTCATTCAATAGAAACGAAAAACCTACTTGACACCCTTCGCCAGCGCCCTTATCATGATAGTGAAGCTATTGTATTTGCTTTCGCCAATCTGCAGATTAAAAGGTAAGGATTACTTAATGTATCGGCGTCTTATGTTCAATTTTTTGCAGTATATAGATACTGTATGTCTTTACAAAACTTCATCTACATCTAGATTTTTATCTAAATAAGCTGAACGCGCTTATAAAGCGTTACAAGACATCAAAAAATGCCAATACTCGACAGAGATAGTAAAAGACTAGCTAACTCGGGGATTCTTTGTCTTTTTTTCTGCTTAGTAAATTTCTTAAACATTTGCAGCGTAGGTTAGTTGCAATTAAAAGCAGCTGAATTTCGCTTGTCAAGCGTTTAAAACATAAAAAACGCCAATATTTTAAAGCGGATAATAACCCCAGGGCTTCTTTTGCCTTTTTTTTATTTGGTAAATTTCTTAATATTTATAGCTAAACGACAATCGTCATCCCGCTACTTGTTAGCGGGATCTAGAGATACCGCGGCGGTATGACGGTTTGTGGCGGTATGATGATAAGGTTTATACCTTGTCATCCCAGTGCTTGACACTGGGATCCAGGAATTTTATTAAGTTGGTGAGCATAAAAATAGCTGTTTTACGTTAAAATACAATGTTTGATGATTATGGAAAGGCTGGATTCCAGTGTCAAGCACTGGAATGACACCATAGGGGCACTGCCATCATAAAGGAACCAGTGTCAGCTACTTGAATGACATCATAGGGACACTGCCCTGACAACCGTCATCCCGCTACTTGTTAGCGGGATCTATGCTTTGAGATACTGCGAATGAATCGCGGTATGACGGTTAAGTAAGGGATCTATGCTAAGAGATGCCAAAGACCTTCATGAAACTTTGCCCATTTGGCTTCTCTAAAGATTTCGTTTACAGAATCTAGTAACTCAGCTATGCAGAATGAAAAAAGTTTGTATGGTATACAAATAGTGTGCTTTTTTATAATTATTTTCTATAATGCATAAACCTTTGGTCCAAGCTATAAATGCTACCATAGGCATTAAAAGTTAATTAACAACAAGATTTTGATCTTGCAAATCATAAACTTATCATAAATTAATAGTGTCTGTTACTGCTTTTAGGTGTGAGGCTAGAGGGTTATTAGCAGTAACAGACACTATTAAACTTATTATAGAATTTACTTAAAGTAAATACTTAATTTAAAATATTATAATATTTTTACTTACAATAGATTTATGTAAATGCTTTTTTCCTCAAATTAGTATTGTACTATTATACTTGTTGAATGCTAAAAAATTATTAACCATCACTAATCTCTATTTGCATAGTAAGTTTATATATACTATTATACAGTATATCACTTAGTTTTATAGCAAACAAACAAAAGATATGGTGAAGTTATTTGCACTATTGATAATATTTTACTCAAATATATCTGTTGCCTCTGCTCCTACTTCCTGGCAATTTGGATTTCCTGCTCCTGCAACTGAAGTAATGGAGGCTGTAGTTAGGTCACATTCGTTTGTGATGCTTGTGATGGTTGCAATAATGCTCTTTGTGTGGGCGCTGCTTGCTTATATAGCGTTTCGCTTTCGTAAAAGCAAAGTAACAAACATAAGTAAAACTACCCATAGTGTTCCTTTAGAAATTATTTGGTTTGTTATACCAACTATCATTGTTGGAATATTAGCCTTTGAAAACGCTAAATTACTGAAGCTACAGGAAGAAATACCGAAAGCTGATATAACACTAAAAGTTATTGGCCATCAATGGTATTGGAGCTACCAATATCCAGAATATCAAGGTGTGTCATTTGATAGTTATATTAAGGGAAAAGAAGACTTTATCGAAGGAGATTTAAAGCTATTCTCTGTTGATAACAACATCGTTTTACCCGTTAATGCTAACGTTCGTTTACAAGTTACAGCAGGAGATGTGATACACAGCTGGGGAGTACCAGCTTTCGGTGTAAAAATTGATGCAATACCAGGAAGGCTGAATGAGGCGTGGTTTAATATCAAAAAGCCTGGTGTTTATTACGGGCAGTGCTACGAATTGTGTGGTCAAGGCCATGGATTTATGCCAATTGTTGTTGAAGCAGTAAGCAAAGAAGATTTTAATAAGTGGATTGAAAATAGAAAATTAGTGAGTTAAATTTGGAGTATAGATATGAGTGACGTACCAAAGGGCATAAAGCGTTGGTTGTTTTCCACTAATCATAAAGACATAGGGACACTGTACATTATTTTTTCCATATTAGCTGGAATTATTGGTGGATTATTATCGGTGATTATTCGCACTCAGCTAATGCACATTAATATACTTAACAATAACTATCAATTATATAACGTAATGGTTACAGGGCATGCGTTGATAATGGTGTTTTTTATGATAATGCCAGCCCTCATGGGAGGATTTGGTAACTGGTTTGTGCCTCTTATGATCGGTGCACCCGATATGGCATTTCCTCGTATGAATAATTTAAGTTTTTGGTTATTAGTGTCATCTTTTATTTTGCTCATTCTCTCAGCATTTGCTGGCGAAGGTGCAGGTACGGGTTGGACTTTATATCCACCTTTATCACAGGTAATGTCCCATCCAAGTGCAGGAGTTGACCTTGCTATACTTGCACTTCATGTTGCTGGTATGTCGTCAATTGTTGGGGCGATCAACTTTATAGTTACTATATTTAACATGCGCGCAAAAGGCATGTCATTAACTAAGATGCCACTATTTGTTTGGTCTGTCTTGCTAACAGCATTTATGCTGATTGTCGCCTTACCAGTGCTTGCCGGTGCTATAACTATGCTTCTTACTGATCGCAATATTGGTACTTCCTTTTTTGATCCTGCCGGTGGTGGCGATCCTGTGTTATTTCAACATCTATTTTGGTTTTTTGGTCATCCAGAAGTTTACGTAATTATTTTTCCTGCATTTGGCATCATAAGTCAGGTTGTATCAACTTTTTCTCACAGACCTGTATTTGGTTACATAGGGATGGTTTATGCAATGATAGGTATAGCAGTATTTGGCTTTATGGTTTGGGCTCATCATATGTTCACTGTTGGGCTTAGTGCTGACGCTGCTGCATTTTTTAGCACTACCACAATTTTTATCGGTGTTATAACCGGTATAAAAGTCTTTAGTTGGATTGCAACTATGTGGGGCGGAGCAATTGAGTTTAAAACCCCTATGCTATTTGCGTTGGGTTTTATTTTCATGTTTGTTGGCGGTGGCATAACGGGAATAATTCTTTCTCATGGTGGAATAGATAAGCTCCTGCACGACACCTATTATGTTGTTGCTCACTTCCATTATGTCATGTCACTTGCTGCATTATTTGGAGCTTTTGCTGGCTTTTATTATTGGATTGGTAAAATGTCGGGTAAACAATATAATGAGCGCTTAGGTCAAATCCACTTTTGGCTTACTTTTATTAGCACCAATATCACTTTTTTACCTCAACATTTCTTAGGATTAGCTGGTATGCCAAGGCGTATACCTGATTATCCTGATGCGTTTATCCCTTGGAATTATATATCCTCAATTGGTTCGTATATGTCCTTTGTTTCAGTTATGTTTTTTGTGTTTATAGTTATACATCTCTTCAAATGGGGCAAAAAAGCTGGAGATAATCCTTGGGAAGGTGACACCTTGGAATGGACGGTATCTTCACCACCGCCTTTTCATACTTTCGAAAAACCACCAGTGATAAAATAGAATGCATACAAGTGTTTTGCTCAATGTTGAATCAACAATACTGGATTTTTGGCGTTTGCTGAAGCCAAGGATAATGTATCTTGTGGTATTTACTGCAGTTGCTGGTATGGTTACTGCACCAGGTAGTATGCACCCTTTTCTAGCACTAATATCTCTTATATGTGTTGCTCTTGGCTCAGGATCTGCAGGTGCTATAAATATGTGGTATGACAAAGACATAGATCTGCTCATGGAAAGGACAAAAAACCGCCCTATACCTTCAGGTAGAGTTTCTGCAGAAAGCGCGCTTGAATTTGGTATAACTCTTGGAATATTGTCAGTATTTATCATGGCAATAGCAGTAAATTATATTTCTGCTGCTTTGCTTGCAGTTAGCATATTATTTTACGTTTTCGTATATACAATTTGGCTAAAAAGGCGTACTCCGCAGAATATCGTTATCGGTGGTGCAGCAGGTGCTTTTCCTCCAATGATTGGCTGGGCAGCTGTAACTAATTCTGTCAGTTGGGAAAGTTTCATTTTATTTTTAGTAATTTTTATGTGGACTCCGCCACACTTTTGGGCCCTATCTTTAAATAAGTCTGAAGACTATGCAAAGGCATCGATTCCAATGTTCAATATTGTTTATGGTCCGGAAAAAACAAGAAAATATATATTAATTTATAGTGTCTTGCTGGTGCTAACTAGCTTGCTTCCAGCTCTATTCTTGAAAAAGGCTTTACTTTATCTAAGCATGGCAATTTTTGTAGGTTGCATCTTTATTTGGTACGCTGTATCTGTTATGAAGTTCAAGAACCACAACTCACAGAAACAAATGTTTTCTTATTCAATTTCTTATCTATTTTCCCTATTTGCCAGTATTATTTTTTGTTCTATTGATTTATTTTAGTTATGAAAGAACGGCAGAAGTATAAAAACTATTTTTTACTTTTCCTTTTGGTAATGCTCGTTGTCACACTTTTTTTTGTTTCTATAATAAAATTTAAAGGTGCAGCTTAAACTACCTTTAGAAATTGTGCTTTCATAGAAGCAACTATATACTTTATTAATTCATTACAGTGAAAGATGAGCAAAAAGGAAGTGACAATATATACGGATGGGGCGTGTTCTGGTAATCCTGGAGCGGGAGGATGGGCAGCTATCATATTATTTCAAGATTATAGAAAAGACATTTATGGTAGAGAAGAAAATACCACAAATAATAAAATGGAGTTAACAGCAGTAATCAATGGACTGAAAGCGTTAAAATTTTCTTGTAATATTAATTTATATACGGATAGTCTCTATGTTAAACATGGTATAACAGAGTGGATAAATAAGTGGAAAATGAATGGCTGGAAAACAAGCAATAAAAAATCAGTAAAAAATATGGAATTGTGGAAAGAGCTAGACAACGTTGCTTCACAACACGAAATTGATTGGAAGTGGGTTAAAGCACACAGTGGCGATAAGTATAATGAGGAGGCTGATAGTTTAGCAAGAAAAGCAATAATCGATGCTTAAAAAAATTACTATATTATTTTCCGTAGCTTTATTATTCATATTGTGCTTCTTTATTTTTTTTAAGCCTTTAGAAATCAATATTAATTATATTAATTTCTATGTTAAACATAAAATATCAAAAATATTTGTTGGCTCAAGCGTTAATATGGAGAATACCTCAGTTGTTTGGCAGAAAGATGGCAAAGATCCGTATTTAGTCATTACAGATTTGGCAATAGCAAACCCTAATTTTACTATAAAAGTTCCTGAGCTTTTTGTACATTTTAAGTTAAGTTCCTTATTTAAAGCTAGCACAAATCTCTCTCAGGTTTCAGCTGATAATGTGCATGTATGTATCAAGAGAGAAGAAACTAATGTTAATCCGCAAAACTCATTAGACCTTTTGGATAATCATTATTTAAGTAATAACCGCCTTCCTTCGGTGTCATTCCAGCGCGTGACGCTGGAATCTAGAAAAAAAGAAACAAGTAGTCAAGCTACTTGGATGACAAGGACGAGTGCTGGGATGACAGGAAAAAAAGATACTGGGATGACAGGGAAGAATTTCAAGATGACAGAAAGTAGTGCAAAAAATCTATTAAAAACAATAAGGGAATTTTTTTTTGACTTAAATGCGGATTCAAAAATTGAATTTACTAACATCGCTATTAATAAAGGCACGGAAGATGAATTTTTTATTGATAAATTGTATATAGGGAAGGGGGAAGATTTTAATGTTTTAGATATTCATGTGAATACAAAAGATGGAAAGGGATTTTTGGATGATTTATCAATTACGATAAAAAATCGCAACAATTTGTTAAATGTGTACGGGACATTTTATGATCTAAAATTGGGACTATTGAGCGAGTTTTCTACATTAGTTAAAAGCTACAATTTGGACAAAAATGTAGGATTCAAAGGAAGCTTCTCAGTGAAAATTAATAAAAAGGATGAAATTGTAGATGGAAATATATACGTATTGAATACAGAAAATTATTTGAACAAAAATTTAGCCTTAACTAATGTAAATATAAATTTAACATATAGTGATGGAATTATTAGTGTAAAAAACTTCCATTTTAAGTTAAATGACACGTATCTCTCTTTAATAGGCAAGATGAACTTTAGTACAAGCCATGCTTTGCTTAGAATTAATATTAGTAAGTTTGCTGCAAAGGATTTATGTACTTATGTACCAGATGGTGTAGTAAATAGTAAATTTAAAAGCTGGTATTGTGATAATATTGATGGGAATGTTTTAAACACAATTGTAAGTTTCAATGGCAAAATTAAAAATTTATTTAATAACGATCTGTCAGATATCGTAGTAGTTGCTGATATAGAAAACGGTAGCGTAAAATTTGATGAAGATTTTGAGCAAGTAAAGGAATTAAAGGGTGATTTGATCATCAAGAATAACGATCTTGAAATTACTGTAAATAGTGCTAAGTTTCAGAATTTCACTATTAATGGTGGTGATATTGAAATGAAATCTCTCAATAAGGAAAATTCAGTTCTAACCATTAATGGCCAAGCTGTAAGTGATGCATATGGTTTATATGAGCCTATAAGATTTAAGCTGGATGATGTGGTGAAGGTTGAAAGGGATAAAGTAAGTGGAATGGCAAAATCTGTATTCAGTTTTCGCATTTTTAATCTAAATGCTGATGACAAAAAAGTAGATTTTTCGGCCAATTTTCATTCCGAAATTGACAATTTGGCCGTCTATAATGCAAGTCTTGGTAAATATGATATTAAGCTTAGTTTTGGCAGTGACTTTATAGATTTAAATGGTAGTGGTATGGTGAATAACACACAGCTATTATTTGACCTGAAAAGTAGCAATAGGAATGAAAGTTTCGCCTGGAATTTGACCGGAGATTTACCTGCTCAAATATTTAATTTTGATAGTGGCTATGTCAGTGCAAATTTAGAGTCAGTGATAAATCAAGATAAGACGGGGTATGTTAATGGTGATATAGATTTATCAGAATTTGAATCACATTCAAGCTACTTAGGGTGGAAAAATCGCTTTGAAGATCACAATAAAATTTTGTTTTCTACAAGGTTAAAAGGAGCAGGTGAATTGTTAGTAGATAAATTAGACATTGTAGGAAATGACCTAGATATAAAATTCAGCGGAAGAGTAGAAAATGGAAATTTATATTTAAATTCTAGTAGCTTTAAATTGCCTGATAATGATTTTAGTATAGAAATTGAATCAGGTAAGGAGAAAAATGCCATAACTATTTATGGTGAGGAAATTAACTTAAGTGATATTTTAGGCTTGCTTGGCAAAAACAGTAATGGATTAAATAAAGATATAGAGATTAGTATGAATGTTGACAATGTAATTATGAAAGAAGGCATCGTTATCAAAAATGCTAAGCTGAATGTAACCTGTACTAAAGGTAATTGCAATGGAAGTCAATTTACAGGGCAGTTTCTGGAAGATAGCAGCAACATACTAGCAGAATACAGTGGAATAGGGCTCGAAATATATGCGGATAATTCAGGTATGCTTTTGCGTTCCTTAGGCATTAGTAAATCAATTAAAAACGGCAAATTGTCTTTTTATCTCTCTCCTCAGAGAGAAAGTGGAGAACATTATGGTACGTTATCCATTAGCAATTTCTACATCAAAGATGCTCCACTACTTACTACTTTATTGTCGATGTCTTCATTGCCTGGCATTGTAAATGCCATAAAAAATGAAGGTGTATACTTTTATAAATGTAATGCACCTTTCTCATACAAAGACGGCTCTGTCGAAATTGAAGAATCTTGGCTTGAAGGAGCGGAATTAGGCATTAGCACTAGCGGTAAGCTCGACATTAGAAATTATAAATTCCAAGTTGAAGGACAGGTAATACCAGCATATTCAATTAATAAATCTTTGTTAAAAATTCCTATAATTGGGAAACTTCTTACTGGCGGGAAAAGTAGGGGAATCGTTTCAATAGACTATAAAGCAAGTGGTGATGACAAAAACAATAACGTATCTGTTGATCTTATCTCTTCGCTAACTCCAAACCTATTAAAGAGGTTATTGGGAGTGTTTGATCGCATTATGACAAAAACTAACAAGGCTATTGTCAGCAATTAAAGTGGTATGAAAAAAAAAATTTGGTTCAATATGACCAAAAGGGAAGTTGTTCAACAGTATCTGTTCAGCGGAGTGGCAAAATAAGGTAGACGAGAAAAGACAACTATAGGAACAAATGGGTGTCATGCAAGTAGCTGACACTGGTTTCCATCCAAAAGGGCAGTGCCCAGACACTGGGATCCAGAAAATTTGATTGTGTACTATATAGCATTTTCGATCAAAAGCTGGATTCCAGTGTCAAGCACTGGAATGACATCAAGGGGCACTGGAATTTTTGTTTCAATATTTGTACATTAGCCATGCATCTGAACAGATACTGTAAATTAGCTATAGCCCATCAGATGAGTTGTAATGGTTATAATTGTCTGATAAGTGATCTCTAACATCGTGACCTAACTCATTGGCATCAGGCTTAACATCGTGATCTAACTCATTAGCATCGAGCTTAAACAAAGAAAGATTGTCATCAGATTTTTCCTCTTTAGACCCAAATAACCATGAAAAGAGTGATGAGATAGAATCAATAATAGATTTAATTGTTGAAAAAATATTGGATAAGAAACTACTGGGTTGCTGAGTATCCTCTTCGGCTGATCCTGGTTCAGGCTCTTTTCCTGCTGTGTCATCCACATCTTGTTCAGGTTTACCTCTGCTTATGAGTGTCTTATCTAACCATTTAGATATATTCTTGTCGGGATTATGAAAATACATTTGACTTATCTCCTTATTTTCATCAATGTAAATCACTAAAGTTGTATTCTCGTTTCCCAATCCATCACATTCACTAACGAGCGATTCATGAGAGTTCTTAATGTCTTTAATAAATTGAAGTTTTTCTTCTTCTGCTGAAAGATAATCTCTGTGTTCTGCTCTATAAGTGGTGCCTTTGTATTTAAAACTAAACATTGATCCATGGTCTTCATATTCATCTACTAGTTCATGAATACTCTTGACATTTTGTATAGCTTTAAATTTTTCTTCTTCTGAAAGGTTCTTGTGATATTTATAAAGTGTACCTTTATATTTAAATTGAAACATCGATCCACGGTCTTCATATTCATCTAATCCAGAGTTCTTGATACGTTGTATAATTTGAAATTTTTCTTCTTCTGAAAGATCTTTGCGGTATATACTACCAGTTGTATCCTTATATTTAAATTGAAACATCCATCCACGGTCTTTATATTCATCTACACCCATCTGCTTGCAAATAGCTTTATAATTTTTTTCTTCTACCTCTCGTCCAACAACATTTGCTATGAGTTCAGTATCCAGAATATTCAAAGTTCGGACTGTTGCTGATGGTGAAAAACGTAATTGAAATATGTGACCTAGCTCATGACCTAGAACAAAATCCATGGTACTTTGCTTATATGTCAGAATATTCTGATAATCTGTTACTCCTCGTGTAATATATCCTGGACCACCATCTTCATCTATGCTGAGAAGATTGTTATACTTTGTATAATCGCTTCTATTATTGAAAATGTAAACCGTTATATCTTTACTTATGCTACTATCTTTGAAGCAAAACTTTTCTTTAAATGCCTCATAGGCAGTTTTAATGTCTGTTTCTATTTGGTTTTGTTCCTGCTCAGATAAGTTGTCGTATTTTATAGTACAATTTATATACCCGTATTTAACGGTAAAGCTGTTAGACAAAACATCATGTATATTTGTGGAAAAATAATTGAACTGCTTTGACTCAGCTTCCTTGTACAATTGATGCCCATATTTATCACTAGAATACTTTGGTAGTTTAGGTACTTTGGCAATTAAGTTTTTGTTACTATCAAAAAAAGAAATGTCTGTATTACCAATTTCACAATTTTGTATAGATTGTCCACAAGTGCCATCATTTGCACAATCGTGATGATTTGGGTCAGTCTTCTTATAAAACCATGCATTAGTGTATTTTCCCATTTTGATACCTCACTACCAAACCTTACTATATTATTATCTTGGTAAAAATCATAATAATTCGTTAACTTGTATTTTAAATCTGTATCAAATGTGCTTTTCTCGTAAGGTATCAATTGTGAAGTAATTAACTTTATTTGTTTAAAATTTTGCTAAAATAGCTCTTTTTATACTATGTTTTATATAGCTAAACTGACTTAGATTTACTGACAATTTGAAAAACAAAAATTCGTCATTCCGCTACTAGAGGTTGTCCACAAACCAAGGAATACGTAGTATATAAAGAAAGAATATTGAGGTAAGAGATGAGGAAAAAATATCCAACAGATTTAAGTAAAAGGGAATGGGCAAGAATAGAAAAACACTTCAGAGTATCGTACAAGAAAGGAGGAAGGCCACCAAAATACAGTAAGTGTGAGATAGTAAATGCAATTCTTTATATACTGCGCACAGGATGTCAATGGCGCTATTTACCACACGATTTTCCGCCGTGGAAGGCTGTGCATGAACAGTTTAGAAGATGGAAAAAGCAGGGAATTTTTGAGAAAATGAACTATGATATCACTAAATATAGTAGGTCAAAAATGGGAAGAAATGAGGAGCCGAGCGCATGCATAGTGGACAGTCAATCGGTAAAAACCACGGAAAAAGGGGGGTCAAAGGTTATGATGGTGCGAAAAAGGTAAAGGGGAGAAAAAGACATATAATCACAGATACTCAAGGATTTGTGCTTGGTTGCTATGTAGGAGCTGCAAGCGAAAATGACAGAGATGGGGTGAAGATGGCATTGGACAATATGAAGGAAAAATACAGCAATATTAAGAAAATGTGGGCTGATATGGGATACCAAGGAAAAGATTTAAAGGATTACGTAAAGAGAGAATATGGGATAGATATTGAAATTGTCAAAAGGCCTCCATGTAGGTTTTGGGTGCATAAAGATACACCACTAGAACTATTGCCACAACGGGATCCTGGATTTTCAGTACAGCCGAGAAGGTGGGTGGTAGAGAGGACTTTTGCTTGGATCAATAGAAATAGAAGGCTATCAAAGGAGTACGATTTACTTACAACATCTACTGAAAGTTTCATATATCTGGCTATGAGTAAAGTTATGTTAAGTAGGGAATATGCTTGATTTACTGGTTTGTGGACAACCTCCTATAGTATTTTCTAAAACGAATGATAAACGTCTAAAATGGTATTACCAACTAAAAGGTGTAAGTTTGTACATTGATGCATTAGAGGTCTGAGGCGACTTTTGATGGTGTGCCAACAATGCTCTATCGGATTTAGATCTTACTATTACCCACAAATATAAATGTTTGTTGCATAGCTCTTAATGGCATAACTTTTGCTTGAAATAACTGTTTATATGGTGCAATTTACAGCTTTTAGTTGCTAAAATTATAACTCTTAGTTTAATAATTTTAATCTAATAAGCTTTCAGGTTAATAAAATTAAATTATTTGAGTAAATACAATACTATGTTTTTATTTGTGGGTAATAGTAAGGCTTAAAGCAAAATGTAGTACGAACGGTAGGTGGATCTAAAAGATCGAATTACAATCCTGTATACAGCATTTTGCATTATTGTTTGATTATATTTATAGGTACAAAAATGGCTAGAATAATTTTCATGGGAGTAGATGTTTCCAAGGAAGCATTGGACATCTCAATTAATGGCAAGCATACGCGCATAGCAAACGTGAGTGATGCTATATCTAAGTTTATAGAAACAAATATAGTCGATTTACCCATCAAGTTATGTGTAAACTGGTGGCTATGAAAAGCTCATTATAAAATTGTTGCAAGATAACTGTCCATAAAGCTCACCCGAATCGGGTATATGCATTTGCCAAAGCTTGCAATCATTTTGCAAAAACTGACAAGTTAGATGCTAAATTACTGGAAAAATACGCTGAATTTGTCAGTAAAGACGGTGAAGTAAAAGGATGTATAATTTCACAAAAGCAAGAGGAATTAAAGGAGCTGGGGGCAGTTGAGCGTAATTTAAATGATGCAATTCATGCAAACAAGTGTCGCCTGCAAAGTGCGACGGGAAAAGCTAGAGAATACATAGAAAGACAGATAGGGTTTGCTGAAAAACAATTGAAAGAAATTAGGCAAGACATAGAAGACACAATAGATTCTGACCCTGAATTGAAAGGAAAAAATGAGCTTTTAATCAGCTATAAAGGTATTGGGTCAAAGACGGCGAGCGTTCTACTGACAGAGGTGCCTGAGCTTGGTAGATTAGAGAATAGAGAAATTGCATGCTTAGTTGGAGTTGCACCTAAAACTAGTGAAAGTGGAAGAAAAGTTGGCAAAGCTCAAATCAAAGGAGGCAGGTTTTATGCAAGGAAAGCACTATACATGTCAGCTCTTGTTGCTATGCGCCACAACAGAAAAATGAAAGCGTTTTATCAGCGTTTGGTTGATTCTGGCAAAGCTGCTAAGGTTGCATTAGTTGCTGTCATGAGAAAAATTATCGTTTGTTTAAATGCCATGATAAAAAATAACAACTTTTATCTTGACTCTTAAGACGGTAGATGACAGACCATTGATTGTATGGGTTCCATCTGTTATATATAATCTTTTTGAATACGAAGAAAACTGATGAATGAGTATGATATTACGGTTATAGGTAGCGGTCCTGGTGGTTATATAGCGGCAATTAGGGCGGCACAGCTTGGGTTTAAAACTGCAATTGTGGAAAAAGAAAAAAATTTAGGCGGTATATGCTTAAATTGGGGATGTATACCAACAAAATCACTGCTTAGAGCATCTGAGGTTTATAGGCTAATAAAAAGATCAAAAGAGTTTGGTATAGAAGTAAAGGGAGCGAATTTTGATATACAATCAATAGTGAAATACTCAAGAAACGTTGTTGATAAATTGTCAAGCGGTGTTGCATATTTGATGAAAAAAAATAATATCAAAGTTCATCAAGGTTTTGGTAAACTTGCAGGCAATAGTACTATAAAAGTCGTTAGCGATAAGGAAGAACAAGAAATTGTTTCCAAGCATATCATTTTAGCAACAGGCGTGAGGGCACGGAATCTGCCTGGAATAGAGGCAGATGGAGATTTAATATGGAATGCGCAGCACGCTATGACTCCAGAGAGATTACCAAAATCGCTACTAATTGTAGGGTCTGGTGCAATTGGAATAGAATTTGCAAGTTTTTATAGTACTTTGGGGGTTGATGTAACAATCATAGAGATAAAGAGCACTATTTTGCCGCTGGAGGATAAGGACATTTCAGATTTAGCACAAGAAATATTCACAAAACAGGGGATAGAAATATATACAAGCAGTAGCGTAAAAGCTCTTACTAAAAGTAAAGACTCTGCTCAAGTGCTACTAAGTAGTGGTGAGAGCAAAGAATTTGAGAGGGTGATTGTTGCGGTTGGAATTCAAGCAAATATTGAAAATATAGGTTTAGAAAATACAAAAATTAAATTAAGCCCTTCTGGCTTTATTGAAACGAATGAATGGTATGAAACTAGTGAATCAAATGTGTATGCAATAGGTGATGTAGCTGGCCCACCATGTTTAGCACATAAAGCGAGCCATGAAGCCGTGATCTGCATTGAAAAGATTGCTGGTAAAAATGCTCATGCGTTAAAAAAAGAATGCATACCAAATTGCACTTATTCTCATCCACAAATAGCGAGCATCGGCCTTACTGAGGAACAGGCAATAAAAGGTGGGTATGATATAAAAATAGGAAAATTTCACTCTAACTTTAATGGTAAGTCTGTTGCACTCAGTGAAACTGAAGGGTTAGTGAAAACGATTATAGATAAAAAAACCGGAGAAATTCTGGGTAGCCACATGATAGGTGCAGAAGTAACGGAGTTAATTAGCAATTTTGCTCTTGCAAAGCAACTAGAAGGAACAGACTTCGACATAAAATCTACGATTTTTCCTCATCCAACCATTTCAGAGATGATACATGAATCAGTGCTTGCTGCAGATGTTAAATAGTTGAACTAACGTTCCATCGTTTTAGAGTTGTCAATGTCTTGAGTAGTAGTTTGATTAGGCACTTTAGTTTCAATAGATTGATTACCACCAGCATCAGAATTCTGTAACTCTTCTTTCAATCCCTTAGCTGCTTCTTTAACTTCAAGCTTTGCCTTTGGATGAAGATCTTCTGGGCCTTTTCCTTTAGTATCCAAACCTTGTTGTAGATTAGTGCTTTTCATTTTATTATGCTGCTCGTGCTCAGGTAGGTCAACGACCGAATTGAAAAGAATTTTTATTATATTTTTTAGCAGTTCTAAAAAACCTCCGCTTCTGCCTTCTCTTTGTTCTTGAGGTTTATTTTTCTCATTAGGTTCTTTTTTACTATTACTTTTAGGCATTTTTAACTCAACTATCATAACGCTTAATAAAATTCTACGTGCAAATTGTTAAATAACAGTTAACAATCTAGGATTTATTATTTACAGATGGATATTATTTTAGCAACAGGTGGCACAGGTGGGCATATCTTTCCGGCCATAGCTTTAGCAAAAGCACTAAAGACACAAGGATACAATTGCATATTATTCACTGATAAAAAAACAAATAAAAATACCGACATAGAAAGCTACACCTTACCATTACGTAGACCAAGCAGCAACAAATTTAAGTTTTTCCTTTTCTTGATATACAGCTCTATGTTAGCACTGTATCAAGTAAGAAAATTAAAACCAAAATCGGTCATTGGTTTTGGTAGCTATGCTTCTTTTCCAACTCTTCTTGCAGCAAGAGTTCTTTCTATACCTATAATTTTACATGAACAAAACACAGTTTTAGGGAGAGTAAATAGATTCTTTTTCAAGAGTGCAAAATTAATTGCAACCAGCTTTCCGGAGACTAAATATGCAGAGGGCAATAAATGTATTTTTACAGGAAATTTTGTTGATATAAAAGCACAGAGCCATTCTAGCACTGAGAAAATCCTAAATATATTGGTCATAGCAGGCAGCCAAGGTGCAAATTTTTTTGATGATGTAGTAAGCAGCGTGATTTGTGATTTACCTATTAAAATGAAAAAGAAAATTAGAGTGACGCAGCAATGTACGAAGAAAAATATAAACAAGGTCAAGAGTCTATACAAAAGTGAAAAGATCGATTGTGAATTGAGTGAATTTTTTGATGATATGGAGAATAGACTGGCCAATGCTCACTTGGTAATTAGCAGAGCAGGAGCAACTTCAATAGCAGAGATCACTCTTGCTAGGCGTTCTGCTATATATATTCCTTACCCTTACTCAAAAGATAATCACCAATTTTATAACGCAAAATATATTGAAGACTCGAGAGCAGCTATAATAGTTGAGCAGAATAGTGAAGCAAAAAAAAATCTAACAGAGGTACTATTTGATCTATTAAATAATTCTCAAAAATTGCGTGATATGACCAATAGTACAGAAAAAACAGGGATAAAGAATGGGACTACTGAGTTTGTTAAGGTGATTGTTCACAGGTTTAGTTGATGGCTGCTTGCTTTTTCTTCAAACACGTCCCAAAGATCCTTTTCTAGCGATATATTATACAATTTATTGATATAAACTACTCCCGTGGGTGAAGTTGTGTTAATTTCGAGCAGGAAGTCATCTATAATATCAATACCAACAAATATTAGCCCCCTTTTCTTTAATTCAGGACCAATTTTGTTACATATTTCATTGTCCCTATCGTTCATTTGAGCGGGTTCAAAACTTGCTCCAAGCCGCACATTTGTCCTGATCTCTCCACTGATTTTTGGAATTCGTTTCATTACACCAATTGGTTGGCCATAAAGTAGCAATATTCTTTTATCTTTATCTATGTTTTTACAAAATGATTGTGCAATCACAGGGCATTCGTATTTTGCTATCATGAGATCCACTACTACTTGAATACTATTCTCATCTTGTATTCTTATCACATCGTTTCCTCCATAACTATACAATGGCTTCAGAATAATATCTTGATAGTTGTAGTAGAAATCTCTAATCATTGATATATTTTCAGTAATCAAAGTTGGCGGAATTAGCTCTGGAAATAATGAAGTTATCAATTTTTCAGGACAATTTCTTATTTCTGTTGGATTGTTAATTACCAATGCGCTGGTTTTTTCTAAGATATATGTTGTTGTAATATAACGCATATCAAAGGGTGGATCCTGTCTGATAAATATGATGTCCATTTCATTCAGGTTGATTGCTACATCCTCTTGAGAGATAAAACTAAAATCATCAACGCTGACTTTCTGAGCCAGAGCAATTGGATGGTTTAGCTTTAGTGCTAAATTGTTAGGAGCATAGACAAAAACTTCGTGCTTCCTCCTTTGTGCTTCCTTTATTAGCACGAATGTAGTGTCAGTTTCAAAATTTATATTTTCATCCATCTGAAAGGCAACTTTCATTTATGTTCTCTACCTATTGTCACAATTGTACAAATGTTATAATTTGAAAGCGATTTTTGCCTAATGGCGTAACTTACTGTACCTATATCGTACATAACTCACAACTTGTTTTACTCCCTTTACTTTTCTTGCAATTGATATTACAGCTTTTAATTCCGCTTTATTTTGGGCTATACCCATCAAATAAACAACTCTATCAACCGTATTAACGCTATAATTAATTGATTTAATATTTCTTTTCCCCAGAAGTCTTGTTCTTATTTCCGCTGTTATCATGCCATCTACAGTAGTGTCTAGCATGGAAGCCATTTGTATTGGTATTACTCTTATTTCATTTATCACTTCTTTAATTTCTTTTTGCTGCCAAGCTATTTTTTCTGCTGTAAGTTGTTTTTCAGGAGTGTCAACACTTCCAATGAGCAATACTCTTCCTTCACTTACTTTAACCTTTATGGATGAAAATAGCCCATGTTTTAAGAGCCCCTTATTAATTCTGATGACCATAGTCGTATCATCAATGATATTTCCCAAGGATTTGTCCTGCATTGTTATTGCTGTTGCTGTCGCTGTAGCCACCACACCACCTATTATAAGGGTTGTGCAACCACTTTGTGTAATCAAAAAAATTGCGAGTAAGAAGCTTGTTATTAATCTCATTATTGATTTTCAGGGTTTAGAGCTTTCATTAAGAAATGTTAATAAGCTTTTTTGATTGTGTAAATACTATAAATTAAGTAAGACTTTAAACCTTGAATATTTTTAATGGAATACCTATAATAGGGTACTGAAAATTTCTTGCGGATATGGCGGAATTGGTAGACGTGCCAGGTTTAGGTCCTGGTGAGCTTGCTCGTGGGGGTTCAAGTCCCTCTATCCGCACTTTAAAGTCATGTAACTTAGGTTTTAAGGGAAAATTTATAATCACTAAATACACTTTTGTTTGTGTAAAAACCTGTTCTTAAGGATTGTGTTTAACTTAAATTCTGGTAAAATGACTCTATTAAGATATGAATTAAAATGTTAATAAATGAATTATGATGTCTAATAATATACCTCAAAATACAGTCGAAGTAAGTAGCGTATATACCTACAAAGAGCTTAGTATAGATAAACTAAAGTATGAGTATGAAATCACAGTTGGTAGTGATTATATAAAACAAAAGGTAAATTCCAGGTTGCAAGAGATAGCAGAAAATGCAAAATCACCTGGATTTAGGGCTGGAAAGATGCCCTATGACCTTGTTATTGCAAATTATAAAAACGAGGCTTTGGAATATGTGATAAATAATACAATTGATTATTGCTCAAGTGATTTGATGAAAAAAATTGAAGTCAAGTCTCACATTTATTCTAAGGTTGATGTTATATCATTACCAGATCTGGGCAAAGAAAATGAGGAGGGCAATTTTGTATACAAGCTGTCTTTTGAGTCGATGCCTGAAGTACCGATGATAGATCTTGACAAAATAAACTTAAAGAAAATTGAAGCAAAGATTGAAGAGGAAGATATAAAAGAATTTATTGATTCTATCAAAACAAAGTTCCCCAATTTTGCCTCTGTTGATGATGCTTCTTATCAAGCGAAAGATGGGGATAAATTGATAATTGATTTTGAAGGGCGGATTAGGAATAAGCTCTTTCAAGGTGGAAGTAGCAAAGATTTTGCCGTTAATTTAGGGTCTGGCACATTTATTAATGGTTTTGAAGATCAATTAACTGGTATGAAAAAGGGAGAAACAAAGAACTTTAAGTTGAAATTTCCTGAAAATTACCAAGCCATTTCCCTTGCAGGACAGGAAGCTGATTTTTCTGTGCGAGTTAATGAGATTCAAATTGCCAAAGATTTTGAAAATGATGATGAAATAGCTAAGAGTATTGGGTTTAAAGATTATTCTTTGCTAATAAATCATGCAAAAAAAATGATTGGTGATCAGTGCACCGAAATGAGAAATCTCTTAATTAAAAAGGAGCTGTTTGATTATTTGGATGCTAATTATAGTTTTGATTTACCCACAGACATAGTAAAACAGGAGCAACAAAGAATGGAAGGAGAATTGGGTGCTCAAAATGATTCTCGTAAAGAAGCTGAAAAACGTGTAAAGCTTGCTATGTTATTTATGAAATTTAGTGCAGAACATAAAATATCATTAACTCAAAATGATGTTTTGAGTGTTATTGTAAATCAATATGTCAGTAAAGATGTGCAATTTGACAGAGTACTTAAGCATTTTGAATCAAATAAACAATTTCAAGAATTAGTTAGAGGGCAAGCGCTTGAGTATAAAGTGACAGATTATATAATAGAAAAAGTTAGTAAAGAAGAGCAGATTGTTTCTGTGAAAGAATTAAAGGAATTATTTGATAATATTTAATAGGAAAAGGTATGACTCTTATACCAATTGTAGTTGAACAAACTAGTCGCGGTGAGCGCGCTTATGACATATATTCAAGACTAGTGAAAGAAAGAATAATTTTTGTAACAGGTCCTATTGAAGACAATATGGCCAGTGTAATAGTAGCACAGCTTTTATTTTTAGAATCGGAAAATCCCGATAAAGACATTTGTATGTACATCAACTCACCAGGTGGTGTTGTAACTGCTGGTTTGTCGATCTACGATACAATGCAGTATATAAACCCAGACGTTTCAACTTTATGTATAGGTCAAGCTGCATCTATGGGTTCTTTATTGCTTGCAGCTGGTACGAAAGGTAAGCGCTACTCTCTACCTCATTCAAGAATTATGATACATCAGCCATCTGGTGGTTATCATGGTCAAGCAACTGATATAGAAATACATGCTAATGAAATTTTGCGGGTTAAGAAAAAACTAAATCAAATTTATGAAAAACATACTGGAAATTCACTGAAGAAAATTGAAGGAATGATGGAAAGAGATAAATTCATGGATCCTGAAGAAGCAAGGAAAATTGGCTTAATTGACAGGGTGATAGCTGAGCGTACAGATATTGAAATTGAAAATATTAAAGTTAAACAAAAGGTGGGTTAATGGATAACAATAATGATTTACACTACTGTTCTTTTTGCAACAAGGCGCAAGATGAAGTAGATAAATTGATTACTAACTCTTCGGATGGTTTAAAGGTGTTTATTTGTAATGAGTGCATAGAATTATCCCATAAAGCAATAAGTCAAAAGAAAGATAGATCTTTTAATTCAGATCGTATATCTGATATGAAGCTATTACTAAAGAAACCTGAGGATATAAAAAACTTTCTCAGCAAGCATGTTGTAGGTCAAGAACACGCGCAACACGTTTTATCTGTAGCTATGTATAACCATTGTCAATCCATGGTACAATTTCATGCTATAAGTGATATTGAAATCGAGAAGTCAAATATAATGCTTATTGGTCCCACTGGTTCTGGTAAGACTTTGCTAGCCAAAACACTTGCTAAAGTTTCAGATGTGCCATTTGCTATGGCTGATGCGACAACTTTAACTGAGGCAGGTTATGTGGGTGATGATGTAGAAAGCGTGTTGTCGCGTTTATTACAAGCTGCAAATTATGACGTTGTAAAAGCACAGCGTGGTATAGTGTTTATAGATGAAATAGACAAGATTACAAGAAAATCTGAAAGCACTTCAATAACCCGTGACGTTTCAGGTGAAGGGGTCCAGCAAGCTCTGCTTAAGATTATGGAGGGTACAGTTGCTTATGTTCCGCCACAAGGAGGGCGAAAACACCCACAACGAGAGTTTATACAAGTGGATACTAGTAACATACTGTTTATTTGTGGAGGAGCTTTTGAAGGCCTCGATAAAATTATTGAAGCGAGAAAAAAGGGAACGTCAGTTGGCTTTGGAGCAGATATAAGTCAGTCTAAAGAGCAAAAGAAAAAGAATGCTTTACATGATGTTCAACCTGAAGATTTAATCAAATTCGGTTTAATACCCGAATTTGTAGGGCGGGTTCCAATAACTGCTGTTTTAGATGAGCTGGATCATGAAGATTTAATACATGTGTTGACAGAGCCAAGGAATGCACTAATAAAACAGTACAAAGCATTGCTTGCGTTTAGCAAAGTAAACCTTGAGTTTTCAGATGAAGCAATATCAGCTATTGCTAAAAAGGCTATAAGCTACAAAACAGGTGCAAGAATGTTACGTGCTATCTTGGAGTCACTTTTGCTTGACATTATGTATACATCTGGAAACGGAGGCTTTGAAGGTAGCACTATAGTAATCACTAAGAAAATGGTAGAATTAGGAAAAGCAACGGTTAATCATAATAACAATGGCAATGTTATAACGGTTAATGATTAATTTGAGGCATATATTATGAACATTGAACGTGCTGTAAGCTCTAGTTTTACTGCATTGCCAGTATTACCTTTAAGAGATGTAGTAATTTTTCCAAATATAATGGTGCCTTTATTCATAGGCAGAGAAAAATCTGTTAATGCACTAGAGTATGCAATAAGTAGTAGTAATCACCAAAATGAGATTTTTCTTGTAGCACAGAAAGATGGCTCTGTTGATAATCCAGAGCCTGAAGATCTTTATGAAGTAGGTGTGTTAGCAAGCATTGTACAACCGTTAATAAAATTACCTGACAATGCAGTAAAAGTTATAATCCGGGGGATAAGAAGGGGAAGAGTTGTAGAATATATTAGCTCTCATACTTTATTACAAGCCAGGGTAGAGTTAGACAATCATTATAAAGAAGATGAAGACAATATTGATTTAGAAGCTTTAAGGCGGTCTGTTGTAGACGCGTTCGATAGCTGGTGTAAGCTAAACAAGAAAAATCAACCCGAGGTTGCCATTAACTCCATTGATCAAATCAAAGAAGTTGATCAACTTGTAGACACGGTAGCTTCACATTTAAATATAAAAGTATCAGATAAACAAAGTATACTTGAGGCTTATGACCCAGAAGAGCGTTTAAAAAAAGCTTTTGCTTTTATTGAGAGAGAAATGAGTATTTTGAACGCACAAAACCGTTTATATAAGACAATTAAATCGCAAGTTGAAAGCACTCAGAAAGTTTACTACCTTAACGAGCAATTGAAAGCTATACAGAAAGAATTAGGCGAATTTGAGAATGGTGATGAAGGGAATATGCTCAATGAATTTGAAAAAAAGATAAATGAAACAAAGCTTTCTCAGGAAGCAAGAGAGAAAGCTATAACTGATTTGAAGAGATACAAGAAAATGAATCCCATTTCTCCTGAAGCTACAGTTATATCTAGTTACTTGCATTGGTTGCTTGAGTTGCCATGGGGAAAGTACAAAGATGCAAAAATTAACTTAAATGCAGCTAAGAAAATCTTAGATGAAAATCATTATGGCATAGAGAAAGTAAAAGATAGAATAATAGAATTTTTAGCGGTATTAAAAAGAGTAAAAGAGATAAAAGGTCCTATACTTTGCTTAGTTGGACCGCCAGGTGTTGGTAAAACTTCTTTAGCTAAGTCTATGGCAAGAGCAGTAGGAAGAGATTTTGTTCGCATAGCTCTTGGTGGTGTGCGTGATGAGTCTGAGATACGAGGGCATAGGAAAACTTATATTGGCTCAATGCCTGGTAAAATCATTCAACACATGAAAAAAGCTAATTCATGCAACCCGCTTTTTCTGCTTGATGAAATAGATAAGATGGGTTCTGATTCGCGTGGCGATCCTGCATCTGCATTACTTGAGGTTTTAGATACTGAGCACAATAAACACTTTACGGATCATTACTTGGAAGTTGAGTTTGATCTTTCAAGTGTAATGTTTGTAGCTACGGCAAACAGCTTAAATTTACCACATCCTTTGCGTGATAGGATGGAAATTATACAATTGTCCGGGTATACTGAAGATGAAAAAATCAGTATTGCTACACACCACCTTATTCCGAAGTTAAAGAAGGAGCATGGTTTGTATCAGAAGGAATGGGACATAACTAATGAGGCGTTATACGAGTTGATACGTTTATATACACGTGAAAGTGGTGTGCGGAGTATGGAAAGGGAGCTTGCAAAGCTCATGAGAAAGGCAGTTAAAGAAATATTGACTGATAAAAATAAGAAAATATCCGTAGGGGTTGACAATTTACAAGATTATTTAGGGGTACGTAAATATACCTTTGGCATTGCGGAAAATGAGAGTTTAGTAGGAATAGTAACTGGGCTCGCCTATACTGAAACAGGTGGTGATATTTTGATGATAGAATCAGTCCTAATTCCGGGCAAGGGAGAAATAAAATACACAGGAAAGCTTGGAGAGGTTATGCAAGAATCTATAAAAGCTGCGTATAGTTATATTCGATCAAATTGTTTGTTTTTTGGTATAAAGCCCGAAAAATTCCAAAATAATGATATACATTTACATGTACCTGAGGGTGCGGTACCAAAAGATGGCCCTTCTGCTGGCGGCGCGGTATGTACGTCTATTGTTTCTCTTATGACGAATATACCAGTTAACAAAAATGTTGCTATGACAGGCGAAGTGACATTGCGTGGTAGAGTTTTAGCTATTGGGGGCTTAAGAGAAAAATTGCTTGCAGCGCTCAGAGGATCAATCAAAACTGTGATTATACCAAGTGAAAATGAGAAAGATATGCAAGAGATTCCGGCAAGCATCAAAGAGGGGATCAACGTAGTTTTTGCTAAGAATATTGATGAAGTTATGAAAGTTGCTTTAATGCACCCTACTACTCCAATTGATGGTGATGATAATCAAAATAGTGTGCCTTCCTCTATAGAAAGTAAAGATGATACTTTTCCTATGTCGGAAACATTGAAGCATTAGATTAAAAAAATATTATCAATCTCCATTTCTCTTTTATCCGGCAAAAATCCACCAACTTGCGCATTCCATAGGGCCTTATACATTCCGTTTTTATCGAGAAGTTCCTGATGCGTGCCATCTTCTAAAATCTTACCTTGATCAAACACTAAAATGCGATCCATATGCAAAAGCGTAGATAGGCGGTGGGCTATTACTATTGTAGTTTTATCTTGCATCAACTCCCATAGAGATTCTTGAATATTACTTTCAGTCACAGAATCAAGTTGTGATGTTGCTTCATCCAGAATTAATATAGGAGCATCTTTTAAAATAGCTCTTGCAATTGCAATACGCTGCCTCTGTCCTCCTGAAAGTTTTACACCTCTTTCTCCAACGAGAGACTCATAACCTTAGGGTAATTTTGAAATAAACTCATGAGCATGTGCTTTTTTTGCCGCTTCAATTACTTCATCATCGCTAGCATCTGTTTTTCCATAGCGAATGTTTTCCATCAGAGTTCTATGAAAAAGTGATGGATCTTGTGGAATCATGCCAATATTTTTGTGTAAAGAATCCTGGGTTACATTGCGAATATCTTGTCCATCAATTAAAATTTTTCCAGATTGTACATCATAAAGCCTAAGAATCAGGTTTACAAATGTTGATTTACCAGCACCTGAATAACCAACAAGTCCTACTTTTTGACCAGACTTAGTTATTATGGATTTGTCTTCAAATATTGGTTCTGCATCTTTATAATGAAAATGAACTTTATCAAAACTAATTTTCCCCTTTTGAACGACCAGATCTGCTGCATTTAGCTGATCTTGGATTTCAGGGATTGAAGTAATTGTTCTCAAAGCTTGAGTAATCCTTCCCCATGACTTAGAGAATTGTGAGAAATCTTTAGCTATCATCCAAAGAAAATTAGCTATTGCTATATTAACAGTAAGAACAAAAGCAAAATCTCCAGCAGTAATTGACCCTTGCCCTCTTCCTTTAATTAGGAAATATAAATTAAGTATTTGCATGATTAGAAATAAGAAGCCATAGAAAGTAAAAATCCACGTATACAGCCACTGAAGTCTTTGCTCTGCTTTAACAGCCTCGCTATGAGTAGCTCGCAAAGATAATCTTTCTTGGTATTTGCTGGCAAATAACCTTACAGACATGATATTTGAGAAGACATCTACCATTTTACCAGTAATGCTTGAGCCAAGCTCTGACCATGCATCTGCAAGACGCGTTACCTTTCCTGCAAGTAAGAGGGAAGACAGAACAAATAATGTAGACCAAGTCAACATCAATAAAGCAAAATTAATATTTACTTGCCATAAAAAGTAAATTGCGATACTAAGCGCTAATGCACGACCCATGACCCTGTCAGCCATAATTTGCATGATATCTGGAATATAATTTGTCAAATCATTAACCTTGTTAGCAAGACTGCCGGAGAAGTTATTTTGATAGTAGCTATTATCCTGATTTAATAATATGGCAATACTCGATTCAACAATGTTTTTACGGAGATTAGGGATCATCTTAATTTCAAAAAAATAGTTGTATAATCTATTCATACACTCAAGTAAAAATAGTATTAGTACATAGGATATAGCAGGAGTTGCTATGCTACGAAAAAGATCATCTGCACTGATACGATCTATAATAACTTTTATTAAATATGGATTAAAGGAAATATCGATAGCCCAGACTAATGCTGTCAGTAATACTATCCCAATATGAAACAGAAATGGACGCAGCATTTTCAAGATGAAAGATACAACCTGCTTTGTTGTTATGTCATTCATATTTTTTACTTATTCTATCTCCCAGTTTTATTCAAGTAGATGATATATTATAATAGTCCTTTTCATGGAAACCTTTTCTGGTAGATTGCTTTCTAGAAAAACCTTGGTCAAGGTGCTAACTGTGGTTTATAATAATATAAATTATATCATAGTTGATAGCGTTTATCAGAGCTGGAGTAGAGGTATGTTTTATCTTACAAATTTTTTGCCTATTTTACTGTTCCTATTTCTTTTTGTAGGAAGTGGTATATATTTTACTGTTCTTGGCGTGTCAAATGCTTTTTATCAGTTATCTCCACTGGTAGCCATTGCTCCTGCCATAGCTCTGGGCTGGGTTTTATACAAGGGCAATACTGAAGAAAAAATGTATGCCTTTCTAGATGGGGTAAGAGATCGTAATATTATCACTATGTGCATCATTTTTTTACTTGCAGGTGCATTCAGTGAAGTAACTAAAGCAATCGGTAGTGCTGATGCCACAGTTAATTTGGCTCTTTCATTTATACCAACACAATTTTTACTCATAGGATTATTTTTTGTAGCAGCTTTCATCTCCACTGCTATTGGTACATCAATGGGCACCATTGCAACAATTGCTCCTATTGCAGTTGAACTGACACAAGCTGGGATTTCTCCTTCCTTAGGAGTTGCAACTGTTGTAGGAGGAGCAATGTTTGGCGACAATTTATCTATTATCTCTGATACTACAATTGCATCTGTGATGTCTCAAAAGGCTGATATAAAGAAAAAATTAAAACTGAATGCAAAAGTGGCACTAATTGCTTCTATATTCACAATAATTATATTATTTTATAGCTCAAGCAATAGTGCTGCTATTTCAGTTAAGGAGTATTCTTTATTGCTTGTGACTCCTTACATAATACTTATATTGCTTGCAAACTTTGGAATTAATGTATTTACGGCATTGGTTTTAAGCATAACTTTTGCTGGAATCATTGGATTTATAAATAACAACAATTATGGTTTATTGTTTTTAAGCCAAAATATCACTAAGGGGTTTATGAGTATGCATGAAATTATGCTACTGTCATTAATGGTTGGCGGGCTTTCAGGACTGGTAGGTAAAAATTCTAAGGAGTTTGCAGATAAACTTTCATCTTGGGTTATGATACAACGTGGTGGACAAAAAACAGCGCAGTTATTTATTGCAAAAATAGTCAGTATATTTGATATTTTACTTGCAAATAATACCATCGCTATAATTTTTAGCGGTGAAATTGCTAGAGATATTGCTAAGAAATATGAAATACCGCCTCACTATAGTGCAGCATGGCTAAGCATATTTTCTTGTGTATTTCAAGGATTAATACCGTATGGCGCTCAATTGCTTTTGGCTAGCACTATTGCTGGAGTTTCACCTTTGGCAGTCGTGCCACACGTATACTATTGCTATGTTTTAGGTATTAGAGGTTGTCCACAAACCAAGGAATACGTAGTATATAAAGAAAGAATATTGAGGTAAGAGATGAGGAAAAAATATCCAACAGATTTAAGTAAAAGGGAATGGGCAAGAATAGAAAAACACTTCAGAGTATCATACAAGAAAGGAGGAAGGCCACCAAAATACAGTAAGTGTGAGATAGTAAATGCAATTCTTTATATACTGCGCACAGGATGTCAATGGCGCTATTTACCACACGATTTTCCGCCGTGGAAGGCTGTGCATGAACAGTTTAGAAGATGGAAGAAGCAGGGAATTTTTGAGAAAATGAACTATGATATCACTAAATATAGTAGGTCAAAAATGGGAAGAAATGAGGAGCCGAGCGCATGCATAGTGGACAGTCAATCGGTAAAAACCACGGAAAAAGGGGGGTCAAAGGTTATGATGGTGCGAAAAAGGTAAAGGGGAGAAAAAGACATATAATCACAGATACTCAAGGATTTGTGCTTGGTTGCTATGTAGGAGCTGCAAGCGAAAATGACAGAGATGGGGTGAAGATGGCATTGGACAATATGAAGGAAAAATACAGCAATATTAAGAAAATGTGGGCTGATATGGGATACCAAGGAAAAGATTTAAAGGATTACGTAAAGAGAGAATATGGGATAGATATTGAAATTGTCAAAAGGCCTCCATGTAGGTTTTGGGTGCATAAAGATACACCACTAGAACTATTGCCACAACGGGATCCTGGATTTTCAGTACAGCCGAGAAGGTGGGTGGTAGAGAGGACTTTTGCTTGGATCAATAGAAATAGAAGGCTATCAAAGGAGTACGATTTACTTACAACATCTACTGAAAGTTTCATATATCTGGCTATGAGTAAAGTTATGTTAAGTAGGGAATATGCTTGATTTACTGGTTTGTGGACAACCTCTTATTGCAGTGTTATACATTGTATTGAACAAAATTGAGAAAAAAGATTGTGCTTAACATACAAGACAACGCTCCGCTCTGTAGAAAATGGATGTTCTTGGCAGTATGTGCTCTTGCTTGCTCTGGGTTACTGTCAATAATTGTTATTTTTCTACGATTGCCTTTTATCTCTTCTCTTATTCCTTCTGCACAATATATTTTTGATAATGCGCTGGTGATACACGTGAACTTGTCAATTTTAGCGTGGATGTGCTCTATAATATCTCTGCTCTTTATCATAAACCTACAAAATACCAATAGTTGGTTTAACTTTTCATGGGTTCTATCAACCCTTTCGATGCTGCTCATGTTTATATCCGCATTCGTTCCAAACACTGAAGTTATCAAAAATAACTATATTCCCGTGTTACAAAACAAATTATTTTTGTTTGGACTCAGTTTGTTTATTGCCAGTATATTAGTAAATACAATGCTAGCATACACATCAAAAAAAGAGGTTTCATATCTCTCTGTGGGGCAAATTGGGCTGGTTATTATACTTGTATCGTCATTTCTTTGCTTTGTTTTAGCATATAATAATATGCCTCCAGGTCTATATCACTCAGATAATAATTTATTTTACGAATATCTCTTTTGGGGAGCTGGACATTTATTGCAGTTTGCTTTTACTCAAGGAATGTTTTTAGTGTATTTAATAATCAGTGATGTTAGTTTAGCGTCAAACAGTAAAATTACTATTTTACCACTATTTATAAACACAATTTTAGCTGTAGGCGCACCGTTTATATATTTTGTTTGTCCAGTTGATAGTGCCAAGTTAATACAGTTTTTTACTTGGCATATGAGGATTGCTGGAGCAGTTTTGCCGTGCTTTTTGATAATATTAGTGTGCTACAACATCAGAAATTTTATTAATGATAAAAGCAACTATTTATTACATTCATTTTTGTTGTTCACTTATGGAGATGTGCTCGGAGTGTTGACTATTGAAGGAAATGTCACCATTCCCGCTCATTATCACGGTTCTGTAGTTGGGATCACTATAGCTTTTATGAATTTCATTTATTGGCTGTTACCCAAATTAAACTTTAAAGAGGTAAAAAACTCCATGGTAAGATTACAGATTTATGCCTACAGTATAGGGCATTTTCTCCATATCACTGGTCTTGTGTGGCTTGGTGGATATGGTGCCTTAAGAAAAGTTGCAGATCTGCCAAGTATTTCATCAATGTTAGCACGCACGTGCTTCATTATAGGTGGCGCTATATCAGTTGTTGGTGGAATGTTGTTCGTAATAATTGTGCTTTTACATCTGTTAAAAGGCAAAGCGCGTACCAACTGACCCATAGAAACAAAAAACTTACTTGACAAACTCCGCCAGCGCCCTTATCATGGTACTGAAGCTATTTATTTATCTTCATCTGTGCAGATTAAACAGCAAGAAAACAACGTAGTTGGCGTCTTATTTTTAATTTTTTGCACTATGTGCACCTTATGTCTTCACAACATTTCTAGGTTTTTACCTATATAAGCCGAAACGCGCTTATATAGCGTTTAAGACAGTATAGTACGCCAATTTGCAGGATTAGAGAGTGACAACTAGCTAACACGGGGTTTCTTTTGCCTTTTTTTCTGTTTAGTAAATTTCTTAACGTTTATAATTTAGATTAGTTGCGGTTTAAAAGCAACTGAATCGCGGTTATTAAACGTTTAGAATAAAAAAACGCCATACTTGAAAGTATAATGTAAGTAATTAGCCAACCACGGGGCTTCTTTTGCCTTTTTTTTCATTTGGTAAATTTCTTAATATTTATGGCTAAACGACAATCGTCATCCCGCTACTTGTTAGCGGGATCTAGAGATACCGCGGCGGTATGACGTAGGACTGCTGTCATTCCAGTGCTCCTTTTTTTGTCATCCGAGTAGCTGACACTGTCCTCCTTTGTCATCCCAGTGCCCAGACACTGGGATCCAGCATTTCACGCAATCCCATCAAGAACGTTGTATTTTACATAATACTTTTATGCTTACCAACTTAATAAAATTCCTGGATCCCAGTGTCAAGCACTGGGATGACAAAAAAAGGAGCACTGGGATGACAGGAGAGGGAGGCTACTTGGATGACATCATAGGGGCACTGGGATGACACCATTCTTTTTCCTGGATCCAAATAGTCAAGGCACTGGAATGACAAAAAAAGGAGGCACTGGAACGACAAAGTGGAGTGTCTGCTTCTGTCATCCTATGATAGCTAAAAAGACCTGGTCACGCGCTGGAATGACACCGAAGGGGCTACTGCCCTCTTGGATGGAGACCAGTGTCAGCTACTTAGATGATACCTTTTTTCTACTTAGTTTAGGTTATGCAGAAGTCTAATACAATTATAGAACAAGCTTAAAAATTCTGGTAAAGTAGTTTTATTTACAAAGAAAGAATATGCTACTTGAAATTGAAAAGCGCAGCATAACAAATGCATTGTGGAAGTTGCAAGAAGCAGATCAAAGGCAAATCTTAACTCTTACACAGAGATTTGAGTTACCAGAAATATTAGCAAGAATATTGGTTACTCGTGGTGTTAACATAGAAAATGCAAGCGACTTCTTATATCCACTAATCAGATCGCTATTACCAGATCCCTTTCACCTTCTTGATATGGATAAAGCTGTTTCTCGTATAATACGGGCAATAAAAAATGATGAAAACCTTGCAATATTTGGTGACTATGATGTTGATGGTGCAACGTCGTCAGCATTGATTAACAGGTACCTGAGAGCAATCGATATACACTCTATAATCTACATTCCAGATCGTGTTGATGAGGGCTATGGATTAAACACAGATGCTTTATTACAACTTAAAAAGAATGGAATTGATTTATGTATTTCCGTTGATTGCGGTACGCTTGCATATCAACCGATAGAAGATGCAAAGGCTTTTGGTCTTGATATTATAGTTGTCGATCATCATCTTGGTACGGAAAAATTACCAAGCGTCGTAGCAGTTGTGAATCCAAACCGCCTTGATGAGAGCTCTCCTTATAATAACCTAGCAGCAGTTGGAGTTTCATTTCTGCTAATTGTTGCTCTTAATAAAAGCCTACGTGAGCAAGGATTTTTTACCAACAAAAAAGAACCAGATTTATTTGATCTGCTGGATTTGGTTGCCCTGGGAACTGTCTGTGATGTTATGCAGATCACAGGCCTCAATAGAGCACTTGTCTCACAAGGATTAAAAGTTATGTCAACAAGAAAAAACGTTGGCTTGCGTGTTTTATTTGATGTTTTGGGAATCCTTGAAAAACCAAGTGTTTCTCGATTAGGGTTTAGTATTGGGCCATGCATAAATGCTGGAGGAAGAATTGGAGAAGCATCGCTTGGTGCAAGGTTGCTTTCCACCGATGATGATGAAGAGGCACATTCAATCGCGCTAAAATTAATAGATTTGAATAATGCAAGAAAAGTGTTAGAAAATGAGGCTCTCTTGGAAGCTACAGCACAAGCGGAAAAGTCTGCCCAATCAGGTGCGAATTTTATAATGATAAGTGGCAATTGGCACCAGGGAATAATTGGTATAATTGCATCAAGGCTAAAGGAGCAGTTTCACTTGCCAACAGTAGTGATATCTTTAAATAATGGAATAGGAAAAGCAAGCTGTAGATCAATTTTTGGAGTTGATATCGGTGCTGCAGTCCTTTCCGCAAAGTTTATAAATTTGATTATTGAAGGTGGTGGCCATAGTATGGCGGCAGGATTTTCAATTAAAGAAGACAAAATAAATGATTTGCATGATTTTTTTACTGAAAGATTTTCAAACTCTATAAATGAGAAAACTTTAAAAGCTGATAGTATAGTAACTGCTAAAGCAATAAATTTGTCTTTATGGAATCAATTGCAACGCTTGGGACCATTTGGAGTTGGAAATCCTGAACCAAGGTTTATTATCCAAGGAGCAAAGATAAGAAAGCCTGAAGTTATAGGAGTTGACCATATAAAATGTTTTATTGTTGATGATAATGTTATGGTAAGAGCTATTGCATTTCGTTCTGCAAATACTCATCTTGGCTCTGCTATCATGCAGGGTAATGTTAAAGCTATTTTGGGTAAGATCTCTATGAATTACTGGAATGGCAATAAATTTGTACAATTTTTAATAGAAGATGTATTGACCATTAGTTGAGTATATCTGTTCAGCAGAGTGGCAAAATAGGTAGACAAGATAAACTGACCTTACCCAGAAAAAGTGGAGAGAAAGAAAGGAGTTTTTTCGGGTAAAATAAAATTTTGGAGGATTAGAAATGGCAAGAGAATATACGGCAGAATTCAAATTGGAAGCTGTTAAGCTGGCAAATGAACAAAGAAAGGTAGGTCAACCAGTTGCAAAAGTAGCAAGAGATCTAGGAATAAGGGATAGTGTATTAGGAAAATGGATGAAGAAATATAACGAAAAAAAGTCAGCGGCAAATGCATTTCCAGATGTAGCACCTTATGACAAAGAGAGATTTGATTTACAGAAAGAGTTAGCAAAAGTAACAAGAGAAAGAGACATTTTAAAAAAAGCCCTGGCCAGTCAAAAAGAGTAAAATATTTTTTCATAAAAGAGCATAGTAAACACTATAAAGTGCAGGAATTATGTAGGGTTTTCTGCTAGTGGCTACTATAAGTGGACTACAAGGAAAATAAGCAGTAGAGAATCAGCAAATAAAGAGTTATTAGCAGATATTCAAAAAATATATCAAGCTTCTAAATGTAGATATGGAGCTCCTAAAATTCATGCTGAATTAAAGGCTTTGGGTAAAAGTTGCAACTTAAAAACAGTGCAAAGTATTATGCAGAAAAATGGTATTCAGGCTATATTGAGAAGAAAATTTAAAATTAAGAAACAACAAACGGACAGTAGAGTCGTAGCTCCCAATATATTAGACCAAAACTTTATTGTCGATCAACCAAATAAAGTATGGGATTACTTATATAAAAACCAAAGAAGGATGGCTATATTTGGCAACAATAATCGATCTATATTCACGCATGGTAGTTGGCTGGTCAATGAGCAGTTCAATAAATAAACAATTGGTTATGGACTCTTTATTAATGGCCGTTAACAAGCGTAAACCTGCCAAAAATCTACTATTACATAGTGATCAAGGTTCACAATATACTTCGCAAGGTTATCAATATCTCTTATCCATAAAAAACATAGATGAGTCATAAAGGTTGTTGTTACGACAATTCTGTTGTGGAAAGCTTCTTCAGTTCTCTAAAAAGGGAGTTACCAATAGACACCTCTCGGCACTCTAAACAGCATATCAAAACTGCTATATTTGAATATATAGAAATTTTTTATAACAAACAACGTCACTATTAACTATTGCATTCCTGAGCATTTTGATTCATCATTCTCTTTGTGAAAAACATTCCAAACTTTCTCTCTACTTTTTCTGGGTAAGGTCAATTTTCAATCTGCCGGGAAAGAAGATATCAAGTTGAGATATAGTTAAAGCCCAATTGGGTATGGCCATAGTCCAATTTTGCTCTGCCTTTTTTATAGCACAATATACCTGTTTATACAAGCTGGTAAATGAGCCCTTAGTTTTAGTAAATTTTCTAATCTGTCTATGCAGTCCCTCAATAGGATTGGTAGTATAAATTAGCCTCCTGACTGGGCCAGAATACTTGAAATAGCCGGATCCAATTATTCTGCCAGGATTTTATGACTAGTGGATATTTTTCTCCCCATTTTTCTTCCAACTCAAGCAGATAATTTTCAGCAATTTCTCTACTTGAAGCCTGATATACTTTTTTCAAATCACTCATAAAAATCTTCACATCTTTGCTAGATACATATTTTAGAGAATTGCGTATCTGATGTACCACACATAGCTGTACCTCTGCATTAGGAAATACACTATTTATGGCTGCAGGAAAGCTTTTTAGCCCATCTACACAGGCAATTAGAATATCTTCTACTCCTCTTTCTTTGAGATCATTTAGTACTCCCAACCAGAAGTTAGCTCCTTCACTTTCAGCCAAATAAAAACCTAATACTTCTTTTCTGCCATTTTGGTCTATGCCCAATATATTGTACATACATTTACTTACACAATGTCCGTCCTCTTTGACTTTAAAAAACCATGAACACTATCGGATATACAGACTGCAGCGGGCGACTACGCCATTCGTTGATTATCGGTAGCAATTTGTCGGTAATACTTGATATCTCTGCTGCAGATATTTTGTGATCATAAATCTCCTCTACATGCGATGCTATATCTCTGTATCCCATACCACTGGCAAATGTGCTCAAAATCTTCGTTTCAAGCTCTGGTTTGTTTGCCTTTTTTTGACTATTTGGGGTTCAAAGCTTCCCTCCCTATCTCTAGGCGTCAAAAGCTCAAATGAACCTGCACTTGTCCGTAAAGTCTTTCCATTTCTCCCATTTCTTCGATTATTCTCTTCACTTTCAGCTAATAAGTGATTTTCTATTTCACCTTCCAAACTTGCCTCCAGCAGTCTTTTTATAAATGGTGTAAATACTCCATCTCTTCCTGTTAATGGTCTGCCTTCCCTTATTGATGACAGTATATTTGCTTCCAGTTCTTTGTAATCTACCAAACCGGTAGTTCTGTTTACTACTTTCTGACTCATTGTCAAACCTCCATTTTTTTATATCAATTTATTACTTTTTTTTCGGTTTGACACACTTTTTTGAACATTCCCGGAAATGCAGAAAAAAAATGTTCAACATTATATCAGGAGTCCTTGTCGTTTTAATCTGCACAGATTGCGAAGTTAAATGAAATAGCTTCACTGTTATGATAAGGGCGCTGGCGAAGGGTGTCAAGCAAGTTTTTCGTTTCTATATGCGCTACCTTAAGACTTCAACGTCTTAACGCACCTAACTCCATCTGCATATAAATTTGCATGGCTCTTTCCAGTATTAAGCAATGCAAGTCCAATGTTGTCTACACTAGAGCGCAGTTCCCCTATTTCCTCATTATTTTCATTCGTTACTTTAGTGCCAATATCTGGAAGTGCGTTATCTCCCTCAACAAGGTAAAGTTTTCTTCTGAATATTTCTTGTCTGCTCATTCGATTTACGACTTCCTGACCTATATAACACCCCTTATTAAAGCTTATACCGTTTACTTTATTGATTAAAAATTGCAGCGGAAATGATGAATTCTGCACCATATCTTTCGCTCCATCTGGAACAAGGTTTTGAATTCTAACTTTTTCATACTGAGTAAAATCCCCAACCGGCTCTTTCATTTCATCTTTATGTATGATCCTCATTCCTAGCAGCTTGTGCCTTGGATCTTGAAAAATAACTTGTGATTCACTACTACACTCCGCCAACTTAGTATTAAACAAAACTCCAACCTTATATAGTGCGCTAACGTCTTTAATTTTCACTTTCAAATAAGTTTTAAGCAAATCCAGTTTCTCGATTATTTGCTGCAAGTGCATGTTTTCGCACTCCAAGAGGGTGTATTTACCATATTCAATAAGAAAAAAATCATATAGATATTTTCCCTGAGGGCTAAGCAATAAAGAGTAAATGGCTTTTTGGCTATCCAACTTATTAATATCATTGGTTATAATACCCTGCAGAAAATCTCTAGTGTCAGGCCCATATAGCACTATCACACCACGACTTAAGAATGGTATATAACTCATGAAATCTCTATAAATAAATCTAAATTTTATTATATAACATTAGGCTCTTTTTAAAAACTGCTTTTGGCGTGCATATTTTACAAGCTCCAGCCCTTGAAATCTAACTTACGAGTATATATATATAAACTTATAAGTTAATTTGTTGATGAGGAAAAACAAATGTCAAGTATAAGTTTAAATGTATTAGATGATAGCGTGCTGATCAAGCCTATTAGCGAAGAAAAGCAAGGTGGAATTGTGCTTCCATCAAGTGCTGAAAAGAAACCTACTAAAGGTGAAGTTATAGCAATTGGTGAAGGTTCACGCAATTCAAGTGGCGAACGCGTAACTTTAACTGTGAAAGCTGGTGATAAAGTGTTCTATCGCCAATGGGCTGGTACAGAAATAGAACATAATAATGAGAAGCTTATCGTGATGAAGGAATCCGATATACTTGCTGTCATTAAGTAGCAGTCTTTATTTTACTAAACTGAAACAAAGCGCAACATAGCGCATTGTAAATGGTTTTATTATAGTTTTCTAAATTTTTTATTAACAAGAGGTGATAAAAATGACTAATGTAGTAGTATCAGGTGAGCAGTTGCAAGAAGCCTTTCGTGAAGTCGCAGCAATAGTGGATTCAACGGTAGCAATAACTGCGGGACCTAGAGGAAAAACAGTAGGGATTAATAAGCCCTATGGAGCACCAGAAATTACAAAAGATGGTTATAAGGTGATGAAGGGTATCAAGCCTGAAAAACCATTAAACGCTGTGATAGCAAGCATCTTTGCACAAAGTTGTTCTCAATGTAACGACAAAGTTGGTGATGGTACAACAACGTGCTCAATACTAACTAGCAACATGATAATAGAAGCTTCAAAATCAATTGCTGCTGGAAACGATCGTGTTGGTATTAAAAACGGAATACAGAAGGCAAAAGATGTAATATTAAAGGAAATTGCGTCAATGTCTCGTACAATTTCTCTAGAGAAAATAGACGAAGTGGCACAAGTTGCAATAATCTCTGCAAATGGTGATAAGGATATAGGTAACAGTATCGCTGATTCCGTGAAAAAAGTTGGAAAAGAGGGTGTAATAACTGTTGAAGAGAGTAAAGGTTCAAAAGAGTTAGAAGTTGAGCTGACTACTGGCATGCAATTTGATCGCGGTTATCTCTCTCCGTATTTTATTACAAATAATGAAAAAATGATCGTGGAGCTTGATAATCCTTATCTATTAATTACAGAGAAAAAATTAAATATTATTCAACCTTTACTTCCTATTCTTGAAGCTATTGTTAAATCTGGTAAACCTTTGGTTATTATTGCAGAGGATATCGAAGGTGAAGCATTAAGCACTTTAGTTATCAATAAATTGCGTGGTGGTTTAAAAGTTGCTGCAGTAAAAGCTCCAGGTTTTGGTGACAGAAGAAAGGAGATGCTCGAAGATATAGCAACTTTGACTGGTGCTAAGTATGTCATAAAAGATGAACTTGGAATCAAGATGGAAGATCTCACGCTTGATGATCTTGGTACGGCTAAAAATGTTAAAATTACTAAAGATAATACCACAGTTGTCAGCGAAAATAGCGATTCTGACAGTGTGAAAGCTAGAATCGAGCAGATTAAATCTCAAATTGAAACTTCAACTTCTGATTATGATAAAGAAAAGCTAAGAGAACGTTTAGCGAAATTATCAGGTGGCGTTGCTGTGCTCAAAGTTGGTGGAGCAACTGAAGTGGAAGTTAAAGAACGTAGAGATAGAGTCGAAGATGCGCTGCATGCAACAAGAGCTGCAATTGAAGAAGGTATAGTTCCAGGTGGTGGGGTTGCGCTTCTTTATGCTTCATCTGTTCTCGACAAATTAAAAGGTGCAAGTGACGAGGAACAAATAGGCATAAACATTATCAAGAAAGTTCTCAGTGCTCCAATTAGAAGGTTAGTCAAAAATGCTGGTCTTGAATCTGCTGTTATAATTGACTATTTGATTAAGCAGAATGATAAAGAGCTTATATACAACGTTGAGGCTATGAATTACGCTAATGCATTTACAGCTGGTGTGATTGATCCAGCAAAAGTGGTTCGTATCGCTTTTGAAACAGCGGTATCTGTTGCGAGTGTGCTGATAACTACTGAATCTATGATAGTTGATGTACCAAGCAAAGAAAATGCTTCATCTCCTATGGGTGCAGGAGAAATGAGTGGCATGGGTGGATTCTAAGTAGAATGAAACCGTGGAGCAATTGCTCCACGGTAATTCCAAAAAATCTCACATTTTACTATTCGTTAAAGGTAATACGTTTGGTGCAGAAAGGCACCACTGTTTGCATCCGTTTCACTCCTTTATATTGTGGTTGTCTAATAACAAAAAGGCAGCATAAAAGAACTATAATCCCTAGTATATTTATGCTAGTATAATGCTATGTTAATAAATAATCTATATAATGCTATTAAATATAATAATTAAAATCTAAATCACTTTCTCTATAAAAGGAGAAATTTACCTTAATGAAAATACATATATATTTAATATTGTTTTTATTTTTTTCTTGCACTCAACTATATGCTGACGAGGAAATTGCAAAATTTGATTTACTTATTGGCGAGATAAATGAAGCAAGCCTCACTCTCAAAGGTGCAATAAGGGTTACAGTAAAACCAGGCTGGCACATATATTATAAAGATCCTGGAGATTTCGGTTTTCCCACTTCTTTTGATTGTAAGGGTAACACATTAAACATAGATATTTACTGGCCTACTCCAAAAAAACATAGAGATAAAGTAGGAAGAGAGATATTTATCAGTAACGTATATGAGGACATGGTGTTATTTCCCTTTAAGATGAATGTGTTTTCAAATCAAGGGTATATTGACCTTAACTTCCATATAAATTATGCGATATGTAAAGATAGGTGCATCCCTAAAAATGCTGAGATAAAAATCAAACAGCCACTGAAGAATTTTATAGATTCTGATGTCAATGAACTTATAAATGAGTGGTATGAAAAATAGGGTTCTCATGGGGTAGGTGTCATTCCAGTGCGTGACACTGGAATCTCATTTACTTTTTTGTTCACTATGTGAGGAACTTGGGCCTACAAGTATATAAACATAATGGTTTCGCATAAAAAATTTAGATCCCAGTGTCACGCACTAACTGTACGAACATTGAGATATAAGAGTAATTTGTACCAAGAAAAAAGATGTCATCCCAGTGCCCAGACACTGGGATCCAGATTGGACACTAAGTTGGTGAGTATAAAAGTAGCTAACCTTATGTTAAAACACAATATTTTTGGTGAGGGGTTGCATTAAAAGCTGGATTCCAGACTGGAATGACATCGTCTTAACATTGTACCATATTACAATGTTCGTACAGTTATGTGTCAGCTACTTGGATGACAAGAAAAGGTTTCTAGAATGACGGAAACGAAGTCATACATAGAAAATAGGTTGGGTATTTTCAACTTTTGTATGTATACTTAAGTCAAAACACTCACTTTTAGTATGTAAATGGATATAGTAAAGTTTGTTTTATTACTGCCAACAATATTACTCATGCTAGTTGCTGGTGTTTACCTATCGATTAAACTAAAATGGCTACAGGTATTTAGATTACCATACGCCCTTTCACTCCTTGGAGCTAAAAAAGGAGAAAATAAATTTTCTTCTATAGCCGCTCTGTTTACAATTTTAGGGGGAAATTTAGGAGTAGGAAATATTTCAGGAACTGCTGTTGCTCTAAAAACCGGAGGACCGGGCTCTATTTTATGGATGGCAATAATTATTGTTATCACTTCTGTGATAAAATATGTCACTTGTTATCTAAGTATAAAAACCAGAAAGGAAAAGAACGAACGGTTTATAGGTGGCCCTGTAGCCTACATGACTGATGCGTTTAACTCTAGGAAGGCCACAATTGTCTTTCTAGTTATCATGATGATGGTTTCAATAACAGTTGGTAACCTTGTTCAGGTAAATTCTCTATCAATACCACTTAATATGATAGATGTGCCTGTAGTTGTTGGTGGCATTGTAATGGCCATAATATTTTTTGTTGTTGCAGCTCTCAGCTTAAAAAAAATTAAAATTTTTATATCGGCTATGATACCGATAATGACGGTAAGTTACCTCACACTTTGCGGTATCATATTATTTAAATTTAGTGAAAATATTCTTCCTTCTCTAAAACTAATAACAAGCAGTTTTTTTACAACCAGTAGCTTTAACTCTGGTTTATCTCTAGGTTTGATTCTAGAAATGTTGACTATTATTCAAGTCGGAACTTTGCGAGGTATTTTTGCAACAGATATAGGGCTTGGCCTTGAAGGAATCGTACATTCTTCAATTGTTCCTAAGAAAAATAATAATAAATTTATTATTGAGCAGAGTCTAATTACGATAATATCGCCTTTTATAGTTGCGTTTATAGTGTTTATTACAACAATGGTACTGCTTGTCACAGATTCTTGGGTCACTGATTTAGAGAGCACTAACATGTGCATATTTGCTTTTAGAAAGGCAATGAATTGGCCTTATATTGACTATTTAATTATGGCCATAATGTTTTGTTTTGCTTTTACTACTATTTTTACTTGGTTTTTTTGCTCAAAACAGACAATACGCTATGTGTCTATGGATAATAAATACACTAAAATCTGGATTGTAATTTTTACCATGATCATTCCGCTTGGTGCGATAGGTAAAGTCCGGTTGCTATGGGATGTTGCTGATATCTCGATTGCTGCTTTGTTGTTTATCAACATACTCGCTATACTCAAGCTAACCTCTCAAGATCCAGAAGTGTTTACTATGAGTAGCAGATATTTGAAGTTGCAAAAACAGAGCTATAGCTAAAGCAATTTAGGCTATGCAGCTGTTGTGATATAAGAGTGATTTCCGCCAAGAAGGATGTCATCCCAGTGCCCAGACACTGGGATCCAGGAATCTTGATTGGCACTAAGTTAGTGAGCATAAAAATAGCTAATCTTATGTTAAAACACAACATTTTTGATGGGGTTCGTGAAAGGCTGGATTCCAGACTGGAATGACAACTTAAATCGTTTGATGTTACCATAAAATAGCTTGTGTCATCACATTAGTAACACAACCTTCCTTAATAAAAATTCAACCAATGCTTGTGATAATTATATTAGCTAGTATTAGCTAGAACTAAAGGCAGAGGGTTATTAGTGAGGGATATATGGGCACTAACGATACACAACAAGAACACATTTATAATGAGCGCATTCAAGAAATTTTTCCTTTATTTGATAAAATAAAAAAGGAAGACGACCCAATTTATAATGCTAGAGTTGATTTTAACACAGTAAAGTTTTTAACAAAACACGCCAACTGGAATTGGGACGAAGAAGAAAACAAAGATAAAGCATATGGAGTTATTCTTCAGAAATGCGACAAGACAAAGAAAGCTGGACAAGAGCTTGAAAGTGAAGTTAAAGAAAGGTTGAAAGAGTATGTTGATGATGTTGCAGGAGTTTCAATATACGGTAATCACGCAAGTATTACGCTGGAAGATAACAAAAAAGAGTTTAAAATTAGCGAATTTTTAAATAGTGATTTTTGTGAGAAGAATGAAATCTCGGGATTTTCAACATTGCATAGTGATGGAAAGAGCGGAATGCATGGTTTTGTTGCCAAGGAAGAAGGGAAAAAAATAAGACATTATGTCGTAACTGATGGTTCATATGAAATGACTTTAAAGTGGTATGCGGAGGGGAAGGAATGTAAGATCAAAATTAAGATTGATGCTAACGGTGTAGACCTTGTTAAAGGTGATGATTTTTCTCTAGAACGGTTAGAAGTAAACAGAGATGTAAAAATAGGTGGTTTATTCTTGCATGAAATACAATTCAGGGAGAAAGGACAAGGAAAAGCGAATGAGATGCAACATAATAAAGACAGTAACGAGCTATCATCTGAAACTACGACAAGAATTGATGTTAATAGAGGTGTTAGCGTTCAAGCTACTGATATAACTCAAAAAAAAGAAGACCACCATTCACATTTTGGACTACAATCTAACAGCAGAAGGCAGTCTTACGATAACGGAATTGGAAAAGATTTTGACGATAAAATTAATTCTCAGGAGGCTAAAGAAAAGCGTGAGCTTAGACAAGCAGCACGAGAAGCAAATTCGGGAGGTCAAGTTTATAACCTACAATCGCTTTTTGAGGAGAATCCTCAGAACAAAAAAACTCCTCCGCCACTTCCACCTAGAACTAGTTCACTACCACCTGAAAAAGGTGTTTTCGATGAGCAAGGGGGAGCCAAATCTGGAAGCCAAAAACCAGATGACTTGCGCGAAAATGAGCAAACACCTAATAATCAGCAAAAAGGTGCAACTTCTGATTCTTCAGATAGTTCTACTTTCACCAAGTCTGTAAGCCACAATCAAGATAATAGGCAAGAAGATGAACGGTATGACAATCCTACATTTGGACATGCTGTACCTGGAAGCCAAAAACCAGATAGAAGTGAGCAAACACCTAATGATCAGCAACAACCTAAAACCCAGCAACAAGAAGGAAATAGCAAAGGCGATCTGTTACAAGACATCAGAAATTTCAAGAAAAACAACTTACGGCACATTGATGTTGATGATAGAAAAGCATCAATTGCAGGAAGTAGAAAAAATAACCCATCACCGTTAGAGACATTAAAGGACAGAATTCCTTATTCATCTTCTCCAGATAACAGTGATAACCAAGATGCTAGTGATGCTAAGTGGAAAGAAAGTGAACAGCCGCTCTCTGCTACAGCACTCAATAATAAAAGTGACTCGGGCTATTCATCTCCAACTCATGACAATAATGAACAATCTCAAGTAAATCCTGAACAGTTAAAGAAGAGCTTAGAGAACATTGAACAAAGTGATCAAACTCCACCTGAAAATCTTCTTAAAGAAATCAGAGATAGATCACAGCAGGATAATAGAGGATTAAGGCAAGTTGATCCTACTGATAAACTGTCACAAGATAAAGAAGATGGATTGCAAAAAGACGATTTAGCAGATGTAAAAATAGTGGAAGGTCCAACTGTTAGTGTCTCTGCTTCAACACCAAATAGTATAAGTGATTCAGGCTATATATCTCCAACTAATAGTGATAGTAAATCTCAAACAGATTTAAAACAGGTAGGAAGGAAATTAGAAGAACATATTAGACAAAGTAATCTAACTCTATTTGAAGAACTTAAAAATACATTAGGTCAAGAAAATCTCGGGTTAAAACCAGCTGATCAGAGTCAGATTAGCGAAGAAACTAAAAAACGCTTGAGAGAAGTTGGGTTGCTCAAAGACAGCTCAACAGACATAAAAACAAACGATTCGGGCTATTCATCTCCAACTCATGCCAATCATGAACAATCTCAAGTAAATCCTGAGCAGTTAAAGAAGAGCTTAGAAAACATTGAACCAAAAGAAATCGGAGATACGAGTGAGTTAAAAGAAGCATTGGATAAAGGGTTAAGAGAACCGGCACAACAGGCTACTAAAGAAAATATTCCTAAAGATTCATTCTCAGAAAACGTTTTAGAAAAGATAGGAGAAGGTAAACAATATGACCCTATACGTAAGTGGTTAGAAAAAACAGTGGCAGAACGAGAAAATGCTGACACTAATCCAACCGTAGATAAAAATAGCGAACTATATAAATTACTAGAGAAAGATGAAGCACAACTGAAAGCTGGAGTAATAGAAGAAGAAAGAGGAGATACTTTAACAGAACACACTGATGGTTATGATCGCAATAGAATTGCATTAGCTAACAGAAATAAAAGACCACTAGATTGGGCTAAACAGGTTGCTGAGTCACAACAAAAAAAAGATACTAATAAAGGTATTTCAATATAAATTGAAGTTAAAATAATTGCTTAGCAAACAATAGGTTTCATGTAATGGTAACCCTATAACGGAAGAGTAGGAGCCGCGTAAGAACAATACGAACACTCCAGCTAGGCCTTGTATATTGCATCCCCCCGCCCTATTTTTCCACTCTTCTGATGCTAAATAATACTTAATTTCTTGTTCACTGAGACGTTTAAATTTCACTATTGTAACCACAGTCCTGATATGTTGTTTAGATTGATCGGGAGTTAATAGACATACACTGGTGTATACTCTATGCCTTCTTCCTGATAACAAGAGGATACATTTTTCTGCTTGCTCAACGTTTTCAGCTTTGAGCAATATCCTTCTACCACAAGCAACAACTGTATCAACACCAAGCACAAAGTAATTTGGATTTGAGCTTTGTATTTTCTCCGCTTTACTTTTTGCCATACGGATTGAGTAATCCTTCGGAAGTTCCTTTTTTAAAGGGGCTTCATCTATATCTGCTGGCAAAATTAAACCTGGCTCAATGTTTATTTGTCTTAGTAAAGCTATACGCCTTTTCGATGATGAAGCAAGAATAAGATTATTTAGAGATCGTTCTGTCACTTGTACCTTTAAGCCTTCTAATGATCCTACCCTTTCTCGCATTCCTATCGTAAATGCTCATCTCAACTAACACCCTATCCCCTATAATGATGCGTATTTTACTTCTTCTCACTTTCCCTGATACATGACAGATAATCTCATGTTCATTGTCCAGTTTCACTCTAAATTCTGCTGCAGGTAGTAAAGCAGTTACTGCCCCTTCCACTTCAAAAATTGTTTTCGATTTCTCGTCTTTTATCATATGTTATATTATAATTTAATAATCTTTTTTAGTCTACTATAGATTTTAAATTATTATCAACACAAAAGACCTTTTGCGCCCTACTTAAGTTGCAACTTAACCCCAACCATCTTCACAATGATACCCTACCTACGTTTCTACTCTCTGCCACCTTCTCAATAGAACTTATAGGACTTATGTTGAAAGATAAATCATTATCACAATTTTCTTCATCGCTATCAAGTCCACTATCAACGCTTAAAGATCTGAGTAATGTTGTCTTCTCTCTCAGTGGAACATAAGACTCATTATCAACGCTTGAAGATTTTGATAACCCGCTCTTCTTTTGTGGAGCATTACCAGACTCATTAGAAATTTCTCCCGTTAATTGATTGTTGAAGCTCCTTTGTTCATCAGCACGAATTTTTTCTTCCAGTCCATCAAGCATTCCTACCAATTCATCACCCCATTCATTTTCTTCTTCTAATAATTGTTTACACTTTTCTTTCTCACGCTCTAGCTCGTTTCTTAACTCTTCGACTTTATCTTCATCTTCATCTTCATCTTCATCTTCATCTTTAGTGAGTTTAAGTGTAAGTACCGTATCTCCTGGAAATTCCTCGTACTCGTTTTCTAGCTCTTCAATGTTGAGTTTTAGTCTCTCTTCTCCAAGTGTATCTTGTAAATCGCTATCCTGCCTATCTGATTCTTTAATCTTTTGCTCAATTTCTACTTGTACCTTATATTCCTGATCTAATTCTCTTAGCTGATCTTTCAAGCGCTCTTTCTGCTGGCGTTGTTCAACCATTATCTGTTCCGCATCTTCTCGTGCTTGATTTAGCTCTTTTTCCAAATTCTTCTTTCCTGCATTAACAATTTTCAGCTCTTCCTTTAGCTTTCTTTTTTCTTCATATACACCTTTAAGTTCTTGTGCTTTCCCTTGTAGCTCTTTTAACACACCTGCTAATTCTTCATTTTTTTGTGCCAGTTCAGTTTGCAATTCCGTGTTTTTTTGCTCCTCTTTTTCAAACCTGTCTTGTAAATTGCTATTCTGCTTCTCTAACTTTACAATTGTTTGATTAGCTTCTGCTTGGGTTGTTTCTAGTTTCTCCTGTAGTCGCTGGTTTTCTTGTATTAATTCATGGTGCTTTTTATTTATCACTTGCAACCCTGCTTCTATTTCTTGCTTCAATTCAACAGCTTCTTTTTTCAAATTTGACATTTCTTGCTTCAATTCAACGTTTTTTTCGGACAGCATCTGATTATTTAAAATCAATTCATCCATTTGTTGTGAAGCAAATTCTGTCTGAGTTCCAGTGTGCTGTAAATTGACTTCCGTTTTAGTTTCGATTTGTTGTGAAGCAACTTCTGTTTGAGTTTCAGTGTGTTGTAAATTGACTTCCGTTTTAGTTGATGCATTGCTATTAATAGAAGGAGGAAGGCTATTGTCAGCATCAACTTTAGGGTCTAATTCCTCCTCTGGTTCCTTATCTTGATAGGCCGTTATAGATTCATTTTGAAAATTATTATTAGCAGTAGGCACAACATCAGCAGCCTTACCCTTTTCTAGTACAGCATCATATAAGGAGAGACTTTGAATATATAATTCATCATTTTGCTTTATCAATTCTAAGATCTCCTCCGATAGCACAAAATCTTCATCATTAAATTTTAGTACTTCAGTTATGCCATCACTACTCACATTCATAATCATGGTACAAATTGAAACATTCCCGGACTCATCCTTTACAGGCCAAGTACTTGTCATTTCATAACATGCGCCTTCTTTAAATTCATAATATCTTTTCTTATCTTCTTGATGAGCGTGTATTTCATGTTTTTTATTGCAATAGATATTCAATTCTTTAATATCTTTCTCTTGCTGTAAAATATCACTAACTCTGGTTGGCTCACTTCTATTGTAATTAATAAGATTGATATTCAAAACTCTATGAGTGTTATCAGTTTCTGTGTAATAAGCTCGAAGCTCTACGCCTTTCTCTCCAAGATATTTACTTGCAGCTTCTTTTCCCTGCTCTGCCAACTTTATACATTTATCTATATCTTCCTTAAAGCTCTTATTAGCAGACTCTGTTACTGCTTTATCTATGTACGTTTGTTTAAAATCTCTATCGTTTATTAGGTCATAAAAACTCCACTCATCTCTATAAGCCTTCTGTATAGCAGTGAAGTCACTTTCTTCTTTCAAAAGCATTAAGAAGCCTACCTTGTCTTCTAGGTCTTTTAGTTTAAAGCCTGTTATTATCTTCTCTAATTGAGAATCAAATTCTTTATTGGCAAAATTTTCAGCAGGATTATTTAAATTTTTTAACTCTTTGTATAATTTATTATTTTCTGCAATTGAGTGGCAGAACTTTATTATAGCAGAGTCCTTAGTGAAAGAATTGTCTTTTTCCATTTTATTGATACAGTCCTTGAGGGATGTAAAATGCGATTCAAGCCATGACGAATATAGATCGTATTCATAAGATGCCAACAAGCAATGTATTGCATTCCAAGCACATGATGCTACCCTTATAACTGATTCAACATCATAATTCTCTGACTGATTACTTGTTTTTCCTGCCTCTGCTGTTTTTTCTTCCTTAGCCAAACTTCCAGTCATAATACGCCTCCTTAACTATATTTATATTATATCAATTAACATATATCAAAAGAAATCAAACTGTATAACCTTGTCCTACACTAACTTTTATGATTACTTAATTGTGTAAAAATAACTGCAAGTGTTAAACTTGAGCTTTTATTTTTCATTATACATTTCTTACTACATGTTTATACTGCTGTCTTGCATAATAGACTATTCGAAGTTACACAAGTATTTTTTTTATTAGATAAGAGTTAGTAAGAGCCTGTTCATAATTTTTTCAGAAGTAAGGCAGTGAAAGCCAGAACTACCATTTGTAGGCTAGTATTGAGTTTTCGCTCACAATTTTTCCACAATCTTCTACATTTTTCTAACCAAGCAAAAGATCGCTCCACAACCCATCTTTTGGGCAATACAACAAAGGAACGTAATTCATTTCTTTTGATCACTTCAACGGTTGCACCAATAATCGTTTTTATTTGAGTTACAAAATTCTCTCCAGTATAGCCTGCATCAACCAGTACATTTTTAACTCCCGAGAGGTTTTCTTTTGCATTTTCGACCATTCTCACAGCACTGCTACGGTCAGTTATCTCTGCTGTTGTTGTATAAATTGCATGCTTGCGTATCTACTGCAATACGGCCCTGAAATCTTCTTGCCTGCATCATAGCTTCAGCAGTATCTGCATTTTTTATACTCTGTGCATCAATTATGCAGAAGCTTTTCCGACCATTGTTTTGTCGCAATTATTTTTTTTTAATACCAGCTCCAGAACACTTTCTTTATTTGCATCTGGTTTTTCACTCCACTTCTTAAAATAGTCGTAACAATTGCGCCATTTTGGGAACTCTTTTGATACCATTCTCCACTGGCAACCACTTTTTAACACGTATAACACTCCACAAAATACATCATGTAAATCAAGTGTTCTTGGTTTTGTCTTCTTTCTGCAAGATTCCAGATCTGCTACAATAATCTCAAACTTTTCTCGACTTATGTCACTTGGTTATAAACTTCGCATATCCTACTTTATATACTTTATCCTCTCACTTTATCTCTTTTTTGAGATTACGTACAGGCTCTAAGATACAAAGACGTTTTTAGAAATCTTTAAGCTTAATAACATCCTCTCTCTTTGGACTAGTTGAGATTAGATGAATTGGTACACCTATTAATTTTTCTAACCTGTCTATATATTTTATTAAATTAATAGGCAATGCTTCAATCGACCTTTTACCTTGAGTGTTTTCCTTCCAGCCAGGAAATTCTTCATATATTGGCTCTAATTCCTCTTGTATTGAATGTGATGCGGGTAAATAATCATACATTTTCCCGCTGTACTTGTAATCAGTGCATATTTTAATTGTATCAAAAGAATCAAGCACATCTAATTTGGTTAATACAATGCTTGAAACTCCAGAGAGTTGTACGGCCTGGCGCACTAAACCCGCATCGAACCATCCGCAACGCCTTCTTCTATTGCTCACTGTTCCAAGCTCCTTGCCTATAGTAAATAAGCTATTCCCCACTTCGTTCTTTTGCTCAGTAGGGAATGGACCATTGCCCACTCTTGTTGTATAAGCTTTTGCCACACCAATAATGTAAGCATTGTAGGCTAATCCTGAGCCTGTTATTGCTTGCGACGCTACAGTATTGCTTGAAGTAACAAAAGGGTAAGTTCCGTGGTCGATATCTAAAAATGTACCTTGGGCGCCTTCAAATATTATTTTCTTACCTTCTTTCATCAAGTCATTTAATATCTTCCATACAGGTTTTTTATATGGAAGAATTTTTTCTGAAATCTCTCGAATTTCCTTTAATATTTCTTCTTTTTTAACCACCTGGTAGTTAAGGCCTTTCCTGATAGCATTGTGATAATTCAAAAGAGTATCCACTCTTTTATTGAGCTCATCTGCGTTTTCTAAGTCACAAAGGCGTATAGCTCTCCTGCCAACTTTATCTTCATAACATGGCCCTATCCCTTTGTTTGTTGTACCAATTTTGTGATTTCCATTTAAATCTTCAAATAGCTTTTCCTTGTCCTTATGTACGCTAAGTATTAATGGGCAGCTCTCGGATACCATCAAGTTGTTATAGTTTACGTCTACTCCTTTAACTTTCAATGACTCTATTTCTGAGATTAGAGCGTGTGAATCAAGAGCAACGCCATTTCCTATGATAGATATTTTGCCCGTTCTCAAAACAGCAGAGGGCAGTAAATTTAATTTATAAACCTCATCATCTACTACTATAGTGTGCCCTGCATTATTTCCTCCCTGAAATCTCACAACTACATCTGCATTCTCAGAAAGATAATCTACTATTTTACCCTTGCCTTCGTCACCCCATTGCAGACCAACAATTACAATATTATTCATCATTATTTTCTAGATTAATACATAAATATTAATGCAATATGCTACAAATGAAAAGAGAAATCTACGCCTTTCCTACACCTCTTAAATAAAGAAATATACTGTCGATTTTCTTAATATATTACCAAATTATTCATCATTATATGATATAACTTACAGCATATTTACAGTAAGGTGTTATTTATGAAAGAGACAAAAGGAAAAAATAATAAGAGTCCAGTAGTTAGATTAAAGGCCACAGCTAAAGAGTTCAATTTTAGTAAATTAAGAGCAGATCAAGATAATAAATTAGCGAATTCCGGTGAAACAATGTTCTTAGATTTTCAAAGGATGAATTTTATTATTAACGGAAAAGAAATAGATAAAAATCTTATTATTGCATTTAAGGAAGGAGCTAAGCACCGCAAAAGCGAACTTTTTAATAGTGATGATATATATAATGACGAAATATTTAACAAAAAAGGAACAAGAGAAATAGATACGGATCATGGCAAAGCTTTTGTTGCTTCAGTACTCGAAGATATTGAGAAAGAGCTTGTAAGTAATGCATTGGGTGAGCTATGGAAAAATCACTGTGAAAATCCCAAAACTGCCAATCATCAAAAAACCGATTCATATAAGAAAGAATTTGAAGAATTTTACAATGCTGGCCACGGGTATATCCATCTATTACCTACAGAGAGAGATAAAAACAAGGATTACCGTTCCTTTGCAAAAGAAGTTTTCAAAAAAATGTTCAGATACGCTGGGGCAGAAGTTCCAAGTAATGCTATTTTAGAAGAGCTAGTCACCAATTGTAATCAAGCAGGGTATGAGGCTGCTCCATTTATACAAACCCAACTTGCACTTGGACAGTCGTTCATAGTAGAAAATCCTAAAAAAGTAATAAATATTGATTGTGCTAACCAAAATAATGTGAGAATTAGATCTGATATGAGGCTACCAATACTCTCTGTTAAAAATCAAGTTATGCATGGCGATAAGATATGTAATCTGTCTAGTTCATTGGAATTTACAATTGAATCTCACAATGGTGAAGACTTTGTAACATACAGAGATGGTAAATTGTCACTTACTATTCCTAAAGAGTTAAAAAATTATAAAGATAATGGCAAGAGCTTGTTTGACATTGTTAAAGAATATTTTCAGAAATTCTGTGCAAAATTAGGATTTAAACCTGAGACAAAAATACAAATAGAGCATGGCTTCGGTGCTCAAAGTAACTATTTAGATGGTACAATATCAACCACAGGATCAGATGCAAATGAAGAATTTATCAATCTTTTAAGCGAAAATCTCAGAGAGAGGTTATTGGGGTCAGGAGTTGCTCTAGAAGATGAAGATGTTGATGATATTGTTGAAGTCAGAGTATCTACCGTTATAGATCTATTGAGAGGTTGTCCGGAAACAAGTAAAAGGCTATAATATCTGAAATTTTAGTACGGGGTAAAGATGAGAAAAAAGTATCCAACAGATCTAAGCGAAAGGGAATGGGCAAGAATAGAAAAACACTTCAGAGTATCATACAAGAAAGGAGGAAGGCCGCCAAAGTATAGCAAAAGAGAAATATTAGAAGCAATTTTCTATGTATTGCGTACAGGGTGTCAATGGCGGTATTTACCAAATGATTTTCCGCTATGGAAGACTGTGTATGAGCAGTTCAGGCAATGGAAGAAGCAGGGAATTTTTGAGAAAATGAATTATGAAATATAGTAGAAGAAAAATAGGAAGGAATGAGCAGCCGAGTGCCTGTATAGTAGATAGTCAATCTGTAAAGACTACAGAAAAGGGGGGATCAAAGGCTATGATGGAAGTAAAAAAGTAAAGGGTAGAAAAAGGCATATAATTACAGACACTCAGGGTTTTATACTAGGTTGTTACGTAGGCGCTGCTAACGAAAATGATAGAGATGGTATTAAAATAGCATTAAACAATATGAGAACAAAATATACTAAAGTTAAAAAAATGTGGGCTGACATGGGATACCAAGGAAGAAATTTAAAGAATCACATAAAGGAAGAATATGACATAGATATTGAAATTGTTAAAAGGCCTCCATGTAGATTTTGGGTGCACAAAGATACGCCACCTGAGCTACTACCAACAAGAGAACAAGGGTTTAAAGTACAGCCAAGAAGATGGGTTGTAGAAAGGACTTTTGCTTGGGTTAATAGGAATAGAAGGCTATCGAAGGAGTATGATTTACTCACAACATCCACTGAGAATTTCATATACCTAGCTATGAGTAGGGTTATGTTAAAGAGGGAATATGCTTGAATTTACTTGTTTCCGGACAACCTCTCAAGATAAAACAGCACCAGAAGTATTGATGGAATTAGGCTCTTTACCTTCTTTGATAAAAGGTCAGGTTAATCATAATCAAGTGCAGTCTGTTGTAAATACTTTTATTAAGTTAATTATTGAAGGGAAAAGCGAAGTATACAAAAAAGGAGGTGCGATTAATGCAATTGATGCAATTCATAAGGAGATAGATAAGGCAATTGTTGAACAAGAAAAAAAAGCAACCAACAAACAAGATATAGAAAATGATAAATGGACAGATAGAATCAAAAAACAGAAATTATCTGTGGAATCACATGAACATCTACCTTAAAGATACTAGTAGGCTCTTTAAATATTTTAGAGTTCATGGTTACAACGGTTGCTATTTTACAGTGCATCTCACAACACTTTCTTCAAAAATATACATGTTAACATACCCTGGACGTACAAGATCACACTTATACCCAAGCTTTTCATAAAATACTTTCGCTTTTTGAAAATTCATGGTTGCAACGGTTGCTATTTTACAGTGCATCTCACGACCATAATCATGAACTTCTTCCATTAGCTGCTTTCCCATACCTTTTCTTCTATAATCAGCAAAGCAAGTCAGTGTAAATTGAACCATAGATAACAAAACCGCTACAACCTGCAATAATTTGTTCAGTATCATCGCGAATAAAAAAAGCAAATGGGTCCTTTATCAACGGTTTCTTCATTAATCTTTTTGAGTAGGAATTCAATGTCTTTGCTACTTGGTGATGTGGTGTGTTCTATTTTCATCTCTCGGCCTAATACCGCATACTGATTTCTCTCTTTATCTTATATAAATTAATTAAGTAAAGTGAATACAGTATCCACACTACTAAAAAAAATGTGGCACAAAACATAAACATTGCAACCAGTGGCAACAGCAGGGAACTTTCTATTGCTATTCCACCTTTTCTCAAAATGCTTGCTGGCTGATGGAGAGTGGACCATAAATTCACGGAAAATTTTACTATAGGAATATTTATAGCACTAAAGATGGCAAATACTGCTGCTGATTTTTCTGCCCTCGCTTCATTATCAAAAGCGCTCCACAATGAAAGGTAGCCAACATATAGGAAAAGTAAAATCAGCATTGAAGTAAGTCTTGCATCCCATACCCACCAAGTGCCCCAGGTTCCTTTTCCCCAGATGCTGCCTGTGATTAAACATATTGCCGAAAAGACTGTCCCTGCAGGAGCAGCAGCATGTGCCAAGACACTAGCAATGCTATTGTTCCATACCAATGAAATGAAACTGAGTGATGCAATTAATCCATATATTCCAAGAGCAAGCCATGCAGAAGGCACATGAATGTACATGATTCGTACAATTTCTCCTTGTTTATAATCTTCTGGAGAGAAGAATAACGCCAAAGACATTCCAATTAAAAAACATGCGAAACAAATAACCCCAAGCCAAGGTAGAGCTTTCTTAGAAAAATAAGAGAAATTTGTAGGCTTTAATAAAAACATTCGTTTTGAGAATAATTGTGTTAAGAATTTACCAATTAGTTTGAGTTTTATCAACAGGATAGTTTTTCTATATTTACGTAGGTCAACAAATTAGCATAATTTCAGTAGCAGATTGCTAGCCATTATTTTTAGTATAACACTATATAAAACATGACCATTAAAAAGCTTAATCTACACTTAGTATCAGATTCAAGTGGTGAAACTGTTATATCAGTTGCAAAATCAGCTCTGAAACACTTTCGTTCTATAGAAACGATCGAATATGTTTGGTCTTTTGTGAAAAAAGAGGAGCAGATTGACAAAATTCTGGAGGAAATTAATAGGAAAAGTGATGAGCATAATTTTGTTATATGCACTATTACTGATGATGAGCTAAGAAAATATTTAAAAGATAACTGTATAAAGTTGAAAATTCCCTATAGAGCAATATTATCACATATTATTAGAGAAATTTCGTCCTATCTTGAAATTGAAAAAGACGAAAAGCTTGACTTGCATACTGAGATAAATAACGAATATTTTCAGCGCATTGAGGCAATAAACTACACTATTAATCATGATGATGGACAAAATATTCAAGATATTGATAAAGCAGATATAATTTTGGTTGGAGTTTCACGTACATCAAAATCTCCCACCAGTACGTATTTAGCTTACCGAGGCTATAAAGTTGCAAATATTCCTTTTGTTAGTGGAGTACCCTTTTATGTTGACTTGGCAAAATTAAAAAATAAACTAACGATAGGGGTAACAATAGACATAAGTAGGCTAATAGAAATACGCAAAAATAGACTTACTTCAATTAACAACGAAGATAACAATATATATGCTAACCCTGAGAAAGTAGAAAAGGAAATTAAAGAAGCAGAGGAACTATTTAAGCAGAATAACTGGCCAATTATTGATGTCACGCAAAAGTCAATCGAAGAAGTATCAGCAACAATTATACAGTATTTTAATAAAATGTTATCAATTGACTAACTCTTGATAAGTGATTATAATGTAAAGTAATTTAATTCTTACTATAGATATGAAAGTCAAAGGGTCGCTAAAATCTCATCGTAACAGAGATAAAAATTGTAAAGTTGTGAAAAGGGGTGGTAAGATTTACATTATAAATAAGGTAAAGCCAAGGTGTAAAGCGCGTCAAGGTTCTTAGCTTTTTGTTCACCTTTTCATGTTATATATTTTTTATATGTGAAAGTACGGTGCTTATATCTAAAAAGAAGCAAAAGTTACTGTGTTTAAGCGCAGCCTTACTCATTTCTTCCCTTACATTATATTTCAGCATTAGCACAATTACAGGTAAACGTGGCTTATTGACGTTAATCGATTTAAAAAAAGAAATTGAGTACAATAAACTTTTGCTAAAGGATGTCTCTTCTGAAAAGGAAAAGTTGGACAACAAAGTATTTGGCTTATATGAAAAAAGCTTAGATTTAGATCTGCTTGATGAGCAAGCAAAAAATGCTTTAGGTTATGTGAACCCTAATGAACTTATGGTTGTTCTTGACGTGGAATAGCAGTAGAGATCTCCCTACGTCATACCGCCGCGGCGCTAACACGTAGCGGGATGACGGTTTTTCAAATTGTCGGTAAATCTAAGTCAGTTTAGCTATATTGTCTCTCACACCGCTTAGCTGAACAGACAATGGCGTCAACTTAAGGAAAAATGTCAGAGATTGTGTATAAAATTTCTCTCTAAAATTTTTACCATTAAATTACCCAAAAGCTGCAATAAACAGCACTTTTGTTTCTGTTTTATTTCAACAAAGAAGTCTAAAATGTGTCCTTTTTAGGTGAAATATGCAAAAAGGAAAAAACCTTATTCTACAAATTAAAAATATAATATACTCGAAAACTTTTCAGAAAATCCATTGTGTTGAGTTTTACACGAACAAGCTTTTTCGACAGTATTTTCTATGATTTTAAAGTTAGTTAAAAAAAGTTTGGGAATAGAATGTGAACTTATGGAGCCATTGACATGTACCCTCAAAGCAAGCTTTTTCTAAAGCAAGGTATAAGATTTGCCATACAGGCTTTCAAGAATTTAAGCATCCAAACAGCCTATCAGGATGAACCTGAGTTGGAGAGGCTATAGACTTATTGCAGCAGATGGTTCTGGTACCCAGCTCTGGGGAAATTGTATCCGAGTTTGAACCAAATGGAACAACAGGCACCATTGGCAATTTGTTTGTTGATTTGTGTACTTCGCTGATTTGTAGTGCTCGTCTTGCAGCTTGGAATATAGGTGAACAAACGTTGGCGGCAGAGCAATTACCCGAAGTTATCACTCAAATGCGTTTATTAAATCAAGAGAAATTATTATTTATCTATGATCGTCTTCAGTAAAATTCATTCAGCAGCATTATGATTTGGAAGTAGATTTTATTTTTCGCTTGCAAAAAAGAAATTATAGTAAGCTATGGGAACGCTGGCGAATTAGATTTTGATTTTATATTAGAAAATGAAAAGCTAAAAAATAAAATGAAAGGACAGAAAGTAAGAGTTATAGTGCTGACATTAGCCAACTGAGAAACAGAGCTTTTGACCGAGACTTTGGAGCAAAGCTGATGTGTTAAGGTGGCACATAGAGGAAACGACTCAAAGTAGGAGCAGAGTTAGAGAATTTTTCTGGAGAGGCTGTATACAAGAATTTTGGGCAAACTTGGTCATGTGCAATATATTATCGCTTCATATGTGTGATGCACAAGGGCCTTGGAACCCAGATCAAATTACTGAGTATCGTTTAAATTTTTCAGTTTTATTTGGTGTAATGAGGCAGAAACTCTATCAGGTACTTATTGCGCCAAAAAACTTTCAAGCCCTTTTTAAGTATACGCGCTAAAGTTAAAATCCGACCGGGACAGCCGCAATAAAGTAGATAAGCCTAAACGCCATCATGTCTTTAGGAGAGTTTGCTAATGAAAGTTCTTAAGTTGACGTCATTGTCCGTTCAGCGGAGCGGTAAAATAAAAAGTAGACAAGGAGTGCTAAAAACATAATATCACAAGTAGTATGTGTGGTAAATATGTCTGATCTACTAGCTAGTCTTCTCAAGCTCTGTGAAAGCTTTAAAATAGAGATAGAGCAACTAAAAGCAGAGATAAAGAGGTTAGAGATAGAAAACGAAAATTTTAGATCTGAGAATAAGGCGCTAAGAATCGAAAATGCTGAATTGAAAGAAAGACTAGGTCTGAATTCACAAAATTCATCGATACCGAGCTCAAAAGAGTTATACAAGCTAAAGAAGAAAAAGAAAAAAAGTGACAGGAAAATAGGGGCACAGATTGGGCATGAAGGAAAGTATCGCCCTAAAATGGAAGCAGATGAAGTGGTGAAAATAGAGTTCTTGCGAGTGCGGAGGAGAAATTGCGATATCGAAAGAGCCATACATTCATCAAAAAGTTGATTTGCCAGCTTATGTTGTGGAATACCAATGGCCGCTGTTGCAAGTGTGGAAAAAGAAAAAGTAGCAGGCTACCAGAAGGTGTTATTGCGGATACATTTGGTCCAAAAGTTAAGTCAACAATCGCGGCGCTGAGCGGATTTTACAAGAACTCGAAAAGAGAAGTAGCAAATATTATAAAAAATATTTTCAACCTGGACATCAGTGTTGGTAGCGTGTCAAATAGCGAGGCTAGAGTTGCAGAAAAATGCCAAGAAGCATATGAGCAAATCGAGCAAGAAGTAAGTAAAAGTGAAGTTCTGCATATCGATGAAACGAGCCATTATAACAAAGGTAAACTTGGTTGGTGCTGGATGTTTGCCAGTAATACTGCAAGTTTTATAAAATTGACAGAGTCAAGAGGAATGAAGGTTTTACAAAATAGTAAGTTCTGCAATCGCAATAGCTTACGACAGGTACGCAGCATACAACTACTTTGCCGATAAGAACAGGCAAATCTGTTGGGCGCATTTATCAAGAGATTTTGAAAGATTAGCGCATAGTTGGAATATTGAAGTTAAAGTTCTCGGCTGTTACTTAAGAAATGTAGCTACTGAATTATTTGCACTAAAAAAGGCTTTGCTAAAAAATGAAATAGATGTTTTTAGATTTGCCAGACGTGCCAGAAAATTGCGAAAACGTACATGGTATTACTTGAAGGAGATATTCCACTTACCTGAAGCAATTGGAGCTTCTCGAGTTGCAAAAAATATTTTGAAATCTGAAAGAATGATGTGGAAATTTTTAGATGACCCAGAAAATATTCCGCTGACAAATAACCACGCTGAACGGCAAATTCGGCATTATGTCGTTTATCGCAAAAATTCATATTTTACCCAATCGAAGCGGGGAAATGCATTCCTTGAACGGATAATTTCGTTATACTTGACATGGAAATAAAGGGCCTTTTCACAATCTCCTATCTATCGTTTCTTAAACCACTCTGCTGAACGGATACAAAGGATCTTATGTCTTAAACCTTATCACCAGGCTTAACAAATAGGTGGCCCAATACTATTAACTTTATGGGTTTACCTTCGTTATTTGCTACTATCCAAACCCCATCGCTCTCATGATCAACAATTTCTATTGGTGCAAATACTACATAATTATTATCATCAACAATCTTTATTCCAAGAGCACCATCGTCACTTAAGCTCAGGGCTGAAGAAGGAACTTTATATGCAAATCTTTTGCCTGAAGGTAGTCTTACGTTAGCAGTTAGTCCCTGCAAGGATATCATTTTATTATTAGTTACCTTTACCTCTACCCTATAAGACCCAGTTTTAGGTTCAGCAATTTTACTAATAAAACTTACTTCACCTGCTAATTCTTTTCCGTCCAGCAAATTAATTTGAGCTGTACTGCCTAGCTCTATTTTATTTACTTCATTCTCCGAAACGTATAACACCACAAGAATTTGATTGAAATCAACCACGTCAGCTATTTTTTGCCCAACATTAACAAAATCTCCTTCATTTGCATTGATTTTATCAATATAACCATCTATAGGAGATTTGACTGCAGTGTTTTCTAAATCCAATTCTAGCCTTTTTAGGTCAGCTTTTGCACTTTGTAACGCAGTAAAAGCTGCTTCTACTTTTATTTGTGCTCCATAGCCTTTTTTATTCAGTTTGTGAGAGGAATCATACTCAATTTCACGCTGCTTTAATAAAGCTTTAGCTTTCTGAGCTTGCTCAATTCTGTCATCATTTTCTATCTTTAACACTACATCATCTCTTTTTACCTTTTCACCATCAGGTAAATAAATAGCAATAATCTTACCACTTATTTTTGAGACAAGGCTAGCTCTATGTAAGGGATTTACTGTACCAGAAAAATTTAAATATATAGTGCGGTTTTGCGGCGCACATTCTTGAGTTTTTACTGAAAAGTTACTAGTTGCATTATCACTGTAAACCGCCTGATCTTTTTTTAAAAATGCACTGCTGATAAAAAACAGTAGAATAAAAGCAATACTGGAAATGATGATTACTTTATTTCTCATCTTTAAACAATAGAATTTGTTAACTAATTTTGTTAGAAACAACTGCATAAATTTTCGAATCAGAAATGTAAGTATAATACATGCACCATTGTCACTCCATAAATAATTTTATATGAGAACAAACACAAGATTTTCCTACAATCAGTAAGTTTTTTATTGCTAAAATGCAATTTTTAATCGAATAAAATTGCAAACAAAGTTGTGCATAAGACTGGATTTAAAAAAATCTCGAAAAACATACTAAAACTTTTAAATAATAACTTTATATCTAGTGGCTTTGCCTTCTCCAAGACGCTGTAAGTATTTCATCCCTAGCAGTTTCTTTGTAATTGCCTCTACTGTTCTTGGAGGAAATCCTAGAGCTTCTATAGCATCTTTTCTACTAAATTCTTTATCTGCAAGGCTAAGTGCCCACTCCCAGAAGAATAATTGTTTTCTTGATAATAAATATTCAGTATTCTCCCTCTCAAGAATATAATGCGCCTCATTTGCTTGCGTTTTGAGCACATTAAGAAAAAATATTAACCATGGGGAAATATCTTCTTTGCCACTTTTCCAGCTACTTTGTGTTTTATTAAGCGCTAAATAGTAATCAAGTTTGTTAGTTTCAATTATCTTTTCATGTGATACAATAGATACAAAATCATAACCCTGCTGCAACAGCATTAAATTAGTCATCAATCTACTAGTTCTGCCATTCCCATCTTGAAAAGGGTGTATTGCCAGATACTCAAAAACAAAGTTAGCAACAATAATAAGAGGATGCTTAAATTTATTATTTAAGGACCAGTGATACCAATCAATAAGCTCTTGTACTTCCTTTCTAACAAGGTAAGGTGGTGTGGGATCAAAAATTATACTAACAACTTTTCCATTCTGATCTTTTGCCTCAACTCTATTAGAACTTGCTTTGTATTTTCCTCTATGATACAAATCTTTTTCACTATAAAGTAGCATCTGGTTGTTAATGTGCAATATTGATGACTCACTAATTGGAATATCCGTATAATCATGAAATATTAGTTTAAGCATTTCTAAGTAGCCAGCAATTTCTTGCTCATCTCTATTTTTAAATTTTTTGACACGTAGGTTTTTATATAGATCCTCAACTTCTTTATCGGTTAGACGATTTCCTTCAATACGGTTAGAAGCGCCAGAAGATGTAACAATAACTGAATGAGTTAATCTTTCAATTGTTTGTGGTAGTAGTTTTTTCGTTATCTGCCAGCTATTTTTAACACTATCAACTGCAGTAATTAACTCGTACACTTGCTCAATTACAGGCCCTTCTAGGTTGAGACGTGTACTAAGAGGTTGTCCGGAAACAAGTAAAAGGCTATAATATCTGAAATTTTAGTACGGGGTAAAGATGAGAAAAAAGTATCCAACAGATCTAAGCGAAAGGGAATGGGCAAGAATAGAAAAACACTTCAGAGTATCATACAAGAAAGGAGGAAGGCCGCCAAAGTATAGCAAAAGAGAAATATTAGAAGCAATTTTCTATGTATTGCGTACAGGGTGTCAATGGCGGTATTTACCAAATGATTTTCCGCTATGGAAGACTGTGTATGAGCAGTTCAGGCAATGGAAGAAGCAGGGAATTTTTGAGAAAATGAATTATGAAATATAGTAGAAGAAAAATAGGAAGGAATGAGCAGCCGAGTGCCTGTATAGTAGATAGTCAATCTGTAAAGACTACAGAAAAGGGGGGATCAAAGGCTATGATGGAAGTAAAAAAGTAAAGGGTAGAAAAAGGCATATAATTACAGACACTCAGGGTTTTATACTAGGTTGTTACGTAGGCGCTGCTAACGAAAATGATAGAGATGGTATTAAAATAGCATTAAACAATATGAGAACAAAATATACTAAAGTTAAAAAAATGTGGGCTGACATGGGATACCAAGGAAGAAATTTAAAGAATCACATAAAGGAAGAATATGACATAGATATTGAAATTGTTAAAAGGCCTCCATGTAGATTTTGGGTGCACAAAGATACGCCACCTGAGCTACTACCAACAAGAGAACAAGGGTTTAAAGTACAGCCAAGAAGATGGGTTGTAGAAAGGACTTTTGCTTGGGTTAATAGGAATAGAAGGCTATCGAAGGAGTATGATTTACTCACAACATCCACTGAGAATTTCATATACCTAGCTATGAGTAGGGTTATGTTAAAGAGGGAATATGCTTGAATTTACTTGTTTCCGGACAACCTCTAAGACGAAAATTCTTCCAGTTCATATTCTTCTCACATGCATATTATGTGAGATAATGTGAGATAATGTGATAAAAGTCAATAGTAAGCTTTATATGCACAGCAGAGCTAACTACAAAAATTATACATTTTCAAGTGATCCTAACCATATCAAAAACTACAGGGCAAAGCTGTTAGAGGAAGGCTTAATTAGTTAAAAATTTCAATCTTATGTAAAATATTGTCTTATTTTGTAATTTTCTTGTTGACTAACGAGATGATATCTACTTTTCAATAAACTCCATTTGCATTTCTTGTATACTGCTTTCTATTTGCTTTATTTGTTCTATCAACCTTTCCTCTAAGTCAAGATTACCGCTCAGCCTCGCTTCGGTTCTTTCTTTTCGTAATGCATTTAACTCTTTTAGTAACACTATATTATTCCACACAATTTCTGCAGATTTTCTCTTGTTCAGTTGGCTATTTAGTACACTAGTTTTTTCAAATACATACTTTATAACGTTAGACTGCTTCAATTCTTGCTCTTTATCGAGTTTGCTTTTGTTACTTATTACATCAATTACACGCTGTTGTAATTTTTTCATCTCATTAGTAAATTCAAAATGAGAAAATTGCTCAAAAAATATAGGACGGTTCAAGATTTCAGGAAATTCTACGGCTATACGCAAAATTACGGCCTGATTTTGCTCTGCTTCAATTAGCTCTGGAGATTTATTATGAAGATACTCACCTTTTGTTGCTCTAGTTTTACTATTAAAAATCTGTTTTTTGAAGCTACTTCTTAGTTCACTAGCCTTATTGTAAAAATAATCTCTGTAATACCTTCTAATACTGCTGTTGCTAATAGTATTTACATATTCCATGAACTTGTGCTCAAGAATTGAATATTTTTCCGGAGCCAGTTTTTCATAATTTTGCAAATTGCTATCGATTATGTGATGCCATAAATATTCAGAATGCAGTTTTGTTGAATGGTCAAGAGCAGTCAACACGTCTTCTTTCTTGTATTCCAGTTCGTTACATATATCGTATGGATCTTTATTACTCGGCAAAGTCACAAACTTTAACGTGTATCCAGGCTCTAATATTGGCAGAGCAAGTTCTGCAACTCGGGTAGCAGCATGACGTCCAGCACTATCGCCATCCATACAGATGGAGATTTCTTTAGCAAATCTCCATAGATTTTTTATCTGTTCTGCAGAAATTGCGGTACCAAGCGGAGCAACTGCATTACTAATTCCCGCTTGATGTAGCGCTATAGTGTCCATATATCCTTCAACAACAAATATGTGCTGTTTTTTACGTATTTCGCTTAAAGCAAAGTTTAACCCGTATAAATTCTCCCTCTTCTTGAAGAGCTGACTCTCTGGGCTGTTTAAATATTTTGGCTGTTGCTCAAAGCTCAGCGCACGTCCGCCAAAACCAATAACTCTTCCTGCAATGCTCTGTATAGGAAATATCAGCCGGTCATAAAAATAATCACGAAAATTTTTGTTTACTAATCCAATATCAATTAAAATTTTGTCTTCAATACCTGAAGAGTTTAAATACTCTTTCAAACCAGAGCTTGGTGCATAACCTATCTTAAATTTATCTATGATTTTAGGTGAAATCTTACGCTGCTTTAAATAATCTACAACACCTTGATTTTTTTGTGCAAACCAATTTGCAGCTAAATCAAGCGCTAAAAATAGTTTATTGTCCTCTTTTGTAATACTAAGACTTTTGGGCAGTTCAACACCTGTAACCGATGCTAATTTTTCCAATGCTTCTTTAAAGCTTAATCCTTCAGTTTGTGAAATAAATTCAAATGCATCACCACTGGCTGAACAACCAAAACAGTAATATAACCCCTTAGTATTGCTCACCGAAAAAGATGGGGTTTTTTCGTTATGGAATGGACAGAGCCCAACAAAACTATCTCCTCTTTTTATTAATCTGACTTTTTTACCTACTATGTCGGATAATAATAATTTTGATTTTATAATATCTATGTGATCCATCTTGTTAAATTAGTAGTAGGATAAAAATTATATAGAATTTATACACATCTGACTCGAAATTTATTTCTATAACTAAAGCAATTCAGATTTACCGATAATTTGGTAAGCTATGAACTCGTCATTCCGCTGCATGTTAGCGGAATCTATGCTGAGATACCGCGAATGAATTCATAACTGTACGAACATTCATTTTTAAAGGTAAACTGTACAGCGAATGGTGTCATTCCAGTGCTTGACACTCACTGGAATCCAGCTTTTCGGTAATTTTATCGAAAATGTTTGCTCGTTTACAATCAATTTTCCTGGATCCCAGTGTCTGGGCACTGGGATGACACCCTACTTAACCGTCATACCGCGATTCATTCCACAACTGTACGAACGTTGCAATGTGACATGATGTTGCATAATAAATGATGTCATTCCAGTGCGTGACACTGGAATCCAGCTTTTCGGTAATTTTATCGAAAATGTTTGCTCGTTTACAATCAATTTTCCTGGATCCCAGTGTCTGGGCACTGGGATGACACCCTACTTAACCGTCATACCGCGATTCATTCCACAACTGTACGAACGTTGCAATGTGACACGATGTTGCATAATAAATGATGTCATTCCAGTGCGTGACACTGGAATCCAGTTCTTATTATACAGCTATCTGGTGTACTTATTTAAAATTAAGTTTTCTGGATCCCAGTGTCTGGGCACTGGCCCTTCCTTGGTGGACTCAAATCGCAACGTTCGTACAGTTGTGGAATGAATTGCGGTATGACGTAGGAAAACCTTAGCTATAGCTTTAGAACTCCCAAAAGATCAGAAGCATTGAATGACTTGACAGAAAGTTCAAACCCATATAAAATGTCCTTATTTCTTATATGTTAGATGTAATATCAATTGCTTCAGATCATGCTGGTTATGAATTAAAATCAGAAATAAAACCTTACCTGGAAACCCTAGGTTATAGAGTGGTAGATCAAGGCTGCACTGCTCAGCAAAAGTGCGTGGATTATCCAGACTATGCTGTTAAAGTTGTAGAAGATATAACAAGCAAAAAAGCAAATTATGGGATATTAATTTGTGGTACAGGTTTGGGCATGAGTACTGTGGCAAATCGTTTTGAAGGAATCTACGCTGCTTTGTGTAATAGTGTTGAAATCGCAAAATTAGCTCGCGAGCATGGCAACGCAAATGTACTGTGTCTTGGTGCAGGATTTACTGCGAGTGGATTAGCAAAAGACATAGTCAAACAATTCCTCGAAACAGAATTTTCAAAAGAAAGCAGACATAAAAAACGCCTTGATAAACTCAGCAATATAACCTCTAAGAAAAAAAAAACAAAAACTTATAACGAAGATGAAATATCAAAATTCGCTAAAATGGCAGGCCAGTGGTGGGATGAGAACGGCAAATTCAAACCATTGCACATGATGAATCCTGTTAGAGTATCTTACATTATTGAGAAAATAAAAGAGTTAAAAAAATGCAATTTAAAAGAATTATCATTGCTTGATGTCGGGTGTGGTGGTGGCATTTTGTCAGAGTCAATGGCACGCGTTGGCATTAACGTTGTGGGAATAGATGTATGTGAAGAAAACATAAAAGTAGCGCATTCACATGCGAAAAAAGTAGGGTTAAATATAGAATATATACACACCAGCATTGAAGAGCTAAGCAATGACAAGAAGTACGACGTGGTTCTGCTGATGGAAGTAGTTGAACATGTGGATAATTTAGAGCTTTTCATGAAAAAAGCGATAGAACTGCTAAAACCGGAGGGGTTAATCTTTATATCCACAATAAATAGAACTATTAAATCCTTTTGTCTTGCAATAATTGGTGCAGAGTACATATTAAATTGGCTGCCAAAAGGTACACATAACTGGAATAAATTTCTCAAGCCGTCAGAAATTGCAAATCACTTAAGAGAAAATAATGTAACGCTGCAAAACATGGCTGGCATGGAGTACAACGTAATAAAGCGTGAGTGGAATCTAACTAAAGGCGTGGATGTTAATTATATACTCTGCGGTTTGTTAGATTTAACTCTATAAAAGCACCATTTTCACTTCCAATACTTTGAAGGATCTTGGCCAGCTTTTATACAGTAGCCTTTATTAGTTAGCGCCCAACCGGAACGACAAGCATAACCTGTACCTACACGTTCATATCCAGGAGCAGCAACACACTTTCCATTCTCCAAGGTTTGACCTTTAAAAAGACAACAAACTTCTTTTTCTGTTACCTTTGTTACAATTTGAGGAGCACCAAAAAACACAGCAACAAACATACCCAGTGCGAAAAGTGCAGGCCAAGGCATTCTGCCAAATATTGCAAGTAAGCTTGAACCAATTATTACCACTGTAATCATTGGTCCACCTATTCTATGAACGTAACCTATTACATTACACATTACATCTGTTGCTCCATCAGCGTGTGCATCAAATGCATAGAAAACTATAAATAGAATTACAAGAAAATTTCTCATTGTTCTTTCAATAATCATGCCTGATTGTTTCTTATTTTAATAAAATTTCAGTAAATAGCTTTTTTCAAAAATTATGCTTAACCCAATCAATATTTATTTATTACTGCCTTTTTAATACTATAATTAACTCAGTTGATTTTTATCAAAATGCTAAACCATGGAACAATTCGAGAACTTTTACATCACCACGCCAGTATATTACGTAAACGATAAGCCGCATATTGGTCATGCATACACTTCTCTCTTGTGTGACGTGGTGGCAAGGTTCATGAAACTAGCTGGGAAAAATGTCAAATTTACCACCGGTACAGATGAACATGGACAAAAAATAGAAAAAGCAGCTAAAGCAAAGGAAATGCAGCCAAAAGAATTTACAGATGAAGTGAGCGTTTCATTTAAAGAATTGGCTAAGTTCATGAATTTTGAGTATGACGATTTTATTCGCACTACGGAGGAACGTCACAAAAAAGCAGTTATAGCTTTATGGAATAGACTTGAAGAGAGAGGGCAAATATATTTGGATTCCTATTCGGGTTGGTATTCAGTTCGTGATGAAGCATTTTATCAGGAATCAGAGCTGATAGATGGCAAAGCACCAACAGGCGCAGAAGTTCAGTGGATAAAAGAAGAGAGCTACTTTTTTCGCTTGTCAAACTGGCAAGACAAATTACTGGAACTCTATAAAAATCAGCCAAGTTTTATCTTTCCTGAGAGCAGAAGAAATGAAGTGATATCGTTTGTAAGATCAGGGCTCATTGACCTCTCAATCTCTCGCACTAGTTTTAACTGGGGAATAAAAGTACCAGGTAATGACAAACACGTAATCTATGTCTGGATAGATGCATTAACCAATTATCTTACATCAATAGGTTTCCCTAGTACTGAAGGTGAGGAATATAAGAGGTTTTGGGCAGAACCAGAAACACAGATTCCAGTGTCAAGCACTGGAATGACACCAAACCAAGGGAAAACGCAGATTCCAGTGTCAAGCGCTGCAAACCTAGCTGACAACTCTTTCAACGTTCATGTAATCGGTAAAGACATATTGCGCTTTCATGCTGTATATTGGCCAGCGATTCTCCTTGCAGCAGACCTGCCACTGCCAAAACAAATTGCAGTTCATGGTTGGTGGTTGAACGAGGGAGAGAAAATATCCAAGTCCCTTGGTAATGTCATAGATCCAATTGGCCTCGCTCAAGAGTTTGGTGTTGATCAGCTACGCTATTTTCTCCTTCGGGAAGCAAGCTTCGGTCAGGATGGCAACTTTAGTAAGAAAAATATGATCAGCCGGATAAATTCAGAACTGGCAAACAACATAGGCAATTTAGTACAAAGAACAATTTCATTTTTACACAAGCAATGTTCTGGAATTGTACCAACAATCGATCAAAGCCTACTTAAAGGTGAAGAAAGTCTTCCAGGTTGCAAAGCTATACTCGATCAAGTGATGAATCACCTATCAAAGTATGAATTTAACCATATCATACTTCTAATCATCAACATCTCTTCTGAAGCAAATGCCTACATAGACAAAAGTGCACCCTGGACACTAAGCAAAACTGACAGAGAGCGCATGAATTTAGTAATTTACAAGTTACTGGAATATATCAGGATAATAGGCATTTTATTGCAGCCAATCGTTCCCAAGTCAGCAGAGATGATACTAAATCAACTGCAAATTCCGAAAGAACAACGAGATTTAAAATCTTTGTGCGACGCGTGCGTAAGTTCAGGCATAACATTGCCTAAACCTACGCCGGTTTTTTTGAGGGTTGATGCTAAAGAGGAGAAATAGTGTAAAAACTATTTCTCCTGGATGGGATTATCTTTAGTTAACAACGGTGCACACCGCTGTCTACATATTCAAGTTAGGTGGCAAGTGCCTTAGTTACTTTAGCAAAATATGGTTTAGTAACATCAGCATCTATCACTACTACTTCAGTCATTGCCGACTTAACCTTTCCTAGGCTCCATGCAAACCAGCCTTGACCATTTTCTTCTTTAGTTGGCTGACTTTCTGGGCTAGAAATCTCAGTACCTTTTTCATCACCAGATTCTGCATCATAAAATACATCCTGATCCTCAGAAAGACTCATTAAATAACTTTTAGCAGCATCAACATTTAAATGATCAGGTTGCTTAGGAACGTTATCAATATTTAAATAATCCAAACTATTAGCTCGTTGCTTTTGCTCACTGGAAAGAACCTCAAGATTTAAATAATCCAAACGAGTTAGTTCTTGCATGCTAGGTTTAGATCCATCTTCACGCTTAAACTGCTCTTCCGGACTAGAAACCTTAGTACCATAAATCCTACTGTACAAGCTGCTTCCAACGCTGTTAAGTGCTCCTCTTACAGATGCAATTGACGCATCATAAGTATTTTTCAAGCCACCTCCAATACCACTAAGTGTTCCTTTTGTAGACTCAGTTGATGGCACATAATTATCGTAAGCATATTTGCCAGAATACAAGACACCATTAACTGCTTCTTTTGCAAACCAAACAGCGCTATTAACTGTTCCTTTTGCAAGCTGAACAGTGCCATCAGCAATTGCCACTTTTAATTTGTCTTCTTCTATCTTTTTATTTTTTTCAGCTAGTTGAGTTTTTTGCTCAGAACTTTTCTGCTTTTGAGTGCGTACTTGATCTTTTAACTTAGAATTTTCTTCCTCTTGAGCTTCTACTTTATTTTTTAACTTAGAATTTTCTTCCTCTTTAGCTTTTACTTCCGCTTCTTTTTTAGCTAGTTGAGTTTTTTGCCCAGAAATTGTTTGCTCTTGAGCTTTCATTTTATTTTTTAACTCAGAATTTGTTTTGTTCTCACTAATTGCTTTATACGAAAGTGCAATAGTTACAACAGAAAACACAGCATAACCAATAATAAATGGCAAGCCAACACTTAATGCTGCAACTGGAGCTAAGAAACCAATATAAGGAGCTGCAGCAAACACTCCAGATGCTAATAAAGTGAAAGTAGCCAGAGTTCCAGCTATATAATAGGGTACATTGTTTTTAGAGGTTGTCCGGAAACAAGTAAATTCAAGCATATTCCCTCTTTAACATAACCCTACTCATAGCTAGGTATATGAAATTCTCAGTGGATGTTGTGAGTAAATCATACTCCTTCGATAGCCTTCTATTCCTATTAACCCAAGCAAAAGTCCTTTCTACAACCCATCTTCTTGGCTGTACTTTAAACCCTTGTTCTCTTGTTGGTAGTAGCTCAGGTGGCGTATCTTTGTGCACCCAAAATCTACATGGAGGCCTTTTAACAATTTCAATATCTATGTCATATTCTTCCTTTATGTGATTCTTTAAATTTCTTCCTTGGTATCCCATGTCAGCCCACATTTTTTTAACTTTAGTATATTTTGTTCTCATATTGTTTAATGCTATTTTAATACCATCTCTATCATTTTCGTTAGCAGCGCCTACGTAACAACCTAGTATAAAACCCTGAGTGTCTGTAATTATATGCCTTTTTCTACCCTTTACTTTTTTACTTCCATCATAGCCTTTGATCCCCCCTTTTCTGTAGTCTTTACAGATTGACTATCTACTATACAGGCACTCGGCTGCTCATTCCTTCCTATTTTTCTTCTACTATATTTCATAATTCATTTTCTCAAAAATTCCCTGCTTCTTCCATTGCCTGAACTGCTCATACACAGTCTTCCATAGCGGAAAATCATTTGGTAAATACCGCCATTGACACCCTGTACGCAATACATAGAAAATTGCTTCTAATATTTCTCTTTTGCTATACTTTGGCGGCCTTCCTCCTTTCTTGTATGATACTCTGAAGTGTTTTTCTATTCTTGCCCATTCCCTTTCGCTTAGATCTGTTGGATACTTTTTTCTCATCTTTACCCCGTACTAAAATTTCAGATATTATAGCCTTTTACTTGTTTCCGGACAACCTCTTATTCATCATCTCACGTATTATAAAATATAATACCATTATAAAAGGATTTTTAAGAAGTTGTCAAGCTATCTTTACATAAAAAAAATAATTGATAAACTTGGGAACAAGAAGATTGCTGCCAAGCTATGAACTATGCCTTTCCGTGTAATCTTTAAATGCACCTCTGTTAGAGTCAAAATATAGCTTCACACTGCCAATTGGTCCATTTCTCTGCTTTGCAATAATGAGCTCTGCAATGTTTCTAATTTTTTCCATTTTCTCTTGCCATTCCCGATGTTTATTGTTTCCTTCATTTGGCTGTTTTCTTAGTTCATAATACTCTTCTCTATAGAGAAACATTACTATATCTGCGTCTTGCTCTATGCTCCCTGAATCACGTAAATCAGAAAGTTGTGGTTTTTTATCATCCCTCTGCTCAACAGAACGAGAGAGCTGAGATAGTGCAACAATGGGAATATTTAGCTCCTTTGCAATTGCTTTCAAACCCTGCGTCACTTCCGAGATTTCTTGCACTCTATTTTCATTACTCCTTTTTGTTGTTCCTCTGATTAGCTGCAAATAATCAATGAATACCACTTCTACATTATATAATTGATACAGCAAGCGTATTCTGGTGCGAAGGGCACTAATTGATAGCGCAGGGGTGTCATCTATGATGAAAGGCAGTTCAGATAATTCTGTACTAGTATTGATAAATTCATGCAATTCAAAATCACTAATTCTCCCGGTTAATGCCTTATAATAACTAATCCCTGAATCTATAGTGATCAGCCTTGCAGTTAATTGCTCTGCTGACATTTCGAGCGAGAAAAACGCTACATAGTGTTGCTTATCTGCTCTTTTTTGCAACATCTTACAAGCATTAAGTGCGATGTTTAGCGCCAATGCTGTTTTACCCATAGAAGGCCTTGCAGCTAAAATTAATAAATCAGATTTTTGTAGACCACCAAGAAGCTGATTTAGATCTTGAAGTCCGGTTGTAACGCCTAGCGCTTCTGGATTATTTTTCAGTGTGCTGATCTTCTCAACTACATCTTTAATTGAACTTGCAAGTTTTATATATGTTTTCTCACCTTGTTTTTTTACTGCCAAATTGAACAATTTTGTCATTGCTTGTTCAATTTGCGCCTGTGCAGGATTTTCAATATCGTAGTTGTAGCTATCACCAACTATTTCTTGCCCGAGCTTAATTAAACATCTCCTTAAGTAAGTATCACGGATTATTTTAGTCAAACTATAGATATCAAGCGCAATACTTGCCTTCGCTGCAAGCTTTGCTAAGTACTCTACCCCACCACATTCGGTAAACGCTTGGTCGTTCTCAAAAAACATTTTGAGGCTTAGTTCATTGGCAACTATACCGTGTTTCCTGGTTTTGGATATTTGCGTAAAGATACTCTGATGTAATGGATCATAGAAATTCTCTGCCGTAATTGTATCTTCAACTGCATCACAGATTCTATTATCACGAATCATTGCACCAATAAGCATCTGTTCAGCTTCTAGATTATGCGGTAATTTACATATTTCCTTGTCTACACTTCTTGAACTGAGGAGACTAGCTAATTCATTCATTTTAAGTTTTGAGAGTAACTGTTGATTATTGTAGAATATTTAGTTTTGATTTGAAAGACATATAAAATTTGACTAATTTTGTGCTACCTATAGCATTAAACCTTAAGGCCCCTGTGGTGGAATGGTAGACACGGCAGACTCAAAATCTGTTGCTTGCAAAAGCATGCTGGTTCAAGTCCGGCCAGGGGCACGTTAAATATTGGAAAGCATATATATGTTACATAAATTTTTTAATCGTTTATTCTCTATTTTTTCTTCTATAAATGTTATTCAAAAGGTAAAGAAAGACGAAAATGGAATATGTTATGTAACGGGCCTCAGGCGCTATATATCAGTATTGCTTGATTTGATTATTATCGTTTTGTTCTTGCAGTTTTGCGGCCAAGCCTTAAATCAGCTCTTTATGAACTCAGAGGATAGCAAAATATTAAGCCAAATTGCCGCGAAATATGAAATGCAAGTGCCATTATCTACAGAGGAAACAGTAACGCAGAGTAGACTCATTAAGTTACTGATCCTAAATCAAATAGTCCAGTTTATTATGCTCTTTTGCTATGTAATATATATGTGGGTAAAGTTTGCTACTACACCTGGAAAACTATTATTTGGGCTCAGAGTTGTGGATGCACAAACCTTCGGAAAAATGACTTTAAGGCAAGCAACCAAGAGATTTTTTTCCCTCATACTATCAGTTGCACCATTATTCTTGGGCTTTTTATGGTCAAATTTCAACAAACGCTGTCAAACTTGGCATGATAAGATCGCAGGCACAGTGGTTGTCACGAGTAAAAGCCTTGGAAAGCAGAGCTAAAAACTACTTGACACCCTTCGCCAGCCCCTTTATCATGATACTGAAGGTATTCATTTATCTTCAATCTGTGCAGATTAAACGACAACAGTATTACGTATTGGCGTCTTATTTTTAATTTTTTGCACTATGTGCACGCACTGGGATGACACCTCTGGGCACTGCCGTCGTAAAGGAACCAGTGTCAGCTACTCTGATGACAAAGGAGGACAGTGTCTCAGCTACTTTCATGACACCATTTGCTGTCTTTAAAAATGAATGTTCTTACAATTGTGCGTCATGCGCTTTATTAAATATTTTACTTAAAAATCTAATTTCTTATTATACAAGAGATAAGCAATTCATTGATGATGAAAAATTACAAAAAGGGGCATAGAAAGCGCCTAAGAGAGAAAATTATTTTAGATAATGGACAATCATTACTTGATTATGAAGTTTTAGAGCACATTTTATATTCAGCATATAGTAGAATTGATGTAAAACCGGTGGCAAAGAGTTTGATAGAAAGTTTTGGCAGCTTAAATAAAGTTTTTAATGCTGACCTGGAAGCGCTGCAAAACGTTGATGGTGTCAGCAATGCAGCGATATCTGCCATCTTTTGTGTAAAACAAGCCTTTGTTCGTTCTGCAAGAGAAGAAATAAAAAACCTGCCTGTAATCGATAACTGGGAAAAATTGCTTGATTATTTAAGAATAAGTATAGGAAGCCTCAATAAGGAAAATTTTCGCGTCATCTACATGAATAAGAAGTATCGTCTAATAGCGGAAGACCTGCAAAATATTGGTACAGTAGATCAAACTCCTCTTTATGTCAGAGAGATCATCAAGCGCGCACTTTTGATTGGTTCAACATCCATTGTAATATCTCACAATCATCCAAGCGGAGATACACAACCTTCAAATAGCGATATATCTCTCACTAGACAACTAGCAGAAGCTTGCCAAAGTATAGGAATAGAATTAATAGATCACATTATTATTACATTCAGTAGCTATTTTAGTTTCAAGGAAAATAGGTTGTTGTGAAAGCCTTTATAGCTACAGTAACTTAGATTTACCGACAATCGTCATTCCGCTACGTGTTAGCGGCTAAGAGATACCGTGACGGGATGACGTAGGGGTTGCCGAGAACTTGTCATTCCAGTACTTGACACTGGAATCCAGTTTTCTTTACAAATTCACCAAAAGTGCTTCATTCTATAACGCAAAACCCATACTCACCAAACTCAATGTATTACTTGCAATTAAGTTTTCTGGATCCCAGTGTCACGCACTGGGATGACAAGAAAGAGGGCACTGGAATAACAGGAGAAGAAGGCACTGGAATGACGAATTTGTCGTTTTTTAAATTGGTTGCTAAACCAGAATGACTTTAGCTATAGATTCTTTTACCGCACTCTTGCAATCAAGTTTCATCAAAAGTCAGATTGCAGAGTTAAATCTTCCACCCAAATAACCACACACTCTACTTGCTTGTTTGGATATATTTCTTGTACTAAGGTTTTATAGATTAACATCTGTTTTTTTATTTCATTTAATAAGGAAACAGAAACGTTACGGTGTGATTTGTAGTCAATTATGATTGCTTTATCTTGCGTTATGCATAGCCTATCTAGTCGTACTAATACTGACTTGCCATCAATTGTTCCACTCAGTGTAATCTCTGATTTGCCTTCCAAGTCAAACAAATAGCCATATTTTTCATTAAAGGCCAATATTTTACTGTAAATTTCATCCTTATCTTCACTGGTGTTTATATTGTCAAGATATTTTCTGACCCAATTTTTTCTCCTTTCTTTTTCTATCTTGGGCATATATTGTAATATGCTGTGAATGATCAGGCCTCTTGTATAACCATCTGTCATCCAAGTAGCTGATGCTGATTTTCCTTCTTTTTTACTGGATCCAAGTGTCAAGCACTGGGATGACAGGGGAGGACGCTGGGATGACAAGGAAGGATGTTGGAATGACGAAAGAGGGCGCTGGAATGACATTGATAGGTTTGGCGGAAGCGAAATGACCGGAATATCAAAATAATCACGTTTTTTATAAATATAAGGGTAGTTTGCATTCACACATAGCACTTCAACTTTTTCTTTAAATATTGGCTGTAAACCCCTTTGTTTCTTTTCATATGGTTCTCCATACTGAGTGATTAGATCATACCAAGAGCCCTTTTGCACTGGCTCTTTACTTAAGATGTATAACTCATCTTCAGCACGTGTGAGTGCTACGTATAATAAACGCAAATATTCATTATAATCCTCTAGTTTTTTCTCTCTTTTTACTTGATCACAATAAGCGTTGTTGTTTTTTCCACACCAAAATGGCACTTCTGTTCCATCAAAGATAATGCTTTCACTGTTTCTTGGCACTGTGTTTGTATCAACCAAAAATACTATGGGAGCTTGCAGACCTTTTGATTTATGAATTGTCATTATTCGCACAGCATTGCGTTCTGATTGCATATCATTCTTAATCTCCGGATTATTCTCCTTGATCCATTGAACAAATGCTTGAAGAGATGGATTTTCAAATTGCAACACAAGGTTCATAAATTCGTCTAGAACCTCGAAGCACTCAAGACCTAGCCTTGCAGCAAATTTCTTCTTACCTGTGCGCAGTATATGCGTGAATAATGCGAGAGGGGATTCTGTGCGAGATAAGTTAATGAGATAGTTTAATTCACTATAGATAACCACAGAATAATCCTGAATTCTTTCCCATAGTGAATGCTCTTTATGGTCGTATGCAATGTTAAATAAATCATCCTCGGTGAAATTAAATAGCGGTGATCTTAAAGCATTTGCAAGAGCTAAATCATTTGCCTGGAGGAGTAAAAATTCGGCCAAAGCTATTAAGTCCTGCACGGCTATATAGTCCATAATTCTAAAATAATCCCGGCCTACAACTGGCACGTTTGCTTTTTTAAGTTCGCTTATTATGTAATCAACTAATACGTTTCGTTGTCGTACCAGAACCATAATGTCTCTTGGTTCTATATGGCGATCTTTAGCGACTAAAATCCGCCCTTCGTTTAACCAATTGTGAATTCTGTTAGCTATTGTTTGAGCAAGTAATCGATCTGCTATTGTATAACCTTCCTTGCATGTCAGAGGAATTTGTAAAGCTTGCTGTTCTTTCTCTTTGCGCCTTGGTAACGCTGGCCAAATTTCAATATATCCTTGGTCATTTTCTCTATGTGGAACATGTTTTATTTCATTATCATTAAAAGATATTTCTGCGCGGAAGTTATTAAATATTCTATCTACAAGCATCAAAACTTCTGGAGTTGAACGAAATGACTTTTCAAGTTGGCATGATATCCAATCTCTACCACCAGTTTTCGTATGAAAGTATTGTTGCATATAGTTGAATAGATGGGGATTTGCTCCTTGAAATCTGTATATGGATTGTTTTACGTCACCAACTACAAATAAGGTTCGCTTTTCATCATCACCGGCAAAAAATTCATCGCAGAGATTTGTTATAATTTTCCACTGGCTGATGCTATTGTCTTGTGCCTCGTCAACAAGGATGTGATCTATTTTTTGATCCAAGTTAAACAATATCCAATCTTTATAGTTTGGATTGCTGAGAAGATTTGTTGCTAAGTTGATTATATCATTGTAGTCAAGCAGTGCATTTTTTGATTTTTCACTATTATATAAATCAACATATACTTTAAATACACCAAGTAAGCTACTGGTTCTCTTGAATATTTGATAAGAGTTCATGTCTCTTATATGGGTAAATACTACATTCTGAACGCTCTCTATTATTTGCTCTGCATCTCTAAATTTCTCCAAAATACTTTTTGTTGCAATGGATGATATGCTCTTTTTTTCGTGCGATTCTGATTTTAGAAATACCTTGGCTAGGTTTTCTATTTTGGTGTCATTCCACTTTATTCCGGTGTCATCCGAGTAGCTGACACTGGTTCTTTTTTTCTGGATTCCAGTGTCAAGCACTGGAATGACAGTAGAATAAAGTATTGCACTATAACTCTGATCTCTTTTACTGCCTTCACTTAATATCTCGGCTAGTCTTTCCACGTGCTCAATTGTTTCACTCTGTAAGTCATGAATTTCATCTGGGGCGCTCAATTTATCTTTGATATATTTCGAATCATTTGCTGATATCGATCTTTTTATACATAAAGTATAAAGCAAATCGCGTAGTTTATTTTCATCAATTTCAGTTGCAATAAGGTTGATATCATCCTGCACAGTTTCGTTATGAAGCACTTTATTGAATATGATGGAATGTAATTCTTTACATTCACTCAGCGTGCAATTTGGAGCAATGCCAGCTTCTATAGGAAAGCTGGAGATTAATTTGTAACAGAAAGCGTGTATGGTTTGTATAGTTAGACCAAGATTTTCCAGTTCAGAGAAAAGCCTTCTTGCTCTTGTTAAGTGACGATCAAGTGCTTCATTTTTTCTGGATCCCTCCGTTATCCCAGCACTCTCCTTTGTCATCCCAGTGCTTGACACTGGGATCCATTCTTTTTTTTTACTGGATTCCAGCGTCACGCGCTGGAATGACATCGGAAAGAAATCTAGTTGTTCTAGATCTGCTGCCAACACACTATCTGAACATATTGCCCACTTACTGAGTATGCTGTGAATGCGATTCTCCATCTCGTTTGCTGCAGCATTGGTGAACGTTAAGCAGAGAATATTTCTTTTGTTTTCTAATAAAAGTCTCAATACCCTGTCTATTAAGATTTTTGTTTTGCCTGTACCAGCAGATGCATTTACCCACACAGAGAAATTAGGATTTATGGCATTTGATCTCATCAGAAGTGCGAAAACCTTATAAAAGTTGACTAGAATAGCATTATACATATAATGTAAAAATAATCTTAGTGAAGATATATAATGAAAAGTTTTTGTGTAAAGGCGCCTGCAAAAATCAATCTTTTTTTGCATGTTGTAGACAAAAAAGAAACAGGGTATCACTTGATTGAAGGTTTATTTGTCTTTGCTAATCTCTCTAATTTTTTGGAAATAAAAGTAGGTGAGAAGGATTCTAGATACGATAACTCTACAGTTGAATTTATAAACTCCGAGTCTAAAATAAATAACCAATATAACACTGTAATGAAAGCGGTTAATCTGCTGCTTAGGCATGCTCCTGTACGCACTAAAGTCACTGTAAAGGTTGTAAAAAACATACCAATTGCTGCAGGACTTGGTAGCGGATCCTCAGATGCTGGAGCTGTGGTACGTACGCTAGGGAAGCTGTGGAAGATTGATAGGACGATTTTAAATGAAATAGCCTTAAACGTTGGCGCTGATGTTCCCGCAAGTGTAGATAGCAAGCCTGTTTTTGTTAGAGGTATTGGTGAAGAATTGTGCCACATAAAAAAGTTCTCTTTACCCACGAATGTGGTGCTTGTGAAACCGAAAAAAAAGTTTTTGAGTACACCAGAGGTATTTTCCAAACATGAAGGAAAATTTTCTGAGCCAATTAAATGGAGCGATGACGCTGAAAAGGATTTGTTGAAGTTTCTTAAAGAGACGAGAAACGATCTTCAAGAAATAGCAATAAGCCTTGTACCTGAAATTAAGGATGTGATATCAACACTTGAGTCACAAGAAGGCTCTATACTTTCTCGCATGTCAGGCAGTGGTGTAGCATGTTTTGGAATATTCGATAGTGAGGAAAATGCAAAAGCTGCTGCAGTTAATATCGGAAAAAAGCAACCAGAATGGTGGGTATGTGACACTCAATTAATAGTTTGACTTTATGCCCTTAATTTCCGAGAATAAAAATCTTATAAATGGTTACAGGGAAGGAAAATTTTTGGTAAACAATCAAGAATATTATGGCTCAATTATAATTTTTCCTGAAAAGGTGATTAAATTGAAAGAAAGTGATATAAATAGCAAGGAACATTTTAAATCTTTTTTAACAGAGGAAATAGAAATTTTGATAATAGGTACTGGTAAAACACGCAATATACTAAGTTCTTCAGTGAAGTCCTATCTTATGGAACAAAAAGGTTTAAATTTTGAATTTATGACAACAGGTTCTGCATGCAGAACCCATAATATTCTGATATCCGAAGATAGATTTGTTGTCAGTTATCTAATAGCCATATAGCATGTTTGAAATGTTTACCCAGGATTTTTTCATCAACAGTCTAGTTGCAGTAGTCGTAATTAGCCTAGTAACAGGCGCTTTAGGATCGTTTATGATATGGCAAAGGTTATCTTATCTTGGTGATAGTTTGTCCCATTCTTCATTGCTTGGTATTGCACTTGCTTTGATCTTTAAGATTAGCCCATCGCTTAGCATAATGCTCATTGCAATTACATTTGCTATACTACTTTCTCTTAATTTTAACAGATTATATTCTGCTGATACGATATTGAACATTGTTACCAATGTAGTTTTATCATCGAGTTTAATACTTATGTCTTTTCTTCCATCTGGCAATAATAGTATTATTAGCTCACTGTTTGGTGATATATTAACGCTCGATCAAAGTGATATAGTATTGATTTTTTTAACCTCTGCAGTAGTTACTTTGATATTAATATTTAGATGGCGTTATTGGTTAATGATTTCAATTAATCAAGATTTAGCAGTAGTTGAAAAAATTAATGTTACCTTTGTTAGACTAGAATTTTTAATCACTCTTGCTATATTTATAGCAATTGCTGCCCAATTAATAGGAATATTACTCATTGCTGCATTTTTGCTAATACCAGCAGCATCTGCAAGGCTCATTTCGAAAACTCCAATGGAGATGATTATTGTTGCAACAGTTTTTTCTGTAATCTCTGGGATATCAGGTCTCATGTTATCTGCAAGTTTTGATTTGTTAACTGGACCTGCAATTATACTTGTTGCAGCCGTATATTTAATTATCGCTTATTTTATAAGGCTAGTATTAAGCAGGTTGGCTTAATTTTAATCTCGAATGTTAATAATTTTGTAATATACTCATTATAAAACATCACTATCTTAGCACAATTTGCTATATTATTGTTTATGTGCTAATGATAAGTTGTTAGTTTTATGGAGTAAGCAATATGAGCGAAGAAGGATTTTTTTCCAAATATATATCTCAACCTGTGAAAAAATTTTATAATTATATTACAGGAAAAACAGAAGAGTCAGATGATGTAGCAGGTGATGTGCATAATATTGCACAAGGAGACTCAGAGTCTTTGGATACTCATGTACAGTCAAATGAGAATGATATCATATAGGTGGCATGAGGGTTACACCATCCAAAGTTAAAAGATTCCTAGAGAAACCTGATGCTTTAAGTGGTGTGTTAATTCATGGAAGTGATAACAGTAGGGTTGATTTTTATGTACAAGAAATAATTGCCAGTTTGGATGAGTATTCAGTTCAGGTGATGGATTTTGCAATAGTGAATAAGTCACCCGGTTTACTGTTTTCTGAATTGGCAAACATTTCGATGTTTACCAGCAAAAAATTAATTAAGCTGATAAATGTGAGTGGAGGTATATCCAAAGAGTTAAAAAACGTGTTGGATTATAACGCAAGTGGTCATTATGTAATGATGACAGCAACTGATCTTCCACACAATTCTGCAACCAAAAGTTATATGGAGAGTTCAAAAATTTTTGGTGTAATTGCTTGCTATAAAGACAGCAACAGCAATCTTTATGATATTATATCAAGTTACTTAAAACAAAATGATATAAAATGCACAAATGAGATAATTCATCATTTGCAGTCTTATTTTAACCATAGAAAGCTGCCTATATGTTCAGAACTTGAGAAGTTAGTTTTGTACTTAGGGGAGAGAAAAGACCTAAAACTTACTGATATAGAATTATGCTTTTCAACTTCCGGCAATGACTATGCTACACTTGATGATTTATGCTCTGCCATAGCAAGTAAAGATATGTCGCGCTTCATTAGAATTTCTGATGCATTGATATCGCAAGAAAATTTTTCACCGATAGCACTAATTCGCATTATATCAAATTATTTCCTACGCCTTGAAACCGTTTTGCTGTCAGTGCAAGGTGGAATGAGTGAGCAGGCTGCGATTGATCAGCTATGCCCTCCATTGTTTTTTAAACAATTGCAGAGTTTTAAATCTCATTTGAAAAGTTTGCAACTTTCAGAACTTAAGAAGATCTTGGAAAAATTGATAAGCTTAGAAGTTACCTGTAAAAAAACTGATTTAGATCATAAAATGATTTTTCAACATGCACTGACGGGTAGCTGACTACTCGGATCCAGCCTTTCTTATAATTTCATCAAAATGTTGTATTTTAACATAAAATAGCTGCTTTTATGCCTACCAAAATTCATTCTTTAGTGTGTGTCTCACAAGTATTCTTTGCTAATAGGATATTTTCGAATATAATTGAATATAACTAGATAAAAATACAGATATGTTTGACATTTCAAAAATTGTAATAACACCTGAAATGTTAAAATTAGTTGCTGAAATTGATGAATTTAAAGGAGCATGGCAATTGTTTGGTAATTTAGCTCCAGAACGTTTACAAATGCTCAAAAAAATCGCAGCAATTGAAAGTATCGGTTCTTCTACTCGTATTGAAGGGGCAAGATTATCAGACCGTGAAGTTGAGCAATTACTATCCAAACTTGATACACGCTCATTTCGTTCTCTAGATGAACGAGAAATAGCTGGATATGCGTATGTGTGTGAAGAAGTATTTCAAAACTTTAACAAGATGCCATTTACAGAAAACACTATAAAACAGTTTCACATCTGGCTTTTACAATTTTCATATAAAGATCAAAGGCACATGGGAGAATATAAAAAATTCCCCAATCATGTTGAAGCGTTTGATGAATCTGGAAAAAGCTTGGGCATAGTTTTTGAAACAGCCTCTCCATTTGAGACAGCAACACAAATGCAAGAACTTATTTATTGGACTAGCCAGCAATTAGAGGTGAAATCGTTACACCCTCTATTAATTATTGGCATCTTTATAGTTACTTTTTTGGCTATCCACCCCTTTCAAGATGGAAATGGAAGGTTATCACGTATTCTTACAACTTTCTTACTGCTAAAGTTAGGGTATACATACGTACCTTACAGCTCTCTTGAAAGTGTAATTGAAGGTAACAAGGAGAGTTATTACTTAGCTTTACGTCGTACTCAACAATCCTTGAAGACGAGCAGCTATGATTTTAATCCATGGCTTATATTCTTTTTAAGGTCACTACAAAAGCAAAAATTTCATCTTGAACAAAAGGTGTCACATGAAAAAGTGTTAAATCTCTATTTACCACCACTTTCTGCTAAAGTATTAGCACTACTCAGCAAACATGGACGTCTTACAATTAAGGATTTGGAAAATATTACTAAAGCAAACTGCAATACCTTAAAGAAGCACGTATCTAATCTCGTAAAGAGTAATCACATCACTCAGCATGGAAAAGGCAAAGCAACCTGGTATGTAATATAGAGCTCAATAGGATATGTATTCATTTTGAATTGTTAAATTATTCAGCTATAGAATATAGATCACAGCTGTACAAACATTGTAGTTTGAGCCCACTAGATCCCAGTGCCCTATTCTTGTCATCCCAGTACCTTCTCCTGTCATCCCAGTGCCCAGACACTGGGATCCAGAAAAGTTTGCTTGTAAGCAAGCAAACTAGCATAGAAAAACGTTTTCGATGAGATTGCAGAAAGGCTAGATTCCAGACTGGAATGACATCGTTCACTATGTACCATATTGCAATAGTTGTGGTCAAGGCACTGGGATCTGGTAGACCCAAATTGCAGTGTTCGTACAGCTATAGAATATAGATCAGAAGTGACAGAGCTTAAAAAAAGGCCTAATATTCTTAATAAACGCTAGAAAGCTTTATGAAAATCAGAGTTGGAGTAATAGGCTGCTTAGGCAAAATGGGCAAGAAAATACTCAATGAATTAATTACAAATACCAAAGTGGAAATAGCAGGTGCTGTTGCCCGTTCAGGCAGTAAGTACATAGATTCAGATATTGGACCAATTATAGCCAATCTAGGAATCAAGGTTACAAGTTCTATCAGTGACGTATTTGAGTTATCCGACGTTGTAATAGATTTTACAACTAAAGAATGTATGTTAGACTGCCTTAAAGCAGCTGTAAAATTTAAAACACCGCTGGTTAGTGGCACAACTGGAATAGAAGGTGTCGATTTAAAAGAGTATGCTGCTGAAGTTCCAATATTGTGGTCAGCAAATATGAGTGTTGGGGTTAATGTGTTGCTGAAATTGGTAAAAAAAGCTGCTGAGCTTTTAGGTAATGAATATGACGTTGAGATTTGGGAAATGCATCATAACTTAAAAAAGGATTCACCATCTGGAACAGCTATAGAACTTGGCAAAACAATTGCTAACGCTTCAAAAGTGGATTTTCAGTCCAATCAATATTTACATAGTGGTTCAAACATAAGGAAAAAGGGGGGAATAGGTTTTGCAGTATCTCGTGGAGGTGGAGTAATAGGAGATCACAGCGTGATGTTTGTTAATTCTGATGAACGGATAGAACTAAACCACAAAGCAATTGATCGCACAACATTTGCTAGAGGAGCTGTTCAAGCAGCAGTATGGCTATACGAAAATAAAAGAGAAATTCCGGGGCTCTATTCAATGCAGGATGTGATATGAGCAATACACGTGCCTCTGTTAAAGATTTAAATCTCTGGTACGGCTCTAAGCAAGTTTTATTCGATATAAATTTGAATATTTATAAAAGAAAAGTTACTACTTTTATCGGACCATCCGGGTGCGGTAAATCAACATTTTTGCGTTGTTTTAATCGTATGAATGACTATGTACCAGGTTGCAAAACTGTTGGTGAATTAGATATCGATGGGCTGGGTGATATATATTCACGCGATATGGATGTTGTACTACTTAGAGCAAAAGTTGGTATGGTATTTCAAAAGCCAAATCCTTTTCCAAAATCAATATATGATAATGTTGCTTATGGGCCAAAATTGCATGGTATGGCGAAGGATAAGCAAAAATTGAATGAGATGGTGGAAAATAGTTTAACCAAGGTTGGTTTATGGGAAGAATTGAAGGACAGATTGCAAGATAGCGCACTCAATTTATCCGGTGGCCAACAACAGAGGCTATGCATCGCTCGCGCAATTGCAGTGAAGCCAACTATTTTATTAATGGATGAACCGTGCTCTGCTCTTGATCCAATGGCAACCAATGCAATCGAAAATCTTATACAAGAGCTGAAATTAAGATTTACTATAATTATGGTGACTCATTCAATGAAGCAAGCTAAAAAGTTATCTGATAGTGTAATTTTCTTTCATAATGGCAGAATTGTTGAGTCTGGAAGCACTCAAGAAATATTCGAAAATGCTCAATCTCCCTTAACAAAGGAGTATATCCTGGATCATTAAATTTCTGTCATCCTATGGCTTTGCGATTAAATCCATTAGCTTCAAAAATTGTAATACTTAAAAATATAATTGAATAATTATTAATAATAGTGTATAATTATTAACGTTTTTCAGGCATTTTTGTTATGGGTGCGCCAAGTAAGCGTTTAGAATACAGTTGGTGAAAATCCAACTTAGGCAAAGTCTAGCCAACAGCCTAGAACAGACCATTATGCTGCGTGGTCTTGATGTGATATATGAGAATTTCATTCTTTGCATATTACGGTGTACTGTAGATTTGCTGATATTCAAACCAAACTTTTCTTGAATTCTTATTTTCATTTCTTTTATAGTAGAGGTTGTCCGGAAACAAGTAAATTCAAGCATATTCCCTCTTTAACATAACCCTACTCATAGCTAGGTATATGAAATTCTCAGTGGATGTTGTGAGTAAATCATACTCCTTCGATAGCCTTCTATTCCTATTAACCCAAGCAAAAGTCCTTTCTACAACCCATCTTCTTGGCTGTACTTTAAACCCTTGTTCTCTTGTTGGTAGTAGCTCAGGTGGCGTATCTTTATGCACCCAAAATCTACATGGAGGCCTTTTAACAATTTCAATATCTATGTCATATTCTTCCTTTATGTGATTCTTTAAATTTCTTCCTTGGTATCCCATGTCAGCCCACATTTTTTTAACTTTAGTATATTTTGTTCTCATATTGTTTAATGCTATTTTAATACCATCTCTATCATTTTCGTTAGCAGCGCCTACGTAACAACCTAGTATAAAACCCTGAGTGTCTGTAATTATATGCCTTTTTCTACCCTTTACTTTTTTACTTCCATCATAGCCTTTGATCCCCCCTTTTCTGTAGTCTTTACAGATTGACTATCTACTATACAGGCACTCGGCTGCTCATTCCTTCCTATTTTTCTTCTACTATATTTCATAATTCATTTTCTCAAAAATTCCCTGCTTCTTCCATTGCCTGAACTGCTCATACACAGTCTTCCATAGCGGAAAATCATTTGGTAAATACCGCCATTGACACCCTGTACGCAATACATAGAAAATTGCTTCTAATATTTCTCTTTTGCTATACTTTGGCGGCCTTCCTCCTTTCTTGTATGATACTCTGAAGTGTTTTTCTATTCTTGCCCATTCCCTTTTACTTAAATCTGTTGGATACTTTTTTCTCATCTTTACCCCGTACTAAAATTTCAGATATTATAGCCTTTTACTTGTTTCCGGACAACCTCTAAGAGGTTGTCCACAAACCAAGGAATACGTAGTATATAAAGAAAGAATATTGAGGTAAGAGATGAGGAAAAAATATCCAACAGATTTAAGTAAAAGGGAATGGGCAAGAATAGAAAAACACTTCAGAGTATCATACAAGAAAGGAGGAAGGCCACCAAAATACAGTAAGTGTGAGATAGTAAATGCAATTCTTTATATACTGCGCACAGGATGTCAATGGCGCTATTTACCACACGATTTTCCGCCGTGGAAGGCTGTGCATGAACAGTTTAGAAGATGGAAAAAGCAGGGAATTTTTGAGAAAATGAACTATGATATCACTAAATATAGTAGGTCAAAAATGGGAAGAAATGAGGAGCCGAGCGCATGCATAGTGGACAGTCAATCGGTAAAAACCACGGAAAAAGGGGGGTCAAAGGTTATGATGGTGCGAAAAAGGTAAAGGGGAGAAAAAGACATATAATCACAGATACTCAAGGATTTGTGCTTGGTTGCTATGTAGGAGCTGCAAGCGAAAATGACAGAGATGGGGTGAAGATGGCATTGGACAATATGAAGGAAAAATACAGCAATATTAAGAAAATGTGGGCTGATATGGGATACCAAGGAAAAGATTTAAAGGATTACGTAAAGAGAGAATATGGGATAGATATTGAAATTGTCAAAAGGCCTCCATGTAGGTTTTGGGTGCATAAAGATACACCACTAGAACTATTGCCACAACGGGATCCTGGATTTTCAGTACAGCCGAGAAGGTGGGTGGTAGAGAGGACTTTTGCTTGGATCAATAGAAATAGAAGGCTATCAAAGGAGTACGATTTACTTACAACATCTACTGAAAGTTTCATATATCTGGCTATGAGTAAAGTTATGTTAAGTAGGGAATATGCTTGATTTACTGGTTTGTGGACAACCTCTTAGTAAGCACACTAACTATGAAACAATCTATATTACCATCAAAAACAGAATTTATATTGCCCACTTCATGTCCGGTTCTTAAATCCTTCACCATTTGATATGGATGCATAACGTACGATCTGATCTGATTGCCCCAGCCTATATCGCATTTTTTACCATATTCTTCAGCCATTTTCTGTTCTTTTTTTTCCAGTTCAATTTGGTATAAACGTCCTTTAAGTAATTTTAACGCCTCATCTTTATTTCTGTGTTGAGAACGACCATTTTGGCATTGAACTACAACACCAGTTGGAATATGCGTAATGCGTACCGCACTTTCAGTCTTGTTCACATGCTGACCGCCTGCTCCGGAAGCACGGTAGGTGTCGATCTTTAGATCCTTTTCATCCACAGCAATATCAATTGAATCTTCGATCACTGGAGTTACTCCTACACTTGCAAAACTGGTATGACGTTTACCATTTGCATCAAATGGCGATATTCTAACCAGCCTGTGAATTCCACTTTCACTTTTTGCCCACCCATAAGCTTTTTCTCCAACGATTTTTATCATTGCAGACTTTATACCAACTGACTCTCCTTCTAATTTTTCTACAACTTCAACTTTAAAGTTGTGATAAATTTCTGCCCACCTTATATACATGCGCATCAGCATTTCAGCCCAATCATTGCTCTCGGTTCCGCCAGCTCCTGAGTGGATTTCTAAAAAGCAGTTATTATTATCTGCTTCACCAGTAAATAAGGACTCTGTTTCTTTACACTTGATTAATTTCTCTAGCTTAGCTAATTCATTTTCAACTTCAGAGAAAAATTCTTCATCATTTTCATCAATAGCAGACTTCATTAAGCTGATGGCATCGTTGTAATCGCTTTCCAGTTTTAAAAACGACTCTACGTCATTCTTAATTTTAGAACGTTCTTTTAAAACTTCTTGTGCTTTTTGGTTATCTTGCCATAGGTCATCATTCGACGCTTGGGAGTCAAGCTCTTCAAGACGCAACTTTAATTTTTCTATGTCAAAGACACCTCCTGATAAGAGAAATACTTTTATTTAAGCTTTGAAAGTGTTCAAGAATTTCTGGATAAGTTTTCATTATACTTTAGATTTTAATATATTTACTATCAATAACAATAACAGTAAACAAAATAGAAATTTAACCATATGATAGTTAATTTAAATAATTTCATTATACTTTAATGTTTAAAGAAATCAAGCGCGTATATTTATTAAAAAACAAGGTAAAGTAATGAATATTGAAATAAGTTCCCATTATGGTTTAGACAAAAAGGCTATTGATGACTTAATAGAGTCACTTGATAACGAGGAGCTAGAGAATGTTCGTAGTATTGTAAAAACGATAGATAGCGTTCAGTTAGCTTATTTTTTATCTACTTCAATCAGTGATCACAGGGAGAAATTAGTTAATATCCTCGATCAACATTTGTTAAGTGATGCCCTAGTGCATGTAGTGCCAGATTTACAAATAGAGATCATAGAAACATTGGGAATAGAAAATACAGCAAAGTTACTAATGCTCCTTGATGTAGAAGATATAGTAACCATAGTGAAAGATTTAGATAGAAAGTCTGTAGAAAATATACTTTACTATTTGCCCAGCAAAACTCAGAAATCGGTAGAGGAGTTGCTATCATATCCAGAAGAAAGTGCAGGAAGGTTAATACATAAAGATATGGTTATAGCTCCATATTATTGGACAATAAATCAACTGACAGAATTTGTGTGCAACTATAAAAAAATACCAGAAAAATTTCACCAGATATTCATTATCAACTCAAAATTAGAGCCTATAGGCAGTGTTAATTTAAATAAGGTAATATCTCACTCAGGAGACACAATAATAAAAGAGATAATGGATCATGACATAAAAATCATTAAAACTGGAATAGACCAAGAGGAAGTAGCAAGAATATTTAAAGATTACTCTCTATTATCGGCTCCGGTAGTAAATAAGAATGGTAAAATTATTGGTGTGATCTTAATTGAAGATGTGATAAAAGTTGTTCAACAAGAAACAGAAGAGGATGTACTCAAAATAAGCGGTGTATCTTCTAAAGCCGATATAAATGCCCCTATACATAAAACTATAATTAAAAGGCTACCTTGGTTACTGTTTAACCTCTTAGCTGCAACAATGTGTTCCATAGTAGTTGGCTTTTTCGATGATGTAATAAAAAGTTTTATAGTACTGCCAATAATCATGCCGATAATTGCATCAATGAGCGGAAATGCAGGATCCCAAACAGTAACGCTAACCATCCGGGCAATCGCAACAAAATATCTAACTGAGCAAAATGCAAAAAGAATACTGATGAAAGAATTTTTAATAGGTCTTATAAACGGGGTGATCTTATCTACTATTTCATTAGTAGTGTTAGCAATAAGGTTTCACAGCTTCAAAGTGGAGATGATTTTTGTGGTCTCCATGATTATGATGTCAATTATTGCAACGTTCATCGGAACTTTCATTCCTATAATGCTTCACCGTTTAAACTCTGACCCTGCCGTTTCTTCTTCAATCCTAACATCGGCAACAACTGATATTCTCTCAGCTTTTATATTTCTTGGTTTAGCTACGATCTTTTTATTAAATAGCTAATACTATCTATAGCTATACCGCCCACAACTGTACAAACATTGCAATTTGCAGGTGGCAGATGGTGTCATCCAAGTAGCCCCTATGATGTCATCCGAGTAGATACCGTCTTGTAAGTCAACGAGAAAAATATAAAAATGTTATCTTTTGGTCCATATAAGTTTGTTCCAACAAGTTTAAAGTATAACAAAAAGAATCGCTGGAGCGTAATTGAATGTATTGATGTAATGCCGTCACTTCAAAACATAGGACAAGGAGTAGAAAATATAGAGCTAGAAATAACCATTTACCTTAATAGTCTTAAGGGGCTAAATCAACTAAAGAATATGAAAGAAGCTGAAAAAGATCAGATCCCACACACTTTAGTAGATAGTTTAGGTAATTTTTTAGGACAGTTTGTGATTACACAATTAGAGGAAAGACAGATATCTTTTTTTCCTGGTGGGCTGCCGAAAAAAGTTGAATTTAGTTTAAGTTTAAAGAGTTATAGTGGTACACATATTCACTAACCAACTACATTCAATTTTTGATTTTAAACTTCAGTCAACCTCCTAGTTCTATAGTTCTTGATATGATCTGGATCAAAGGCCTTTTTTGAACTTAAAACACCAAAAACTACATGAAGTAACTTACGCATTGCAGCTCCCACAATTGCCATATTATGCTTGCCTTTCTCTTTTAACCTCTCGCAATAAATCACAATAATAGGGTTGTGATTTTTAGCTACTATAGCGGGAAAATATATTGCCTTACGCAATGTTCGTGAACCTGATTTACTTAATCTGGGCTTGGCATATACAGATGATCCTGATGTTATATTTCGTGGTATAGTTCCAGCATATGCTGCCAATTGTCTGGCATTTATAAAAGCTTTTATGTCAGGAATTTCAGCTAAAATAGCTATTGCTGATTCCTCTCCTATTCCTGGAATAGTCAATAAGAGTTGAAAGTTTTCCAACAACTCTTTGTGCTGTTTTAATAGTTCACGTATGGAGTTTTTTATTGTTTCTATTGATTGTTCTATGTTCACTGCAAGGTTTTCCCAAGCATTTGCAACTTCTTCAGGCAGTCTCTCCTTCTTTTCTAAATGATTATTTACGAATGTTAATCCATCTTTTAATGCAGCTGAGCAACGATAAAGATGCTTTAATTTTTTCTTTTCAGAAGAAGGTGGTGTCCAGCGAGTTGGTTCCTGTCTTTGGCAATAATCTGCAATAATCTCTGCATCAATCTGGTCATTCTTTTGTCGTACAAGCTTACTCCTTGCATAAGACTTAATACAATAAGGATTTACAACACTAACAAAATGTCCAGCATTGTGTAGAAATTCAGCCAGAGCTTCACTATAACAACCAGTAGCTTCCATGCAGGCTTTTACTTGTTCTATATTATGTTTTTGTAGAAAGCTCAGCAGACCTTGAAACCCATGATCATCGTTCTTAAAGCTCCTTTTCCTAGTTTCACGTTTTCCTTTTTTACTTATAAATGAGAGAAAAATATCAAAGCGATCTTTTGATATGTCTATACCTAAAAAGTTGTTGATCATATATAACCTCATACGTTACCATTTAAAATGAAAAGTAAGGCTAACCTTGTGAATACAGAATTAGAACCATTTAGGTCTTTCTACGATACCGTCCAGCCTCTACTTTTGAGAAGGGAGCTCTTTTCTAAAACACAGATTTTGTATCTAGGGCAATTTACAAAGTTCTTCCCTTCTCCATCTAATGCATAAGCTTAAAACATTAGATGCTTTTGACAAGATACAAGCCCCTATGATGTCATCCCAGTGCTTGACACTGGGATCCAGAAAAGTTTGCTTGTAAACTAGTATGGAAAGTAGCTGATCTTACACTAAATGAATGTTTTTGATGAGGTTGCATAGAAGCTGGATTCCAGTGTCAAGCACTGGAATGACATCGTTTACTATGTGCCATATTGCAATGTTCGTACAGTTGTAGATTTATTCGCGGTATAGATTCCGCTAACGAGTAGCGGAATGACGGTTTTTCAAATTGTCGTAAGTCAGTTTAGCTATAATATCAAATTTCACAACTTCACCAACTATTTCTTTCTATTAAATAAGAATAAATTGCCTATACAAAAATAGATTGGCAATATTTCAAGTCTGCCAAGCAGCATTAAAAACGATAGAAATAATTTTACTTCATTACTGAAAGAGGAATAATTACCCGAAGGACCTATTAAATTACTAAATCCCGGGCCAGAGTTTGTAAGCGTTGCAGAGACTGAGCTGATGCTAGTTATAAAGTCTGCATTGCTTAAGTAAGACATCACTATTGATGAAATGGTAAACGTTAACATGAAAATTGCAAAAAATATAAAGACAGAGTGAACTTCATCATTCTCCAGGGTTTTTCCATTGAATTTTACCCTATTGCCTGCGCCTGGGTTCAATAAAAGGCGAAAGTGATTTTCTATAGATCTTAGAAAAATGATCAAACGAAAGATTTTGACACCACCACTTGAAGAACCGCTACATCCACCAACAAAGGTTAGAAAAAAAGCTAAGACTGAAATGAAACTCCAATCTATATGACTACAGATTGCATAACCAGTTGACGTAATCAAGGAAGTGATGGTAAATGTGCTGCATCTAAATGATAATGACACTCCTAAATCAACATTTTTATACAACCAAAAACAAGCAAATAAAGATGAGATAGTAGCTATCTTAACAAAGTAAGAGACCTGTTCATCATAGCAAATGTCTAACCGTCTTATAATTTTTAAATAGCTAAGAAAAGGCAGAGAACCCAAAATCATAAAAATGATCGTTATGACTTCTAACATAGGGTTATTATAGTGCCCTATAGAATCATTATAGTTAGCAAATCCACCAGTTGATACGGCGGACATTCCGTGACATATTGCATCAAACAGTGGCATACCAGCTAGATAATAGGAAGATATACATAACAAAATTAGGCCATAATATATTGCTGTAACATGAATCACTACGCTTCGCGTGTTCGGCAACTTCCTTTTGGTAGCATCTGAATATTCAGAATAAAGTAAATTATTTAGGCTGAGAATCTTGAGCATAGGAAACACTGCAATTCCTATAGTTATTACACCAAAACCCCCCATGTTGTGTAGCATTGCTCTCCACAGCAATATTCCTGGAGATTGTTTTTCAATATCATTAAATATAGTTGCCCCTGTGGTTGTGATGCCAGATATCGTTTCAAACAATGCATCAACATAGCTCAGATTATCAAAATAGAAAGGAATAGCTGCAAACAGAGACAAGGCAATCCAGGTGCAACTAGTAATCGCAAAAATTGCTGGCATTCCATGCAATCTACTTAATTTACCGAGTAAAATAAAAATTGCGCCAGATGTGCAGGTAATTATGAATCCAGCGAGGAAATTTTTCCATTTGTAGCTGAGACATTTATTAGTAATAGCAGGAATAAGCATTGCTAAGCTAAACAGCAATAGGAATATTCCCACAATAAATGCAATTGAACGTAAAGTTTGTAAACGTTGATGATTTTTCATAGAGTTACTTCCTCGCTATACAAAGCCATAAAAGCTACTCTAACGTCAAGCATTTTGTTGGCCTTTATTAACAGTATACTTGATTTACTTGTAAATATGTGTGATAATTAAATTTTTATTAGAGGTAAGATATGGTTGAATTAACTAATGCACAAGAAGAAATTCTAGATTCATTAAGACAGGCAGTCCGGAATGGCAATTTTCAGGAAGTCCAGAACGTACTCGACAATAATGAACATAATGATATACAAGCAGTTTTGAGCCACGAGTGGACTTTGACTAGTGACAAAGGTACAATTTTAGATTTTGTTATGTGTTGTAGCATTACAATTAAAGCTCAAGTAGAGATCATTGAACAAATTTGGAAGGAAGCTGATCAAAAAACTCGTGATTTTTTGTGTAATACAGAATACGATCTAGCAAGAGGTGATAGTGTTAACACAATAAATATGCTTAGAGGCCTGCAAGAAAGGACCAACGATTCTAATAACGGACCTGTTCTTGGAAAAGTTATTCAAGAAATGGAAGAGCACAAGAGGGTAATGGATCTTGGTTCCAACTTAGAAGAAGCAATAGAAAACCTTGATATTGATCAAGTTAAAGCAGCATTAGAGAATTGTGGTGAAAATGCAGCAAGGGTTTTAGAGCTAGGGGTATATTGGAATGATGGAAGCATAGATGCCCTTTTAGTTTGTCCTCTGATGATTAACTATGATAGAGAATTGAACCAAGAAGATGTGGAAAAGATAAAAGAAAGCTTTAAATTAATGTTTGATGCTGCTTCTCCAGGGCTCCTTGGGTTCGAGCCCAATGGAAATAACTATGTAATGAGTAAACTTGTAAGGGCACAAAAATATCTTGCTAAAATACCTGGAGTAGGTGAGCAATGCTTTCAAGATTTGATTCAAGAATTTGAGGAAAAACTTAGTAAAGATACACTAGATAATGCCAAGACTGATGATCAGATAGCATGGGATAAAGCGTATGCGACTCGATTTTCACAAGAAATCAATCATGATTTGTTTGAGAATGATGAATTTAATGCTTTTATGGATGACACTGATCTAGGTCAAGACACCGAAAACTCTGCACTGACTGCAGACAACAAAACCCCAGAAAAGAACGAAACAACCTTCTGGAGTGAACACAAAGGGAAGATTTCTCTAGGTGTTGGTGGACTATGCGCAGTTGGTGCTGTTGCAGCCTATGTGCTAGCGTATCCTGCAGTTGCACTGGCTTTAACAGTTTTAGCAGCAGTTATATTAATAGGTGCTGGTATTGCTAAGGTTTGTGAGAAATCAGAAAGCCCAAATACGAAAAGCTCGGACCCAGTTGTTTCTGAGTATTGCAATAATGCAAAAAGCTGTTAATCAGTAATCCATTGTTATCCCAGCGCGGCGCGCTGGGATCCAGGAATTTTATTAAGTTGGTAAGCATAAAAGTAGCCGTTTTATGTTAAAATACAACGTTTTGATGATTATGAAAAGGCTGGATTCCAGTGTCAAGCACTGGAATGACAAGAAGAGGGTACTTGGATGACAAGAAAGAGGCACTGGCTCTTGGATGGAAAGCTGGATTCCAGACTGGAATGACACCTCTCTTAGTAAAAATTACTTTTATATCATAACGTTCGTACAGTTGTGCGCACCGCTAGAACAAAGAATATAAAAAAAGTGTTGCCGTCACGTTATATCATAAACCTTTGCTGAAGCTTTCTTTATATCTTCACTTGAAAGTGGGATCAGACCAAGCCTAGATAGGTACCCATCTTCAATGCCGATCGAATCTATAATTTCTTTAATGAATTCTCTTAATCCATCAACAGTATCCAGGTGTTCTTTCTTTATGTAAAGGTATAGAGGTCTTGCTAATATATATTTTCCCGATGATATATTTTCGTAAGTTGGCTCAATTCCTGCAATTGTGCTCCCTTGTATTTTATCTTGATTCCTCATTAAAAAGCTAAAACTAAATATCCCTAAGGCATTCTTGTTACTTTTCAATTTTTGTATTATTATGTTTTCATTAATTCCAACTTCTATATACCTTCCGTCATCCCTTATATTACCACATGCTTTCTTTCTTTCTTCCTGATCTTTGTAATTCTCTTTGAAAATTCTTGAGTTCATGCATGAATATTGATCAAGCATAATAGAATTAACCAAAGTTTCGTATGTGCCTGTATTTTGATGTGGACCATAAATTTCAATTTCTGTTTTTGGTAAGGCTTGATTTACATTAGACCAAAACTTCTTATTATTTTTTACTAATTTATCATTTTCTTGAGAATATGCAGATAAAGTTTCAAATAAGTCCTTTTTTGTGAAATCAAATCTATGGCTTTGATTTGAATTTGCAATGACAACTCCATCATAGCCAATGATGATCTCTATCACTTCATTAATTTTATTCCTTTTACATAGTTCTCTTTCTACTTCCTTCATAGGGCGAGATGAAGTGGTGATGTCTGGCGTGTCTTCCCCTATTCCTGAGCAAAACATTTTGAACCCTGATCCACTTCCTATTGATTCCACAACTGGAGTCTTAAAAGGGAATACACGATTGAACTCCTCGGCTATAAACGAGATAAAAGGAAAAACGGTTGAAGATCCAACAATTCTGATGTATTTCCTGGCATCAGCATTTGACAGCGGCGTGAATAATACGAATACAAAAATCAGGAGAAAGTTTCTAAGCATTATTTTTAGTTAAGAACATAAATCTAATTATTGTAACAAAAAATCAAACTGAAAAGCTTTGATTTTCTCTTGTGATTGACCTATAGCTAATCCAATTACCGCTATTTTAATTGCATGAACATTGTAACAATGGTGTCTGCAAGCAGCTTACTGTACGAACATTGTGATTTGAGAGCAATTTCCGCTAGGAGGGTGTCATCCCAGTTCCCAGATACTGGGATCCAGTTCTTATTACCTGGTAAGTTTTCTGGATTCCAGACTGGAATGACATCGTTTACCATGTGACGAAGTACAATTTGTTAGTTAATAATCCATTGTCATCCCAGCGCCATGCGCATAACTGTACGAACATTGTGATTTGAGAGCAATTTTCACTAGGAGGATGTCATCCCAGTGCCCAGACACTGGGATCCAGTTCTTATTACCTGGTAAGTTTTCTGGATTCCAGACTGGAATGACATCGTTTACCATGTGACGAAGTACAATTTGTTAGTTAATAATCCATTGTCATCCCAGCGCCATGCGCATAACTGTACGAACATTGTGATTTGATACAAGCTACTTGCATGACAAAAGCTACAGTTTACATTTAAATTTTATTTTATATTATTGTAAGTATTACACAACTTTAAGGAACAGTTATGGCAGTTATGCCAGATAAATGGATAAGAGAAAAAGCTGAAAATTTTGGAATGATAGAACCTTTTGTGAATCACAAAAGCAGCAAAGGTGTTATATCTTTCGGACTATCATCTTATGGTTACGATGCAAGAGTGGATAATAAATTTAAAATTTTTACTAACGTTAATTCAGCTATCGTGGACCCTAAAAATTTTTCTGAGAATAGTTTTATAGATAAAGAAACAGACGTATGCATAATTCCACCAAATAGCTTTGTGCTTGCAAGTACAGTGGAATATTTTCGTATACCAAGGAATGTACTGGTCATTTGTGTTGGTAAATCAACTTACGCAAGATGTGGAATTATAGTAAACGTTACTCCCTTAGAACCTGGATGGGAAGGTCATGTTACACTCGAATTCTCAAACACCACTCCACTTCCTGCGAAAATTTACGCTAATGAAGGCGCATGCCAATTCGTATTTTTAAGCGGCGAAAGTGAATGCGAGAAATCATATGATGATATGAAAGGAAAATATATGAATCAGCATGGTATCACTTTGCCGTTAGTTAAGTGATTACTTTAGGTAAAGCAAGATATTGTGCTATTGTACTGAAGATTACTAAGATGAGTTTTAACTAATTTGTCGCATTCTTTATCACCTAAAACTGCACGTGCAGAGTGGTTTTTAAATGACTCTACATAGCTTGAAAAGAAATTTGTAGAAGGATTACTTAAGGCTTCTGCAACTTCTTTTTTTTCTTTATCATTGGAAAGCTGATTAAATAGTTCTTCTCCCTTTTTTTGCAGCTCATTTTCAAATTCCTGCTTTATAGTATTCTTATCTGCTTTTTGCAAGAAGGAAAACTCTTCAAAAGTGTACAAGGAAGAGACAATACTGTTGAAGGTACCAGTAAAACATGCACTTGAGAGGTTGTCCGGAAACAAGTAAAAGGCTATAATATCTGAAATTTTAGTACGGGGTAAAGATGAGAAAAAAGTATCCAACAGATCTAAGCGAAAGGGAATGGGCAAGAATAGAAAAACACTTCAGAGTATCATACAAGAAAGGAGGAAGGCCGCCAAAGTATAGCAAAAGAGAAATATTAGAAGCAATTTTCTATGTATTGCGTACAGGGTGTCAATGGCGGTATTTACCAAATGATTTTCCGCTATGGAAGACTGTGTATGAGCAGTTCAGGCAATGGAAGAAGCAGGGAATTTTTGAGAAAATGAATTATGAAATATAGTAGAAGAAAAATAGGAAGGAATGAGCAGCCGAGTGCCTGTATAGTAGATAGTCAATCTGTAAAGACTACAGAAAAGGGGGGATCAAAGGCTATGATGGAAGTAAAAAAGTAAAGGGTAGAAAAAGGCATATAATTACAGACACTCAGGGTTTTATACTAGGTTGTTACGTAGGCGCTGCTAACGAAAATGATAGAGATGGTATTAAAATAGCATTAAACAATATGAGAACAAAATATACTAAAGTTAAAAAAATGTGGGCTGACATGGGATACCAAGGAAGAAATTTAAAGAATCACATAAAGGAAGAATATGACATAGATATTGAAATTGTTAAAAGGCCTCCATGTAGATTTTGGGTGCACAAAGATACGCCACCTGAGCTACTACCAACAAGAGAACAAGGGTTTAAAGTACAGCCAAGAAGATGGGTTGTAGAAAGGACTTTTGCTTGGGTTAATAGGAATAGAAGGCTATCGAAGGAGTATGATTTACTCACAACATCCACTGAGAATTTCATATACCTAGCTATGAGTAGGGTTATGTTAAAGAGGGAATATGCTTGAATTTACTTGTTTCCGGACAACCTCTGAACCACGACCACCATGCACTCCGTATTCTGTTTGCGATTCTACTAAATGTTTAACCAGTTGATATTTTCTCTGTGATATGCGGGTATTAATAGCTATATTATTTGCTCTAGTTTGATCGTTGCAAGCCTTCCAAACTAAATTTAAAACTTGCTTCAATGTTAACCCGCTTCCACTATGTGTACCAGGGTTATTTTTTATACGCTTCAAGCACTCAAGTGCATGTTTTTTCTCATCTTCTGTAAGTTGATCTTTATCTGCAGCTTTTTGTGTGCCATTTGCTATGCACTCTAACTGATCAATAAATCCTTCTATTTCCTCTATAAACTTATCATCAATATCAGGCTCACCGTAGTTTTCTTTTAGCTTTTGAACGTTAATATTAATTGCATCATTTACATCAGTATCATGCGTTGTTTGTGGAATACGTGCTGCCTCCATAAATGCTTCAGCTCTTTGCTCTAACCATTCTGGTGCTTTGCCTCCTGCAAGATGATACAGTTTATCCAATGCCATGAAGGCTAGAATAAAGACTAGGGCCGAGATAATGAGCATTATAAGTAATACTATAAATAAACCTGTGATTAGCCACCTTACAGGAGCTAGCAGAATTTCTTTTGCTTTTTTTAATTTTGACGGTCTTTGTATGTTGTCTGGTGTATTTACTACTGCTGGCATAATTAGTTCAAGTTAATATCAATATTATTAATATACTATATTTTTTCTTATTTTGTCAACCCAAATTTCTACTTCCGCACTTTTTCATTGTTGCTTACAATGATTATAGCTACACGATTTACTCATGTGCTTTTCTTAATTAAAAACTTCAACTATTTATTGTAAGTTATTGAATTTCCTTGATTTTTATTCTTAATCTGCGTCATCCTATGCACAACTGTACAAACATTGTGATTTGAGTCCACCAGGGAAGGGTGTCATCCCAGTGCTTGACACTGGGATCCAGCTTTCTATGTGACCTCATCAAAAATGTTTATTTTTCAGCCATTTTTATACTTATCAACTCAGTGTGCTTGCTTACAATTAAAATTCCTGGATCCCAGTGTCAAGCACTGGGATGACAAAGGAGGAAGCACTGGGATGACAAGAGAATGAGGTACTAGATTCCAGCGTTACGCGCTACCGCGGACTGTACCGTTTTTGTCATCCCAGTGCCTTGACTACTTGGATCCAGAAAAAAGGATGGTGTCATGCAAGTAGCTGATACTGGAATCCAGTCTTCACGCAATCCCATTAAAAACGTTGTGTTTTAACATAAGATTAGCTACCTTTACACTTACCAACTCGTTGTCCAATCAAAATTCCTTGATCCCAGTGTCACGCACTGGGATGACAAGGTTATAGGTGTCATCCAAGTAGCGTGACACTTGGATCTTTCTCAACAATTTCAAAAAAATCTATCAAAAGGAGGATCATTATGTCCACAATAGTTTTATCATCAATTTTTGGTCAAGCAGGCAGCATTTTTGGGCCAATTGGCCAGATTATCGGCTCAGAACTAGGTGCTCTTCTTGGTGCACAGCTCGATGGTGCAATATTTGGTTTGGATGCAGAACAGAAAGTAACGCATGGAGCGAGACTAAAGAATCTGCAGGTTCAAACCTCAACCTACGGCAGAACGATCCCAATTATCTATGGCACTGCTCGTGTTGCAGGGAACATTATTTGGTCACAGCCAATAAAAGAAGAGGCGATAACCACCAAAAGTAAAATTGGAAGAGGTATGAACGTTACATATAATTACTATGCAACGCTTGCAATTGCGATCTGCAAGGGGAAAGTAGAAAAATTAAACAGAATCTGGGCAGATACAACATCACTTAGCTTTGATGAAATAGATTATACTTTTTACCGCGGTGCAGAAGACCAAAATCCTGATCCATTTATGTCATCAATTGAAGGTGAAGGAAACATGCCGGCTTATAGGGGAATATCTTACATAGTCATCAAGAATTTTCTTCTAGCAGACTATAACAATCGCGTCCCGATATTCACATTTGAAGTGCAAACTGCATTAAAGCCTAGTGGATTTTCAATAGCAGAAAATATTCGAAATATCAATATTATACCAGGCTCAGGAGAATTTGTGTATGATACAAAAATACAGAAGAAAATCGCGCAAGAGAAAATAAGCAGCAACCAATATATCCCATATGGGCTGGCGCAAAGGGTAAATCACAACAACCACACTAAAAAGAGCGATGCAATGCTTTCTTTGGATCAATTAAAAGAAGATTTGCCAAATGTTGAGAGGGTATCGGTAGTAGTCAATTGGTTTGTGAATGATCTGAACATTAAAGATTGTAAAATATATCCTGCAGTTGAATTTCAAGATGATTCCGCAATATTACCTGATGATTGGCAAGTAGGGGGTGTAACCAGAGATAATGCTCAGCTAATTTCAAAAGATGCGAGTGGAAACCCAATGTATGGTGGCACAGTTAGTGATGCAGCGTTGATAAGATATATAGAAGAGTTACGCAGCAGAGGCTACAAGGTGATGCTCTATCCAATGCCCTTGCTTGACACAAAGAACAAAGAGTGGCGAGGAAAATTGAGCGGGACTCCTGGGGATATAAGTGATTTTTTTGAGAATCAATATAACAAATTTATAGAGCATTATGCAAGCATTGCCAAACAAACTAAAGTGGAAGGGTTTATCATCGGTTCTGAACTTGTGCGGCTTACCAAAATTAGAGATGAACAAGGTAATTACCCTGCCGTTATAGAGCTAGTTAAGCTTGCAAAGCGAATAAAACTTCAGCTTGGAAAAGAAGTAACGGTAACTTACGCTGCTGATTGGAGTGAATACCATTCATATGATGGTTGGTATAATATGGATGAACTGTGGTCTTCAGAGTACATCGACGTTGTTGGCATAGATGCTTATTTTCCACTGACTGATGGTCCAGAGCCTCCTTTTGGCTATTCTGCGGAAGATGTAATGGGCGGTTGGAGCAGTGGAGTGGGGTATGATTATTTCTATGATTACTCAAAGGGTGAGCCTGAAAGAGTAAAGTATAACGACAGCAGGTATGCGTGGAAAAACATAGCAAAATGGTGGAGTGAAACTCACATAAATCCATGTGGTAGTAAAACGAAATGGCAACCAAAAATGAAAAAAATATGGTTTACTGAGTATGGATTTCCCAGTATGAACGGCTGCACTAATGAGCCAAATGTGTTTGTTGATAAAGGCAGCATAGAGAGCAAATATCTACGATATTCAAACGGAGAGGTGAGCTTTCTTTCGCAAAAAATTGCAATTGAAGGAACGCTAAAGAAGTGGCAAAGCTCGGAAATGGTAGAAAAAATGTTTCTCTGGGCGTGGGATGCAAGGCCATTTCCTTATTTCCCCAATTTGTGTGATATGTGGACTGACTGCCATAATTGGCAGACAGGACATTGGATTCAGGGAAAGCTTTCACAGCTTAATATTTCCGATGTTTTATCGGATCTGTTACAAAAAACAGGTTTAAAAAGCGATCAGTTCGATACAAGCAACGTCAAAGGGTTATTGTCTGGGTATGTGATAAATGACCAGCAATCGGTACGTTCAATTATTAAAATGCTGCAAAGTTGCTATTTTTTTGATGTGGTTGAACAGGACTCTAAACTGAAATTTGTCCAAAAGGGCAGGGGAGTTACGACTGAAATACCAATTGGTGAAACGGTTTTCAGTAACAATTCAAAACTTGCTAATATCAGTCAATTAGATTTAAACAATAAAGTTAACATCGTTTACTTTAACCGCAATTTTGGCTATCCAATTGATGTTAAATACGCTGAGTTGCCAAAGCAAGGCACTGCTATAACAGTTGAAATACCGCTGATTATAGAGGAGGGGGAGGCGCAAAATATCGCTGAGGTTTTACTTTATTCTTCGTGGCAAGAGAGAAATATATACAATTTCAAGCTACCGATAAAATATGCATGGCTTGTGCCAAGTGATGTAATAACGATTTTAGACAGTGAGAAAAAACATACGGTGAGAATTATAAAAACGAAATTTGAAAGCATGTCCATTCAAGTAAGTGGTGTTGGTTATGACAGCTCCATATATAAGCTTTCTTTTCCTTCAACAAGGTCTCTTATGCTGAAGGAATACCCTCCTTCTCATATCAGCAAAACCATCGTAGAAATGATAGATTTACCGCATATTAAAGGTAATATTGCAAGCTTTACTTTAATTGGTGAGGAAAGGAATTGGAAGGGAGCAACGCTCTTTATTTCGTACAACGATAAGGATTATAAGCCTATCGCAAGCACAAATAAGCAGTCTACTTACGGATATGTAATGGAATCTACCGACGAGGGGCTTATAGTAGTGTTACGTTTTGGTGTATTGAGTTCTTCATATAACCATTATTTAAGTGATGGTGTCATTCCAGCGCTTGACCATATTTCTCCTGGATCCCAGTGTCTGGGCACTGGGATGACAGAAGAGGGTTTTACAAGCACTAACGTTAGTACTATAAATGTAAGCAATTTAGCACTGGTTGGAAAAGAGATAGTGAAATTCCAGAGTGCTGAACTTATAGATAAAAATAAATATAAGCTTAGCAACCTAATTAGAGGGCAAGAAGGCACTAAAGAGACTGCAGGTGAAAAATTTGTTCTACTTGATGATTCAATAATATCTTTCGAAGTGCAAATGGGGAAAAAGTTTTACCTAAAAGCAGTGACTTACGGTGACTCGCTGGAAAGTACGGAAGTGAAAGTGATAAATTCATTTAGTAATTGAAATTTAATAAAGTAAGTGCTAGAATTAATATACAGGTATTAATGGTAGAGATATAACATGTCAAAGGAAATGGTCAATGCGTTGAAAGCTGAAGTGAAGAAGCTCAAATATGCTGATTTCAAAGCTAACACTTGGGACGAAGTAATTTCTGGTGAGGGAACATATAAGGATCTTAATAGAACACACGGCCTTGCTATTAACGGACAAAAAATAACTAACGAATTTATTAACAATCTGTATTCAAAACATAAAAATCTAATTCTACGGGATGAAAACGGAAAAGGGAATTATCGTCCATTTCTCAGACAAATTTTTACAGAAATGTTTAAACACGTTGGTGCAATAATTCCCAATAACTCTATTATTGAGGAGTTAATAAATAACTATTATCAGGGCGGATATACTCATTTTCTTCCTAATGATATGAGTCAAGCTCTTGGATCTTTTCATTTGTCAACGCAAAGCAACTGTATGACAAGAGAGTATATTATGGATTGTTGTGAACCCAATTGTATAAAGCTTAGTTTTAGCATGAAATATACAAAAATGCTTAACTATGATGATTGTACATATATCGAAACACCAGGTTTTTGCAGTTCAGCGGAGTTTAAACTGAAATGTGAAGATAAAAATGTAACATATGAAGATGGTAAAGTACTTCTTACCATTCCTAAAGAGCTAAAAAACTACAAAGTAAGTGGTAAGTGCTTGTGCATTTTGCAACGTTGCAACTGGCATTCCTGATAAACTAGATCCTCATGAGCCAGAAAATTTAGCAAAAGCGATAAAAAAGTTAAACTTAAAGCATGTTGTTATTACTTCCGTTGATCGTGATGATTTACCAGATGGTGGCGCAAATCAGTTTATACAGTGCATAGAAGAAATTAGAAAGATAACTTCAGAAACAACAATAGAGATTTTAACTCCTGATTTTTTAAATAAGAAAGGAGCATTTGAGAGGTTGTCCGGAAACAAGTAAAAGGCTATAATATCTGAAATTTTAGTACGGGGTAAAGATGAGAAAAAAGTATCCAACAGATCTAAGCGAAAGGGAATGGGCAAGAATAGAAAAACACTTCAGAGTATCATACAAGAAAGGAGGAAGGCCGCCAAAGTATAGCAAAAGAGAAATATTAGAAGCAATTTTCTATGTATTGCGTACAGGGTGTCAATGGCGGTATTTACCAAATGATTTTCCGCTATGGAAGACTGTGTATGAGCAGTTCAGGCAATGGAAGAAGCAGGGAATTTTTGAGAAAATGAATTATGAAATATAGTAGAAGAAAAATAGGAAGGAATGAGCAGCCGAGTGCCTGTATAGTAGATAGTCAATCTGTAAAGACTACAGAAAAGGGGGGATCAAAGGCTATGATGGAAGTAAAAAAGTAAAGGGTAGAAAAAGGCATATAATTACAGACACTCAGGGTTTTATACTAGGTTGTTACGTAGGCGCTGCTAACGAAAATGATAGAGATGGTATTAAAATAGCATTAAACAATATGAGAACAAAATATACTAAAGTTAAAAAAATGTGGGCTGACATGGGATACCAAGGAAGAAATTTAAAGAATCACATAAAGGAAGAATATGACATAGATATTGAAATTGTTAAAAGGCCTCCATGTAGATTTTGGGTGCACAAAGATACGCCACCTGAGCTACTACCAACAAGAGAACAAGGGTTTAAAGTACAGCCAAGAAGATGGGTTGTAGAAAGGACTTTTGCTTGGGTTAATAGGAATAGAAGGCTATCGAAGGAGTATGATTTACTCACAACATCCACTGAGAATTTCATATACCTAGCTATGAGTAGGGTTATGTTAAAGAGGGAATATGCTTGAATTTACTTGTTTCCGGACAACCTCTGAAGCAATCGCTGTTGCATCACCTGATGTCTATAACCACAATATTGAAACAGTGCCGAGATTGTATGCAAAAATAAGACCACGAGCTCGCTATTTTCATTCACTATATTTACTGAAGATGGTAAAGCAGATTAATCCTAAAGTTTTCACAAAGTCGGGGCTTATGGTTGGTCTTGGAGAAACAAAAGAGGAAATATTTCAGGTTATGGACGATTTGCGCAGTGCTGAGGTTGATTTTATTACAATTGGTCAATATCTACAACCAACTCCAAAACATGCAAAACTTGATAGGTATGTTACCCCAGAGGAATTTGAGCATTATAAATACATTGCTTACTCCAAAGGTTTCTTAGTGGTTGCATCAAGCCCACTAATTCGGTCATCATACCACGCTGAAGAAGATTTTAACAGGCTCAAGGCCTGTCGTTATGTTAATTCAAATTAATTTTTACCAATTATAAAGGAGTTGAGAGACTTTACGTAATGTCTACTATAAAAATCAAGAATAAATCGCAATTAGTTAAAGAGGTATTCGATTCCGTGGCAAGTCGCTACGACACCATGAATGATATAATGAGCCTCGGAATGCACAGATTATGGAAGGATAAGATGGTAAATAGTGTGCATTTTACAAAAAACTCTCAGGTTTTAGATGTTGCTGGAGGAACTGGAGATATAGCAATAAGAATAGTAAGAAAAGAGCCAAGTGCTAAGGTTACAGTATGCGATATAAATCAAAATATGCTAAGCAGAGGACGTGATAAAGCTATAAATTCAAACCAAATTAATTTTGATTGGGTATGTGCAAGTGCAGAAAGTTTACCATTTGAAGACTCCGAATTTGATTATTGCACAATAGCTTTTGGCATTCGAAATGTTTCTGACCGTAAGAAGGCTTTAAATGAGGCGCACAGGGTATTAAAACCACATGGAAAATTTATCTGCTTAGAATTTGCCCCTATGCACTATCAAAATGAGATATTTACCAAACTTTATGACTTATATTCATTTAAAGTAATTCCTAAAATTGGCAGCATAGTTGCTAAAGACAAGAGTTCTTATGAATATTTAGTGAAGAGCATCAGAGAATTTCCAACTCAGGCTGATTTTAAAATGGAGATTGAAGAGGTAGGTTTTAAGAATGTTGAGTTTCATAATATGAGCTATGGAATAGTGGCATTACACATTGGAACAAAATGAATATTAAACTCTGGTATAGAACCCTAGATTATTATCTCATCCTTCCAGTGTTTTTTTTGCTCACTATAAGCTTCATTCTTGTTTATTCAGCAAGCCCTGTAATTGCGCAGCGTCTTTCTCTACCACAGGATTATTTTATACGGCGCCATACAATTTATATAGTCCTGTCACTAATTACCTTGGTGACATTTTCTTTTCTCAACACAAGAACTATACTTAACCTCTCATTCGCAGGTTTCATTTTATTTACTATTCTAGTGGCAGCTGCGATAATACTTGGTATAGAGGTAAAAGGTGCGAAACGATGGTTACATATTGTCAAAATTTCAGTTCAACCATCTGAGTTCGTAAGGCCATTTTTTTCTATTGTTATAGCTAGTATCTTAGCCAGCGAAATGAAGTTTAAAATACACATATCAATCATAATATTTCTGTTAGTTTTTGTGTTGTTACTTTTGCAACCTGATTTCAGTATGTCTATGCTTTTAACATATTCTTTTATTGGTCAAATGTTTATTGCATGTATACCATTTTTATACTTTCTATGCATAATAGGAATGGCCACAACTGGAACTACAATAGCTTACTTATGCCTCCCACATATAAAGCAAAGGATTTACAATTTTGTCTTTTTTACGCAGCGGGATAACTTTCAAGTCACAAAATCATTAGAAGCATTCAAAAGAGGTCAATTAACTGGGGTTGGACCTGGTGAAGGTAGCGTAAAAGCCTCTCTTCCTGATTGTCATACAGATTTTGTGTTTTCTGTTTTAGCAGAAGAATTTGGTTTGATTACGTGCTTAGCCACATTGATGTTATTTGGTATCATTTCCGCCCGCTTGCTTTACGTTGCATATAGGGAAAATGAATTATTCAATCTGTTGGTGATTCTTGGTATCTCAATTCAATTCATCACACAATTCATAATAAACACAGGGGTAACATTGAGTATTTTTCCCACCACCGGCATAACCCTGCCACTACTTAGCTATGGTGGCTCTTCTCTTTTATCTTCGAGCATCGCACTTGGCATAATGCTGTCTTTTAGTAGAAATCAAGCTATCGCATTAAAGTTTCATGAGCGTATTGCGCTTAGAAGACATGCTGTAGACTAATGCCATACCTTTCCCCTTTCCCCTGAAACTAAAATCTATATACTTAACTTTAGAAACTTTAAAATACGATGCGATCTAATATTAGGCAGTTATTTTACTATATAAAGCCTAATCTATCTTATTTCATCATAGCTTTTATTGCAGTTTTATTTTCAGCCTTAACGATCCTCCTCTTTGGCAGGGGTTTGAGCAATATAATTGATTCTGGCGCAGGGCATAATTTTACTACCAAACTATTAATTGCAATACTTATAGTTTTAGCCATTTCTCTCACTGCATTTACTCGGTTATATTTCATTGGCATTGGCAGCGAGAAAGTTATCGCAAGAATCAGATACGACTTATATAGCAGTATCACTAACTTGCAACCAAGTTTCTTTGAGAACACAGGCGTACAAGATGTTATCTCAGCGTTAGTTACTGATACATCTGTGTTGCAATCAATAATAAACAGCAGCTTACTAACCATATTACGAAATTTTGTGATTCTGATTGGCAGTGTTGCCATGTTATTATATACAAATATACAACTAACTGCGTATGCAGCCGCAATAATACCTATACTACTCATTATCATGACCTCACTTGGAAAAAAAGTGCGTAGCTATGCACGCTTTGCCCAGGATAAATTAAGTGAGCTTGCGTCATTTAGTGAGGAAAATTTTAGATCTATAGTGACTATCAAATCGTTTGTACTCGAAGAAAATGAAAAAACCCGTTTTAAGGAGTATTTAAACTCAGTATCAAAATCATACGTAAAATTAGTACTCTTGCGTGCTATTTTAGTAACTCTAGTTATCACGTGTGTGATAGGTTCACTAGTTGTTTTGCTCTTTTTTGGTATTAAAGAAGTCTTAAGCAATAATATAACTATTGGAGAACTCTCCTCATTTGTGTTTTATTCAGCGCTTGCGACAGGAGCTATAAATAATTTGAGCGATAATATCAGTGATTTACAACGAGGTCTTGGAATAGTAGAGCGTTTATTTGAATTTAAAAATATGAAAAGCTCTATAGTAGATCCCGATGATCCTATAAAAATTTGTAGTGTTCAAAAAGGAATTTCGTTTAATGGTGTAACATTTTTTTATGAATCTCAGTCTGATAAGCCAGCGTTAAATAACGTATCATTTTCTATAGAGGCAGGTCAAGCAGTATCAATTGTTGGACCATCTGGCAGTGGTAAAAGCACCATTTTAAAGCTTCTGCTCCGTTTTCATGATCCAAACAAAGGCAGCATTACTATCGATGGGCACAACATTAAGTCAATTGCACTAAATGACCTCAGATCGTTGTTTGGCTTAGTGCCACAAGATCACATGATATTCTCTTGCTCAATAATGGAAAATATACTATACGGCAAACCTGGTGCTGAATATGAGGAAGTAAGGCAAGCAGCTATCAGCGCTTACGCGATGGAATTTATTGATAAGCTGCCTGATAAATTTGATACATTTGTAGGAAAAAGAGGGTTAAAACTTTCTGAAGGACAAAAACAACGTATTGTAATAGCAAGGGCCATACTCAACAATCCTCAGATTTTAGTACTGGATGAAGCAACCTCTGCCCTTGATTATAAAAGTGAAAACCTCGTGCAAAAAGCCTTGAGCAAGTTAATGCAAAACAGAACAACGATCGTAATTACACACAGACTATCAACCGCACTCAAGACTGACAAGATTATAGTAATTAATCATGGAAAAGTGGAAGAAGTAGGAACTCATGACTCTCTAATAAGTAAAGACGGGCTGTATGCAAAACTGGCGAAGATACAGTAGGCATGAAATATTGTGTAAATTAAAAGAGAATTTAAGCTATATCGTTGTTGATTTAATGAGTATGCTAGATTTAATGTTAAAATTATTAATTTTTTAATTTTATTATTTTATAATGGTTCCATAGTTATCCGGAAATTTCGTGATCTGTAGTTTCTTTCATTCACGTTATATTCATAGCTTGTTCTATCTTAATGTAATTCTAATTTTGACTGTATAGGAGGTCTCTATGTTAAAACATAACTATAGTGATAAAATCAATAATCGCTATTCATATACTAACAAATTTTCTTATAGTGATGAGGGTGTAGACGAGACGATCAAGGATAAAATCACAACTGAAGATCAGGTAGTAACTGATGATGTTAAAGAGCCTGATGCTGGTAATGATGGTTACAGCGAAGGTATGGCTTTCTCTTACCATGATTACGACAATGTCTTAATATAAACTATGACTTTCCTGATCTAGGAAGATAAAATAGTTAAGATAAACCTTCAACTAGTCCCACTTATTCGCTATATTGTTGGAGGTTTTCATAGTTTTTCTAGTTGATGAACATTTTCAAGCAGGTTTCCTCTCTAATTTCCAGCAAATTAAACGAGTTGAAGCAAAGGGGTATTATAAGCACGAATGCAACAAACTTTATCGTAGAGCCTCCAAGCAATAGAGCGCATGGAGATATTTACACAAACATTGCCATGGTACTTGCAAAGCATGAAAAGAAGAATTCAGTCGAGATTGCAGGGATGTTAGCAAGAGAATTTGAACTTTTTGATGAAGTTGCAAAAGTGGAAATAGCAGGCCCTGGTTTCATCAACATGCACTTAAAAATAGAAGTGTGGCATGGAATTTTAAAACAAATAAATGAGCTAAAAACAGAGTTTGGCACCCTAGATATAGGGAACAATCAGGCCATCAATGTTGAGTTTGTATCTGCAAATCCAACTGGTCCACTGCATATTGGTCATGCAAGAGGAGCAGTATTTGGTGACGTTCTGGCAAACTTACTAAAAAAAGTTGGTTATAAAGTTACTAAGGAATACTATATTAATGATGCTGGAGCGCAGATAGATACACTAATTCGGTCAGTGTATTTGCGATATAAAGAAGCTCTGGGAGAAAAAATTAGTGTTGAAAAAGGTTTGTACCCAGGTGAATATTTAAAACCAATAGGGGAGGGGCTAGCTAAAAAATATGGCAAGGAATTTCTAAAAAAGCAAGATAATCAAATAATTAGGGAATATACTTTAAGTTTTATCTTAGAACTCATAAAGGAAGACATGAACTTGCTTGGAGTAAATCATGATGTTTTTACTTCAGAGTATGAGCTGCAAAAAAGTGGCAAGATCGAAGAGAGTATAAAGATATTATCTGACAAGGGTTTGGTGTATGAAGGGTACCTGGAGAAACCAAAAGGCAAAGAAAGTGAAAATTGGACTTCCAGAAAAGAAATGTTATTTTGCTCTACAAAATTTGGTGACGACGTTGACCGAGCATTGAAGAAAAAGGACGGCATTTGGACTTATTTTGCCTCGGATATTGCTTACCATTTTGATAAGATATCACGTGGTTTTAATAATATGATTGTAGAGCTTGGTAGTGACCACGGTGGTTATGTCAAAAGGCTAAAAGCAGTCGTTTCTGCGCTAAGTGATGATCAAGCAAAAATAGAGGTAAAACTGCATAATATTGTGAATTTTTTCGAGAATGAAAAACCTGTTAAGATGTCCAAAAGATCAGGAAACTTCCTAACAGCAAGAGATGTAGTGGAGGAAGTTGGCAGGGATATCACTCGTTTTATAATGCTGACACGCAAGAATGATATGGTCTTGGACTTTGATTTTGCTAAAGTTAAAGAACAGTCAAAAGATAATCCTATTTTTTATGTGCAATATGCGCATGCTCGTGCTCATTCGTTAATGCGTAATGCTCCAAAAGAGCTCCCAACAGCAGATCCTTCACTTTTAAGGACAGGTGGAGAGCTCTTCCTCATAAAAACCTTAGCAAAGTGGCCAGATGTGGTAGAAATTGCAGCAAGGCTTTGTGAGCCACACAGAATTACTTTCTACTTACTTGAAGTTGCAGAAGCGTTTCACGTTTTATGGGGGTATGGCAAGAGTGATTTAAACATGCGTTTCATACTGGAAGACAACTTAAACCTCACCGCTGCAAGAATGTTTCTCGTGCAGGCCTTAGCACACGTCATCGCTTCTGGACTTTCTATCTTCAATATAGAGCCTTTGGAAGAGATGAGTTGATTTTTTTATGCAAGATTGTTTTTTCAACGAATAGAGAAGTTGACAAAATTAAGTAAAAATGTTATAGTTTATAGTAGTATTTTCTGGTTAATATATGGCTCACAGTCAAAAAAAGCTCAATGTTAATGTAAGTTTTGACAGTAAATTGGCTCAGTATCTTACAGAAATGGCAGAGACTCAAAATAAAACTATTCCTGAAGTTTTAGTAGATTTAGTGGAAGAAGAGTTCGAAGAAGATGTAGAGCTATCCAAAATAGCTGACGATCGCCTCTCTGAAGGTGAAGAAGAAGTAGAGGATGATGAAAACATCTGGAAATAAAACTTACACTATAAAATTCTTAAAAAATGTTATTGAAAAAGAAATTCCAGCTCTTCCGGCAAAGATTAAATTAATGGTTCAGGAGGCCATAAAGAAACGCCTTACAGTTGATCCTTTTAATCTAGGAAAGCCTTTATGTCATAGCTTTAGAGGGCAATATAGGATAAGGGTTAGCAACTACCGTATAATTTACATCATAAATCATTCAGAACGTAAAGTACTTATTACTGCAGTGGGGTATAGAAAAAACATTTACAAACACAGAAGATTACACAATTAAAAATATAAGAAAGATCTCACCGCTGCAACTTGTCCAAGCCTTAGCACACGTCATTGCTTCTGGACTTTCTATCTTTAATATAGAGCCGTTAGAAGAAATGAGTTGATTTTTTTTTGTTACAATATGTAATGATCAAAATATTATTCAAAGTAGGGTAAAGTTATGACGATCAGTTTGAGGGAGTATTCAACTGTATTCACTGAAGTTGCGGAACAGACAGATTTAAATGGAAATAACATAATTGAAAGAATAAAAGGGCATTAGCATAGATCCCGCTAACAAGCAGCGGGATGACGGTTGTCAGGGTGTCAGGCTAGTACCTTCTCTTGTCATCCCAGTGCCCAGACACTGGGATCCAGAAAAGTTTGCTTGTTCACAAGCAAACTAGCATGGAAAGTGGTTACAACATTTTCGATGAGATTATATGGAAAACTGTATTCCAGTGTCAAGCACTGGAATACATCACAGGGGCACTGGAATGACACCCTTTACGGGCTCTTAAATTGCAACTATAAATGTTTAAGAAATTTACCAAATGAAAAAAAAGGCAAAAGAAGCCCCATGGTGGTTGGCTATTTACTATGTACTAAAATATCGGCGTTTTTTTTATTCTAAAACGCTTGATTAAGAGCGATTTAGCTGCTTTTAACTTGCAACTAACCTACACCGCAAGTGTTTGAGAAATTTACTAAGAGGTTGTCCGGAAACAAGTAAATTCAAGCATATTCCCTCTTTAACATAACCCTACTCATAGCTAGGTATATGAAATTCTCAGTGGATGTTGTGAGTAAATCATACTCCTTCGATAGCCTTCTATTCCTATTAACCCAAGCAAAAGTCCTTTCTACAACCCATCTTCTTGGCTGTACTTTAAACCCTTGTTCTCTTGTTGGTAGTAGCTCAGGTGGCGTATCTTTGTGCACCCAAAATCTACATGGAGGCCTTTTAACAATTTCAATATCTATGTCATATTCTTCCTTTATGTGATTCTTTAAATTTCTTCCTTGGTATCCCATGTCAGCCCACATTTTTTTAACTTTAGTATATTTTGTTCTCATATTGTTTAATGCTATTTTAATACCATCTCTATCATTTTCGTTAGCAGCGCCTACGTAACAACCTAGTATAAAACCCTGAGTGTCTGTAATTATATGCCTTTTTCTACCCTTTACTTTTTTACTTCCATCATAGCCTTTGATCCCCCCTTTTCTGTAGTCTTTACAGATTGACTATCTACTATACAGGCACTCGGCTGCTCATTCCTTCCTATTTTTCTTCTACTATATTTCATAATTCATTTTCTCAAAAATTCCCTGCTTTTTCCATCTTCTAAACTGTTCATGCACAGCCTTCCACGGCGGAAAATCGTGTGGTAAATAGCGCCATTGACATCCTGTGCGCAGTATATAAAGAATTGCATTTACTATCTCACACTTACTGTATTTTGGTGGCCTTCCTCCTTTCTTGTATGATACTCTGAAGTGTTTTTCTATTCTTGCCCATTCCCTTTTACTTAAATCTGTTGGATATTTTTTCCTCATCTCTTACCTCAATATTCTTTCTTTATATACTACGTATTCCTTGGTTTGTGGACAACCTCTTAGACTGCGATTGGCGATTTTTCCAATTTTTGACGTATTGTTCAACTAGTGAAGAATCTCCTGTTATGATCAGTAGGTTTTCAGCATTTCTTTGCTGAGCGGCATCTGAAAAGTTAAATGATCCGGTTATGATTTTTTGCTCATCAATAATAATTACCTTGCTATGAGCAATAGCGGGTTTAAAGTCAATCCATATCGGAATTTTGTGCTCAAATAATTCGTTAATTACACTATGTTTTGAACTAGTTTGTGATTCATCTAGAATAACCTTAATATCAACTCCACGCTTTTTAGCTTGAACCAAGGACTCAGCAATAGGCTTTGAGGTAAATTGGTATGCCTGAACCAACACGGATTTTTTAGCATGATCCACGGAATCAATTATTAGGTTGGTGCAATTTTCTCCAGGAGTAAAACATACTGTAGTTTTTGGACAACTAGAAAATCCTGATAGAAGCAACCAAGTTAATAAAACTAATAAATATCTACTCATGACTAAATACATCCTTTCAATTGACGGCGGAGGCATAAGAGGCATCATACCAGCCATAATATTAGCAGAAATAGAAAAGAGAGCAAGGAAGACAATTTCCCAGATTTTTGATCTTATGGCTGGTACTTCAACTGGTGGGATTGTTGTAGCAGGGTTATGCAGGAAAGATGAACAAGGAAATCCCCAATACTCAGCCAATGATTTAGTTGAATTTTACCAAGAATACGGGTCATATATTTTTAAATCTTCATTCTTCAGGCGATCAATATTATCTTGGTTTAACTGTGCACAATATCCACATAAAAATATTGAATTTGTACTGGATAAATATTTTGGAGAGGATATTCTAAAAAATACATTAAGTAAGGTACTGATAACAAGTTATGATATTCACAATAATCGTCCATTTTTCTTTAAAAGCTGGAAAGAAGGTAATATTAAGCTGAAAGATGCACTCAGAGCTGCAACGGCTGCCCCTACTTATTTCATACCAAAACATCTAAAAATCAACCAAAAGGAAATGGTATTAGTGGATGGAGGGGTTTTTGCAAATAATCCAGCGGCTTGTGCATATGCAAGTGGTAAGAGGTTATTTCCAAATGATGATATTCTACTGTTATCGATAGGTACTGGAAGAACAGACAGAAGCATAGAGTATGCCAATTCAAAGAGATTTGGAAAAATAGGCTGGATAAAACCACTAATACATGTGATGTTTTCTTCAAGTTTAGATGCAGTAAACTATCAACTTAATCAAGTTATAGCTGATAAATATATACGCATACAATCGCAACTAAAAATAGCATCACCTGACATGGATAATATTACATCAAAAAATATCAAATCTCTTCAGCAAGAGGCAAAGGCAATGATAGAGGACAATCAGGAACTGATAGATAAATTCTGTGATGTTTTATCTTGATACGTAGAAATGCCAAAAAAATTCTGCAGAGCTAAATAAGGGTTTAGAATAGATAATATATTAACCATTTTTACTTATATCTTAAACACAATTCAATTTTCACACTCATCAACAGTTAGGCCACTTGCTCGCAAAATAACATCAGTAGAAACACCCGCCTTCACTAGATTTTTTGCAACCCTGATTTTCTCTGCTTTTTTAACTTTTTCCTTGCCACTTTTCATATCTTCAGATAGAGATTTGACTAATGCATCTAATGATTCTTGTTCTCTGTACTGATCCATTAAACTCAATAGCTTTTTGCTTTCTCTTGTTTTAGGTAGCAGAACTTTAATATTCACTGATAATCCTTCTGCTATTTGATATAATTTATCAAATGATATGGCAGTGTATCCTATTTCATACTCGTGTATTTCCTTGAGTGTTAAACCAACTTTGTTTGCTAAATCTTTTTGAGTATACCTTTTTATCAATCTCCATTCTCTTATTCTTTGCCCTACTCTATAGTATATAGAATCAGTGCAGACTTCTTTCTCTGTATTATCATACTCGTAAATAGATAAGCCGGTTGCTTGGGAAATTATGTCAACTGAAACTCCTTCTTTAACTAGATTTTTTGCTACTTCTAATCTTGCCTCCTCTTGATTGATTTTCTCGCTAATATGAACAAACCTGACTAATGAAGGTACTATTTTGCCTAACTTTTGATTCTCATATATTTTTGTTAGATAGAGTATTTCTTCGTCTTCATCTTCATACTCCCTTACTGTTATTGGTTTAGGTAATAGATCTACAACATTAACTGACAGTACTCTTGCTATTACATATAGTACTTCAATCGGAATAGGAATATACCCATTTTCATAATTGGTTACTTCTTTATATGCTAATCCGATTTTACTTGCTAACTCTGCTTGAGTACACCTTTGCATTAATCTACAATCTTCTATTTTTTGCCCTATTTTATAACTTATAGAACTAATATCTCTTACAGAAACAAACATATATACCTTACTTAGAAATAAATTTTCATGCAATTTGATCAGCGGATAAACCAACTATTTGCAAAATAATATCAATAGAAATTCCCCCTTTTACTAAATCCTTTGCAACTTTGATCCTTTCCGCTTTCCTCACTTTTTCTTCGCAAATATGCATCCCTTCAAATAAAGATTTTATTAATGCATTACGTAGTTCTTGGCTCTCAATTTCTTTGTATTCTTTAATCAAATCAGGTAGCTCATTTTCTACTGTACTACCTTCATCTTTCTCTATTAGTAGATCTGTAATATTAATCGATAACGCTTCTGCCATTTCATATAATTTATCAAGTGGAACAGCAGTCCTTCCTTGTTCATAGTTGCTTACTTCGTGACGGGTTGTACTCATTTTCTCTCCTAAATCTTTTTGAGTATACTCTCTCACTAGCCTCCATTCTTTTATCTTCTTTCCTATTTGGCAGTAAATAGAACCTCCTTTTTCTTCAACGCATTCATCAGCAGACAGACCAATTGTTTTTGCAACGATATCAACAGAAATTCCTGCTTTAACCAGACCATTTGCAATTTTTATTTTTTCCGATTTTCTACTACTTTTTTCACTGACTTGGACAAATTTGGTTAGCAAACAAAACATCTTACGTAACTCCTGATCGTTAATCTTCTTATATTTTCTTATTAGGTTTAATATTTCTTCTCCCTCATCTTCAAGACAGCTTTTTGATACAGGAATAAGATCCGTAATACTGATTGATAGTGTCTCAGCTATAGCATACAACCTTTCAATTGAAATTCTACGGTTCCCTTTTTCATATTGCAGTATTACCCAGTACTTTACACCAATTTTCTCCGCTAAATCCTTTTGAGTATACCCTCGCTCTAACCTCCAACTTTTCAATTTTTGCCCTACTTCATAGTCTAGACTTTTTTCCACGCAAAAAACCATATATATAATATTTTCTACTATAGCTCAAAGGCTCCAGTAAACTCTGGAACCTTAAAATAAATGAATTAAAGTTCCCTAAAGGTTTCTTTACTACCTCCAAATACCCTATTTACCCATGAAGACAATACTTCATCATTGCTAATCTCTTTTATAGCATACTTTTCACTCCATATGCCACATCTAGTGAAACTACCTCTCTCTACTGCTTCTTTAAGTTTTACTCCCCCAAAGAGGCAATTTTTTCCTATTTCTTCGCCTCTTTTTTGTAACTCAGCCCACATTTCCTTGTTTTCTACTCTGACTTGTACTTGATCATATTTTTTTACATCGTGGTACAATATAACATTTAGCTTACCAATGCTCGTAGGAAATTCTAATACAATAGAGCTTCCATCTGACATATCAGTATAGTTTCTTATATCTCCTTTCTCGCTTTTAACCTCTACTGCATTATTGCCCATTCTTAAAATTAAACCTCTGTTTGCTTCCAGTATTTTGGCTACCTCTACCTTGCTATCATCAGAAAATTCTATATATGATGTTGTATTGTCTATCTCGAAATCTATTAAGGATCCTTCTTGAACAGCACTTTCGCCAGCTTCCTCTAGCTCTTCTAGTTGCTTATCTATCTGTGGCTGAACTTCTGGCTGTAGCTCATTATAGATTTCACCTATCAGTTTATTCTGCAGTAAAGTATCATGAAACTCTGCACCGCTTAGCATTAATTTACGTATTAGCTTTTTTCGATCACTTTTTTCTAATCTGTGAAAATGTGTACCTAATACTACATATTCTGCAAAACTCCATTCCCCATCATTACATGCATTTAGCCTTGCTCCAGCAGCTAGTGCTTCGTCTACAGCCTTGTGCAGTTCATTTGGACTTTTTGCTCTTACCACAGTACTCTTAAACCAGCTCAACTTTTCACTTTCACCTCTACTTGGCTTTATTTTTTGCAAGGCAGAGGTAAATGGATTTTTATCTTCTTGATCACTTATAGGTTTTGTGCCATATATATAATCAAGTCCCTTTCCGTAGTTGATTTGAACGTCTCTATTAGGGAAGGGCACTTCTCCAGGTTTTTTAGCCTTATTAATTTTGCTTACAAAAGTGGACTGCTCTTTAGCACGACCAATTCCTATAATAGCATTCAACATCTCACCTTTTGATAATTTATCAAGATCAATGTTTAATTCGTAAGTACCTCCCTTTTTATCATTAAAAGGTACAATTATCTTATTACCCATATTAGCCTCCGCTATTAAATATACTTTTTAAGTGTATAGTTGTTATACACTCTACTACTCATTATAAATTATAGTGAGTAGATTTGCAAATACTTTCTACTATAACAATCCGTTTTCTCGAAAGCTGAAATAGCCTCCACTTGTGATAATAATATGATCAAATAATCTAACGCTTACAGTACTACATGCTGCTGCTAAGCTCTTCGTTACTTCTTGATCTTCTTCTGATGGTTCTAAGCGTCCCCCAGGATGGTTGTGTGACATTATTACTAATGTTGCATTCTTTATTAATGCTTTTCTTATAATTTCCTTTATGTATACTGGTGCTTTTTCCATTTCACCAATATAGGATTCTTCTCCGATTAATTGGCGCCTCTTATTCAAATACAGTATTTTTACACATTCCCTTTCTGAGTGTCCTATACTTACGTTCAAATACTCTACTAGCCCTTGTAAGTCCATTATTGGCTCACTCTTAAGCTTTTCTCTGAGCACCCTTTCTAGTGTTTCCTTAACACACATAATCATTGCTACTGCAGAATCAGTTACTCCTTCTATAACTTTCAGGTCATCCATTTCTCGGCCTAAAATCCTTCCTACTCCTGTATAAGTATTCACCAGATTTTTAGCAATTTCTTGAGCTTGTGGCCTTTCATGTACTGCACTTAGAAACGTTTCCATTATTTCACGATCAAGTAATGCTTTGCCTTTGCTTTCTAATATTCTGAACTCTATTTCCTCTTTACTTTTATTCATATAATTTACCCTTCACTAACAACAAACTTTTTTTAAATATTTACTGCTGTTTTTTTATCAGCATTGGCATAGAGCCATAGCTTCCGAGTGAAGTCAAATCAATTTTTCAATCTTTTTTACTTATTTTTTCATGAATAGGTGAAGATATTAATATATGGTGATTTTTTTATTTTAAACTTGTTGAATTTCGCCTAAAGAGAGGCCTGTTATTTGCAAAATAATATCGGTAGAAATTCCTTTTTTAACTAAGTTCTTTGCAATTTTGATTCTTTCTTCTTCTCTAATTTTCTCCTCACAAATTTGTATGCTTTTAAACATAGATTTTATTAGTACATTACGTAGTTCTTGGCTCTCAATTTCTTTGTATTCTTTAATCAAATCAGGTAGCTCATTTTCCACTTTACTACCTTCATCTTCTTCTATTAGTAGATCTGTAATATTAATCGATAATGTTTCCGCTATTGTATACAATTTTTCCAGTGGAATAGCCACACGTCCTTGTTCATAGTTGCTTATTTCGTCACGTGTTGTATCCATTTTCTCAGCCAAATCCTTTTGAGTATACTCTCTCACTAGTCTCCATTCTTTTATCTTCTTTCCTATTTGGCAGTAAATAGAACCTCCTTTTTCTTCAACACATTCATCAGCAGAGAGACCAATTGTTTTTGCAACAATATCAACAGAAACTCCTCCTTTAACCAGACCTTTTGCAATTTTTATTCTCTCCGTTTTTTTACTATTTTTCTCACTAACTTGAACAAATTTGGTTAGTAAACAAAACATTCTACGTAATTCCTGATCATTAATCGTTTTATATTTTCTTACTAGATTTAATATTTTCTCTCCCTCATCTTCAAAACAGATTTTTTCATTTGATACAGGAATTAGGTCTACAATACCAATCGACAATATCTCTGCTATAGCATACAACTTTTCAATCGAAATTTTACGTGTTCCTTTTTCATATTGTAGTACTATTTGATACGTTACGCCAATTTTTCCCGCTAAATCTTTTTGAGTATAACCTCGCTTTAACCTCCAGCTCCTTACTTTTTGTGCTATCTGATACTTTATCAAGGTATTTGCCATAAATATTATACAGGTTAATACTACCAAATAAAGATATACAAAAACTTCTACGTTTCAATTTTAGTTGAATATTTCTTCACAATTGTGTATAATTATTAATGCTTTTTATCTTACTTTCTCATGGCTCTTTCCAAGTTTCTTGATGCTCGCAATGATATAGCTTTTCGCCGTATCTTTGGTACCGAAAAAAATAAAGATATTCTTATTCACTTTCTCAATGATATACTAGGTCTTACCGATGACAATAAGATTAAAGATGTCTCCTTTCTCAGTCCCATTCAAGACCCTGTCATCGCCTCTCAAAAGCAAAGCATTGTTGATGTTCTCTGTGTTGATTCTACAGGAATAAAAACAATAATTGAGATGCAAGTCGCTAAAACTACTGGCTTTGAAAAACGTGCCCAATACTATGCCGCTAAGGCCTATTCAAGTCAAGCTGATGTAGGTGATCAGTATCATGATCTTAAAGGCGTTATCTTTATTGCTATTGCTGATTTCATCTTATTTCCTAATAAGCTGGCTTATAAGTCTGATCACGTTACTTTTGATAAGATGACCTTTGAACATGATCTCAGAGACTTTAGTTTTACTTTTATAGAGTTACCTAAATTTAAAAAAAGAGAAGATCAATTAGAAAATATAGTAGAGAAATGGTGTTATTTTTTTAAACACGCCGGTGAAACAAGTGAAGAGGATCTAAAAAAAATAATAGGAAGTGATTTAATTATTGGCAGGGCTTATGATGAGCTGAACCAATATAATTGGAGTAAAAAAGAACGTCTTGCTTATGACCAAGCTAAGAAACGTACCGATGATTATTTATCTAGTCTTGAAGAAAAACTTCATGAAGGCATCCAAATCGGCCATCAAAAAGGTAAAATTGAAGGTAAAATTGAAGTTGCAAAAAACTCACTCAAGGCCGGTGTTTCTATAGATGTTATAGCTCAAATTACTGGTCTCTCTCATTCTGAAATTTCACAACTCAAAGAAAAAACATAATACTCCTACTTATTCACTTTAACATTTATGAAAACCTTTTCTAAGTTAGACATATCCCCTAATTAAGAATCTAGTGAACTGTCTAAAATGGTTATAAAGATTGAACATAGAATTATATAAATTACTATCATAACGTTACCCAAACTTCTATATCAAAGCTACGTGCTGTAAGTTCAATATGGAAAACACATTAACCACTTAGCATTTAATGTCTACTTCATCCATTTTAGTATTAAGACTATCAAACTTGCTACTGGTTTCCCTAATTATTTTGGCTACCTTTACTTTAAATTCTATTATAAGCTTTCCACTATTTGGCATATTATATCTTCCATATTCTCATCTACTTACTCAAAGTATTTCCAAGTTTGGTTACTCCTATATCAGAAAGACAAGTTGATACTTCTGAATGGCTGTGAACTGAAGCACTACTTAAATAACTTTGAGGCTCTAAACTCATTTGCTTTGCATCATCAACTTCTAATCTACCATCTCTGTTGTGTAATATCTGCTCTATTGATTGATTTAGCAGACCCTTATTAAATTGAGCTATAAACTTGTCAAATTTCTTCGGACTTAATTTACCAGCTTCTTTACCAGGACATGCTTTCTCTACATATGAGTTTAAAATCCCTGAAATTTCATTGAATTTACCACTCATGACTTTTCTAGTAATCTCTTTCTGCATTCCCATATAATCAATATTTAATCGATGCATTGATACACCACTTTTTAATCCAGCTTGCTCTACTACTTTCTCAAATCTCTTTGTAATGTTTAATGTATAACCCTGTGCCTCTAGTGGAGATATAGACTGATCTACTGTAGAAATATATTTCTGACCTGTAAACTTTCTAGCCAGCAGGTCAAGTAACATTATTGTACCATTTACATCTACTTGCGCATCAACTTGTGAGATTGAATCCTTAGTGCTCGATATTTTCTCAGGTTTAGGATTTAATAACCCACCCACAGAGCTTTTTACCCAACTAAACAAATCATTTATCCATGAAGATGGTCTTGTGCCACTGCTTGCTGCTATCTCAGGTTGATTACTTGAATCTATAGCAAGAAGATTACGTGATAAGTGACTACGATGACGAGCATGATCTCCATGGTGATGACGGCGTCTGCGTTGTACATGTCCCCCTCTTTCTTTATTGAGTTTTTCTAAGCACTGCACAACATCACTACATTCTTCACTTTTATCATTTACTCTGAGTTTTTCTCTAACAATATCTAGTGATGTTCTACCGTCAGCAGTTAAAGCATTGATATCAGCACCCTTTTCAACAAGATATTTAACTACATTTAATGAATCCAACTGCACAGCCCAATGAAGAGGTGTCCAACCTTCATTATCTTTGACCTTAATATCAGCATTGTTATCTAAAAGAAGTTCAATTATATTAAAATTGTTCTTTTGAATGGCCCAGAACACAGGAGTCCAATCCTGCCTACCCTGAACATTAACGTTAGCACCTTGTCTGATACTGTCTCTAACTTTCTCAAGATCTCCTTCTTCTGTAGAAATTAATAATTCTTTATCTAGATCCAATTGTTTTTGTTTCAAAACTTCTATTATATCTTCGTAACCCTTTTGAATAGCTAGGTCTAAAGATGTCTTGCCGTACATGTCTGTAGCCTTTAAATTAGCACCCCTGTCAAGAAGTAGATTTACTACATTCAACCTGTTTGCGTCAACAGCAATATGCAAAGGTTTCCTATTGTATGCATCTTGAGCCTCAATATTAGCACCATTTTCAACAAGGTACTTTACTATATCCAAATGACCATTCCAAGAAGCAATAAATAAAGGAGTTCTGCCATAGCGGTTTTTTGCCTCTAAATTAGCTCCACTTTTAACAAGATATTCTAATACATCTAAATAATTATTCCGAGAAGCAATGTGTAGAGGAGTACTACCGTCACCATATTTGGCTTCTAAGTTAGCACCCTGGCTAATTAGATTTTTAATCTCATTAAGCTCACGACTCACTACAGCAAATAACAACTTTTTGTCTAATTGTACTTGTCTTAAATATCGTTCAACATTATCATATTTTTTATCAATAGCAATATCCAGCGGTGTTTTTCCATCTTTATTTTTAGCTTCAATATTAGCCCCTCGACTTGAAAGTACTCTAACTATATCAAGCCTGTCTTTGAAAACTGCATGATGTAAAGGTGTCTGGTCATCTTTGATTTTAGCTTCAATGTTAACACCTTTATCTATAAGAAATTCAATTATTTTAGGTGTAGTATTATTGTGCTGAATAGCCACATGCAAAGGTGTTAAACCATCATTAGTTTTAGCTTCAAGGCTAGCCCCTTTATCTACAAGAAGCTCAATTATTTTCAATTGACCATAAGCATTTGCTATATGTAAAGGCGTTTCCCCAATGTTAGTTCTAGCCTCAATATCAGCATTTCGATTTAAAATTGCCCTAGATATATCAAGCTTATTATCATTGTCAGCAGCACAGTGCAAAGGCGCCCAACTACGTTTATCTCTAATATTAACATCTGCACCCATACTGAGAAGATCCTCAACTTCACTAAGATTATTTCGTCTCACAGCATCAAACAGTTGCTCTGTCGATAGAATTGCTTTTTCTTTATTAAATTCCACTATAACATCTTCTGAGTTACAAGTAGAAGCTATACACTTTGAGTTAGAAACTATTACATCATTAAAAGCAAACATCACCTCTCTTGCTGGCTGGTAAGTATCCCAATTCTCTACTTTTACAAGAGTGTTATTTTTATGTAATAACAATAAGGTATCATTCATAACTTTCATATCGAAATCTAATATAGACTTACCTTTCAAATCAACCAGACCAATGTCATTCTTATTAATAAGCTGATTATGATAAATCTGTAACCCTTGTTCATCTGGTTTGTAATACCTGAAAGAACTAAAGTCATCAGCTCTTTCTCCAAATTCTTCTGGTTCCATAATTCTATTATTCAGTTCTATAGATAAATCCCAGTTTTTATTAACAGAAGAATAGTAATCCGATATTGATAATGCTCCTCTATCTGATAACAATAGCAAATCATTATTTAGCTTCAAAAAAAGTACTTTGTCTGAGTCAAATGTGAAACAATTATGATGATTTAAAAGGTTAGTACCATTAACACTAAACCTTCCATCTACTTTTAAGCTATGAGAGCAATAATCTCGCTCTAATTCTCCATTCTGAAGTTTATAATATTCTTCCCCATTAAATGTAACTGTAACATCTTTATAATTTGGCAGCAGGGTTACATTTAGGCCATTTTTATTAATCTTTATTTCTCCTTTATTATTTTCTATAAATGGTATATCATCTAATGTACAATTTAATTGGCTAAAATCTAATATACCATTTGCTTGAGCAATCGTAATATTAGCGTTTTTGTTATCGAAAAGATAAAGATGACTTATATTACTTGGAGCTTCCCAGTAAAAATTATGATGTTCTTTATCAGGATAAAAAATATGATTACTGGAACTACCTATAGTACTATGATAATTAGCACTTGATAATTGCTTTGTAATATTAAAGTTTGAATTGTCTATCTTTCGTAAATTATCTAATTCATCATCTAATACAACGTCACTATCTACACTTTTTGCCACATGCAAGTTTGTTACTACGCTGGTCTTACCATCTACTTTTATTAGAGTTGGAGTTACAAATAAACCATCTTTTGTTTTTATCAATGTTTGGTTATCTACGCTTATAAAGTTCCCATTTTTATTATAGATATTTGCCATGCCGTCAGCACTAGTCACCTTATCTATATCACTAAAATTCATCGGCAATAACACCAAACCTTTTCCATGAATGGAATCACCAAAATAACCCTTTATTGTGGTAAAATTCTTTACTGTTATTACATCATTGCCACCTTTACCGTCCACATAATCTGCATAAGAAACTTTTATGTGATTAGCTTTATTGCTACCAATAATAGAATGTATGTTTACTGAATCTGTAGTAAGATTACCTTGTGTTATGACTATGTTCTTTTGTCCTTCTATTCCTAATTTACACACAAAATTATCCTTTGCTATGTAGAAGAAATTAGTGCCTTCTTTATAAATTTTGCAGTTATTTAACTGATTATTGAAATAATATCTATTTTGTACATCAAGTCCTTGACTACTGACTCCATAATTATCAAGCAATATGTTTTTGCCATTAAAAATAACATCAATGGTATAATTAGAAGTTACATTTATAAAAGCGTTATTATTTGACATATAAAATAACATCTTTACAGACTCAGAAGGATTACTTCTGTTATATGAAACTGCATTATAGCAATCAGTTGTATATTCTTGTAAAAACCACCTTTCTACTATCTTCTTTAGTATAGCGCCCTGATTCCCTCTGGATTTGTCATCATAAGGATCACAACTCATTGGTAGTTCTGCTAGCTCCTGTGTACTGACAACTTGTTTAATAACGTTATCCCCCTGAGGTCCACAAACAAGATTATAACCTCCTATTGTACTTGGAACCACCCTGTTAAAATTTCGAGCAATTTCTACATTGCAGAATGGGTATATAGCTCTTACCTCTTGCTCAAAATTAAACTTAGTGCTAATTATTCTCATCTTACGATCACACAGACTCTGTGCCTTAAGCATACCAATACCAATTCCTTCCCATTGCCTCTTATTACGAGAATAAGAATTAGTAGCATATTCTTCTTTCTTAATCAGTATAGAAGGTAACGACATGACTACCTGAGTATAGCTATCCTTATCAAATTTATCTAAGATCCTTGATATATACTGTTTATATATCTCTTTTGCCTGTAGATCATTTTCTATATAATCTGGTACTTTTTTATCAAGAAAGAAATCCCAATACAAGTCATGTTTCTCTTGATCTGTAAGTTTTATATGTTCTTCTAATTTTTCTACTTCAAGTCCTGCTTCTACAAATTGTGCTATAATGATTACAGCAACTGAAATAGCAGCGCCAACCGGACCGGCAAATTCTCCTATTATTCCTGCTTCCATACCTATAGCTGACATTGTTTCCGTAACAACTGCAGGTACATCTGCAGCTATAAAGATGGAATTAGTTGCGATGTTTAGGTCAGCAATCTTTATATCTACAGGATCTGTTGCATTTTGTCTTGCTTTAATTGATTCTGCTAGCCCTAAAAATGCCGCAAAATTACTTATAGCACGCCCCATAACTGGAGCAAACCCCTTCAACATCTGAGAATCAAGCTTTGTTCCCAACTCTAATATCTTTCCAGAGATTTTTTCACCAATCTTTGGCATTACCCAGAGATTTAATGCATCGTAGCCTAATCCCTCTATGTCTCTATTTGCTATATGCTTACCAACTAAGAATACTGTAAAGGCAAGACCTGCACCTTCTGCTACTTTTCCTATTTTTTCTGCTACTCCGGATCTTCTCAGAATATTTTTCACTTCTTCTTTGTTCTCTATATTATCCTTCATTTCTTTCACAATATCCCTAATCTCTGGGTCTATTGAATCCAGATCTATGTCTTTAATCTTTGCTACAAATGCTTCTTCAACATTTTTGTCTATAACTTCACCTTCAGATATCTTCTGAGAAACCTTGAAAAGCTGATCATAAAACTCAATATTCTTTACTCTTTCTGCTACCTTGTCAGCATTGAATAACTCTTTGATACGTTGTTCTTTTTCCTCCTCTGTAATCTTTTCTTCATCAAACGAATCTATGCAGGCCATACTTACACTTCTTTCTCTTCTTGGTTTTTTACTTGGTGGATACTCCGGCGATGAAGATTTTCTTTTAGAACACTGCCCTACAGTAGGTAACATATGAACTGAACTATGAACTACTTCAACAGGAATAAATCCTTCCTTAGCTGTCCTACTTGTTAAAATAAGTTTATTTGGACTATTAGATCCTTTATCGAAAACAACACCGATAAACTTTACCTCATCACCATCTGTAAGAGTTTTATAGGTAACACCTTCTTTGTATTCTTCATTTATTTGATCATTTGCTTCTCTCAATAAAGCTTGAGCTCCTTTGCCCTGCCTTGATGTCTTAAGTTCCAACCCTATTGGTGTGTACTCCTCAGCATTTCCACCTTGAGCTACAAACTTAATACCATGAACTAGCATGTCAATACGTTCCCCTCTACCAGTTTGAAACTCAGTTAAAACTAATGCTCTGGTTTCTGGAGATTCTTGTAATTTTAGGTCGCTATAATAACTAAATACTCCATTCAATATTCCCTGGAAATGAGCTTCTTTATTAACGAGACTCTTAAAAGGAAAGATCCCTTCTCCAATTTTTTCTAACAATTTATTATACTCGTTTGTTGATAAAGACTGAGTATCCAATGCTTGATCAAATGTTTCTTTTAATTCATTAGGATAAGGAACTTCTTTGAAAGCACCTTGAAATCTCTCAGCTCCGTTGTTGTACTCTTGTAAAGAATTGTATTTTTCAGCCCAAATAGTAAGATATCTTTTAAAATCTGACTTGTATCTAGTATCAAAATTAAGATTTAATTCGACTATTTCCCTATCTCCTATTTTTCTGTTTAACCTCTCAAGAGGGAGCACTTCATTTAGCATGTTCAGAACATCTTTTCTATTAGCTTCAATAATATTTATCACATAAACCAACTTCTCTATATTTTCTGGAATGAGCACCATCGTTACAACTGCATGGCTTGCATCAAGATTAGCTGACAATCTTTCTCTGGCTCTTTCAGCTGCTGGACGTCTAAGCCTACGAAGATTAGGATGCACTTCGGTAGGTATATTATCTCCATAGATAAAAATGTACTTTTTTAAACTTGTTCCTGAATCTTCACTTAATAATAATGATTGCCCTAGTAAAAACCTACTGAAATAATGATTATCTCCCTTCTCCGATGTACCAGGAAATGTATGATAAATACGCTCCAAATTATCTTTTACCTGTTCTTTTAATTCCCTTTTACCGATTGTCTGTGTGTCCCAATCCTTAGTAGATTCTAATATATCTTGAAAAAGAGGAATTATTTCTTCTCCACGATTTGATACTTTAATATCAGAGATAGGAGACGGATTATCAAGGTTGACACCAACACATAAAATGTTATCTGCAGTAGTTAAAACTCGCTGAACATTTGGTTGGAAACCTTGTGCATACCTTTCTGCTTGTTGCAAAGCCTTATCTGGAGTAGCATTAGGACCTTCTCCCGCTTTTAACTCAATAATAATGGGAATAGAGTCTAATGCACGATCAGGACCACGAGCTAGCAGGATAATATCTGCATAACCCCTACCTGCAAATTGCTCTGGATAAACTCTAAGATTATACCTATAGTGGAAATTCATGAAAACGCCTACCATAAATCCATGATGTGCTGCTTCACGTGCACTATTATCATAGACAACTGATCCTACATACTCAGAATGAACGTTATTAATTTTTTCAAGAACTTTTTTTAAAGACCTGCTAACTGTTTGCGCATCAGAATCAGATAGCTTCGCTATATCACCTTCGGGATTATTCCATATTCCTTTCTCTACTTCATGAAATTCCTTGCTAGTAGCAGAATCAAGTATCTCTTTAACTTCCATATTAACAAAAATTCCATCCTTTCTTTTGTAGATCTGTACTAATCTGGATTTTATTCTATCTTGAATTTCATTCTTAATATTTTGCTCAACGTTCCGATCTCTAATCTTACTCCTATCTATACTATTTCTTAATATGCTCTCCAACTCATTAACAGTAAACTGATGGCCACGCTTACCTTCTGAAATGGAAAATAAATCTATATTATTAATAGCGTCTTCAGCATTTCCAATTTGACCATTTTTAACAATAGCTACTTTTAAAGTTTTCGAAGTATCAAAACTAAAATAAATCTTTTTAATATTTAACTTTTCTGCAATCTTTGTATCCGGCAAAATAGAAAAACTACCTAGGAAGAAGTGCGTAAAAAACCCTGCTTTTTTTACAGAGTGTAAATAAGATGGAATCTGATCCACAAATGACTGAAATCTTGTTTCGAAAGATCTAAAATCCTCTTCTTGCTTGCTTGTGCCAACTTCTGTACCTGCTTCCTCTATTAATAACTGTATCAACTCAAAATCTTGTGGCCTTCCTTTACCCATGACTTTTTTTAAACCTTTTGCAAGCTCTTTATTATTAGAGATAATATTCCTTTCAAGACCAAAGTTATAATGATTTCGTTTACCTGGTACACCAACATGAAATAACTGTATTTGAATATCTCCATTACCATATTGAGTTTCAACTTCACCAGAAACACTAATTGTTGCGCTAAGTATTTCACTCATTGCTCTTATTTCAGTCTCACCTCCCCAATTATTAGGGTTCCTCATGTTTTCCAAGTAACGCTCAAAATCACCTTCAACAAAACCTCTGAACTCGTTTCTATGAGAACTTATGTGATCAACTACTCGATTACGAAATACGTTTCTTACTAAATTTGCAAATGTATCATCATAATTGGCAGTACTTAAATTCCTTACCAAATTCCTAATACGATCTAAATTTTGAATTACAGCTCCTTCATTTCCAAATAGTACTTCATACCTTTGTCGAAATAAAGCATCGTCGTTTCTCACAGGTATTAAGTAAGCCATAGTAACAGACCAAAATAAGCAACTACCGTCTCCTGGAACATCGATTTTCTTAATCCGACTTCCACTTTCGGAATCAACATCAGATCTCCGATAACGCTTAAGTTGAGAAAATTCTCTAGCTTGCTCTATATATTGCATTTCATCCGATAATTCAGTAATCTTTGAGTTAACATCTTCTTTTTTTAGATGATCTGTTGGATATTGTATCTTGAACATAAACCCCCTTCATTATATTATACTAAACCCACTATTTATTATCAGAGATATCAATAATAAAAGCTATTTTTGCTTATATGCTGACTTGTGTATATAACATTTGTATTACAATGCAACATCTTTTTGACAGAAGCTAAAGTAGTAACAAGAAACCACCACCTACTTTATAGAATTGCCTTATAATACCTCTTAATTACTCAACTCTAATTGCTCACACGCTTTGCTTAATTTAACCTCAGTTAAGCTAGTAAACTCTTCAGCTGTAGACTTACCGTATGATAAAAATTTATTTAGTGAATCAGTATCTCTTTTTTCCAACACAGATCGTATATACTCCGCTTGTCTAGAATCCATAAATTCTTTAATTTGATCAGAATTAGCTTTACTTAATACCGCCCATACCGGTTCCATGTAATTTTGATTTACCCAAGGTACTAATAAACTTGTAACAAGAAAGCAAGATCTATTACAAACTTCTTCCTTCAGCACATAAGTACGATGGCTATCAAATCCCTCCTTTCTCCACATATGCATAAAAAGCTTTGCACCTTCACCAGCATAATATGAGCTGTTCTCTGTTTTTATATAGTGTAGCCAGACAAGATATTTATCTTCTGAAACATTACTTGGTTTCAAATAGTCAAACAATTTTTGGAATTGATCAAAGCGAAGTGCACCCTGTAGCGTGTTTAGACTACCATAATAACCATTTTCAGCTAAGTCTCTTTTTAGAAGTTCTAGATATTTATCAGGAGTTATTTGACTAAAACAAAATTCGAATATTTCAGGATAACTATTACAACGACTACCTGCTGCATATACCGCTGTTTTCATCAAGATCTCATCCTTTTTCTGTGCGTTCATTTCATTTTCAGGTAATAACTTTATTTTATTCCAGAAAAATTCCACTGCCTGCTCTTGCTTAAAACTCATAGCACATTTAAGCCCGTACTCATATGGATGACAGCCATCTAAATTTAGTTTAGAGATGTAACCACTAACAAAATGTGACCAAAAAACTATTAAAAGGTTGCCTCCTAGAGTCTTAACTAAGTGACCATACTCCAACAGACTGCTCTTACCTTGAGCTGATAGTTTATTTTTTCTCTCTTCAAATAGAGCAATAATATCTTCTTCCAGGCAATAACGACAGGCAATCTCATATCTTTTATCAGTACTAAAAGGATTATTTGAATTTTGCACAATCAATTTTTTACCTACCATTTGCCTATCAAGCTTAACTCCGTGTAAATTGTCTACTTTTTTCCAACAATCCTCACCAGACAACACTTGTGCAAGAAAATTACATCCTTTCTGTCCACTTTTTTGGTGTAGACGCCAATTTGCATAGCACCAGCGTTCAATTTGAAAAAGCTTAGATGCTCTATAGGGATCATCTTCTCTAATGGATGAAAACAAAGCTTCTGGAATATCTGAACGTAGCATGATCACCCCTTTATGAATGGAAAAAAATGGAAACTGTTACATCTAACATACACTATAGTAACTTGATGGCACTTCAAGTAAGATATCCCTTTTCTAAGTTTTGTCAATCCTCAATTTGAAATTTTTTTTAGGCTTGAATAACTTTTTGCAAAAGGCTCTTAACAGGCTCAATACAAGGCCTTTTATTTGCTTTTAAATTCTGTTTTTTATAAATCTACCTTAATTATTATTCTAAAATAAACTGCTATTAATTTAGCAAGACATATTATTAAGATCTCAAGTAAAACAACCATTTTCAGCACTCAAAACCAAGAGCGGTGAGAACTATTTTTCTTGGAATGCGTTGGTCTACCAAGTGTACCGTTCGAACTTTTCTTTATAATAATTCTACTATACCACAAAACTAGCTATATTAGCCTATTTTTGCCGCATTTAGATATGAATTAATTTACTTAGTTTTGTTACAACAATTTCAAGCTTTTATTTTCACAACGCTGCTTTTATTTAAATCGCTCTCACGAAGGTAGGTACTTTTTTGTGGTTTTTGTAAAAAGTAAATAACTAAATTTGTCATGGCACTAATAGGCTGATGTTTTTATAAAATCTTTTCTATATTAGTTCAAGCCTTTCAAAAATTTTAAATCTCTCATATCTGCCAAGAAGGACCTGCAACTGGTTCATTAGTTAGAGGTTGTCCGGAAACAAGTAAATTCAAGCATATTCCCTCTTTAACATAACCCTACTCATAGCTAGGTATATGAAATTCTCAGTGGATGTTGTGAGTAAATCATACTCCTTCGATAGCCTTCTATTCCTATTAACCCAAGCAAAAGTCCTTTCTACAACCCATCTTCTTGGCTGTACTTTAAACCCTTGTTCTCTTGTTGGTAGTAGCTCAGGTGGCGTATCTTTGTGCACCCAAAATCTACATGGAGGCCTTTTAACAATTTCAATATCTATGTTATATTCTTCCTTTATGTGATTCTTTAAATTTCTTCCTTGGTATCCCATGTCAGCCCACATTTTTTTAACTTTAGTATATTTTGTTCTCATATTGTTTAATGCTATTTTAATACCATCTCTATCATTTTCGTTAGCAGCGCCTACGTAACAACCTAGTATAAAACCCTGAGTGTCTGTAATTATATGCCTTTTTCTACCCTTTACTTTTTTACTTCCATCATAGCCTTTGATCCCCCCTTTTCTGTAGTCTTTACAGATTGACTATCTACTATACAGGCACTCGGCTGCTCATTCCTTCCTATTTTTCTTCTACTATATTTTGTAATTTCATAATTCATTTTCTCAAAAATTCCCTGCTTCTTCCATTGCCTGAACTGCTCATACATAGTCTTCCATAGCGGAAAATCATTTGGTAAATGCCGCCATTGACACCCTGTACGCAATACATAGAAAATTGCTTCTAATATTTCTCTTTTGCTATACTTTGGCGGCCTTCCTCCTTTCTTGTATGATACTCTGAAGTGTTTTTCTATTCTTGCCCATTCCCTTTCGCTTAGATCTGTTGGATACTTTTTTCTCATCTTTACCCCGTACTAAAATTTCAGATATTATAGCCTTTTACTAGTTTCCGGACAACCTCTTATAGCTCTTTCCATAAAAGTCCGGATGTGATAGGATAAGGGTAGATGATGATAAGGAGGTTGAATGCCAGCAGCATATAGTTATGATTTAAGAAAAAAAGCAATGGAAGCGCTAGACGAAGGAGAAAGCAGAGAAACAGTGGCAGCAAGATTTAAGATTGGACGAACTACTTTATGGGAGTGGCAGCAAAGAAGAAAAGAAACAGGAGACTTTCAATCAAAAAAACTTGGAAATGGGGGTTACAATCACAAAATTACCGACTGGGATACCTTTGCCAAATTTGCCAGAGAACACGGAGGAAAGACTCTATCGGAAATGGCTAAACTTTGGAACAACGTTAGTATCCAAACGATCTATCGAGCCCTTAAAAAAATTGGATTTACGCGCAAAAAAAGACATATGGATACAAGGAAAGAAACGAAGAAAAACGTGCTGAATTTTTGAAAATTATAGCGACAAAAGAACCTAAAAACTTAGTGTATATAGATGAGTCTGGCATTGATAACACCGAACTACGGATATTGCCAGAAAGGACAGCGGTTTTATGCCTTAAAATCTGGAAAGAAAACTCAACGAATCAGTATGGTTGCAGCCTTAAGTGGAAGAAAGATAGTTGTTCCGTTAACCTTTGAAGGCCACTGTAATATGGATGTTTTTAATGGATGGTTTGAGCAATTTTTGACACCGATCTTGGAACCTGGACAGACTGTCATTCTTGACAATGCTACTTTTCATAAGTCTGATAAGATTATCGAGCTTGCTAAAGGGGTTGGTGCAGAAATTTTGTATCTGCCGCCTTATTCTCCAGATTTCAACAAAATTGAGCATCATTGGTTTGCTATAAAAAACAGAGCCAGGAAAAACATTCCTCTATTCGAATCCTTTCGTCGTGCTGTTGATTCTGCCTTCCTATGACCTGTTTGGACTATTATGAGAAATGCTATAGAGGTTGTCCGGAAACAAGTAAAAGGCTATAATATCTGAAATTTTAGTACGGGGTAAAGATGAGAAAAAAGTATCCAACAGATCTAAGCGAAAGGGAATGGGCAAGAATAGAAAAACACTTCAGAGTATCATACAAGAAAGGAGGAAGGCCGCCAAAGTATAGCAAAAGAGAAATATTAGAAGCAATTTTCTATGTATTGCGTACAGGGTGTCAATGGCGGTATTTACCAAATGATTTTCCGCTATGGAAGACTGTGTATGAGCAGTTCAGGCAATGGAAGAAGCAGGGAATTTTTGAGAAAATGAATTATGAAATATAGTAGAAGAAAAATAGGAAGGAATGAGCAGCCGAGTGCCTGTATAGTAGATAGTCAATCTGTAAAGACTACAGAAAAGGGGGGATCAAAGGCTATGATGGAAGTAAAAAAGTAAAGGGTAGAAAAAGGCATATAATTACAGACACTCAGGGTTTTATACTAGGTTGTTACGTAGGCGCTGCTAACGAAAATGATAGAGATGGTATTAAAATAGCATTAAACAATATGAGAACAAAATATACTAAAGTTAAAAAAATGTGGGCTGACATGGGATACCAAGGAAGAAATTTAAAGAATCACATAAAGGAAGAATATGACATAGATATTGAAATTGTTAAAAGGCCTCCATGTAGATTTTGGGTGCACAAAGATACGCCACCTGAGCTACTACCAACAAGAGAACAAGGGTTTAAAGTACAGCCAAGAAGATGGGTTGTAGAAAGGACTTTTGCTTGGGTTAATAGGAATAGAAGGCTATCGAAGGAGTATGATTTACTCACAACATCCACTGAGAATTTCATATACCTAGCTATGAGTAGGGTTATGTTAAAGAGGGAATATGCTTGAATTTACTTGTTTCCGGACAACCTCTTAGCGACTTATCAGAACCGCGCACAAGTAAAATAATGTCTGCGTAACCTTTTCCAGCAAATAATTCGAGATAAAGTTTTAGGTGAAAACGATACTTAAAATTTATCAAAAACCCAGCTAAAAACCCATGATGACTTGATTCTTCACCACTAAATAAAGTTTCTTTTTCATATTTCTTATAGACATTTGTAATATAATTAAACATTCTTCTAGCGTTCTTTTTTACTTCTTCGAAATCTTGATTACTCAATTTTGAAATTAAGCTCTCTAGGTCTTGTTGGTCACGATCTTTTTCTATTTCTGTAAAACCTTTTTGTGAATAATCAGTCTTTTTACTAAAAGCTGGATCAACATTTTCGTACTTTACTTCTTTTCCTGTAATTGTTATTTCATGCTCTTCTTTTTCTAGTTTATTAAACTCTTCTGCAATTTTCCATCCCTGTGCTATTTTTTCTAACTCTTCTCGAGAAAACTTTAGATGCTTGTTACCACCAACTTGATCAGACAAGGTTATACACTTAATTTTCTCATTAGTTAATACAGCTATTTTTAAAGTTCTATTATCATCAAAACGAAAAGAAAGTTTTCTGATACCAATTTTAGTAGCAAGTTCTGTATCCAATACAGTAGCAAACATACCAAAAAAGAAACTAGGAAAAAAACCTTCCTTTCCAACTGAATGCAAAAAAGAAGGAGACTGATTGATAAACGATTGGAACCTTTTTTGAAAACCTAAGAACTCATCTTTTGATGTATTTCCCATTAACAGAAGCTGTACCAACTCAAGCGGCTTGACATTACTTGGCATATTACTCCTATTTGCTATGACCTAAAGATTTTATATTATGTGGGGTATCAGTCGTACCGAGACTTGACTGTGGCAAAGTATCACCAGCTTCACACAAAATTGACTCTTTAGAAGCTTCTTTAGCTAATTTAGAAAATACTTGTTCTCCTAACTGCAATTTTTTACCCCCATGAAATAACTGAATTTTACTTAATACAGAATCTTTAACCTTTATCACCTCTTCACCACTCATTTCCTTGTTATTTACGTGCTTTAATATCTTCCCTAATATTCCTTCTTTACTTACCTCTTGTCTACTTGGATCCACAATTAAATTTGCTATTATATATGTAACTGAATAATCTTTGAAAATGGAGAAAATAGTCCGGTCTCCACGGCCTTGATTAAATCTTATTATACGCTCCCAAACATTCATCATACATTTTTTTGTTTCTTCAGACAGATCTGGATTTTTCAGTACTTGGTCTGATAATGAAGATAAAAAGGTTGTGTAACGTTCACATTCAAACTGACTGGACAATTTGTTTAATTCCATAAAAGAATCAAAATAATACTGATTTATTAGCACATTAAATACTGCATGATAAGTATTTTCCTTATAATCTCTATCTAGTAATTTTTTCTTTTGTTCATCATCCATTTTGGATAGGCAAAACTCTAGAGTGTCTACTTCTTTGTAACCCTTCACTGCAGATAAAGCTGCTTCAATTAACAAATTATCTTTATCTTGACTAGAAATACTAGAGTCATTGTGCAGCTTATTATAGAAGAACTCTATACCTTCTGCCCAATTTTTATTAGAATTTATCTGTATGGATTTTTGCAAACCTTCAACTGATTTATATTCGTTTAGTTTTCCAATCTGCTTATCAATAAGAAAAGACCAGAAAGCTTCTATAGGGCTAGTTTCTTCGATATTTTCCAATAATTCTCTTCTCAGATCATCATCAGATCCATCTTCTTCAAAGGCACTTCTCTTAAATCTCATAAATACTTGTTCAAATAATCCAGGAATCTTATCTTCTAGACAATATTTACATGCCAAGTAATATCTATCTGCAAGATCAAGCGGACTTTCTTTTCCATTTTTATTTTTTTCTTCAGTTAGCCTTTCACCAACAGCTTTATTTTTTAATTTTATTCCATCCCAACAAGAATTATCAGAGAATATATCAGAGAAAAACTTTAATTTTCCCTCATCAAAATCTTCAATTAATTGAATATAAACCCTTAACCATCTTTCTACTCTAAGATGTTTTCTTGCTTTAACTTGATTATCGTCGTCTTTAATAGTACCTTTCAATGTATCAAGTATTTTATTGTAATTGTGATCTAAGCTAGATTCCATACCGCAACTCCATTTTGTATTTTAATATAAACTTTAGTCTAGTAAATTATCGTTGTCAAGCCAATCTTTACCACTGTACAACAGGAAATTTCTTGAGAGCCAAGTATGATATTTTCATTCTAATAATTAATTGTAAAACACTTTTACTTACGAAAAAATAGACCTTGCTGTAACTAAAGAAATTCCTATTTTAGTGCCACAAAAATTTGAATTATTTACTCTTTCTAAAATTGCAAAAAAGGTCTTATATTTGTGAGAGCATGTTGTGTAAAAATAAGGTTGTCAAAATAGAAGCTTGAAATCTTTGTAACAAAGTTAGGCAAATTAGTTCATATGTAAATTTAGCTGAAGTAAGCTAATATAGCTAGTTTTACCGTATAATAAAATCACCATATAAAAAAGTTCGTATGTATCGTTTGGTAGTCCAATCCATCCCAAAACAAAAAGCTCTCACCGCTCTTGGTTTTGACCACTGGAAATGGTTGATTTGCTTGAGATTTTAATAATATATAATGCTAAATTAATGGTAATATATCCAAGAATGAAAAAAATTTTAGGCAAAATTATAATAAGAAATAGATCTTTTTTCTGTCAATGCAGAAATTCCTTTAATTTCCTATATGAAGTTTTCGTAACCCCAATCTTTGAAATAGGTGATTGTCTTGCTCAGGTACTGGATTTTGAGCTGTAAGTAGCTTTTCACCGTAAAAAATTGAATTAGCACCTGCAAGGAAACACAATGCTTGCAATTCATCTGACATTTTTTCTCGCCCAGCTGATAAACGTACATAAGATTTTGGCATCATAATTCTGGCTATTGCAATAGTACGAACAAAATCAAACGGATCAACGTCGGCCACATTCTCAAGTGGAGTTCCAGGAATTTTTATCAGCATATTAATTGGTACTGATTCTGGAGGATTATCCAAATTAGCAATGAGAACTAGCATTTTTATTCGATCCTCATTAGTCTCACCCATACCAAGAATACCACCACAACAGACCTTAATCCCAGATGCGCGTACGTGTTCTAACGTTTTTAAGCGATCTTGGAGAATACGTGTAGTTATGACTTTATGATAATATTCTTCAGATGTATCAATATTATGGTTGTAAAAATCTAAGCCAGCTTCCTTTAGCATATTTGCTTGGTAATCTTTTAACAACCCAAGAGTCACACACGTTTCAAGGCCCAATTTTTTCACCTCTTTGACCATTTCGCAAACAATTTTTAAATCTTGATCACGTGGACCACGCCAAGCTGCTCCCATACAGAAACGACTACTTCCAGCCTCTTTTGCACATTTTGCTGCTTCAATTACCTCAGCAATTTCTAACAAAGGCTCTTTTTGTAACCCGGTGTTATAGTGTGCTGATTGGGGACAGTAAGAACAATTTTCTGGGCAGCTACCTGTTTTAATACTTAAAAGTGTACTAATTTGCACTCCACTAGGATTAAATTGCTTCCTATGTTCTGTTTGTGCTGTATAAATTAGCTCAGGAAATGGAAGATTAAAGATTTGTTCTGCCTTGGCAAAAGCCCATTCTTCTGTCATAATTTAACACCTCTTAATAGATAGGTTATGTATAAACCATATGAAAAATATCATAATATACTAAAGAGTAAAAGAAAATATCGCCAATTGCCAAAAGCTATCCTGGAGAGTTTTATCAACTTTTCTACCAACGATTACCTTGGCCTAAGTCAGTCAGAAGTACTATTTGATGCAGCAAAGCTCTCTGGAGTACAGCTTGGAGTAGGATCCACTGGTTCTCGGTTGCTTTCAGGTAATAAAAAAATATTTGAAGACCTTGAGAAGAGGATTGCCCAAGACAAAGGAACTGAGTCAGCTCTTATCTTTAATTCAGGTTTTCAGGCCAATATAACGGTTCTTGCAAGCTTGTTAGATCAATCAGTGTTGGGTAACAAGCCTATTGTCTTTTTTGATAAATTAAATCATGCAAGTTTATATCAAGCTGTATTTTTAAGTGATGCTGAGCTTGTACGGTATCAACATAACGATATGAATCACTTGAGTAATTTACTTATAAAATTTAAAAATGACTTAAGATCGAAGTTCATTGTTACTGAAACAATTTTCGGTATGGATGGAGATATTGTATCAATAGAGGAAATCTTTGCTCTTAGTAAAGAATATGAGGCTTTTCTGTATTTAGATGAAGCACATGCAACAGGCATTATTGGTCGTAATGGATATGGCTTATCTACCTACATTAACCTTCAGAAAGTTCCACATCTAGTCTTGGGTACTTTTAGTAAAGCTTTAGGGTGCTTTGGTGCGTATGTTGCTTGTTCTAATGTTATAAAGAATTACCTAATCAATAAATGTCCAGGGTTTATTTATTCAACCTCTCTTTCTCCAATGATAATTGGTGCAGCAGCCAAAAGTTGGGATTTAGTAAAACATTTTACTAATCAACGCCAGACTTTATCCTTTAAGGCTGCAAATTTAAGAAACAACCTGCAAAATCTTGGATTTAACACAGGTGATTCAGTTACACACATTATACCAATAGTTCTAGGTGATGAGGATACTGTAATGAGTGCAAAAGAAAAGCTTTTGAAACAAGGGTTGGTTGTTTCTGCTATACGTCCACCTACTGTTCCTTCTGGAACATCAAGATTACGTATTGCACTCAATGTGAATCATACTGAAAGCAACCTAGACTATTTAGTGCATGTTCTTCAGCAAATATGAACTATTACTTTGTATTTTGTCACGGTTGGGGATTTGATTATAAGTTCTTTCAACCTCTTATAAATAAATATTTTTCTAAAATTCCTTACTATTGTTTAGATCTTGGTTATTTTGGAGAAGAAAACCTAAACTTACCAGAAGATGGTGCACTTATTGGTATTGGACATTCTCTTGGACTAATAAAACTAGCTTCCTTAAATGTAAAGTTTAATGGACTTATCGGTGTACAAGCTTTTATCAATTTTTTAGGATTTGATTTACGATTACACAAAAAACGCAAGTTAGAGTTGAAAACGATGATACAGCACTTTCGAATGGATCCAGTAGATACCCTGATGTCCTTCCATAAAAAATGCGGCTTAAACTACAACTCTTTCAATCGGTTAAATAAAGCAAAACTAATGCAGGATTTAGAGCTACTCACCACAGTACATCAGCTACCACGCACATCACTATTAATATTAGGTGCAACAAATGATACAATCGTACCCCAGGAACTTATCTATGATAACTTCAATAAAGATGTTAAAGTTGTTATGCATAGCAGAGGTTACCATAGTCTAGGGTTATGCGAATATCATTTTGTGTACGAGCAAATTATAAGTTTTTGTAATGGAATTACAAAAGAGATACATACAGGACAATTTTAGCAGAGCAAGCTCGTCTTATGATAATGTAGCTTTTATTCAAAAAGAATGTGCTGCAAAGTTAATCAATTTGTTAAAAAGTTGTTTTCCTGAATTTCATCCACGATCTATTTTAGATTTGGGTACAGGTACAGGCTACATTCCAGAAATTTTGTTTAGTTTCTTTCTGCAAAGCAAGTTCACTTTAAATGACATATCACCTAGTATGTTGGCAAAAACAAAAGAAAAATTAGCAGTATATAAGGAAGTTGCATTCATCTTAGGCGATATGGAAACACTAGACTTTGGCTTTCACGATCTTACCATTTCAAACCTAGCACTTCAATGGGTGCGCAATTTAAAAAAGATGATAAAGAAATCATACAATAGTTCAAATGTCTTTGTTTTTTCGTGTTTACTGGATGGTACATTTAATGAATGGTCTAGAGTCTTTACAAAATCCTTATTACCTGCACCAACTCATCAGTATCCATCTAAACAAGAATTAGAAAGCTATTTACTTCACCTGAAACCAAAAAAATATTTTTTCGACTCGCAAGAATTCACATTGTGTTTTCCAAGCGCAAGTGAATTTATTAGATACCTTAGGAATCTAGGAGCAAATCAAAGTAGCCAAGCAATTTTTTTTCCTGATCTAAGGAAGATCGTAAAAACCTATACTGGCAAGATTAATGTTACCTATAAAGTATTTTTTGGAATTTTAAGTAGATGCAGATCTTTGTAACAGGAACAGATACCGACGTTGGTAAGACTACTATAAGCAGTTGGCTCTGCCTACACACTGGGTATTCGTATTTCAAACCCATCCAGACTGGAAGTACTCTAGGTACAGATAGTCATCAAATGAGCAATTTGACTAACGCCAACGTTTATAAAGAAAATTTTGTTTATAAAAGACCCCTATCTCCCCACTTGGCAGCTTCGCTGGAGAATGATAGCATTAATATCGATAGGATTAGCTTGCCCAAAACACATAACTTAATCGTAGAGGGTGCTGGAGGAGTTTTAGTTCCAATCAATAAAACCACACTAATGGTCGATTTAATCAAAAAACTCGCCATTCCAACAATTCTAGTTGCAAGGTCTACACTTAGCACAATTAATCACACATTGCTCAGCTTAGAAGCGCTACGTGCTAGAAATATTCCTATTTTGGGGATAATCTTAAATGGACTACCCAATCAAGATAATCTTGAAGCAATAGAATTTTATGGTAGAGCACAGGTGTTAGCATCAGTACCCAAACTGCAACAAGTTGATAGAGAACATCTGATGCAAATACCACTCTCAAATCGATTAAAAGCTATCTTGGAACAATGAATTTAAGCGAACGTGACAGAAAAATCATATGGCATCCTTTTACGCAAGAGAAAGTAGCCAAATTTCCAATTGCAATTAAGAAAGCTCATGGGTCATATCTTTATGATGAGAATAATAAACCATACCTCGATCTGATTTCCAGTTGGTGGGTAAATCTGCACGGTCACGCTCATCCCAAGATTGCTCAGGCTATATATGAGCAAAGCATGACTTTAGAACATGTAATTTTTGCAGGATTTACTCATGAGCCTGCAGTAACGCTTTGTGAAAAGTTAAAAACTCTACTACCAGATAAATTATCCAGATTTTTCTTTTCAGACAATGGTTCAACTACTGTTGAGGTAGCACTAAAAATGGCCTATCAGTACTGGTGGAATCAGGGTAACCGTGAAAGAACTACTTTTCTGAGTTTTGAAGGAGGGTATCATGGAGATACATTTGGCGCGATGAGTGTAGGCGTTAAGTCCGGCTTCCATGACGCATTTTCAAATCTGTTATTTTCTGTCTTAACAGTACCTTTTCCAGAAACCTGGGACGAAGATGAAAAAATAGAAAATAAAGAGGAACATTCTCTTAAAGTACTAGAGGGTCACTTACGTGCTGGTTCTCGTAAAATTGCTGCATTAATTCTAGAGCCTTTGGTGCAAGGAGCAAGTGGCATGAGGATGTGCTGTCCAGAGTTTGTTAGAAAAGTTGTCAATTTGGTACGCCAGCATGGAATTTTGATAATTTGTGATGAAGTTATGACCGGCTTTGGCCGTACTGGTACTTATTTTGCTCTTGAACAAACTCAAATTGTACCAGATTTTTTATGTATTTCTAAAGGATTAACAGGAGGTTTTCTTCCACTTGCTCTCACAATTACTACCGAAGAAGTTTACTCAGCATTTTTAAGTGAACATTTTACTAAAGCGTTCGCTCATGGTCACTCCTACACTGCCAATCCCCTGGGTTGTGCAGCCGCAATTGCTTCTTTAGACTTGTTAGTTAAACACGATACCATGGAGTCAATTAAGAGGATTCATAGTATACATAAAAAGGAATTAGCAAATTTGTCTGAAGCTTGTAAGAACGTCGAGCGTGCACGTGTGACTGGTACAATAGCAGCTTTTGATGTTCATGATGCACAAACACTAAAGATAAAATTTTTAGAGCAAGGACTTTTAATAAGGCCACTTGGTAATTCAGTTTACTTACTACCGCCTTATTCAATAAGCACTTTTGAGCTTGAAGAAGCTTATAATAAGATCAGAAATATTCTCAGGATTTTTTCATAGTGACTTTACCAGACCACGCGATTCCAAGAAAAAATCTTCTCGCGCTAGCTGCTTTTTGTTGCTAGAAATGGTTGTATCAATTAAGTTTTTATTGAAAATTACTGGTAAATTAATAGTGATTTCGCAAAAAAGTTAAGGCAATTTTTATGATTGGTTTTTTATAAAAAAATGTTGCTTTGTGGAAATATTCAAGTAGTTATATATACAGTGGTGTTTCACTGGCTTAAGCGATATGACAATGTAGGAGGGCTTATAATGGAATTTAATTCAGGGGGTATTGGTGAAGATCCTTTAACATGTCAAAATGTTAAAAATCTTTCACTCAAAGAAAATAGTATAAGTAATCTAAAAAAAATAGGTAAGGAAAATAGTGAATCAGCAGCAATTAGTGTTGCTAGAATCGGTGCAAGTGTTGAAAAAAAAATTGCTGCAAGAAGTTATCCTTACGCAAGGAAGACTAAAACTCGAATTAAAAATCTTTCACCCAAAAGAAATGGTATACATAATCTAGATTTAAACAGAATAGGTAAGGAAAATAGTGAATCAGCAGCAATTAGTGTTGCTAGAATCAATGCAAATGCTGAAAAAAAACTGCTGCAAGGAAGTAGAAATCCTGCTATGAGATTGAATAATAAAATTGAAGAGATTTCAGATAAACGAGATCAGCTAGAGCGAGAATTGGAGGGAAGTAGCAATGCTGCTATAGAGTTGATTAATAAAGTGGAAAAGTTGAAGAAAAAGAGTGATAAAGTTAAGGAGCTTAATGAAAAAGTTTTCTCAATCGAGGCAGAAAGAAACACCCTAAAAGATCAGATTACAAAGATACAAAATGAGTTAGCACGAAAGGAAAGTGAAATTGGTAGGTTTAATGATCAGGTCAGTAAAAGCAATCAGCAGATTGAGCAGCTTAAACAACAGTTTAAGGAAAAGGAAGAACCGAAGTCTGTCAGAAATCTAGAGCAGTTGCAGAACATATCAGGGCGGAATAAAATTGAAACTACAGTACCTGAAAATAGTGCAGAAAGTGAACTTAATTCTACTCGGTTGACAGAATTTGAAGGAAATAACACACATGTACAAGCTTCTGCTACACCTGCTGAAACGGTAACTTCAACGAATGTAAAAAATATAGTAAAAGTTCCTGTTATGCTGGAAACTCCATCTGATAAAAGCGGAAGTCAAAAACTTGTTTCTGTTCAACAAGAAATGTCTTCGGTAGCTAACGAAAGCTCTGGACAAGTGAATAGTTCTCAAACCAATGGCATGCAGCCTAATAATTCAAGCAATGGAAGTATTCTTGTAACACAAAGCGTACAAAAAAATAAGTGGCCTACCACAGCTACATGGAAATTAGCGATAGCTGGAGTGCTTGCAGGAATTGCTGCATCAGTTGCATATTTTACTTTCAGTGCTAGTTTGCTGGTAACAGGAGTAATATCAGGTGTTGGAGCTTGTTGTCTGGTTGCTGCTGCAATTGTATGTTATTGTAATAAACTTTCAAGTTCACTTGAAAAGATTAGCATCGATAAAGTTGCAGTCAATGGATATACTGCAGCAGCAAGTTGTGAATAAATACAGTGGTCTATTGTTGAATAATTTGCTATGATTGTTCAATTATTAACAGATGAAAGCTTGGTAGTCCAACTCATCCCAAAAAAACTTCTTCTCACGTTCCTTGATTTTAACCACTGGAAATAGTTGTTTTATTTAAATTTTTAGTAAAATATATTACTAGATTAATATTAATTCATTTGATATGAGAAAGAAAAATTGAGGCAAGTCTATAGTAAAAATAGATACCTGTTCAATTTTTCATCTTTTTGCATAAAGTACTAAAAACTAGACAAATTATATTATATTTAACCTATCTTAGCCTTACAACTTTGCCTATGTGACCACTTTCTACCAAGTTGCTAATAGATACTAAATTAGGCAAATCTTTTTTGTCAGTAAATTTATTTGACCTGATAAGGCTGGCTTTAGCTTAAGAAGATATAAAATAAGCCCTATTCTTCAAGAATCTTATTTTTCTCCCTTCAACCTTACCTACACTCTCTGGACTTAATATGTATGTTTCACTATAAGCACATCCAAACCCTGAGCACTTCCATTGGTAAAAGATCATCTATAAAACTGTCCTAAGTTATCTCTTACGTTAAGAACATCCCTAACCGATATTAGAGTATCTGGTCCTCGCGCACCGTTATTGAATACAGCATATGATAAAACCATTTGATCTCCATCAGTAATACGTTCGCATCCTCCACATTGTGTATATCGTTGTAATTGTCGATTCGCTTCTGCACTTTTTTGTCGTATCTGCCCTGCAGTTCTAGCAAATTTTAGCTCTATCCCAATTGGATGAGTATCATCTCTTTCCACAAATCTTGACAACACTAGATCTATTCTTCCCCCTCTTTCTAATTGAAACTCAATAATTACTCTAGCAGGATTGCCAAGAGTATAAAATAACCCATGTAATACAGCTTGAAATTCAGCTTCACTCGTTACCAATGCTTGCCTTAACGGAAACAACACATTAGAAATTTCCTGAAATAATTCCGTATGCCTATTGACATCTTGCCAGCCGGTATTCATCATTACACTTGCAGCTCTGTGTACTTGTCCAACACCACCTATTCGTAAAAGATCACCTTGGAAATGCCCAAGATAATTTCTTGAATAATCATCAGGTGACTGAAATGGTGTTAAAATAACGTTTACTTGAGGATTATCATCAATCATTTCACACAATACTTCATGCACTCTAGCACCTTGCCAATGTGGACGTAATAGATCTAAGGCCATTACTGGAAATTGGTGACGCAATATTTGACGGATGTTAAGCACAACTAGTGAGTTAATACTTAGTGCAAACAGAACCATGGTCAAAGCTCTCTCTCGAACATTTATTCTTGCAATTCTTTGTCCTTGCTGGCCTAGCATTCTATCATCATTATGGTAATTGAATAGATATTTTGTTACTCTTACCAAATCTCTCCCTATCCGAGCAGTACCTTTTTCAAATGCAATACTTGCAAACGCAAACCTAGATGTGTAGGAAAATGGGCTAGAACCAGGTACTGCACGTGTGCAAGAGGCTGGATATAATAAATAGTTTTCTACATCTCTTGCAACCTCTCTCTCAGTAGGATTAAGTAATCTTTTTATCAAAGAAGGTTCTTGCTCTAAAAAGTGTTCTGCATCAAGCTGCAGACGTTGAGCATTATGGTTAAAGTTTAGCCCTACACAAACAGCATTTCTTGACGAAGTATGAGCAGATACAGATGAAATGGGACAGTTTCTAACATAACCCCTAGCTTGTTCCAACGCTTGTCCAGCGTGTTCTTGACCTGCTTTGAGCTCAATTATAATGGGAACTGAATTATTTAATTTTTCCTGACCACGCACAAGCAAAGTAATATCTGCATATCCTCTTCCTATAAGTAATTCTAGGTAGATATCAGCCATAGCGCGGTACCTAAAATTTACTAAAAATCCGGATAAAAAACCATGATCGTCAGACTCACTATCAAAATTCAATTCTTGGCGATATGCATCGTAGACATTGACGATGTATTGTAAAATTCTTCTAATGTCTCTTCTTACTTCTTGACTGTTATTATTTGCTAACCCATTTGCTCGATCTAATAAGTTGCCTTGCTGCATGATTGGAGCAATTTCTCTAAAATTATCGATGGGAGATGCATGATTTCCATTAAAATCTCTTCCTTGAGGAAAAAATACACACTCTTCTCCCCGCTGAAATATTTTATATTCTTCCCAAGCCAGATCTTCCTGTAAGTGCTGTAGCTGATTTTCTTCTATCCATAGCCTTTCTTCTTCACTGAATCTTGATCCAGGACTGTTCTCATTATCAGCAATAGTGTAGCATCTTACTATTCTCATGCCATCTTCATCTACGTCATTAGTTAGAACAGCAATTTTTAGATTTCCTTTCCCATTATCATAATTATCAAAACGAAAGTAAATTCTTTCACCATTTGCAATATCAGGGTCAAAATCTATAATACCAGAATCAAATGCAGTAGCAAACATACCGAAGAAGAATGCAGGAAAAAAACGACTCCTACCAACCGAGTGTAAAAAAGATGGACACTGGTCTAAAAAAAGTCCAACTTTTCTATTTAGCTCATCACAATCTCCATTTAACAAATCTTGAATTAATTCAGTATCTTCATCATTATTTCGCATAAACACTCCTAATTATAACTACGACTAGCCACACCACTAACACCAGCACTTTCTAACACGGTCTGTGGATCACTGAAACCACTACCTTCAGGAGACAAATGCACAGACTTCCCTAGCTGAGAAAATAACCCCTCTGCTAACTTGCTATAGTCGATGCCATCTTTCATACCTGACACATAAACCGTTTTTAGATCATTAGTGATACCATCTTTAAATAATTTAAAATCCTTATCTGAACAAAAATCTTTGACAAATTGCAAAATTTCCAGTATTTCACGCTTCTTTACAACGTTACTACTGCTATTATCACGTTGCCAATCAACAATTAACCCTGCAAGCACATCTGTTATCGGATCTATGTTCTTGGAAAATTTAACCACAGCTTTTTTATGCTCATCAAAAAGATCGCATTTCCAAAGATTCACAATAATCATTCTTGCCTTAATTTGAATATCTATTTCAGGATCTTCTAACATCAAATTTGAAAGCGAGGAAAGGAGAAACGCGTAACCACAATGTGAAAGTATTTTCTTCTCCTCAGACACTAAAACTTTTTCCTGAGACAAGTGCTTTACTACATATTGAACTGTATCAACGAACCCGCACTGTATTAATGTGTTAAGAGGTTGATACATAACTCCTTTGCCTTTATTTGATAACTCAAGTAATAATTTATGCTTTATTGGATCAGTGATTATTTCATGCAGAAGAAAATCTAAAACGGTAGCAACATTATGGTTAGCTTGAATAGCAGATAAATTAGCAACAGCTTTAACCATCAGGTTATCAATCTTTTCCTTTCCTTCCTGATTTATACGACGATAGAAGTATTCTACTCCTTCACTCCACTTGAATTCCACAGCTTTATTAAAACCCTCTACTGCATTATCATGCTTTTTAAATTCTCCAGATTTTTTATCAATCCAAAAGCTAAGTACAGGATCTTCACTATTCATAGCATTTAACAATTCATTTCTGACATATTTGCGGTTGTTAGTTGCAGGCCTGCCATTATCATCTACTTCTTCGGAAGAGAAGCCACTTTTGTAAGACTCAAGTTGCTTCTGAAATAGTGGATGAATTTTATCTGTCATACAGTACCTACAAGCCATATTGTATCTGCAAAGTGGATTCTTTACTTCATCTATTTCTTCTTCAGTTAACATTCTTCCTAGAGTAGCAGTGTTTAACCTTGCACTTGACCAACAATTCTCATCACGAAATACGTTATATAAGAACTGTAATTCATCATCTTTTAGATATTCTACCTCTCTAGTGTAGGTTTTTACCCATTTTTCAATAGCTAAACGCCTTCCGGCAGCAATATTAGAATCTGGATGTTTAATGATATTCTGCAATTTCTTAAGTATTGTAGCATGGCGATCTGTCCATCTTGGCATTGTATCCTCCATATAGAAATATTTACTGCATTATGCAAAAGTTAGAATCAAATAGCAACACTAAAATTATCAAGGACAAGAAAAATTTTATGAAAAATATTTTTTATATTTAAATATCATCTATTTTGCGCTTAACTGATGCGTAGAATTAGTGAGAAAATCAAATAGGCCATAGCGAGAATAGCGGAAGAGTTAGATGTAGGCTTTAATATATTAGACTAATGGATAAAGAAGTATAATAAGTTGAAAAGAGCTCTAAGGGAGTTACAGTACTTAGAACCTGTACATGATCTCAAGAAAGGAATAAACTAAGAGATAATGTATATAAGTTAGGATATATGAGGAGTTTATACCCAAGTGATATAAGTCGGGAAAGATTTGAGATTATGTTACCAGATCTAGAGTCCTGTAGAAAAAAAACAAAACCAAGAAAACTTGATTTGTATGATGTATTTTGTGGAGTGTTATACGTTCTGAAAAGTGGTTGTCAGTGGAGAATGCTACCAAAAGAGTTTCCAAAATGGCGCAATTGTTACGACTATTTTAAGAAGTGGAGTGAAAAACCAGATGCAGATAAAGAAAGTGTTCTGGAGCTGGTGTTAAAAAAAAATAGTTGGCGTGGTCCGACAAAACAATGGTCGGAAAGAAAAAACCAGCTTCTGCATAATTGATGCACAGAGTGTAAAAAATGCAGATACTGCTGAAGAAAAAGGCTATGATGCAGGCAAAAAGATTTCAGGAATAAAACGCCATATTGAAGTAGATACGCAAGCATGCAATTTATATAACAACAGCAGAGATAACTGACCGTAGCAGTGCTGTGAGAATGGTCGAAAATGCAAAAGAAAACCTCTCGGGAGTTAAAAATGTACTGGTTGATGCAGGCTATACTGGAGAGAATTTTGCAACTCAAATAAAAACGATTATTGGTGCAACCGTTGAAGTGATAAAAAGAAATGAATTACATTCCTTTGTTGTATTGCCCAAAAGATGGGTTGTGGAGCGATCTTTTGCTTGGTTAGAAAAATGTAGAAGATTGTGGAAAAATTGTGAGCGAAAACTCAATACTAGCCTACAAATGGTCGTTCTGGCTTTCACTGCCTTACTTCTGAAAAGATTATGAACAGGCTCTTAGGCTTTTTCCTTAGGTTTTGAAATTTCAGCTTTAGGAAGACCGGTAGACTCAGCTATTAATTCAACAGATACACCTGCTTTAAGTAGGTTTTTTGCAACTTCAATTTCTCTTTCTTTTCTACCTTGCTCTTCCCCAATTTGGATGCCTTCCTCCCTGCCTTTTTCATGGCCGATTTGGATAGCTTCTCTATTTATGACTGATCAGACTATAGCATTCTGTCTAGCAACCAATCTGGTGCTTCTCTGCCTTTTTCCCACTTGGCAAACTTCATCTTTTCTTTTAAGTAATACTCTCTATAGGCTTCTATTGGATTACTACATTTATATCGATCAGGTAACGCTTGTGTAAAAGCTTGTATATCAGCTGATTGAAAAATTAGCAAATCCTTATTATTATCACACCAATCTATAACTTCTTCAGATTTATGCGTTCTTTTATATCGCCAGGTGTACTCTTTACATAATTCTTTTCCATATCCTATCAACCAATTAAAGTTTCCTTTTGAGTGTCTAGCCCATAGAGAACAAGGGTGGTTTTTGTGAGTAAGTTTATATGGAACTTCTATATTTTGGTTTGTGATACTGACAAAAGGATTTGGCGCTTTTAATGCGATTGAAAAAACACTACTAAGTAATTGAGCAGTTTCTAATGGCATTTTCACTATGTGCTTATCGCATAACATTCGTGCTGCAATTACTGGGTTTTCATCTAGTACAAAGATGTTCATCTAGGTGTCAAAAGATAAAATCAGATTAAGTCTTTGACTTCGTTAACTGTAAGACCAGTAGTTTGAGCTATAATATCAATAGAAACACCTGCTTTTAGTAGATTCTTTGCGACCTCAATTTTCTCTGCTTTTCTGCCTTTTTCATGTCCGATAAGGATGCCTTCTTCTCTACCTTTTTCAGTAGCATCATCGAGTTTTTGAGCAAGGACAGCCTGTTCATCACGAATACGCTTGATTTCTTGTTCATAGGCAATGAATTCTTTTTCTGACCAGTTAAATCTATTTAATTCTTCATACGCTCTTTTAATTATTAGATCACTTCCTATTATTCTCTCTAGCTCTTCTTCACTAGTTTCATCTGCATATCTAAAGAAGTAGACCCATTTTTCAACTATACTTGAAAGCTGATCTTCTTTGGTTTTTGGAAATTTAGGCAACTCAATAAATATAAAATAAAAATCTTTAAGATCGTGTTCATTAGTGTCTTCATCGCGAATAGTGTGCTTTGATTTATACTCAGACTTATCAGGAAATAAAATACAATCTGCTATAGCAATAAAGATAATTTCCTTAAGGTCATGATATTGATCGCCTTTGTCAGCCTGTCTTGAATAGGCTTTAGCAGCATAGTATTGAGCACGTTTTTCAAAGCCCTTAGTTTTAGCGACCTGCATTTCGACTATGACTTGCAGCCCATTTTCATCCCTACAAAGAACATCAACAATGCTTTGTTTTTTAGAAGCAATATCAGGGTCTTGAATAGTACTTAAAAACTCTATATCCTGTATTGCACTTTTGCCAGTGAAGCCAAGAATATCATTAAGAAAGTGAATAAGGATATCTTTATTTTTTTCAGTGCCAAAGATGCGCTTGAACGATAGGAGAGTAGACCAGGAGAACTTCCCTCCTGGCCCCTTCCAGAACCCTACGTGAAACTCGCGCTTCATAAGGCTCCCACTAGTCATTGCCCTAACCCTATACTCAATTTCCAGTGCACAAACAGACTTGGTCTGCTCTTTGCAGTTCTTTCTAGTACCTTAGCTGCTTTGGTTTTGTGTCCTCTCAGCTTTTTGTACTTTGTCTGGAACCACTTTCTGAGTTTCCTATTAAACATTCTTATTATGCTATCTAGTGCAGTTATATGATGCTTCCCGTAATAGTTAAACCATCCTCTCAGGATTGGATTACATATTCGTGATATATCTTCTATTTCCAAGTTTGTTCTTCTAGCAAATTTCCAGCTTCTAATTTCTTTCTTCATCTTGTTCAGACTTTCTTTACTTACAGTTGGAGTAAAGCTTACAAACAGACTACTATCTTTTCTATTTCGTACAAGTCTTTTTCGAAATTCATATCCAAGAAATGTAAATGATACATTCTCATGATTATCCCTTCGTTTTCCATCTTGACAATAGATAATTTTGGTCTTCGTATGTTTTATTTCCAATTTGCAAATCTTCAGTCTCTGTTCAAGTTGACCAAGAATTAGTTGTGCTTGACTCTTGCTTACACAATGTATAACACCATCATCAGCATATCTTGCCCACTTTACACTTGGATATTCTCTTCTCATCCACATATCAAAGCTGTAGTGCATAAATAGGTTGCTTAAGATAGGACTTACTACACCCCCTTGCGGCACCCCACTGAGACGCTTTATTTTTGTCCCATCTTTTTGCTGTATCTCTGCACTTAGCCATCTTTGTATATATAAGAGAACCCACTTATTTGTGGTATGCTTTCTGACTGCTTTCATCAGTAGATTGTGGTCTATGTTGTCAAACATTCCCTTGATGTCGAACTCTATTAACCAATCTTGGTCGAAGCATCGCCTTCTCGTTTTTCCTATGGCATCTAATGCTGACTTATTTGGCCTATAACCATATGAATCCTCATCAAATACCTTCTCAAGTTCTGGTTCTAAAACACTTCTCACCACTTCCTGTGCTATACGATCGGCAACAGTTGGTATCCCAAGTGTCCTTGTTCCTCCTTCTGTCTTAATTATATCACAAGCCTTGACTGCTGGTGGAAAATAACTACCAGAAGATAGCCTATTCCATAGCTTGTAAAGGTTCTTGCTTAAGTCTTGATCAAACTTTTCAATTGTTAGATCATCAATACCTGCTCCTCCTCTGTTTTCTTTAACTCTTTTATAAGCCGAAAACACTAGAGATTTCGGTATATCAAAAGGCTTTGTTCGTTCAATCATTTTCATCCTCCTTCAAGTTGAATGATTTACTAAAGTCGACTAGCTCAACCCCTTCGCTCCATAGTCATTACAACCACTTCTTCACTACTACGAGTTGATCCGCCCCAGTGATTTGCATTGCTACTCTAAAGCTTGAGGATTAGCCTCTTGCTTATCTCGCTTTTCATCAAATCGACTGGTTCCTGCAGTTCCTTATTAAAGCCCAGATCAGACTCGCGCCACCTTTATGCCGAACACCACCTACACAGTAATCAGGTTTCTTGTAAGCTCATTAAGAGGAGAACGACTCACTCCTCCTTTCGATGTTCACTTCCCTTTTCGACACGTTCATCAGTGGTTCACTTACGTTCGCCTTTCTGATCCACACCTTCCAGCTCTTACGCTGATTTTTCCTTAACGCTTATGACCCTATCTCTTAAATAGAGCCACTTAAGGTGGTTTGAAACCTGCTCCTGAAAACCGATTTCGAAGGACCTTCCTTCATCTTCAATAAAGCTTCTCACAAACATTACTTTGTTTGTTACTGCAGCACACTATCATTTTTTGGATCGAGAAACTTCGAAAGAGCCATGACGGGTTAACCTAGAAAACATTAATAATTATACACAATTTTGAAGAAATGTTCAACAATTTTGATTTATGTTAACCTGTATAATATTTATTTCTGTATGGCAAAGCATACTACTACTATCTCTCTAAGATACCAAATAGCACAAAAAGTAAGAAACTGGAGGTTAAAGCGAGGATATACTCAAAGAGATTTAGCGGGAAAAATCGGAGTAACGTATCAAATAGTACTACAATATGAAAAAGGAACACGAAAAATTTCAATTGGGAAGTTATACGCTATGGCAGAGGTATTATCAATTAATATTAAGGATCTTATTCCTGTATCAAATGAAAAAATCTGTTTTGAAGATGAGGGAGAGGAAATATTAGATTTAGTAAGGAAATATAAAAAGATTAATGATCAAGAGTTACGTAGGATGTTTTGTTTATTAACCAAATTTGTTCAAGTTAGTGAGAAAAGTAGTAGAAAATCGGAAAAAATAAAAATTGCAAATGGTCTGGTTAAAGCAGGAATTTCTGTTGATATTGTTTCACAAGCAATTGGCCTCTCTGCTGATGAATGTATTGAAGAAAAAACAGGTTCTATCTACTACAAAATAGGAAAGAAGATAAAAGAATGGAGGCTAGTGAGAGAGTATACTCAAAAAGATTTAGCAGAGAAAATGAATACAACACGTCATGAAATAAGCAACTATGAACAAGGAAGGACTGCTGTTCCACTTGATAAATTATATGAAATGGCAGAAGCGTTATCGATTAATATTACAGATCTACTAATAGAGAAAGATGAAGGTAGTACAGTGGAAAATGAGCTGCTTGATTTGATTAAAGAATACAAAGAAATTGAGAGCCAAGAACTACGTAATGCACTAATAAAATCTCTGTTTGAGGGAATACGTATTTGTGAGGAGAAAGTGAGAGAGATAGAAAGGATTAAAGTTGCAAAGGATCTAGTAAAAGGGGGAATTTCTATTGATATTATTTTGCAAGCGGTAGGTTTATCTATTGATATGGTTTTAGATGGATAGCTCGTAAAAAAATTATAGCAATAAAGTTTTTTCTTAAATGGAGGTATATATGTTTATTTCTGCAAGTAATGTTAGTCCTATAAGCTACAAAATAGGGCAAAAAATAGAAGAGTGTAGATTAATGCAAAGGTGTACTCAAGCAGAGTTGGCAAGTAAGATCGGGCTAGCATATCAAGAAGTAAACAGCTATGAACAGGGATATATCGTTATTCCAATTGAAGTACTATATATAATAGCAAGAGTATTATCAGTTGATGCTGTAGATCTATTACCTAAACCAATAACAGTAAGAGAGCATGAAGATGAAGACGAAGAAATACTCTATCTAACAAAAATATACGAGAGTCAAAAGTTAGGCAAAATAGTACCTTCATTAGTCAGGTTTGTTCATATTAGCGAAAAAATTAATCAGGAAGAAGCAAAGTTGGAAATAGCAAAAAATCTAGTAAAAGAAGGAGTTTCAGTTGACATAATTTCCCAAGCAACCGGCTTATCTATTTACGAGTATAATGATACAGAACAAGAAATTTACACTGATTCTATATATTACAGAATAGGGCAAAGAATAAGAGAATGGAGATTGATAAGAAGATATACTCAAAAAGATTTGGCGGATAAAATTGATTTAACGCTCAAGGAAATACACGAATATGAAAAAGGATATACTGCCATCTCATTTGATAAATTATATGAAATAGCAAGAGCATTATCAGTGAATATTAAAGTTCTACTGCCTAAAACAAGAGAAAGCAAAAAGCTATTGAGTTTAATGGATGAGTACAGAGAACAAGAATCATTAGATGCATTAGTCAAATCTCTATCTGAAGATATGAAAAGCGGCAAGGAAAAAGTTAAAAAAGCAGAGAAAATCAAGATTGCAAAAGATCTAGTTAAGGCAGGTATTGCGATTGAGATTATTGTGCGAGCAAGTGGTCTAACTGTTGATGAGTTGAGTGAGTGATGAAGTAACAACTTGAATTCTGGATTAAAAACAGAGGTACTCAGAAATAATATATTAAGATATAAGCAAAAGTAATTGTTTATTTAATAAATCTATTTACCATCTCTGAAAATTTGCTTAGATTTCGCTTGTTCAACAGATACCTCTTCTAGTTTTTCTGGCTCATCTTCGGATCTTACTGCTAATTTGCGTTGTTTGATAACTTTCTTTAACGTCTTCACAGCTATAAAATTAATACTGAAAACACATGCAGAAGTTACCGCTAATGCTGGCAAGGGAGCTAAACTGAATGTTGGTAAAATTGCCACGATTGTAGCAGATGTTAGTAAAAATGCTAGTCTTTTGCTCCCGATTATCTTGTTTTTCTTGGACTTTATGGGGTTTAGGCTTTTTATTTTCCCTTTTAGCTTTTTGAAGCCTTTTTTGAATATGTTACCCTTTTTCAGCTCTTTTTCTACGGGTTTTATTTTAAAGCTTTTTATTTTTTCTTTTATTCCTTTTTTATCTTTTTTTACTTTAGAGGTCTTCTCCATCAACTTTAGAGGTTGCTCATGTAGCGGTTTTGGCTTATCGTTTGAAGTTTTAGCTTCTTGGCCCTTAGTATGTTTTTCGGACGAAACTATGTTTTTTAAACCTTTCTTTGCTTTGTGGTATAATTTTTTTAGTTTGCTTGGCATTTTTATGTAAATTAAGATACGATATCGCAAAATTTATCGATTACTTTTTGATTACCTTCTATCATTGCATTTGCCTCCTGCTGAAGAGATTTGATATTTTTTGATGTAATATTATCCATGTCAGGTGATGCTATTTTTAGTTGCGATTGTATGCGTATATATTTATCAGCTATAACTTGATTAAGTTGATAGTTTACTGCATCTAAACTTGAAGAAAACATCACATTCAGTAGTGGCTTGATCCATCCTATTTTTCCAAATCTCCTTGAATTAGCTATGCTTCTATCTGTTCTACCAGTACCTAGTGATAACAGTATAATCTCATCATTTGGAAACAATTTCTTACCACTTGCATATGCACAAGCCGCAGGATTATTGGCAAACACCCCGCCATCCACTAATACTCTATCTATCTGGTCAATTTTTAGATGTTTTGGTATGAAATAAGTAGGTGCAGCCGTTGCAGCTCTGAGTGCATCTTTCAGCTTAATAGTACCTTCTTTCCAGCTTTTAAAGAAAAATGGGCAATTATTCTGAATGTCGTAACTGGTAAGCAGTACATTATTTAAAGTGTTTTGTAGAGTATCATCACCAAAATATTTGTCCAATACAAATTCAATATTTTTATATGGGTATTGTGCACAGTTAAACCAAGATAATATTGATCGCCTAAAAAATGAAGACTTGAAAATATATGGTCCATACTTTTGGTAAAGCTCAACTAAATCATTGGCTGAATATTGAGGGTTTCCTTGTTTATCTTTTTTACATAATCCTGCTACAACAATTCCACCGGTTGAGGTCCCTGCCATAAGATCAAAGATTTCTGCTACCTTTTTTCTTGATCTTTTTTCTATTTCTGCTAGTATTATGGCTGGTATTATTCCTCTTATGCCTCCGCCGTCAACGGATAAAATATATTTAGTCATTGTGAAATGAAAATTTAGATAAAGATGTTAAGATTTAATTTTCCCGCTTAAGACTTGTAATTTAAACTCATCAAGTTCCTCAGAAAGATTTTTTACCCGTTCTTCCAGACGATATACCGTAACGGTCAATCCGTTGTTCTGCTCTATAAATTTATCATGAATGTGAACCCGTAAATCCAGCTTGGCAAGCCACCAAATTGTTGCTATGGTCTGTATTACCATCGTTACTATTACTGTGATTGGAATCTTTTGATTCTGCATGTTTCTCCTAACTGTGTAATAAAAAACTTTCAACTACTTCTCGTTTCCAGTTACGAAATATTACCGATCAGACTCGTGTTTCTTTTCAGCATTATAGAGCAAGTGTATAATTTCATCGTATGGTTTATCTTTATTATGCCGCGATCTTAGTACAGCTACATCTCTTGGGTTTTTTCCATCTGTGTCTCTAATGTTAGGGTTTGCGCCTTTTTCTAACAAAAATTTAATTATCTCTAGGTTACCTTTGTATGAAGCTGCATGTAATGCTGTCCATCTTTCATATTTTTCTGTGTTTATATCAACTCCTTTTTCTATTAAAAATTTAACAATCTCCAAACATCCTGCACCAGATGCATAATGTAATGCTGTTAATTCGGGAATCTGTGTATTAATATCTAATAGATTATTTGCTGAAAATTTTACAGTCTCTAAGTTACAATTTTCAGATGCAATCCGCAGTATTGTTTTATAATTGTCTGTCGCTTTTGCTTTCGTATAGCAATAGGTAATATACTACTGTTGCTATAAACCACCAAAAGTATAGCTTATTTCTTGCTCATGTTTAACACTTTTCTTAACATTGAATATTTATTTTACTGATTTTCGTTTAACATTTACTGATAGATGCTGATAATGCAGTGCGATAACCTGAACCATCTAACAAATGTTCTGCTCTGTCAATTATCCATTCACCGTCTATATCTTGATGAAATTCTAATAAGCTAAGTTTCGCCTCTGCAAATAGTTCTGGATTACCAGGCATAGTGATATCCAACACTGCATTATTTCGCTTGAGTTGTTTAATTTTAGCATTTGCTGCACTTAGTGCTGATTCTGCATTCGAATAAAGCGTTTGTATAATATAACTTGGACTACCAGAGCCAACTGTTTCTGATATAGTTGCACCTTTTTCATAGCTATGCCATTTTGCAATCACTGAGTTGTACCTGCTTACGGTAAAATGCACTTTCCAATTTATCGTGTCTTGAGGTCTAATAGCTGTTGTTCCTAAAGCTTTTCCAGTTGCCGATTTTGCTTTGCCTTTTGGAATAAAAAGTATATATCCGCCAGCTAGCTTTGCCATTGCTTCACGCTCTGTTGCGATCTTTGTTAACAGACTTATATCACTTTCTTCTATTTGGTTAATATGTGGAATCAACACACTTGCAAATTCTTCTGCAACTCTGCATCCATATCCGTGCTTTTCTGCTATTTCCTTAACCAAGTTACCCAGAGTAATTTGATGCCATTCTTTTGATACTTTCTCCTTTAATGATAGTCTTAAATTTGTTGCATGAGCCTTTATTAGTAAGGTTTTAGGTGGACTCTGCACCGTAATTTCATTAACTGTATATATACCCATAGGTACTACTCCAGTTTCTCTGTAACCCAGAGCGATATTTAATTCATTCGGAACATTTAAGTTTTCATCTCTGTAATCAACATGTACTTCAACTATATCATCTATAGTTCCAGATTCATCGGTAAGGCGTAACGATATAACTCTATCTCTAATTGATTCACATTTATCTATTACAAAATCTGGCTGCATTTATTCCCACACCTTTAATTTTGACTTTTGTACTGTTTTCTGAATAGCAGAAAGCTTTATCTTTAATCCTGCTGGCAAAAAGCTTCCATATTCTGCCAAACCTAAGTTCTCTGCTAGTGCTAATTCCACTACTCCATCCGTAAATCCGTAATGTTTCCAGCAAATCAGATCTAGCATTTCTCCTTCTTTGGTTAAGTAATATATAGTCATCTATAGCTCTTCAAACTCAAACTAAACTCAACTTTTCTTGGTAGTCCATTAGGTAAAAAATACATCTGCTTTTCTTCTAACCTAGTAATTACAAATTGTCCTTGTATCTTGTCAAAAGCATCTAATGTTTTAAGCTTATGCATTAGATGGAGAAGGGAAGAACTTTGTAAATTGCCCTAGATACAAAATCTGTGTTTTAGAAAAGAGCTCCCTTCTCAAAAGTAGAGGCTGGACGGTATCGTAGAAAGACCTAAATGGTTCTAATTCTGTATTCACAAGGTTAGCCTTACTTTTCATTTTAAATGGTAACGTATGAGGTTATATATGATCAACAACTTTTTAGGTATAGACATATCAAAAGATCGCTTTGATATTTTTCTCTCATTTATAAGTAAAAAAGGAAAACGTGAAACTAGGAAAAGGAGCTTTAAGAACGATGATCATGGGTTTCAAGGTCTGCTGAGCTTTCTACAAAAACATAATATAGAACAAGTAAAAGCCTGCATGGAAGCTACTGGTTGTTATAGTGAAGCTCTGGCTGAATTTCTACACAATGCTGGACATTTTGTTAGTGTTGTAAATCCTTATTGTATTAAGTCTTATGCAAGGAGTAAGCTTGTACGACAAAAGAATGACCAGATTGATGCAGAGATTATTGCAGATTATTGCCAAAGACAGGAACCAACTCGCTGGACACCACCTTCTTCTGAAAAGAAAAAATTAAAGCATCTTTATCGTTGCTCAGCTGCATTAAAAGATGGATTAACATTCGTAAATAATCATTTAGAAAAGAAGGAGAGACTGCCTGAAGAAGTTGCAAATGCTTGGGAAAACCTTGCAGTGAACATAGAACAATCAATAGAAACAATAAAAAACTCCATACGTGAACTATTAAAACAGCACAAAGAGTTGTTGGAAAACTTTCAACTCTTATTGACTATTCCAGGAATAGGAGAGGAATCAGCAATAGCTATTTTAGCTGAAATTCCTGACATAAAAGCTTTTATAAATGCCAGACAATTGGCAGCATATGCTGGAACTATACCACGAAATATAACATCAGGATCATCTGTATATGCCAAGCCCAGATTAAGTAAATCAGGTTCACGAACATTGCGTAAGGCAATATATTTTCCCGCTATAGTAGCTAAAAATCACAACCCTATTATTGTGATTTATTGCGAGAGGTTAAAAGAGAAAGGCAAGCATAATATGGCAATTGTGGGAGCTGCAATGCGTAAGTTACTTCATGTAGTTTTTGGTGTTTTAAGTTCAAAAAAGGCCTTTGATCCAGATCATATCAAGAACTATAGAACTAGGAGGTTGACTGAAGTTTAAAATCAAAAATTGAATGTAGTTGGTTAGTGAATATGTGTACCACTATAACTCTTTAAACTTAAACTAAATTCAACTTTTTTCGGCAGCCCACCAGGAAAAAAAGATATCTGTCTTTCCTCTAATTGTGTAATCACAAACTGTCCTAAAAAATTACCTAAACTATCTACTAAAGTGTGTGGGATCTGATCTTTTTCAGCTTCTTTCATATTCTTTAGTTGATTTAGCCCCTTAAGACTATTAAGGTAAATGGTTATTTCTAGCTCTATATTTTCTACTCCTTGTCCTATGTTTTGAAGTGACGGCATTACATCAATACATTCAATTACGCTCCAGCGATTCTTTTTGTTATACTTTAAACTTGTTGGAACAAACTTATATGGACCAAAAGATAACATTTTTATATTTTTCTCGTTGACTTACAAGACGGTATCTAAAATATTACCTAAACTATCTACTAAAACATGTGGTTTTTCAGCTTCTTTCATATTCTTTAGTTGATTTAGCCCGTTGAGATTATGCAGATGAATCGTTCCTTCTAAATCTATATTTTCTATATCTTGGCCGATATTTTGTAATAGTGGCGTATTTTCAATACACTCAATCGTGCTCCAACGATTTTCTCTGTTATACTTTAAACTTGTAGGAGCAAATTTATACGGACCAAGAGATAACATCAATAAAATGTCTCTACCGTATCAAATAAAACATCACGTGACTTTTCTCTTATCCTTTTTATTACTTCATCTGCAAGGCTACGGATATCTTGATTTGGCTCTGCTTTAATGCTGATAGTGTAATTATTAGTGATGTTCTGAGTTTTATTTTGTTCTTTATTTTCAAATTTACTCCTTGCAAAGTCAGCAAGTATCTTATCGTTTTCTGTGGACTTTTTCTCCTCAATAAGGCTTTTGCTTCTAAAGCTATTCTGATTTCTATTGGAAAATTCTTTAATTATACTGTTACCTAGCAAAGGATTTCCACTATTGAGAATATTACTCTTTAGGGGAGTATGTACTGCTTTTATTTCAGTAACAATACTTTTTCTTTTTTCAAATTCTTTCAGTGGACTATTTTCAGCAAATATGCTACTAACTGTATCTCCTATCCATGAAAAAGCTTTCCCTATAGGTTTAATGAGTGATTTCCAAAAGCTAGAGAAAAAGTCTTTTACCTTTTGCCAGTTAGTGATAACAAGAGCTGCACCAGTGATAAGACTTGCTATTAAAAGTCCAACTGGGTTACTCATTACAGCGAGCGTTACTGCTCTTAGTCCTGTTATTACTGCAGGAAAAACTGTAGCTGATAAAAATGAAAATGTTGCAATTATTTTTGTCCTTAAACCGAGAACTGTACTTGCTAAAAAAGTAAATCCATAACCTAAGCCCACTACTAAGATTTTCAAACTTATTAAAGCTGCTATAGTTCCCATGATTGCTGTAGTTAAGGTTGGATATTTTTCTGCAAATAAAGCTATGCTCCTAGTTTTTTCTTGTAAAAATTCGGCTATAGATTTTAAAGTAGGCAGCATTACTGAACCCAGATTCATACCAACTTCAGCTATTGAATTTCGAAGAAGTCGTAATTTATTGGCTGTAGTGTCTGCACGATTTTTAAATTCTTTTTGCAGAGAGCTTCCATACTTTTCTGTATTAGCCAATAACTTTATTGCATCTTCGTATTTATTAAAACTTCCAGCTAATAATGCAATATCATCTTGATATTCCTGACCGAAAAGTTTCATAAGGACTGTAGAACGTTCCTGGTTATCCATTTTCTTTAGAGTTTGAAAAAAGTAGAGTAACGCTTCTTCGCCGTTTTCGCTTATTCTTTGTACTATTTCTTCTGCAGTTATTCCCATTTGCTCTAATGCTGCTTTAAAATCCCCTCCTTGTTCTTCAGCAGTCTGAAGTTTACTAAGTAGAGCATTTATAGCAGTTGCAGCTTTTTCAGGTGTTTTACCTAAGCTAATGAAAGCATTTGCTAAACTACTTGTTTTCTCGATATCCAAACCAAACTGCTTTGCAGTACCACCAACTATTGCTAGAGCTTCAACCATATCTCTTGCTTTAGCAGCAGTGTTATCTGATAAGTGGTTGATCACATTACCAACATGTTCCATTCTACTAACATCAATTCCATAAACGTTAGAGAGTTTAGCTATAGAATCACCTGCTTGCTCTGCAGACATATCAAATGCTGTAGACATTTTTGCCACTGTTTCTGTAAACATAAAAAGATCTTCTTTCTTGATACCAAGTTGACCACCGCTTGCAGCTATTTGTGCCAGTTCTGCCGCTGATAATGGTATAGTATGTGACATCTCTTTCAACTTCTTGGCAAATTTAGTTGCTTCATCCGTTCCTTTTTTAAAATCTACCACTTTTGTAACATCAGCCATAGCACTTTCAAAGTCAATCGCAACTTTAACTGGAGCTGCAAGCGTTAGCCCTAGTCCAATAGTCTCTATAATTTGTAACTTAAAATGTGCTTTACTTGCTAAAACATTTTGGTGACTACGTATTGCAGATCCAAGCTTACCATACTTACCTTTTAGTACTTCAATAGAAGAACCAAGTTTATATTGATCACTTACTAATGACTTAATATTTCTTCCACTTTTCCTTACTTCTTCATTGAATGAATGCAAGGCATCTCTCTTTCTTAAGTATGCCTCTTTTGCTTTTGTTGCAGAAAACTTAGCTTTATCAAACTCAGCTTTTAAAGTTTTGCTCGGTTTCTCTATCGCTTTCATTTGTTTAGCTAAAGATTTTACTTGATCTTCAAAGCCCTTCCATGATCTCCTGCTAGTCAAAACATCACTACCCAACTGCTTAAACTTTGATACTGATTTTAAAGATGAATCAAGCTTTCTTATATTCTCACCAAGACGAGTAAGTTGACTACTACTTCCCTTTATTACAGTACTGAAACTGCCATCCAAGATTGCTCCGATTTTTATAGATAACGTTGACATTTCGCTGCTTCATTCCATAGGATAAATTCATTAATTTCCATTTCAAGTAAAGGCTCAATTCCACTACCAATAATAGAACTAAGCGTGATTACTTCTGACCTCAAGTCTTTTGGATAATTGGTGAAAAAAAATCTTTTAATACTTCTTGCACTTTCACATAGTCTGCAATATCTAACTCTTCAATCGCTTCTTTTGCAACTAATGTCAGATTGGCAGTCAAAGTTACTTCCTTACTCAGATCACTACCATTAAGTCTCTCAATAGCTAGATAATCTCTAACTTTTGGACGTCTAATGGTAAGTTCTGAGACAGAAATACCATCAACTGTTATTGGGTTATTAAGTGTTATAGCTTGCATATTTCTCCTTAAAAAGTTAATTAAATAAAAGTCTGCTTGGCTTTTACATAACTAATTTTTTTATTATGATTGTGGTTCTATTACGCTTGTGCTTTATTGAAGTCCATTTTTCTAAATTTTTTCAATAAAAAAGTTAAAATATATTTAATGTCTACGCAGTATCTTTCTAGCCTTCTCGTAAATTGTATCTCTATGTCCTATTGTAACTATGGTTACTTCATATTTTGCAGTGTTGACATGATATATAGTACGGTAATCACCAACCCTTAGTCTTCTGCATCCCTTAAGACTATGGTGTAGCACTTCACCAAGATTAATAGGATCAACTGTAAGCCGCTCTTTTATTGCACTTATAACCCTTGATCTTACTGTTTTCGGAAGACTTGGGAGATCTCTTTCGAGAGCACTGTCTAGGAAGATAATAGTGTATCCCAATCTACGTCCTCACTTTTAGTCTTTTTTGCACCTTCAATATCATACTCATCAGCAACTGCAGATAATAAAATGTCCTCCTCTTCAAGCTCAATTGCTTCCCTGATTAACCTTTCTGCCAGTTCTTGAGCAGGCTGCTTAGTGAGCTTGGCCAGTTCAGCAAGATGCTGTGAAGTTTCTTTGCTAAGAGCTACATTAGTTCCAAGATTTGCCATATACTTTACTAAAATCCACCACTATGATTATTTTATAATGTTTTTCTAAACTTTTCAATAAAAAAAGCGTTCAAAATATATGCTTTATATTTTAGCATTTTTGTTTAATTTTATCAACCATATCAAATCCCTAAAACCGTTTGTAGAAAGGCCATCTGATCAACACCATTTATCTTTCTAATCATATTTTCAGCATCGATTTCTATTAATTCATTACCACCGATAGTAAGTTTATAGTAATGGGCAGCTACAGTGCATTTGAGAGTTGCTTTTTCAGCAGGTTTCCAGTTACCAAAGTCAAATTCTTTAAAAATGCCTCTTAAATTGATTATTACTGCTTCAATATCATTACTTCCACTACCTTGCATTCCACCTCTGAGCGTCAAAGATACCGAATTTCCATTTATCAACCCAAATAGCCGAAAGAGCTCTGTATCGTATTCAGAAAAAGTAAAGTCTGCTTCTAATTTCTCCATGCCCATGTCAATATTTATTGGAATATCCATACCACCAGCTCTATATTCATCTGTTTTTATGGTAAGTTTTGGCAAGGTTATTTCATCTATTTTTCCTGCATAACCCCGGCCATCAACAAATACGTTAAAATTTCTCAGTATTTTCGGTAACACTTTACTTTCTCCTAACTTATTACACTATTATTTACAAGATGAGACCTGAATATTATTTGCTCAGCCGGATATGGCGGTGTAAACTCAAAATCAAAATACACTTTTCCGCTTGCAATATTTGCCGGTGTATTGAGTTCGGGAGTTGCATAACATTTTCCGCTGATAATTGCTCCTTGTGCTTTTAAATTGGCCAAATAAGAATTCACCCCCTCAATCACATCATCTATATAAGTTTTAGTGATATTGCGATCAACTGCCCATAAATGAGCCCTAAGTAAACTATCGTTAATTAAATCTGCAGTTCTTCTCACTGATAAAAAAGCCCATTTTGAGTCATTTGAACATGTTCTATTTCCCCAAAGCCTATAGCCATTTTGATGAATTATCGTTGTTACTTCATTTTCATTCAAGTGGTTTGCTCTACAATTTGTATTACCGAGCGTAAAATCAATAGGCCTGCTTGTGCCAATAATACCGTTTATTTCTTTATTTGAAGGTGAGTGCCAGAAGCCTTGCTCGCTGTCTATCTTAGCTATTAAACCAGCTACAAATGGACTCGATGGCAAGATTTTTTCTTTTCCTTCAATAAATAACTTAATCCATGGGTCAACTACGTAAACTCTTGAGCTGCCTACACTTTTTCTCCATTTTATTGCTTCTTTATCATTGGTATTTGGTCCATCTGCAACAATAATTGCTCTTAATTTTTCTGCTATGGAAATTAAAGCACTCACTACTGAATTTACTCCATCTATTTCAGGTAACTGATGAGTAAACTGAGGTGCAATTAATATTCTTGGCGCAACATGAACTATGCTTTCACTGCTGAGAAATGCCTCAATTCCCTGATATTCTCCGGTTTCTTTATCAACTCCACCGATTATACTTTGAATAGTTTCACTTTCTTTGAGCTTTGGATCGCTGTTTTCACTTTCTTTAACTCGAATAACTACTACTGTTGCACCAATCTGGGAAAATATTCCATTTATTGCAGAAGGTAAACTGCCACTCTTTCCGAGCTTTGCTGCTTCCTTTAAGCTTCCTGCAACTAACACTGGTTTATTTAGCGGAAATTTTTGCTCATCTGCTTCAGGTGCAGTACCAATTACACCTATCACTGATGATTTAGCTGTACGTACTGTCTTTGCTCCTGAGGTTACCTCAATAACATTTACGCCATGTAAAAATTCTTCAGCCATTTCTTTGTATTTTTTTCCTGAAATCATCTAGCAAAGTCTGTAGCTCATTTTCACTTTCGGCTTCTTCAATCTTTCTTTTGGCTAAATCTTCAAGCTCTTCACATTTAATTATTGCTTTTACTGCTTTTTTCACTTTTTCCTCAATTATTCTTGCCATTTCAATAACCGTAATACCACGGACTTTTGCTAAAGGTTCTATAATTTCTTTATCCTTTTCATCTATAGATTCTGGTGCTGCTAGAATGCTTTTTGCGGCTTCCGCTTGAATCTCATAAGATTTAGCTTTTTGGTGAGAATGACCTGCATATTGGTGAGTATGATTATCATAATAGAAACGCATACTATCAAATGCACAAAGCTTCGCATTATCCAGTAACTCCTTTTGTATATCTTCTTTAGTACGCTGAGCAATTTTTCCTCCTTCTGTTAAACAATAGCTTTTTTGCCAATCAAAATCTTCTGGTGCTTCATACCAATCATTTTCAGTTGGCTTACTTTCAAGCGTTGTTGTTTCTACTTGTTTATCATTCTCAAATCTAATGTAGATAGACATTCTTTGTTACCTCCAGAGTTCATAAGTTTCAGATAACCCAGGACATTGCCAAGCTTTTAGCGTTCTCTCTACATCTATTTCAAGCCCCGTGGTTAGAAAATTGCTACGTATGTTATATATTCCCCACTGGATAAATTGACCATAGTTGTATACATAATTTGATGCAAGCATACCTTGACTGACTTGTGTTCTGGAACATAGGTAAGATGATGTGTAAAGTAATATTGCAACTGTTTTTCCTGCTGGAATTTCTACATTGCCAGATCCAGCTAACTTGCTATCAGAACTTGTGTATTGGTAAACATTTTTCCATATTATTCTTGAAATACTTGATTTATTGGTATTATCTGGTGTTCCCACAAATAATCCTGCACCCCCATACTCCGTACTTGAGTACGATGATCCAACAAATTCTATTGTTTTATTTATGTTCACATTGGTTGTATTTTTTACAAATACTACTCCAAGTGCAGCATATGGGTAATAGTATATCTCATCATAACTACCAGAAAAACTATTTGTGCATAACTCTCCGTAAATAAATGTTCCTTTATTTCCCTCTATAAAATAGAGTTGTCTTGGCCGATAAAAACTAACGTAATCTGTATCGTATGTATGGCTACCTGCTAGTAGTTGCAGCATATAGTCTGTTTTTGTTATATCACTGCTCCACTTTCCAAGCTCTGTTGTAAAAGTTCCGTGGCCAAAGTAATTATTTTTTCTGCCAAGTACACCAAACAAGAAAGGTAATGACCCTGGTTCAACCATATTCCTCTTTTTCACTTCTCTCATAATTGATGAACTGCTAGGCACATCATTGATGGAGTTAAATTTGGTTGTCAGTGTTTTTAGTTGGTCTTCCCTGGTTTTTATTTCCTTCATGATCGATGAACCACCTGGCACATCATTAACAGCACGAAAGTTATCCACTAAACCTTTAAGACCATCTTTATGATCATTGCCAACACTATTTATTGCCGCAATATTGGTATTTTTACGAGTATCAAGTAGCGATATATGTGAATCTGATGATGCTTTTAAAGTGTTTAAGGAACTATCCCTAAGCTTGTTGATTTCACTTACAGATTCTGTTTTTGCTACAGTTATCGCCGATATAGAGCTTGCTTTATTGCTGTTTATGTCACTTAAGTGTTTTTTTGCACTATCAAGAAGTTCTTTTAGCTTACCATCTGTCATCTGTACAATTTCAGAAACCGAACTTTTGTCGACTATCAATTCCAATGCTTTAGCAAGATATGCTAATTGATCTGGTGTACTATTTGCTGCTAAATCCTTAAGCCTTCCTTGTAGTACATCAATTATTTCTTTTATTGTGGTCATTTGCACAACGTTGGAAATAGTTTTTTTATCTATTATTAATTCCAGCGATTTTGCAAGATATGCCAGTTGATCAGGTGTGCTGTTTGCTGCTAAATCCTTTATCCTTTGATGTAACGCTTCTATTGCTTCTTTCATTCCCAAAAATTCAAAAAAGTTTCAAATCTAAATCGTTTAAAATTATTTTTTAGTTGATTATGCTCATCTTCTCTTTCGGTAATATCTTCATCTATTTTCTCAATTGTGGTACGGATACGAACAACATCTTGCACAGCAATGTTTTCTGGATGAGGCAGTGGATACCCTCTGCTTGTTTTATCATCTGACATTCTGCTAAGTGATAATGATTCGTAGATTTTTGACTTTAGGGCGATAAACAACCGTTCCACTAAGTACTAACTTTACCCTCGTCTCATTACCATTAAAGTTTGTTAGCACATGAGTTCTTTCCACCCAGTTGTCTCCAATAGGTTTTCCTACTGTTAAATCTACTAATTGCCATTCTCCCACGTTTTTCTCTACATAAGTTTTAACATCTGCAGTGCCAGGTATCAGCGCATCATATGTTATGGTAATCTTAGTGTTAGCTCCTGCTGTAATGCTCCTAGTTACATAATCTCCTTTTTCCCCTATATTACCCATAACTAGCTGTAACCCAGGATATAGCACTGGACTTTTTTCTCGCCCTCCTTTTAGGCTTGCTTTTACCGTTAATTCCCCACTTATTCTTTCACGCAGTGCAAGTGGCAAATTATCAGACAGAAAGTTTTCTTTTCCTTCTTCGTCTGTTAAAATAAATTCTACATTGGTATCAAATGCTACTTTTTCGACGTTCGTTAAAACAATTAAATCTGAAGTATTGTTTGCAGTAACTTTACCAAGATCAATAACGTGAGAACTTTCGCTAAATTTTGCTGCTAATAGCCGAAACGTTAAATCTAAATTCTGATGCGGTGTCCACGTACTTGCATTGCTAGATGACAGTAATACTCCTACTTGATATGGCTGACTTGTTACCCAACGGCTATTTACTGCATCATATTTGCCAAGTTCTGCTACTTTGACCGCATTTTCCCCGTCATCGGTAAGTAAAACTATTGCATATTCCTGCCCAGCATGACAAAACACTGGCGACCAAGTAATACGTGTTGCTGTGCCATCTATCTTTATATCTTTTGGCTCAATATAGCTTTCAGCAATGACAGTCTGCGAGGGCATTCCCACTGCTGTTTCTCTAATCTGCACAACAACACGTTTTTTGCCTTTATTTATAAACCATAGCTCCACGCCTCCTATGTGTCTGCTCTCATTTAGCGTAAATGTTTGGGCTAAAGGATCAACTCGTCTTGCTGCGATCACTCTTCTTCTTTCTTCTATGGTAATAGTTTTTTTACCAGTATACGTTGTTTCTCCATAGCTTCCTTTATCCCCGTAAAACTGTACTAATTTAGTACCTGCTGGAATATTTGCTGGGATTTTTATTTTTCCACTTATTTGTCCTTGATTTTCCACTTTTTTTCTTTTTATTTTTACATAGGTTGGATAATGATGCCGTCAAATTTTACTTCTTTAAGCCTTTCACCTAGCTCAAAACCTTCAATTTCAAAATCTTGTACTGCTTCTCTCATAAATTCAGCTTCGTATGAAGTACTTGACAGCAATTCTGTTGTTTCTTTAACATTAAATACTCTGGTTACTGGACTTTTCCAATTAGTGGTAACCTCTGTCCAGTGGTCAATGTTTTTATTTAGAGTAATTTGTGCCGGGACTGGATCAAAAGCTTGATATGGATTAATCTTTTCTCCTTTAGTCTGTAAAAGCTGCTCCAGTACCGGTTCAAGTTCATATGGCAAAAGATATCTTTCCCCACCTTTTTCAATATCTGCAACTTCTACATCTATTGGCAGAACTAGCTCTCTATTTACTATTGCTGCAGACTGCGAAATTCCTTGATCGCGCATATCATCATCAAAGAACGGATCTACAAATACCCCTTTTTTTGTGGTAGGCTCTCTTGAATTTGCATCACTGCGTAAACGCTCCTCTGCAACTAATGCATAAAGATCATTTATTCCTTTTTTCATTGCTTCAAGTTCATTCATCGGTACAGCATGAATAGCATTATTCATTACTTTCACCCCTTCTTTTTCCCCATCTTTCCACGTCTGATGAATGTAGCAGAGTAAAAGTTGTCCGCTAGGTGCTTTTGGCATTGATGGTTTCCAAGGGTGGGCAATTCCTTTTATTCTCCTTACTACCCCTTTGCTATCTATAGTAATTAAATCAAAGCGTGGCATCTTCCAGGTGTAATCAATCAGAACCAAGCTGTTATCAACTGCTCCCCTTACTTTACATCCCTCTTCATTTATATCTTCAGGGCTTACATGAGTGCGACAGCGATAGGTTATCGAGTAACTACTTCCAGGAGCTGGTTCTTTGCCGGGTAATGACCAATCAACGTTTCCTGCGTTTAACTTATAGTCTATACTGTTTTCATAAATAACATCACCTTGTTTAATTTGAATAATCTCAAGTACCGCAGAGTCAGGTATCGGATCAATAGCTCCAGAGTATGAACCGTGAGTAACGGTAACTGTTTTTTGAACAGTGATATCAACCTTTTTGATTTCGCTGATTGGAAAATCATTAACCTTCAGTTCCATTACTCTTTCGCTGTTTGGCTGAAAAGTATGGGGTTCTGATTCAACTGATTTTATATCTGGATCTTCATCAAAAGAAACACGAATACTGTGAGGCAACTCAATTTCATAACCATCAACATGAGCTTTGCCCTCATTAATCACAAAAATTTCTTTTTTACCCTTTTTTACCCCTTCTTCTCCCTTTTCTTCTTTGTGGAGGAACATCACTTCTAGCCCATTTACGACGTAGGAACCATTTGCCTCCTTGTCATAACGAGCAAGCACTGTGGTTACTATGTTTGCTTGTGGTGGCGGTGAATGCTCTATTAATACTCCGTTTTCAATGTTGTAAATTGGATAAAATTCTCCATCAGTAGAAAAAGTGGGAGAAACATTCTCTGCTTGATAACCCCAAATGGTGGAAACTTTAAGTCTTGCTGCCCCTACTTCTTGATAATTACGTGTACCAACGGCAGGATCACGAAGATTCTCATCCTCAAGTTCTGTAATAGTGGATAGGGCGAAAAAAACACCGATGCGAACTGTGGTATTCAGTGGAATAATAAATCTTTTTCCCCCTACTTTTCTCACCGCTCCACGAAGATAGATTTTTCCCGATTCAAGTGTGACTTCGCCGGTTTCCCCATCTATGATACAGTTGCTTCCTGTTATAACATCACCATCACGAAATATCGCATCTCCTATGCCTTTGAGCTTGAAAAGAGCATACTCTTGAGTCTCGTTTAATTCTGCTGACTGTAAACCCCTTCCTGCCAGGAATAAGCTTTTTTCGTACTCTTTGTCAGGATCAAAGCGATTGTAATAGCCGTTTAAACTCATGTTACTTCCAATTGACTTCAGCCTTATAAGGGATTATCACCGTAATCTCCTCTATTTTATTCGCATTAGTTGCTTTAATGACCCAATCATTCTCCAGCTCAGTTACAGTTACTTTATGAGTATCCTTATCCCAAACATTATTACCCAGTTTTATATTTACCTCACTCCCATCTGCTATTTTTGGTACGAGATAAACACCGTTATAACTTAAATCAATTTCTGGATTTTTAATTCGAGTCGAAAAAGAAGGTTTAAACTTAAACTCTCCTGATTGTTTAAATCTTTGCCACTTTTCTTGATCTACCTCACTTAACTTCACTGCCAACATGTCATAATAGTATTTTAGCTTCGGCAGAGCTTTTACTTTGTTACTTAACTCTTTTCCTCCGTTAAATGCAGTATAATCAAGATGTATAATCACATCAGAAACTTTTTCAGTATTTTGTAGCTCTAAAATCCAATCAGATACCGCCCCTGTACCTTCAAATGGTAGATAACGTTCATCATTGAAGTTTAATTCGAATAATCCACTATCTTCTTGGTTTCCTTTTGATATTGCTATCTGCTGATTTGTATTACAGTTTACTCTTAATGATTGATTATCACTGAGTTCATTATTTTCATCGAGTAATGACCTTATTGCCTCAATCTCAGGTTTCAGTACTACTCTGTTGGCTGTTTGTTGCAATGTAGCATGAATATCCTGATAAGGAGCAACTTCTGCTTTAATAGTAATTCTTATACTTTTAATCTTACGACAATAATGACCTGGAAAATCAAGATCAAACATTTTTTCTGTTAATGCAAACTTACAGCTTCCTTGAGTTTTTAACTCATTGATTGCAATAGGACTTAGAGGTATTGTTTTAGTAATCTCCAGAGCTCTTTCATTATTATCAAGATACTCTTTGGCCATTTGCTCAAGAGCAAACTTCAAGCTATGACCTGCAAGTAATCCTTCTTTTAAGCTGTTCCAAGAGCTTGCTGTAACAAATACTCTATCGTTATTCAACTCATACTGATAAGTTTTTTCCACCTGTTTTACCATCTCTAAAGCCATCTTATAAGCTTGGAAATATATTATTGCTATTTGCCCTTTCATCCAGTCATAGAGCTCTTTACTTGTAAACTTACTTTCAAAGAATTCCCTTTTTTCCTGGTTTTGCTTGATTGACTCTTTATGTACTTTTAATTCTTGCTCAGCAATGGTTTGATTAATTTGATTTGCCTCTATTGTGTGGTTGATCTGCTTCACATCACAGGCAGCTAATTTTTTCTGTAGATCCCAATCTTCAGCACGTCTTTGATAACTTGCTATGATATTGGATAATTCTGCACCTTCTTTCTTAATATCTGCTAGAGTAGTCAGAAAATCTGCTCCTGTTTGTGTAGAAAAGCCAGGTTTAGCACCACCAAAAGAAAAACCAAATACTGTAGGTATCCAATGTGCTAATGCTGCAGCTCCAAATATACCACAAGCTCCAAGTCTTGTTGAAGTTGCTTCAGAATATGATAAGATTCCTTTCACTTCATGGTATGAACGTCCAGCATTGATTAAACTTTCATAATGCGATTCACGCTCCTCAGCATTATTTAAACTTGCACTCAGTGCATCTTTTTCTTTCTTTAAGGCTTCTATGGTCTTTTCTTTAACCGATGAGATTAAATTACTGATTATTCCTTCTTGTTTGTTGTAAAGAATAGTCAGTGACTCAGCGTCTCTCTTTTCCAGAACATCAAGTAATTCTGAGCCAAATTCTATCACCGTTTCAACTATCGATTTTGCATAACTTACCATTTTACTGAAGCGATAATGTGGTATTAGCTTCACCTCTGGTAGTGCTAGAGAATAACTGCCAGTTGCTGCTGCTAATTGCTTAGGATTAAGTGGTGGTTGAAATAAAGGTAATACTGCTTTTTTTCCTCTAACATCTAAACAATGTCTTATTTTATATAAGCGATCTTCAACTTTATCCCATAGACCAATAAAGCTCTTATTTTCAGGTGTGCAGAAGTAATTGCTGTATTTGATAAGATCATGAGCTTCATCAGATTGAACTGCGAGTTGTGAACCAGCTGGTAGTTCTGTTTCCATTTTCAATAAATCATGGTCTTTTAATTCACTGAAGGATTGAGGTTGAACTGAAAAATTTCCTTTTTTAATAGGTTTTGGGCCAAGTAAATCCCAAGCTCTGATATACAGCATCGTAGCTTGATTTAATGCTTCCCAAGATCCCTTAGCAAAGAGCATATCTCCCCAATCAATGAGGTTATCTATGTAGGAGATGATGATATACTTTTCAAATGCAGTGGTACGTTGTTTTGCAATGGTGTATGGGTCAAATGGATCAATTGCCAGTTCTTCAGCAGTTTGAGTATCATTTATCGACTCAACGATATTATCACTGTTATGCTTTTCAAAAGGCAAAAACTGCCATTCTTTATTATTATTGGTAGGGTTAAAGATATATTGATACCATTTCCTTGCTGTAGCAAAGTCCTGTTCTTTGTGCAAGTGCCAAGCAACCAGCATTGGAATATGGAAAAATATTTCCCATAGATAAAGGCCATAAGCGCCACTGAAGTCCAAAGTATCACTTGGACGATGAGAGATACTATCTGTTGGATTAAATCTTGAAAATGGAAGTTGTTCTATTTTCTGTGACTTTAGAGTTAAAATACTTTTTGGCCCACCAGCATAAGCTTTTTGACGTAAATGGCGAACATTGCCGGTGATGTTTAACCTCGTAAAAGAGAATTTTATATCTTGAAAGTTAGATTTTTGGCTTTTACCATCATATTCAAACTCAAGCTTATTTTCACTTTTGTTTATCTTGTAAGTTGATTTCTCACTAATTGCAGGTAGATCGTAATCTTTAGGTAAAAGCAAGAAAGACTCACGAATATTTTCACGCTCGAGGTTACCTTCAACGATGAACCAACCAGGTTTATTGATTACTTGCTGGGATAAGGACTTTTTAAAATTACTTAGCAATGTTAACCACTTTTTATCATCATCTTTATGTAGAAGTTCAGCATTATCCTTTTTATTAGTAACGTTAGTTTCAAAGATATTTTTAGTTTTCCCTAAATGAAGTTTATCATCACGGTTAATTACATCATAAGAAGGGTATGAAATGCTTATTTGTATTTCTTGTTTGAATACGTTATTATTTTCATCAGTACCGAAAAATGATACTTTATCACCTCGAATGATAGAGCAGGCATCGCTTTTAATATTTGAAGTTATGGTTGTCCAATAATCAGCCTCATTGTTGTAAACATATACTTTTTCACAATACTTACCATCTAATTTGCTACGAAAGAAAATAACGTTATCGCCAACTACTGCAACTTTGTCTTTACCTAGTTCTCCACTTAAGGTGTGTGAAGTCCATTTTTTATTTTCATCAACTTCATCGTCATTATAGATATCTACCTGCGAAGAGTATATAAAATTACCATTTCTCAAACCTTTATTTCCTCCAAGGAAAATAGCCTTTTTGCCAATTACTGCTACTGCTGCAAAAGCCCTCGCTTCACTAGCAGCATGTACTGTCCATTCTCCAGTTTCATCATCATAAATATCTATCTGTGAGGATTCGTAACCTCCAAAGAAAATAGCTCTCTTATCTACTACTGCTACCGATATCCATTCCCGTGCTTCACTAGTGGTGTGAGTAGTCCAACTTCCTGTTTCACTGTCATAAATATCTATTTTTGAAGAATTACCTATAGTTTTTATATCTACAAAAAAAATAGCTTTTTTGCCGACTACACCTACTCTTGCACTATACCTTCCTTCACTAGCAGTATGAGTAGTCCAACTTCCTGTTTCACTATCATAGATATCTACTTGCGAAGAACATATTACATGATTACTACTATCATAACCTTTATTTCCTGCGAAAAAAATAGCTTTCTTTCCTACTACCGCTACTGTTACACTCATTCTTGCTTCACTAGTAGTGCATGTTGTCCAACTTCTTGTTTCATCGTCATAAATATCTATTCGTGCTGAGCATTCACCATTAATCTTCTTACCTCCAAAGAAAACGGCTTTGTGATTTACTACTGCCACTGCTACATCCCACCGTCCTTCACTAGCAGTATGAGTAGTCCAGCTTCCTGTTTCACTGTCATAAATATCTATTTTTGAGGAAAATAGCTCCTTTGAGAACCGATTATTTGTAGTACCCCCAAAGAAAATAGCTTTGTTGCTTACTATTCCTACTGTTGGTTGATATCGTGCTTCGCTAGAAGTATGAGTTGTCCAATTTCCTGTGTTATCATCGTAAACATTTACTTGTGAAAAGTATTGATAATTTGGATAATTGCCACTCCTGCCACCAAAAAAAATGACCTTATTGCCAACTCCTGTAATCGTTATACTCTTTCGATTAAGGAAACTTTTGTTTAGGTCGATAATACGATATTTATAAGGAAGATTATTAATAAACTTTCCTTTCTGATTCTTACTAGCAACTAAATCTTCATCAAGAGTAAATAGATTAGATAAACTTACACTATCAAACTTTGTTTTGCCGATAACAATTACTATCCGTTTTTCTTTTCCGTTCTCTTCTTGAAGGTAAAAAGCTGCCACTTTCTTCCAGTATAATTTTTTTGCTTCATCAACTGGATCTATTTTAATATCACTTGCAAGCTTCTGTGGTGCTGTCCAACTGCCACTTGGTTTTTGAAATATGTAATTAATCGTTGCATCGATTCTTTTTTCGTTATTTTCACTTTTTTCAATTTGTTGCACCCAAAATATAAATAATCTGTTGAATGCATGTATTGGGGTTATTGTTTCAACTGGAATCGATGCCTCTATTTTCTCCCACGCAGTCCAGTAAAGTATATTTTGATTTTTCTGATCAAATACTGCTGCGCGGTAATAATAATCGTATGGTTGCGCAAGAGTTCTGCCAATAACGTACAGTGTGTTTTTTCCTTCTACTTTTTCATAACAACTATCAACTATTTTTAAACTAGTTACTTGTTCAAAATCTTCAAAATACTTCATGTATGCATCACTTACTCCTTCGTCGGTGATATTTCCTTGCATGAGCGTGTTTTGTAGTTTCTTATACTCTGGAGTAACAATTTTACGTAATGTTGGATTTAAGTAGTTTTCTGGATATAATTTTATCTTATTGCTTGCTTCCCATTCACGATAACTGGACAGCCATTTCCATTCTTCTTCCGTCAGGCCTTTAATCTCCACATCCTTATCTTTATCTTTTTCTATCTTCATCATAGCGCGATGAATGTATAGCTGAACACTATTTAGTGCTGCTTTAATCGGCGAAATCTTTGAACATTCACTCATTTCAACATCGATCAACAAAAATCCATAAAGATCTCTCATGTTTTTCAGACCTGGATTAGTATGTATCATGTACCTTGCTAGAATATCTCGCTTTTCTCTTGCTAAATATCCTTCGTCTTTTTCAGTGATCAGTTCTAAATCTTTTTCAGTATCGGTATATTTTTTCCATCCTTCACTTGCTTTTAAATTGTATAAATCCTGAAGCTTCAGTAGAACTTTGACATTGATTTCAGCTATATCCATGAGAGACTTAATCTTCATTAAAGAATTCACCGAATCTTGCTTGCCAAAACATTGCTTAAATATTTCGACTTTTTTAATAGCTTCGAGTGTATCTTTACTCCAACCAGTAAGCTGAACCATTTTCTCCGTTACTTTATCACTGCTGTAGTCATTGCCAAATAACCAGTTAATGTATTCAGGTAGTGTAGAATATGATGCTTTAAGTGTTTTATAGTTTAACAGAGTCCGAATCTGCTCAATTGACCATTTTCCCTCTACTCCATAGACACTTTTGTAACTTGTAATACCCTCTACTTCAAACTTTAGCGTTGTAAATACATCTATGTTATGAATGAGCTTTTCTAAAAATCCTTTGTCTGAAAATGACTGTGGTTTATTGGGATCAACAGTAAATGCATAAATAGCATCGAGTATTTCAGGTTGAATGTTGCCTACACACTTATATACTTCGTTATAGAAACTCTGCGAATCTTTTACTTCTTTTGTTGATTCATATAATTGTTTCGCAAGTTGCTTACTTGAAGCAGGATCAATCAATCTGCGTATTTGCTCTGTCGTAATTGCATGTTTTGTGAGCCAATCATTAAATTCAACCACATTTTCCAGATTTATTCCTTCTACGCTTAATTGTAATAAGAGCTCTGCTATTGGTATGTTTACTAATCTTGCAAGCAGAACTTGTTTATATACTTTTAAAATTTTTTCTCCGAATACCTCTTGATCATTGTGGTAGTTAATCAAAGCAGTTAATTCATTACTGTTTACTTCTAAAATATTTTGCAATGCGCTATAATTACTTGCTGTAGCAGCTAGATCTTTGAGGCTTTTTTGACTTAAAAGTGCTTTAAATTCTGGTAGACTGTCAATTTTACTTGATACACTCTCTGGTAAACTATCAGCATACAATGCAAATATCTTAGCTAAAGGTTGCTTAAATCTTTCTTGTAGATTTTTAATCTTTGCTATTTTTTTCTGATCAATTTTACTCCCATTTAGTGCTTGAGTTAATTCAGCAAATGACCAATTAAGTTTGTTTGCTAAACGAATGAAGCGATGTAGAAAGCTCAGTGCTTGATTATCAAGATTATTTATAGTTTGTTCTGTAATAGTAAGTTTTTTTGCACCTTTATAGCTATCAAGTAATGGTTGAAGCTTATCATGCTCTATACCTGTTTGTGCAATGAATTTATCAACATTTTTCAATTGATCTATTTTTCCATCTTTTATTCCATATACCTCTTTTAAATAAGCTTCTGTTTCATTATCAGACGTAATTACTTCATATTCCTCCGGAGAAAGACTCAAAAATTCTGCATCAGTGTCAGCATTTTCAATCAGTATTTTATATATCTCTGCTAAGCTTGTCTTATGCTTCTTAAGGTAAGCACGTATACTCATTAGCGGAAAATTTGCTGGAAGATTAAAAGGATATTTGGCAGTTGCAAGCTTACATAGGACATCATCTTCTTTAAGCGTAAGTTTTAGATTTTTCTCCATTATTTCATTGACAATTTCAAGATATAGCTTTTCCTTGTTGGTATTGTCACAATCGAGTTTAATATCGTAGAGATCAGGACGACGTTTTTTAAGTAATTTAGGTGGCTGCTCATATTTATCAACTATTTCCAATAATTTAACCAGATAAGCTGCAGGACTAAGTACCGATTGGCAACTTTCACATTGATTGTAATCGTCGGTATTAAAGATTTTTGGTATTTGCATTTTTTCTCCTGTAAATTTTAATGTATGTTACAACAACGTTGAGCTCGATAATGAGGCTCAGAGATGTTCCTAGCGTTTGCCATGTAAATTGAGATAAACTTTTTCCTGGCCACAGCTTTTTGATAGATATCCCGTGCTGTGCTTTCTAAAAATATATCTTTTACCGCTTCGACAAATCTATCTTCGAATAAGTCGGTAATTTTAAATGCTGAGTCGTATAAGAAGTTTTCATTATCTTTAAAACTAAGCAGCTGCTTTGCAGTTAAATCATCAAGTCCCATCTTCTGAAGACGGACAATAGCATCATTTATCATTTTTTTCTCCCTTTAAGTTTTTTAAAATGTGACAACAAAGGAAAAAGTTTCCCGAGTTGCTGCAGTTCGAATAAGTGGTACCGTATGTTCAAGTACCAACAAAATTCCTGAATCTTCAATGTCTTTTGGCTCAAAATATCTCTGTCCTGTAGGTAATCCTTTTTTTACTTTAGTACCAACCATAACCCCAAGTTCCCTGATAACTTGATTTGCTGCGTCCGTGAAATCGAAAGTAAATTTAAGATAGAGATTATTAGTTGGTACATTTGAGGGCCTAAACCTTCCGGAGGGAGTAACAAGCTCTCCATTCTCATCACCTGTGCAGAAGAGCACTTCGTTCGCAGTACGTCTGCCAAGCTCATTGAGCAGTTTTTCAGAAGTTATCAGCTCTGGTGGTGTGCTTTCACTATATTCTACAGTAACTGCACTATTTGCCCTGATAGAGCTATTTTCCGTACGTTTTATTACACCACTACTGCTATCAACTATATAATCTATACTTGACTGATAAGTTGTTTGTCCTGTAAAAACCCTTACATCTTTAATAGTGTGGTGATCTAGAGCTATTTCACCCTCAACAAAAACTTTTTCGACCTGATGGCTACTTCCAGAGCTTGAATCACCTGTTCCCCAAGCAAGATGTATAACTTGCTCTTTTATGCTGGCTGCTATTGCTGCTCTTCCTGATTGTGTAAGAATTGACACCTGTGATGAGTTTGAAAGGCTTATATAATATATATTCAGGATTTGGAAAATTTTTGTCCAAAAAAAATGAATTTTTGCCTAATTTTTTGTTGCAGTATTATTTAAAAATCGAACTGTATTATTCTCGAAAAAAAACAATAGAATATCAATAGGTTAAAAATTGCATCTGTATTATTTATTTTTGCTCCTGTCCTACAAAGTGCACCTATAAGTTCTCATCCTTAAAGCATTAATTGTTTTAGGGAAAAGTTATGAAACTAAAAACTGCCATAGTTGTTCAAAATATACGGTATCAAGCTAAGAGATTAAAACTTTTTGAATGCTTTGCTCATGAAACTCATGAAGATCTTGAGCAAGAACTTTTCTGTGAAATTTGGACTTATCTTGATAGATATGATGAAAGTAAAGGTAGCTTTAACACTTTTGTAGCAAGATTAACTGAACGTCGTGCCAATAACTTATTGGAGAAACAACTATGTATTAAACGCAACATTAATAACTACGTCAATATTGAGAAAACAGAAGCTTTTGAAGATGAAGTAGCAAAACGTACTGATGTAGATTACATGATTTCAACGCTACCAAGAAAGATGCAAAAGATATGCGAACAACTCAAGTACTTTAACTTATATGAAGTTGCTAAGATGAACAACATATCAAGAACTACTTTAAATACTATGGTAAGAAAAATACGTATAAAACTCTCTTCCATCTACTACAAGAGCAAAAAGAAAAATTGAACATAAATTCTACCTTTCCTGAATATATAACATATACCATTGAGGTGAATAAATGACTTTTAAAATTTTAAACAATAATGAAAGATTGAAAACAACTACAGGCATAAAAGTAGTAATTTTTGGTCCTTACGGTATTGGTAAAACCAGCCTCTTAAAGACTATAAGTGAACCAACACTATGTCTTGACTTTGAAGCAGGTCTGCTTGCTGTTCAAGATTGGCAGGGAGATTCAATTAGTGTTCGTACTTGGAATCAAGCTCGGGATATTGCCTGCCTAATTGGTGGTCCAAACCCTGCGCTGAAATCTGACCAAGCATACAGTCAAAAACACCATGAACATGTATCTGGCAAGTATAAAGATCTTCTTTCTGAGACTTCTAAATACCGATGCATCTTTGTAGATAGTATAACCGTTGCTTCACGTTTATGTCTTTTATGGGCAAGGATGCAACCTGAGTGTTTTTCTGATAGATCGGGAAAAGAAGACAAAAGAGCTGCTTATGGGTTACTTGCTCAAGAGATGATGGCTTGGCTCAATCAGTTTCAACATATCAGAGATAAAGACATCATCATAGTTGGCACATTAGGTCAATATCTCGATGACTGCAATCGTCCAACTTGGCTACCTCAATGTGAAGGAGCTAAAACTGCTAGTGAGATTCCAGGTATTGTTGATGAGGTAATCAGCATGGTTGGAATTAAGAAAGATAATGGCACAGAAGTACGTTCATTTATCTGTCAGACTATTAATACTTGGGGATACCCAGCTAAAGATCGAAGTGGCTGCCTGAATATGGTTGAAGAACCACATTTGGGTAAATTACTTGCGAAAATTAAAGCCAAAACTTTGGCTCCTATTGCTTAATTAAAAATTGGAGAATAATTATTATGGAACAAAGCTTTTTCAATATCGGTCAAAAAATTCCCTTTTTCAGTGTGAAAGAATATTTGAATGATCAATCGCCAATACCAGAAGATATAATCGCACCAAGGATTCTAACTAAAAGAGGTCTATTGGTACTGGGTGGCCCACCTAAGATTGGCAAGAGTGATTTTCTTATTTCCTGGTTGATTCACATGGCTGCCGGAGTTTCATTTCTCAGTATGACTCCTAGTCGTCCTATGAAAATTTTCTACATGCAAACTGAAATTGAGTATGAATACATGAAAGAGCGTTTACAGCAACTGACATTCGACCAAGAACTTTTGGATATAGCTGCCAATAACTTAATTATCACGCCAAGAGTGCAATTATCTTTCAGCAGTGAAGAAATAGATGAGATCAAAAGCACCGTTAAAGAGCGTTTCAAACCTGATATTATTGCAATTGATCCTCTTCGTAACATTTTTAACTCAAGTGAATATGGTAATGAAAATGACAACAGCGCTATGCTATTCTTTTTGCAAAAAACGCTTGAAAGACTGAGGAACATTATTAATCCAGATGCAGGTATAATCCTTACCCACCACACAAAAAAACTATCCAAAAAGATGCTGGAAGAAGATCCATTTCAAGGCCTAAGCGGTGCTGGATCTTTACGTGGATTTTATAGCACTGGCATGGTGATGTTTGCTCATGATGAAGAAAGCACTACCCGTCAAATAGTGTTTGAGCTGCGAAATGGTGAACGTGTGGCAAGCAAGCTTGTCGATAAGATAAATGGTCGTTGGAAACTTGTAGACCAATGGAGTTGATTCTTTTTTTTACTTAATTTATAGGGAACAATATGCTAACAGATTTTTTAACTGATTTTAATACTGCAAAATTACAGAGTAATTTAATACCAAAAGGTACAATAGTCAAGGTAAAAATGGCAATTAAACCAGGAGGTTATGAAAATTGGTTCACGAAAAGCTACACTACTGGCAGCATCTATTTAAACGTTGAATTTACTGTCACTGAAGGTCCATATGCAAAACGCAAGATTTTTCAAGTAATTGGTATTAAAAGTGGCAAAGCAAGAGTTGAAGGAGAAGATACTTGGGGAGAATCTGGTCGTTCTATGCTTAGAAGTATTTTGGAGTCAGCACGGAACATTCATTCAAATGACACTTCAGAAAAAGCAGCTATTGCTAGAAAAGTCAACTCTATAGCTGACTTTAACGGGGTAGAGTTTACTGCAAAAGTTGGCATTGAAGCTGATCGGTATGGAGAAAAGAACAAGATTGCTACGGTTATTACTCCAGAACAATCTGAAGTTGATTGGTTGCCATTTTGAAGTACGACGAAGAGAAGCTCTGGATTGCTGTAATTGAGAGAGCTATCAAAGATGCAGCAGGAAAAAATCTAGAGCTAAAGAAAGAAGCAATTAAATGGTTTGATTCAGAGTCTTTTGAAACTGTTTGTGAGCTAGCTAATCTCAGCTCTAAACGTATGAAAAGTATGTATGGGGGTTTTATGCAGAGAAAGGAAATAAAAGGATTATTGATTGATAATATTAAGGAGTGTGTACCTTACCTAATTCCAAACGGTAATTTTTATCGAGAGAGGACTTATGTTGGCAACTGTGACGGGGATATGATTACAGTTAAAATAGTGGGTAAAGAAGCTGGAAATTGGCATAATTTTACTAAAGGAATTAGTGGTGATATCATTGATCTTTGGACTTTAGTGAAAGGTGATATAAATTCCGCTAAGAAGTGGTTAAATACTAAAGAAAACACAACAAAACATAAAATTACATCGTTTTCAGCAAGGCATTACTTGAATGATAAATCACCAATGCCAAAAGATATAATAGGCCCAAGAATTCTAACTCCAAGTGGTCTTTTGGTCATAGGTGGAACTCCAAAAATAGGAAAAAGTAATTTTCTACTTTCCATGTTAGTACATTTAGCTGCTGGAGTATCATTTCTTGGTATGAAGCCTGCAAAGCCACTTAAGATATTCTATCTACAGAATGAAATGGAATATGATTACATAAGAGAGCGCTTACAGAAGCTAAGAATCAGCAAGAAAATCCTTGATGAAGGAACAGAAAACTTAGTTATTACTAAAAAAGTACAGTTAACTTTGAATGTGGAAAAAATAAAGGAAATTATGTCGGAAAATCTCGATGTAAAAACAGTTGATCTTATAGTAATAGACTCTGTTTTTGATTATAGGAGTATGATCTCTTTTCTGCAAAATAGTATTGATGAACTACGCTCTATAACTAATCCTACGGCTGGAGTAATAGTTACACATTACACAAAAAAAGTGTCAACAACCACGTTAAAAAAGAATCCATTTCAAGCATTGAGTGGTGCTAATGTTTTAAGAAGTTTATATACATCTGGAGTAATGATATTTAGGCCAGAAAGGAATACTCTGCAATTGATGTACGAACTTAAAAACGGCAAACCAATACCAACAAAATTCATAAACATGGTTAACGGACGCTGGATAGCCACAGCTTAACCAAATTTCTAAACTTTAAATATATTGGAGATTTTATGGGTATCTATTGTGATTTTAATACTGCAGCTCCACGAAAAAATGCACCGTTAGTAGAAAAAGAACAACTTAAAGCTCAGCTTCTGTTAAATATCAGATCATGCCTTTCATATCTATTACCAAGAGGAACTTTTCGTGGTGATAAGTTTTATGTAGGCAATGTACAAGGTGATAAAGGAAAGAGTCTAGTAGTAGAATTAAGTGGTAGTGAAGCTGGCCTATGGCATGATTTTGCAACAGGAGAAGGTGGTGACATTATCGACCTTTGGGCGGGAGTAAATAGAAAAAGTACAAGAATAGAGTTTCCTGAAGTAATGGCTTCTATAGCTGAGTGGCTTGGTCATTTCAAAACTTCAAGTAGTCCAACTGCATATTGGGATTATTACGGTGAAAACGGCCAAGCTATTGTTAGAATCTATCGTTACGATGATGATAATGGGAAGCGATATCTTCCTTTTGATATAAAAAAGTCCGACTTTGGTGCACCGAAGATAAGGCCACTCTATAATATTCCAGGTATTTTGAAGTCCGATAAAGTTATTCTTGTTGAAGGAGAAAAATGTGCAGAAGCGCTGATAGAGAAAGGAATAACTGCAACAACAGCAATGTCTGGAGCAAATGCACCTATTGAAAAAACAGATTGGACTCCACTTAAAGGTAAACACATTATTATATGGCCAGATAATGATGAAGCAGGTAAGAAATACGCTGAAAAATCTGCTATGAAACTTACTTGTCTTGGAGTTGAAGAACTTTGCATTTTGGAAATACCTAAAGATAAACCAAAGGGTTGGGACGCTGCTGATTGCGTGAAAGAAGGTGTAAATGTTAAAGAGTTCATCCTTAGTACAAAAAAGGCTCCTTCAAAAAAATCGTTGAGAATAGATACCAGAGCTTGGGCTAATATTGCTCCAGAAAGAGAATGGATTGTTAAAGATTGGCTTCCTATTGGAAGTGTTACGGCTCTCTACGGTGATGGTGGTATGGGAAAGTCTCTACTTGCTCAACAACTAATGACAGCAGCGAGCACAGGTAAATCTTGGTTGGGAATGGAAATTGAGCAGATGAAGACATATGGTGTATTTTGTGAAGATGATACAGAAGAGCTGTGGCGAAGACAGTGTGCTATAAATAGATTATATCAGTTAGATATGGAATCCTGTGACTTTCATGATAATATTGGCTTTTTATCGAGAGTGTGGAAAGATAATCTACTCATGATATTTGATAACAAAGATATAGGTAAATTAACTCATTGCTTTGAAGAATTACTTGAAGATATTAAATTGTTTCAACCAAAGCTAGTAGTTTTAGATACAGCAGCAGACTTATTTGGTGGCAATGAAAACAATCGCTCTCATGTGAGACAATTTATTCAAAGTTGTTGTGGAAAAATAGTGAAAGTAATAAAAGGAGCTGTATTATTATGTGCTCATCCTTCTGATTCAGGAATAATACGTAAAACAGGTACAGGTGGTTCAACTGCGTGGAATAATACAGTAAGATCTCGTTGGTACTTGTCAAAGCCAGATAAAGCTGATGCTTCTGGTAATGAACGAGTACTTTGCCGTAAGAAGTCAAATTATTCTGCATCTAACGAAGAAAAGATTTCATTTTATTGGCATAACGGTGCGTTTGTACAATCTGATGATACATTAAATTCAGAAAGAATAGTAAGGTCTAGCTATAATACTAAATTGGATTTAGAACGTCTAAGAAGATGTGATATAATTTTAGAGTTAATCTCTAATGAAGCGTATAGAGGAGAAGTATATACTGCAGCTAGCTTTGCAAAGTGTTTTGAAGGAAAGTTCGGACTTGGTAGTGATCGTAGCATTCGTGAAAGAATTAGTAATCTTGCAATGATAGGTCATATAAAATTTTTCAAGAAGTGTGATGAATATGGATTATCAAACACAAGATCGAAGCATGGTTACCTATGTGTAAAAGACATGGAGCTAAAAATTGCTGAAAATCAGTATGTATTGGTAAAACCAGATTACTATCTTGTACCAAACAATGGAGCGACTCTACCTGTGGAAAATAGGGATGTATGGGTCTTACATAACTCTGAGAAATAATATGGGAAAGATAATATACAATGTTAATTATTATTAGTATAATGAAAATATAATGTTACTCAATCTTCATTATAGATAACATCTATAGGAAAGCTAAAGAAGCAAATAGCCTCTTTATAGATAGCAAACGAATTAGGGGTCTGAAACAAAAATTTTTTGGAAGTAAATACCCATTCAACAAAATAGCAAAGTAAATACAAATGCTAAAAAGATAATTATAGAACAGATATAAACATGTCTGGCAAGCCTTTTAAAAATATCTGAAAATTTGAATATAGTAGGACTAAGGAATTAAAGAGAGGAGAGAAAATACTATTTCAATGAGCTGCTTGAGAAAGATCAGGACCTAGGAGCACAGATTATACCAAAAATTTCCAAATTATTATCTTTTACCAAATGCAGTTAACAGCTAAAAACCAAGAAATGTATAACATTGCAAAAGGAGATAGTAGAATTATATATTAAGTTGGCAAGATGGCAAGTTGGCAAACTGAAGAATCTGCCATTCTACCAACTTAAAATTGATAAAAATATAAGAAAATCAGTAGCTTAGAAAAAGTAATAAGTTGGTAGAATGGCAGAAAGTTGCCAACTTGAAATATGTTCCAAAGTTCCCTTCTATGGCTGATTTGAGCAAGTTGGCAGAATGGCAGATTCCTTTATATATATAATATATTACATATTAGTAGTATGTAATATATCTATTCACGTTCAAAGAACTTTTCAAACACTTCCTCAACCTCATAATTAACAAGATTTCCTATTATCCTTGAAGCCTCTAGTTCGAGTGGCAACTTAACTTCCTTTATTGGCAATGCTGCTCTTCCTTCACGTTTAAACATACCGCTATTTCCTTTTGGCATAACTGCTGCAAATCCTCCTATAAACTCATGCTTTCCTACTTTCGATCCTCTTCTTGTTTTTTGTATTTTGCCAATTGTCCATGCTCTAATGTCATAGAGATTTGCTCTAATTAACACTTCTAATCTGCTAGTTTTCGCCTTAAAAATTCTTAATCTCTTTCTTATCAAACTTAATTTTATCTTCTTTTCCTCACTGATTTCCTTAGCTGCTTGCGCTTTTAACCATAGTGCCGTTTTGTTTAACGCTTTTATAGTTGCCAGTTTTATTTTCTGCTCTTTTCTTTCAATATTGGAGATTATTTCATTAATATTGTTACTAATCAAACACTTTCTATTGCCTCAATTTTCCATATTTCACTCGAAGAATCTTTTAACGGTGGTTCAAAAATCTTGTAGAACCTTTTTTCAATCTTGATATAATTACCTATGCTAAAGGAAGTAACGTCCTGATCACGTATTTCTATAGAAGCAATTTGCTGAGTTAATGCTCCATCTGCACCTAGAGAGTACGTAGTCTCAGGACGTTTAATTAGCACTTTTATTTTACGAATACTCTCCTTATTTTTATTACAATATATGGCTTCCACTCCTAAATGCTCAAAACAATCTTCCAATAATTTTCCTATATTCATCAACTAGAACTAATTTTTACCAAAACTGCCGGACGATGGCACATTGGCAGAGGGTTCGACTGCGTATGTAAATCAGTCCCTCTATCAAACCTCCTTGGCTCTTGTTTTGCATATAGTGGCTGTCCAAGAGTATTTACTGTCTCATTAAAGTCTGCTGGTGCAAAATATGTTGTAAATGTGCTCGCTGTTCCTAGTGGAAAACAGTGCCCTGTATCTTTCTCAATAAATCTTCTCACCGTTCCTTCAGGGTCAGTTGCTTGCCCTCTATATTCCTCAAATGTTATTCCACAGAATGTAAATCCTGACCTCATATCATTCCTTAGCGCTGCTCCTTCTTGCCATCTCTCATATGCCTCTTTCACCTTACTATGGGAAGTTAATGCATCAAAAAACTCAGGGCTTACCAGTGCATGAATTCCCGTCATATATTCACCACTTAAGTTATCCTCAATATGTCGCAATACCTCCAAACACTTACGTTTTACATCTGTTGTTGCTGTTCCAAGGGCAAAATTTACTACTTTTGGTGTTATTTCAAATTCGTTGTACAGATTTAATAATTCTGACCCATCAGCATCTAAAATTATTCCTTTCAGCGCTCCCATTCGCAAATGTTCCAATGTTATTGCATGTTTGTTCCTCATCAATTGCAAATGATCGGTTATTACATCTGCCAGCGCTTTAAGTTCACTCTCTGATCCAAATGCCCTTATTCCCTGTACTTCCTCTGGTAACACTACATCATCATGTGGAATATGCGGAACCGTAAATGTTCTTACCTTTCTTTTGCCGCGTTTTCCTACTGTTGCTGGTGCTCCTGGAACTTGTGTTGGTAGTAAACTTAATACTCCGTTTCGCTCTTCTATGGTAATATGTCTAAATCTTACTGACCTACTTGGAAATAAATTTAAATTTTCAACTCGTCCATAATTTATCGGCAATATATTTATCGCATTTGTTAGTGCCGTCATGCTAAATGCTGTATTTGTAAATGGATTTTGCATTTTTTACTTTCCCCCTTTTGTGTTTTTAATAGTTTTTTTAAGCTCCCTTGCAGATGATGATCCCTCGTCCTTCAAGTTGCTTTATTGCTGCAGCTTTCTGTTCTTCAGTGATATTTGCTGGCCACACAACTGCATGATCTGCTAACATTGCGACACGAGTAATAATTACCGCTCTAGTATTTTCTATTGCATTTACATCACTTACTATTACACCCATCGCTGTTTGTGTGCCATCTGTTCCAGCGGGATTAAGTACTCTAATAAAACCATCTTCCGTCTTTTTGGCAACTACTGCACCAAGCTTAATATTTTGACCTTTTGCTACTGTTATTTGATCTCTTGAATATAGACTTGATGCCTCATACTTTAATAAGTCACCCAGATTATTTTGTTCAGTTATACATGTCATATTTTCTTTTCTCCTTTTTTTCCCTTTAGTTTACCGCCATGTTTGTAGTTGTTGTACCCGGCGGTTATAAAAATACTTTAAATACTTGATTGTGCTCTAGCTTTAGCTACTTGTATCATCAAATCTTCTGATGAATTTTGTGGTAAAGTGCTGAAAATTTTATCTTTTGTTGTTCGCTCTACTAGTAGTTCCATTAACACTTCCCTGGCTTGCTCAACACTTACGCTTTGCTCTATAAATTCTCCTATCTTTTCCGGCATCTTTGATATATTACATAATCTTATTATCTCTAAAATTTCTCTACGACAGTTCTCGTAGCCTTCCTCAATAGTTGTCATACTAACACTCCTACTTTTATGATTGTTGATAAATTCAAAAAATGTTGTAACTCCATCTGCAACACCTATTTCTACTGCTTTCTCCCCAAAATATAGCCCTGCTTCCGTTGATTTGATTGCTTCTATAGAAAGGTTTCGATTACGTGCTATTAGCTGCACAAACATTTCATATAGTCGGTCTACTTCTTTTTGTAAGCTTTCCAGACTTTCAGACGTCATTGGCTCATGTGGGTTTAAATCATTCTTTCGACTACCAGCAAAGATTGTGGTGTACTTAATACCTTGCTTTTCATCAAACCTACTTTGATCTATGTGACTTGCTATTACTCCAATACTTCCTACTCCTGAAGTTCTACTCACAAATACCTTTTCAGCGCTAGAGGCTATAGCGTACGCAGCAGAATATGCATCATCATTTGCTATTGCAATAATTCTCTTTTTTGTTCTTGATTCATAAATAAAATCAGCTAGGTCAAAGACACCGTTTACTTCCCCTCCTGGACTGTCTATGTCAAGTAGAATCGTCTCTATGCTTTTATCTTCTAAAGCGCTCTCTATCTCTTCATGAATATTTTCATACGAAGTCATATCTAAAATATGATCAAAAGCTTCTGTTTTTTTAGTCAAAACTCCATAAATACGTATTATTGCTATTCCTTTTGGGTTTATATGAAAATGCTTTAAGTTCTTAAAGATAGGTTGTTTGCTGTTATATAACGATAGTAGTTCAAAGCTTCTTCTCTCTACCATTACTGGTTTATTTATCCACACCACTTCCTCCACTTATTCTACTTTATGATTAACATCAGAATCGAAACAAAGTCCAAAAGAATTAGCTCGCTTTTGATCTTCTGCTATTTCTTGGTCAATTTCTTCTACATCGTAACCCATTTCTGATACTACCTCTGCTCGACTCTTAAATCCATTTCTTACTGCCATTTGTTGTGCTTGCTGGTCTTTTAAAGGATCCACCCAATCAAATCCCTGTGGTATCCATTTTACTTCTTCTTTCGCTGCTTTTACTACTTTTTCATCTATACTCAATTCTCCAGAAAGTACTGCTAATTCTAGCCATCTATTCCAAATAGGTCTACAAAACTGGAACACTATCACGTTATGCTGTAACATTGCACACCTTCTGCGAAACTCTATCAGCCCTGCTCGAATGGATGAATAATTAACACCTGTTAAATCTCCTGTTAGCTGCTCATATGTTATTCCTGTACCTATTGCTATTGCCCTCAGTTGCTGTCTCATGAATGCTTCATAACTTCCTCCAACATCTGATGGCTCTGAAAATTTTATGTCCTCTCCTGGGTCTAAAAGCTGCATTGTTCCAGGTTCCAGGCCAGATAGTGCTACTCCTTGCTCACTTGCTTCACCTTCTCCCATGATATTTGCTTCTGGATCGAGTCTTGTAATAAATCCAGCAAACATTGCTGCAGTTTTCTTTCTCACCAGCTCTGCATCATCATATTGATCAAGCTCATAAAGCTTCAGCAGTATATTAGAAAGCCAAGGCTCCCCTCTGATTTGCCCAGGTCTTAATGGTCTATAAATATGTAAAACATCATTTGCTGGCACTCTCACTGATTCACCAAACGAGCCTTCACCAGGGTGTTCTTTAAATAGGTAATATGCTTCTCTTTGCCCAAGCTTGTTAGAGGTTGTCCACAAACCAGTAAATCAAGCATATTCCCTACTTAACATAACTTTACTCATAGCCAGATATATGAAACTTTCAGTAGATGTTGTAAGTAAATCGTACTCCTTTGATAGCCTTCTATTTCTATTGATCCAAGCAAAAGTCCTCTCTACCACCCACCTTCTCGGCTGTACTGAAAATCCAGGATCCCGTTGTGGCAATAGTTCTAGTGGTGTATCTTTATGCACCCAAAACCTACATGGAGGCCTTTTGACAATTTCAATATCTATCCCATATTCTCTCTTTACGTAATCCTTTAAATCTTTTCCTTGGTATCCCATATCAGCCCACATTTTCTTAATATTGCTGTATTTTTCCTTCATATTGTCCAATGCCATCTTCACCCCATCTCTGTCATTTTCGCTTGCAGCTCCTACATAGCAACCAAGCACAAATCCTTGAGTATCTGTGATTATATGTCTTTTTCTCCCCTTTACCTTTTTCGCACCATCATAACCTTTGACCCCCCTTTTTCCGTGGTTTTTACCGATTGACTGTCCACTATGCATGCGCTCGGCTCCTCATTTCTTCCCATTTTTGACCTACTATATTTAGTGATATCATAGTTCATTTTCTCAAAAATTCCCTGCTTTTTCCATCTTCTAAACTGTTCATGCACAGCCTTCCACGGCGGAAAATCGTGTGGTAAATAGCGCCATTGACATCCTGTGCGCAGTATATAAAGAATTGCATTTACTATCTCACACTTACTGTATTTTGGTGGCCTTCCTCCTTTCTTGTACGATACTCTGAAGTGTTTTTCTATTCTTGCCCATTCCCTTTTACTTAAATCTGTTGGATATTTTTTCCTCATCTCTTACCTCAATATTCTTTCTTTATATACTACGTATTCCTTGGTTTGTGGACAACCTCTTAGCAGCAAAACAGATTTCTACAATTAGTCATCTAAGCAACGCCCGCATTGCAGTTAATATAGTTAGTGGCTGGTTTCGTAGTGAGTTTAAAGCCATTGGTGAACATTGGCTGGATCACGATGAGCGTTATCTGCGATCTGAAGAATTTATTCGTTGTTTGCGTGGTATATGGACAGAGTCTAGTTTTAATTTTGCAGGTGATTTTTATCGCTACTGTAACTATTCATTAAAACCAAAACCATTATATCCACTACCTGAGATTTTTCAGGGTGGTAGTTCTCGTGCTGCACGAGATATGGCAGCGCGTGTATCTGATTGGTATTTTACTAATGGTAACAACATTGAAGAAATCACAAAACAAGTAGATGATATCCGGGTCAAAGCGGCTGCAAATGGTCATCGTGTTAGGATTGGTGTAAACGGCTTTGCTATTGTGCATAAGACTGAAGAAGATGCACGACAGGTTCTACAAGAAATTTTGGCACATGCTGATTTTGAGGCAGTACAAGATTTTCATCATGAAGTTCAGAATGCTGGTAATGCTTCACCTGAGCGTGAAGGAAACTGGGCAAAATCTACTTTTGAAGATTTAGTGCAATATAACGATGGGTTTAAAACCAATCTGATTGGTACTCCACAACAAATTGCTGAACGCATAATTGCCTTAAAGAATATAGGGGTAAGTTTGATATTGTTGGCATTTTTGCATTTCCAAGAAGAAATGGAATTCTTTGGTAAAGAGGTTATTCCTTTAGTTCGTGAATTAGAATAAGGATAAACTGGTTTTCTGATGATTTAAAAATAGGGTTTAATTTTTTTGCATAAGAAAACAAGGCTTGCTGAACTTTCTACAAAAGCATAGTTGATCTCTGGATCTAGGAGATTGTCCAGAAACTAGAATAGTATTAAGAGATACAAAATGAGGCAAGAAATGAGAAAAAAATACCCAACAGATTTAAGTGAAAGGTCGAATAGAAAAATATTTCATGGTGTCATACAAAAAAGGAGCCAAAGTATAGTAAGAAAGAAATATCAGAAGCAATTTTCTATGTACTGCGTACAGGGTTGGTGAATGATTTTCTGATGTGGAAGACTGTATATAAGGCAATAGAAAAAGCAGGGAATTTTTGAGTAAATGAATTACGAAGCATAATAGACGAAAAATAGGAAGAAGTGAGCAACCAAGTGCCTGAATCTGTAAAAACTACAGAAAAAGGGGTTATGATGAAAGTAAAAAAGTAAAGGGAAGGTGGTATATTGCTTGGTTGGAAGCATGAAAAGATAATACCCTCTCAGAGTGGATAGGTGGCAGGTTGGGTTCTTTTCTGAAGCACTGTGTGATTCATATAGCCTATTTAAGCTAAATTCACATATGAACTTGTATCTTTATGATGTAAGGTATTAGAGCTAAAATATCTTGCAGGGAAGGGTGAAGCCGGATGCGAACTAACGCCAATAAGGCCGAAAATTAGATTTTGCTCCCCTTCCAATAGAGTTAAAAGACTGAACAGTATCTTTGGAATTATATCCCGTATTTACAAGGTTGGTCTAAACTCTCAATTTATTATAGTCTTGGAGGTAGTTTTATGCAAGTCAATGCTGTTTTAGGTGTAGATATTTCTAAACAAAAATTTGATGCTTGCTTGTTGATAGGCAGCAAAGAACGACATAAAGTTTTTCACAATAATCAAGAGGGTTTTGAAAAGCTTGTAGCTTGGTGCAATGGACATGGAGCAGACTTTATTCACCTGTGTCTCGAAGCAACTGGTTGTTATAGCGAAGATTTAGTTACCTTTATGTATGATCTGGGACATAATGTAAGCGTGGTAAACCCAGAAAGCTTTTGGCAAAAGTGAGCTACTTAGAAACAAAACAGATAAATCAGACGCTGCCATGATTGCTAGGTTTTGTATTGCTAACAAACCTGATCTTTGGAAACCTATTTCTCCTGAAGTTAGGCGTTTAAGAGAACTTTATCGTTGTTTGCAAACGCTTAGAAATGACAAGTTGCAACAAACGAATCGCTTAGAAAACAAAAACATGTATTCCAGTTGTAAACAAGCCATACTTGAAGTAATTACCACAATAGAAACACAAATTGCTGTGCTAGAGAGAGAAATTAACGGGCATATAGATAACCATCCACACCTAAAAAATATGATAGAAAAGATCAAGACTGTAAAAGGCATAGGATATCTTACTGCTGTTGCTGTTGTTGCAGAAATGCCATCAGTTGATAATTTTGATCATGCTAGACAATTTGCAGCTTTTGCTGGTCTAAATCCAGGACATTATCAATCAGGGTCATCTGTAAGTAAAAAAAGTCGAATATGTAAAATAGGATCTGAGCGTATTCGCAAAGCTCTTTATATGCCAGCTATAGTAGTCAGAAACCGTAATTCTCACTTTCAAAAGTTTTGCCAGCGTTTAGCCAGTAAAGGAAAATGCCCAATGGTTATAATTGTTGCGCTGATGAGAAAACTAATGCATGTATTTTTTGGTATTCTTAAAAACAATCAACCATTCAATGGTGATTTGGTAAAATAATGTTAACAGTTATGTTCAACAGTTTTGAGCATTCAACATAGAAGACCATGCCTAAAATGCTGGTACTATAGTAGATTACATTGTATCATTTTGCTTTGACTTTGACAGAGTTGCTTGGTGAAAAAGTTAGTGTAACTATGGATAAGTACGACTACACAAACTAAAAGTACTTATCCATAGTTACACTAATTTATAGAAGATGTAAGCCTAAATTTTCTTGTCATTTTTTATTCTTTTTAATCAAATAACTTGTTGACAGTAGAGACAGTATCTAATTTCCCTGACTTTGTTGCAAAGATTGCAAGTTCCTATTTTCATAACCCTACTTTTACGTAGCTTGTTCTCACAAAGATACGATCTTTTTGGGATCTTTGAAGAAGTAAATAATTGAAATCTTTGTAATACTTGGTTGCAATGTTTTTTAGAGACAAAAGGTATTTTCCTATATCTGAATACAATAAATTTGTAATTCTGAAAAAAATATAAAACTATTGCTAATTATAATAATTGTGTAATAATTAAAACATAAGTTTTTAAGTTAAGGTAGTGTCGTGGGTAATCAATTGGAAGAAGTATCTAGTCCAATAAATATTCAAGCAGATTTAGAAGAGAACAGTATGGTTGATGGAATAGAAAAGCGGTCAAAAGAACAAGGTTTTTATGCAACACAGACCATACCAATTTATCAAGTTAATCAAAATATTACGTATTCATATTTAGCTACGCTCGATAGTCACTTAAAAACAGATGAGCATTGTGTACACGAAAGTAATATACATACTGACTTACTTAATTTTGCTTTTCATGGTTCCTTAGAGAAAGTTCAAGATCTATTAAACAAAGGAGCTAGTGTTGAGATAAAAGACAACAATGGTAACACGCCTTTGCATCTTGCTGCTGGCAGGGGCCGCTTCGTAATCGTTGGAACCCTGTTAAAAAAAGGAGCTACTGTTGAGGTAATAAACAATGAAGGAGCTACTCCGCTGCATATCGCTGTTCAGATGGGTCACTTAAACGTAATTCAAGTTCTACTAGATAATGGTGCTGATGTTGATGCGCAAAAAGATAATGGTGACACTGCCTTACATATTGCTGCTAAAGCAGGCCACTTAGAAGTAGTTCAAGTTCTATTAGGAAAAGGGGCTAGTGTTGAGGCACGAAACGAAGAAGGATGCACTGCTCTTCATTCTGCTACTGAAATGGGTAAATTAAAAGTGGTTGAGTACTTTATAAGTGAAGAAAAAATCAATATTAACCAAGCAACCGATGATAATGACACTCCTTTGCATATTGCCGCTGAAATGTGTCACTTAGACGTAGTTCAATTTCTGTTAGAAAAAGGAGCCAGTGTTGAGGCACGAAACAACGAAGACTGTACTGCTTTGCATATTGCTGCTAGCGAGGACCACTTAGAAATAGTTAAAGCTCTATTGGGCCAAATGAATAATGCTGACATACGAAAGAATAGTTTCAAATGTGTATTGCATATTGCTGCTCGAGAGGGTTACTTAGAAATCGTTAAAGCTCTATTAGACAAAGGTACTGATATTAATGCAACAAACTATGAAGGCGATACTGCTTTAAATGAAGCTGCTGGATGTGGTCATTTGGAAGTAGTTCAATTTCTGTTAGACAAAGGAGCTAGTTTTGAAGCACGAAACGAAGAAGGATGCACTGCTTTGCATATTGCTTGTGAGGTGGGCTGTTTAGGCATAGTTAAAGCTCTGTTAGAAAAGGGATCTGATGTTAATGTAGTAAGCGAAAAAAATGGCGATACTCCATTACATGAATCTGCTAGAATGAATCGCTACGATATAGTTGAATATCTTGTAGAGGAAGAAAAGGCTACTATTGATGTAAAAAACTTTAGAGGTGAGACTCCTTCCGATTTGGCAGATTCTAATGGTTACAAAGATATAGTTAAGTATCTTAGTCTTCGAGTAAGGGAGTGTCCCAAAACCTCGGGAAGTCTGGCTGATGATAAAAATGTGATACAGTATCAAAAAGTGACAGAAAATAAACACCTAACTATAACTAATAGAGCAATAAAGACCAGTTTCTGTGTAGGGATAATGACCATGTTGACAAGTGTGGCTATTGGATGTACTGCTATTCATCTTAGTTTATCAATATCAGCTACTGCTGCATTGATTGTTGGGGCCATTGCTGGTGGCATTACATATGCAGTATTAAAGCCTAATAGTAGGCTAAATGAATGTGAAGTGAATAGGCAAAGCTTACCTCAAATGCCTAAGGACGAATGTTGCATGTCATATTAGTTCTTGCATTTTATGTCATGCGTGTGAAAATGGTGCGTAGTATTTTTAACCGAGGTGGAGTTATGGAATTGAATAAATTGCAGGAAGTATTAAATTCTGCTAACGCTGATGTTCGTTTAAGTAAGAGTAATGTAGTTAGTAAAATAGAAGAGAGATTAAAGCAAGTAGATCCAGGTACATTGTGCCAATTAAGTTTTGCTGTTTTAAAAAACAACAAACAAATGGTAGAAACCCTTATAAAAGGAGGAGCTGATGTTAACACAATTGATGCGTACAATCGTGATCCATTATATTATGCTATCTCACAAGGGAACACAAGAATGGTAGAGATCCTAATAAAAAATGGAGCAAGTGTTAATAAGAAGTATAATGACGGAAGCACTCCTCTACATCATGCTGTCTTGAGCCAAAAAATAAAAATAGTAGAGTATCTTATAAACAATGGAGCTGATGTTAATGCGTTAGATGAAAAACGGCGCACTCCATTATACTTAGCTGGACGAAGTACAAAAATGGTCTCGATTCTCATGAAGAAGGGGGCATTACCTTTACTGGAAAACAGAGATATTGAATTTTTAAAGGATCTAGCTAAACGCATTAAAGATGATGATACAGAGTATTTAAAGGAGGTAAAGGTAGAACAGAAGGAGGGGCGGGTAGATGATAAGTATGAGTCAATTAAATACTCGTTGCTGCTTAGTGATAACAGCTCTTTGACCTCTATTATTAAAAGGGAAAAATTCAAAAATTTAATATCTGATTGGTCTTTCAACGTACCTGATTTAAAAGATAACCAAAAAAATTTGAATAAGGCACTGTTAAATCTTCTTACAGACTTTCCATTTTGTGACATTACAAGGTTTGAGGACTTTTTACACGATAACAAAGGTGATGATCTAAAAGCTGTTCTCAATCTTCAAAGGGGAGAATCCAAATTGACAATACTACATGTAATACAAGGTATGGAGTATTTAGCAGTGGAAAAAGACATAGGTTGTGCAGTTAGTGCATTTATGACTTTACTTTTAAAATCTGGTGCTGATCCTAACATAGTTAACAGTGAAGGGCAAACACCTTTGCACTATGCTGCTTATTATAATACTTTAAATATACCTTTGCTTCTGAAAAAAGGAGCACGTGGTCAAACTGACAGACAAGGAAAAACTCCTCTAGACATTGTAATTATTAACAAAAAACCTTTTGAAGTGAATCTTTTAGAACAGATCTTTTTAACTCAGGAGCAATTGGAAGCAAAAAATGATTTAGAAGGTATTTGCGGTCATAGCTTTAACACTAATCGACTAAGAAAGTTTTTCAATCAGCACAAAGGAAATGAAGGTCTTAAAGAGATTCTCAATCTTCGTGATTGCGAAGGAAAGTCTCGAGTTTTTCAAAAGATTAGGGAGGCTTGTTATGGTAATGAAACTCATTTCAAAGAAGCAAAAAAGTTGCTGCTAGAAGCAGGAGCGATTGATTACGAAGAGTGGAAGGACAAAAAACGTTTGCCTAAGCTTAGAACTCTATGGGATGATTTAATATTAGATCAGTCGGAAAAGTTGAAAATATTTTTGGGTAGGGTAAATAAATCCAAAGATATAGATGAGTTAAAACGCGTTGTAAACGAAGCTATAGAACTTGGGGTAAGGCTGAACTTTCCTAACCATGGTAGTATATACGGAAAGGTATATGAAAAGGAATATAGTTTTACAGATTTTGTGATAAGAAAGATTAGTGAATTAAGAAAGAGTTCCGAAGGTTCAAGGAATATAGAGGTTGCTAGTGGTATAGTATGTCAATTGATATCAAAAGGGGCAATTTTGTACAACATAAGCAGTATATATGTAATTGACGAACTGGAAGAGTTTGAAAGCCACAAAGCTAATATGAAAAACGCTTATGCAGATTATGAGAATCGTGCTTTAGATTTCATAACAATCGTTCAAAGCGCAACAAGTGGTAAGGTAAGAGACGTAAAAATCGACAACTCTACTCTCTATCTTGAATATTCACAGGATAGTAAAGTAGATGTTGCAAAGATTACAAATGGAGCAAGGGGTTTAGGTATCACTCAGGAAGGTGTACAATACGGAAGAAATATAATAAAGATAGGTAAGAGTGAGGTAGAAATTATAACGGAAAACGCTATAAGGAATTATGTAGGCCTAGCAGATGGTAGTAATATAGTATTGACTTTCGATACTGGCTTGGGAGAGTTGGAAGTGAGATTATACCCTGATAAGCAAAATCTAATAAAGGTAGAAGTAGAAGATCAAGAAAAGTGGAAAAAATTACAGAATTGTGAGGAACGAATAGGGGAAAAATGTTTGCTTGGTGGGTGTTCAGTACGTGATGCTATTGAACGAGGTTTTTTTACTAGATCTGGAGAGTTGATTCGTTCTGAAACAATTAATCAATCTGATGCAACAAAAGTGGACTCTTGGACAAAGCGCGAAAAAATGAGAAAAGCTTCAAGTCTTGAAGAAACAGTAGGCCGTTTTCTATAATGAAGTGATGGTGATGTTAAGTTAACATTTTAAAAGATTTTTTGAGAAATTTGTCTTATTTGTATCTGTTCAACCAGTGGTATCGACTTAAGAGCTTCAATTGACGTCCAAAAGAATGTGATTTTTAACACTCCCATGCCAACTTATAAAATTTCTCAAGCTGCTCACTCCACAGCATTGGTATTTCCCTCAATTCAACCAACTTCAATCCTCTTGGCTGCCTCCCATTTATTATGTCTTCCTTAATCTTTGGTGCTAAATAATTTAACCTTAAAATTTGCTGTATACGTCTTGTACCTATATTAATTTTGGCACTCAGCTCATTCACACTTCTATATTTTCCCTCTTCTAGTTGCCGTTTCCACAGATGGGCTCTCACCACTGCTTTCAGTAGCGCATTGTTTGTTTTCCCTTCAGGTTCTACTACTGTACATTTGTTTCCTTTCTTCTTTAAGTTCATTGGCACAAATTCTATCTTATCCTCCGAACACACTTCTATTCCATCTTCTTTTACCATTACTCCTTTTATTAACTTTTTCACTACTTCTTTCTGTTTTCCAAAACTTAAATTTTTCCACTCTTCTACTTTTTTTTCCCAATTTTCATATAGCTGCTCTGTCTTCCTCATCACTTCTTTTTCCACTTCTCCAGCAACTATTGTTCGATTTACTGATTCACAATTCTTTCCTCTTAAATGGTTATTACATATATAATATCGGTACCTTTTATTCTCTTTTTTTGCATACGTCAGCGTCATGTTTACACTACAGCTCTTGCACTTAATTATTCCCCTAAGCAATGCTTCCTCATATTTTGCTTTTCTATATGGTTGATTCCTTATCAATTCCTGCGCTTTTTGCCATTTTTCTCCTTCTATTATCGCCTCATGCTTTCCCTCATACTGTTTGTCATAATGTCTTATCTTTCCCATGTATATTGGATTTGTTATTATTCTCCTTACCGTTGCCTTTTTAAAGATATCTGATTTCGTTCGATATCCTTCTCTGTTTAACTCTCTTGCCAATGCTGCCATTGACTTCAGCACCAAATGTCTTTCAAATATATGCCTTACCACCTTTGCTTCTTTCTCATTTATTATTAATTCTTTATCTTTTACATCATACCCAAATGGCAAAGTTCCTCCCATCCATAACCCTTGTTCTTTCGATGTTGCTATTTTATTTTTTACTCTCTCTACTATCATTTCTCTTTCTAGTTGCGCTGCTCCTGATAACACTGTTTGTACAAACTTTCCCATTGGCGTATTATTGTCAAATATTTGTGTTACTGCTATAAAATTTACTCTATGCCTTCTAAAAAATGACGTTACTTCTATGCTGTCTTTTGTTTCCCTTGATAACCTGTCCAGCGTATATACTACTACACAATCTACTTCTCCTGCCTTTACATCTTCAAACAATTCCTTTATCGCCGGTCTATTTAAATTACTCCCTGAAAAGCCTCCATCGTCATACCTTCTTGCCAATGCTACCCAGCCTTCTTTGCTCTTTATATATTTTTCACATGCTACTCGCTGCGCATCAAGACTGTTAAACTTTTGTTCTAGCCCGTCTTCATTTGATTTTCTCGTATAAATTGCGCACCTTACTTCTTTTAGCATTTTTTCTCCTTATCTCTCATTCCAAATAGGAGTGGCCCATTGTAGCTCATTCCCATTATTTTCCCTGCTACTGCTGATAACGACGTATAAAACTCCTCTCTGTAGATCAAACCTGTATTTGTTACCATTACAACGTGGACTTCTTCTCCTCTTTCTAGTATCAACTCTGTTCCCTCTACTGGCAGTTTATCGCTACTTATTCTTTTTCCCTTCTCTAGACGATCTGCTAGGTATTCTAGTCTTTTGGCACCTTTTCTTGACATCTCTCCATATTCTTCCTCCTGCATTCTATAAGCTAATCTTGGTATCAGATATTTCCTCGAATGTTGCGGTGCCTCTTCCCCAAATACCTTTTTCCATATTTTCCTCAGCTCTTCCAACGCTTTTTTCTCTAAACATTTTACCTCTTTTTCTACTTTTTTTTCCATATAATCACCTTTTCAAACACAGCACTTCTGAATTTTTAAACGCTATAGATCCACAAGCTCTTCTTTTACACCTGCTGCCATACTTTCCCTTGTTCTTTCTATAAACTCCCTCTGCTTATTTGCGATTTTTACGTTCTCTAACACTTCTTTTATCTCTTTATTATTTTTCGCATAATCTATCGGGGTTTTGCCAAACTCATCCTTTTGCTCTACACCTGCTCCGGCTTTCACTAGCTCTTCTACTATTTTTATCTCTGATACCATGGAAGCCAGGTGTAACGGGGTAAATTTGCTACTTCGTTCCACTGCGTTTACATCGGCTCCTGCCTTTATCAGCTCTTTTGTGTTTTCTACACATTGCCCCATGACTGCTAAGTGCAGTGGTCTATATTGTCCCGCATCTGCCACATTTACATTTGCTCCTTTTTGGATTAATAACCTCACTTTTTTTGATTCCCACCGCGTAATGTACTTCCTTTTGTGTCTTTTTTATTAATATTTTCTATTGAGTTATCTAATACCTCTTTCCATGCCTTATTAAACTCTTCTCTCTCTTTCTTATTAAATTTTACCATAATGTTCCTCAGCTATTAATGTAATATAAAGTGGCTCCAATTTGGCTCACTTTAGCGCTTAGCAAATCTTGTTTATTTACTAGCTACTTTTTCACTTAGTGCTATTTTGGCATAAAAAGCAAGTTTTTTTTGCTAAATTTACACATTTTTTCCACATATTATGTTAAGATATAAATCTATATGCTTAATCTATTAAATCCACCTCCTGCAGTTGTAATTCATTTACGTTTCGTTTCTCCATTACCTCCTCTATTGCCTTGTTTGCTTCTCCATACATCACTTCTACATCTCTCATATTCACTCCCTTCTTTTCTAGATAACTTGTCACTTTCGGGTAAATTTTTGCATAGTTTAGTGGGCTACATCCAAATTTATCTACTGTATCAAGATCTCCTCCTGCATTTATCAGCTCTTCTATTGTTCCTATTCTTCTTGCTAAACAGGCTAAGTGTAGTGGTACTGCTTTATTGTTTGATTTTGCATTTACTGTAGCTCCTCCTTCTATCAGCACTTTCACATTTTTTCTTCTTCCTAAAAACGCTGCTAGGTGCAACGGTGTCTCGCCTCTATTGTTTCTATCGTTTGTACCTGCACCTTTTTCTATTAATAACTTTATTACTTCTGGCTCTGACACCTGTGCTGCTCGGTGCAATATTGTGCAACCTGCTGCGTCTTTTTCATTTATTTGTTGAAACCTGTTTTCTGATAATGCTTTCAATAACCTATCAAAAACATTCCTTGCTTCTTTCCTTGACATAACATACCTCACTTTCCCTTTGAAATTTTCGCAACCAAACTCTTTGCTCATCTTTTTGAGCTCCCTTCTCACCACATCTTGCTTAAGTCTGCCTCCACCACTTCATCAATCATTTCGTTCACTTTGCACATTATCTTGCTTGCTAAATTTTGACATTCTTTCTTTATTGATGATTTGTCTCTCTTCCTTATTTCTTCTATCTCTATTATTTTTAACTCAGGTAAATAGCTCCTATCCAACATATCTGCTATTTCTCCCACTAGACCCTCTATTCCATAGCACGTCAGTTTTCTACTTTTTGTTATTCCACCTTGCTTTCCCAGAAATTTCCTCGCCTTTTCATTCTCTCCATTATCCCATAGGCCATACCTTTCACTCTCCCATATATAATACATTGGTGTTGCACCATATTTATCCAGTTGATTAACTGCAGCTCCCGCTTTTACTAGCTCTTTTATTATTGCAATTCCTGCCCCTAGCCTACATGCAGAGTGCAGTGGCGTACATCCGTTGATATATTTAGTGGCATTTATTTCTCCTCCTCCCCTGATCAGCACTTTTACATTTTCTAAACTTCTCGCAAATACTGCGCAGTGCAGTGGTGTATAACCCTTTTTATCTCTTGCATTGATGTCCGCTCCTTTTGTTATTAATAACTTCACTGTTTTGCAATCGGAGATTTCTACTGCATGGTGCAATACTGTTTCCCCTTTTTCATCTTTTTCATTAATATTCTTAAACGAGTTCTCTAATAATTCATAAAATGACTTATTAAAAGCTTCTCTCTTTTCCTTGCTAAATCTCATTACATACCTCACTATAAAAACATACGCCAATTTGGCTCTCTTTAGTGCAAGATCAATTTTTTTTGTTTACTTGCTACTATTAAAGTTATGTGCGTTTTGGCATGAAAAAGCAAGTCTTTTTCTGTTTATTTCATACACTTTAACCTATTATTAACATAATATATGAGGATATAAATATAAGTACTTAACTTATTATAGATATTACTTGGCTATTTTTCCAACTTCTGTTCAAATGTCGATGTTCGTGCCATGTTAGTACACCTGGGTAAAACACTAAAATGTAATTTTCTAACTCCTGTATTGCATCCTTTTGCTTTGAATCCAATTCGTTTTCAAAATGAATGTAGTGTTCTGCTACGCTAAATCTTATTATTTTGGGGGTAGAGAAATTCTTTACTTGATAGTGGTGAACGGCAAAAAATCTTTCTAAAATTGGCTTGTATTTTAAATTCCACAGTTCTTCAGATAGTTTGCTACTTCCCAATACAAATTTATTTCCTCTTTCTTCTACGCTACTAACTGGAAAGCACGCATTTATGTCTCCTAAATCCCAACTATCCGATAATATAACTTGCGCTTTCGCAAACTTAATTGCCGGTAATAAGCTCTGTGGTAGCGGATATAGCGCTTTGAAGTTATACCACACATGATTTCTTTCATAAATACCGTTATAATTCTTTGTGTGAGGTTCGGTTTCTCCAAGTATTGCTACATCTAGCCTATACAGATCATTACTTAATGCTTGCTCATAATGAACACGAAAAGTACTAAACTTAAAACTTGGATTTAAGATTTTTAGCTCAAATGCGTTCTTCCGACCAAATGACAGTACTGGTCCATCTTTTTCTATTTTTACCCCTGAATAGTCAGAAAGAAGATCTCCAAATAAACTCTCATCCAATATAAATCTCTGCGCATTATAATAATCGTTAAAAATCCTCATTAGCCTCGATCTTGCTGGCAATGATAGTTTTGCTAGTTCTACTACTGCATCTACGAAGAAGTCATTCGGTACATCTCTTATCCCTACCTGCAACTCAAAAAAGTGTTTACCGGGTGGCTCTTCAATGATCGTAATATCTTCTATATTTGCCCATTTTAATGCTATTTTAAGTGATTCTGGTGTGCCACGCAGTCTTTGAAATTTTATCCCTTCTTTTATCGCCTTTCTTTTGTCTGTTACCCAATGCAGAATCTCTTCTAGACCATATTCCTCTACTATCCATGGTAATATCTTTTCTTCTAGGCTGAATTTAAACCCTCTTATGCAACCAGGATCGACTTTATAATCTATTGCATCAACCAGCGCTTTTTCTTGTTTTGTTGCGTTTGGCGGTAATAGCATTAATTCAACTCAACATTTAAACTTCTTAAGGCAGCACACTCATTCCCCAGTACCATAACATCTTCTCTTGGCTCGATTAATTCCACGTTTTCCACTCCTTCTATAAATAGATTTGCTATAATCCACGCCCTTGTTACACTCCATCCCAATCTTTTCGTTGTTTCAAATTTTTCTATAAATCTCTTCTTCACTGTTTCAACAATATCTGGTCTTTTAATGCTAATTCTGCTGTGGATATTTATTTCAATAATATTGCAACCAACTACTGTTATCGTATCTGTCAATACCCTTATATCATCCCTGGTGACTCGCTTTCTTACAATATCAAGTAGTTCTTCAGACGCTATGCTATTTGTGGATAACTCCGTGGATAAAATCGAAATCTCTACACTCCCTGGCACTTTTGATTCAACCAGCGCGTCCTTTACTCTTCTATCTGCTGAGAGTGCATGAAACCTATAATGCTCTTTACTTCCTCCTGTGCTTGAGCCAACTATTCTTGCCTTGATCCTTTTTCTAAAATGTTCATCCTTTTCCCCGTTCTCCCTTTCCACTCCGTAAAATTCAGCTAAATTATCAAGATCATTTCCCGTCGCAAACTTAAGTAAATTACTTTTTACCGCTTCGTTTATTCTTTCTCTGAGCAAAAGTTCTCGCCATGCTGCGACTTCTAATACCTTCATCGCTGGGTCACTTTCTACTAATGCTGTAAAGCTTGCATCACGCTTCACTAACTCTTCTTTCATCCGAGAAAAAATCTCTTCAAAGTTCAGTGGTTCAATAATATTTGGCTGCTCCATCTTTATACCACAACCCCGTCAAAGCGAATATTTTTTCCACTTGGCAAGTACAATCCTTCTAAATCAAGCGTTACTTTCCCTTCTTTTACTTCTGTGATTTTTACTTTTTCTAACTTGAATCTTTTTTCCCATTTTTCTAGTGCTTCTGCTGTTGCCGCATAAATTTCTAACGTAAAATCACGATTTACTGGCTTATCTACTAATTCAAGTAACCTCGATCCATATTTCCTGCGCATAACTCTACTAGCAACCGGAGTGGTCAAAATATTAATTATTAGATTGTTTCAGATGATCTAAACCTTCCAGTTCCTTCCCACTAGTAGCACTCATACCACGCATCTTTTTTACCCTGCAAATACATTTTTGCTATCACCCATCACATGAAAACCACACGATACCAAGTCACCTGTGATGGGAAGTTAAAAGAGCTCCTAAACGCTGCAAGATCGCACTTGAATGAGATAAACAGCAATAAGGAAAATTCAATATCGGCAATAACTGGAGCAAAGACAGAGTCTGTAAATGAAATCAATACGCTAAAAACTAAAACCTTGGATACTTTAAAAGCGTCATCAGATTCATACGTATCGCTACTTGACACGAGAAAAGATGCGAATATTGCGGCAATAAACAGTATTAGCAACAATCATAAAGATGGTCTTAAAGGTTTAGTAGAAGATTTTCGTGGTGTGAATGATGTGCCAGATGGTTCATCAATTATGAAGGAGATGAGAACTAGGGAAGATAAACTAAATACACTGACAACTAAATTCAACTCCATCAATGATGTGCCTAGCAGTTCATCAATTATGAAAGAAGTGAAAAAGAGAAATATGGTTGAACCAGGGTCATTACCTTTCTTATTTGGTGTGCTCAGTAGAAAAAATAATTACTATGGTGACGGAGCTTTCACAACTGAATTAGGTCAATGGAGCGGTGATATAACAAAAACCGATTACATGTTGCAATTACTTGCGGGTAGCCATACATACGATACAAGTTACGTTAGTTTTTATCGGCCAAGACAATTGTGTTTTGTAGAGGGAAATAAAGGAACATTTATTTACGGAGAGTTATATACAAGAAGTTTCCCTGGTAGTCGTCGGATATACGCATATCCCTATGCTGCACTTGGAGTAATGTTTGTAAAGAACACCACAAATAGTAACATAACAAGAACATTAAACTTTGTTGGTACATCGTATTGGAGTTCAGGATATGAAGGAGCAGGAGCATTTGTAGGAACGCCTGATAATACCAATTATAATAAATCAAGAGTTTCAGGAATAACATGGAAAAATGTTTACCAATACACGAGTTCAACTAGCGCATTTGCTGGATCTGGCAATGTAGAAATTCCAGCAGGAAAAACTGTTGCAGTGTTACTTTATACATCATCTTATCTATATTCCAACGCAAAAGTTAGTGAAGGTATGCTTTCAGGTGATGTATATATCTATGGTCAGTTTATACAGTGGGGGATTTATAACATACGTAACAACTTTTTAACTGCAGGGCTTGAAGTTGATGTAGAGAGGACACTAAGGGCTTGGCAATGTCCAGGATTAGATGCCACCCACAAAATCTGGAATTGATACCAGAAAACGGAGAAAACCAATGCCAATTTATATTCATTTTGAAAATAACAAACAAGTAGAAACAACAACGCTTGAAAGTAAGCCAACAGGGAATGATTGGTATGAAGCACCAAAGAGTTTTGACTGGCAAAAGAGTTATCGGTTAACAGAAGGAGGGAAAATTGTTGAACGGAGTAAAGAGGATATTGAGCTGGAATTACTGGAAACTGCGAAACTTTCTGCACTTGATAGTGTGCGTTTTTATTATAATAACTATACTCACCAATACGCAGGAGCTTCTCATCAGAAGCTTAAGTCGTACGAAATACAAGCGAAAGCCGCAGAGAACATTTTAGCAGCACCAGAATCCATAGATGAAAAAGATGCAGAAATCGTAGAACCTTTAGCAAAAGTCCGTGATATCCCGGTTATTGAAATGGCAAGAATAATTCAGGAAAAAGCCAAAAAAGCAGTAAAAGCAATAATCAAATGTGAAGAGCTTGAAGATTTAGCCAAGAAGAAAATCAAGGAAATCAAAGATAAAGAAGAGTTGCAGAATTGTCTCAACGATTTTAAACAAAAAATGCAAAAGGTTTTAGAAAGCTAAAAAAGAAACCTTTTCTCTATCCACTTTCCGAAATTCAACATTACAAGGAGAAAAATGACAGAACAGTTTTTACATGGGGTAAATGTTATTGAGATTACCTCTGGTGCAAGAACAGTACGCACAGCTAAATCATCGGTAATTGGCGTAATTGGTACTGCACCTGATGCTGACGAGCAAAAATTTCCATTGAATAAACCAGTATTAATCGCAGGAAGCTTAAAAGAGGCAGCAAAGCTTGGGAAAAGTGGAACGCTACCTTCTGCAGTAAATGGAATATTTTCCCAGGTTGGTGCAACAGTAGTAGTTATTCGAGTTAAAGATGCTGATCAAGAAGAAGAAACGTTAAAAAACATCATTGGAGGAGTTGATGAAGAAACTGGGGAATATGAGGGCATTCAAGCATTCCTCAGCAGTGAAAGTATAGTTCATGTTGCCCCAAGAATACTAATTGCTCCTCAGTTTACTCATCAATTACCTGAAAATGCTGCAGTGGTTAGCGCTTTAATTCCTATAGCAGAAAAGCTAAGAGCAATAATAGTAGCAGATGGTCCAAATACCAATGATGAAGAAGCAATAAGATGGAGAAAAAGTGTAGGCAGTAGCAGAGTTTACGTCGTTGATCCTTGGGTTAGAGTGTTTGAAGGAGAGGAAAAACCGCCAAGTCCATTTGTAGCCGGTTTAATAGCCAAAGTAGATAGTGAACAAGGCTTTTGGCATTCGCCCTCAAATAAAGAGATAAACGGTATTGTTGGGACAAGTAGAGCTATTGATTTTACGCTCGGTGATGCAAGTTGTAGAGCAAATTACTTAAATGAAAATGAAGTAACAACGATAATTCATCAAAATGGCTACAGACTATGGGGAAACAGGACATGTTCAAACGATCCAAAATGGGCTTTTTTGTCAATAAGGAGAACAGCGGATCTAATCAATGATAGTCTACTGCGAGCTCACTTATGGGCAGTTGATCGAAACATTACCAAAACTTATATAGATGAAGTGATAGAGAGTGTTAATTCCTACCTAGCAAGTTTAAAAGCACAAGGAGCGATTATTAGCGGAAGATGTTATGAAACTCCAGAGCTCAATACACAGGCAAATATTGCAAGTGGCAAAGTGTATTTTGACTTTGAGTTTACACCACCATATCCGGGTGAACAGATTACTTTCAGATCACACTTGATCAATGGTGAAATACTGTAAGGGGAGAAAAAGAAAATGTTACCGAAGATTTTAAAGAATTTTAACGTATTCGTAGATGGTAGGGGTTACGCAGGAAAAATAGATGAAGTAACCTTGCCAAAACTTACCATAAAAACAGAAGAATATCGTGCAGGTGGTATGGATATTCCAATAAATATTGATATGGGGATGGAGAAACTTGAAGCTGATTTTACTTTTGCAGAATATGATTCAGAACTTTTTAGGCTGTTTGGCCTCATAGATGGAAATTCGGTTTCTCTGACGCTAAAGGGTGGATTACAAGGCAGTGGAAGCAATGATATTGAAGGAGTAATTATCAACCTTAGGGGAATATTTAAAGAGTTTGATTTTGGCAGTTGGAAACCTGCTGAGAAAGCAACACTGAAGTGTACCGTAGCTGCGCATTATTACAAACTTACTATAGGTAGCAATGAATTAATAGAGATCGATGCTGAGAATATGATTCGCAAGATTAATGGTGTTGATCAGATGGCCTTGCTACAAACGATTTTAGGGATTTGATGTAGTTGACAAAGTCACATAAAAATGTTAAAATGTAATAAGTTGTAGGTATATGGCTGCTATGGATTCTAAAGCTCATGTAAATTCTGAAGATCAGTTGACTAGTTTACTCACTAGTGTAGCTCAATCTCAAAACAAATCCGTTTTAAAACTATTAGCTGAGTTAATGGAAGAAGAAATTGAAGATATGGAATTATCTAAGATTGCTGACGAACGCTACAAAGAAAAGAGGGTTAAACATCAAGATGCCTTCTGGGTATAATATAGAATATTCAGAATCTGTTATAAAGAAAGACATTCCGGCTCTTCCAGCAAAAGTAAAGTTAATGATTAAAAAGGCAATAATGGAGCGTCTAACAGTTGATCCAATTGGACTTGGAAAGCCATTAAAGCATAACTTAAGTGGACAACGTAGTCTACGGGTGAGTACCTATCGTATACTTTATTATGTAGATGTACCAGAACATACAGTAGTTATTACTTCAATTGAACACAGAAAAGATTCTTATCAAAGCTAATCCTGTTTATAGCACCATAATCATAATAAAAAAATTAGTTAAATAAAAGCCGATATAGACTTTTATTTAATTAACTTTTAGGGAGGAAAAATATGAAAACAGTAAAACTTGATAACCCAATAACAGTAGAAGGAATTGAGGTTTCGGAATTAACTTTTAGACCTGTCAAAGTAAGAGACTGCCTTGCAATGGAACGTGCCGGTAGTAGTGATTTTGAAAAAGAAGTTGGATTAATAGCAAATCTAGCATCTGTAACAAAAGAAACAATTTGGGAGTTATATTTTGCAGACTACATGAAAATACAGGAAGCGTTGAAAGATTTTTTTCCATCGGTTACACAAAGGACTTAAGGCTAAATGTACTAATGCTCTGTTCCGTTATAGGTGGCGGAATTGAGCAGGTACTTGAGATGGAAATAAACGAATTTATTTTGTGGACCAAAGCTGCGGGAGAGTTTAAATGTCAACATTATCAGTAAAAATAGGTGCAATACTAGATGGTAGCTTTAATAGCGCAATGGCAGGAAGTAGTGCTCAACTTTCCCGTCTTGGGGGTACAATAAGGCAACTTGATACATCGATGAAATCGGTATCAAAATTTAAGGAATTAAAGCATGAAGCTCTAGCTGCTAAGGTATCTTTGAACAAATTGGAAAAGAAATTAGAGTCCTTGTCGGGAGCACCTTTAAAGGCTGCTTTTGATAAAGCAAAGGCGTCAGTAGCAAAGGCGAAAGAAGCTTATTTACAGAAAAAAGACGAAACTTCAAAGGCTGCTCTTGACAAAGCTAGGAAGTTAGCGACAGAGGCAAAAAAAGCTTATTCACAACATAAGAAAGACAAAACTTTAAAAGCTGAGTTTGATAAAGCTAGGGCAGAAGTAAAGAAGGAAAAAGCAGCATACTTACAAAAGAGAAATACTCTACATGCATTCAGTGAAGAAGTAAGAAAAAGTGGAAAGAACGTTCAGTCCTTGATAAGGGATCAACATAAACTTGGTGCTTCTGCAGACAGGCTGAGAGGTCAATACAGTAAGTTGAGTACCGCCATCAAGGATCGGGACATGTTTTTGGGGAGAAAAGCGTACTTTAGATCACAAATGTTGGAGACGGCTGGGCTTGCATTAACGCTTGCAGCGCCAATTAAAGTTGCGATTGACTTTGAAAGTGCTATGGCTGATGTTAAGAAGGTAGTGAAATTTGCTGAGGATGATGCAGCTTATAACCAAGGAGCCGCAGAATTTGGCCAGAAATTAAAGGAATTATCCCGTACGATACCACTATCGGCTGCTGAGTTAGCACAAATAGCTGCAAGTGGTGGACAACTTGGTGTTAAAAAAGATGATCTGATTAAGTTTACGACAACAGTGGCTAAAATGTCCACAGCATTTGATATGTCTGCAGAACAGGCAGGTGATTCTATAGCTAAACTTGCCAATGTTTATGGAATTGATGTAGACAGGATGGAATGGGTGGGTGACATTATAAATCACTTATCAGACAAGACTGCTGCTAAAGCAAAGGATATGGTTCAAGTGTTAGCTATAGTTGGTGGTACTGCAAAACAGTTTGGCTTTGGTATTAAGGAGACAAGTAGTTTAGTAAATGCCTTCATTAGTTTAGGTAAACAACCAGCAAAAGCTGCTACTGCAATAAATGCTCTACTTAGTAAACTTCAAACCGCTGAGGGACAGAGCAAAGAGTTTAAAGCAGCATTGGAAGATATGGGAATCACTGCAGAAGAGATGACACAAAGGATTAGCGAAAACGGCCAAGATGCACTACTTTATTTTTTTGAAACTCTGGAGAAGGTAGATAAACAGGAACGTTCGCAAATCCTTCTCAAGCTATTTGGTCAGGAATATCAGGATGATATTGCATTGCTAGTTGGAAGCCTAAAAAATTTTAAAGAGGCTATAGCTTATGTAGCTGACGAGAAAAAATTTGAAAAGTCCATGCAAGAAGAGTTTAACAATCGTACAGCAACTACAGCAAATAATTTGAGACTACTTAGAAATGCGATAGCAGAGGTAGGAATGAACCTGGGCTCAGTAATGCTACCTCCTTTAAAGTGGGTAAGTGGTCTTTTAAGAGAGATAACTAACCCCATAGCTCGGTTTGCAGAAAAGTTTCCAGTTATTACTACAGGAATAATGAGTACCATAGCAGCACTAATAGGTCTTAAAGTTCTAGTAGTAAGTGGTGGTTATGCATGGAATTTAGTTAGAGGTGGAATGCTCGCTTTCTCGGTTGTTTTGCATGGGGTACTGAAGCCTGCACTAATATCATTAGTGACATATGCTATTCCAGCGGTAATTACTGGACTGAGTGTTTTAAAAGCTACAACTTTGAGCTTAGCAACAAAAGCTTTTCCTCTACTATCATCAGCTCTACCTGCAGTAGCAGCAGGAGTGAGATTTTTGACAGCAGCAATTGTGAGCAACCCTATAGGGGCTATTATTGCCTTACTTGCATCTGGTGCGATACTTGTTATATCTAACTGGCAAAAGGTAAAGAACTTTTTCTCTAGCATCTGGGAGTACTTAAAATCAATAATAAAACCCATTGGAGAGATGTTTTCATGGCTGGGAAATACTGTCGGTAGTATATTTGGAAAAGTATTTGAAAACAGTCCGCTGAAAGAATTTGAAAAAAGAAAAAGTATTATTACTGAAATAAAAGCAGTCCATACTCCCCTTAAGAGCAGCATTCTCAGCAATGGAAATCCTTTGTTGAATAACAGTATAATTAAAGAAATATCTGAGAGAAGAAAGAATAATATAAAAGTCAAAAGCCTTATTGAGGAGAAAAAGTCCACAGAGAGCGATAATGATAAGATATTTGCAGACTTTGCAAGAAGTAAGTTTGAAAATAAAAAACAAAAAACTATGAATAAAACTCAGAACATCACTAATAATTACACTATCAGCATTAAAGCAGAGCCAAATCAAGATGTTCGTAGTCTTGCAGATGAAATAATAAAAAGAATAAGAGAAAAGTCACGAGATGTTATGTTTGATACGGTAGATCCCATTTACTGATGCTATCCCTTGGTCCATATAAAATTTCCCCAACGAGTTTAAAGTATAGCAAAGAGAAGCGTTGGAGTGTGGTTGAGTGCATTGGCAAGCAATTACTACAGAATATTGGCCAAGGGGCAGAAAATATAGATTTAGAAGGAACAATTTATCTTCATAATCTGAGTGAATTAAAGAATATGAAAGAAGCAGAAGCAAATCAAATACCCCGCACTTTAGTTGATGGCATGGGAAATGTTTTAGATACCGTCTTGTAAGTCAACGAGAAAAATATAAAAATGTTATCTTTTGGTCCATATAAGTTTGTTCCAACAAGTTTAAAGTATAACAAAAAGAATCGCTGGAGCGTAATTGAATGTATTGATGTAATGCCGTCACTTCAAAACATAGGACAAGGAGTAGAAAATATAGAGCTAGAAATAACCATTTACCTTAATAGTCTTAAGGGGCTAAATCAACTAAAGAATATGAAAGAAGCTGAAAAAGATCAGATCCCACACACTTTAGTAGATAGTTTAGGTAATTTTTTAGGACAGTTTGTGATTACACAATTAGAGGAAAGACAGATATCTTTTTTTCCTGGTGGGCTGCCGAAAAAAGTTGAATTTAGTTTAAGTTTAAAGAGTTATAGTGGTACACATATTCACTAACCAACTACATTCAATTTTTGATTTTAAACTTCAGTCAACCTCCTAGTTCTATAGTTCTTGATATGATCTGGATCAAAGGCCTTTTTTGAACTTAAAACACCAAAAACTACATGAAGTAACTTACGCATTGCAGCTCCCACAATTGCCATATTATGCTTGCCTTTCTCTTTTAACCTCTCGCAATAAATCACAATAATAGGGTTGTGATTTTTAGCTACTATAGCGGGAAAATATATTGCCTTACGCAATGTTCGTGAACCTGATTTACTTAATCTGGGCTTGGCATATACAGATGATCCTGATGTTATATTTCGTGGTATAGTTCCAGCATATGCTGCCAATTGTCTGGCATTTATAAAAGCTTTTATGTCAGGAATTTCAGCTAAAATAGCTATTGCTGATTCCTCTCCTATTCCTGGAATAGTCAATAAGAGTTGAAAGTTTTCCAACAACTCTTTGTGCTGTTTTAATAGTTCACGTATGGAGTTTTTTATTGTTTCTATTGATTGTTCTATGTTCACTGCAAGGTTTTCCCAAGCATTTGCAACTTCTTCAGGCAGTCTCTCCTTCTTTTCTAAATGATTATTTACGAATGTTAATCCATCTTTTAATGCAGCTGAGCAACGATAAAGATGCTTTAATTTTTTCTTTTCAGAAGAAGGTGGTGTCCAGCGAGTTGGTTCCTGTCTTTGGCAATAATCTGCAATAATCTCTGCATCAATCTGGTCATTCTTTTGTCGTACAAGCTTACTCCTTGCATAAGACTTAATACAATAAGGATTTACAACACTAACAAAATGTCCAGCATTGTGTAGAAATTCAGCCAGAGCTTCACTATAACAACCAGTAGCTTCCATGCAGGCTTTTACTTGTTCTATATTATGTTTTTGTAGAAAGCTCAGCAGACCTTGAAACCCATGATCATCGTTCTTAAAGCTCCTTTTCCTAGTTTCACGTTTTCCTTTTTTACTTATAAATGAGAGAAAAATATCAAAGCGATCTTTTGATATGTCTATACCTAAAAAGTTGTTGATCATATATAACCTCATACGTTACCATTTAAAATGAAAAGTAAGGCTAACCTTGTGAATACAGAATTAGAACCATTTAGGTCTTTCTACGATACCGTCCAGCCTCTACTTTTGAGAAGGGAGCTCTTTTCTAAAACACAGATTTTGTATCTAGGGCAATTTACAAAGTTCTTCCCTTCTCCATCTAATGCATAAGCTTAAAACATTAGATGCTTTTGACAAGATACAAGGACAATTTGTAATTACTCGTTTTGAAGAAAAGCGAACGTCATCTTTCCCTTGCGGGTTACCAAAGAAAGTTGAATTTAATTTAAGTTTGAAGCTTTATTCATGACTATATATTATTCGACAAAAGCAAATGATATATTGGACTATATTTGCTGGAAGCACTATGGATTTACTTCAGGAGCAGTAGAAATAGTATTAGAAGAAAACCCTGGACTTGCAGAACATGGGAGCTTTTTGCCTGCAGGGTTGAAAATTAAGTTGCCTGTAATTGAGAAACCTTTACAAAAATCCACTTTAAAGATTTGGGGATAAAATGCAGCCAGAGTTTGTCATTGAAGGGTATGAATTAACAGAAGATCGCTTAGTGTCAATGCATATTACTGATGAATCAGGGACTATAGAAGATGTAGCTGAAATATGCGTTGATTACAGGGATGATAACATAAAGGTTCCAAAAGAGCTGAAAATTGCTTTGGGATATAGAGAAACAGGAGTACTACCCGTAGGTGTATATACAGTCAATGAAATTACGGTACAGAGTCCACCACAAATCTTAACAATCAAAGCTCACGCGACAAACTTGATGATATCGCTAAAGGAAAAAGTATCTAGGGCATGGGACCAGATTACACTTGGTGATTTAGTCAAAGAAATAGCAAATAAGCATGGATATGGGTACAAAGTTGCTGAAGAATTTAAAGATATATTGATGCCACACATTGATCAGACTGAAGAAAGTGATATAAATTTGTTAACTAGAATAGCCATAGAGCGAGAAGCAATGGCAAAATTAGCAGGAGGATATATATTATTTATTCCCAAAGGTGCAGCAAAATCAGCAACAGGAAAAGCTTTAGGAACAACGACTATTAGACCTCAAGATACAATCAATTGGAAAGTGCATTTTACTGTACGTGATAAATATAATTCAGTGATAGCAAAATGGCATAGCTATGAGAAGGGAGAACCAATATCAGAAACAGTAGGCAGCGGTGAACCAAGTTACCCTATACAAACAATTTACCCAAATGCAGAATCAGCATTAAGTGCAGCAAATGCCAAATTTAAACAACTACAGCGTAATAATGAGACTTTAGAAATGACAATACCAGGTAATCCAAAGTTATTTGCAGAGGCAAAACTTAATCTTGTAGGGTTCAATCAAGATATAGATGGTGAATGGGTAATTGATAGAGCAGAGCATACTTTAAATAGTTCGGGATATCGTACTGCATTATCAGCATCTTTGAGTAAGTGAAATCCATGTTAAAAGAAAATAAGTAAATTGCTGATTTAATGTGGAAAAAAATGCTGAACATGAGCAAGAAACAAGCTACACTGTGGTTTATAGTGGTAATAGTATGTGTTGTCATTACGTATTACTATCAAAAATCTAAGGCTGCTGAGAATTATCAGAAAATGTTAGAAGTAGCAGCTAAGAACTGTGACTTAGAAACTGTGAAATCATTAGTAAAAAAAAGTAGAGATGATTCAAATATTAGTAAAAAGGCATTATATTATGCGGCAGAGAAAGGATGCTTAGAAGTTGTCAAATTTCTGTTAGATGAAGGAGTAGATATAAATACTAGTTTAGCACTACTTGGTGCCGCTGACGGTGGTCAATTGGAGGTTGTAAAACTTTTGCTGGAGAGAGGAGCTGACCCTCATGTTAGAGGCTGGAAAGGAACAACTCCAAAAACTATAGCAATGAAGAGGTCATCTTATTATAGCAGTGAGCCTTACAGAGAAATTATAGATTTACTTGTTGAGGCAGAAAAAAGTTATAAAGCAGAAAAGTAACGACTAATTCATTTCTACAGTTTGAAACAAAAGCTTTCATAATAAATTAAATCATTATGCAAAACCAAAAAATCCCATTAGCAGTAATTGTAACGATGATAATACAGACGGTAGCAACAATTTGGTGGCTCGCTAAGCTAGATTTACGGGTTCATATTCATGATAAATTTATAGAGCAGAACAACGGATTGACCGTTACGGTATATCGTCTGGAAGAGCGGGTAAAAAATCTTTCTGAGGAACTTGATGAGTTTAAATTACAAGTTTTAAGCGGGAAAATTAAATCTTAACATCTTTATCGAAATTTTCATTTCACAATGACTAAATATATCTTGTCCGTTGACGGCGGAGGCATAAGAGGCATCATACCAGCCATAATACTAGCAGAAATAGAAAAGAGAGCAAGAAGACCGATAGCTGAAATCTTTGATCTGATGGCAGGCACTTCAACCGGTGGCATTGTTGTTGCTGGATTGTGTAAGAAAGATGAACGGGGAAATCCTCAATACTCTGCAAATGATTTAGTTGAGCTTTACCAGGAGTATGGAGCATATATTTTCAAGTCTTCATTTTTTAGGCGATCAATATTATCTTGGTTTAACTGTGCACAATACCCATACGAAAACATCGAGTTGATATTGGACAAGTATTTTAGTGATGATACTCTACAAAACACTTTAAGTAATTTGCTAATCACAAGTTATGATATTCATAACAACTGTCCATTTTTCTTCAAAAGCTGGAGAGAAGACAGAAATTTTGTCAGACTAAAAGACGCACTCAGAGCCACAACAGCAGCCCCAACATACTTTGCACCTAAGTATTTAGAAGTTAAGCAAGAGAAAAGAGTGTTAGTAGATGGAGGTGTTTTTGCCAATAACCCAGCAGCATATGCGTACGCAAATAGCAAAAAACTTTTCCCTAATGAAGAAATCGTTCTGGTGTCAATTGGCACAGATCGGCTATCTAATCGAATCAAGTACAGAAAATTAGGAAAAATAGCCTGGATAAAGCCTCTATTAAATGTGATGTTTGCATCGAGCCTTGATGTAGTGAATTATCAACTAGGTAATGTAATGGACGACAGATACATCAGGATACAATCACAACTGACAATAGCGTCGGCTGAGATGGATAATATTACATCAAAAAATATTAAATGTCTGCAGCAGGAGGCAAATGCAATGATAGAAGGTAATCAAAAAGTAATCGATAAATTTTGCGATATCGTATCTTAATTTACATAAAAATGCCAAGCAAACTAAAGAAATTATACCACAAAGCAAAGAAAGGTTTAAAAAACATAGTTTCGCCCAAAAAGCATACTAAGGGGCAAGAAGCTAAAATTTCAAACGATAAGCCAAAACCGCTACATGAGCAACCTCTAAAGTTGATGGCACTAGAGCAGAAGACCTCTAAAGTAAAAAAAGATAAAAAAGGAATAAAAGAAAAAATAAAAAGCTTCAAAACGAAACCCGTAGAGAAAGAGCTGAAAAAGGGCAACGTGTTCAAAAAAGGCTTCAAAAAGCTAAAAGGGAAAATAAAAAAATTAAACCCAATAAAGGTTAAGAAAAATAAGATAATCGGGAGCAAGAAGTTAGCATTTTTACTGACATCTGGCACGATTGTGGCAATTTTGCCGATGTTCAATTTAGCTCCTCTTCCAGCATTAGCCATAACTTCGGCATGTGTTTTCAGTATTAACTTCATCGCAGTCAAAACATTGAAGAAATTTATCAAACAACGCAAATTAGCAGCAGAATCTAAAGAAGAGTCAACTCTAGCTGAACCAAACAAGCCGGAAGAAGAAATTCAAGATGTATCGATTCAGCAAGTAGCGGAAAATTCTAAACAAAATTCCAGAGAATAGCTTAGTTTTGTGCCATTTATTACAAATATAAACTAGTTTTAGTATATGCCAAATCCTTAGTTGTTCAGGTGCACAAAATTCCTTATACCTTTGTGTTCAAACAAGTTTCTCCCTTTTTATTTTTAATATTTGGATCTGCTCCTGCTTCTATAAGGAGCTTCTCCAGTGAAGTGTGGCGCATACGATTAACTGTATGTAAGGCAGTATCACCATTATAATTAGGAATATTCACATCTGCTCCTGCTTCTATTAAAGTTTTCATTGTTATAATACCACGACTGTTACCAATACAAAGTACAGCTATATGTAATGGGGTGTAATTATCTCTGCCACGAGCATTTAGATTTGCTCCATTTTTTATCAAGTATTTAAGTATTTCTATTTCAAGGCTATCTCGTGAAACAGGAGGAGACGCAGCTACATGTAAAGGAGTGTCACGACTATAATCAGGAGCATTCACATCCGCTCTCTTTTTTATTAAATATTTCACCATCTCAAGATTACCATGTGCAACAGCCGTATGTAAGGGAGTACGACCATTTATATCTCTTGCGTGAAGATCCCACTTCCATTTTTCTATAAAAATTTTCATTGTAGTAAGATGATTTTTCTCAGCAGAAGCATGTATCATAATCATTGCTTCTCCCTCAAATTCTTCTTCACTAGCCATATTATTTAGCCCTTATATATTTTAGAAGTTATAACAGAAAAAAAATTGTTATGTCAAATCATGAGTTAGCTCTAGGAAGATATTCTATAAACGTTGGATATATTTTCCTTGCTAACTTCTAATGCAGACATATTTTCAGTGTAGCAAATAAAGAAAAGGAGATGGTATGAATAGTTATTGCTTGGTTGGAAGCATGAGAAGATAATACCTTCTCAGAGTGGATAGGTGGCAGATTGAAAATTTTTGTGGGGCCCTTTCTGCTTTTTGCAGTATAGGAAAAAGACCTCGTAAAGGAGATTAATCGCCCCTGCCACCGAAAACCATCGTGCGGCCCATAAAATTTGGTGACCGCGTATAGGAGAATGGACCAACCGGTAATATTCTACTCTGATATTTTATAATATTCAATAAGAGGGAAAATTTATGCGTTATATAGGTGTTGATTTACATACTAATAGTTTTACTGCTTGCTACTTAGAACAGGGAAAACCAGAGTATATTAAAACATTTCGCTTGCAGGATTTAGGTGGTTTCATTAAAAGTCTTCAAGAAACAGATGAAGTAGCCTTAGAGGCAACAGGTAATAGCTGTTTCTTTTATGATGAATTATCACCTTACGTTAAGCGCGTTGTAATGATTGCTCCTTTGCAATTTGAAGTTATTCGTCGTTCTGTAAACAAAACAGACAAGCACGATGCGAGAGCTATTGCTTTTTTTCTAAGTAAAGATATGTTGCCTGAAGCAAAATGCAAAAGCAAACAATGCCAGCAGTTAGCTTCTATTCTTAAAACAAGAGATAAGTTAGTAAAATCGCGGGTATCTTTAATCAACAAAATGCATGGACTTTTTAATTACCATGGAATAAAGATTAAAAAGGAGGTACTCACAACCAAATCTGGATTTGAACGTTCTCTTGGTAAACATGATTGGAGTTACTTGGAAAGGGTTGAGATTGAAGTGATTAGCAGTAATCTGGAAGTCATTCGAGAAAGTCTCAAAAAACTTGAAAAGGAAATTATAGCTTTTGCTAAGCAGCTTCCTGGGTTTAATAATCTCATCAGCATTAAAGGCATTGGTGCAATTTCTGCAGCTATCTTCGTTGCAACAATTGGTGATATTAATGATTTTAGTAACCCAGAAAAACTCACTGCTTATTTTGGAGTTGTACCGCGAGTTTCTCAATCCAATCAACAGTGCACAATTGGAAGAATTACCAAACATGGATCAAAAATAGGACGTACTTCTTTAGTACAGTGTACTTGGATTGCTATACGTTATAGTCCTTACCTGAAAAGTTTTTACGAGCATGTGAAAAAGAAGCGTGGTTCTGCTAAGGCTATTATTGCAACTGCTAGGAAGTTTCTCACAACTATCTTTTATACTCTTAAAAACAACTGGGTTTTTAAAGATTTTACAAAATTTGAATTTTTTACTGGACAGCAATCATAGGAGCAAATAAAGAAAAGGAAATAAATTTTGCTTGTAAAGTCTCCTCTCCGTTACCCTGGAGGTAAGAGTCGCGCCGTTTCTCAAATTATTAATAAATATATTCCAAAAGGGTTACCTATGCTTTGTTCTCCTTTTATAGGCGGAGGATCAATAGAGTTAGCGTTAGCTAGCAGAGGAACAAAAGTTTATGGCTATGACGCCTTTGAACCATTAGTAAAATTTTGGCAGGTGCTTTTAGAAGATGCTTCTTACCTTGCAGAGGTAGTGCGGAAATACCAGAATATGACATCTGCCATGTTCTATAGCCTACAAAAAACATTTTTCACCCTAAGAGATAGAGTTGAAATCGCTGCAGCATTTTTTGCATTAAATCGCTCATCCTTCAGTGGTACAACATTGTCGGGCGGTATGTCTCCAGGACACCCACGTTTTACACTAAGTTCAATAGAAAGATTGGCAAAATTCTCAATTAAAAATCTTACTGTAGATTTAGCTGACTTTAAAAAAAGTATTCCTAAACACGCAAATGATTTCTTATATTGTGATCCTCCTTATTTAATTGATCAAAAACTATACGGAAGAAGAGGTACAGATTTTGACCATGAAGAAACTTTTGTCGACTCGCGATGGATGGGTTTTATCGTATAATGATTGTGAGGAAATACGGGACATGTATACAGAGCATCGTATCATTACACCCAAATGGACGTATGGAATGGGTAACTCTAAAAAATCGAATGAGATTTTAATCTTGAGTAAAGACTATAGCAAGGTTGTATTTTCAGTATCGCGGTCAAAACACACTAAAGAAATTAACGCAAACTAGCAGCAGAATCTAAAGAAGAGTCAACTCTAGCTGAACCAAACAAGCCGGAAGAAGAAATTCAAGATGTGTCTATAAAACCAGTAAGTAAAGAAAATTCAGAGCAAATTTCTAAGGAATAGATTTCTACATTAATATACTACCTTAAATACTTTTCTATTTCTATTTAAATATTATTTACTCAATATAAAAGTAGTAGTAAAACTAGTGGTTTCTTTGTAAAATACTAACTAAACGGGTACGCGAGTTAATAATTTAAAAACGTTTCTCGCTGCATACTCTAATACAAACACACTTTTTGTGGGGTTGCTATGACAGTAGAAAAGATTTTACAAAAGGCTGCAAAGGAAATTTATCACTTCAGACATCCTAGTATTTTTTCTTTATTAGTTCATGCAGCCTTCAAAGAGATTATCAATAGTAGATTTGGTACTAAAATTTTACATTTCTCTGCAAAACGCAATCTTTACAACTTATTTCTATTCTTTGTAAAATATGATGCTAATGTTGATGCAGTAAATAGAAAGGGCAATACAGTACTACACATTGCCTCTCAATATGGATCCACAGCAATAGCAGAGATTATTGTAGTTATGAGCAAAAATGTTAATGCTCAGAATATCGATGGCGACACTTCTTTGCATTATTCAATAAAGTATAAGCACCTTGATGTTATGCAAAAGTTGTTACAATGCGGTGCAGACATCAATTGCCAGAATCGTCTCGGTGAATCTCCTCTTCACATGGCTGTAAAATATGCTGACACAGTAACGTTGGGATTGCTGATCAAAGGGAACGCTTTTCTTGAAATTAAAAATATAGAAGGAAGTACCCCTCTTCACCTTGCAGTTTCATTGAATAAAAAAGATCATGTGGAGCTTTTATTGCAAAATAGAGCAGATATTAACGCAATCGGAAGAGATGGTTGTACTCCGCTACATCTTGCTGTTATGAATGGCAATAAAGAAATTGTGGAATTATTGCTGAGTAAAAAAGCAAATGTTTATCTGAAATATTTTTATAACTCTGAAGAAGGTTATACAGCACTGGAAAACGCTGTAGCAAATCGAAACAAAAAAATTGTAGCATTGTTTCTGCTTCATGGAATCATTTTAGAGTAGTGGAGATGTCTTACGAACAGATCGTTATATACGGTACAATATTAATTATTGCTATTAAAATATTTCTTTTTTTTAGGGGAATATACAAAAACCTCGTCAGAACATTTCATTTGAGAGAGAGTGAAAAGAAAACAGAACAAGAACTTCACCTCGACATCCAGGTTTATAAAGAAAATCTAAAAGTAGTCGATATTGCAAAGCCAGTGGGCAAATGGACACAAATGGTTATACTGAATGATGGGTTGATGCAGCGTTTGGCTCAATTGATAGCGGAAGAAGGCGATGAGAAGGGATACTGGCAGCTATTTGTGAAAGCTCAAGCTTCAACTCAAGGCAAATATAAGGGAAGAGGGCGGTAGCTCCGTTTGGTAGCAAAGGGGAGTGTTAAATAAACCATACGCGTCAAGTTAAGGCCCAATATAGCACCATTTAAACTTGTTTGTTACATTTATTTTTTGGGAAATTTTGATCTAAAATAAGATAATTCTTTTAGAAGAATCTATAAATTACTAGCTTTATTGCTTAATATCTAAAATAATTTTTACCACTTTTCTTTTTCCTTATGCTACTTTCCCTTAACTTGACGCGTATGGTTTATTTAACACTCCCTAGCAAAGTTTCCCATTGTTGTTGGCTTCCTGAATTACATGCGGGAAATCCATGTCATACAACTTGTTTCTCTTTCGCTGCTGAACCCTTTTTATTCTTTATGAACAGTTTTACAACAGCCAACATTTGTGCAGAGCCATTGCTACTGCATTCATTAGAATCAGCACCTTTTTTTTAGTAACGACTTTATTTTACCTAAATCTTTGCTTGAAACAGCCTTGTATAATTCGGGTTCACAAAATAACGTATCGCTCTATAGAGATACCTTTTATAACTCTTATTATTTTCTGTAGTTTTCTCACCTTCACCCTCCTTTAAATTTAAAACATGTAAAATTTTTGTTAAATATACAAATGTCCATAAAGATATACCTTTTCTATAAAAATAAGTTTTATTGATTCTGCTTCTCTTCGCTAATTTTTACTACCTCTGATAAAGATGAACTCAATAAATCCTGTAATCTTTGATCTTCAATTTTTTGACATTCTTTCATTATATTTAATATTTTCATTTCTCCTTCACTATCTTCATCTTCGTAATAATTTTCTTCTGTTGGTCCACAGAATAAAACTCTAGCATTCACTAATGCTTTTTCTGCTTCAGATAGCTTTTTAAATGACATGCAATCTACACCTTGTTCATATCTGTGTATTTGCTGTTGTGATAATCCGATTTTATTCGCTAACTCCAACTGAGTACATCCTCTTACGAACCTCCAATCTTTTGCCATTTGTCCAATTTTGTGCTTTATAGACTTTGTACCTATTATACTCTTGCCAATTTGAATTTCCCCTGACAAAAGTTTTACTAATACACAAAATGCACTGCGAAATTCTTGGTCCTTAATTTTTTTTAAATTTTGCAGTATACTCAGCATCTTTTCTTCCTTGTAACTAACATAACCTGTTGTAGGAAATATATCTTTAAAACTAGCCGATAATACTTTTAGCATCTTTTCTGCATTTTCAGGTGAAACAGCATCTATCCTTTGTTCATATCTTCGTATTTGTGACGTTGATATACCAGTTTCCTTTGCTAACTTCGCTTGAGAATATCCCCTTAATAACCTCAACTCTTTTATCTTTTGAACTACTTGGTAGCTTAAAGAGTCGATAGCAATTTTCTCTCTGGTAGTGGTCATTTTTTGCACAATTGCAGAACAAACATATAATACAGTATTATTGAGTTTGATTAAAGTTTTACTACTTCTGCCAAAATAATAGGCATAAACTTCAGGAAATTGATATCTCACAATGTAGCTAAGGCTAGAAGCGAGCAGAAATCTCTACTAATTAAATATTTTTCTATTTCTATTTAAATATTGTATATTAAATATAAAAACAGTAGCAAAGCTAGTGGCTTCTTTGTAGAATACCAGCTAAACGAATACAATGGTCAATAATTTATTTACAATTGACGCTGTATACTGAAACAGTGGTTGAGGTAAGTTACTATGAGTGAAAATGCATTACAAGAAGAAATAAAGCGTCACAACGAGTTGTACTATCGGGAAAATATATCAGAAATAACCGATGCAGAGTACGATGAACTGGTAAAAAAAGTAGATATTCAAACCGTTGGTACTGCACCTGATAGAAGATTTTTAGAGGTGGAACATATTGTACCAATGCTCTCGTTGGACAAGGCTCATGGACGAGATGAAGTTGAAGAGTTTCTTGCTAGGGTTAAAAAACTTCTGAATATGCATGAGTTGGAAATCATATGTGAACCAAAAATTGATGGCTTATCGTTTTCTGCGATTTATGAGGATGGTGTATTTATTAAGGGTTCGACTCGTGGAGACGGTTACCATGGTGAGGATGTTACACAAAATGCCGCAACTATAGGAGGATTGCCTAAAGTTTTACCCGATGTAAAGGGCAGATTGGAAGTTAGGGGCGAGGTATATATAAGAAATGATGATTTTTTAAAATTAAATAAGGATAACCAATTTTCAAATCCACGCAATACGGCATCCGGTTCACTAAGACAATTGGACCCAGAAGTTACCGCCAGTAGACCACTCAGGTACTTTGCCTATTCTTTGATTAGTGGTGGAACAGAAAAGACCCAGCTTGAAGTATTAGATAGGCTGAAGGAACTTGGATTCTGTGTAAATGAACATCAATGCTTAGCAAAAAATGTGGACGAAATGCTGGGGTTTTATAACAGAATCTATAATGACCGTTATAGTTTAGGCTATGATATTGACGGAGTTATCTTGAAGGTAAATAATTTAACATTACAAAGTCGTCTTGGGAATACCAACAAGGCTCCAAAATGGGCGATAGCACACAAGTTTCCAGCAGCTCATGCAAAAACTAAGATAGTTAAAATATTAATACAAGTAGGCAAAACGGGTAAATTGAATCCGGTTGCTGAATTAGTTGAGATAAATATAGGAGGGGTAATCGTTAGCAGGGTAAATCTGTATAATAAAGATGAAATTGAAAGCAAAGACATCAGAGAGGGCGATATTGTAGTAGTAGCACGAGCAGGCGACGTCATTCCAAAGATTGTAGAAGTGGACAAAAATGCTCGTTCTCCGAATGCACCAAAGTTTATATTTCCGAATACCTGTCCAGAATGTGAAAGTGAAGTACAGATTGAAGGAGCAGCAATAAGATGTTCAGGGGTTACCTGTAAAGCTCAAATCATAGAAAGGTTAAAATATTTTGTTTCCAATGATGCTTTTGACATTACCGGCTTTGGTGATAAGCAAATAGAGTTCTTTTATGACCTTGGTTTGATAAGGAAAATATCTGACATTTTTGCTCTCGAAGAAAAACTAAAAAATTTTAACTTAAGCGAGCTAAATGGATGGGGAAAAAAAGCAATATCTAATTTACTCAAATCCATTAACAGCAGAAGAGTTGTGAGTTTGGATAAATTTATATGTTCTCTAGGGATTCGATACGTCGGACCACACGTAGCAAAATTACTAGCAAAACATTATGGCTCATATGAAAATTGGTATTCTGCTGATGAAGAAGAATTAATGAACATAATAGGTGTAGGAGAAAAGATTATAGATTCATTAATATCTTTCTTCTCTGAAAAGGATAATGTTGAAATGGTAAAGAATCTCGCCTCTCAACTAAAGATTGAGCCTGTTAGTGCTAATGTGAGTAATTCTCCTCTTAGCGGCAAAACAGTGGTCATCACAGGAGAATTATCAGGAATGAAAAGAAAGGAAGCGCAAGCAGAGGCAGAATCTTTAGGAGGAATTGTGAGTTCAAGTGTATCAGATAAAACGGACTTCTTGGTTGTCGGCGAAAAACCTGGGTCAAAGTATCACAAAGCTGTGGAACTAGGTGTTAAAATTTTAACCGAGGAGGAATGGAATAAACTAATCCTGGGAAAAGAATAAGCCCTTCTCGATCAATTCTTGTATCTACTTTGCCTTTTTAAAAATGGCACCTACGAATTTATTTGCTAGGTCCTTTTGGGTATATCCTCGCTTTAACCTACAGCTTCTTACTTTTTGTGCTATTTCACACCTTGTAGTACACTTTGTGTTATTGTTAGCTTTTTTTGAAACCATACTTTATTTACAAAAACAACTACACATATTGTATCATAAAATTTTACCAAAGTCTATTATTTTTTTCCACGTATCCATAAGCTCTATATGAAATTCTTGCTATGGATGCCTATTTGGGGTTTCAAGTTCCTCTGCAGTTAAGTCAGATGCTCGTGAGATAATATTGATAGAAACGCCTAATTTAAGTAGACTTTTTGCAACCTTGATTTTCTCTGCTTTTTTAACCTTTTCTTTGCTAGTCTTCATACCTTCAGATAAGGATTTGACTACCGTATTCAATACATCCCGAGATTCTTGATCCTCAATTTTTTTGCATTCATCTATGAACCTCAATAGCTCATTTTCATATTCTGTTAGTCCAAGAAATAGAACTTTAATGTTAACTAATAATACCTTTGCTATCTTATCTAATATTTCAATTGGAATGTCGGTGTATCCTTGTTCATAGTCATGTATTTCCTTAAGTGTTGAACCGATTTTATTTGCTAGGTCTTCCTGAGTGTATCTCCGTATTAACCTCTGCTCTTTCATCCTTTTCCCTACTTTGTAGAGTATAGAACTAGTACAAACTTCTTTTTCTGTATCATCATATTCGTAACTAGACAAGCGAGTCGCTTGAGAAATCATATCAACTGAAACTCCTTCTTTAACTAGATTCTTTGCTACTTCTATTCTCGCTTCTTCTTGACTAATTTTTTCGCTAACATATACAAATCTTACTAATGGATAAAGCTTCTTGCGTAATTCCTGGTCCTTAATTTCTATATGTATTTTTGTTAGATAGACTATTTCTTCATCCTCATCTTCATACCAACTGTTTTCCTTCAGTTCTGTTGGTCCTGGAAGTAGATCTATAATACTAACTGATAATGCTCCTGCTATTATACATGATTCTTTGACTGTAATAGGCTTGCACCCTAGTTCAAAGCTATGTATTTCCTGATATGTTAAACCAATTTTGCTTGAGTATATCCTTGTATTATCCTACAACCTTCTATTTTTTGCCCCACCTCGTAGTTTATTGAGCCAATATGCTCTAGGTTATCGTAGATAAAGTCGCTTTTTCTTATGGAAGGAAACATATATTATTTATAGAAACAAACATATAACTTATCATAAGATTTTATCAAAATCCAGCCCCTATAAGATATTTTATTGCAAAAACTACACAACTTTATTAATAGATAAACCTGTTGTTTGCGAGATAATATCAACAGAAATTCCTTCTTTAACTAGACTCTTTGCAACTTCGATCTTCTTTGCTTCTCTAACCTTTTCCCTACAAACACGTATGCCTTCAAATAAAGATTTGATTAGCACATCGCGTAACTCCTGGCTCTCAATCTTTTTGTATTCTTCTATTAAACTTGATAGCTCTGTCTCATCTTCATTTTCTGTTGTTTCGGGAAGAGGTTGTCCACAAACCAAGGAATACGTAGTATATAAAGAAAGAATATTGAGGTAAGAGATGAGGAAAAAATATCCAACAGATTTAAGTAAAAGGGAATGGGCAAGAATAGAAAAACACTTCAGAGTATCATACAAGAAAGGAGGAAGGCCACCAAAATACAGTAAGTGTGAGATAGTAAATGCAATTCTTTATATACTGCGCACAGGATGTCAATGGCGCTATTTACCACACGATTTTCCGCCGTGGAAGGCTGTGCATGAACAGTTTAGAAGATGGAAAAAGCAGGGAATTTTTGAGAAAATGAACTATGATATCACTAAATATAGTAGGTCAAAAATGGGAAGAAATGAGGAGCCGAGCGCATGCATAGTGGACAGTCAATCGGTAAAAACCACGGAAAAAGGGGGGTCAAAGGTTATGATGGTGCGAAAAAGGTAAAGGGGAGAAAAAGACATATAATCACAGATACTCAAGGATTTGTGCTTGGTTGCTATGTAGGAGCTGCAAGCGAAAATGACAGAGATGGGGTGAAGATGGCATTGGACAATATGAAGGAAAAATACAGCAATATTAAGAAAATGTGGGCTGATATGGGATACCAAGGAAAAGATTTAAAGGATTACGTAAAGAGAGAATATGGGATAGATATTGAAATTGTCAAAAGGCCTCCATGTAGGTTTTGGGTGCATAAAGATACACCACTAGAACTATTGCCACAACGGGATCCTGGATTTTCAGTACAGCCGAGAAGGTGGGTGGTAGAGAGGACTTTTGCTTGGATCAATAGAAATAGAAGGCTATCAAAGGAGTACGATTTACTTACAACATCTACTGAAAGTTTCATATATCTGGCTATGAGTAAAGTTATGTTAAGTAGGGAATATGCTTGATTTACTGGTTTGTGGACAACCTCTAATGTTGGATTCCATGGACCAGGTAACAATGCAGCAATCACCTTTAGTTTTTCTGTAGAATCAAGTAACGCCTGTGAAAACGCAACTGATTCATGCTGATTATCAGCACCATAACCCGCAGTAAAACGAACTTGAGTTAAGCCATACTCAAACCCTGCACGTTCAGCAATTTGTGCCAGCTTACGGTTATAGCCAATGTCCCAATTGGTACGTTGTGTTATTTTACTAACCACCAAACCACCTGAAACATTAGGAATCCAATAGGCAAATTTTACAGGTTTTTTTGATACAGCAGACATTTTCTCCCTCCTGTCATAAGTATTTTAGTATATAGTCAAACTCTTTGAATTAGGTTACAGAAAAACATATCAATAGTCTCTGATAATTTACTAGTCTTACTTTTAATCTATTTTTTCATATTAGCCCAAAACTTTTCTATTGGTTTTAAGTCTAGTGAATATGGTGGCAAAAAAAGATAACTCTACAACCCACTGATTCTATCAATTCCTTTGTCTTTTTGGGCTTATGAAAACTAGCATTATTCAATACTACAACACTCTGCCATGAGAATATTTTAGCAAAAACATAGATCAATTAGCATCACAGCAAATTTATTTATTGACTACTGTTTCAAAAAGCGCAAAAAAGTACGTATATTTGTGAGGGCATTTTACATAAAAATTGGGTTGTGTAAATAAAAGCGTAAAATTATTACAACAAAATCAGGTAACCTAGTTCGTATGTAAATATGACCAAAATATGCTAATACAGCTAACTTTACAGTATAGTAAAATTATTATAATAAAAAGTTCGTATGGATCACATGGTAGACCAACTGATCCCAAAAAAAACACTTCTCACGACCCTTGGTTTTGAATGCTGGAAATGGTTGTGTTATTTGAGTTAGTGGTAATTAATGTTAAAGAGTGAAAATTAGTTTATTTGGAAATAAAAGGAAAATTTATTGCAATTCTATATTTAAAATAGAATAAAGCTCTTTTTGCATCATGTATTAATAAAAAAATATATTTTTTTGCGTACCCTTTCGTTTTAATTAATATGAAGTGATATGACACCTAATGTAGAGTTTAAAGATAATCACGGCACATCAATATCAAATTTGGAAAATGTTAAAATTATAACCTTGAGTGATGAGAAAGGTAATAAGTATACTTTAGATGCAAGCAATGGTAGTCTGGAATTAAAATATAAACAAAATGGTCAAGGTGAAATAAGCTATAAAGTAGGAGGTTTAGCGGCAGCTTTTAAAAGTCTACTTGATATGAAAAGTACTAACAATGATGAACATACAGTACTTGAAGAAAAGTTAGCAGAAAAGTCCATAGTGGAGGCGATATTTTATGCAAAAGATTTTGATAAGGGTGATAGAATCTCTAACTTGATACTAGATAGTACATTTCCTAGGCGAGATGTTCTGCCTGCTTACCTAAATAAAAAGGCTGATGTTGAAAATGTATATACTAAGGAAGAAGTAGATGAAGGATTAAATAAAAAGGTTGATGTTGAAAATGTATATACTAAGGAAGAAGTAGATGAAGGATTAAATAAAAAGGTTGATGTTGAAAATGTATATACTAAGGAAGAAGTAGATGAAGGATTAAATAAAAAGGTTGATGTTGAAAATGTATATACTAAGGAAGATACAGATAGAGGATTTATTTCTCGTGACAGTGACGGAATCAATAGATTAGCAAGGGAATTATTTTATAAACATGATCCCAATGCAACTTCAATTTTAGTTAATACATTAGGGAAGCTTCTTGATGAAAAATATGAAATATATGGTGATAATAAAACAGCAAAAGATTTTTTGGCAGAAAAGGGTAATTTTGCTAAAGCTGATGGCTCTAATATGAAAATTTTAGAATTCACGAAAAAAATACTTGATGCAACAGAGGATATAGGAGAGGGGAAAAAGAAATCAATTTTAGTGGAGAAATTAGGTAGATTTCTTGATCAAACTGCTGATAACGAAAATGCTTATGACGGTAAGATAGCAAAAGCTTTTTTAGGAGACAAGGGGATGCAGGGATCAAAAGGTGCAGATGGTCCTCAAGGTCCGGCGGGTAGGGATGGAAAAAGCCCATCAATTGAGGAAGTCGCTGTACAGCTACTTACTGATGAAAATAAAGGTATATTGGGAAAAACAGTACTTGATATAACTGATAGCACTGGTCAAAATCTTGCTACTCATGTTGCTAATAAAATAAATCTTAATTCGCAGGATTTTATAAATAAAGCTGATCCAATAAAACTTGCTGAGTTGCTTTTTAATAAAAGTAACGTAGATCAACTTGCAGCCAAAAAGATTGCCGAAGATAAAGTTAGCTCGTATAAGATTTCTGAACTAGTATTTAACGATGCTAAGAATGCGCTAGCAGAGAATCATCAGTGGGATCAAAAGAGCTTTATTGAAGATATAATAAAAAATGTCAGCACTTCTAGGTTAGCTGAGTTGTTATTTAATGCTAGCAGTATAGAGAAAGGTGAAGCAAAAAGAATTACTGAAGGGAAGGTCAGCCCTGAAAAATTAGCTGAGTATTTGTTTAATGCAAGTGGCTTAGGCGATAATATAGATGAGTCGAAGACGTTAGTCAATAACGTAACTCAGCACCTTTTGAATACCAAGGTAGATGAAATAGGGAAAGCGGTTGTGAAGGATAATGAAAATAGAGAGATCTTAGCAGGTAGTCGTATTTTGCAGGAAGGAGTGGCAGAAAAATTAATTAGTAGCAACACAAATAAATTGGGACAAGCTATTCTGAATGTGAAAAACAAATTTGGTAATGACGCAAAACCTGTGCTGGAAACTCATCTTGCCAATAACAGCAGCTTTCAGGAAGCTGTGGCAGGAAATCAAGATTTAAGGACTGCAGTAACAGCTAATTTTGGGAGCAATAGAGATTTTTGCAATATTGTAAAAAGAGATCTTAGTAGAGATGAAGAAAGTCTGTTAATTGATAGGCTGTCTTTTTATGAAATTCCAGATGATCCAAATGCTCCGCTTTCTTGGAATTGGTAATGTAATTTTTGCTAGACCAATCGATTCCAAAAAAACTAGTTCTCACGCTTGCTGTTTTTTGTTGCTGGAAATGGCTGGATTATTTAAGCTTTTAGTAATATATGTTGTTAAATTAATAGCAATTTATTTAGAAATAACAGAAAAATTTATAATAGTTCCATACTCCAAATGGAATAAAATCCTTTTTATTGGGATCTTCCTTTTTGTAGAAAATACTTCCTAATTTCACTATTTCCTTTGGCTAAGGTCATAATACTGAGATACTAATAGTGTTGACAATCTACTAAATCAACATATTATGAACAAGTGATAGTGGGTAACATATGAGTTCTGTCAGTAATCAAGGAAAGTAAAGTATTATAAAGAGTTTGGAAAAAATCAACCTTGATCTACAAGGTGAATCTATGAAGCTCTTCGATGGCAAAGAATCTATAATAGTAAAACGTCGCAAACCTGTTGTTAAAGGAATATTAGAGCATTTAAAAAGCCCTTCCATCACTAACTGTAATACTATGATTGATGCAGAAACTGGGTTTGGCAAGACTTATGATATTGGATTGTGGAGTCATGTGCTAGCTAAAACAGGATATCACCATTTAGTTGCAGTGCCAAATGGCAATTTAGTTGAACAAGCTAAGAAAATGATAGATGGTGCATTTATTGCAGACGTTAAAACACCTAAAACTGTGCAAGAAATTAAAGATGCGCTGAAAGTCACTAAACCTACAACAATTATAGTAACACATGATCTGCTTTTACAGCAAGAGAATGATCGAAAATTTGAAGAGCAAAACGGTGAAAAGCCTAAATTGTGGGTTAGTGTTGATGAAGCAGATAGCATTAACAAGCAGCAGGCCTTTGAAAATATGTGCAAGCTTGATGAGGAATATCCTACAACTTACCTAACTGCAACACCAAAACGAAGGATTTTAAAAAGATGTGGAAAGATTGTTAGCCCTATAAGATCAAGTAGGCACTGTATTGCAAACACTATCAGAACAATGAGTGTTATTGCAAAAACTAATAGAAGGGAAAAATTTATTCTAGCGTTAGCAGTCAATACTGTTTTGTATCTCATAACTATAAATGTACTGTTTACTATTGTAAATAATTTTATTGTTGTAGAGGCTGTAAAAATCGGTCTTACAAACCCTTTGCTGTTTATATTGAACTGCTCATTGACCAGCCAACTACCATGCGTGAATATAGATCGATTATTGTTGCCAAATATAGCCATCCTTCTTTGGTTTTTATATAAGTAATCCCATACTTTATTTGGTTGATCGACAATAAAGTTTTGGTCTAATATATTGGGAGCTACGACTCTACTGTCCGTTTGTTGTTTCTTAATTTTAAATTTTCTTCTCAATATAGCCTGAATACCATTTTTCTGCATAATACTTTGCACTGTTTTTAAGTTGCAACTTTTACCCAAAGCCTTTAATTCAGCATGAATTTTAGGAGCTCCATATCTACATTTAGAAGCTTGATATATTTTTTGAATATCTGCTAATAACTCTTTATTTGCTGATTCTCTACTGCTTATTTTCCTTGTAGTCCACTTATAGTAGCCACTAGCAGAAAACCCTACATAATTCCTGCACTTTATAGTGTTTACTATGCTCTTTTATGAAAAAATATTTTACTCTTTTTGACTGGCCAGGGCTTTTTTTAAAATGTCTCTTTCTCTTGTTACTTTTGCTAACTCTTTCTGTAAATCAAATCTCTCTTTGTCATAAGGTGCTACATCTGGAAATGCATTTGCCGCTGACTTTTTTTCGTTATATTTCTTCATCCATTTTCCTAATACACTATCCCTTATTCCTAGATCTCTTGCTACTTTTGCAACTGGTTGACCTACCTTTCTTTGTTCATTTGCCAGCTTAACAGCTTCCAATTTGAATTCTGCCGTATATTCTCTTGCCATTTCTAATCCTCCAAAATTTTATTTTACCCGAAAAAACTCCTTTCTTTCTCTCCACTTTTTCTGGGTAAGGTCAGTATAGTTTTGGTGAAAAAAAGTCGAGGTCCTTATAAAGGGTTGTTTGATTTACCAGGTAGAAATTGCTGAAACGCTTGAAGAGGCACTTGTAAGAGAAATTAGAGAAGAAACAGGTTGTTTAGTGAAACAATACGACCAAATCCAAACAGTTACTAGCCTATATCATTATAATGAAGACAATGTAAATAAATGTCTAAAACATATAGCAGTTTTATACAAAATTGAAATCATAGGAGAAATAAAGCGAGAATCTGATGGAAAAGATTCTGATGGTTGTATATGGCAAAGTATAGATACTATAAACTATAAAAAAATTTCTCCGATAGTTCATATAGCAAGTAAATTCACAAAATGAAGACTATTATTTTTATTACAGGTGTATCTACGGTTGGAAAATCAAGTTTGGCTCATATATTAGGTTCAAAGCTTTTTATGCCTAGAAACTTTGCAATTCCACTAACTATAGCTAACCCAAGAAAGGTTTCCCTACGTCATACCGCCGCGGTATCTCAGCATAGATTCCGCTAACGAGTAGCGGAATGACGAATTTGTTGTTTTTCAAATTGTAGGTAAACCTAAGCCACTTTAGCTATACTTGTAGAGAAAAAAGAATAGATGATGATCCTAAATATTTAATAAATTTGACTACTGAGGAATTTCAAAAATCTCAATTTTTTATTAATTGTGATATGGTACATTCTATCTTCATATAGCTTTCCTCTTCATACCTCAACTAATGAAATCAGAAGCATCAACTCCCTTTTGCAAGCAAGCAGCAATAACAGTGTTCATCATTAGAAATGCAATGGTCATTGGGCCAACGCCCCCGGGTACTGGGGTCATAGCTTTGGCTTTCCCTTTTATTCCTTCAAAGTCAACATCACCTACAAGCTCTCCTACGTTAACGCTATTTATGCCAACGTCGATCACTATTGCATCTTTCTTTATCCAGTCTGCTTGAACAAAATTTGGCTTTCCTACTGCTGCAACTACTATATCCGCTTTAGAGCAATATTCAGCTAAATCTTTACTCTGTGAGTGCAAGATGGTAACAGTGCAGTTTTCTTGCAACAATAGATGAAACATTGGTTTACCTACGATATTTGACCTGCCAATCACAACTGCGTTTTTACCAGAGAGGTTTTCTTCAATTGATTTAATTAAATGCAAAGAACCTTTAGGAGTGCAAGGTATAAGGCAATTTTTTTCACCTTTAACTAATTTGCCAACGTTCTCATCATGGAAGCCATCTACATCTTTTTCAATACTCACTGCATTAATTACTCTGCTTGCACTAATGTGATTTGGTAAAGGCAACTGTACTAAAATTCCATGTACAGATTGATCTTCATTGAATTCATTAATTTTTCCAATTAACTCATCTTCTGAAATATTATCAGGCAAAACAATAGTTTCAGAACTTATGCCTATTGATTCTGCTTTTCTTTGTTTATTACGAACGTAGACCTGACTTGCTGGATTGCTACCAACGAGAATTACTTTTAGGCAAGGAAAAATATTATGCTCCCTCTTTAGAACATGAATCTTTTGTGATAGCCTCTCACACAGGTCGTTTGCTATTTTTTTACCATCAATAATAATTGTCACTTCCTTGCCACTCCTTAAAGTTGGGTAATTTGATATCAAATAAATCCAATACTTTGCCAACAGAATGATTAATAATATCATCCAACGATTTCGGGTTAATATAAAAAGCTGGCACCGGTGGAGTAATAATTGCTCCCATCTCCGTTAATTTTAACATATTTTGTAAATGCCCAAGATGTAGTGGTGACTCTCGCACCATAAGAATTAATTTTCTTCTTTCTTTTAACGTTACATCTGCAGCTCTTGTTAGTAGATTGGAAGTGACACCTGATGCGATTTCAGACATTGTCTTCATAGAGCATGGTGCTACAATCATTCCTGAGGTTTTAAATGAGCCGCTTGCTATTTTTTCTCCTATTTTTTCTTCAGAATAGTAAAAATCTGCAAGTGATATAATATCTTCAAGTTTTTCTTTAATCTCATGAGCTAGAGTTGTTTTTCCAGCACGACTTATCACTAAATGAGTTTCATAACCAGGTTTGGTGTCATTTGAGTAGCTGACATTGGAATCTATACACTTTTTCTGGATGGAAGTAGTCAAGCTACTTGGATGACCGATGGATTGTACAAGAGATTTGTTAATATTTCTTAACGCCTCTAAAATACGTACACCGTAAATAGAACCAGATGCTCCACTTATTCCAATTACAATTCTGCTATTCACTTAACTCTTCTTCGCAACTCATTCCCAATGCACGTTTATAGGTATCAAGCAATATTTCCTGTTCCTCTCTGTCATCATCATCCATCTTCCTCAGCCTAATAATTTGTTTCATCACTTTTATATCCCAACCTTCATCTGCGGCTTTTGCATATACATCACGAATGTGATCTTGCACATCCCTCTTTTCTTGTTCAAGTTTTTCGATTCTCTCTATGTAACCCTTCAATTCTTCAGTCGTTATTTTTACTGTATCTTCCATGAAACTCCACTAATTAATTGCTGCTACTAATATTACCAGTTTTTACTTGCACTTCAACAACAGTAATAATATTTTTATCTTTTTTTAAAATCTTAAAGCGAAAACCATACATGGAAAACTCCTCGCCTTCGTCAGGAATGCGCTCTATTTCATTCACAATCATACCTGCTAGAGTTGTAGCTTCTTCATCAGGGAGATTCCAGTATAACTGCCTGTTAATGTCCCTAATAGTAGATTTTCCTTCTATGTGATACATATTATCAGATATTTTCTTTATAAAATTCTCCGTAATCAAATCATGTTCATCCGAAATTTCTCCAACTATTTCTTCCAGTATATCCTCAAGAGTTACAATTCCCTGCAGTGCTCCATACTCATCAATAACAAATGCAAGGTGTTTCCTGTTCTTACGGAAGTTGTGAAGTTGCACGCTGAGCGGTGTACTTTCTGGTATGAACCAAGGCCTTGACATAACTTGGGTAATGTCAACTTCTTCCGCTTTATTATTCTTTTCACGCAAAGCATTTATTAGAGCTTTCACGTGAATTACACCTACAATGTTATCTGGTTCCTTCTGCCATAAAGGTACTCTACTGTGACTGCTGGTTAAAATCTCTCTTATTAACTCTTCTTTATTCCGATCTATATCAAGAGAAAATAGGTTTCTTCTATGGGTCATAATTTGTGATATCTCTGTCTCAGCCAAATCAAGTATGCTGCTTAGCATATCTAAATCCTGTTGCAACATAGTTCCTTCACTGCGGTGAAGAGTAATCATATTACGCATTGCATCCGCTGCAGATATCACTTCCTTATCTTTATGCAGCCCACATAATTTGAGGATGAGGTTAACAATAAATTGAATACCTAGTGTCAATGGAGAAAAAATCTTTACAAAAAACAATACAAAATAAGCAGAAAATGATGCAAATTTTTCAGGATTTTGAATAGCATAAGTTTTTGGTAGAACTTCGCAGAACAATAAAATACAAAATGTCATTATAATTGTTGATAGGAGAATGCCCTCATTTCCAAAAAGATTGATAAATATTGCTGTAAATAAAGCAGAGCAAGTAATATTAATAATTGTATTGCCGAGCAATACTGTTCCTATTGTCAATTCTTTCCTATTTAATAAGCGGTCTATTATCTTGGCTCTTTTGTTACCGTCTAGCTTTAGCTTATTAACTCGAGAACGGCTAATTGAGGTTAAGCCTATTTCTGCTCCTGAGAACAAAAACGATAAAACTAACAAAACAAAAATTGCTGATGACACCAAGACCAATAACCAATCCATTAAAGTACGATGTTATTGTGATAAAAAATAAAATTAATTTTACATGTTATGAGAGGCATTTGCAAGCCTGAATTTATATTGCCGAATTTTATATATCTTTAATCTTAAAAAACAAATCATAAAGCATATTATACGCTGCGTTCACATGCTCATCCTCAATGATAAGTGGTGGGGTTACCCTTACTACTTTGTTGTTTAAAACCCTAGTTATTATTAAACCTTTATCAAGAGATCGACTAATAATTTTATCAGCTACAGGAGTTGCTAGTTCTATTCCCATTAGTAACCCTTCTCCACGAACTTCTAAAATCATCTCAGGAAATTCTTTAGCTAAAAGCAACAGCTTTTCTTTTAAATATTTACTAATTCTTTTAACATGATCAAAAAAGCCTTCTTTTAGCATTATATCGAGCACTGCATTACCAACAGTCATGGCAAGTGGATTGCCACCATAGGTTGATCCATGAGTTCCTGGAGTAATTGCTTCTGCTATGTAATCTTTCACTAAACATGCAGCTACAGGAAAACCGTTACCCATAGCCTTCGCACAGGTTAGCATATCAGGTTCAATGCCGACATTTTGATAATGAAATAAAGAACCGATGCGTCCATATCCGCACTGCACTTCATCAAAGCACAAAATTATTTCTTGAGCTTTTGTTATTTCCCTTACTTTTTGAAGATATTCTACGTCTAGTGGATATACTCCGCCTTCGCTTTGTATGGGCTCTAAAAACACAGCAGCTATTTCATTATTGATTTTTTCTTCTAATGCTTTAGTGTCATTTCTTGGCACTTTATCAAAACCAGAAAGAAGCGGAGCAAAACCTTCGCGTGATTTTTCATTACCTCCAGCAGAAATTGCAGCAATACTGCGGCCATGAAACCCTCCTTCAATTGTAACAATACGATTACGTTTTGCTTGCCCTTTTGAATAAAAGTAACGACGAATAAACTTAATTGCAGCTTCTGTTGCTTCAAGTCCACTTGAGCAGAAAAAAACTTTATCTGCAAAAGTAAGGGTTGTTAAACGGTCAGCAAGCCTTTCTTGCTCGGGAATAGTGAAAATGTTAGAGCAGTGCCATAATGAACTCGATTGCTCTTTCAGCTTATCTGTAATGTATGGATGACAATGCCCTAAAGAAGTTGTAGAAATACCTGCAGCAAAATCTAAATATTTTTTACCATCTTTATCAAAAAGATATGCCCCTTCTCCCCTGACTATAGGAGTGTCAAGTCTATTATACGCATTAACAACATGATCCATTTTATAAGTATTGTGGTATTATCTATACTATACCTGAAATGAATCCATTAACACAAAGCTTTTCCTTTAACCTCTTATGCTACTTCAACTAAAAATTTGGCTAATGCAAACCTTTTTTGTCATTCTATAGCTAAAGTGACTTGGTTTTACCAACACTTATTAGCCATTGTAAAAGTTTTTGTTTCTATTGAATGATAGTTGTAGCCTATGCAAGAAGTTTATTGACTTTGAGCGCACTTTAGCCTATACAATTTTAATATCTTAAACTACTGGACATGCCCGATCTAAAGACAATGATGTTAAATTTTGGACCTCAGCACCCAGCTGCACATGGAGTGTTGCGTCTTGTTTTAGAGATGGATGGTGAAGTGATCGAGAGGGCAGATCCCCATATTGGGCTTTTGCACCGCGGTACTGAAAAATTAATAGAACATAAAACGTATCTTCAAGCTTTGCCTTATTTTGATCGCCTTGATTACGTATCACCAATGTCACAAGAGCATGCATATTCACTTTGTGTGGAGAAATTGTTGCAATGTGAAGTGCCAATTAGGGCAAAGTATTTACGTGTCTTGTTTTGTGAACTGACGAGGATACTAAATCATTTACTGAACGTTTCTTCTCAAGCACTTGATGTTGGAGCAATGACCCCTCTTTTATGGCTCTTTGAAGAAAGAGAAAAAATACTGGAATTTTACGAAAGAGCTTCAGGTGCAAGGTTTCACGCAGCTTACATCAGGCCAGGTGGAATTGCAGCAGATGTTCCAGAAGGTTTGATTGAGGATATTGCAAAGTTTATAGAGCAATTTCCAAAGTATATAGACGATGTTGATGAACTTTTAACAGAAAATAGGATATGGAAGCAACGCACTGTAGGAATTAGTGAAATATCAATTAAACAGGCACTTGATTGGGGCTTTAGTGGCCCAATGTTGCGCGCTGCTGGGCTTGCTTGGGATTTGCGAAAAAGCCAGCCATATGAGATATATGATCAACTAGATTTTGATATACCGATCGGCCAAAATGGCGACTGTTATGACCGTTATCTAGTTAGAATGGCAGAGATTAGGCAATCTATCAGTTTGGTGAAGCAGTGCATAGAGAAAATGCCTGAAGGGCCAATAAAAACTGAAGATAGAAAAATTTCTCCACCGTCAAGAGCAGAGATGAAAAAATCTATGGAAGCTCTGATTCACCATTTTAAGCTCTATTCAGAAGGATATCACGTACCAGAAGGTGAGGCTTACGCAGTTGTTGAGGCACCAAAAGGTGAGTTTGGAGTGTATATAGTTTCAGATGGTACCAATAGACCTTATAGGTGCCGAATAAGAGCACCTGGCTTTGCGCATTTACAAGCCTTAGACTTTATGGCAAAAGGACACATGCTTGCTGACGTTGCAGCAATTATTGGCTCACTCGATATAGTTTTTGGTGAGATTGATAGGTAATCATTGGTACCCGTTCAGGCAATGGCGTCATGCAAGTAGCTGACACATAACTGTACGAACATTTGTTTGCAAAGGCAGTATGTTAAGTGTTATAGCCGATTTTGCCTCAAACACAAAGGCAGTGCCTTGACTACTTGGATCCAGAAAAATTGATTGTGTACTATACAACATTTTCGATCAAAAGCGTAACCGTTCACTGTTAGACTGCATTCTGTGATTTTTAGCAAAACATGATCTTTCATTTGAGCTTCCTTCAATTTAAAATAAATACAGAAAATTGCTACCTATAGCTAAACTGACCTTACCCAGAAAAAGTGGAGAGAAAGAAAGGAGTTTTTTCGGGTAAAATAAAATTTTGGAGGATTAGAAATGGCAAGAGAATATACGGCAGAATTCAAATTGGAAGCTGTTAAGCTGGCAAATGAACAAAGAAAGGTAGGTCAACCAGTTGCAAAAGTAGCAAGAGATCTAGGAATAAGGGATAGTGTATTAGGAAAATGGATGAAGAAATATAACGAAAAAAAGTCAGCGGCAAATGCATTTCCAGATGTAGCACCTTATGACAAAGAGAGATTTGATTTACAGAAAGAGTTAGCAAAAGTAACAAGAGAAAGAGACATTTTAAAAAAAGCCCTGGCCAGTCAAAAAGAGTAAAATATTTTTTCATAAAAGAGCATAGTAAACACTATAAAGTGCAGGAATTATGTAGGGTTTTCTGCTAGTGGCTACTATAAGTGGACTACAAGGAAAATAAGCAGTAGAGAATCAGCAAATAAAGAGTTATTAGCAGATATTCAAAAAATATATCAAGCTTCTAAATGTAGATATGGAGCTCCTAAAATTCATGCTGAATTAAAGGCTTTGGGTAAAAGTTGCAACTTAAAAACAGTGCAAAGTATTATGCAGAAAAATGGTATTCAGGCTATATTGAGAAGAAAATTTAAAATTAAGAAACAACAAACGGACAGTAGAGTCGTAGCTCCCAATATATTAGACCAAAACTTTATTGTCGATCAACCAAATAAAGTATGGGATTACTTATATAAAAACCAAAGAAGGATGGCTATATTTGGCAACAATAATCGATCTATATTCACGCATGGTAGTTGGCTGGTCAATGAGCAGTTCAATAAATAAACAATTGGTTATGGACTCTTTATTAATGGCCGTTAACAAGCGTAAACCTGCCAAAAATCTACTATTACATAGTGATCAAGGTTCACAATATACTTCGCAAGGTTATCAATATCTCTTATCCATAAAAAACATAGATGAGTCATAAAGGTTGTTGTTACGACAATTCTGTTGTGGAAAGCTTCTTCAGTTCTCTAAAAAGGGAGTTACCAATAGACACCTCTCGGCACTCTAAACAGCATATCAAAACTGCTATATTTGAATATATAGAAATTTTTTATAACAAACAACGTCACTATTAACTATTGCATTCCTGAGCATTTTGATTCATCATTCTCTTTGTGAAAAACATTCCAAACTTTCTCTCCACTTTTTCTGGGTAAGGTCAGTTTTTCCCCTATTAAGATTTGTCGATTTAGTTGTAGCGCAGTTGCTCACCATAAATTTGGTGCTCTCTTTCAATCAAAGGTGTCTTGCTGCTTGAGATGTTTTCTTTGTAAAGATTTAGCTTATCTTTTACATCTAAACAGAATTAACACGATTTGGCTTTTTGTAGATGAGTAATTCTCTAGGGATTATCCTATTGAATTCTATGATATTATTTTTTGTAACATTGTTATACACGTCATGATAAGGGGGCTGGCGAAGGATGTCAAGTAATTTTCTTATTTCATTTAAATTGCTTGTAACCTTCTTATACACTCATCTTTACCAAGAATCACCATGATATCAATGATTCCAGGTGCATCCATTACTCCAGTTATAGGGGCGCGTAATGAGTGGTATACATCGCTTATTTTCATATCGTGCAATTTTGCACATTCCTTGATCTGAGAAGATAAAAAACCCTTATTCCAATTTTCATCACCGATCTTTGACAGAAATGATGCGAGTAACTTAATTATATTGAGGTTAGATTTGACAATTTGACAAGCTTCTTCACTTAAATCAAGTGGCGGATCTTGAATATAAAATTTTGCTAAATCCAATAATTCGGTCAGGTAGTTTGCTCTTTTTTTTAGCTCTGTCAGTCCCTGCAGTAAATAGCCCTTTTTTTTGTCAGTTAGAGTATTTTCTCTAAGCATTAGAGTCAGAATATCTTCATTGCTCATATTACTAATATAGTGGTTATTCAAATGCTCCAGTTTTTTGAAATCGAGCCGTGCAGGTGAACGACCAATACTTTCTATATTAAACCACTCTATTGCTTGCTCATCGCTAATAATCTCATCGTTGCCGTGACTCCAGCCAAGTCTCAGCAAGTAATTACGCATCGCTTTTGGCAATATTCCCATCTTTTCATAATCGCAAACGCTTGTGGCACCATGCCTTTTGGATAGCTTATTCCCATCTTCCCCATGAATAAGCGGCACATGTGCAAAACGTGGAATGTCAAAATCAAGAGCCTGGTATATTAGCAACTGTTTAAAGGTATTAGTGAGATGGTCAGAGCCACGTATAATATCGGTTATTCCCGCATCATGATCGTCAACCACTACGGCAAAAATATATGTTGGAGTGTTATCAGAACGTAAGATCACTATATCATCAAGCTGCTCGCTATTTACTTTGATTTGGCCGTATATTTTATCATCAATGACGATCTCTTGCGAATCCGGCACTTTAAAGCGAACAACAGGCTTTACGTCTGATGTCACACTAATACATTTGTGCTTATATATCTTGCCCTCTTCTCTTGCTTTTATTTTCTTTTCTGCAACTTCATTTTCAGGACAGTAACAGTGATATGCCCTACCCTTCTCAACTAAAAGGTTTGCTACTTCTTTATGCCGCTCTATTCTTTTTGATTGATATACTATTTCCCCATCACAGCTCACACCGAGCCATTTTAGCCCTTCTATAATTGCATCAATTGCTTCTTGCGTTGAACGTTTTCTGTCGGTGTCTTCAATCCTTAGCAAAAACCTGCCACCATGATGCTTTGCATAGAGCCAATTGAATAAAGCAGTACGAGCCCCTCCAATGTGCAAAAACCCTGTGGGTGATGGAGCGAATCTAGTGACTACGTCTGGCATGTTATTGTTACAGTAAAGTATAGGCTATGATACCCAAAATCCACGTTTGTAACAATGTGGAATTTATTTATTCTGAGAGATAAGATTTACTTGTTTTTCATAAAGTTATGTTGTATAATTTAGTGTTGGTTAAATATAGCGAGGTATGTTATGATTGGATCTGTAGATATAGAAAGCTTGCTCGAACAAGCTAATATAAGTTGGAGCCACACTGGTCCATCTGATAAAATAAAACTAATAGTGTGGGGAGACAATCTCTTGCATTTAGCTGCAAGAACAAAAAATATTGAAAGATTTTTGTTCATTTTCAAAAAAAGTATTGAAAGTGATGCTCGTTTATTAGAGTACAATGACGATCATGAAAATCCATTCCATATAGCGGCGAAGATGAGGATATTACCGGATGTAGTGAGAGGAATATTTGAGCATTTGGATTCTTCGGAAAAAGTAACAAAAGAAAAATCAGAAAATTTTAAAAGTTACATTAAAAATGCATTAGGCAATAGATGTGCGTTAGATAAATCTAAAAGGACTCCTCTTGATTGGGTTAGTAAGGATGTTAAGAAAGAAGTAAGAGAAATTGCAGGCATAAAAGACAGTCTTATATGTAATCAGAAGTTTCACCTGTGTTTATATATAGTAGGAGCTATAGCGTGCATTGCTGCTTTATGTTTGTCTTTATACTTTTTATTTTTAGTTTCTCAATCTCTTGCACTGGCTACGATGGCTGGGATAGTTTCTGGTGGGGCTGCGTATCTGTCAGGCAAAGTGTGTAGTGAGATACATAACTTGCATGACATGAGCACTCCAGTGGAAACTTTTAGTAGTACAGATCTTGCAAGGGTGGCTGTCTGATATATAACAAAAAGTTGCAGGCAATGATATAGAAATTTACTTTCTCAGCTTAAGAAAGTATACTTATACGATGACGGAAAAGAAGTACAGTAAGATTTTAATAGCAAACAGAGGAGAAATTGCCTGCAGGATTATCAGAACTGCTCGTAGGATGGGTATATCTTGTGTATGCATATATTCGGATGCAGATGTAAATTCTGTGCATGTAAGACAAGCAGATGAGTCAAGATATATCGGCCCTTCGCCATCTTGCCTCAGTTATTTAAACATTGAAAAAATATGTGAAGTAGCAGTTGAAACAGGTGCTGAGGCAGTTCATCCTGGCTATGGTTTTTTAGCAGAAAATCCAGATTTTCCACGTGCTTTGCAAAAACACAATATAGATTTCATAGGTCCCAGTGCAGAAACAATAGAAGTTACAGCCAACAAAATAACAGCAAAAGAAGCGGCAAGAAAAGCTGGAGTGAATGTAGTGCCAGGATATATGGGTAAGATCAGCGATGCTGCCCACGCAGCTCAAGTTGCTAAAGAGGTCGGTTTTCCCGTTATGCTCAAAGCTGCATCAGGCGGTGGTGGCAAAGGAATGCGAATTGTAAACTCCAAAAAAGAAATTGAACTAGCATTTACATCAGCCACAAATGAAGCAGAGAAAAGTTTTAAGGATGGCAGTATCTTTATAGAGAAATATATAGAGTTGCCAAGACATATTGAAATACAAATCATAGCAGATAAATATGGCAATATAGTTTGTCTTGGAGAAAGAGAATGCTCGATACAAAGGAATAATCAGAAAATAATAGAAGAAACGCCAAGTCCATTCATTAGTGAAGAAGTAAGACAAAAAATGTATGTTCAATGTGTTTCTCTGGCAAAGCAAGTTGGCTATTTTTCAGCAGGCACTGTTGAGTTTGTTGTAGATAAAGACCAAAACTTCTATTTTCTTGAGGTAAATACGAGATTGCAAGTTGAGCATCCAGTAACAGAATTTATAACTGGAATAGACATAGTAGAAGAAATGATTAGAACTTCCTGTGGAGAGAAATTGAGATTCAATCAGGATGATATTAAACTTACTGGTTCTGCAATAGAAAGTAGAATTTGCGCTGAAGACCCATCGAAGAAATTTTTCCCTTCCAGCGGAAGAATAAAATATTACGATAAACCGGGTGAAAATGATTATGTAAGAATAGATGATGGAGTTGCTGCAGGTTCAGAAATTAGCACGTTCTATGACTCAATGATTGCAAAAGTTATAACATATGGAAAAGATAGAGTAGAAGCGATCAGCAGAATGCAAAAAGCATTGTCTGAATGCTATATAGAAGGAGTAACAAATAATATAGAATTTCTAGAATCCATCTTCCATCACCCAAATTTTATCGCAGCAAAGCTCCACACGAGATTCATTCCAGACCATTACCCCAGTGGGTTTCACGGCGATTTTGTTACAGAGGAGTATATTAAAATATTTATTTTCACTGCGTTATATGTTCATTTGGAAAATGAAGAAAGGTACTATTACGAAGCAGTGAATAAAACATCTCAGGTGTCATTCCAGCGCGTGACTAGTAAAAAAGAAGGGGCACCAGTATCAGCTACTCGGATGGCAGGTGACCGTGCAAGAGATTTATTCATAGTGAATATAAATGACAATGAGTACTCCGTAAATGCAAAATACCAAGATAATATATTAATAACAGTATATAATCACAATAAATACTCCGTTATAGGCAAGTGGAAATCAAGTCATAAATTACTATATATTACAATTAATGATGATGCTGATATAACATTTAAAGTAGAAAAACAAGGCAGTAAATACTTCATAAGACATGCAGGCATGAAAGCTGAATGTTGTGTATTCAAATCTCATGTAGCTGAATTAAGTAAGTTAATGCTAAACAATAAAACAGAAGAGATTTCAGTAGATGCTGTAAAATCCCCAATATCTGGCTTATTAGTTAAATTACACGTAAATGTAGGAGATCAGATAGAAATAGGACAACCTTTATTTGTGGTGGAGGCAATGAAAATGGAAAATATCATATGTGCTGAAGCAGCAATGGTGATAAAAAATATTCCCGTTCAAGAAGGAAAAAATGTGCAGATTGGTGATGTAGTCTGCTTTCTTAAATAACACAAGAAGTACAAACTTGACCCAAACAAGATAAATGAAAACACTTGATGAGCTATGGCAATGGCTATTGGTATGTGTAACAAAAGAGTAACCACTCCTAAAATTATCTGAATGATCATGGAGAGCAGCATAATATATACCGGTTTTACGCTAGCATTTTTTACTGTGAGTATTACTACCAAAGTTAGTATTAGCAATGCCAGTGCTCGATGTATAAATTGCACTGTCGCTCTGTTCTCAAAGATATTCAGCCATATAGGCTGTAAGAAAAATAAATCTTCTGGAACGATTTGTCCGTCCATTAGTGGAAAGGTATTGTAAATCAAACCAGCATTTAATCCCGCAACAAATGCGCCGAAAATTATTTGTATTACAATTAGAATCAGAATAAGTATTGTGTAATATATACTACTGTTAGTAGATTGAAATCCTGTCATCCGAGTAGCTGACACACAACTGTACGAACGCTTACTTTTGAAAATAAATTGCACAGCAAATGGTGTCATGAAAGTAGCTGACACTGGAATCCAGCTTTTACTATGCAGCCACTTATTTAAAGTTAAGTTTTCTGGATCCCAGTGTCTGGGCACTGGGATGACATCTTTCTTGGTGAAAATTACTCTTATACTGCAATGTTCGTATAGTTGTGTACGTAACACTGGGATCCATATTTGGTAATCAAAAAATTGATATGACAATAATGCAAAGATAATTAATGCTAATAATAAGTGAAGTGCAAGCCTATAGTGGCTAACATGAGGTTCAGTTACTAAACCACTTTTAACCATATACCAACCAGCAAAAGCTTGTAAAGCTCCAAATAATAATGCCATAAATAGCCTTATTACTACCTTTTTAGATATTTTTCTTCTTAATGTGAAATATATAAATGGCAGGACAAAAACTAAACCTGTTAGTCTTGCAATTAATCTATGCACATACTCTATTAAGTATATAGCGCGAAACTCCTCCATACTCATACCATAGTTGAATGCTTTATACTCAGGTGTAGCTTCGTATTTTAATTTTTCTTGTAGCCAGTCTTGCTCATTCAGTGGTGGTAATGTTCCAGTAATAGGTTTCCACTCCGTGATTGACAATCCTGCTTTTGAAAGTCTGGTAAATCCACCAATCCCCACCATGAGAATTACCATAATACAGCAGAGAAAAAGCCAAATAGCTACAGGTTTTGCTTCCATAAACCATGCTGAGTTTTGTTCCATCGCTCAGGGTAAAGAATAAATTCCCATAAGGCAAGAAAAGCTGCAACACTATGTAGCAGACTATAGACCGGAAAAAATATCGATACTATATAAAAATAAAAAGGCATCTTTTGCTGTTTGACAGCTATTACCAAAAGAATCAGGTTAGTAACGTATACCACTACAAAGTAGTACAAAAATAATTCATTTAAAACTTTAGTTAATATCAATGAAAGCAATAAAAATGGAGTAGTAAAAAATATAAAAGCTGCAGAGCCAACAAAAAGATTCAATAGCAAAATTCCCTTAAATCCAGTGTGTTTATAAAGTGACTTTATATTTTTTAAATGAACAATATAAGTTTGCATATAGCCTTTGATCCAGCGCGCTCTTTGCTTAATCCAAGCAAATACAGCAATTGGTGACTCTTCCAATGTTTCTGAGTCAATCATCCTGGTTTTATATCCCATTTGCGCAAGTCTCAAACCGAGGTCAGCATCTTCGGTAACACTGTAAGCATCCCAGAAAAACACTTTTTTTAGAATTTTTACTGAAAAATGATTACTGCTACCACCCAAAGGCATTGGCATGTTCATTTTTTGGAATCCAGGCAATAAGTATTGAAACCAGTTCATATACTCCAGAGAAAAGGATTTTGTGAGAAAATTATAATCACAATTATAGTAATTTAATTTCGCCTGTACACAGGCTAACTTATCGTCGCCCTTATTAAATTCAATCAGTGCTTTTTTTAACTGCAATGGGTCTGGTTTATCGTCCGCATCATATATTACTGCATACTTTCCTCTAGCAAAGCTCATAGCATAATTGCATGACTTGGCTTTTGTTCTAGGCAAAGAATGAGGCACTTTTATTACTTCAAAATACTGCAGTAAAGTGTACTTTTCTATAGCTGCTAGCGTTTCTTGGTCATCACTTTCTACCTGAAGCTTCACATCTAATTTTGATTTTGGATAATTCAAACTTTCAATGCTTTCGATCAATTGCTCTATCACTGCACTTTCTTTAAAAGCAGGCAATAAAATAGTATATATAGGAAAATCTTCTTCATTCAGCTTACTATAATCCACTTTTTGGTTGGAGGTTTCACATAAGCTAAAAACTGTAGCTATAAACTTGAATAAATAACTAGAACATCCGATTATAAATATCAACATCAAAGCAAAATATGTATATTTCTCTGTTAGTGTTAAAATTGAAGTTACAATAAAGAAAGAAGCAAAAAATATTGAGCTTAGTTTAATGCTTTTAGCTGAAAAATTAGGATTCTTGTAATATAAGTAGTTGCTTGCAAATTCTGAAATACCAAAGTGCGAGTTAAGAAGATTTAAAATCTGTTCGCTATCCACTTTTATTAATACATAGTCAATACCGTAATGAGCTTCGACCCAACGGTTGATATCTCGGCTTGTGTCTTCAACCATAAAAAAAGTAGTATTATTTAATTTTTGCCAAGGAATTATATTAAATTTATAGTAAAAAAGTTTCTCTGGCTCTTTGCACAAACTAGAATCAAACTTAATTTTTTCTACATTATCAGCTTGAAGTATAGGCAATTGTTGCATTGAACCTAATGCAATTTTTTATTTAAGTCACGTGAAAATGAAGATATGACCTCGCTACTACGCTTATCATCTTTACGTTCATGCATTATTTTTTTTACAGCATCAGCAGCTATATTCGCTGTGTTAGCCTGTAAATCTCCAAGAGCTTTTTCAACTTGGTCAGTGACTTTCTTCAAGTTAGAATGGGCATTGTCATCTAATGTCTGATCTAGCTGCTGTCTATTGTGCTTAATGATACTATTAGCTTTATCAAGTGCTTCATTCATCATTTTATTAACTTCTGCATCTAATTCTTTGTATTTTTTAGAAGATTTTTTGTAATACTCCAACATATCTTTCCTGAATTTTTCAGTTTCTTCACTTGAAAATTTGCTTTTGTTACGCTTATTGTTAAGCGCATTTTTTATCACTTTCTTTAGCAATTTATACGAAAGGACAAAACTTACCAAGAAGGCAAGACCGATAATCAGTGATGTAGACATAAAAACCCCTAAAATTCTTTGGACACCAAGTCAGCAATAAATTCCTCTTCAATTTCAGAATTAGTCAATTTAGTATAATAAATTAAAGCAATACTAGTAGCCATTTGTTTTAACTGATCAGTATATTCAGATTTAAATTCTGCCACTTTTTTTTCAATAAGCTTGCTCTTTTTTTTGTCTTCCTCTTCTAATATATTCTTAACATTAGCTCTCATTTCTTCTACCTGAGCAAGTGCATCATCTATGATTTTTTTTGCCTGTATTCTAGCTTGGTTTAAAGCGGCATTATACTTGGCAACCTGATCTTCCGTGAGTCTTAAAAGATGAACAGAACTATTAAAAGAATCCAATACTTCTTTACTTCTAGTGCTTATTATTTCATCTAACTTTGGCAAAAATAAACAACTTACTACGAAAAAAAGTGAAGAGAAAAAAATTAAAAACCAAAAAACTTGAGAAAAGAAGGTTGAAACATCAAGCTGTGGCATCTGTTAAGCAGCAAATATTAATAACATTGCAAGTACAAACGCAAGCAATCCCATGATTTCAACCATGGCAGCACCAATATAAACATAACTTTTCATTTTACCTTCTGATTCAGGGTTTCTCGCAATCCCATTTAACATAGCAGAGAAGATATTAGCTATACCTAAACCAGCACCGAGCATTCCAAACACAGCTAAACCAATTGCTATAAATTTTAAAGCTACTAAATCCATATATTTACCCTTAACTATTTCTTTATAATATAATTGTAAAATATTCTACAAGGAAGTCAATTACTTTACTGCATCTGACAAATATACACATGTTAATATAGTAAATATATAAGCTTGTAAAATTGCAACAAATACTTCAAACCCTATCAATGCAATTATGAACAAAAACGGCGCAGGAGTGAGAAATATGTTCATATTTACAATAAACCCTGCTATCACTTTGATGATTGTATGACCAGCAATCATATTTGCTGCAAGCCTTATTGATAGGCTAATCGGTCTTACTAAATAAGCAAACAACTTAATAATAATTATTATAGGTGCAAGCCACGAAGGAGTTCCTTTTGGTAGCAATATGCGTAAAAATTCTACTCCCCTTTCTTTAAATCCAACAATCGTTATATAAATAAAAACCACCATCGATAAAGCAAAGGTGACTATCACATGACTTGTGACCGTGAAACTATAAGGAAGAACACCAACCAAATTACATGATAAAATGAAAATAAACACTGTAAATATCAATGGAATGTGCTGCAAGCCTTTGCTTCCAGTGTTATTTTCTATTATTGAAATAACAAAATCATATACATACTCAACTGCAGCTTGCAAATATCCTGGTATTACTGCCCCCTTCTTTATTCCAAAAAGCAAAAAGAGTATCACCAATATCACCGAAATCATCGTGAAAAGAGATGAATTGGTAAAGCTTACGTCATACCCAAATAACCTAGGTAACTCTATTATTGTATATACTTTAAACTGCTCCAGCGGATTTAATGCCATTTTAATCTGAATTATCAACAGTAAATAAAGTATGAATTTTATAGGACAAAGTCAAGAATTAAGATAGAGCTCTGTGTTATTATAACATTGATACATTAACAAAATATGTAATTAGAGTGTTAATTACAGTCAGCTCTGTATTTTAAAATTTACTAATCTTATTAAATTATTCAATATCTTGACTTAACATTTTATTTTAATTATAATTTAATTTTTAATATGAGGCTTATTATGAATGAAATGGATTTTATTAATCTACCTTTAGATTTAGAACAGGAGCTTGGAGATGGGTACATCAAGCTAACGGATAGTGACTTTAATGGATATACTGATCACCACTCACAAAAAGGTGAAGTACTAGATGAAAGTCACAATGTGATAGGAAACTTCACTATTAATGATTACATCGGTACAGTCTGTGAAAATGACCATAAGTTTAATTTTCATCAGTCCAGGCAGATAACCCTAGAAGGTGACATAGAAAAAATTCTTTCTCTTTACAAGAAGATATAAAGTTACAAAAGCTTCTACATCGTTGCTTGTAATGCTCTAGTGTACAAACATTGCAATTTGTAGATAATTTGCGTAGTAGGTGGTGTCATTCCAGTGCTTGACACTGGAATCCAGTTTTTATTGTACAACCACCTGGTGTACTCATTTAAAATTAAGTTTTCTGGATCCAAGTAGTCAGGGCACTGGGATGACATCTTTCTTAGTTTCTTGTATCACAATGTTCGTACAGTTGTGCTTGTGATACAGAAGTTACCTTTTATTCCATTACAACAAGCTTTAAAAGCACTACATTTTATATTACAATAACTCTTTTATTTCTTTAAAGGTTCATGAAATTCACATTATCTTGGTTATTAGAACACTTAGAAACCAATGCTAGTTTAGAAGAAATTACCGATAAGTTAACTCACATAGGGTTGGAAGTAGAAGATGTGATCGACAATACCAAATTAGCTGGTCTTATTGTTGCAGAAGTATTAGAGGTGATACAGCATCCAAATGCTGATAAATTAAAATTATGTAAAGTAGATGACGGGAGTAAAATTCTACAAATAGTTTGCGGAGCAAACAATGTTAGAGAAGGTATGAAAACTGTGCTTGCATCTCTTGGTAGCACATTGCCAGAAAGTGATTTCACAATCAAGCCCACAAAAATACGAGGAGTGCTAAGTGAAGGGATGCTCTGCTCTGCTTCTGAACTTGCGCTGGTTCAAGAGGAAAGTGAAGGAATAATCGAGCTTTCCGATGATTATAAAGTAGGGGATAAATTTTTCAATTGTGACCCTGTAATTGATATAAATGTTACCCCAAACCATGGAGATTGCTTAGGCATTTATGGAATAGCTCGCGACCTTGCTGCAACTGGAATTGGGACATTAAAGACTTTAAGCATTCCACAACTTACCAGCTCCATAAATTCACCAATCGATGTTGAAGTTACTGACGGGGAAAGTTTTATTAGTGGAATATACATCGCCAATGTAAAAAATCAAGAAAGCCCAAAATGGTTAAAAGATAGGCTGGAATCGATAGGAATGCGCTCCATTTCTGCAATAGTTGATATCACGAACTATATTATGATATCTTTCAGCCGCCCAATGCACGCGTATGATGCAAAAAAAATAGAAGGAGAGCTCACAGTACGCAAAGCAAACGACGGAGAAAAATTTGCTGGTTTAAACGGTAAAGAATACTTATTAAACAAAGACATGAGCGTTATTTCTGATGATAAAAATATTCATGGAGTTGCTGGAATTATAGGTGGTAAGTGCAGTGAATGTACTTTTGAAACTACCAATATTTTTTTGGAATTAGCTTTGCTCGATCCAATCTCTATTGCTAAATCCTCAAGGGAGCTGAGCATCTCCACAGACGCTAGTTACAGATTTGCACGTTCAGTTGATCCTGGATTTACTTTTGATGGACTCAACCTTGCAGCTAAAATGATTCTGGACTTATGTGGTGGAGAAACCTCAAGCGTAGTGTCTGCTGGCAGTTTAGATAGTGCTGACACCAAGGTGAGCTTTGATTATCAGGATGTGAACAAGTTTGGAAGTGTGTCTGTATCGCCTGATGAGGTGCTTGATATCTTAACGAAACTAGGGTTTAGTATTGATAAAAAAACCGAAGGCAATTGGAATGTACAAGTACCAAGCTGGAGACCGGACGTGACAATACCGGCTGACCTAATCGAAGAAGTAACAAGGATATACGGCTATGACAAAATAAAAGAAGAACCACTACCAAATAATGTTGAAGAAGTAGATAGTACATACGACAATTTGCGTATTTTGATGACAAACAGAGGGTTTCATGAAGTGCTAACCTGGTCGTTTATGAGTGAATCAACAGCTGAAAAATTTGGTTACTCGAATAAGTTATTTATCATCGATAATCCGTTTAACAATAACTTTAATATAATGAGACCAAGTATTATGCCAAATTTATTGCAAGTTACTGCTGATAATATTGCCCATGGAATATCTGATCTTGCAATCTTCGAAATCGGGCCGATTTACGATGGTGAAGCTCAGTCTAAACATGTCTTAAGTGGAATAAGAACAGGAAATAATTTACCGCGAAACCATTATAATACTGATAGGAAAGTAGATGTTTTTGACGCAAAGGCTGATTGCATAGCAGCTTTGGAGTTTTTTAACGTCAATTGCGATAATTTAACGATAGAGAGAGCAGAAAAAGAATATTATCATCCAGGAAAGTCAGGCACCTTATCTTTTAGAAGTAAAATAGTTGGTTATTTTGGAGAACTGCATCCAAGTATACTGGATTTTTTTGATATCAAACAAAAAGTTGTAGGCTTTGAGGTAATATTAGAAAATATCGGAAATTTACCTGTAAGTAGAAAGAAATTTATCGATTATAAATACCAAAGTGTAAAACGTGATTTCGCATTTATTGTAAATAAGGATGTGGAAGTAGGTAACATAATCAATGTGGTAAAAAAAAGCTCAGAGCTCATCACAGAAGTTTTAGTATTTGACGTACACCATGGAAATAATATAGAATCGAATAAGATGTCTATAGCATTGTCAGTTACTTTCTGCTCTCCAACTCACACTTTAACTGAAAAAGAGATCCAAAAAGAATCAAGTGCTATAGTTAATTTAGTATGTGAAAATACCGGAGGAACTTTGAGAACTTATCGTTGAGTCACAATCATAGTTTCCTGCCGTTGCTGTGTCACACTTACTTCATCCAATTTATTTCCAATATTGAATTCAATATCCTTGAAAAATCTATCCCACATTCCATGCAAATGCTCTTCTATTTTAGGCCACACATCATTTTTAAATGTTACCCCATCATCAGAAAATAAATCACCTAAAAAGGCTCCAACACCTTCATAATTTGACTGAAAACATTGAAGAAATGTCTCTCCTTCTTTATAAGTATTATGTGCCACATTTAACGCTTTTCTCTCTGTAGTCTCTTTATAAGCATTTGATGCTCCAATCTTTATTGCACCAAACATAACTTTACTCCAGTTCTTAACTTTCTGTATACAACCTTCACTATTTCCTGGTATATTATTTATTATATCTTTTGTCAAATTATCTATCAAAGGAGACAATAAACCTTGATAAAAGTACTTGATATTATTTTTTGTTTTTATCACAGGACTTTTTATGCATTTTTCTGCCAAATAGTATTCAAGTTCCGCTTCCTCTAACAACTTCTTAACTGCTTCTGTGTTAAAAGTTTCACGCTCGAACTCCTTCAGTAAATCACCCTCTATTATTGCAAACTTTATTTTTTCGCGAGATTCTAGTTCTTCTATATAATCATTTTTTGTTTCTTCATTTATCAACAATCCTTTTTCTTCTAATTCTAACTGTTTTAATGCTTTGAGAATTTCTTGGTTATTTTTCAAATGCTTCTCTATTAATATTGTACTTGGATGCTGTTCTCCTTTCCTATTTCGCTCACCTTCTAAATATTTGTTTAAATCCTCATTTTCTTCTATTACTTTCCTTAACGATATAGGTTGCTCTAAGCATTCTGCAATTTCCGCTCGGTGCGCATTAATCCTCTGTACTAAATCTGGCTCCTTTTCCTCTAACAGCTTACATGAATCCTCTATACCCTTTGCTTGGCCTTTGAGTACATTTTGTATTTTGCATTTCGTTATTTCTAAATATATGTTTGCTACAAAAGCATTTACTTTATCTGAAGCTTCTTTTAAATTCTCACTCAAAGAACCTTTTATCTCCTTTTCTAAATCCCGAAACTGGTCTATTAAGCTGAGCATGCCTAATAGGCCTAACTCACCCTTGGCTTTTTTCATTACTGATTTTACTAGCCTTTGCTCAACTTCTTGATCATCATACTCGAACTTAAAAAGACCTTCTAACCTTCTTCTTAAAACATCACCTGCTAAATTATTCTTTTTTACATCTCCATATATTTCTTTCAATTTTTCATGTATCCTAATATATCTTTTTTGTCCTTCTTTTTTTAAAAGATCAATCTCTTCTTTAGCATTACCTAGAGCTGTCTCTGTTTCTCTACTATGTATATATTTATAAACATCAATAATTGTTCTCTTAGCTATCTTCCCTTCTTCTTTAAGCCGCTTCCATTCTGCTTTAAATATAGGAAGCTCACTATCATCTAAAACATCCGGTACTTTTGCTCCTGCTTTTTTCAGATCTCTTATTATCACTTCTTTCTCACCTGGTAATTCCTTACCTTGACTCTCTAATTCCTGTCTCACTAAAGAATTTTTTATCTCATCTTCCAGTGAAAAACCTTCTTTCCGTCTATCCAGATGAAACCTAACTGCTTGTATAAAGGCAACTTGATAGGCGTTGTATATTAAGTGAGTTGTCAACTTAAAATCTATGCTACTTACCACTTTTAACCTGAATTCGTCCAACAATTCCTTCAATTTATCATATGTAATCTCTTTCTTTTCTAGCTTTATCAGTTCTTCCATAGTCTTCGCAAATTCCTGAATAGAAGTTGCAAGCACATCCTTGATTTCATTGCGTAAGGGCTTAAGACCATTTTTTAAATTGATGTTAGTTGACAATTTCAGTACGATGCTATGCTCTGAATCCCGCGTCACATCAAACCACTTGTTATTTTCATTTTCATACAAATCTCTAAGCAATCGTTTAAATTGCGGTGGAAATTCTATTTCCATATCCCACGCAATATTTGGTCCAGTAACTTCCTTTTCATGAAAAGACACCTCAATATTTTGATGCTTATTAGAATACCGCCCCATACTTATTTTAAGAGCAGTAACTAAAGAGTGAGATAAATCTCTATTTAAAAGATAAAAAGTAGCCAAAGCAATTGTTGCAGGAACAACTAAGGCTACAAGTACAGCCATATTAACAAAAATTGCTATTGCAGCAAGAACACCATATGCCAATCTTTTTGCTGTACTTTCACTTACTTCACTTTTTTTTGTTTTATTCTCCTCTGAACTGATTTGTGTCTTATCATTTGTTTTTAATTTATTATATACGGCTAATCCTAACGCAGTGAAAACTATATAAGGAAACATTAAAACTGATAGAGCTAAATTTAATATTTTCTTTTCTGGGCAAGCTCGATTTACCTCTTTAAATATTCTACTTGATATATTATACCAAGAAGTAAAAAAATCAGAGTTATAATCTTTATAATGAAATATACTGAGAGGTTGTCCGGAAACAAGTAAAAGGCTATAATATCTGAAATTTTAGTACGGGGTAAAGATGAGAAAAAAGTATCCAACAGATCTAAGCGAAAGGGAATGGGCAAGAATAGAAAAACACTTCAGAGTATCATACAAGAAAGGAGGAAGGCCGCCAAAGTATAGCAAAAGAGAAATATTAGAAGCAATTTTCTATGTATTGCGTACAGGGTGTCAATGGCGGTATTTACCAAATGATTTTCCGCTATGGAAGACTGTGTATGAGCAGTTCAGGCAATGGAAGAAGCAGGGAATTTTTGAGAAAATGAATTATGAAATATAGTAGAAGAAAAATAGGAAGGAATGAGCAGCCGAGTGCCTGTATAGTAGATAGTCAATCTGTAAAGACTACAGAAAAGGGGGGATCAAAGGCTATGATGGAAGTAAAAAAGTAAAGGGTAGAAAAAGGCATATAATTACAGACACTCAGGGTTTTATACTAGGTTGTTACGTAGGCGCTGCTAACGAAAATGATAGAGATGGTATTAAAATAGCATTAAACAATATGAGAACAAAATATACTAAAGTTAAAAAAATGTGGGCTGACATGGGATACCAAGGAAGAAATTTAAAGAATCACATAAAGGAAGAATATGACATAGATATTGAAATTGTTAAAAGGCCTCCATGTAGATTTTGGGTGCACAAAGATACGCCACCTGAGCTACTACCAACAAGAGAACAAGGGTTTAAAGTACAGCCAAGAAGATGGGTTGTAGAAAGGACTTTTGCTTGGGTTAATAGGAATAGAAGGCTATCGAAGGAGTATGATTTACTCACAACATCCACTGAGAATTTCATATACCTAGCTATGAGTAGGGTTATGTTAAAGAGGGAATATGCTTGAATTTACTTGTTTCCGGACAACCTCTGAATCTCATTTTCATCGAGCAGATAATTGTCGTGTATTAGCTTTGGCTATGTATTTTTTGTATACTCTTCTTGTACTTAAATGTAGACCAGCATAGCCCTAATTTTTTTATATATTTTACTTCTTTCTCTGTATTTAATAATAGGCTTGAAAATAAATGGTAAGCCTATAATTGTTAAGCTTAGAGCTAGGGTTGAAAGTATACAACAGGCTTTGTGTTTACTATGTAGCTCTTTCAGGTAAAGCATCAAAAATCTACAAAATTTTTTGTAATTTTCTTCGATGTTTTTTTTGCTATGAGCCTTGCTAATGAACATATCTATTGCGGTATGACCGTTATTGCACTTAATGTTAAGGTCTGCACCTTTTTCTGTTAACAACTGAGCTATATCAAAATAATCCTTTTGAACAGCAAGATGTAGAGGTGCAAAACCTTGTTGCTCACAAATGTTCATATTGGCTCTAACTTCCAATAACATTTTCACAATTTGTGTATGGCCTTTTTTAACTGCGAGTAGCAAGGGAGTTCTGTTACATTTAGTAACAGCATTAACGTTTACCTTAAGCTTCAATAAGAGCTTAACTGTTTTAGTGTTACCATTATGGCTAGCTTTATGCAGCCTAGCGTTACCATTAAAATCTTGATCGTTTGCTTCTATTCCCTTTGAAACAAGAAATGTTACCATTTTTCTATTATTATGCTCAATAGCGCAATCTAACGCATCAAAACCATGGTTGTTTTTTGTGCAAAAAAACTCTTTAAGTTTAATTTTATCGTTACTTGCTTGCTGTTTTTTTGCAATAAGTTTTACTATTTGCATTTTGTTGTTATACGCTGCTAGGAAAAGCGTAGTGTTATTTTCTGCATCTTTGGCTTCTATATTTGCACCTTTCTTTATCAGATATTCTATAATTTCTGCTCTGCTGTCATAATGTGCGGTGCATTGATAAATGGTTAAAAACAAAGGAGTACGAAAATTGTTATCTTCACATTCGAGATTTGCTCCGCTATCAATTAAAATTTGGACGCTTTTTTTAGAACCGTATAGTGAAGCTATATGAAGAGGAGTATAGCCCTCTTTGGCATCTTTTTCATTAATTTTTGCGCCTTTTGTTATCAAAAAATCTATTAATTCCGTGTCATCTTGTAGTGCAGCAAGGTGCAGTGGAGTGAATCCATTTTTATCCTTGGAATTAATTGTCAGTTGGTTAACAAAAAGTTTAGCAACTTTCTTGTGTCCATGCATAATGGCGTAATGCAGAGGGTTTCTATTTTCGTTGTCTACGACATTGAAATCAGCTTCGTGCTCTAGTAATGACTTTACTCCAACTAAATCGCCTTCTTTTGTGAACTTATGCAAGAGAGTGATTCCACTTGCATCTTTTGAATTAATATCAAATCCATTTTCTACTAATTGGTTTATATCTTCCTCACGCGCCATATCACTTCAATCTCTAATTAAACCCTTTTCGCGTTAATAATACTCCTACTTGATTAAGTTTAAATGAATCTGTGAGAAATGGCTAGTGCATTCTTGCATAACAAACTTTTGGCAGCGCATCGGATGAAACGAAAAAACTTACTTGACACCCTTCGCCAGCCCACTTATCATGATAGTGAAGCTATTGTATTTGCTTTCGCCAATCTGCAGATTAAAAGGTAAGGATTACTTAATGTATCGGCGTCTTATGTTCAATTTTTTGCAGTATATAGATACTGTATGTCTTTACAAAACTTCATCTACATCTAGATTTTTATCTAAATAAGCTGAACGCGCTTATAAAGCGTTACAAGACATCAAAAAATGCCAATACTCGACAGAGATAGTAAAAGACTAGCTAACTCGGGGATTCTTTGTCTTTTTTTCTGCTTAGTAAATTTCTTAAACATTTGCAGCGTAAGTTAGTTGCAATTAAAAGCAGCTGAATTTCGTTTGTCAAGCGTTTAAAACATAAAAAACGCCAATATTTTAAAGCGGATAATAACCCCAGGGCTTCTTTTGCCTTTTTTTTCATTTGGTAAATTTCTTAATGTTTGTGGCTAAACGACAACCGTCATCCCGCTACTTGTTAGCGGGATCTAGAGATACCGCGAATGAATCGCGGTATGACGGTTCGCGGCGGCATGACAAGAAAGGAGCAGCAGGATGACGCCTCACCATGTCATTCCAGCGCGTGGCACATATCTGTACGAACATTGTTATAATAAGAGTTCAAGAGAGATGTCATGAAAATAGCTGGCACTGGAATCTTGTTCCAATGTTAAATGACACAAAGTTGAAAAAGTAGAGCAAGAATTACTTACAATTCAATAATTCTCCAAAATCAATTATGTTTGAAAAGTAATCACTATCTATAACGTCATCACTCACACCATTAACGTGAATAAGAACTGGACGGCATGAAAAGCCTTTTGGACGCTTTAGTGTATCTATTTTCTTTTGTACTTCTTGTATTATTGAATGACCGATTTTATTTTTTGAAAATTTGATTTCGCAAATGTAGAGAGTGTTAAACTTGGTTTGAATCATGTAATCAATTTGACAACCAGCACCTGTCTTCCTCTGAAAAAATGGATTTTCGCTTACTATTCCATCAATTCCCAAGATATTATGTATGCTCTTTCTATTGTTAAGCACCAAATTTTCAAACTGAAGCCCAACGATTGTATGCCACTCTGGCAGGGACGTGAATAACCCCATAGAATAGGTGTCACGATTAATTTTTCCTAGATTTTTTTCAATATATTTTAGATAAAACCTTAAATAATTATCTTGAAGTCTGTACTTCCTGAGTCGTGAATCAGTACTCGTTTTTATATTCCAAGTGTGATCCCTTGCAATAAAACCAGCAAGCTCCAGCTCATGTAGATACTCAGAAATGCGTCCATGTCTTGCAATGTTTAAAGCAGTACAAATTTCTTCCTGTTCTTTAGCTCCAGTAGAAAGAGCTCTCACTATTTGCTTGTAAAAAGCTGTTTTTCGCATGAATAGATCTGAAAATATTTGGTCAAATTCCTCAACTAAAAATCCACCTCTTGTAAAACAAAGCTTTTTAATATTTTCTTCAGCACTGTGTTTAAAATTTACCTCTTCTAAATACTTTGGGATTCCACCGGTTACTGCAAGCACCTTAAACTTTTCGTATGCTGAAATATTTTTTGGCCAAAATTCATTGCAATCAGAAAGTGATAATTCTCCGAGTGTTAAAGTCAACGATATTCTTCCCACAAAACCAGTACTACTAAGTATATTTTTTTCAATCCAGGATGAAGCTGATCCACAAACAACAAAAATTAGCTTGTTATTATTTTTTAGCTGTGTATCCCAAAAATTCTTTATTTTGCCTAAAAAAGTTGGATCTTTTGAGCCCATCCAAGAAATTTCATCAAAGAGCAACAATATTTTGCCAGATAGTAAACGTTCACCAACTGCCCATAGTAAGTCACTCCAATCGTCATATCTAGCAAAAGATGTATTAAATTGTCTAGCAACTTGTCTAGAAAATTCATTAAGTTGGTGGGATGTTGTAGTATGCTTTTCTGGTGGCAAACCTATAAATGAGTAATACTGCTCGAAATGCTTACCAAATTCTTGAATTAAGCGACTTTTTCCTATACGACGCCTTCCTTTGACTACTACAAAAGATGCAGTATTTTTTTCTGTAAGCTCCAGCAGTTGTTTTAATTCAGCTTGCCTACCAATAAACGATAGAGACATAAAATACAAAATATAAATCTTTGTCTCCATTATACATGATGAAATTGGAGACGTAAATAAGTAAATTTTGATCTTTGTCTCTATAATGCTATAGCTAAACTGACTTACGACAATTTGAAAAACGACAAACTCGTCATCCCGCTACGTGTTAGCGCCGCGGCGGTATAGCTATAAATTGTTGATATCTTTTTTATATCACATTTTTAACTTACAATAGTTAGCCAGCGTTCCTTACATTAACCAAATCTTTCAAATTCTGCACTCACCACTACCTATAACTCACTTTCACGCAATATTGATCGTTCTTAAAAAGCAATCTAACATTTTTTATTCCTTGATTGCGAAGCTTTGATGCAGCTGATTTAGCAGCCTGAGCACTTTTAAAAAATGCAACATATCCCTTACTTTCTGCACTGTCTTGTTTCGGGTGACGTTTCTGCATTTCTTTTTCATATCGCTTTCTGTAATGAGGAGTATTTTGTATCAATTGTTCTGACATCTTTCTTAGGTATTGAACTTTTACTTTTGCAAGCCCAGATTTATGAAATCCTAAGACTTGAGCTGCTTTTTCTGATAAGTCTATTATTCTGCCTTCAATAAAAGGCCCTCTATCGTTAACCCTTGTAACAAGCTTTCTTCCATTTTCTAAATTAGTGACAAGAACAAAGCAGGGTAGGGGCAAAGTCTTATGCGCTGCAGAGATCAAGTGACGGTTAAACACTTCACCATTTGCTGTAAGCGTGCCATGATCTTCTATTCCATACCACGACGCTGTCCCTATCTCTTCATAGTGTTTACAGTTTTTTGGATAATAAGTTATACCATTTATTGTGTAGCTGCTGCCAATTTTATAATGACCTGCAGTGCAGTTAAACCTGTTGCTAAAACTGCAACTGCTTATCAAAACAAATGTTAGACATAGAAAGGTTAGGTTTTTTATCATTGTATTCGGTAAGAGGGTTCGATACTATGAGGATTTTAAATTATACTATAATAAATTTAGTAATGAGTAAACATCTACTGCTAAATATTAACAAAACTCAAAAAGGAATAATACATATTATTGGTATAGGTGGAATCGGAATGAGCGCTATTGCTGAAATTCTTCACAATTCCAATTACAAAGTTCAAGGCAGTGATGCACAATCAAACAATAATGTGGATAGATTACGAGAGCTGGGTATAGAAGTTTACATTGGTCACAATGCTGATAATATAAGCCAAGCTCAAATAGTCGTACATTCTTCTGCAATAAAATCTGATAATGTGGAGTTAATTGCGGCAAAAAATAACAATAAAACCGTTTTGCATAGATCAGACATGCTTACTGAACTTTTAAGAGATAAATATGTGATAGCGGTTTCAGGTTCGAGCGGTAAGACAACGACAACAGCAATGATTGCCTCCATTTTTGATCATTCTAATATTGATGCAACTGTAATTGTAGGAGGAATACTAAATTCGTATCAGAGTAATTCAAGACTTGGAAGGAGTAACATTTTTTTAATCGAAGCTGATGAGTCTGATGGAACCATGCTAAAAATTCCTGCAAATATTGCTGTCATAACGAGTATTAACGACGATCATATGGATCATTATGGTACATTTGACGATGTTAAGCATGCATTCTCTCAATTTATAAATAAAGCAGATTTTGCAGTTTTGCCTGATTCTGTAGACATTAGTTATGATGCAAATAACTCTATGATGTTTGGATTTGAGGATGCCAATATTAAAGCTGTTAATATTAAACAGCATGCTAACAGCATAGAATTTGATGTGTTTATTGATGATAGTTGTATGGTTCAAAATAACTGGATCCCAGTGTCAAGCACTGGGATGACACCTTTATGTTTTGGAACGATACCGATGCCTTTCCCTATTTCCCCTACTCCTTTGTCATCCCATCACCCTCTGTTATCCCATCACCTTCTGTCATCCCATCACCTTCTGTCATCCCAGTGCGTGACACTGGGATCCAGCCCTTTAAAAAACATAGTACTATCAAACGCAATAGGTATTCACAAAGTAAGCAACGCCTTGGCTGCAATATCAGTTGCGATAAAACTCGGGATTAGCGATGCAGAGATTAAAAAAGGCCTTTTGGAATTCAAAGGAGTAGCAAGAAGATTCTCTTTGATTGCCAATATTAAAGGTGTTAAGTTAATTGAGGATTATGCCCATCATCCAAATGAAATATATGCAACTTTAACGGCTGCACGTTCGATTACTAAAGGAAAAGTAATAGGAATTATCGAACCACTTCGTTTTGCTCGCATTCGTAATTTTTTTGATGAATTCATACGAATTTTCATGATGTTTGATTATGTCATCCTCACTCCTGTTCATCCCCCAGAAGACAAGCCTATTCCTGGTTGTGGGATTGATGATATACAAAAAGCTTTAATCAGTAATGGATTTAATAACACAAAAATTATGAATGATGTTTTGCTCATTTCACATTTTATTAGTGATTCGACAAGTCCAGGTGATATAGTATTATTTATTGGTGCTGGTAGTAATATAGCTAAATTGGCAAAGGAAGCTGCAAAGCTCATAGCAGAAACTATACAAACATCTAGTTAAACGATAGAATAAATGCAAGTACTGGTGTCATGCAAACTGGAATCTAGTCAATTATATATATGGAAAATGAATTTAATTGAGAAAAAGAATCCGGACTGGGAGGATTTATATGATAAAATTGTGTAATAAGGCTGGATCCCAGTGTCGAAGCACACAACTGTACGAACGTTGTGATATGGGGGTAACTTCCACTAAGAATGATGTCATCCCAGTGCCCAGACACTGGGATCCAGAAAACTTAATCGTAAATGAGCACACCAGGTGGCTGTATAGTAAAAGCTGGATTCCAGTGTCAAGCACTGGAATGACAACTAGAATTATCTTCAGATCACACGTTTGTACAGAAAGTTTACAGTAGGGATTTAATGCAATGAATAAGATAATCAATAACGTATTTGCAAGAGAAATTTTAGATAGCAGGGGTTACCCCACTGTTGAGGTAGAGATTGAGCTCTGTGATGGAGCAATAGGTAGGGCATCTGTACCTTCTGGAGCTTCAACCGGTAAATTAGAAGCCTTGGAACTCAGGGATCAAGATGAGAAAAGGTATTGTGGTAAGGGAGTGCTGAAAGCTGTTCAAGCTGTAAATGGGATAATAGCAGATGAAATCATCGGCATGGATGCAACAGGTCAAAATGCGATTGATAAAGCATTAATTGAACTAGATGGAACAAAAAACAAATCAAAACTTGGAGCAAATGCAACTTTGGGTGTGTCTCTTGCAGTTGCAAAAGCAGCAGCAAACAGCTTCAATATGCCGCTATATAGATATTTGGGAGGAAAGCAGACGAGTGTTATGCCGGTTCCACTCATTAACATAATTAATGGTGGAGTACATGCAGACAATAAGCTCGATTTCCAAGAATTCATGATTCTTCCGGTCGGTGCTGAGACTTTCAGTGAAGCGATTAGAATATCTGCGGAGGTATTCCACAACTTACGTAGCATTCTTAAGAAAAAAGGTTATAGCACAAATGTAGGGGATGAAGGTGGTTTTGCACCAAATATTGAAAGTACTGAAGAAGCACTTGATTTGATCATATACGCTATAGAATCAGCAGGTTATTCAGCGCAAAGTGATTTTGCACTAGGCCTTGATGTTGCTTCATCTACTTTTTATGAAGATGGAATTTACAAATTTGAACACAGAGATCTTACTTCAGAAGAGTTGACTGAATATTATTGTAATCTTGTGGAAGGATATCCAATAATTTCTATAGAAGATGCAATGAGTGAAGACGATTACGAAGGTTGGAAATTACTTACTGCAAAATTGGGGAGTAAAATTCAATTGGTTGGGGATGATTTATTTGTTACAAATTGTGAACTAATAGGCAAAGGAATAGAAGAAAAAATGGCAAATGCTGTGCTGATCAAGCCAAATCAAATAGGAACGTTAACAGAAACTTTTGCTGCTATTGAAATGGCAAAATCAAACAACTACAAAGCTGTTATTTCTCACCGCTCAGGTGAAACAGAAGACACAACAATATCTCATATAGCAGTTGCATCAAATTGCGGGCAAATAAAAACCGGGTCGCTATCGCGTTCTGATAGACTCGCGAAGTATAACGAGCTAATCAGAATAGAAAGCGCATTAGGAAAGGATGCTAAATATTATCGTGGGTTAGCATGGGTTTTATAGACGAAGTAAAATTGTGTTTAAAAGCTGGTGACGGTGGTGATGGCTGTGCAAGTTTTCGTCGAGAAAAGTTCGTTGAATTTGGTGGTCCAAATGGTGGTAATGGAGGAAAGGGTGGAAACATAGTTTTCATCAGCGACGCTAATCTCAACACTTTGCTTCATTTTCGTTATAGAAGACACATTAAAGCAGATAGTGGAAAAAATGGTGCAGGCAGGGATAGATCTGGCACAGCAGGGAAAGACGTTATACTTAAAGTTCCAGTTGGTGCACAAATAATTGATGAAGAAAGTGAAGAGATAATAGTCGATCTTGACAAGCCTGATATGGAATTTTTAATAGCACAGGGTGGAAAAGGTGGACTTGGAAATACTAATTTTAAATCTTCTACTAATAAGGCACCAAGACATTTTACTTACGGTCAGCCTGGCGAAGAAAAACATGTATTATTAAAACTAAAAGTTTTATCAGATATTGGAATTATTGGCATGCCAAACGCAGGTAAATCAAAATTTTTGACTCGCTGCTCAAATTCCGATACAAAAGTAGGCGATTATCCATTTACCACCGTAAGACCTCATTTAGGCATGGTAAAAGTGGATGATAGCGAAGTTGTAATAGCAGATATTCCTGGAATAATTACTGATGCTCACCTTGGAGTTGGGCTCGGGCATAAATTTTTAAAGCACATAGAAAGGTGTCAAATTTTACTTCATTTAATCGATGTAACTCACGATGACGTTGTTTCGGCTTATAGTTGTATCCATAATGAATTGGAACTTTACAATAGTGATCTTGTTGAAAAAGAAGAGATTGTAGTATTAAACAAATGCGACTTATTGAGGGAAGCAGAAATTCTGGAAAAGAAGAATCACCTAGCTAATTATCTCAATAAAGAAGTGCTGTGCTTATCAATTAATGGTGATTTACAGCCTATTTTAAGATTATTAAGTGAAAAATTGAAAAAGAGTAATTCTAAGGAAATCGATGTATATGATCCTTTTAAAGCGTAAATTTTCTATTTATGGATGTACAAGAATGGTAGCGTGCAACCAGAACTAAGCGTACAGCTGTGCAAACATCGTGATTTGAGTCCACCAGAAGGGTGTCATCCCAGTGCCCAGACACTGGGATCCAGGAATTTTATTAAGTTGGTAAGCATAAAAGTAGCCGTTTTATGTTAAAATACAACGTTTTGATGATTATGAAAAGGCTGGATTCCAGACTGGAATGACACCATCATAAAGTGAATCAGTGTCAGCTACTTGCATCTACCATGCAAGTTACCTGAAAATTGCAATGTTCGTACACTTGACTACTTGGATCTAGTATGATTTAATTAACCAAGAAGTAGGCATGAAAAAATTATGTAGTGAACCAGTTTGCATAACACCAGGAGGAAAATATGGATAGAAAGACGAGAATAGAATCAGACAGCTTAGGGGAAGTAAAAGTACCAAGTGAACATTACTGGGGAGCGCAGACTCAGCGTTCTTTAGAAAATTTTAAGATTGGCACAGAAAAAATGCCAGAGCCTCTGATTAAAGCATTAGCAATAGTAAAACTTGCAGCAGCGCGTGTTAATATGAAACATGGTGTTATAGATGATAGGGTAGGGGACGCAATTTGCACAGCCGCGAGGGAAGTAATAGATGGCAAATTTAATAATGAATTTCCGCTTGTTGTTTGGCAAACCGGATCCGGAACGCAGACTAATATGAATATGAATGAAGTGATCAGCAATCGTGCAATAGAGATTTTAGGTGGCAATTTGGGTAGTAAATCTCCGATACATCCAAATGATCATGTGAATTATGGTCAGTCGTCAAATGACACCTTTCCAACAGCAATGCATATAGCAGCAGCAGAGCAAATAAACTGCTTGCTTATTCCAAATCTTGAAAAATTGCATAAGGTGCTGGATAATAAGGTTCAGGAATTTAAAGATATAATAAAAGTAGGACGTACTCACTTACAAGATGCAACGCCCCTAACACTAGGACAGGAGTTCTCTGGCTATGCAGTCCAGATTAAAAAGGGGATAGAGAGAGTAAAATCAACTTTAAGTGATATATATGAGCTTGCACAAGGTGGCACTGCAGTTGGCACGGGACTCAATACTAAAAAGGGTTTTGCTGAAGATTTTGCTAGAGAAGTTGCAAAAATCACTAATCTTCCATTTACTTCAGCAGGCAATAAATTTGAAGCGCTAGCAGCAAATGATGCTTTAGTTGAGCTCAGTGGAACACTCAATACAGCAGCAGTCAGTTTAATGAAAATTGCAAATGATATAAGGCTGCTTGGTTCTGGTCCAAGATGCGGAATTGGGGAAATAATGTTACCGGAAAATGAGCCTGGTTCTTCAATTATGCCAGGTAAAGTGAATCCAACTCAGTGTGAAGCGGTGACTATGGTATGCACTCAAGTTATGGGAAATCATGTTGCTGTGACCATTAGTGGTTCAAACGGTCATTTTGAATTGAATGTGTTTAAGCCAGTGATAATTTACAATGTTTTGCAGTCTATAAGACTTTTAGCTGATGCAAGTTTAAATTTTACAGAAAAATGTGTAATTGGTATTAAAGCAAATGAAGAGAGGATAAAAGATTTACTGAATCAGTCGTTGATGTTGGTCACTATATTAAATACGCATATAGGGTACGACAATGCAGCAAAAATAGCGAAGCTTGCTTATAAAGAAAATATCACTCTAAAAGAAGCAGCAGCAAAACTTCAACTGCTCACTGAGGAAGAGTTTGAAAGGATAGTGAAACCAGAAGAAATGGTAAATTATTTGTAACCGCTCACACTTAATTCTTCAATCTCACTAATAGAAAGGCCAGTAAACTTGACAATAGTGTTAACATCAACATTATTAGCTAGCATTGTTTTTGTAACTTCAATTTTCCCTTCCTCTTTACCAATTTTTTGTATCCGTTCAGCGGAGTGGTAGAATAAGGTAGACAAAGTGATCTAAAAAGATAATCATAGAGCAAAAGTGAGGTAATGTGGTAAACCTTTTAGAACTTTGCAAAAATTTACAGCAAAAAATAGAAAAACTGAAAGCAGAGATAGAAAACTTAAAAGCAGAAAATAAAGCTTTAAAGATAGAGAACGCTGAATTAAAGGAAAGGCTTGGTTTAAACTCGAAAAATTCATCTCTACCGAGCTCTAAAGAATTGTACAAAACAAAAAAGGACAAGCCAAAAAGCGAAAGGAATGTTGGCGATCAGGTTGGGCATAAAGGAAATTTTCATGCCACAATGGAAGCGGATAAAGTAGTAAAAATAGAGTTGCCTAATATTTGCGAATGCGGAGGAGAGCTTGTAATATGCGAAAAACCTTATGTGCACCAAAAAGTTGATCTTCCGGAAATTAGGCCTTATGTAGTAATTGGAACATGGTCGTTGTCGGAGATGCAGAAAAAGAAAAAGTAGCAAGTTACCAGAAGGTGTTACGCCAGATACATTTGGTCCAAGGGTTAAGTCTATAATTGCAGCACTCAGCGGATTTTACAAAAACTCAAAGCGTGAAGTGGCTAGTATCATAAATGACATTTTTAATTTGAACATAAGTGTTGGCAGCATATCAAATCTTACTATTACCCACAAATATGAGGTTCGTGAGCAAGTCGCCATCCTTCTGCTAAATCAAAGAGACGTTTATATCCTTTCCAAAGAACATAAGGTCCTGGTTCTGGGTCATTTTTTCTTGCTAAATGGCCTCCAAGTTCATGAAACAGCTTCTTTTATGTTGGGAACTACACTTGGACATGGTTTTCTGTGTATTTTAACGTATAAAACTTTCCATTCCTCTTCAGCTAATAAGGTAGTACATGGTAATGTTGCTTGCAATTGATGTAATAAAGAAGATCCTCCAAGCAATAATACTCACAACTGTTAGATATCTCATTAGTCTTTCTGCTATTCCAAGCCTACATTCTTCAACTTTGAGACCGGATTTAAAATTTTATGTAATATCTCTATTTTCCATCTAAGGCAATACCAACTAATTTTTTCAACAGCTTCATCGAAAGTATTAACTGAAAGATTCGTTAATAGCATCCATTCTAGCGGTTTTTTTTAAGGGAAGGGGAGTTTTCTCAACAACATAAACTGCATAAAGTGGTAATTTAGGTAGTTCTTCCGTCTTATGCCTAATATTATTCTTAGATGGATTCATCATAAACTTTCCAAATCTAACTTCCAAACGTGCTGTTCTTTTTGGCTTATTATCTTTTACAGGAACTTCAACTTCTACCGTACCTGCACAATGAGAGAAATGCCCATAACTTCTGCTCACCTTTTTCAGGATATCGAGATTTTCTATTTACTGCTCTATCTCTGCATGCTCTAACTAGCACTGCCGAATTAAGATTATGTGCAAGCTCAAAAAAGTCATATATATCTGCTTCTCTATCGCATACAGTTATAGTCTCAGTTTGAGTTGGATCAATAATATTATTTGTTTTTCTTAAAGTTTCCAACCACTTTACGCTTTCTTTATCTTCAATGCGATCGCTCTTTTTTTTAAGGTTTTCAGTTTCTTCAGGTCTTGAATAAACTTTTTGATCTAGTATCCCTAGTACCAAACCTTCTATACTAACGGCAAGAGCTGTATGCATTATAATACCTTTTGCAGTATCATAACTGGACAAATTTGCTAATCCGCTTGTTTTTTTATGGTTATTATATATAATGTAACTGGTATCTTGAATGACAAGAACCCTCTTGTGAGCTTTTGTTCTCTCAACCGTCTTATTAATATGTGTAGCTAAAATATCACTTTCTTTTACATTCTCATTTTGAAAAAAACGGTATGCTGCTTTTGCTTCTGACCAACTTCCGCATGCCTCATTAATTGAGCTTTCAGGTAAACTTATCAAACTATCAGCAATCTTTACTAATCGGTCAGTTAATCTTTTATCTCCAAGTACAGCATCTCCAAATTCATTTTTAGCCCATTCATTACTCTCGTTTACCATTTTTATACCCTCAATATTTGCAAACTTTAATATTGTAATATTTTACTTTTTAGTCCATTTATATTTGTGGGTAATAGTAAGATTTGATATGCTGCCAACACTTATGTTCAAATTAAAAATGTCATTTATGATACTAGCCACTTCACGCTTTGAGTTTTTGTAAAATCCGCTGAGTGCTGCAATTATAGACTTAGAGGTTGTCCACAAACCAGTAAATCAAGCATATTCCCTACTTAACATAACTTTACTCATAGCCAGATATATGAAACTTTCAGTAGATGTTGTAAGTAAATCGTACTCCTTTGATAGCCTTCTATTTCTATTGATCCAAGCAAAAGTCCTCTCTACCACCCACCTTCTCGGCTGTACTGAAAATCCAGGATCCCGTTGTGGCAATAGTTCTAGTGGTGTATCTTTATGCACCCAAAACCTACATGGAGGCCTTTTGACAATTTCAATATCTATCCCATATTCTCTCTTTACGTAATCCTTTAAATCTTTTCCTTGGTATCCCATATCAGCCCACATTTTCTTAATATTGCTGTATTTTTCCTTCATATTGTCCAATGCCATCTTCACCCCATCTCTGTCATTTTCGCTTGCAGCTCCTACATAGCAACCAAGCACAAATCCTTGAGTATCTGTGATTATATGTCTTTTTCTCCCCTTTACCTTTTTCGCACCATCATAACCTTTGACCCCCCTTTTTCCGTGGTTTTTACCGATTGACTGTCCACTATGCATGCGCTCGGCTCCTCATTTCTTCCCATTTTTGACCTACTATATTTAGTGATATCATAGTTCATTTTCTCAAAAATTCCCTGCTTTTTCCATCTTCTAAACTGTTCATGCACAGCCTTCCACGGCGGAAAATCGTGTGGTAAATAGCGCCATTGACATCCTGTGCGCAGTATATAAAGAATTGCATTTACTATCTCACACTTACTGTATTTTGGTGGCCTTCCTCCTTTCTTGTACGATACTCTGAAGTGTTTTTCTATTCTTGCCCATTCCCTTTTACTTAAATCTGTTGGATATTTTTTCCTCATCTCTTACCTCAATATTCTTTCTTTATATACTACGTATTCCTTGGTTTGTGGACAACCTCTTAACTCTTGGACCAAATGTATCTGGCGTAACACCTTCTGGTAACTTGCTACTTTTTCTTTTTCTGCATCTCCAACAACGACCATGTTCCAATTACTACATAAGGCCTAATTTCTGGAAGATCAACTTTTTGGTGCACATAAGGTTTTTCGTATATTACAAGCTCTCCTCCGCATTCGCAAATATTAGGCAACTCTATTTTTACTACTTTATCCGCTTCCATTGTGGCATGAAAATTTCCTTTATGCCCAACCTGATCGCCAACATTCCTTTCGCTTTTTGGCTTGTCCTTTTTTGTTTTGTACAATTCTTTAGAGCTCGGTAGAGATGAATTTTTCGAGTTTAAACCAAGCCTCTCTTTCAACTTAGCGTTCTCAATCCTCAAGGCCTTATTTTCTGCCTCTAACTCTTCTATCCTCCCTTCCAACTTTTCTATTTTTTGCTGTAAATTTTTGCAGAGTTCTAAAAGGTTTACCACATTACCTCACTTTTGCTCTATGATTATCTTTATTATCTTGCTTTGTCTACCTTATTTTGCCGCTCCCCTGAACGGATACGGTTTAAGACATAAGATCCTTTTTCATAGCTATACTACGTTATCCAGCGTCTGGGCACTGGTTTCTTGGTACTGATTCCGCAATAATTTTTTTTTCCTTCAATAAACTTTGCAGTTCGCCTTTTTCGTACATCTCGCGAGTGATGTCGCAACCACCAATAAACTCTTCCTTTATATATAATTGTGGAATTGTTGGCCAATCAGAAAACTTTTTTATAGATTCACGTATTTCATCATTCTCCAACACGTTAATATACTTAAACTTCACGTTCAATTTTTTTAGGATTGACACGACGAGTCCAGAGAATCCGCATTGAGGAAAATCAGAAGTGCCTTTCATATATAATACCACATCATTTTCTGCGATATCTTTTTTTATTTGTTCAAAATTGCTCATAAATTCACCTTATTTTTAAGTATTAGTTTCCAGTTGCAAGGCGTGTATAGACTGACCTTCCAGAGCTTTATATACCATTTTATGCTGTTCTATTCTTGTCTTTCCAAGAAAGCGCTTGGAGGTTATTTTTAAATGATAATGATCATCATCTCCAGCAAGGTCATGAACCTTTATATCAGCGTCGGGGAACGATTGTTTGATGATCCTCTCTAATTCGTGAATTGCAATAGTCATTGATTTACTTTAAATTACAATACTTTCATTATAAATCTAAAACGACTGGGTGCAATTGAATTATTGATTATATAGTTACTAATATTGTGAAGATAGTAGATTCAGTGTGTTAAGTGCACTAGCAAGGCGAGATTTTAATTGATTTTCATATTTACTCCAATCTTGTATTGCCTTTCTTGCAACACCTGAATCAACTGCGGCTTTTGCAACAGCAGGAGATACTATAGAAATTAATCTTGGGTCAAATGGAGTAGGTATTATATATTCACGTCCGTAGCTCATTTTACGACCGCCATAGACTGCAGATATCTCACCTGGTACTGGCTCACGGGCAAGCTTTGCTATTGCATCTGCAGCTGCAATTTTCATTTCATCATTTATTGTTGTTGCATGTACATCAAGCGCTCCTCTGAATATATAAGGAAATCCCATTACGTTGTTGACTTGATTGTTGTAATCTGACCTGCCAGTTGCGATTATTGCATCTGGCCTCACAGATTTTGCAAACTCAGGCCTTACTTCTGGATCGGGGTTGGCGAGAGCGAAAATAATCGGGTCTTTGCCCATACTCTTTAACATCTCTTCATTTAACACATCTTTTGCAGATAATCCGATGAATACATCAGCGCCTTTTATTGTATCAAGTAGAGAACGTTCGGAAGTATCAATTGCATATTTTTCCTTCCACTCATTCATGTCCTCGTTTCTACCTTTGTATATTACTCCTTGCTTATCACACAGCACTATATTTTTAGCGCCCATGGACTTTAGTATTTCTAAACATGCAATACCGGCTGCTCCAGCACCATTCATAATGATCTTAACGTCCTCTAATTTCTTTCCGACAATATCAAGAGCATTTTCTATGCCAGCTGCAACAACCACCGCAGTTCCATGCTGGTCATCATGGAACACTGGAATATCCATCAGTTCATTCAGGCGTTTCTCTATTATAAAACAATCGGGAGATCTTATATCTTCTAAATTTATCCCCCCCCAACTTGGTCCAAGATACCTTACTGCATTGATGAAATCTTCTATATTTTCTGTACCAACTTCTATATCAACTGCATCAATATCAGCAAGACGCTTAAATAAAACAGCTTTGCCTTCCATGACAGGTTTTGCAGCAAGAGGACCGATATTACCAAGTCCAAGCACTGCAGTGCCATTTGAAATGACAGCAACACAGTTGCTTTTTGCTGTATAATCATAAACAACCTCAGGATTTTTAGCTATTTCAAGGCACGGAGCTGCAACACCAGGGGAATAAGCAAGTGACAAATCATACTGGGTAGATAAAGGTTTTGTTGGCATGATTGAAATTTTACCAGGGTTACCACCTCTGCTGTGATACTTAAGCGCTTCTTGTTTTGTGGTACTATCTAAATCATCGTTCATCATTACATCCTTATATTTTAAGCTTGTATTTTTTAAGTATATGGAGTTTTTATAAATGTTCAATTGTAAACTATTAACTTGTGAACTCTGTTGTACTTCTGTATAAGTTTACCTATTACGTAAGATGATATTACATGCTTAAGAAGAACTTGCCTAATTTGCTTACGATTTCTCGTGTGCTTGCGATACCAGCAATAATATTAAGTTTTTATATAGAAAATAAGTATGCAGACCTGATAACAATATCAATCTTTATATTTGCATGCATTACAGATTTTTTTGATGGTTACTTAGCGCGTGCGTGGAAAGTCCAATCGAAATTTGGCAAGTTATTTGATCCAATTGCTGATAAGTTAATAGTAGTTTCAACGATAATTATGCTAGTTTATAAGCATAAGATAAATGATTATACGATAGTACCATCAGTTATCATCGTTTGTAGGGAGATATTGGTTTCGGGTTTGCGGGAATTTCTTATAGCTACAAACGTTAGCCTACCTGTAAGCAAAGCTGGAAAAATTAAGACATTTCTGCAGATGGTTGCTGTAGTAGCACTAATAGTGAGCAATTATGAAACAGTTCAATATACAGGTGCAATTTGTTTATGGGTTGCAGCTATTATAACTGTGTGGTCAGGCTATAATTATATCCTAGCCGGCATCAAACAGATTGATTAAATCTCCTAGGAAATAGTTAATAGACAAGAGTAGTTAATATCTTAGTGATATTGACTCAGAAAGCAAAAAGGTGTATAATTGTATTAACTTACAACTAATTAGGTTAATATTATGAAAATACCTAGTGGCAAATTTTCTTCTACCAAAAAGGTTCCAGGAAAGAATAAGAAAAAAAGAGATTTTGAACCATCAGAAGAGTTTTTTTGGGATTTTTGGCCAACAGTTGATAAAGAAGTCAAAAGAGAAAGGCTAGAACAAGAGCTATTAACACTAAAAAAAAGAGAGCTATATAGACAATGTGCATCATTGGTAACAATGGTTCCATTTGCATTATTTATGGCTATTGAACTGGAAAAAATATGTAGCGATCAGGTATTACTTGGCGTGATAAGTGGCGCGCTAAGCCACACTATATTACCTTTCATGGTCCTATCTCTTATTTGTGCACTATATTTAATTTACAATAATAGGAAAATAGCACAAAAAGAACGAGAGTTGAAGAATATTGAAAATGGAGAGGAAGTAAAGGAAAAAGAGCACAATATTTCTGATATAGGTTAGTGTTTGATCTATATTGAGGCTATAACAACTGCACTGGCTATTGTAGGTATGATAATGGGTGAAACATCTTCACTTGAAGCAGCAGAGGATGCAATTTTATTTCTTGCCAATGCAATTGCTTTTCTTGCAACTCTTGCTTCTTATATTGATAAGCATGAAAAAAATAAGAAAAAGGAAACAGAAAAGTCTGATCTTGATGAGAAATCTAGCAAGAAAACTAGCAATATGTCTGTAGCCGGATTGGCTCTTGCTGGTTCTTCTATATTTTTAATAAGAAGGATAATGTTAATGGCATTAGCATCGTCCTTAAATCCTGCTGTTGGACCTACTTTAGGCTTGATAGGTATTGCACTTTTTATGGTTGTACAGGTATTAACTATACATTCCTACAGCAAGACGCTGAAAGATCCAAAAGTGGAAGGACGAGGTGAATCAAGAAATGCAGGTAGTTCTGACCGTAGTTATAAAGAAGAAGGGCAGGCTATTGCCTAAGAAATTTATTTATTTAAGTAATATTTAGGTCTATACTTTATTTTGATCGAAAAAAATCTTATGTATAAGACTTTAATCACGTGCTTTATTTTTCTGGTTTGCTCCTTTACGCAGTCACATGCGGATGATCTTGAAAAAACTGAAACTGAACTATATGAAGAAGCAGTTGAACTTTTTGACCAGAAAAAATATAAACAAGCTATTAGGGCATTTCATAAGATAGAGGATTTGTATCCTTTTTCTTATTGGGCAATGAAAGCAAAATTATTATCTGGGGTCTCTCACTATAATATGGGTAACTATAGCAGTGCTGCAAGTGATATGGATGATTATATATATGTTTATTCAAATGGTGAAGATTTACCATATGTATACTACTTAAGGGTATTATCTTATTACATGCAAATTAATAAAGTGCAACTTGGACAGCAAACTGTATATAAAACTTTAGAGCTAGCCACTGAGTACATTAATCTCTTTCCAGGCAGCGAATATGTAGACGAGATAAAGGAAAGAGCAAAATTAATCACAGAACATATATCAACAAAAGAGTATTCTATCGGTAAATTTTACCTGAGGCGTGGTGAATATTTAGCAGCAATTAAGCGTTTCCAGAATATGGCAAGCTATAAGGATTCTAAATATTTTTCTAAGTCTATTAACTATTTAATAGCAGCCCATTCAGCTCTTGGCCTTGACTTAGAAGCTGAGCAGTATGAAAGTATGTTATTAGCAGAAAACCTGCAAGATGCCAAGCCGGAGGCTTGAAAATTTGCTTTAGTTTTTTCTATACTTTGATATATAATTTAGATTTTTAACTATTTGAATATGGCTGGTCATTCACAATTTTCAAATATAAAACATCGGAAAGGCGCTCAGGATGCAAAGCGCTCTCAAAAATTTACGAAGCTGATTAGAGAAATAACAGTTGCTGCAAAGCAAGGGCTGCCCGATCCCGAACTCAACCCGCGCCTTCGCTCTGCTATATTTGCTGCACGCAAGGAAAATCTACCAAAAGATAAAATAGAAACAGCAATAAAAAATGCAACCGGTAACGTTGCTGGAGAAAATTATGAGGAAATCCAATATGAAGGTCATGGCCCTTCTGGCACTGCACTCATTGTCCATGCCTTGACTAATAACCGCAACCGTACTGCTTCTGAGGTACGTTATATATTTTCTCGCAAGGGTGGAAACTTGGGAGAAACAGGAAGTGTTAGTTACCTCTTCGATCATGTAGGCTTAATCGTCTATAAAGCAGAGGATGTGAATTTTGATGATTTATTTAATTATGGGATCGAGTTAGAAGTATTGAACGTTGAGGAAAATGACAAAGAAGGATTACATGTTATAACTTGTGAAATAAAAGATTTTGGTAAAGTACGCGATGCCTTTTATGCAAAATTCGGAGAACCAGAACTTGCTCGTCTTTCATGGCAGCCAAAAGATCTGATTGAAATTAGCGATAAAGAGTTGATTGATAAATTATCTACATTGGTTGAAGAACTAGAAGATAATGACGATGTACAGTACGTGGAAGGTAATTTTACTTTTGTTGATGCTGTTTAAATGATGAAGCTGATTATATTTGTGCTGCTCTTTATCTTACCGTTATATACCGCTGAAACATCAGCAGATCTTGCGCAGTATGCAGCCAGTGCCTCTCTTTCTTGTCATCCCAGTACCCAGACACTGGGATCCAGCAAAATTGATTGTAAACAGCACACTATACAACATTTTCGATTAAAAAACTGGATTCCAGTGTCAGCTACTTGCATGACAGAAAAGGAACGTACAAAGGCTGCGCCCATAGGGTGTCATCCCAGTGCCCAGACACTGGGATCCAGCAAAATTCAAGCACATTATGCAACATTTTCGGTGAAATTACCAGAAAGCTGGATTCCAGTGTCAGCTACTTGCATGACAGAAAGCAACCTAACCCACTCTCCAGTGTCACTTCAGCAAGGAATCAGGAAAAAAAAAGATATTACTTTGGTGGAGGGAAGCAACGTAGGAAACTTAGTACATGATGGAAAGTTGTTATTCATATCCAGCACCATAAAATCCTCTTTCTTTGCCACGGGAATTGAGCAAGGGTTGGCGCCAAATACAGTGGTGAAATTGATCAACATATATAAAGATTTCGGTGTTGATTTTAAAAAAGACATTGTGCCGAAGAGTAAATTGGAGGTTCTTTTTGAGAGATCGCTCAGTAATCGGAAGACTGAAGAAAAAATTTTATATGCTTCACTGACAATAAACAAGAAAGCTATTAGTTTATATCATTATAAATCGCAAGACGGCAAAGAAAGGTATTTTAATAAAGAAGGAATAAGCTTAAAAAATGGCGAAATTTTTGCAAATCCTTTAAATGGAGATTATCGCATATCCTCAAAATTTGGCAATAGAAAGCATCCTGTTCGCGGTAAAATTGCTTTTCACAAAGGAGTGGATTATGCAGCTAAACTTGGCACTCCCATATACGCTGCTGCAGAGGGTGTGGTAGAATATATAGGAAAGAATGGTGGCTATGGAAATTACATCAAAATAAAACACAAAAATGAATATTCAACCTGTTATGCGCATATAAGTAGATTTAGTGGCGATATAAAGTTAGGCTCTAAAGTAAAGCAGGGGCAGGTCATCGCTTATGTTGGTAGCACTGGTGTTGCAACAGGACCCCATTTACATTACGAAGTTATATATAACAGCAAACACATCGATCCGCTTACGATAGCGCATAAAACTGAAGTAAAATTGCCTGATCATGAATTAAGAGAGTTTAAACTATTTGTAAATAAGATAAATAAAACGATCAACAGAGAGGGTTCAAGTGAAAAAGAAGTTTAAAGACAATATGGATAAGAATACGATAAACGATAGAATTTGAGTCAAATTCGGGCTTTTCCTGTACTAATAGCGCTAGGATTAATTTTATCGCTGCTTTTTTGGGCATATGACAGCACAATTGCACTTGGAGTTGCTGCTGTTTCAATTTTGACTTTTCTTCAAGGATTTTTTATTAATGACCCTAATGAAGCAAGAGTGATAGAGTTTTTTTGGTCATTATATTGGAACTTATTTTAAGAGGTTGTCCGGAAACAAGTAAAAGGCTATAATATCTGAAATTTTAGTACGGGGTAAAGATGAGAAAAAAGTATCCAACAGATCTAAGCGAAAGGGAATGGGCAAGAATAGAAAAACACTTCAGAGTATCATACAAGAAAGGAGGAAGGCCGCCAAAGTATAGCAAAAGAGAAATATTAGAAGCAATTTTCTATGTATTGCGTACAGGGTGTCAATGGCGGTATTTACCAAATGATTTTCCGCTATGGAAGACTGTGTATGAGCAGTTCAGGCAATGGAAGAAGCAGGGAATTTTTGAGAAAATGAATTATGAAATATAGTAGAAGAAAAATAGGAAGGAATGAGCAGCCGAGTGCCTGTATAGTAGATAGTCAATCTGTAAAGACTACAGAAAAGGGGGGATCAAAGGCTATGATGGAAGTAAAAAAGTAAAGGGTAGAAAAAGGCATATAATTACAGACACTCAGGGTTTTATACTAGGTTGTTACGTAGGCGCTGCTAACGAAAATGATAGAGATGGTATTAAAATAGCATTAAACAATATGAGAACAAAATATACTAAAGTTAAAAAAATGTGGGCTGACATGGGATACCAAGGAAGAAATTTAAAGAATCACATAAAGGAAGAATATGACATAGATATTGAAATTGTTAAAAGGCCTCCATGTAGATTTTGGGTGCACAAAGATACGCCACCTGAGCTACTACCAACAAGAGAACAAGGGTTTAAAGTACAGCCAAGAAGATGGGTTGTAGAAAGGACTTTTGCTTGGGTTAATAGGAATAGAAGGCTATCGAAGGAGTATGATTTACTCACAACATCCACTGAGAATTTCATATACCTAGCTATGAGTAGGGTTATGTTAAAGAGGGAATATGCTTGAATTTACTTGTTTCCGGACAACCTCTAAGTCTGGAATATGTGTAACGCTTCCCTTTTCAAGCAAATATATAGTTTCCCTAAAATTTCAGAATATCAACACAGAAAAAATAAAAGTGAATGATGCCAATGGAAGTCCAATAGAGATTTCAGCAGTGATTGTTTGGAGAGTGAGCAGTCCTGCAAAGGCGTATTATAATGTTAACAACTATCACGAATTTGTTTTTGTACAAAGTGACTCAGTAATAAGAGAATTAGCAAGCAATTATCCGTATGATAGCGAAAGCGATGAGGAATCTTTACGTAAAAATTCTGATAAAATTTCAGATGAATTGCGGTCAATGTTACAACAAAGATTAGATATTGCAGGAATTGAGATTACAGAAGCGAGAATATCGCATCTGGCATATTCATCTGAAATTGCACAGGTAATGCTAAGACGCCAACAAGCACATGCTATCACTTCGGCAAGAAGGCTTATAGTGCAAAACGCAATAGGAATTATCGAGGAAGTAATAGCTCATTTTGAAAAAAACAAAAGCTTACAATTAGATGGCAAGCAAAAGGTTCAATTGATAAATAATTTGCTGGTTGCCCTAATCTCTGAGCAAGATGCACAACCGACGATTAGTTTGGATAATAATTAGCATAGAAGCCGATTGGGTTTCATAAATGCAAGTCACTATTAATTTCTTGATTAATAGACTAAATGATGTTATAAATTACACGCATTAGGGGTGCTCTAGAAAAGCTGAGAGTACATAAAGTACAACCCTTTGAACCTGATATTGTTAAAGCAAGCGTAGGAAAATGTATGTATATAAATATTGAAGAATGCTTCGGCTTCATTGCGTTAATTGCATCTCTAATTGGATTATCACCTCAAGTATATAAAGCATATATCACTAAAGTTACTCGTGATGTATCGATGTTAATGTTAGTAAACTATCTTATTTGTTCATTGTCTTGGATTGGCTATGGTCTTTACCAGAGCTCAATTTTTATGGTGCTTAGCAATATTGCTGGATTAGTGATTAGCATAATATCAATTATTCAAAAATGTTACTACGATGCAAAACCTGCACCATGATCATGTGCTGCACTGCAGTACACAACAACAATATCGTTCTATTGTAGTGCTAAATGGAAAAATACCGAGCTCATCGTTTTTTAAACGAGATATACCTATTATTGCTGTAGATGGAGGAGCAAACAAGCTTCTATCAATTGGCGTAAAACCTGATCTTGTAGTAGGAGATTTGGATAGCGTAAATCTGGATTTACGTGCTAATTTGAATACGATATATCTACCTGATCAAGATTATTGCGACTTTTCTAAAGCAATGGCTCACTTAAAAACAGTAAAGTTATTGCCATCAATAGTAACGGGTATTACTGGAGGAGCAATTGATCACATACTACAGAATATTAACATTTTTCTAAGTACGGGCAGTATCTTTTACACACCTTCACCTCCCATGGTAGGTTACACTTTACAAAAAGGTATTACCCATTTTTTTTCTTTGCCAAAAAATACTAAAATATCTTTACTTGGTATACCGAGAGCTCAAATATCAACTAAAGGATTAAAATGGGAACTGCACCTTAGTAATTTTGCTTTTCCGGGAAAAAATTCTTGCTTTAATCGAAGTTTAGGCAATAAGGTATCCGTAGAAGTACACAGTGGTATATGTCTAGCAATGATTTATTTAGAGACAGTAGATGATGCTGCAAGACATCATGTGCGTCAAGTTAAGAAGTAAATAGACTTCTTGCATAACCCAAACTAAGTAGAAAAAAGGTATCATCCAAGTAGCTGACACTGGTTCCTTTATGACGTGTCATTCCAGTTTCAGCTACTTGAATGACAGCAGTCCTACGTCATACCGCCGCGGTATCTCAGCCGCTAACAAAGCGGGATGACGAATTGCTTAACTATCATAATAAGGGGGCTGGCAGAGTTTGTCAAGTAAGTTTTTTCGTTTCTACTGAATGACAGTTGTGGCTTGGGAGGTAGTGCAAGAAGTCTATTGTATTACTGAATTATTAATAATCTAGTAATAGTGCCTGCTATGTAGCTAAATTTTCTTTTAACTTAAGCTATATGTAGCTAAAATAACTTGGGTTTATCGACAACCGTCATCCCGCTAGTGGGATCTCTTGTTAGCGGCTGAGATGCCGCGGCGGTATGACGTACTGACTTGCATTAGCCATGTATAATAAAGGTAATCTATGACAAAAGAATCATTGGTAAAAACTGATATAGTGAAAGTTGAAGACAAAAAGGCGGTAGGAAGCTTTTTTAAAATACTAGGTGGAGTGGCAGATGCTGTAAGATCGTGGATTGGTAACATCAGTCCTGATTTAAGCAACAGTCGCGATATCGATAGTTTAGTCTTGAAGATGAACGAGTGCTTAAACCCAAAGGGAGGGGAGGTTTCAGCACGTAAGAACGCTGTATCTCTTGGTAACCTGTACTTGAGCTTATCAGAGAAAGGTAAAATAAAATTTCTACAAACCCTGGCAGAAAAATTTAATCCGAATAAAGCGGAAATAGATGAGAAAATTAGAGAGTATAAGAAAAACCAAGATCCCGAGTTAAACTATAAATTTGAACAGGATTTAATAAAAATTCTTGAATCACCGCGTTCTAAAATATTAAAGCAATTTATTTCTTTACCAGAAGGCCTTAAGTTTATTGTTGATATGCGTTCTGACGTGCTTAAGCTAAAGAACCAATATAGAAGCTTGAATCCACTAGAGAACGAATTAAAAAATATACTCTATACTTGGGTTGATGTTGATCTACTTGATCTTCGTCAAATCACCTGGGATTCACCTGCATCATTGCTAGAAAAACTTATAAAATATGAAGCTGTGCATAAAATTTCCTCTTGGGATGACTTAAAAAACAGGCTGGGTCTCTGTTTTGCTTTTTTTCATTACAAGATACCAAACGAACCTCTAATTTTTGTAGAGGTTGCATTGGTGGATAAGATTGCAGATAGTATTCAACACCTTTTAGATGAGTCGGTACCTTCAAATGATCCAAGTAGTGCGAGCACTGCTATATTCTATTCAATATCAAATACTCAAGCAGGGTTATCTGGAATCAGCCTTGGTAATTTTTTGATCAAAAGGGTTGTAGAAAAGCTATCACAGGAATTTAAAAGTATAAAAACATACGCAACTCTTTCTCCAATACCTGGCTTTACGAAATGGCTAAAAAACAATCTAAACCAAGATGTCACTTTATTGGGCAAACTAAATATAAAACAATCTAGTGCAGAAATTTTAGAAAGTGCAGAGCAATTAAAAATTAACGTTGAATGTATAAATGAAACTAAACAATGCATGCTTAAACTATGTGCATATTATTTACTAAAAGTGAATAATAGTAATGGGAATGCTTATGATCCGGTGGCGCATTTTCATTTAAGCAATGGTGCATCGATAAAACAATTAAACTGGATGGCGGATACTTCTGAAAAGGGTATTAGTCAGTCGGCTGGAATGATGGTGAATTATCTGTATGAGTTGCCTAAAATAGATAATAATCATGAGAATTATATGATTAATAAAGTGATTTCCTGCTCGAAAAAAGTGTCGTCTATGTTGAAGGAGTAAATAGTCTCTTAATAAAGGATTGCCCTCACAACACTTAAAATGTAAAATGGTTCTACTTAAATAAAATAGCCATAAATGAACAACATAAGAAATTTTGCAATAATAGCGCATATAGACCACGGTAAGTCAACGCTTGCTGACCGTTTAATAGAGGAATGTAACGGCCTTGAAGCAAGAGAAATGATCAATCAAATACTCGATTCAATGGATATAGAACGCGAACGTGGGATTACAATTAAGGCACAGACAGTAAAACTCAATTATACGGCAAATGACGGTAATCAATATTGCCTAAATCTCATGGACACCCCAGGTCACGTTGACTTTTCTTACGAGGTAAGCCGAAGCTTAGCCGCATGTGAAGGTTCACTTTTAGTGGTAGATAGTAGCCAGGGCGTTGAAGCACAAACCCTTGCAAATGTATATAAAGCTATTGACAACAATCATGAAATAATAGTTGTGCTCAATAAAGTTGATCTTCCTGCTGCAGATCCAGAAGGGGTAAAACTCCAGGTTGAGGAAATAATCGGTATTGACGCAAGTGAGTCAGTTTTAATATCAGCAAAAACTGGACTTGGAATAAAAGATGTACTTGAAGCAATAGTGGCAAAACTTCCAGCTCCTCAAGGTGATGTAAATGCTCCACTGCAAGCAATTTTAGTTGATAGTTGGTATGACACTTACTTAGGAGTGGTAATTTTAGTGCGAGTTAAAAATGGAGTGCTAAAAAAAGGCATGAGAATTGTTATGATGTCTAATAATGCTACATATCAGATAGATAATATCGGTATTTTCACCCCTAAAAAAGTGATGACGGGTGAACTTTCAGCGGGTGAAGTTGGTTTTATAACTGCTTCAATGAAGGAAGTAGCAGACTGCAAGGTAGGGGACACTATCACTGAGGAAAAGAGACCTTGTAGTAAAGCACTTCCTGGATTTAAAGAAGTGCATCCTGTGGTATTTTGTAGCATTTTTCCTCATAAAACGGATGATTTTAAATATCTAAGAGAAGCTCTAGAAAAGTTACATTTAAATGATGCAAGTTTTACCTTCGAGGCTGAAACTTCAAATGCACTAGGCTATGGATTTCGTTGTGGTTTTTTGGGAATGTTGCATCTTGAAGTTATTCAAGAAAGGCTCGAGAGAGAATTTGATTTAGACCTAACAGCAACTGCACCGAGTGTTATATATAGGGTTACAACACGAGGTGGTGAAGTTTTGAATATTCATAACCCAAGTGATATGCCAGATCCAACGAAAATTGAAATTGTGGAAGAACCATGGATTACCGCAACCATAATGGTCCCTGACCAATACTTGGGAGAGATTCTATCTCTATGTGAAGAAAGGAGGGGAGAACAGGAGGATTTATCTTACATTGGTAACACAACAACAGCATTGTTAAGATATAAATTACCACTGTCTGAAGTTGTTTTTGACTTTTATGATCGATTAAAATCAATTTCCAAAGGATATGCAAGTTTGGATTGGGAAATTTCCAGCTATCTGGTAAGCCAAATAGATAAATTAAGCTTTTTAATTAATGGAGAGCCCGTAGATGCACTGGCTTGTATCGTTCACAAAAGTAGGGCAGAAAAAAGGGGGCGTGAAATATGTGCACGCTTGAAGGATTTAATACCACGTCAGCAATATAAAATCGCGATTCAAGCGGCAGTGGGTGGAAAAATTATTGCCAGAGAAACGATTAATCCATATAGAAAAGATGTAACAGCTAAACTCTATGGTGGAGATGTAACGCGAAGAATGAAACTACTTGAAAAGCAAAAGAAAGGTAAAAAAAGGTTACATTCTATAGGGAACGTAAATATTCCACAGAATGCTTTTATTCAAGCCTTGAAGATAAGTGATTGATCTTAAAAGACTTCTTGTATAGTTTTTGGCAACAACCGTTAGAAACGAAAAAACTTACTTGACAAACTCCGCCAGCCCCCTTATTGTAGTATTAAGGGTATTTATGACTCAAAACTTGTTTTTGATCTGCGCAGGTTCAACAACAAAAATTCAGTAAAAAACTCAGAGTATTTATTGGCGGATTACATAAAATTATAGCGGCTGCATGTCTTTTAAATTTTTTCTACATTCAGCCAAATCGCGCTTATTTTAAGCGTTAGCACATTATTACAGCGCCACTTACAGTAATATAGAGTCAAAACTCGCACCACGGGGCTTCTTTTGCCTTTTTTTTCATTTAGTAAATTTCTTAATGTTTGTGGCTAAAAGAGTCCAAGAGAGGTGTCATGCCAGTGCTCCTTTTTTTGTCATCCCAGTGCTTGACACTGGGATCCAGCATTTCACGCAATCCCATCAAGAACGTTGTATTTTACATAACACTTTTATGCTTACCAACTTAATAAAATTCCTGGATCCCAGTGTCTGGGCACTGGGATGACACCCTTTTGGATAGAAACCAGTGTCTGGGCACTGGAATGACACCGAAGGGGCTACTGCTGTCTTGGATGGAAACCAGTGTCAGCTACTTTCATGACACCCTGACCTCGTCATCCCGCAGCGGGATCTCTTGTTAGCGCCGCGGCGGTATGACGTAGGATTGCTGTCATCCCGCTACGTGTTAGCGGGATCTATGCTAAGAGATACCGCGAATGAATCGCGGTATGACGGTTAAGTAGGGTGTCATTCCAGTCTGGAATCTAGTTCTTATTGTACATTTACTTGGTGTAGAGTTAAGTTTCCTGGATCCAAATAGTCTGGGCACTGGGATGACATCGTTTACTATGTGATATCGTGCCATATTACAATGTTCGTGCAGTTGTGTGTCAACTACTTTTGTGGCACTGTTTGTTATTCAATCTTTATGCTAGTTTTACTAAAAATTATAGTATTTTAGGTATAATTGCAATATCTAAATTTAAGGTATAGAGATGAACCCTAGGAAAGTTTTTAATATTCTTTTTATAGTATTATTTATTTCTTTTTCTCATGTTGGGAGTGCTGCCGCTGACACTAATACTGATACAACTGCTCAAGTAATATGTAACATTATTGGCTACGTTTGGGGAATAGGCGGACCGCTTATGACCGTAGTGATAATAGGTGCAGCTTTGCTTGCGATATTTGGTAGAATGCCATGGCCAGCTCTTTTTGCACTCGGTATATTTTGTGCTGTATTTTTCGGTGCTAAAACTATCGTCATAAAAGTAATGGGTGGTATAGGCGGCACTGGAAATACTTCTTTGATGGACCAATGCGGAACAGGAGACACAAAAAAGAACTATTTTTTTCTAAAACAGACCTGATGCACGGCTTCAACTATATCTTCCACTTGCGGTAATGCTTTTTTTTCTAGATTTGCAGCGTAAGGTAAGGGGATGTCCTTGCCAGTTACACGTACAACTGGAGCATCAAGGTAGTCAAATCCTTGTTCCATAACAACGGCTGACAGCTCTGCTCCTATTCCTGCAAATGGCCATCCTTCTTCTACACTAACTAACCTATTAGTCTTCTGAATAGAGTTAATAACAGTTTGAGTGTCAAGTGGTCTTAAGGTTCTGAGGTCAATAACTTCAGCTTCTATACCTTCACTCGAAAGTAAATCTGCTGCATTTAAGGCATCCATTAATTTTAATGAAAAAGCAGTGATAGTTACATCCTTTCCTTCCCGTATAACAGCAGCTTTGCCTATCTCAAGTAGATAATCTTTGTTTGATAGCTCAGAGTCAGAAACTTCATGCTCATGTCCATAAGCTATTTCGTTTTCTAGAAATATTACCGGATTAGGGTCACGAATTGCAGCTTTAAGCAGACCTCTGCAATCGGAGGCAAAATAGGGTGCTATTACTTTTAACCCCGGTATATGCGAATACCAAGCTGCAAAGCATTGAGAATGTTGTGCAGCAACTCTTGCTGCAGCGCCATTTGGTCCACGAAATACTATAGGGCATCCAAGTTGTCCGCCTGACATATAATTTGTTTTTGCTGCGGAATTCACAATTTGGTCAATAGCTTGCATAGAAAAATTAAAAGTCATAAACTCGACTATTGGCTTTAATCCAGCAAATGCCGCTCCAACAGCAAGGCCAGCAAATCCATGTTCGGTAATAGGCGTATCAACTACTCTGTTTTCTCCAAACTCTTTCAGTAATCCTTTCGTTACTTTATAAGCACCATCATACTCTGCAACTTCTTCACCCATGATAAGCACATCAGAGTCGTTTTGCATTTCTTCTCTAATTGCTGTGCATAAAGCTTCTCTTACACTTAAGGTTGCCATTTATAAACTTTTATAGACTTTAACTAAAGTAACTATATCAGAATTACTGGGGATAAGTAAAGTGTACAAATTAAGTTTTACAAACATCATGACCAACTCATTCCAAAAAAAAATCTTCTCACGCTTGCTGGTTTTGGTTGCTAAAAATGATTGTATTGCTTGTGTTTTTAATAATATATACTGCTAAGTTAATAATAATTCACTTGGGAATAACAGAAAAATACATGATAATTTTATATTTCAAATAGAATAAAATCCTTTTTATTGATACTGTCTTTTTTTGTAAAAAACATTCCTAACTTTTCCACCACTTTTTCTGGCTAAGGTCAGTATAACTTTTGCTTGAAATAACTGTTTATATGGTGCAATTTACAGCTTTTAGTTGCTAAAATTATAACTCTTAATTTAATAATTTTAATCCAATAAGCTTTCAGGTTAATAAAATTAAATTATTTGAGTAAATGCAATACCATGTCTTTATTTGTGGGTAATAATAAGAATAACGAAGGTTGGCTCAGCTACACTTCTATAATTTCAATTTTTATGTTTACCGTATAAAAGAAGTTTCTTCTGTCTGTGTCTCCCTGTTTGAAACCAACCTTATTCTCTCTCTTTCTTGTTCTGAACTTAACCCGCGAAGCGCGTGATCGAAATCTTTCTCACTAATCTTAGACCGTCTTTCCTCAACAGCACACATTTTTGCCTCATTTACTAATTGCTCTAACTTAGCCCCAGAATAGTCTTCAGTCTTTTCTGCAATGTTTCTAAGGTTTAACTCTTTATCGGCTTTTGTACCTCGCATATAAAGTTCCAATATCTTTTGTCTCGCTTTCATGCTTGGATTAGGGATAAGAACCTTCTGACCTAAACGTCCAGGTCTAATAAGTGCTGGATCTATATCATCGATACGGTTAGTTGCACCAATTACTATTATATCTTTTCTGCTCTTAAATCCATCTATTTCAGTTAATAACTGTGTTAAACTCTCTCGACAATGGTCAGCTGAGGTATTAGCGGTACTTCTTTTTTGAGCAACTACATCTATTTCATCTATAAAGACTATACAAGGAGCATGTTTTTTTGCTACTTTAAAAAGCTCGCGTACAGCATGTGCACCATGACCAACATATACTCCAATAAGATCAGGGCCTGAGATGCTTATGAAATTCATATTTGATTCACCTGCAATTGCACGAGCGATAAGTGTTTTACCATTTCCAGGAAGGCCATGTAATATGTAACCTCTTAGTGAATTAATACTTTTATTTCCAAACAGCTTGTGCATTTCTTCTGTCATTTGGTCACGGCAAATCATCTGCAACCTTTGTTTTAAGGGGTCATCAATTATAGCATCAGCAAATGTTGTTCTTTTATCATCTGAATTAGCTAATTCTATTGATATAGGCAGCTCTACTTCCTTTAGTTTGCTGAATATTTTATCATATATAAACCAAGCAATAAAAAAGAAAACGACAAGTAACACACAAGGCATAGCTTCACTAACATAATGTGCAGCTAACTCATACCCTTTACTGAGCAACATTGTATGCATATAGGCAAACAAAAAAGCGATAGAGACAATAGTTGCCACGCATAGTAAACAGATTGCAATTCTTTTTAGTAATTCTGAAATTTCAATTTTTTTCATCTTAATACCCTATACCAACTTCAAACTAAGAATAATTTTATCTAGCTTACCTATTTTAGCTTGATTAGAGCGTTCAGAAAAATTATCAAGTACGTACTTTAACTTATTAAATACTAAAAACAATATATCCCCATATTGTCACATACATCTTTAAAGTTTACCAAATTCATTTTCAAAAAACAAGATTTTATTATTAACCCGAATTCTGGATTAGATTTTAGGTAAATTATTGAAAGTCTTGAATTTTACTAAATTAGTAACTAATCTTAAAATGCTTACTGCTTTATCGTAAATGCTAAAACAATAAGCTATTGATATTCTTGTTTTTTTTAATCTCCAATCCAGAATTCGGGTTAAAAACGCTAACTTGTATCTTCAAGAAGTAAGACATAATAGCTCTAAAATGTCTTGCAAGGAAAGGTAAAGCTGAATGCTAACTTATGCCAGAAAGATACCGTCTTGTTTGCCTTTTTGAGTAGTATCATCTTATTTTTCCTATAAATTTTGTTTATAACGCCTAAGATTTACAATATTTTAATCCCGGTAGAATATCTTATAAAATCAGATTATATGTTATACCTATGGAAATAGATAACTTTCAGCAATATTACAACCAAGAAGAAATGAAGACAGTAACATTAGCTCAAATTTATAAAGACTTGGTAATAAAGATATCCGATATAGTCGAACAAAATGGTGGAGCTATGACATGGGCAAAAGTTCCAGATACTAAAAATATTTTCATAGAAATAAAAATTGACACTTTAGGGCAAGGTAAAATTCAATTTTCAAAATTAACCCAAGAAAATCAAGCAGTATCCGTGCAGAATGATAAAAATATAGCAACAATTCAGTTTAATTATACAATTGATCCAGAATATACTTATTCTAGTTGCTATGGTAATAGATGTGAAAAATACCATTATGCTCAACAATTGTATTATGACTTTTTAATGATACAAGCTTCAGTAAAATATGATCAGTTAATTGACTGCTATAAATTAAAATTTGATAAAAAAAAAGATATTTACTTGATGAGAGGAATAACAGAGTAAATCATATTAACGTGGAGACTAAAATAAGATTTCAAAATCAAGATGGTTCATATCTAGTAGATGAAAAATCTAAATTCAGTTTGTACGCTTGCACTTGCTTTGATAAAGAGTGCAATGATAAGTTAGATTGAGCGTTCAGTACTATCTTACACACTTAAAAGATATGATCAGAATTATAGCTAATATTAAGGAAAGCTAAATGACCTTACCCAGATGGTATGAATAAGTATTGCTTGGTTGAAAGCAAGAGAAGATAATAACTTCTCAGAGTGGGTAGGGGCAGGTTGGTACTTTTTCTGGGGCACTTTCTGCTCCTATATGGAGTATAGAAAAAAGAAGACCTTGTTATCCAGACCATACGCGTCAAGTTAAGAAGCAAGGGTAAGAAAATTCAATGAACTTAAGGTGAATACTCTAGTTTTTCTATGTCTGTCTTTCACAGAAAATTGTGACCAGTCTGTGGTAAGTTTTTTCAGGAAAATTCTCAAATTATTAATTTTGCTGCTTAACGCTAAAAACACTCCCTAATCCTTCTTTTTAATTCAATGAATGCCTTTGTTAAACTCAGCTCTGTATTCTCTTTCAGTTTTATACAACCAACTATTCCATGAAATATAAGAATTGCGCACAATTTAGCGTATAGTTCACATAATACTCTGTATGGTTTGCCTTTAAGTTCGTCAAGCCTGATGTGACTCTTATACAATTTAAATAATAATTCAATCTGCCATCTTACCCTGTAAATTGTTAATACTTGTTCAGCGCTGATTTTACTCTCTGGAACGTTAGTTATGAATATCGACCAATCCAGCAATTTTTGATTCTTTTGAGAAAATATGTGATTTTGCTAACTTATTGGCCCTTCTTCTTCTAATTATAGACTGTTCTTCAGTTAACTTCTGACATATAATTCTCACTTTAATTTTTACTTCTTTTCCTAATAGCACCTCCATCTCTAGAAGGGATTGACCTTCTAAACATTCCAACAACTCTATTTTTTGATTTGTTTCTATATCATATATATTGGTATCAACGGCTAACAAAATAAGCTCCAGCTTTATCAATTTGTTCAAAAGAACTTGGTACAAAGCAACCTAAGTCAGATATTAGCAAATCATCATTTGATATATTGCTTAAATGGTTTCTATAACCTTGATCGGACCTTATTCCCTCTGTTAAATCAAGTTGGTCTAATGTCTGATTTAGGTAGTCGAAAACTAACTGTAATTTTATTCCAGACTTAGTATTGCTCTCATAACCACTGTAGCTAGTACCATAACCTTTATATATATCCTCCATACCATTAGGTAGAGCTACTATCCAATAGCTTAACGCTTCTAAATTGCTTCAAAATCCTGCAATTAACCTGTAAGCTATTTTTAAATAAAACTAAAGATTCATTATACATTCTTTTCATAAATTCCACTGCTTTCTCAGTAAATCTAAAATCCAAACCCTGTTTTGTCATTACCACTGAATCTTCATTTAATAGTTGACACATTTCATCTATACTACAGTTTTCAACTCCTATGTTACCCAAAATTATAGCTTTTACGAATGATGAACCACTCAACTTTCTCTTTCTTTTAACAAAGCCTGTTGCTGTTATCTGCTTTCTCGTTAAAAAATTCGTTGAGGGTTTTTGATAAATGAGTTATTTTGTTCATTATAAGTTCTCTTGTTTTGTTTGATAAATTTAAGAGGGCTTATACCTTATTTTTTCCCTTCCTTCTACTAACTTTCCTCTCACTTTCCCTTAACTTGACACGTATGGTTATCCAGACCGGACGATTCCAAGAAAACTTATTTTCACGGGTAGCGGTTTTGGGCGCTGGAAATGGTTGTATCATTTAAGTTTTTAACAGCATATATTGCTAAATTAGCAATAGTTTATTGAAGACTTTCATCAAAAATTATTCCATAAAAAATTTCTAAATAGGGGTTGACAAGTTTTAAAGATGGAGTATTATGCTCAAAATATAATTACTAATGTTGAGGGGTTATGGATTAGGATCTAAGGTGTTTTTTTTATTCACTTCAATCAAAACGTATTAGGGGGTAAGGTAATGTTATTTCAACATTTCATAAATATAGAGGGAAGGGATAATCATAGCAATACCCTTCTGCACTTAGCTGTTAACAACAATAATTATGAAGAGGTAAAAAAGCTAGTACAGGAAGGGACTAGTATTAATGCTAAGAACGAGGATGGATTAACACCTTTTGAATTAGCAAATTCCCGCAATAGATCAGAGATAGTAGCTTTTTTTGTAAAGTACAAAGATAATACAGGTAATACATTACTGCATTATGCTGCAGAAAAAGGTAATTTAGAATTAGTTAATCTTCTACTGGAGAAAGGGGCTGAGGTCCACTGCCATTAAGTTAAGGAAAGAATGGTTAAAAACTGAACTAAAAAGTCAGAAATAATTAAGGATTTATGACAAATGCTGAAACAGAATAGAGTAAACTTTAAAGCAGATAAACTCTGAAGTGTAAATTACTTAAGAAATAGTTTGTTTAGAAGTCATTTTACAGGAGCTATGGCAATAAGCTACCCAGTTATTATCAGAAGATATGAATACTACCTCTAGTCAAAATATGTGTTTTCTAACCCTTTTTTGGTAATTGAACGAACGAAGATAAGGTACCTTATGACGATCAACTTTCCTTCCCTTTCTTACCGCCAAAGTGTTCATCAAAAATAGCTTTGATAATTGATCCATAATGCAGTCAGTATCTGATTCCGTAGCAAAAATGTCGAAAGCCAAGTTTTTGATCGCGTTAAATGAGACAGATTTGTTAATGCTCCTCTTAAGCTTATCATCGGTTAAGTCCATATTCAACGCTTCTTCTACATCTTCTGTCATAACACTTTCTAGGTTGCTAATAATGATAGCTGACCAAAAATCCTGTTTAACAGACTCAACACTTTTTCCTGTAAAATTTTCTAGACTTAGTCTTCCTTTGAGTTTTGCAAAAAATGTCTCAACTCCCCAGCGTAAAAAATATAACTCCTTAAATCCTCCAGTTTGAAACTTTTGTTCATCCATTAATGATGTAGCTAACACTTCAATTTCACCAGATGGCAGTACCACTTTGAAGCGTTATTCCACTATTTTCTTGTTTTATCTTACGCTGAGCACATATGGTAACCTCAACACTAGATGGGCTTTTTTCTTCAAACATAGCATTCACTTCATTAAAAGATGATCTGGGACATCGAATGACATAAGCAATTTTTCTTTTTGTAAGGCTAGAAAGAAATTTATAAGATAAATATACAAATCAGTAAGTCATTAGTATTTACAACTTTAAGCATTTTATCTGCTAAGTTAATTTCATGAGTGTTACCTCTATCTAACACTGACCTTATGGCAACATTATTTATAACAAACCGCAAAGGTTGCACTTGCATAATCACCTAAATCTTTTGGTTTTTGGTTACGTATTTTTCTTGAGCCAAATTCATTTTTTATTTCAACGCTTGTTGGTAAAATGATTTTGGAGGCATCAAGAGCTAACACTCTAAAGCCAAAACAAGTTTTAAATTTTTGGTCTTGGTAGTACAAGGAAACCACACCTTCGTTAATTTCTGAAAATGCACTGTGTTTCATTTTTTTTCTTGCTTGACTAAAAGCACTAGCAGTAACGGTATAGTCTTTTTTCCTATATAAAATAAATTCGTTTAGTATTACTTGCAGCGACTTTACACTTTTTCTTAAAATTAAGATAAATATGTCAATAAAAGATAACTTCCTCTTTCTCATAAAATCTTTTGAAGATGATTTATGGGATTCTATAAATTCTAGACTTGCCAATTCATTTTGAATAAATTTTATTACTGCCTTTTTTACTCATACTACCTTTAAACTTATTGGTATACATCATTATCCCATAAAATCTATCTTTTTTCCTTAACTTAATGGCAGTGTGACTTGGAATATCTTCGTGAACTACATTTTCCTCATAACAGATTAGGTACTTATCCCCAGTTGATGTCTTCATGCCTGATGAATTTTGCATTTCGGGTGTCACGTTGGATAGCGAGTTTGACTATCGCTATATCTTCCTCATGTTCAATCGCTTCTTGTATAAACCCCTCTGCTAGCTCTTGAACTGATTGGTTTTTCACTTTAGCCAAGCGAGTAAGATTCTTTAAAACTTTTTCGCTAATGTTAATACCTGAATCTGCCATATGTTTTACCAAAATCTACTACTATAACAATTTTACAACATCTTTCTAAATTTTTCAATAAAAAAAGCAGTTTACGTAGGTACTTTCCACCCATTTCCAGCAGTTTTTTCTTCTTCTGTTTCTTCCATTTTAGAGCCTGGTTCTTCATGTGTATCAGTCACAGGTTCTTTTTCTGCTTGCATTATTTTACCTGATATGTACTCCTTAGCTTGCTCAGCAAGCTCGATTACAATAGCTACTCCAATTGCAGTTGCAATCAGAAGTACTGGTATTGTAGCTCCCATAGCTAACAAAGAACTAACTGTAGTTGATAAAGACGATAAAGAATCTACTTTAATTATTGGAGTCAAGCCACATGCAACAAGGCCAACTCCGGCTGCAACACTTCCAATAAACAAGCCAGCTAGACACGCAGTTTCTTTTAATGTTAACCCGCTATGACGCTCATATGGAATTGGATACAAAAGAATTGTTATGAAAGCTGCAATTAATGGCACTACATAGATGGCTCCAACAGTTCCGCCTATTATCAGAGGTGAAAGACTAGTGAAACTTAGTAAGAGACCTATTAAAGTGCCTATTATAGCTCCTATTATTGCTGCCACGCCTAGCATCGCTAAATAAATTACACCCACCATAACTTTGTCCCTATGTTAATAACATTTTAGTTTCACACACCATAATAAAAAAGTCAACCCACACCTTAGGTTGCAAAATCCCAAAAAGCAGCCAGAATAGAATAAGCAAACATTTACGAATTGAATTTAGTGCAAACAAGGGTGTTGATATCAGCTATTCTCTGCAGAATCGCAATATGGTATGACCATATGCTCTTTATCGATCTGGTTAACATAATTAGTAGAGAGTTTTGTTGTGCAAAAGATGTTTACTACAGCATACTGCAATTGTTTGGAATTGCAGGACTGGGTGCTATGGTAAGGCCACTTGGCGCATTCATATTTGGTCACATTGGTGACAGGTATGGAAGGAGAATGGCATTAACAATCGCTATCTTGCTAATATCGATTCCGTCTAGTCTCGTTGCGTTTATTCCAGGTTATAGTGAAATAGGTATAACCTCCACTATATTGCTTCTTGCAATCCATGTGACACAAGGGATTGCGCTTGGCGCTGAACAAGGAGGCAGTTCTGTTTATCTCATAGAGCATTTACCTAATAAGAAAAAACTAGGAATGTTTTTTGGAATAATAAGTTTTGGTCGCTCCATTGGCATCTTGCTCTCTGTGATTGTAGTGATCATCTGCAAAAAAAACACTGATTTTAACGCTTGGGGTTGGAGGTTGCCGTTTACTTTTTCATTTGTTTTGGGGTTAATCAGCGCATATAGTGTATACACATTAGGAGAAACTCCAGCATATGAAGAAAGTCGAAAACAAAGGAATTTATCTGATTTGCCAATAATAGAGCTTATAAAACGCTACAAGAGAGCTCTGTTACTTGCCGTTTTAATATCTGTACCTGTTAATGTTGCTGTTGGATTTACCATATTTCTTCGAACAATTGCAAAAGAAATAGTGTCGGTTGAGACGTATGTAACAACATATGTCAATGAAATTGTGCTCATTATAACCAGTATATTAATGCCGGTATCTTCAATAGCGCTCGGAATGTTAGCTGATAAAGTAGGAAAAGAGCGCACTGCAATCTTATTTACAGTGATCACAATGGTACTGTGTTGTCCTGTGTTATCTACTGCATACTACTATAAAAGTTATCTTATAATTATGCTTAGTGTAATGGCTCTTTCTATAATAGAAAGGGGTATAAATCCTATAGGAATAGTTGCATCTGAACTCTTTCCTACCAATGTTAGATTTAGTGGTGTGAGCTTATCACGCAATATCTCTTATGCGTTACATGGAGGATTTACTCCTATGGTTTGTATTTGGTTGACTGTAACATTTCCTCAAACAAACCTTGCTGCTGGGCTTTATATAGTCTTCTGCTTGTTGGTCAGTGTGGTAGCAATATTGCAAATAAAACCGCAAGATAAGAAATTTGATTGGTCTTAGTTTTCTCCTATGTGATTTGATAGACCGGGAAAGGGTTTCATCTAAGTAGCTGACACCCTGACAACCGTCATCCCGCTGCTTGTTAGCGGGATCTAGAGATACCGTGACGGTATGACGTAGGACTGCTGTCATTCCAGTCTGGAATCCAGAGAAAAGGATGATGTCATCCCAGTGTTCCTGTAATGTCATTCCAGTGCTTGACACTGGAATCCAGCCTTTATTATGCAGCCACTTGGTTAAAATTAAGTCTTCTGGATCCCAGTGTCTGGGCACTGGGATGACAAAGGAGGGCAGTGTCAGCTACTCGGATGACACCCTGCTGGTGGACAATGTTTGTATAGTTGTGCGTCACGCGCTGGAATGACGAATTACTTAACCGCCATACCGTCACGGTATCTCCTAGCATAGATCCCGCTAACACGTAGCGGGATGACGATTTTGTATCGGAAAACAAGTAGCGGAATAATGACAACCACGTCATACCGCCGCAGTATCTAGCCGCTAACACGTAGCGGGATGACGATTTTGTATCGGAAAACAAGTAGCATGACGATTTATCAAATGTTCCTTAGTTTCTCAAAAAAATCCTTTAACAAAAAAGAGCATTCTGTTTCTAATATTCCACCATAAACTTCAGGTATATGGCTGCAAAATTGAAATATCTTAGCACCATTTTCAATTCCTCCACCTTTTGGATTATAAGCTCCAAAGTACAATCGTTTAATTCTGGCAAAGGAAATAGCTTGAGCACACATCGGACATGGTTCTAATGTTACGTACATATCAGTATCACAAAGCGTGGAAGTTGAAAATGCTTGTCTGATCGCTAACATCTCTGCATGTGCAGTTGGATCGTTAGATATATTGTGTGCAGAGGAGATGATATTGTCTCCACTAACCATTACAGCACCTATTGGCACCTCACCATTTTTCTGAGCAAGTTTGGCTTGCTCTATGGCAAGCTCCATATATTGATACTTGAACACTTGTTATTTTCAACAGATACAATTTTCTTTTTTTAATTTTTCTATCCTCCGTAAGTCGTAAATTTTACTACTTGGGTTTGACTCAACAACTACAACATTTTCTTCACAAGGCGATATATAGCCTTCATCACTTAGCTAATTGTATTCATAAGGAGTAACGTTAGTCAAGGATGTATTATGTGAGCCTGTATAATCATGCTCACTTTGAATTCTAGTTAATTGCTTTGAATGATAATTATCTGTTTCCCGTTTTAAATATTCTTTTATTTCTTCTATCGATTTGAATTGATTTGCTTCTCTTACACCATATTTTTCTTCTATATCCAGTATTACAGCTACTATTGCTTTATCCTCCAGTTTATCTAGTTCTTCTTCGCTGACATTGTCAGCACCTGTGTATTCTAATAATTCTTTTACATACTCATATAAAGATACAAAATCCTTTAACACCTAACCTTCTCTATTAGTTTTATTTATCAAATTTTTATGTTTTTACCAACCGCTGCTTCAATAAATGATACAAAAAGAGGATGAGGAGAAAACGGCTTTGATTGAAACTCTGGATGAAACTGCACACCAATAAACCACGGATGACTCTCTAACTCCACTGCCTCTATGTACGTTCCATCTTCTGATATGCCACTGCATAGCAGTCCATTTTTTTCCAAATCATCTTTATAATCTGAATTGATTACATATCTATGTCTGTGCCTTTCTGAAATAGTAGTGTTACTGTATGCATCCATCATTTTAGAGTTTGCATTTATATTACATTTGTATGCCCCAAGTCTCATGGTTCCACCAAGATCGTCATCTTGATCGCCAGCTAACTTAACGATTGGATGTTTACAGTTATGAAATTCTTCAGAGTGTGCATCTTCAAGCTTAATAACGTTACGAGCAAACTCAATAATTGCAAGCTGCATACCAAGGCAAATTCCGAAAAATGGGATATTATTTGTACGGGCATAATTTATTGCTAATATTTTACCCTCTACTCCGTCATCACCAAACCCCCCTGGGACAAGGATTGCATGAGAATTCTGTAATTTCTCTCCTATAAGTTTTTCATTTATAGGTTTTTCTTCCTTCTCTCTTGAGTTAACCCAATTTATCCTTACTTTGACTTTATTACTAATCGCACCATGATTTAATGCTTCAACTAGTGATTTATACGCATCAGGGAATTCGGTGTATTTTCCCACTATAGATACAGTAACTTCCTGTGTTGGGTGCCTTATAGAGTGCACTATTTGATCCCATTCAGTCAAGCTTGGTTTTGGCTTACTTAAATGAAAGTGCTCCAAAATTTGCGTATCGAGCCCACATTTGCTATACAACACCGGTAACTCATATATATGACTCACATCAGGGGCAGGTATCACATTAGATAAAGAAACATTGCAAAGCTTAGCTATTTTCTCTCTTTGATTATCGAAAATTTCTTTCTCACTGCGGCATAATATAATATCTGGTTGTAACCCCGCGGAATTTAACTCTCGAACTGAATGCTGCGTTGGTTTTGTCTTTAATTCTTGCGCTGCGGTAAGATATGGTATTAAAGTTAAGTGAATCAGGATAACTCTTTGTTTTCCTAATGTGTAGTTAACTTGGCGTATAGCCTCCAAAAATGGTTGGCTTTCAATGTCACCTACAGTTCCGCCTATTTCACATATTACAAAATCTAAACCTTCCGTACCATTAAAAATGAACGATTTGATCAAATCTGTCACATGAGGAATGACTTGCACAGTTTTGCCCAGATAATCACCACGCCTCTCTTTCTTCAATAACTCATGATATATCTTACCAGTTGTTATATTGTCATCTTTTGTTGCTTTAATTCCAGTAAAACGCTCATAATGCCCAAGATCCAAATCAGTTTCAGCACCATCTTCGGTAACAAACACCTCTCCGTGCTGAGTTGGGTTCATTGTCCCAGGATCAATGTTGAGGTACGGGTCAAGTTTTCTGATACGGATCTTAAAACCGTGAGCTTGAAGAAGCGCACCAACACTCGAAGCAACTAAGCCTTTACCAAGCGATGACACAACTCCACCTGTGACAAAGATAAATTTAGCTTCCTTCATTAATTTTCAAATGGAACAGAAGTAGATTCACTTTCTTGCTTTTTTTCTAATATAATTTTTTCTGCGATCGATTTTTTATGTACGTCTTTTGAACATAATCCTGACAATAGCAATGTGTTTATAATAAACAATCCAGCAACAATAGCCGTTATTCTGCTGAGCGGGTTTTCAGAAGATTTCACCGGAATCATCGAATTGACCCCCTGTTGTGTATTACTAAAACCACTTAACGAACTACTTCCAGGCGGCTGCAAGAGCACTAAAATTACTAACACAACAACCAATATTATTTGAAATATACTTAATACCGCTACTGACATTATAGATAGGGCTGAAAATAAAAATTTTAGCAGTACAAAGCACGTAAGTCAAGAACATCTGTCACCCAAATAGCTTGAGACCTAAGTATATATTTACTGCCTACCTTATTTTGATTAACATATGCATAAGACTTTGGGCTTAATATGTATCACATTTTAAAATACAAAGATTATGAACCAAAAATAGACGAAAGTGCTTTCATCGCAGGTGGTTCGCATATCATAGGCAAGGTTGAAATAGGAAGAGATGCAAGCATCTGGTTTAATTGTGTGGTCAGAGGGGACGTTGGATCAATAAAAATAGGTAATGGAACAAATATTCAAGATGGAACGGTAATTCATGTGGATAGAAACCCAGGTGGTGACACAATTATTGGCAGTATGGTCACAGTGGGACATTTTTGTATGTTGCACGCATGCACGGTGCATGATAAAGCGTTTATTGGTATGGGCTCTACCGTGATGGACCATGCAGTTGTGGAGTCTGAAGCTATGGTAGCTGCTGGCTCGCTAGTGACACATGGAAAAGTAATAAAAAGTGGGGAAATATGGGCTGGCAGGCCAGCAAAGTTCTTCAAAAAGATGTCGAATGAAGAAATTAAACATATCGCGCAGTCGGCACAAAATTATATTATGTTAATGAAGGAATACAAAAACTGAAGTTCGCGTCAAGTGTTTTACTTGACACGTACGTCTCAGCTCAACAAACTGTGTTAAGCTACCTTGTTTTTTCCCCCACTTACTCCTTGCACTTCCGCTCTATTCACTTGAGTACTAGGTAATGCTGCATATGTAATACCACCGGCTACGAGTGCAGATGCTACTGCTATACCAATCATTACTAACATCTCTAACTTAACTGTACGTTCAAGTGCAGTAAATGCTATCAGTCCAGCAGCAAGACCCATACCAACAGTAGCGGTATACTTCGCTCCATTGCTTTGTTTTGGTTGCTGAATTGCTTTGATTTTATCTTCTAATTCTTTATTTTTCTTCTTAGCTTCAGTCAATTTAGTTTGTAAGTCTGTTTTTTTCTGCTCAACTGCACCCTTTTGAGCTTTTAATTGTGTTATTTCATCATCTTTCTCTTCTAACTGTTGCTGTAACGCCGTAGCATCTAATGCTTCCAATTCTGTTATTTTAGTATTTAATTCTTCTACTTTAGCTTTCTCTTCAGCTAATGTATCAACTTGCTGTTCATGTTCTTGAATTTTAGCATTTAGTGTAGTTATTTCATCATCTTTAGCTTTTAACTGAGCAGCAGTATCATTTGGTGCTGCTTGCAACTGCTGAACTTGATCATTTAGCTTATTTATTTCATCATCTTTAGCTTGTAACTGTTGCTGTAAGTCCGCAACTTCTTGTGTATTTTGTTGAGCTTTTAATGCTGTTATTTCATTCTCTTTCTCTGTTAACTTTTGCTGTAACGCCACAGCATCTAATGCTTCCAATTCTGTTATTTTAGCATTTTTCTCTTCTAACTGCTGCTGTAACGCTGTAGAATCTATTGCCTTTAGTTTTTCCACTTCAGCTTCTAAGTCTTGTTTTTCCTGCTGAGCTGTGTCCAATTGATCTTGTAATTCTTGTGTTTTAGTTTTCAATTCTTCTACTTGTTTTCTGGGATGTTTAAGCATCTGCACCTTAACTTCTTTTTTTTGATCATCAAGGCCTAACAGGGCTTTTATGGCTGCTACGGTAGCAGAAGCTTTTCCGCTACCTTGTTCGTTAGCTGAAGATATAGGCATGATTACAATATTATCTTCTTGATTTTTTTTTTCTTTTTCAAACAAACCGGTAATATATAATTGCTTATTACCTAGTGAAAAACCCGCATAAAACTTTTTAGAACTTGAAATGTTTTCATACTCTTGAAATTTTTTAAAATCATCTTGCGCTGTAATAAGCATTATTTCATTATTGATAACCTTTATTGTACCATTAATCTCCATAAACATATTAAACCTCAATATATATAATTAACATCACATAATACCTTTAGAACCTAAGGTCAAGTAATATTTTTATCATAGCATAGAAAATTTATGTTCGTAAACAAAAAATTTTGGCGTAAAATTGCCGTAATTGTGCTAACTTAGAGCTTAAAACTTAAGAAATATTTATGTTAAAAGAAAAATACGGCTTTAAAGAAATTGAAGACAAATGCAACATATTATGGGAAGGCAGTAAAGTTTACAGGTGGAATGGTGAAAAGGATAACACTTTTACTATAGACACACCTCCACCGACAATATCGGGAAAACTCCATATTGGCCATATATTTAGCTATTGCCACACGGACTTTATTGCAAGGTTTCAGCGCATGCTGGGGAAAGATGTGTTTTACCCAATTGGGTTTGATGATAACGGGCTTCCCACTGAAAGATTGGTTGAACAAACCTATAAAACCCGTGCAAAAGAAGTTGGCAGAGAAAAATTTATAGAAATGTGCCATGAGGTTATTGAGAAATCAAAGCAGGAATTTAAGGAATTATTTAAATCGGTTGGCATTAGTTATGACTGGGATTTGGAATACCACACGATCAGCAAGGAAACTGTGACGCTTTCTCAAATGTCATTCATTGATCTATATAATAAGGGATATGCGTATAGAAAAATGCAGCCCATCCTTTGGGACCCGGTTGATAAAACCGCGATTGCGCAAGCAGAAATAGAAGATAAAGTTTTTGAGTCATCCTTAAATACGATAGTTTTCTCTACTCAAGAAAATGAGCAGATCAATATTGCAACTACGCGACCTGAACTACTTCCAGCATGCGTTGCAGTTTTTTGTCATCCAGAGGATACGCGCTACACTCATCTGATCGGAAAAACAGCGGTAGTGCCAATAACAGAGGAGAAAGTTCCAATAATAGCAGATGATAAGGTTAAAATAGATAAAGGCACCGGGCTTGTTATGTGTTGTACATTCGGTGATGAACTCGACATATATTGGCAGCAAAAGCATAATCTACCGATGAAAATTATCATCGATCAGGATGGGAGAATAAGCCTTTATGATGTCATTCCAGTGCTTGACACTGGAATCCAGGAAAAAGAGCCAATGCCAGCGATGACAGAGGAAGATATCATGTCAGCGTATGGTCAGAAAGAAGAAGAATGGATCCCAGTGTCTGGGCACTGGGATGACACCATAGGGGCTACTGGGATGACAGGAGAAAGGGCTACTCAGATGACAAAAGAGGGTGGGTGTGATCAGAAAGAAGAATGGATCCCAGTGTCAGCTACTCAGATGACAGACGATATACTAAATGAAATAAATGGACTAAAAATTGTAGCAGCAAGAAAGAGGATGATCGAAATCCTAACTAAAAAAGGACTTTTGATAGAAAGCACTAACATTTCTCATTCTGTTAAGTGTGCAGAAAGATCTGGTGCACCACTTGAGATATTGCCTACTTATCAATCGTTTATCAAGATCTTAGAGCAAAAAGCTCAAGTGTTAGATAAAGTAAAAGAATGCAATTGGCATCCAGCTACTATGCGTAAACGCATGGAAGTGTGGATAGAAGGACTAAATTGGGACTGGTGCATCTCAAGGCAGCGCTATTTTGGTGTGCCATTTCCAGCGTGGTATTCCAAACGTAAGGGTGAAGAAGGCAAAATTATTCTAGCTGAAGTAAAGAACCTGCCTATAGATCCACTCAAAGACTTGCCAAAAGGGTATAGCAAAGAAGAGATTATCCCAGATCAAGATGTAATGGATACTTGGGCCACAAGTTCAATTACTCCTCAACTGAGTGCACTGGCAGTAAACAGTGAGTTTAGCTTACCAAATCATCGCTATGATACGATATTTCCTGCAGATCTGCGCAGCCAGAGCCATGAGATAATAAGAACTTGGGCTTTTTATACTATTTTAAAGGCACATTATCATGCAAATTCTTTACCTTGGAAAAACATTATGATCAGCGGTTGGTGTTTAGCAGATGATAAGAAAAAGATGAGTAAATCAAAGGGTAACATCATCACTCCTCATGTAATACTTGAAACTTATGGAGCTGATGTAGTGCGCTATTGGGCAGCGAACTCAAGGCTTGGAGTTGATACAGTCTACTCTGAAAATATATTCAAAATTGGCAAGCGCCTAGTTACAAAACTTTGGAACGCTAGCAAGTTTGTTTCCATGTTCATGGAAAAGCATCAAGTGATGAGCATAAATTCTGCTCACGAGACAATGGATAAGTGGATATTGTCTAAGTTATACAAAGTTATAGAAAGAGCAACGAATAACCTATTACAGTTTGAATACTGCGAAGCTTTGAGTGCAGTAGAAGAATTTTTTTGGAAGGATTTTTGTGATAACTACTTGGAATTAGTAAAAAAACGTGCGTATGGAAGCAGTTTAAGTGCAAAACAAAGCTTGGCGTATGTACTGAATATTATTTTGCGGTTATTTGCACCTTTCTTGCCTTACATTACAGAAGAGATATACCACCAGTTGTATAGTTATAATTCTCTACACAATCAAAGTAATTGGCCGAGCAAAGAAGAACTTATCTACGATAAATATTCAGAGGAAATGGGAGATAATGTTATTCAGATATTAAACATTATCAGAAAGATAAAGGCAGATAATAATGTATCAGTTAAGCATCTGATAAAAAAGTTGATGATAAAAGCAGATCTACGAGAGGACAAATTGAATCAATCCGCACAGAATGATTTGCAGGCAGTTTGCAATGCGGAAACGATAGAGTGGATGCAGTCTGAGCTTGAAACTGAAGACGGAAAATACATAGTGAATATAGACTTATACTGATTTTTATAGCTTTACTTCCTTTAATATCCATGCTATTGTAATCATTATTAGTATGAGGGAATAATAATGGGGGATTTATATAATAAAGCCAATGCACCGTATCTTATAGCTGGTGCTCTTGCTACTTTGGTATTGCTTGCATCTGGGACACTTGCTGTTGCTCCTTATGTTGCATTCTTATCTCCAATTGCAGCCTTTAATGTAGCTCTTCCTGTTGCTTTGAGTTTATCTATACTTTCTATTTTGGTGCTTGCACTTTCATGTAAAATGATCAGCCAGAATAAAAAGCTTGATGCACAAAAAGCAGAACCTAATGAAAAAAATGGATTAGCTAAAGAGCAAGAAAATATAATACAAAGCTTAGAGCCTCAAATCAAAAAGCTAAAAGAGCTAAATAAGAGGCTTAGTAGTCAATACAATGAAATTGTAAAGCTAATTGGTAGTGCTGCAAAAAAAGATGAAGTGGAAGAGCTAATTAGTAGTTTCACGGCAAAATTAGATGAAATTTCAAAGCAAGCTAATAATGCTACAACAAAAGGTGAAATGGAAGAGCTAATTAGTAGTTTCACGGCAAGATTAGATGAAATTTCAAAGCAAGCTAATAATGCTACAACAAAAGGTGAAATGAAAGAGCTAAGTAAGAAGCTTAGCGATGAAATGGAAAAGCTAATTGGTAGTCTCATAACAAAAGAGGAATTAGAAGAAAGGCTTGGTAGTCTCATAAAGAAAGTTGAAGTAAAAGAAGAGCTGCGGATGAAGTTTTATGAAAAAGATGAAGAAAGAGGAAAGATAACATTTGATGATGTTATACTTCCAAACAATATAAAACAAAAGTTGATGATGATTTATGAACCAGATGCTCTAGAAAATGGAGAAGGATACATTTTGTATGGTCCACCAGGAACTGGTAAGACTATGACTGCTAAGGCGATTGCAAGTGAAACTAGATTCAAATCTGCATTTATAAGTGTTTCTGGATCTGATTTGCTTAATGTGTCAAATATAAATAAGGTTTTTGAGAAAGCAAAAAAAACACTCCTTGTATAGTTTTTATAGATGAAATTGATAGCATTGGCAAAATACGCAGTGATAATAATGTAGAATCTTTAAATAATTTATTAGCTGAATTGGATGGATTTGAATCTAGAAAAGGTGTGACGGTGATTGCTGCAACTAATCACTTAGGTGTTTTAGATAGGGCACTTATTAGGGGAGGTCGTTTGTCCATACACATTAAGATTCCTACATTAGACACAGACACACGTAAAAAAATAATAAATGAGTATTTTCAGAAGAAAGAATTGCAAAATATATTTATTGACACAATTTTACGCAATACTAATGAGAATTTTTCACCAGCAAATCTGATTAGTTTATTAAAGGAAATAGAAGATTGTGGAAGTAAAGTACTTAACAATACTAAGATTGCGGTTATTTGTCGAAGTTTTAAGAAGACTCATAATATTAAAAAGGTGTCGAATAAGCAGACTAACGGGAAAATTGAAAATTCTATAGGAGAATCACAGCAATACACATCCAGACCATCATATAACCTGAATGACGCTTTATGTGATTCTGGATATACCAGTATATGTTCTACCCCGATCAATAGCTAACTAGACATTATAAGTACAATGGTACACTCGATACATAAGGTCTAAGTCATTTTTTAGCTAGCAGGCTGAAAAAGGAAAGTTTGTTGTAGGTGCAGCACTATAATTCCTCCACAGATAAGAGAATTTTAATAAATATATACAAGACTGCTGAACGTGGGGGGGAGGGGAGTAATGAGCAATTTGTTTAACAAAGCTAACGCATTTTATTTTATAGCTAGTTCCTTAGCTACTCTTACGTTACTTACATCTTTAGCACTTACTGTAACTTCTAATGTGCCTCTTCCTCTAATTCTTGCTTTAGCTACATTATCTGTTTTGGTGCTTGCACTTTCGTATAAAATAATTGGTAATAATAAGAAACTGGAAGTTGAGAGAAATAAATTCGCTCAGAAAGAGCAAGAGTTAGAAAATAAAATAACTCTGGAAAAAGAAGCTGCAAACAAAGAAGTGGAAAAATTAAAACATGAATTAACTCAAGAAAAGCAAAATTTAGACAAGAGAGTAAAAAAATTGGATCAGAAAGTAAATGAGTCAGAAGTTGAGAGAGAATCTCTTCTTGAAGAAAAAAAATCTTTAGAGAAAAAATTAGAAACAGCAAAGAATCGTACGTTTGAAATAGACAATGAATTGGACAAAACAAGAAAGGAAATAGGTAAGCTTAATGAGCAGGAAGAGAAATTAAAACTTGAAATCTCATGTTTGAAGAAACAGTTGGAAGAAAGAAGTAGATTTATTGCAAAGCTGAAGATGGAAGTGGATGATAATAAACATTTAGAGCTAGAGAATAAGGGGTTGAATGATAGAATAGAAACGTTACGTGAAGTACAAAAGGCACTACGTGAGAAAAAACATGAATTTAGTGAAAAAGTAGAGGCATTGAATAAGGAAAAAAATAAACTTTCTAAAGAAGTAGAGGAATTACGTGAAGAACAAGAAAGGCTGCATGCAAACTTAGATAAGCTACAATGTAAAATTAAAGAGGTCAACAAAGAAAAGAAAAATTTATCTAAAGAATTAAAAGAGAAATTTGAAGAGTTAGATGAAGCAAATGGTTTAATTAAAAATCAATCTTTTGAGTTAGATGGGATAAGAAAAGATTGTAATAATGAAGTAAAAAGTTTAAGAAATTCACTTTTAGAACGAGACAGTCAAATAGAAGATTTTTTGAAAGAGAAAGAAAAACAAGTGAATTTTGCGCAACTGTTGATAAGAGGTTGTCCGGAAACAAGTAAATTCAAGCATATTCCCTCTTTAACATAACCCTACTCATAGCTAGGTATATGAAATTCTCAGTGGATGTTGTGAGTAAATCATACTCCTTCGATAGCCTTCTATTCCTATTAACCCAAGCAAAAGTCCTTTCTACAACCCATCTTCTTGGCTGTACTTTAAACCCTTGTTCTCTTGTTGGTAGTAGCTCAGGTGGCGTATCTTTGTGCACCCAAAATCTACATGGAGGCCTTTTAACAATTTCAATATCTATGTCATATTCTTCCTTTATGTGATTCTTTAAATTTCTTCCTTGGTATCCCATGTCAGCCCACATTTTTTTAACTTTAGTATATTTTGTTCTCATATTGTTTAATGCTATTTTAATACCATCTCTATCATTTTCGTTAGCAGCGCCTACGTAACAACCTAGTATAAAACCCTGAGTGTCTGTAATTATATGCCTTTTTCTACCCTTTACTTTTTTACTTCCATCATAGCCTTTGATCCCCCCTTTTCTGTAGTCTTTACAGATTGACTATCTACTATACAGGCACTCAGCTGCTCATTCCTTCCTATTTTTCTTCTACTATATTTCATAATTCATTTTCTCAAAAATTCCCTGCTTCTTCCATTGCCTGAACTGCTCATACACAGTCTTCCATAGCGGAAAATCATTTGGTAAATACCGCCATTGACACCCTGTACGCAATACATAGAAAATTGCTTCTAATATTTCTCTTTTGCTATACTTTGGCGGCCTTCCTCCTTTCTTGTATGATACTCTGAAGTGTTTTTCTATTCTTGCCCATTCCCTTTCGCTTAGATCTGTTGGATACTTTTTTCTCATCTTTACCCCGTACTAAAATTTCAGATATTATAGCCTTTTACTTGTTTCCGGACAACCTCTAAGATGCGTAACAGACAATATAGAAGAACCAATAAGAAATAATGATGGAAAAGCAATATTAGATACGATTCAAATATTAAAGTCTGCGTTACAAGGAGAAATTGCACGGCTTTTGCCAGACGAAACGCCTTCTTCTTCGCTGGAAGATCTTGGATATGAATCATTATTTGTCAGTCGCTCATCCACCCCGACCAAGTTGCCAAATTCACTATTGACAGAATCTTATGAACGCAGTCAGTTCAATCAGAGTGAAAGTATTTGCAAAACACAACAATGAGTCTTATTATAAGATAAATCATGCAAGATAATGAATCCAATAATATGCGCACTGGATACACAAGACTTAAATAAGGCTATTTCTCTAGCTAATGCTCTGCGTGGTAAAGTTGGCATGGTAAAGCTGGGATTAGAATTTTTTGCTGCTCAAGGTCTTTCTGGAGTGCAAGAAGTTGCAAAATGCAATGTACCAATTTTTTTAGATCTGAAATTGCATGACATTCCAAACACTGTAGCTAAAACAGTTGAAGTAATAAAAGTTCTGAACGTTGAAATGTTAACTCTGCACATCAGCGGTGGAACAAAAATGCTTGAAGAAGCGCTAAGTGTAGTGCAAGGCACAAAAATAAAGCTGATTGGAGTGACAGTGCTAACTAGTATGAGCAATGAGGATTTAAACGAGCTTGGAGTAGCAAGAGAGGCAAAATCACAGGTAATTTTGCTTGCAAAGCTTGCAAAAAAGATTGGACTCCATGGAATAGTCTGTTCTGCACTAGAAGCTCAAGAAGTGCGCCGAGAATGCGGTGAAGACTTGAAAATTATTACTCCAGGAATTCGTATAGATCCAGGTCATGACGACCAAAAAAGAACAGCAACACCAAAAGAAGCAATAAATTCAGGAGCTGATTATATCGTCATTGGCAGACCCATTACAAAAACTACAAGTAGTGCGGAGCTAATATTGAAATCCATGAAAGAATTTTAATATAATAACTTAATTTATAAAAATACTAACATATTAATTAGGAATAAGCATGAGTAATATCAATAGAATAATACGCGAAGTAATCAAGGAATTCCGCTCAAAATTACCAGATAAGGAAATAGAGGAATATTCTGGCAAATTGAATAAGCTACATATCTACCAGTGCAATAAGCATATAATAAAAAATAAGAAGCTATATCATTATACAATAAATGGGAAAACCCATGCTATGGGTCAGCATGGGCATAATTTTGTCAAGAGTTTAGAAGTTATCTTGAGGAATAAGCCACAAATTTCCTTAGAAGAGGTAATTAATTTTGGTATTGATAGTTGTTATGGAGCATTTGAGATGATATTTGAATCTCGCTCTGGTGTTACAATAGATGATGCAGTTAATTTTGTAAAAGATAGCTTATCTAGTAAATTTTATAGATTCCATGGCAGTGGGATTTTCAAAGTAATATTAGAACTTAATCCAGAGAGCTCTCTTGAAGAGATAGAGAAACAATTTAGCAAAGTAGTAGATCCTTACTTTCTTAATGCTTGGAGTCGAGAAAGTGAAAGGGCTTTTGCTAAGATATGTAGGTTATGTAGAGAAGGACATGTGGAGAATATGCAGAAATTTGATTTTAGCAATTTTAATTTAGATCAAGATAGTGCTGGAGCATTAAGAGCACTGTTACAGTATTGTGTTGACGTTTCTAATCAAAAAGCTTTAGGTGATTCACATGAATTGCATAGAGAAGAGATGGAGGGGATATATAAATTTGATGATAATTACGATTTAAATTTAGATAGTGATCATAATGATAGTATCTGGCATTGAAATTATACTACAATAATAAAATAACTGGATAAAAATTATCACCAAAAAAATTCAAAAAAGTGCTTGACATAAAAGAACGAACATTATATAGTGTCATTACCTTTTATTTTACCTCGCTTAATTTAATTACTGGATTAAGCTTACAGTACTAAGCGTGGCACAAAGTGCCACGCTATTTTTCGGTTTACATTTTCAACAGATAAAAAATGATGCCATTTCAGTGCCAAGCACATAACTGTACGAACATTCATTTTTAAAGGTAAATTGCACAACAGATGATGTCATTCCAGTGCTTGAAACTGGAATCCAGAAATTTTGCTTATAACTGAGCTGATGAGCTAAAGGTAGTTGTCTTACGCTAAAACAAACGTTTTTAATTAAGTTGCATAGAAGCTGGATCCCAGTGTCAAGCACTGGGATGACAAGAAAGGGAGCACTGGAATGACATCGTTTACTATGTACCATATTGCAATATTCGTACAACTGTGGGAAACATCTATGGATGCCATTCCTATTACCTTATTTCCATTTTTATTTCATTTTCAAAGGAGGCTATTATGTCACTTACCGATATCGCTCACCGTATCAATGAACTCGCTTCATCATGGGAGCAATTTAAATTAATAAATGATCGCAAACTAAAAGAAATTGAAAGCAAAGGGCGTGCTGATTCTGCAACAATTGAGCAGCTATGCAAGGTAAATAATGCCATTGATAGTTGCAAAGAGCGTTTAGACTTGATCGAAACTGCAGCTCAACGCCCAGAAGTAAATACAGATTTTAGCACAAGCGATAAATATTTTTCTGATTATATCCGCAAGGGAATGGAAAGCGGTTTATCACACAAAACCCTCAGTGGAGATGACAGTGATATCGGGGGGTATCTAGTTACTCCGCATATTGTAAAACGCATAAACAAGCGCGTAACTGATTCGTCCCCAATGCGACAAATATGCTCCAGTCAAAGAATCTCTACTGAAACATTGGATTACATTATAGAAGATTTTGACCGCGCCGGTGCAGGTTGGAGCAGTGAAACAGTAGATGATGAGGACGGTGGCAATAAGTCTAAGTATGATTTTGCAAAAGATACGGACACGCCCAAAATCCAAAAGATTTCCGTCACAACTTACGAGTTATATGCTCAACCACAAATATCACAAAAGTTACTCGATGATGCGTTTGTCGATGTTGAGAGTTGGCTGGTGGAAAAGATTGCCGAGACTTTTAGTAAGGAAGAAAGCGAAGCCTTCATTAAGGGTGAGGGCACTTTTCAACCAAAAGGAATTTTAGCTTATGAAAATGGAAACAGTTATAATAAAATAGAGCAAGTTAAAACTGAAAAATTAGATAGTGATTCAATAATGATGTTGTATTACTCTCTGGACGAATATTATTCCAAAAATGCGTCATTTTTGATGAACAGGAGTACGTTGAAGGATATCAGGCTGCTAAAATCTCAAACAGGTCAGTATCTCTGGCAGCCAAGTCTGTCGCTTGAAGCTCCAGATACTTTAATGGGAATACCAGTATATCAATCTGCCGATATGCCACCAGCGCCAAACAATCAGCTACCAGTAATTGCGATGGCAGATTTCAAACAAGCTTATAAGATTGTAGATAACAGAGGAATGAGAATATTAAGAGACCCTTATACGAATAAACCTTATGTGAGGTTTTTTGTCACTAAGCGTGTCGGCGGAGAGGTTGTAAACACCAGTGCTATTAAATTGTTGAAAGTTGCGAGCAAGTACTAAAAACTTCCGCAGCATCATCTTTATAGCTGATCAAAGCAACACGTCATACCGCGATTCATTCCATAACTGTACGAACATTGTGATTTTGGCCCATCAGGAGGGTGTCATCCCAGTGCTTGACACATATAGCTAAACTGACTTAGATTTACCGACAGTTTGAAAAACAAAAATTCGTCATTCCGCTACTTGTTAGCGGAATCTATGCTGAGATATCGCGGCGGTATGACGTAGGAAAATCTTTCTTGGGTTAGCTATAGTTTGCTATATTATGTGATTTTATTCTTAGCGTTGCTTCTTATATTATGTAATTTATTTTCCATAATATACATTATGTAATTTTCGATGCTAAGATCTGTTATAGCTCTCAGTATGATATGAGTGATTCTCTTTTAATAATTATTTTTTAAATAGTTTGTTGGTTCATCAATTTCTTTAGGATTGATATCTACAATTATTTTTCCGTTTTTTAACAAAATAATCCGATCTGATATTTTTGTTAAAAAATCCAAATTGTGAGAAGCGATAATCATAGTAATACCCATATCTCTAACTGATTGTAGTAGTTCCACAACGTCGACTATTGTTGCTACATCTAAACCAGACGTTGGCTCATCGCATAATAGAATCCTTGGATTCATCATTAAGCTTCTGGCAAGCGCAACCCGCTGTTTTTGCCCACCGGATAGATTACTAGGGTAATCATTTTTTTTAGAGGCAATACCCAAAGACTCAAGTAGTGAATCACTTTGATCCTGAGTTTTGTTTTTAAGTTTGGGAGCATATGTAAGATTTTCCCAGACAGTCATATGTGGGAAAAGTTGAAAATCCTGAAATACAAAACCAGTACTATCATTGCATTCAATGCTACCAGAATCTAAAACTTCGAGTTTTTGTATACAACGTAACAATGTTGATTTACCACTACCAGAAGGACCAGCAAGACCAACTATAGATTGTTCTATAATCAGGTTAATATTATTAAGTACTGGAACATTATTAAATAACTTACAAACGTTATGCATTTTTATCATGTATACCTTTCTGTTCAATCTTTTTGCCTATATATTCAATTAGTAATACAAGAGCGTAATAATAAGCCCCAGCAAGACAAAGTGGTATAAAATAAGTAAATTGTTCTGCTGCAAGCATTTGCGCAGAGCGCATAATATCAATACCACCAATAGTAGAGATTAATGCCGTTTCTTTAAGAAGTGCAATGATCTCATTTATCATTGTAGGAAGAATATTTTTAACAACTTGTGGTAATATAATATCTCTCCACATATAGAAACTAGGTATTTGTAAAGTTTTAGCTGCTTCAAACTGGTTTTTTGATATAGTTTCAATACCAGCTCGTAAAATCTCAGCAATATAAGCACAGCTATTTAGACCAAATGCTATAATGCCAGCACTAAATATGTTTAATTTAATTCCTGCAATGGTTGGAGTCATAAAATAAACAACACTTAACTGTAATATAAGGGGGGTGCCACGTATTACAGATATAATTCCATTAATTAATGGAATACAGATCTTATTATATCTGAGTACTGAAAATAACCCTCCTAGACTCATACCTAAAAGCAGTCCTCCAATCAATAATTTTAAAGTAAAGGCAAGGCCTGTTCCAACAAACAAGAAATTAGAAATTAATTCTTGCATCAGTTATCTCCTAGCCATTTTTCTGCTATCTTTTGTATTACACCTTTACTTTCTAAACTTTTTAACGCCTCGTTTATTTTATCCTTTAAATCAGATCCTTTATTCACAGCAATAGAATAACCATTATCTGACTTAGCGATGGCTGACCATGATAGACCAGGATTTTTTTTGCTAAATACTTTACCTTGGAATTCATCAATTAGGACGCCATCAACATGACCAGACTTTAATGTTTCTACAGCTTGATTATTATTGTCCATAGCAATAATTTGAGCTGTTGTAGGAACATGCTCTTTTAGCCAAATTTCCATGACAGTTCCTAGTTGAACGGCTATCTTCTTGTGAGTTAAATTGTTTATACCGGCTATGGGTTTATTTTTGTGATATAGAATACCAAATTCCCCTGTATAATAACTATTTGAAAAATCAAAATTTTTTTCACGCTCTTCTGTGCTACCAATAGTAGATATAGCAGCATCTACAGAATTACTTTGTAATGCTGCAAATATAGTACTAAACTGCATATCTTTAAACATTGCTTCTTTACCTAACTCTTTTGCTACTAATTGAGCAAGCTCAATGTCAAAGCCAGTAAATTTACCATTTTTATAATATTCAAAAGGTGGATAATCTGCAGAAATTGCAAATCTAATGATATTATCGTGTTTATCTTCCTTACATCCTGTTAATAGAATACTTATCACTATAATAGCATTTAAAATATATTTTTTCATATTACTAATTTATATTCATATTTTATTCATCTTATGAGTATAGACATTAAAAATTGAATAGTCAAGGAATAATGAATATAATTTCAAATATACTTATTACATATTCAATATGAGGAAAATGCATAATGCATGACAACACACTAGGTGAACATATTTTAAATATTATTCAAAATCATGAAATTTTAGAGCAGAGCGATTTACAGACCTTGCTTAAAGAAAGAGGGCACAACATTCCTCAGGCTACTTTATCAAGAAAATTAAAAAAACTTAAAATTGCCAAAGTTGCTGGTGTATATAAAGTAATCGATATCAACCAGTATCAATTACCATTGATACTTAATATGCAAATTTCGGATTTTGGTTTAATAGTACTACATACCCAACCAGGACAAGCTAGCAGTCTGGCTTACTTTCTAGATCAGAAGTATGTTATTTATTCATTAAATAATAGCAAAAACATAGGAATTATAGGAACTATAGCAGGTGATGATACAGTATTATTGATCATCAAAAGTAAGGCTGAACTTAACAAAGTATTACAATCAATTTATGAAACATTTCCATATTTAAGTCCTGAATAAGAATGTTGTAAGTTAAAAATGTGATATAAAGGAGATAAGAGGGATTCCTTTGTTTAAATCTTTGTCTTCTTTTTTTCAATATACCTACATATCAGAATGGACAATTCATATAGAATCAGCATAGGTATTGCAAGCCCTACTTGGCTTAATACATCAGGTGGAGTTAAGATTGCAGCAATAATAAAAATTACCACTATCGCGATTCTGCGTTTATTTGACAAATTTTGTGTAGTGAGTAACCCTACTCTCACCATTAATGTGAGTATGACTGGAATTTGAAATGCAGTGCCAAATGCAAACATAAATTGGAGAACAAGGTCTAAATATTCGCTAACTGATGGCATAAACTCTATTGGTATACCGAAAGATTTCCCACTATGTTCAAAAGTGATGAAAAACTTCCAGGCTAAAGGAAATATATAGTAATAGACTACAGTAGCTCCCGTTACAAATAAAACCGGTGTTGCAATTAAGTATGGCAACAACACTGCCCTTTCACTTTTATATAACCCAGGTGCTAAGAACATATAAAATTGCCATGCAAACACAGGAAAAGAAAACAAAAGTGCGCTCATTATTGCAACTTGGAGATACACAAAAAATGCCTCTGTTAAGTCTGTGTAAATTAAAGAAAAACCTTCGCTACCTTTTGTTGCTTCTATTAAAGGTGCGAGTAAAAAACGGTATATATTTTCCTTAAAGTAATAACAAAAACCAAAAGCAACGCAAAAAAATAGAAAGCAAAAGATAACTCTTTTTCTGAGTTCCGCAAAGTGCTCATAAAATGAGGCGTATTTGTTTGAGTTCCAGTTCATACTCTACTATAGCACAATAGTGCTATATCTAACATTCTCAGCGAAAAAGCCCACTCATTGTCGTACCACGCTGCAACTCTACAGATGTCGCCTGTAATATATGTACCAGTTAAATCCACAATTGCACTATAAGGGTTATGTACAAAGTCTATTGAGACTAAAGGTTCCGTGCATATAGAAAGTACATTTGACATTGGATAACCCTCTGTCATCTTAGTACCCTCTGATGTCATCCGAGTAGCTGACACTGGGATCCAGAAATTAGATTCCAGCGTCACGCGCTGGAATGACGTAGAGGAGAGAGCTGCATCCTTAAACATTTCATTGATTTCTTTAACGGTCGCTTTCTTATCAGTCGTAAATTTAAAATCAACCATAGAAACATTGCTAACCGGAACTCTGACGGCAGTGCCATCTAGCTTTCCTTTTAATTCAGGGATGACAGAACCAATTGTTTTTGCTGCCCCGGTTGTAGTTGGCACCATAGATAGTCCGCAAGCCCTTGCTCTACGCAAATCTTTATGATTACCATCAAGAACATTTTGATCATTCGTGTAGGCATGTATAGTAGTCATAAAACCGCTTTTTATACCTAAACTGGAGTGTAGGACTTTCACAATCGGAGCAAGGCAATTTGTAGTGCAAGAACCTGCTGATATCACTTTATGCTCTTTTTCGAGCATATCGTTATTCACACCATAAACTATAGTGACATCAGCATCCGGAACTGGAGCAGAGACAATTACTTTCTCTGCATTGTGCCTTATTGCTTCTTCACGCTTGTTAAATGCACCAGTACATTCAAGTATTACATCAACATTCCAAGGAATATTTTCAGGGCTCCGTTCTCTATATAAAGAAAACTTTTTGCCATTTATAGAAATCCAATTTTGAGACTCATTAAAATCAATATCACCACTGAATTTGCCATGAACAGAATCGTATTTAATCAAATGTGCATGCTGCTTTGCACTGAGCGATCCATTGACAGCTACAACTTCTATTTGTTTGCTATATTCCTCTATTTCGAAAATAGCACGCAATACGCCTCTGCCTATTCTACCCAGACCATTAATTCCTACACGAATCGTCATCTCTTCATTCAAAAAATTTAATTATAGAGAATTATCTTGATTAAAACTATAACATCATGTAATAGCAACATTTAAACTTTAATAGGAGCTAATTATGAGTATAAAAGAATTGCAACAAAAGCTGCTCGCAACAATCTCAGGTAGTCCTTCTACAAGACTGGAAAATGTTACCATCGAACCAGTCATGAGAAATGCTAGATTAGAAGAGTTAGGCCGAAATGCTGATCGTCCTTCTACAAGACTGGAAAATGTTACCATCGAGCCAGTTATGAGAAATAATAGATTACATTCATAGCATAACATACAGCCAGCTACCCTTCCCCCTACTTTCATCCCAGCGCGTGACGCTGGGATCTTTATTGCTTTCATAGTCTCTTTATTATTTTGTAACTAAAAAAAATACTTCCCCTTTTTAGAGAACTGCATATAATAGATTTGACATTGCAGTGCATTGTGCAAACAGAATTCCCAATACTATAACCTACAGGAGGCTTTATGAATAAGAAATTTCTCTATTCACCATTGTCAATAAAAAGCATAGGAGAAAACGGTGTATTTTCTGGTTATGCTAGCGTTTTTAATATAGTTGATAAACAAAATGACCTGATCTTACCCGGAGCATTTAAGGAAAATTTAAACAGAAATAAAATAAAACTCCTTTGGCAGCATAATCCTGACGAACCTATAGGTAGTATCATAGATATTTATGAGAATGATGTTGGTCTGTATATAACCGCACATTTACTTTTGGGTATTCAGAAAGCAGAAGAAGTGTATTTGATGCTCAAAACTGGAGCAATTAACGGACTTTCCATCGGCTATATACCTATAGAGTATGATGTTGATCATAAAAGCGGAGCTAGAGTGTTAAAACAAGTGGAATTATGGGAAGTCAGTTTGGTCACTTTTCCTGCAAACTTAGCTGCTCAGGTAATCAATGTGAAAAATCAGAACAATGAACAGGAAGTGTTAGCAAGAGCGATAGGAAAAGCAAATGCTGTACTTACAGACATGTGTATTTCTGCTTAAAGTGTATTAGGCGAGCAAAGACTTTACCATAATTTGACACCTGCATTAGTATTTATTTAACATTTATACTAATATATATAACTTTACTACTATTAAAATTTTCTGTAAATTAAAGTTAAAAAACAAGGTAATTTTATGCCAAATATTAATAATACGGTTAATTATGAAATTAATGTTAAACAAAAATACAGTTGGTCTACTGTATTTGCTTGGTTGTACCTAAAAACGATTGGACGAATACTACCAAAGAAATGGAACAAATGGGCGGAAAATATTCTATATTGCGATAAAACTACTGAAAGTAATGAAATTCGGACTGATGATCTTAAAACAACAGATGAAAGTGCTCAAATTGATTTAAAACCTGAAGTAGCAGTAAAAGAGAGCCAGAGTGAAGTAATGAGTGAAGATGAAGGAATTCAAACTGAAGTAAGTGATGAATTCATTGATGAAGACTACGATAGTATGGAAGAAGTAAGCACAGAGGAGGATGAAGAATTACAGAAACAACTAGAGGATGTAAGTCAGGAACTAGAACTTGAACGTTCACAAAATGTCCTCCTAAAAGAGGAAAATGAAGAATTGAGGTCTAAACTTGCAGAATGCGAAAAAGATTATACGGAATTGGAAGATGTTTCGCAAGAATTCCTACTTCCTGTTGGAAAATATATAAACAAATTAAAACTAGATAAAGAAAGTGAGAAGGAGATAACATCTTCTATGAGCGGTAATCTGAGTGAAAAGGCTTTCGCAGAAGGGGTCGTAAGAGTTAAAATGAGAAAGTTTTCAGATAACGTTCAAGAGCTAGCATCAAGTATAAGAGATAAATTTTTATCTCCAAACCAGAAAATGTGTAGTCGCGTCCTTGGGGAAAGAAATACATATCAACTTAGTGCTAACAAGGCAAGCACACCTAGTTCCTCGATGAGTCACACTAATACTGCAAGCATATATCCATCAAACCGCCAGAAAATAGTTAAAGTAGGCTCTTAGCATAAAGCACCAGCTCCTCTTTTGTTAAAGTGTAGGAGCTGTCTTCCCAATGTTGCCTGAGCAACTCTAAGTTTTTACCTAAACTTTTTCCTGGCTGGTGACCTATACTTATTAAATCATCGCCAGATAAAGGAAATTTTGGAATATTGAATGTATTAGCAAATGAAATGTATTTATCAACATTTTCTCCAGACTCAACGCCACAAATTTTTACTAAATCACAATATAATTCTCTACCAAATAAAGATATGTATTTTTTTTGCTCTTTTTCTGAGAGTTCTGTTTTGATATCGTTGGATAGTAAAAATAGCAGCTTTTTCTTTTGCTTGTTCGAAAGACGTAAAAATTTGCTTACATATTCTCCAAGACTTAGCCTGTCATTTTTTTTAGTAGTCCTAAGAAGTAACGCTAATTTTACTAGTGCACCAGTGCCAAAAAGAAGTGACGAAGACAGAATTTCGCATTTTACTTCTTTTGGGATAATTTTTTGTAACACATCAGATTCTTGCATGCTCTTAAGTGTTGGAAAAGGATCATTGCACTCCAGCAATTTAAGTATTTCATCTCTTATTCTCTCTCCAGAGAGGTTTTGGATCATATGCGAATGCTTTTTGCATACGTTTAGTATTTCATCACTCAAATCTCCGACACATATTTTTGCATGAAAACGAAATGCTCTTAAAATACGTAGATAGTCTTCTTTAATTCTATCTTCAGCGTTGCCTATAAAGTTTAACCTTCGCGCTTTTAAGTCCTCTATACCACCAAAGTAATCATATATATGGCCATGCTTATCTGCGTATAGAGCGTTAAATGTAAAGTCACGCCTTGAAGCATCCGCTTGCCAATTATTGGTAAATTCTACTTTTGCATGCCTGCCATCACATTTCACATCATGCCTTAGTGTTGTGATCTCAAAAGATCTTTGATTTAGAACTGCAGTTATAGTCCCATGTTTTAAGCCAGTTGGAATAGTTTTTATATTACAGAGTTTTAGCGCTTTAATCGTTTGATTGGGAAGCAAATTAGTAGCTAAATCGATGTCGTGGACATCACGCTGCAAAATTGAGTCTCTCACACACCCGCCGACAAGCCTAGCCTCACCACCAAATTTCTCTATGGCATCGATGATTAAACTAGTCTCATGGTCAACTTGCATTTAGGTTAGTACGTACTGCAAGTTCATATTATATGAAATGCTTGCAAAAGCCCTATATAAAAATATACAGGGCTATGAAGATTTATTTTACACTTCCAATTGTGATATTTGTTGTTGATGAAATGTTTTTTCTGTTCTTGATTCCTCCATACTACATCTTGGTGAGCTTGAAGGGTTTTGCTTTTCAGAGTGCTCTATGCGCTGCGTTATATCATGAGCGCACTGCTTTGCAACATCCATAATTTTTCCATCAGCATTTTTTGCCAATAACTCATCAAATCTCTTCTCAACCTCTGCTCTCTCAGAGATATCCTTTGAAAGGTTACAATATTCCAAGATCTCGTCTAGCTGAAGTTCTTTTGCTAATAGGAAATCTTCTTGCTCTTGCTCTTGTTTAAGTTTAGCTTCCTCTTGTAATTGTTTTGCTAAACTTTTATTTCTATCAAGCAATGGTTCGAAATGCAATCCGCCTTTGTTTATTACATGCACAATACTACTATCATCATAATCAACTTTATTGTATTCACCTGCATTTTTTGAACCTGAATTGTCTATTAATTGATGCAAAAACCGATCTTGTTGGATGTCAATAGCACGCAATGGGTTACTCTCTACAACATGCAATTTCACACCATACTTTTCACAAAGTATTCTGCCTTCAATGTCAGAATCACCCCATCTACTGTTGTTCATGATATTTGCTGTATAATCACTTACAGTCTCATTACGGCGCTGGCCATTGTTATCATAACTATTGGCAATTGCATCTATAAACCATTCTGGCGGATTCTTTTGCGCAAATTCCCTACAATCATTTCTTAATTTTTCGATAGTAACTTGCTCTCCTGTCTGTTGTTCTAGACTTTGTCTGAACGAGTCAAAAAAGCAGCTTCCATTACCAATTGCTTGCCCTACATAAAAATTGTCAGGGTAAGAATTACTATTTAAAGAAGTTACTTCACTCTCAACATCATGAAAATCACTTAGTAGCTTCTGCTTCTGAGCTGTAGTCATGGTTTTACCTCAATTTAATATATGTTACTATACCAACAAAATTATTAATAAGCAACTAATTAAGTATAGCAAAAATCTTTAAATTATGCAATATTTATATATATATTTTAGCTTTATTTAATAAACATGAGTTTTAACTGTGGCATAGTTGGGTTACCAAACATAGGAAAATCAACCTTATTTAATGCACTTACAGAGTCAAGTACAGCCGAAGCTGCAAATTATCCTTTCTGCACAATTGAGCCAAATATAGGCAAGATTTCGATAAAAGATCAGCGTTTGAAACAAATCGCAGCAATTGCAGGCTCAGAGAAGATAATTTATAATCAATTAGAAGTTGTAGATATTGCAGGTCTGGTAAAGGGTGCGAGCAAAGGTGAAGGGCTCGGCAATAAATTTTTAAGCCATATCAGAGAAGTTGATGCCATCGTTCATCTGCTCAGGTGCTTTACGGATGACGATATTAGCCACGTACACAGTAAAATAGATCCAATATCAGATGCTGAAGTGGTAGAAATGGAATTAATCCTAGCTGATATTGATAGCATAGAAAAAAGGCTTCCTCAATTGGAAAAGAAAGCAAAGCAAGGTGATAAAGAGCTAAAGAGACAACTTGAATTAATGCAAGAGGTACTGGCTACTTTAAAATCAGGTAAACCTGCAAGAAGTTTGGAGAATATCGATGGAGATGAGATGAAGTCGCTTCAATTGCTGACAACAAAGCCCGTTATGTACGTTTGCAATGTTGAAGATACAAATGTTATAACTGGCAATGAATTATCTAAAAAGGTAGAGAGAATGGCGGAGGAAAATAAAAGCAAATTTTATTGCATTTCAGCAAAACTCGAAGCAGATATTGCAAATCTTGATACTGAAGAGGAAAAACAGAGTTTTTTATCAGAATTTGGCTTACAAGAATCAGGCCTTGATGGAGTAGCGCGTATTATGTATGAAGTGCTGAGTATGATAACTTTCTTTACTGTGGGCCCCAAAGAAGCACGGGCATGGCCAGTAAAAATAGGGTCAACAGCTGACAAAGCTGCAGGTGTAATCCACACTGATTTTGAGAAAGGCTTTATAAAAGCAGAGACAATAAGCTTTGCAGACTACATAAAGTATGGAAGTGAACCGGCTTGTAAAGACGCAGGAAAAATTCGCTTTGAAGGCAGAGATTACATCGTGCAAGATGGTGATATAATGCACTTTAGGTTTAGAGGTTGTCCGGAAACAAGTAAAAGGCTATAATATCTGAAATTTTAGTACGGGGTAAAGATGAGAAAAAAGTATCCAACAGATCTAAGCGAAAGGGAATGGGCAAGAATAGAAAAACACTTCAGAGTATCATACAAGAAAGGAGGAAGGCCGCCAAAGTATAGCAAAAGAGAAATATTAGAAGCAATTTTCTATGTATTGCGTACAGGGTGTCAATGGCGGTATTTACCAAATGATTTTCCGCTATGGAAGACTGTGTATGAGCAGTTCAGGCAATGGAAGAAGCAGGGAATTTTTGAGAAAATGAATTATGAAATATAGTAGAAGAAAAATAGGAAGGAATGAGCAGCCGAGTGCCTGTATAGTAGATAGTCAATCTGTAAAGACTACAGAAAAGGGGGGATCAAAGGCTATGATGGAAGTAAAAAAGTAAAGGGTAGAAAAAGGCATATAATTACAGACACTCAGGGTTTTATACTAGGTTGTTACGTAGGCGCTGCTAACGAAAATGATAGAGATGGTATTAAAATAGCATTAAACAATATGAGAACAAAATATACTAAAGTTAAAAAAATGTGGGCTGACATGGGATACCAAGGAAGAAATTTAAAGAATCACATAAAGGAAGAATATGACATAGATATTGAAATTGTTAAAAGGCCTCCATGTAGATTTTGGGTGCACAAAGATACGCCACCTGAGCTACTACCAACAAGAGAACAAGGGTTTAAAGTACAGCCAAGAAGATGGGTTGTAGAAAGGACTTTTGCTTGGGTTAATAGGAATAGAAGGCTATCGAAGGAGTATGATTTACTCACAACATCCACTGAGAATTTCATATACCTAGCTATGAGTAGGGTTATGTTAAAGAGGGAATATGCTTGAATTTACTTGTTTCCGGACAACCTCTAATGAACTTTCAAAAAGTGATGCGAGTCAATTATTAGAGGAAAAAAAAGAAAAAGTAGAGAGTCAGTTTGAAGAAAAAAAAGTGAAAGAAACAAACAGTAATTCCAAGGACCGCAATAGAGTAAAACCTATAACTAAAAAAGATGAAAGTGAAAAGAAAAATTTACAAAAATGGACAAAGCTAAACAGAGAACCAATAAAAGAATGGGGTCATAAAGATATACAAAGCAAGTCAATATATAAACGACAATATGATAGCCTTAATGAGCATCTTCCTACAACTGTATTTATTGATGATTACAGTAAGCAATTTTTTTACTGTATTAAGAAAAATAACTTACCTTGCTTAAGAGGAATAATAAGTAAGCTAGAAAAAATTGGATTAACAACTCAAGAGATACTAAGGTTTAGAAATAAATTGGGTGATACTCCTCTCATTTATTCAGTTAAACAAGGTGAGGTAGACATAGTGCGCTTTCTCTTATTACAAGGTGCTGATCTTAGAGTAGTTAATAATAATTTTCAATCCCCAATTGATATAGCAATCGAAAAAAAGCAGATCAATATAATAAATGCGATTGCCGAAATGATGCCACACCTTTTGGAGGATAGAAAAATAGACAATAAAGAAAGCTCAGCAATGTACGATTGGGCTGTGAAAACGAAAGAAATACAGTGCGATAAGCAAGATGATTAGATTTTTGATATTAATTTTAGTTGGTCATTTATGTTATGGAAACGAAACAAATGATGAAAAAAATCAGATTAGTGATTTTTTAAACGCTTTGCGTGATGCAAAATACGTATCTTACAGTAAAAAAGACTTTGCTGAATTTTTGGTGCAGTGCCACAAAGAGGGCGTGCCAGAAGATTTTAAGAAAGGTTTTGGTTCTAACTTAAATGGAGCTAATTTTAACCAACTGTACCTAAGTAAATCTGTTTTTAATGGAGTAAGTCTGATTGGTGCTGATTTTTCTAACACCGATTTATCCGACGTGTCTTTCATTGATGTTGATTTACGTGGTGCTAATTTCTCCAATGCTAATTTACATGGCATTAAAATAAAAGGTACAAATTTGAGTTTTACAAAATTTGTTTCTGCAAACTTAACAGATATCGTATTTGATCAGTCTAATGTTAGTTATGCTGATTTTATCAGTTCCGATCTCAAAAAAGTAAGTATGCACAACGTAATTGGTTTGCATACTAATTTCTCGAATGTGAAAATGAATTTCTCCAACTTATCAAACTCGAATGTTGGCCACGTAAATTTTAGTGATAGTGAAATAAACGATACCGTTATGCAGAAAAACAACCTTGATAATGCAAGTTTCTTTGGAGTGGATGCATATAAATTAAAGATACAATTTTCTTCATTAAAAAATGCTAACATATATGGTGCAGAGTTAAAAGAATCAGACTTTACAGGTAGCAATCTTTCCGCTGCCTACCTTAATTCTTCTATCATAATTAACAGTAACTTCGACGAAACTAATTTAAGCAACACACAAATTTCCTATGTGAATGACGATAATTCAAGTTTTGTTCAATCTATACTAAATGGTTCCAAGATAAAGCATACATATGTTTCTGAAGCAAATCTTCAGGATGCTGATTTATCCAATATTGATTTTAGTTTTAGTGAACTGCATCAAGTTAATGTCTCTAATGCTGACATTCGTCACGGAAAGTTTCATAATACTAAAGTTGCGAATTCTAACATGAATGGCTCATTTTTTGACCATTCACTATTCACCTCTGCGAAGATAGAAGATTCAGACCTTTCTACAACTTCAATGTATAAGATAAAAATCCAAGACTCTCAAGTTTATAACAGTACACTTTCTCGCCATAATATTGATTCCAGTGAAATAGAAAATTCAACATTCTTTAATTTATTAGCTGATAATTCAAGCTGGTCTAATTTAAAAGTAACTAATTCAAATTTTATTGAAAGCGATTTCAGATCTTCTTTGCTTCACGCTAATGCCTTTAGGAAAACTAGCTTTTTTCTTAGCAATTTGAGCAATTCAACAATTAGTGATATGTCTTTTCTCTCTTCAAGCATATATAAAAGTTCAGTTGTTGATGCTCACTTAACAGGTTGCAAATTTGATAATTCAATTTTGATTGACAATAAAGGACAGAAAAAACTTGCAGGTTCAGAAAATGCTATAACTTCGATTAAAGATTTGCAAGAGAAAATATCACAGGGTGAAAAATTTAATGTAAATTATTCTTACTTTGAATTTAAGAATATGAATTTAGAAAATGCCGATTTTTCTAATTCAACATTGAGTAGAGCAAAGTTTGTAAACGTTAATTTGAATAAGGCAAATTTTGAAAAAACCGATTTGCGCTATACTGTCTTTGATAACTCTTCTCTTATTGGCACCAACTTATCAAATTCTAATTTAGAAGGTTCTAGCTTTTTAAACTCTGATCCAAAAAGCGCCATGTTAAAAAATGCAAAGAAAAATGACCGTAAAAAGTGAGGGCGTATTATTGGTTCTATCCTCCCCTTCTGGAGCTGGAAAAACTACTATATCAGCAAAATTACTTGAGCAATCAACTAATTTAGTTAGGTCTGTTTCTATGACTACACGCAAGCCTCGCCCCGGCGAAATAAATGGAAAAGACTATTTTTTCGTTACCGAAGAAAAATTTCACGAGTTATGCGAAGCTGGTCAGATGCTTGAATACGCCAAAGTTTTTGAGAATTTTTATGGTATACCAAGAGATTTTATAGAGCAAAACCTGAGCAGTGGAATAAGCGTTTTACTAAGCATAGACTGGCAAGGAGCATTTCACTTATTCAAGCTCATGAGAAAAAAAGTTGTGAGTGTTTTTATACTTCCCCCTTCAATGGAAGAGCTTAGGTTGCGTTTGCAAAAGCGTAATAGTGATGATGCAAGCGAAATAGAGCGCAGATTAGCCGAAGCTCAAAAAGAGATAAGCAAACGTGATAAATATGATTATGTAATAATCAATGATGATATTGACAAAAGTGTAGAAGAGATAAGCTCCATACTAAATAAAGAAAGACTTAAAAAACTAAAAGAAAAACCAAGTCTGGAAGACTGATAAAAACATTAATGTATCTGTTCAGCAGAGTGGCAAAATAAGGTAGACGAGAAAAGACAACTATAGGAACAAATGGGTGTCATGCCAGTGCGTGACACTGGCATCCAGTCCTTTTGCACAGTTCCATCAAAAACGTTGTAAAGGATTAACCGCTTTCGTGTTTACCAACTTAGTGCCCAATCTGGATCCCAGTGTCAAGCACTGGGATGACAAGAAAGGGAGCACTGGAATTTTTGTTTCAGTATTTGTACATTAGCCATGCATCTGAACAGATACACATTAATTTGCAGCTATAGTTTCTTATCCTATTTTAGCCAGTAGCACGTTTCGCACTTTAGCTATATTTATTATTTTTTAAGATTAAATGGTTAAAATAGTAGACAACTGTTCAAGTGAGGTTTAACTATGACGGCAAACTTTCTTACAGAAATTAATTTTCTGCCTTCTTACCTGCCTTTCTATCTGTATTTCAACTACATATAGCTAAAAGTAACTTAGGTTTACTGAAATATGTTTATGGTTAATTATAGGCGATATCTTGAGTTGTCATTCCAGCGCGTGACGCTGGAATCCAGATTTTTTAGACTGGATCCTATGGTCAAGCCATAGGATGACAGAAGCGGTCTTTGTTAGCTATATACAACGTTTGACTTAATTAAAAAAATTGAATCTTAGCTGACAACTTAAATAGCTTTTAATATTGAGGTTTTAGTATGGATATAGATCTAAACGCACTAACTACTAATGCAAAAAAATTAGATGAATACATAGATAAAAATGAAAAGCAAGAGCGGGATAGAAAAGACGAACAATTGTATGGCATTATAGAGAGAAAGGTAAAAAAAGAAGAACACAAGCGTGAAAAACCAAGAGGTCAAGATGGAGCTCTCAAGGAGTGTAAAAGGTTATTCAAGGAAGGTGCTAGCCCTGAAGTATTAACTAAATTAGAAGAATCACTTAGAGAACAAGAAAAATATTATAGGTATTATGTCCAATGCTTCCTTCCAGTGCTAGATAAAGCAATAAAACGATCGAAAAAAATATCAAATGAAACAAAAGAACGAGTAAAGCAAGTAATTTCAGAAATTACTGATAATAGCAAATATTGTTCTAATAGTATTACCCACAACAAAAATGATCGTAGGAATAGTGAAGATAGTGAAGCAGAAAGTGGCTACGGTAGCGATATTGAAGATGATCATAAAGTAGAAATAAGCAACGAAATAACAAATAGCAATGCTCTATTACTAAAAGCGATCAAAAATGGAAATAACAGGAAATTTAAAAAATATCTAAAAGATTGTACGGATATTAATAGTATGAAAGGTGAAAAAGACAACAATATTTTACACCTTATCGTGTCGTTGGAAAAGAAACAGAAATGCAAGTTTCTAGGTACCCTAATAAAAACGGTCACCGAGGAAGATTTAGCACAACTCATTAATAGTAAAAATCAGGAAGAACAAACGCCTCTTCATCAGCTGCTTCAGCATATAAAAGGAAAGAATGAGGATCGATCATGTACAGATAGAAAATTTGAAAAAACTAAAAGGTATGAAACCCTAGAACTATTGCTAAAAAACGGTGCAGATATTACTGTGCAAGATAAAGATGAAAAAAATGCTCTGCACTATATTGCTTCATTCAAAGGAGAACAAAAAGTTACATGTTTGGAATTGATTTTAGGTTTAGTAAAAAATGGAACAATATCTAAAGATAAATTAGGTAAAGCTATAAATGCTAAGAATGGAGAAGGGAACACACCCCTAGAATTGGCATTAAAGAAAAAAGCAGAAAAAAGAAGTATCGAATACCTACCGCAAGGAACAATTTTTGATACAGCAACTGCTTATGACAATACAACAAAATTTTGTACAATGCTGCTAGAAATAGGCGCTGATCCCTGTTCTCTGGAGCTGAAAGATCCAAAATTCCATACTAAAAAGTACTATTTAACTTTACGAGATCTAAAAGATTATTCAGGGACTCCACAGAAAGCACAGGAGAAAGCTAAAGAACTAAAAGAGAAGCTTGAAGAAAAATACCACTGTAAAACTGCTTCAAAAAAATGCAAGTCTGGCATTAAAGAAGCAGGTTCTGGTATAAAAAAAGGAGTATCTGCTGTAGCAGGATTCATAGATCCAGCAAAAAGGACCCGCGAACTGTTAGCAATCACGATAACGATTACTGTTATTGCAATGGTAACATTTGCTTTCTTTCAGGGTCAAATGGCAATTGGAGCAGCCATTCCTATCATAGCTGTTGCTGGAGTTATATGCCTTACTTTAACTTTAGGATTTAGTGGTATTAAGAAACTTTTTGAAAAATCAACCAACAAAGCACAGGACACATTTAACGACAAAAACCGCTCTAATTCAACAACAGAGCAGAATCAAGCTTCGAAGAACCTTGTTAATAATGATCAACAGAATTTAAGAAATGAGACTAAAAATCAAGCAGTACAAGAGTCACCAAATCAACCAGAGCATACAGAAAACCCAGCTACTAAAATGAGCGATGTATCAATACTACGTCAATTCATGAATAAGCTAGATGGGCTGACTAATAAACCCTCTTCTCTGGCGCTATGAAATCAATCTCACCGCTCAGAGTTTTTTCAGCCACTTTTTTATAATCAATTTTTACGTTAATTTGCCCTTTCTTTTCTTCAAGCCACGCTATAGTGTGCTTCATCCAGTTTTTGTCATCACGTTCAGGAAAGTCTTCACGAGCATGGGCACCTCTGCTTTCCTCGCGATTAGCTGCGCATTCCATGGTAATAACCGCTTGTGGGATCATGTTAGCAAGCTCCAGTGCTTCAACTAAATCACTATTCCACATCATACTGCGATCCTCAAGTGAAATATCAGGCATCATTTTTGCTACCTTTTTTATAGCTTTTTTGCCTTCTTCTAAAACTTCAGCAACACGGAAAACTGATGCGTATTTTTGCATAGTGTTCTGCATTTCACTGCGTATTTTTGCTACTTTTAGCCCACCAGAAGCAAATCGCATTTTATTGAATCTATCTACTATCCAGTCTGTGCAGTCTGAATGCAATTTTTTATGTGGTGTACCGGATTTTAGTTTCTCTCTTGCTCTGAGCGCTGCAGCTCTGCCAAAAACCACAAGATCAAGAAGCGAGTTAGAACCAAGTCGATTTGCACCGTGCACAGAGACGCACGCAGCTTCTCCAATTGCAAATAGTCCATCTACCACTTCTTCCTTACCTTGCTTCAGCGTGATCACTTCTCCATGATAATTGGTTGGAATGCCACCCATGTTGTAGTGAACAGTCGGAATGACCGGTATTGGATCTTTAGTGACATCAACTCCAGCAAAAGTTCTTGCGGTTTCGCTGATGCCCGGCAATCTGAGCTTTATTACTTCCGGATCAAGATGCGCTATAGTTAAATACATGTAATCTTTTTTCGGTCCAACTCCCCTTCCCTCTCTAATTTCAATTGTTATTGCACGACTTACCACATCACGGGAAGCTAAATCTTTTGCTTTTGGTGCGTAATGTTTCATAAACTTTTCGCCCTGAGAATTAACGAGGTACCCCCCTTCACCACGGCATCCTTCTGTCATCAAGCACCCTGAGCCATATATTCCTGTTGGATGAAATTGTACAAATTCCATATCTTCAAGCGGTAATCCAGCCCTTACTACCATGCCATTACCATCACCTGTGCAGGTATGCGCACTTGTTGCAGAGAAATAAACACGTCCATATCCACCTGTTGCTAGCACCACTCTATGCGCACGAAATTTATGTAATGTACCGTCGCATAGCGACCAAGCAAGAACTCCGCAGCATGCTCCGGTTTCGCTATCCATAATTAAATCAATCACAAAGTATTCAACAAAAAATTCAGCGTTGAATTTAAGACACTGCTGATATAGAGTGTGAAGGATTGCGTGCCCAGTTTTATCTGCCGCCGCACAAGTGCGTTGAGCTGATTTTCCTTTACCAAAGTGAGTTGTCATTCCACCAAAGGAACGCTGGTATATTTTGCCATCTTCTGTACGAGAAAAAGGTACGCCAAAATTTTCAAGTTCAATAACAGCTTTAGCAGCGTTTTTACACATATATTCTATTGCATCTTGATCACCAAGCCAGTCTGAACCTTTTATTGTGTCATATGCATGCCAGCGCCAATCGTCTTCACCGATATTACCTAAAGCTGCACTAATTCCGCCTTGTGCTGCAACTGTATGACTTCGTGTAGGGAAAATTTTAGAAATGCAGGCAACTGAAAAATTAGTTGCAGCCATCCCAAGCGTTGCTCTGAGCCCTGCTCCACCTGCACCTACTACTACCACATCATACTCATGTTCTATGATCTCATACGCTGACTTATCCATATTTACTTATTTTATCATTACAGGCTTATGATATCACAGAAGTAGAAAAAATCTATACAAGTTTTCTGTAGCTATATCGCTGCGGTATTTCATAATAGATCCCGCTAACACGTAGCGGGGTGACAGCAGTCCTACGTCATACCGCCGCAGTATCTCAACCACTAACACGTAGCGGGATGACGGTTGTCAGGGTGTCATCCCAGCGCCTCTATGACGTCATCCCAGTGCTTGACACTGGGATCCAGCTTTTTTGTAATTTTATTGAAAATGTTGTATAGTCGTTTGTTTACAATCAATTTTTCTGGATCCCAGTGTCAAGCACTGGGATGACACCCTACTTAGCCGTCATACCGCGATTCATTTGCGGTATCTCATCCGCTAACAAGAGATCCCGCTAACACGTAGCGGGATGACGAGCTTATTGTCATGCCGCCGCGAACCGTCATACCGCCACGAACCGTCATACCGCGATTCATTCGCGGTATCTCTAGATCCCGCTAACAAGCAGCGGGATGACGATTGTCGTTTAGCTATAAATATTTAAGAAATTTACCAAATAAAAAAAAGGCAAAAGAAGCCCTGGTCATTATCTATTTTCAGTATTGGCGTTTTTTAAGTCTTAAACACTGCAATTTAGCTGTTTTTAAATGCAACTAACCTTAGCTATAAATGTTTAAGAAATTTACTAGGCAGAAAAAAAAGGCAAAGAAAACCTAGGGTAGCTAGCATTCAAATTCTCCCTTGTTCTATTTGACGTCTTTTGATGTCTTAAACGCTTTATAAGCGCGTTTCGGCTTGTATAGGTAGAAACCCAGAAGTTTTATAAAGACATGAGGTGCACATAGTGCAAAAAATTAAGCATGATTTACGCCAAATACAAAGTTCCCTTTGTCGTTTTAATCTGCAGATTGCGAAGATAAATAAATAGCTTCAGTTTCATGACGTGTATAACAATGTTACAAAAAATAATATCATAGAATTCAATAGGATAATCCCTAGAGAATTACTCATCTACAAAAAGCCAAATCGTGTTAATTCTGTTTAGATGTAAAAGATAAGCTAAATCTTTACAAAGAAAACATCTCAAGCAGCAAGACACCTTTGATTGAAAGAGAGCACCAAATTTATGGTGAGCAACTGCGCTACAACTAAATCGACAAATCTTAATAGGGGAAAAACATTATGAAAACGTCAAAACTGACATTAGTATGTGATATATATGAGTTAACAAATAAAGATAGAAAGAATATACAAAAACTAGCAAGAAAAATAGAGGAAGGGAAAGGTATTGCTGGAAGGTTCAGAAATGGAATATTCAAAAAGTCCAGCTATAACGCAAGTACGATTCTTTTAGCGAAAATAGCTTACAAATATCAGGGTAGAGAGGAGACATTGTCACTACTACATTATGCTATAAGTCATAAAAATAATCAAGCTGTAAAAGATCTTTTAGAAGAAGCCAAAAAACAAAAACTATTAAAGGAAGTTCTGAATGAAGAGATGACCACAAAACATTCAGATGGTCGGGAAGAAACTCATACAATACTTACAGATGCTATATCACGTAGAGACAATGACATGATTAGAGCAGTGTTAAAGATCTCTGAGGAAAATGGTATCTTGAAAGAGATTGTCAAAAAAAGAATAACGATAAAACATTCAAATGGCAAGGAAATCCCCATTCACCTATGCTGAAGCGTGTGAAAATAGTGAAGCTGTAAGAGAACTGGGAAATATTCTTAATAAGAGAGCAACCCAGCAGTCCACTGTTGTAACAGCCAAAACTACTACAGTTAGAAGTGAAAAAGTGCTTCAAGATACTATCGGTAATATCGAGACACCGGCTAACGCATGTGAAAATAGTAATAAAAGTAGTCTTGAAGAATCTATAGAACATGAATACCTTAAACCATGCGAAAAGTAATACAATAGCTATAAAAGATATCGCTACTTCAATAGAAAAGCTTGATAATGCTGGAATATGCGAAAAAAATGAAACTGCCGCAAAAGAAGCTGCTATACAAGAGCAAAAAGTTTTTAGCAATGCGGATTCAGCAGAAGCTAAGAAACCTTTGGAAGATGTTCTTAATGAGAAAACAACCATAGGGCAGCAGGTTGTAACAGGCAAAAGTGTGCCGGCTGAAGAGGAAGTGCATGAAGTATGTAATAAACCTGTAATTGTTGGTGTAGTGTTATTGGCAAGTGGTGTTGCATTGTATATCATGAAAATGCCTGTAGTAGCAGCGGTTGTGGGAATAGTTGGATTAGCTTGTATAGGTCTTGCGCTGTATAATATCATAAATCCCAACACCAAGCTCGAGAAAGTAGAGGAACAATCGATTACTGCTCATCCTCCTTTGAAGACAATATAAACAAGATAATTTCTTCTATACGGACCTCAATGGTGTATGCCTTCAACAAATGGTCAAGTTTTAACTCAAAATATTAAAAAACTAAGCAAAAAAAAGTGTTGACTTGTAATTTAATGATAATTAAGGTATGCTTAATTGATAATGGGGGTAATATGCTAAGTTTTTTTGATAAGCCATTTGAAGAGCAAGTAGAAAAATAATAAAAATTGAAAATGCAGAAGGTTTAAGGCTATTACAAGCATTAATTGGTGTTAGAAGTTCAGCTACATTTATAAAATATTACTCAGGTTTTATAATAACTAAGATCAACATTATGTATGCAAGACTTTATGGTGAGTATAAGCTGAAAGAGTTTTGCCTTGAGGAGTATGAAAAAGTCTTAGATGCAAAATTTCGAGAGATGGATAAAGATATAATGGGTGAATTAGTCAGCAAAGATAAAAGTTTTAAAGATAGAGATTTTGATAAAATAATACCCGATAGTGTAGGATTAAGGAAATTATTAAATGATAAAGCTAAGCTAGTTAAAGATAGTATTAGGGAAGATTTAAAGGAAGTGGTATTGGAATCTGTTCAGGATAGGAATAACAGAATCAAAGAATCAGCTTCTATTTCAGACTACAGACATTGTGGTAGTGATAGACAGATTATTGAGTATGTGCGTAATACGGATATAACAGGGCTATGTACCATGGGTTATGAGCAAGTTTTAGATATCTATGATAATATTGCTAGAAAAACAATAGAAGAGATAGACAATGAAATCATAAGTACGGTCATCGAAAGTCCAGGGCAAGAAAAAGGGTTAGTGAAAGCAGATGCAGTAGTTGAAAATTTGAAAGGAGAAGTAGGTAGAATAAATGGGCAGTTAAAATCTGTAACAAAAGAGCATAAATTGTATGAAAGTGAGATCAATGAGTATTCTAATTTCATAAAAGGGGTAAAAAATCATACTATTTTATTAGATTGGTACAATGAACTGCTAAAGCAAGTAAAGGAAGATTCAGACAAAAATGCAGCACATGTATTGCATAATTATAATAAGTCTGAGTTAGATACGAATGTAAATAACTGGTTGATTGATCAAATTTTTGATAAGGTACTGGATAACAAGTTAGAGGAACTGAGGAAAACATATCAAGTTGAGAAGGCTGACATTGAGTATCCCGAGGGTAAGAATTCTTTAAAGCAAGAAGTTAGAAAGGTGTCACAGCCTGTTATATTGGATCCTAAAAAATTTGTTAGTGCAATGCAAAGTGCGCCAAGTGAGTTAAGGAGTAATAAAGAAAGGGTAAGCAAAGTTGTAATTGATGAGATTAAGGCTATAGAGACTCTTGTTAACGAAACAAAAGAAACTTTAGAGGAATTATCATTAAAAGCAACTGAAGATTGGAAAAAAGATGAAAGTAACGAATTAAAGGTTAGAAATTTTTTAACAATACTATCACAAGAATTAAGTAAAAGTATCTTAAAACTCTCTAACACAGAAGATCATTTATTAGATTTACAGAGCAATACTCTAGAATCTGTGAAACATACACTATCTAAGTGGGTAGAAAACGAGGATAAATTTATAGAAAAAATCCTTGTTGAAGTATTGAAGAAAAGAGAGTATCACAGGTTAGCATTAACACTAACCATTCAATTAATAGAACCACACAATGTAATAGAGGTAGAACAAGACATTTTAGATACTATATTGCTTAAAGCTATAGAAAAAGACAAAAAAGATATGGCATTACTCTTGATATGTAATGGAGCTAACATTAATAAGTCTGGTGTTACTACAGGACTAGGTGGTGAGTTATTAGAAACAGTAGCGGTGGAAGAAATTGCACGTTTGTACAGAGAAATGCCAGTAATTGGAACAAAATATAGGAAAACAAAAGATGGAGATTGGGAAATAACCGGATTCACCGTAACGCAACCTCATACACGTAAACTGAGTGAAGATGAAAAAATTATAGAATTCTGTAAAGTTATTAGTTTAGAGGAATTAAGTGAACTATTTCCTGAAGATTCCTTTCCAAAAAAATCAAGTGATATTGCTATTGATTACAGGAAAAAAATATCTGAAGGTAAATTAGAAAGAGTCAAAGATGCAAAACAAACAGGGATGGAACAAGTAACACAACATTTAGAAGCAAAAGAGCATAAGAAATTAATACGTAATTGCTCCATAGGTGGTGTAGGTGTTGGTGGTGGGGCAGCAGCTATTGGTTATTCTTTTGCCCTCTTTAGTGGCCCAATAGCTATTGGTGTTTTTGCTGGTATTTTGGTGCTTAGCTTAGCTGGTTCCCAAGGATATTATAAGCTTTTCAAAGAGAAAAGTGATCTTGTAATAAGTAGGGACGATATTAAGGATTTAAATCAAGCAATTAACTTACTTGAAGAGTTGTTACAAGAGAATATCTTGTTAGGGGCCAATAATACCATCTTAAAAGAAATAAGGCAGGAAAAAGAAGAAATAAATAAGGGCAAGGAGAAGTTGATAAATATCTCAAAGCTTAAAAGGCTTGTTTCAGAAATTAAAGTAAAAGGACAGAAGGACGCGATATTCAAAGAAAAAAAATGGAAGGATGATGCAAAGCTTATTGCGTTATTAATCGCAGATTTTGAATTTGAGCTTGATGCAATAAATAAAATAGAAGGAATAACATTTGAAAAGTTTGCAAAAGAAATTATAGAAAATAGAAGAGATTACATACAAAGCTTAAAAGAGCAGGATATAAAGGATAAAGAGCGTGAAACAATCAAGATACTTTCAACTGAGTGTAGTAAACAAGCAAGTTTATTAAACATAATAGCACGAAAAGCAAAACAGGACAAAGAAAAAGGCAGACAAGAAAAAGAGGAAGTGCGGGCAAGAGTAAAAGCTGTTCGTTTAATGTATAGTAAAGCCTCCAATTTTAAAATACCTGTAGAAACGATAATACAAAATCAGAGTGTGCAAGAATGCTTAGAGCAGCAGTGTACTTTTCTAGTGTTAAATACAGACTATGCAGAGAAATTTAAGGACATCTTTGGTAAATATAAGAGCTTCAAAGAAGAGTTAAAGAGTAAACAATCTATTGGTAAGGAAGAATTTGATAAATTGTCAGAATTAGCTGATGAATTTAATAGAGCAAACAAAAACTTTACTCAGCGTAAGGATAAGGAAAATGAATCTGTAAAAGATAACTTAAGATTTGATGATGAGGCTATCAACGAATTGAGATCCCATGTAATTGAGGAAATAAAACAGGCAAGAGCAGCTGCGGAGGAGGAAATAAAAGTATTAAGAGAGGAACAGAAAGCAGCTGAGGAAATAGTGATGCAATTACAAATGTCAGGTTCAATACAAACACCAAGTTCTGCATTTAATAATGTCACTAATGAACCAGTTGCAGGTCCTTCTTGGCGAATATAAGGGTTTTGGAGTTTCTATAGTGTGAAAGGTTTGAATTTGTAAATATTATTTTATATAGCCTTTCTACCATAGAGAATATCAAAAAATTACTTTTTATAAAAACACAAGTTTATTAGCATCGCAAAAAAATTAAATATTTACTTTCTCCAAAATTGTAAAAAAGTGCGTATATTCGTGAGAACTTGTTTGGTGAAAATAGGGTTATAAAAATAAAAACGTAAAATTATTGCAACAAAGTTAGGCAAATTAGTGCGTATGTAAATTTAGTAAAAGTAGGCTAGTATAGCTGGTTTTGCGGTATAGTGGAATTATTATATAGCAAAGTTCGCACAGATCTAGTGGTAGACCAATTGATTCCAAAGAAAAATGTTCTCACGCTCATTGATTTTAACCACTGAAAATGGTCACATTGTTTAAATTTATTAATGCTATATACTACCAAATTAATAGTTGCTCATTTAAGAACCTCCTTCAACTTTACCCAACTCGACACATATACTTTTTGAAACATTGCTGCAAGTAGAAAAAAACAGGTTACCCATCTTAACTTCTTTAAATTTGCTCACAATCTCTACTTGATGCATAAGGTTTTTGTTACACTCCTTTCATCTACCGATTACCTCTACCTACCGCCTTTACCTTTGCTAAGGTCAGAAATACGACTAGCTTCAGGACCTTCTAAACTCGACTGTGGCAGGCCACCAAAATTACTGGAATCACTAACACTAAGCGATATAGGTGCTTCTACTGGTCCACACCCTCCTCCCACTCTGTGATATCCTAATTCTAGATAAGTACGTAGTAATTGATCAATTTGTTCTCTATTTTGAATGTATGCTTGCAATTGCACATCTTGAAATCCCGGATCATTCCTGAATAATTGTGAAATGCTCACTCTTATGTTCTGAAAGTAATTTCTATCTCTGTTTGGGTGGCCTCTTCCAAGAAAATCACGCATAATATTTACAACATTCTGAACTTGTTCTCCAGGATTTTCATTTAGGACTCTATTAATATCTGTAGCATTTTCTAATGCCCATAAACCACAATTCCAACCATCTGTTTGCTGACGAACAGAAACATTATTAATCCTGATATTATTTCCTAAGTTATTTTGAATGATATCGATAATACCACCTGGAACAGCAGTAGCAGTTGAATCAGCATAGTACCCAACATAGTTCCCATTTTGACGTTCAATCACTAGTGTAACCCAATGAGTATTATTTAAAGTAATGATTAAAGTTAAACGCTGTTGTTCTTCATTTTCCCTAAATTGATTTAATACTCTAACAATGTGCTCGTTACCGTCATTCCTTGCCAAATTAGCTACTTCAAAAGTGTGATTACCTTCAGTACGAAGCTGATATCGCAATCTTCCAGCGTAAGCTATATCAATTTGTTGAAGCCAGTAATCATAATGTCCATTTCTCGTCGCAAATTCTAGTGTAAGTAGATCATTTACTTCTATCCCTTGATTTCCAAGAATATCTCTTATTTGTCTTCGTTGACCATGTGCTACTTGCGCAAAATTGACAAGATTATCAAGTTGTGCACGCTGGTTTTGATTGAGTTGTATTCTATTTATTTGCTTAATTGTCATGTTATTTCCTAGAAGTTGCCTAAGAAAATTGATCTCAGATGCTGAATACTTGGCAAATTTATCTCTATCTCTAAAATCCTTTTCACGAATCGCCTCGAATACTGTTGCAATTGCCTCTCCCTGACTCTTGCCCTTTCCATGCATGCATACTTTGTATTGCTCAAAATTTAGGTCTTCTTCCCTTAAATTTGGATTTTGCCGTCTAATCTCTCGCACTAGAGCATTTCTCTCCCTTGTACTGAACCTCAACCCATCACTATTAGAACGATCAGAAATACTGTAGCATCTGACAACTTGCTGTCCGTCACGATAAACAGCAACTTTTAGGTTTGCCGTATTTCGATTTTCACCATTACGTGGATTAACACCATGGTTATCAAAACGAAAATAGACTCTCTCATTTGCATTTAAGATATTAGCATCATGTGCAGTAGAAAACATACTAAAAAAGAATACAGGAAGGAAACGACCTGCACTTACATGATACAAGAAAGATGGACATTGATCTAAAAAAGATTCAAATCCTTGTCTGAATCCTTCAAGATCTCCATCCACCAAACTCCTAATAAGTCCATCACCATTACTCATACAAAATACCCCTTATTTACTACGACCAGAAACACCAAGAGTTCATAAGTGGATTACTTATTACCACTAAGCGTAAAGACGCTTTTTTTCTTATAAGAAGAAACACCACTTACACTAGGAGTTCCAAGCTCAGACTGCGGACTATCATCAACTGGCAAAGTTGTTTTCTTACTACCATGAGCTTTAGATCGTGATCGCAAATTACTGCAAGGACCATCACCTACAGGACCAGGTGGTAAAATTGTTTTCTCTAACTCAGAGAATAATTCTTCTGCAAACAGACCGTAATCTACATTTACTCTTTTACCTTCCCTACCGCATAATCTAAGGTCTCTTATTATTAGTTTTTTAAAGAGCTCAAACTTTTCAGGAAAGCAATCTTTGGCAAATGACATCATATCTAATATTTCTTTTTTCTCTATTTCTTTTTCTTCATCAGTCTTATAAATGTCTTCTCGTCTCCAATTGACTATTAACTCTGCAAATACACCACTTGTAGGAACTGTATAATTAGAAGTATTAACAGCAGCTTTTCTGTATTGATACAAGCTACCACATTCCCAAAATTCCATAATAAGAGATCTAGCTTGAACATTTGATTCAGGATTTTTCAACATCACATCTGAAAGAGAGGAAAGAAAAAGCTCATAGTCTCGCTGTGAGAATATTTTGTCCGAACAGTCTCCTCCTGCTGAAACTTCTTTATAACACCAGCACTGTACCAAATCATGAACCGTATCAAAAAAACATGACTCTATTAATTCAGCAAAAAGGGAATATACTCCTTTATCTTTCTGTGATAATTTCTGTAAAAGAGTATCTTTATCGACTATCTTATTTACACAAAAATCTAAAATAGGGGCGTCTTTCTCAACAGATTGAGGACGAGAAAGAGCAAGAATAGCTTCTGTGAGCTTCTTTTCCTTATCTTCTTCTTTTCCTTATCTTCTTCTTTTAAATGATTATAAAAATGCTCTACCCCTTCACTCCACTTAAGTTTTACAGCACTATCAAAACCTTCTACTGCATCATACTGCTTTAATTCCCCAGATTCTCTATCAATCCAGAAACTTAATACAGGATCTTCCCTTTTCATACCGTTCAACAATGAGTTTCTTATGTATATGTCAGTTACAGGATTACCATAACCATCAACTGCATTCGAGGAAAAACTACCTTTGTAAGATTCAAACTGCTCTTGAAAGAGATGGTGAATTTTATCTACTACGCAATACCTACAAGCTATATCATATTCTGAAAGTGGATTATCTACCCCACCTATTTTCTCTTCAGTAAACCTTTGACCTAAAGCAGCATTATCCAACCTTACACCTGACCAGCAACCTTCATCTTGGAATACATTACGCAAAAACTCCAGCTTATCATCCTTGAAGTATTTTATATGCTCCATAAAGTTGTCATGAAGGACTCCCACCCATCTCTTGATAGCTGACTTCCTCCCGGCAGTAACTGTTGGATCTGGATGTTTAATAGCTTCCTGTAATTTTTTGGACATCGTAGCCCGAAGCTCTTTCTGTGTTGGCATTAACCCCTCCTATTAAGTATTAACAGTGTTATGTAAAATAAGACATTATACAGACATTATACAGACATTAGAATGGATTGCAATATTAAAATTACTAGAATAGAGAGTTTAATAAAAAAACGTTATGGCTAAAACTTCTTTTCTTGAATTTTCTCAATATAATCAACAGAAAGACCAGTAGTTTGAGTTATAATGTCAATAGAAACTCCTGCTTTAAGTAGATTCTTTGCGACCTCAATTTTCTCTGCTTTTCTGCCTTTTTGATGGCCGATTTGGATGCCTTCATGAAGTTTTTCTTCAAGACTAGATAAATAATCATCGGTACGTTTCTTAGCTTGGTCATAAGCAAGACGTTCTTTTTTACTCCAATTATATTGGTTCAGCTCATCATAAGCCCTGCCAATAATTAAATCACTTCCTATTATTTTTTTTAGATCCTCTTCACTTGTTTCACCGGCGTGTTTAAAAAAATAACACCATTTCTCTACTATATTTTCTAATTGATCTTCTCTTTTTTTAAATTTAGGTAACTCTATAAAAGTAAAACTAAAGTCTCTGAGATCATGTTCAAAGGTCATCTTATCAAAAGTAACGTGATCAGACTTATAAGCCAGCTTATTAGGAAATAAGATGAAATCAGCAATAGCAATAAAGATAACGCCTTTAAGATCATGATACTGATCACCTACATCAGCTTGACTTGAATAGGCCTTAGCGGCATAGTATTGGGCACGTTTTTCAAAGCCAGTAGTTTTAGCGACTTGCATCTCAATTATTGTTTTTATTCCTGTAGAATCAACACAGAGAACATCAACAATGCTTTGCTTTTGAGAGGCGATGACAGGGTCTTGAATGGGACTGAGAAAGGAGACATCTTTAATCTTATTGTCATCGGTAAGACCTAGTATATCATTGAGAAAGTGAATAAGAATATCTTTATTTTTTTCGGTACCAAAGATACGGCGAAAAGCTATATCATTGCGAGCATCAAGAAACTTGGAAAGAGCCATGAGAAAGTAAGATAAAAAGCATTAATAATTATACACAATTGTGAAGAAATATTCAACTAAAATTGAAACGTAGAAGTTTTTGTATATCTTTATTTGGTAGTATTAACCTGTATAATATTTATGGCAAATACCTTGATAAAGTATCAGATAGCACAAAAAGTAAGGAGCTGGAGGTTAAAGCGAGGTTATACTCAAAAAGATTTAGCGGGAAAAATTGGCGTAACGTATCAAATAGTACTACAATATGAAAAAGGAACACGTAAAATTTCGATTGAAAAGTTGTATGCTATAGCAGAGATATTGTCGATTGGTATTGTAGACCTAATTCCTGTATCAAATGAAAAAATCTGTTTTGAAGATGAGGGAGAGAAAATATTAAATCTAGTAAGAAAATATAAAACGATTAATGATCAGGAATTACGTAGAATGTTTTGTTTACTAACCAAATTTGTTCAAGTTAGTGAGAAAAATAGTAAAAAAACGGAGAGAATAAAAATTGCAAAAGGTCTGGTTAAAGGAGGAGTTTCTGTTGATATTGTTGCAAAAACAATTGGTCTCTCTGCTGATGAATGTGTTGAAGAAAAAGGAGGTTCTATTTACTGCCAAATAGGAAAGAAGATAAAAGAATGGAGACTAGTGAGAGAGTATACTCAAAAGGATTTGGCTGAGAAAATGGATACAACACGTGACGAAATAAGCAACTATGAACAAGGACGTGTGGCTATTCCACTGGAAAAATTGTATACAATAGCGGAAACATTATCGATTAATATTACAGATCTACTAATAGAAGAAGATGAAGGTAGTAAAGTGGAAAATGAGCTACCTGATTTGATTAAAGAATACAAAGAAATTGAGAGCCAAGAACTACGTAATGTACTAATAAAATCTATGTTTAAAAGCATACAAATTTGTGAGGAGAAAATTAGAGAAGAAGAAAGAATCAAAATTGCAAAGAACTTAGTTAAAAAAGGAATTTCTACCGATATTATTTTGCAAATAACAGGCCTCTCTTTAGGCGAAATTCAACAAGTTTAAAATAAAAAAATCACCATATATTAATATCTTCACCTATTCATGAAAAAATAAGTAAAAAAGATTGAAAAATTGATTTGACTTCACTCGGAAGCTATGGCTCTATGCCAATGCTGATAAAAAAACAGCAGTAAATATTTAAAAAAAGTTTGTTGTTAGTGAAGGGTAAATTATATGAATAAAAGTAAAGAGGAAATAGAGTTCAGAATATTAGAAAGCAAAGGCAAAGCATTACTTGATCGTGAAATAATGGAAACGTTTCTAAGTGCAGTACATGAAAGGCCACAAGCTCAAGAAATTGCTAAAAATCTGGTGAATACTTATACAGGAGTAGGAAGGATTTTAGGCCGAGAAATGGATGACCTGAAAGTTATAGAAGGAGTAACTGATTCTGCAGTAGCAATGATTATGTGTGTTAAGGAAACACTAGAAAGGGTGCTCAGAGAAAAGCTTAAGAGTGAGCCAATAATGGACTTACAAGGGCTAGTAGAGTATTTGAACGTAAGTATAGGACACTCAGAAAGGGAATGTGTAAAAATACTGTATTTGAATAAGAGGCGCCAATTAATCGGAGAAGAATCCTATATTGGTGAAATGGAAAAAGCACCAGTATACATAAAGGAAATTATAAGAAAAGCATTAATAAAGAATGCAACATTAGTAATAATGTCACACAACCATCCTGGGGGACGCTTAGAACCATCAGAAGAAGATCAAGAAGTAACGAAGAGCTTAGCAGCAGCATGTAGTACTGTAAGCGTTAGATTATTTGATCATATTATTATCACAAGTGGAGGCTATTTCAGCTTTCGAGAAAACGGATTGTTATAGTAGAAAGTATTTGCAAATCTACTCACTATAATTTATAATGAGTAGTAGAGTGTATAACAACTATACACTTAAAAAGTATATTTAATAGCGGAGGCTAATATGGGTAATAAGATAATTGTACCTTTTAATGATAAAAAGGGAGGTACTTACGAATTAAACATTGATCTTGATAAATTATCAAAAGGTGAGATGTTGAATGCTATTATAGGAATTGGTCGTGCTAAAGAGCAGTCCACTTTTGTAAGCAAAATTAATAAGGCTAAAAAACCTGGAGAAGTGCCCTTCCCTAATAGAGACGTTCAAATCAACTACGGAAAGGGACTTGATTATATATATGGCACAAAACCTATAAGTGATCAAGAAGATAAAAATCCATTTACCTCTGCCTTGCAAAAAATAAAGCCAAGTAGAGGTGAAAGTGAAAAGTTGAGCTGGTTTAAGAGTACTGTGGTAAGAGCAAAAAGTCCAAATGAACTGCACAAGGCTGTAGACGAAGCACTAGCTGCTGGAGCAAGGCTAAATGCATGTAATGATGGGGAATGGAGTTTTGCAGAATATGTAGTATTAGGTACACATTTTCACAGATTAGAAAAAAGTGATCGAAAAAAGCTAATACGTAAATTAATGCTAAGCGGTGCAGAGTTTCATGATACTTTACTGCAGAATAAACTGATAGGTGAAATCTATAATGAGCTACAGCCAGAAGTTCAGCCACAGATAGATAAGCAACTAGAAGAGCTAGAGGAAGCTGGCGAAAGTGCTGTTCAAGAAGGATCCTTAATAGATTTCGAGATAGACAATACAACATCATATATAGAATTTTCTGATGATAGCAAGGTAGAGGTAGCCAAAATACTGGAAGCAAACAGAGGTTTAATTTTAAGAATGGGCAATAATGCAGTAGAGGTTAAAAGCGAGAAAGGAGATATAAGAAACTATACTGATATGTCAGATGGAAGCTCTATTGTATTAGAATTTCCTACGAGCATTGGTAAGCTAAATGTTATATTGTACCACGATGTAAAAAAATATGATCAAGTACAAGTCAGAGTAGAAAACAAGGAAATGTGGGCTGAGTTACAAAAAAGAGGCGAAGAAATAGGAAAAAATTGCCTCTTTGGGGGAGTAAAACTTAAAGAAGCAGTAGAGAGAGGTAGTTTCACTAGATGTGGCATATGGAGTGAAAAGTATGCTATAAAAGAGATTAGCAATGATGAAGTATTGTCTTCATGGGTAAATAGGGTATTTGGAGGTAGTAAAGAAACCTTTAGGGAACTTTAATTCATTTATTTTAAGGTTCCAGAGTTTACTGGAGCCTTTGAGCTATAGTAGAAAATATTATATATATGGTTTTTTGCGTGGAAAAAAGTCTAGACTATGAAGTAGGGCAAAAATTGAAAAGTTGGAGGTTAGAGCGAGGGTATACTCAAAAGGATTTAGCGGAGAAAATTGGTGTAAAGTACTGGGTAATACTGCAATATGAAAAAGGGAACCGTAGAATTTCAATTGAAAGGTTGTATGCTATAGCTGAGACACTATCAATCAGTATTACGGATCTTATTCCTGTATCAAAAAGCTGTCTTGAAGATGAGGGAGAAGAAATATTAAACCTAATAAGAAAATATAAGAAGATTAACGATCAGGAGTTACGTAAGATGTTTTGTTTGCTAACCAAATTTGTCCAAGTCAGTGAAAAAAGTAGTAGAAAATCGGAAAAAATAAAAATTGCAAATGGTCTGGTTAAAGCAGGAATTTCTGTTGATATCGTTGCAAAAACAATTGGTCTGTCTGCTGATGAATGCGTTGAAGAAAAAGGAGGTTCTATTTACTGCCAAATAGGAAAGAAGATAAAAGAATGGAGGCTAGTGAGAGAGTATACTCAAAAAGATTTAGGAGAGAAAATGAGTACAACCCGTCACGAAGTAAGCAACTATGAACAAGGAAGGACTGCTGTTCCACTTGATAAATTATATGAAATGGCAGAAGCGTTATCGATTAATATTACAGATCTACTAATAGAGAAAGATGAAGGTAGTACAGTAGAAAATGAGCTACCTGATTTGATTAAAGAATACAAAGAAATTGAGAGCCAAGAACTACGTAATGCATTAATAAAATCTTTATTTGAAGGGATGCATATTTGCGAAGAAAAAGTGAGGAAAGCGGAAAGGATCAAAGTTGCAAAGGATTTAGTAAAAGGGGGAATTTCTATTGATATTATTTTGCAAATAGTTGGTTTATCCGCTGATCAAATTGCATGAAAATTTATTTCTAAGTAAGGTATATATGTTTGTTTCTGTAAGAGATATTAGTTCTATAAGTTATAAAATAGGGCAAAAAATAGAAGATTGTAGATTAATGCAAAGGTGTACTCAAGCAGAGTTAGCAAGTAAAATCGGATTAGCATATAAAGAAGTAACCAATTATGAAAATGGGTATATTCCTATTCCGATTGAAGTACTATATGTAATAGCAAGAGTACTGTCAGTTAATGTTGTAGATCTATTACCTAAACCAATAACAGTAAGGGAGTATGAAGATGAAGACGAAGAAATACTCTATCTAACAAAAATATATGAGAATCAAAAGTTAGGCAAAATAGTACCTTCATTAGTCAGGTTTGTTCATATTAGCGAGAAAATCAATCAGAGGTTGTCCGGAAACAAGTAAATTCAAGCATATTCCCTCTTTAACATAACCCTACTCATAGCTAGGTATATGAAATTCTCAGTGGATGTTGTGAGTAAATCATACTCCTTCGATAGCCTTCTATTCCTATTAACCCAAGCAAAAGTCCTTTCTACAACCCATCTTCTTGGCTGTACTTTAAACCCTTGTTCTCTTGTTGGTAGTAGCTCAGGTGGCGTATCTTTGTGCACCCAAAATCTACATGGAGGCCTTTTAACAATTTCAATATCTATGTCATATTCTTCCTTTATGTGATTCTTTAAATTTCTTCCTTGGTATCCCATGTCAGCCCACATTTTTTTAACTTTAGTATATTTTGTTCTCATATTGTTTAATGCTATTTTAATACCATCTCTATCATTTTCGTTAGCAGCGCCTACGTAACAACCTAGTATAAAACCCTGAGTGTCTGTAATTATATGCCTTTTTCTACCCTTTACTTTTTTACTTCCATCATAGCCTTTGATCCCCCCTTTTCTGTAGTCTTTACAGATTGACTATCTACTATACAGGCACTCGGCTGCTCATTCCTTCCTATTTTTCTTCTACTATATTTCATAATTCATTTTCTCAAAAATTCCCTGCTTCTTCCATTGCCTGAACTGCTCATACACAGTCTTCCATAGCGGAAAATCATTTGGTAAATACCGCCATTGACACCCTGTACGCAATACATAGAAAATTGCTTCTAATATTTCTCTTTTGCTATACTTTGGCGGCCTTCCTCCTTTCTTGTATGATACTCTGAAGTGTTTTTCTATTCTTGCCCATTCCCTTTCGCTTAGATCTGTTGGATACTTTTTTCTCATCTTTACCCCGTACTAAAATTTCAGATATTATAGCCTTTTACTTGTTTCCGGACAACCTCTTAGGAGGCTTTCGATTTGATGTGAGAAATCCAGTAGGATCGTTCACTGGAAGGACAGAAGAATTACGAGAACTACACAAATTAATACAAAAAAGTCAAGGTGTAGCCACAGTAATATCACAACTAGTTTCTATCTGTGGTTTGGGAGGAATAGGTAAAACTGAACTAGCCAGAAAATATATTGAAAAGCACAGTAAAGATTATGACAACAATATTATATGGATAAATGCTGCAACCTATGAAACTATAGTGCAGTCTTTTTTCAGATTAGCTAAAGGTCTTTTAGGCATTCCTACAGAAGATAGGGATATTGAATATATTGTAAGAGATATATATGCTTTTTTTGCCAAGAGAAAAAGTCTCTTTGTTTTCAATAATGCAGAAAAATATAGAAGTGAAGGTCAAGATGCTGGTATTAGTCAATTTTTACCGTCCCACTTTTTATCATCTGATGATAATAAACCTAGTGTTCTGATTACCTCTCGTAATCAGAAGTGGGGAGATATAAAACCGTTAACATTGGGTACATTTACCGAACCAGAATCAATAGACTTCATTAAAAAAGCACTGGGTATAAAAGATGGATCACAAGAAAATGAAATAAAGAGTTTAGCAGAGACATTACAGCATTTTCCTTTAGCTCTGCAGCAGGCAGTTGCATATATAAAAGAAAGGGATATAGCATTAAAGAATGTAGGCCTGAGGTTTGAAATCAGTGATTATTTAAAGAGGTATAAAGAGGAAGCAGAAAAGTTACTTGATTTTGAATTTCCTGAAAACAGCAATGATAGTTACACCGAGACAACTTTTATAACCTGGAGAATTACTATTAATAAAATCAAAGATAACCAAGAGTACGGCCAACAAGCCAAAGAAATTTTAGATACCATCGCCTATATTGCTCCTGACAACATTCCTGTAGAAATGTTTTTAGGATTAGAGCGCAATAGAGAAAAGTTAGGTGATGCTATCCAACTACTTAAGCAATATTCAATGATCAACTCAGGAGAAGAGCAAAATTTAGTCAATATTCACAGGTTAGTACAGCAAGTAATAAGGATAGAGTTAGAAAAACAAGGCAAAAACAAAGTTGTGAAAAAGACTTTTGAATTACTAAAAGAAAGCTTCCCTGACGACAGTGATAAATTAGAAGATTATGCTAAGAAGCGACAATTATTGCCGCACTTAGAAGCGTTTTTATCACATATAGATAATTGGCTAGCAAAAAATCCTTCAGAAAAACAAACAATAGAAAAGGATTATCTTGTGTATTTGTTAATATGGATGAACGATGGATACCATGACTTGGGTAATCCCAGAAGACAAAAGGAGCTGCTTGAACAGGCTTTATCTATCTTTAAGAAATATTATGGGCCTTATAATTTTCAAGTTGCTATAGCGCTGGCAAATCTAGGTATCGCTTATGGGGATCTGGGTAATCATAGGAGACAAAAGGAGTTACTTAAACAGGCTTTACCTATTCTTGAGAAACATTATGGCTCTGACCATTTCCAGGTTGCTATTATACTGACAAACCTAAGCAACGCTTATGGGGGTCTGGGTAACCCTCAGAAAGCAAAAGAGTTACTTGAACGGGCTCTAGCAATTCAAGAGGAACATTATGGGCCTGATCATTCCCAAGTTGCTGTTATATTGACAAACCTCGGTATCATTTATGGGAATTTAGGTAACTATGAAGAAAAAAAGGAGTTGCTTGAACGGGCTTTAGCAATTCAAGAGAAACATTATGAGCCTGATCATTCCCAAGTTGCTAGCACATTAGTAGGTCTAGGTACCTCTTATAGAGCTTTAGGTGATTCTCAGAAAGCAAAAGAGTTACTTGGACGGGCTTTACCTATTCTTGAGAAACATTATGGCTCTGATCATTTTCAAATTGCCATTGCATTGATAAACCTCGGTATTGTTTACGGTACCTCAGGTGATCCTCAGAAACAAAGGGAGTTGCTTGAACAGGCTTTACCTATTCTTGAGAAACACTATGGCTCTGATCATTTTCAAGTTGCCATTGCACTGACAAATCTAGGTAATGCTTATGGGGATTCAGGTAATCCTAGTAGGCAAAAGGAGTTGCTTGAACAGGCTTTACCTATTCTTGAAGAATACTATGGTTCTGATCATTTTCAGGTTGCCATTGCATTGGCCAATCTAGGTGATGCCTATGGGAATTTAGGTAATTCTCGGAAAGCAAAAGAGTTGCTTGAACGGGCTTTAGCAATTCAAGAAAAACATTATGGACCTGATCATTTCGAAGTTGCTAGAACATTAGTGAGCTTCGGTACCACTTATAGGACTTTAGGTGATCCTCAGAAAGCAAAAGAGTTACTTGAACAGGCTTTAGCAATTCAAGAGAAACATTATGGATCCGATCATTTCCAAGTTGCTATCACATTGACAAACCTAAGTAACGCTCATGGAGATTTAGGCAATCTTCAGAAAGCAAAAGAGTTGCTTGAACGGGCTTTAGCAATTCAAGAGAAACATTATGAGCCTAACCATTTTACAGTTGCTATAATACTAAAAAACCTAGGCGGAACTTATGGAGACTTAGGTGATTCTCAAAAAGCTAAAGAGTTGTTTGAACGGGCTTTACCTATTTTTGAGAAACATTACGGTCCTGATCATCTTGAAGTTGCTAAACTATTGGCAAACCTAAGTATTACCTATGGGGATTTAGGTAACCCTCAGAAAGCAAAGGAGTTGCTTGAGCAGGCCTCATTTATTCTTGAGAAGCATCATGTCCATGATTACTTCTAAAGTTGTTGAACTATGGGAAATTCTAGGCCCCGCTTATGGGGCTTCAGGCAGTCCCCAGAAGGCACAAAAATTTCTTGAGCAAGCTTTGCCTGTTTTTGAGAAATATTATGGCCGTGATCATTTTAAAGTTGCTAAAGTACGAGTGAGTCTCGGTAACGCTTACAAGGATTTATGTAACCCTCATAAAGCTAAAGAGCTGCTTGAAAGGGCTCTAGCGATTCAAAAGAAGCATTATGGGCCTGATCATTTTGAAGTTGCTAGAACACTAGCAAATCTAGGTAATGTTTACAGGGATTTAGGTAATCCTCAGAAAGCTAAAGAGTTGTTTGAGCGGGTTTCACCTGTTTTTGAGAAACACTATGGTTCTGGTCATATTCAAGTTGCTAAGCTACTGGTAAGCCACGGTGGCACTCATGGGGATTTAGGTGACCATAAGGAAAAAAAGGAGCTACTTGAACAGGCCTTTCCTATTTTTGAAGAACATTACGGCCCTGATCATCCGGAAGTTGCCAAACTACTGGCAGACTTATGTGAAGTTTATGGTACCTTAGGTGACCACAAGAAACAACAGGAGTCGTTTGCACGGGCTGTATCTATCTTTAAGGAACATCAGAGTCCTAATCATTTCTGAAGTTGCTAAACTGCTGGCAGAATTAGACAAAGTTTAGGTTTTGAGCAATACTAGACTAACAACAACTCATTTGAGCTACACTTCCAAAACTAATCTGTTTGGATCTTCTATGTAATTTTTTACCTTAACAAGGAAAGTTACTGCTCCTTTGCCGTCAACTATTCTGTGATCGTAAGAGAGAGCAATGTACATCATAGGTCTGATTTCTACTGCATTACCAACAGCAACTGGCCTGTTTTGTATTGAATGCATTCCAAGTATTCCAGATTGCGGAGGGTTTATTATCGGAGTGGAAAGAAGTGAACCGTATACTCCACCGTTTGAGATGGTAAATGTTGCACCTTCCATTTCTGATACTTGTAATTTACCCTCACGAGCTTTTTTGCCAAGAGCAACTAAAGTCAACTCAATTTCTGCAAATGACATCTGATCGGCACCCCGAATAACTGGTACAACAAGACCTTTATCGGTGCCAACAGCAACACCTACGTCATAGTAATGTTTATATATGATTTCATCGCCTGAGATTTCAGCGTTAATTTCAGCAATTTCTTTCAATGCTTGCACCGCTGCCTTTATAAAAAACGACATAAAACCAAGTTTTATTCCATATTTTTTTTCAAAGGCGTCCTTATATTTTGCTCTTAGATCCATGACATTCTTCATGTCAATTTCATTGAACGTGGTCAGTATTGCAGCAGTATTTTGCGATGCTTTCAAACGAGCGGCAATTACTTGCCTTATTTTGCTCATTTTTACTCGTTCCTCTCTTTGCTCTCCATTTACTACACTTTTTGGCAATTCATATTGTTTTATTGCAGGTTGTTCAGCTTTGTTCATATGGCCTATCACATCTGCTTTTGTTATTCTGCCTCCCATGCCAGTTCCTTTGACGCTTTCTGCACTGATTGCATTTTCTTCCATAATTTTACGAGCTGATGGAGCATCTTTTTTAGCAGCACTTTCGCTTTTATCTTCTTTTCTCGCTTCCTTTTTTACTTCTCCCATGGAAAGCTTCGCTAACAATTGATCAGGACTTATTACATCATCTTCTTTTATAAGAAATTCAGTTATTTGCCCTGAAGCTTCTGCAGTTAATTCGAGTGCTGTTTTGTCAGTTTCAATTTCAAAGATCAAGTCATCTACTTTTACTGCTTCTCCAATACCCTTCTTTATTTTTACTATACCTTCTGTAACTGATTCACCACCAAGAGTTTTTGGTGCTCTGATTTCTATAATTTTGCTCATAAAACAACTTCCGTATAAAACTTTCTATAGATTTATACATGAAAAGAGACATGTAATAAACTAATAAATTCATTGAGGCTCTTATCATTTAGAAGTGACAAACGGATAACATATTCCCAAATGTCATTCCAGCACGTGACGCTAGGCCATAAAAATTCCTTGACAAGCTTTGCTAGCCCCCCTATCATGGTACTGAATATTTAGTTATCTTCATCTGTGCAGATTAAACAGCAAAAAAAACAACGTAGTTGGCGTCTTATTTTTAATTTTTTGCACTATGTGCACCGTATGTCTTCACAACATTTCTGGGTTTTTACCTATATAAGCTGAAACGCGCTTACAAAGCGTTTAAGACAGCAAAAAACGTCAAATTGACAAGGGAGAATTTGAATGCTAGCTACCCTGGGTTTTCTTTGCCTTTTTTTTCACTCAGTAAATTTCTTAACGTTTATAATTTAGGTTAGTCGCATTTAAAAGCGGCTGAATCGTAGCGTTTAGAATAAAAAACGCCAATATTTTGAAGTACATATAAATAACTAGTTAACCATGGGGCTTCTTTTGCCTTTTTTTTTATTTGGTAAATTTCTTAAATATTTATAGTTGCAATTTAAGAGCCCGTAAAGGGTGTCATTCCAGTGCTCCTTTTTTTGTCATCCCAGTGCTTGACACTGGGATCCAGTTTTCCATATAATCTCATCGAAAACATTGTATTTTAACGTAAAACATCTATTTTTATGCTTACCAACTTAATAAAATTCCTGGATCCCAGTGTCTGGGCACTTGGATGACACCATTCTTTTTTCTGGATTCCGGACTGGAATGACACCGTCTTGGATGGAAACCAGTGTCAGCTACTTGAATGACGAGAAAGGAGCTACTCGGATGACACCGTCATAAAGGAACCAGTGTCAGCTACTTGGATAGGGGGCACTAGAATCCAGTAAGCTTATTTATGCATGTAAAAGGTTATTATTTTGTAAAGTCAAAGTTGCTTTTGGTTTTAAGTTAAAGTACAATAAATGCAAAGGCTCATATGATGAATTAAACTGGATCCAAGTACTTGAATGACATCAGAGAGAGGGTAACCGAGGTTCATGCGATACACGCTACCAAAGTGTTTAAGTAATTAATTAGGTTAAAGTTTGGTATTCAAACAGTCGTACATATGCTAGTCAAAATAGGTACCAGAGGAAGCAAGCTTGCAGTTGCCCAGGCTTTGGAAGCAAAACAAAAGTTGCTGGACTCTTTTCCTAACTTATCTATTGAAATTGTTAAGATAAAAACTTCTGGAGATAAGTATGCAAACGCAAATCTTGCTGAAATAGGAGGTAAAGGATTATTCATTAAAGAAATTGAGGCTGAATTGCTCGAAAATAATATAGACATGGCAGTTCATTCGCTAAAGGATATGCCTGCGTTTTTCTCAGGGAGTTTAACAATTCCTTGTGTTTTAGAAAGGCTAAGTCCATGCGATGCGTTTATTTCTCATAAACACAATAGCCTTGAATCTTTGCCACAGCAGGCTACTATTGCCACTTCTTCAATAAGAAGAAAAGTTCAGTTGTTAAATGTTAGACCAGATTTAAATATAGTACCGCTACGTGGAAATGTAACAACTAGATTGCAAAATCAAAGTTTTGATGGAATAATTCTAGCTGAAGCAGGACTCATAAGATTAGAAAAACATCACTTAATTACAGAGGTATTGCCACCAAAAGTTATGTTAAGTGCAGTGGGACAGGGAGCGATTTGTATTCAATGTAGAAGGAATGATGTAAAAATTATCGATCTTTTAGAGAAAATTAATAATAATATGTCTTTTATAGGAGTGAAATCAGAGCGCAGTTTTATGAAGACAGTGAATGGTTCATGTTTTACACCACTTGCAGCTTTGGCTGAATATGTGAGCGAAAATATGCTACACCTTCGTTGTATGTTGGCAGATGGAAAAAATATATACTTCACTGAGCGCACTTCATTTATAGAAGATGCGGAGAAAATGGGTATGGATGCAGGGTTAGAGTTGAAATCAAAATGCTTATAAGCTTACCTAAAGTACGTGGAATCTATCGTTATGACATCTTAATGTCTAAAGCGACGTGGTTAAATGTCGGTGGACGAGCTGATATATTATTTAAACCACGTGATATTGAAGATTTAACATGCTTGATTAAAAACACTGAGTTGCCAATTAACGTTATCGGTGCAACATCCAACATAATAGTGCGAGATAGTGGCATTCGAGGAATAACAGTAAAATTGGGTAAGGAATTTTCATATATAAAAAGTAAAGGTAACAACTCTATTGTTGCAGGTGGTGCTGCGTTACTTAGTAACTTTGCTTACTTTGCAGGAGAGCAACAAATTAGTGGACTTGAGTTTCTAGTTGGAATTCCAGGAACAGTTGGTGGCGGAATAGAAATGAATGCAGGTGCATATGGTAGTGATATCGCAAGTGTTGTACAATCCATAAAAGCAGTGAATCTAGAGGATGGAAACCTATATGAGTTCTCCAGCGAAGAAATGGGGTATTTTTACCGTGGACATAGCCTAAAAGGAAATTGGATTTTTGTTGAAGCTGAGTTTAAAGGAGTAAACTCAGAGTATGAGCTTATACTGCAAAGGTTAAAGGAAGTTATTGAGAGAAAAAATAAAAGCCAGCCAACAAGAGGAAAAACTGCTGGGTGCATATTCAAAAATCCAAAAAACTACCGAGCATGGGAGTTAATTGATAAATCTGGCTGCCTAGGGTTAAATATTGGTGGAGCTAGAATCTCTAAGAAACATTGTAACTTCTTGCTCAATTACGATAATGCAACTGCATCTGACTTGGAAAACCTTGGCAACAGAGTAAAAGATGCAGTAAAGGATAAATTTAATGTTGAACTTGAGTGGGAAATAAGGGTTTTGGGTAGCTATTAGATAGTTTTTATAGCTTCTGTATATTCGTTCAGGAGAACGGCAAATAAGGTAGACAAGTAATCTAAAAAAATAATCATAGAGAAAACGTGAGGTAATGTGGTTAATCTGTATCCGTTCAGGGTAGCGGCAAGACCATAGAGTAAAAGTGAGTTTACAACAAATGGTGTCATCCCAGTGCGTGACACTGGGATCCAGCTTTTGATCGAAAATGTTGTATAGTGCACAATCAATTTTTCTGGATCCCAGTGTCACGCACTGGGATGACACCTTTGTGTTTGAGGCAAAATTGGCTATAACACTTAACATACTGCCTTTGCAAATAAATGTTCGTACAGCTGTGTGTCACGCACTTTGCTTCAATATTTGTGATGCCCCTGAACAGATACCCCAAATTCGTTTAATTAAATTTGACGTTATACCTATATACAGGGTCCCATTTCGTTCACTTGCAAGTATATAAACATAATAACTTTTCATATATAGTAACCTGGATCCCAGTGTCAGCTACTTGCATGACACCATTTGTTGTAAACTCACTTTTACTCTATGGTCTTGCCGCTACCCTGAACAGATACAGAAGTTTAGCTTTAACTTAAATGGACTACTCAACCGTGACAGACTTAGCTAAATTTCTTGGACAATCTGCATCTAACCCTTTTTTTGCTGCAGTAAAGTAAGCAAGGAATTGCATAGCAACACTGTAGATGATTGGAGAGATAAAATTATCAGTGTCTGGAAGTTGCACCACATCTGCGCAAACTCCCCTTAGGAATGGCGCTCCTTGTTTATCACTGAAGGCAATTACTTTGCCTTTTCTTGCAATAATCTCTTGTATATTAGATAGCGTTTTAAAGAATAAATCATCATAAGGGATAATTGCTATAACAAGCACAGTAGAGTCTATTAAAGCAATAGAACCGTGCTTCATTTCTCCCGCTGCAATACCAATTGTATTGATGTATGAAAGCTCTTTTATCTTCAATGCACCTTCCATTGCAACTCCGTATGAACTTCCTCTGCCAATTAAAATAACGTTATTGTGTTCTAATATGCTGCCTGATATATGTTGTATTTTCATCACATTTAAAACATGCTCAACATACTTGGGAATAGAGTTAATAGCGTTGCTTAGCTGTTTTATTCTCTCTCCACCCAGTATACCTTTTATTTTTCCAAGCTCCACGGCAAAGCATGCTAAAGTTGCAAGTTGCGCAGAAAAGGTTTTTGTTGAAGCAACACCAATTTCTTGCCCAGCAAGAGTATGTAACACAATATCTGAGATCTTTTCAATGCTGCTGCTAAATGTATTAGTTATACTTATGATTGTTTGCTTCTGTGATTTCGCATAACGCAGCGCTTCTATGGTATCTGCAGTTTCGCCAGATTGAGAGATAAATAACCCAATGCTGCCTTCTTCTAGCTTGACGTTGCTATACCTAAATTCTGATGAGATTTCTAGATATACTCGAACTTGAGCAATACTTTCCAGCCAATACTTCGCTATTAGCCCAGCAAAATAAGATGATCCGCATCCAACTATAGTAATGTAACTCAGCTCAGAAAACAATTTTTTGTTGACCTCTTTATATTGCTTGTAAAATTGATTTATTGTTTTGTTTAATGCACGCGGTTGCTCAAAAATCTCTTTTAACATGAAGCTAGGGTAGCCATTTTTGCTAATTAGAAAATCACTTGGACTACTATTTTCTATACTGCGTTTAACTTGTGTACCATTGTTGTATATACTAACTCCACTAGATTTTATCACTGCAATATCATCATCTTCCAAATGCGATATTTTTTCCACAAATGCACTTAAAGCATTAGAGTCAGATGCAGCAAACACTGTGTTACAGTTATAGCCTATTGCTAAAGGCAAATTTCTCTTCGCAACAAATAAGGCGTCTGGATATTCTGCAAATAATAAGACCAAGGCAAATGAGCCGTGTAGGTTGTTTAAACACTTAAATAGAGAATCAACTGGCGACAATCCTTCATCGAGATATAAGGTTAGCATGTTTGGTATGATCTCTGTGTCAGTGTCAGTATGGAATGACATGCCCCTTTCTTCTAGGCCCTTTTTTAGCAGATTGTAATTCTCAATTATGCCGTTATGAGCAACAACAACATTATTTGTACGAATGGGATGAGCATTTTTAAGGCCTGGAACTCCATGTGTAGCCCAGCGAGTATGTGCTATACCAACTGTACTGTGAGACATCTTGCTGTCATCAACAACTTCACATAACCTTTCGACTTTACCTTCTGATTTTTTGACTTCTATCTTACCTTCGTTATTTATGATTGCTATACCTGAGGAATCATATCCCCTATATTCCAATTTTTGTAACCCAGTTAGTAAGGTTGGTATTACTGAATCACCACTACTTACTACACCAAATATTCCGCACACAAATGGATCACCAAACAAACTTTTTTCTAAACATGTTAAGCATTTTTGCCTTTATTACTGGTTGATTTATATTCTTTTTATCATTCTTTCGATTTTACCTTTTTAATTGGTTTAGCTGCTACTTTTTGAGTTTCTTTGCTTAAAACCTCAGATATAGCGGACTTTAGAACTTTTATCTCAACTTTTGGTGCTATTTCTATTATAAATTGTGCATTTGCCTCATCAACTTTATTAACTTCACCTATTATTCCACCAGAAGTAATGACTGTATCACCACGTTTTATTTGATCTATCATCTTTCTATGTTCTTTTAGTTTTTTTTGTTGCGGGCGAATAATGAGAAAATAAAATACCACAAATATTAAAATCAATGGAGTAAAACTAGCAAAAGATGCGCCGATACTTGATGTATTGCTAGTTGCATCTGCTGCAAAAACTTCAGAAATGAGCATATTTAATCCTAATTGTTAATGATAAAAACAAACCTATTTAAGTATTAATTACAATACCATGCCATATCAAGTTTGGTGAAGGCGTTTCTCAATACCGGCAATAATACTGCGAATTCTAAGTTATGCTAAAACTAATATGACGGGAGTGATGAGACTTGAACTCACGACCTCATGCGTGACAGGCATGCGCTCTAACCAACTGAGCTACACCCCCCTAATTTCTTTTTAGCGTTTTCGGGCTTCAACTTTAAAGCTAATAAACATGTTGCCCTTTGTCAATATTTTTTGTTTGCGCTTTGCTGTCTTTTCTATTACTATGTAAATAATTTAATTTCACACATGGCTTGTACAAGTAGTCCCATTAGGGTTATGCCATGGAAGATAAACTATTTGGAGGAATGATATATGACAAATTTGCCTAAAGTCACTGTGCGTGATTTAGCTGAATCTGGTGTACATTTTGGTCACAAAATTAGTCGCTGGAACGCAAAAATGGCTCCATACATATATGGAGTGCATCAAGAAAATCGTATACATATAATTGATTTGCGAAAAACACTACCATTGCTACAGGTGGCCATGAAGGCTTTATATGACGTTGCATTTCAAGGTGGTCGCATTCTATTTGTTGGTACAAAGTTTCAAGCTTTTGATATTATTGCAAGTGAAGCGATTCGTTGTGGTCAATATTATGTGAATCATCGTTGGCTTGGTGGTATGCTTACTAATTGGGGCACTGTTTCTTCTTCGATAAAAACCTTGATGCAATATGAGAAAATATTAAATGACGAGGATAGCATTTTAACAAAGAAAGAATTGGGAAACATTGAAAAGAAAAAGCAAAAGCTTGATAAGGCGCTTGGCGGTATTAGAGAAATGGGAGCAATTCCTGATATCTTATTCATCATTGATACTAATAAAGAGCATATAGCGGTTAAGGAGGCTAAGAAGTTAGGAATTCCAATAGTTGCAATACTTGATACTAATTCTGATCCAGATGGTATTACTTATCTAATACCTGGAAATGATGACTCAAGAAAATCAATAGAGCTCTATTGTAAATTAACTACCGACTCTATATTAGCTGGAATAGAGTCTAGTCTAGCAAAATCTGGAGTTAAGATTGATGATATAAGGGGTGATGAGTTTATTCAAGAAAAAGAAGATGGTATTGTGCAAACTAAAAGGAGACGTAGTAAAGTTTACAAAGAAGAAGAAAGGGAGGTAGTAACAAATGAAGATGAATCCAGATGATATAAGAGAATTACGTGATAGAACAGGGCTTGGCTTAAGTGACTGTAAAAAAGCATTAGAAGAATGTGATGGTGACATTAAGAAAGCCGTTGATAAGTTACGTACAATAGGTCTTGCTAAAGCTGACAAAAAATCTGATAGAATAGCTTCAGATGGACTCGTTGCTATGTGTTTGACTGAAAATTATGGTGCATTGGTTGAACTCAATTGCGAAACAGATTTTGTTGCAAGGAATGAGAAATTTATAGAGTTAGTTTCAAATTTAGCATCAATTGCTCATCAAGAACGCTGTACTAGCGTTGATGAGTTAAAAAATGCCAAGTATGAAGGCATTGGCACAGTGCAGGAAGCTATTATGAATGGTACATCAGTTCTTGGTGAGAAGCTAGAGTTAAGCAAGCTTTGTTACTTAGAAGCTAAGGATGGAGTTGTTGCTGGCTACGTACATGGTGATGTGTGTGGCTTAGGTAAGATTGGTGCTTTAATTGCATTGCAATCATCTGGTGATAAGGCGAAGCTACAAGAGATTGGGAAACAAATAGCTATGCATGTAGTTGCTATGAAGCCTGAAGCTTTGTCTATAGATGATTTAGATCAAATGAAGTTGAAAAATGAACGTTCTATAATTGAAGAGCAAGTGAGGGGCTTAAATAAACCTGAAGAAGTAGCAAAAAAAATAGTAGATGGACGAATGGCTAAGTACTATGAAGAAGTTGTTTTACTAGAACAAAAGTTCATAAAGGATGATAAAATGAAGGTTTCTGATTTTATAAAATCAAGCGAGGTGAGTGCTATTAAATTATCTAATTACAAGTTACTTGTTTTGGGTGGTGCAAACTAAATGGTAAAAAATGTTTCCCTCAACAAATGAAAAAAGCGAAATAAAATATTCCAGAGTGTTATTTAAAATCTCTGGTGAAGCTTTAATGGGGTCACAGTCTTTTGGCTATGATATGGGAATAATAAGCCAATTATGCAAAGATATAGCTGATATTAACAGGCTTGGAGTTCAGGTATGTATTGTTGTTGGTGGTGGTAATATCTTTCGTGGCACATCTGCGTCTTTAAGTGGCTGCGAAAGAGCAAGCAGTGATTATATTGGAATGCTTGCAACTATAATCAATGCTTTAATTTTACAAAACTTTTTAGAGAAAAATTTAGTAGCTTCGAGGGTATTATCTGCAATACCCATGGCCACTGTATGTGAACCTTACATAAGAAGGAAAGCTATTCGTCATTTAGAAAAAGGTAGAGTGGTAATTTTTGCAGCAGGCACAGGCAACCCATTTTTTACTACAGATACAGCTGCAGCTTTACGTGCTGTTGAAATGAATTGTGATATTATTCTAAAGGGTACGCAAGTAAGTGGTGTATACTCCGCTGATCCGAAAAAAAATGAGGATGCTGTAATGTATGATAGGCTTTCTTATACGGATTTATTGACTCGTGATTTAAAAGTTATGGATGCATCAGCAATTTCACTTGCTCGTGAGAATTCTATTCCCATTATAGTTTTTTCTTTGAAGGGAGAAAAAATAGTCAATATTATTAAGGGTCAAGGTACTTATACTATAGTTTCAGATTGTAAACATTAGGTAATTTATGTTAAATGAAATAAAAGCTAAAACAAAAGAAAGAATGCTAAAAACTATTCAGTCCTTTCATGATGATATTAAAGGCGTACGCACTGGTAGAGCTAGCGCATCGTTGCTTGATGGTATAGTTGTAAATATCTATGGTGGACATCAAAAGTTAAATCAGGTTGCAGGTGTTTCGGTTATAGATAACAAAACTCTATTAATTAAAATTTGGGATATTAATGTTGTCGGTGAAGTGAAAAATGCTATATTAAATGCCAACTTGAATTTAAATCCTGTTGTTGAGGGTAATACCATACGTATAGCTCTTCCGGACTTAACACAAGAAACCCGTGAAAAATTAGTGAAATTATTGCATCAGTTTGCTGAAAATGCACGGATTGCCATTAGAAATATACGTAGAGATATTATGGAAGAAACAGAAAAAATGAAGGAAAATAAAGAAATCTCAGAAGATGATTTTCATGGTGCTAAGAAGGAAATACAAAATATTACTGATAATAATATAAAAAAAATTGATGGTGAATTGTCCATCAAAGAAAAGGATATACTGAATCACTAAGGTAATATGAAAGAAGCCTTCAGTAGTGAATATGAACGTTGTGATTTGAGAGCAAATTCCACCAAGAAGGGTGTCATGCAAGTAGCTAACACGCAACTGTTACGAACATTTGTCCGCGGAGGCAGTGTGTTAGCCGTTTTTGCCTCAAACACAAAGGTGTCATCCCAGTGCTTGACACTGGGATCCAGCTTTTCATACAATCTCGTCAAAAACGTTTGTTTTAGCATAAGACAGCTATTTTTATGCTTATCAGCTCAGTGTGCTCACTTGCAATCAAATTTCTGGATTCCAGTGTCGGGGCACTGGAATGACACCCTCCTGGTAGCACAATGTTCGTATAGCTGTGTGTCAGTTACTTTTATGACATCGGGTGAACTTTAAATGTTGAATCAAGAATCTTTACCGAAACATTTAGCAATTATTATGGATGGTAATGGTAGATGGGCGAGCAATCAAGGAAGGGTAAAAATTGATGGTTATAAAAAGGGCAGTGAAGTTGCATACGATATTGCCAAGTATTGTACGGACTTAACCATACCCTACTTAACTTTGTATGCATTCTCTATGGAGAATTGGCTTAGACCCAAAAACGAAACTGACTGTCTATTTGATTTATTTTACTCCGTTTTAACTAATGAAGATAAAGTCAATTTCATTTGCAACTGTAACATTAAGTTGAATTTTATTGGCAATTTAAGTCTGTTATCCAGTAAAATATTGGATCAAATTAAAAAAGCAGAAGAAATGACACATAAGAACGATGGTTTATTACTCACTGTGGCAGTCAGTTACGGAGCAAAGCAAGAAATTACACAAGCTATAAGCAATATTATAAAAGAAAATATTGCTTATGTATCAGAAGAGGAATTTGAAAAATTTCTGTATACTAAAGATTTGCCAAAATTGGATTTATTAATTCGCACTGGCGGCGAAAAAAGGTTAAGCAACTTTTTATTATGGCAAGCAGCTTATGCTGAATTGTATTTTTGTGATACTTTATGGCCTGATTTTTCTTGTCAAGATTTGAGTAAAGCATTAGAAGATTATACAAAAAGAGAGAAAAAATATGGTAGATAATAATTTTATAATTAGAATGTTGTCCTCAATAGTAATATTATTCATATTTTCCTTTGCTACATATTTTAGTGATTTATCGTTTTACCTATTGATTTTTTCAATAGCAGTTTTATCTTCTTTTGAATGGTATAATCTAACCCAAGGAAACAAAATTTTATACGTTTTTGCATTATTATTGATTGCACTACCAAGCGCCTCATTAATATATTTATATAATCTACCACAGGGAAAATACGCATTAGTATGGTTCGTCTTAACCATTTGGGGAATTGACATTACTGCCTACCTATTTGGCAAGAATTTTGGTGGAGCTAAAATTTGCCCAATTCTTAGCCCTGGAAAAACTTGGACAGGACTTCTTGGTGCGATTTTAGCTGGAGTAGTGTGCACAATTTTTGGATCAATATTTTTTGGTCTATTTTCAATTTTTTATTCTCCAATCATTGGCCTTGCAATTGCTATTCTAGCGCAACTTGGCGATTTCACTGAGTCACTTGTTAAAAGAGCTTACGGTGTTAAAGATAGTGGAAGTATGATACCTGGCCATGGAGGAGTGCTCGACCGTATGGACAGCTTCATTTTTACTGCCCCTCTTATTGCTATTTACATAAGCTAAGTCTGCAGAAGAAATAAAGTGCCATTAGAGGTCATCCCTAGTCAGCTCCCCAACCGCTTCTACAGTGCAGTCATGGACAAACGTCTTTTCACAATAAGGGCAGGCTATTTCCTCTTCTTCTCCCATATCTAAATATATTAATGGATGGCCAGAACCCTCATCATTCTCATCACCATGACAACAAACTTTTCTTTTATTAACCCTCACTTTTGACATGCTACTCCTTTAGCTTATAACATTTTATATATTAAATATACCTATCCAGAAATAAAAAACAACAAACACTATTCTCCATTTTTTATCCTATTCAGGTTAATCAATTCGTTTTGAACGCCTTTTGATACAAATTTGCTAACATCTTCTCCTAATCTTGCTATTTCCTTTACAAAACTTGATGAAATAAATTGAGTATCTTCAGAAGCGGGAAGAAATATAGTTTCGATTTCAGGAAGAAGTTTATAATTTACCCAACTCATTTGAAACTCGTAATCAAAATCCGATACTGCTCTTAATCCTCTAATAATAACAGAAGCATTCTGCTCTTTGGCAAACTTCACTAGCAACCCATTAAAGGATATAACATCTGCATCAATTCCTAGTCCTTTAATTTCATTTTCAGCCATGCTTGTGCGTAGCTTTGTGTCAAAGGCAGTATGCTTATTAACGTTTTCTGCAACTCCTATTATTAATTTATCGACTAGTTTACACGCTCTTTTGATTATGTCAAGATGCCCAAAAGTTATAGGGTCAAATGTGCCAGGGTAGATTCCTGTTCTGTTATTAATGTTCATCCTTTATTTTTATATAAACTACTTTAAAAACTTTTGATAGACATAATAACATTTTTTATCTAAAAATAAAAGTATACAGTTGGCCTGATAGCTCAGTTGGTAGAGCAAAGGACTGAAAATCCTTGTGTCGCTGGTTCGATTCCTGCTCAGGCCACTTTCCTTTCTTATTAAATTTACCTTTTTATTGTAAAACGTTCTATAATATGTTATGATATTGATATAAGTGTTGAGAGGGTAAACTATATGTATAAATATTATAGCAGAATATTTAATATCCTATTAAATATAGTTCTATTATTAAGCAATATTACTTATGCTGGCGTTAGTGAAAAACCGGCATCTCAACATGTAATCAGAAAAGAAGAACCAGCGTCAACTGTCTTGACGGCAGAAAATACAGTAAATAATGACATAGTTGTTGGTTTATTGAAAAAGGAAGGAGCATTTGGGCGTGAGGTATCTCAAATTTATGAGATATTCAATAATTTTGGAGTTAAAACCGTACTCATTGATTACAATAAAATAATTAACCTAACAGGAATCCAAGAAAAGTCGCTTATCTTTGCAAAACAAGATGAAGTGTTGGCGCTAGCACTAGACCGAATAAAAATTGAAGTTGCACGATTCATTAAAGAGCAAAAGATAAATAGAATATTTATTCTAAATGATCTTCATCAGCCAAAAACTCGCATTGCTGATTTTTACAACGATCTTGCTACTAAAGCAATTGTAAAAATAGTAGATGACAATCCTGCAATTCATTTACTTGGCATATGTGGTGGGTTACAAGACATTATGCGTGCAAAAGGAATTGAAGTAGCGGGTTATGAAAGACAGCAAAAGACCCATTTAATGTCAGCGCTTAATCCAAAGCAGGAAGATGTGCCTTTACAACAGATAAAGATTGTTCCAAATAGTCGTTTAGCAGAAGTGATAGCCAAATTCCTAATACCTGATGAAAATGGTTGGTTTTCAACATATTTTCCAGATGCTAACTATGCTCTCTCAAAAGTAGTAAGTAATACGCCAGAAAATAGAAGAAAATTGGAGTCACTTGGATATAAAGTTGCAGCATTTTCCAGTGAGGGGGTAATAGAGGCTATTGAAGATAAGCATGGTAATGTTCACTTTCAAAGTCATCCAGAAGCCCTTGTTGTGAAGTCAGATAAAAACCTCTATTTATCAAATCACAAGGAACGTCAAGTGTCTACACTAGTTGCTATAGCGATTATGAATGATTTTCTTTATCGTGCTTAATGCTAAAATAGTGGTTTATATGTATCCGTTCAGTAGAGTGGCAAAATAAGGTAGACGAGAAAAGACAACTATAGGAACAAATGGGTGTCATGCCAGTGCGTGACACTGGCATCCAGTCCTTTTGCACAGTTCCATCAAAAACGTTGTAAAGCGCTTTCGTGTTTACCAACTTAGTGCCCAATCTGGATCCCAGTGTCAAGCACTGGGATGACAAGAAAGGGAGCACTGGAATTTTTGTTTCAGCATTAGCCATGCATCTGAACGGACAATGGCGTCAACTTAAGGAAAAATATCAGTGATAGTGTATAAAATTTCTCTCTAAATTTTTTATCATTAAATTATCCAAAGAGTGCAAGAAACAGCACTTTTGTTTCTATTTTATTTCAACAAAAAAGTTTAAAATGTGTCTTTTTTAGGTGAGGCATGCAAAAAGGAAAAGATCTTATCTTACAAATTAAAAATGCAATATACTCGAAAACTTTTCAGAAAATCCATTGTGTTGAGTTTTACACGAACAAGAAAACTTCCTTTTTCGACAGTATTTTCTATGATTTTAAAGTTAGTTAAAAAAAGTTTGGGAATAGAATGTGAACTTATGGAGCCATTGACATGTACCCTCAAAGCAAGCTTTTTCTAAAGCAAGGTATAAGATTTGCCATACAGGCTTTCAAGAATTTAAGCATCCAAACAGCTTATCAGGATGAACCTGAGTTGGAGAGGCTATAGACTTATTGCAGCAGATGGTTCTGGTATGAGATTACCCAGCTCTGGGGAAATTGTATCCGAGTTTGAACCAAATGGAAACTGACCTTACCCAGAAAAAGTGGAGAGAAAGTTTGGAATGTTTTTCACAAAGAGAATGATGAATCAAAATGCTCAGGAATGCAATAGTTAATAATGACGTTGTTTGTTATAAAAAATTTCTATGTATCCAAATATTGCAGTTCTAGTTTGTTGAGCAGAGTGTTGTGAAGTATCAATAAGTATTTCTCTTTTCAATGAGCTAAAGAAGCTTTCTGCAACAGAATTGTCGTAACAGCAGCCTTTATTACTCATCTATATTCTTTACAGCTAAGAGATATTGATACCCTTGCGCAGTATATTGTGAACCTTGGTCACTGTGCAGCAGTAGATTTTTAACAGGTTTACGCCTATTAATGGCCATTAATAAAGAGTTCATAACCAATTGTTTATTTATTGAACTGCTCATTGACCAGCCAACTACCATGCGTGAATATAGATCGATTATTGTTGCCAAATATAGCCATCCTTCTTTGGTTTTTATATAAGTAATCCCATACTTTATTTGGTTGATCGACAATAAAGTTTTGGTCTAATATATTGGGAGCTACGACTCTACTGTCCGTTTGTTGTTTCTTAATTTTAAATTTTCTTCTCAATATAGCCTGAATACCATTTTTCTGCATAATACTTTGCACTGTTTTTAAGTTGCAACTTTTACCCAAAGCCTTTAATTCAGCATGAATTTTAGGAGCTCCATATCTACATTTAGAAGCTTGATATATTTTTTGAATATCTGCTAATAACTCTTTATTTGCTGATTCTCTACTGCTTATTTTCCTTGTAGTCCACTTATAGTAGCCACTAGCAGAAAACCCTACATAATTCCTGCACTTTATAGTGTTTACTATGCTCTTTTATGAAAAAATATTTTACTCTTTTTGACTGGCCAGGGCTTTTTTTAAAATGTCTCTTTCTCTTGTTACTTTTGCTAACTCTTTCTGTAAATCAAATCTCTCTTTGTCATAAGGTGCTACATCTGGAAATGCATTTGCCGCTGACTTTTTTTCGTTATATTTCTTCATCCATTTTCCTAATACACTATCCCTTATTCCTAGATCTCTTGCTACTTTTGCAACTGGTTGACCTACCTTTCTTTGTTCATTTGCCAGCTTAACAGCTTCCAATTTGAATTCTGCCGTATATTCTCTTGCCATTTCTAATCCTCCAAAATTTTATTTTACCCGAAAAAACTCCTTTCTTTCTCTCCACTTTTTCTGGGTAAGGTCAGTATGGGAAAAGGTGAAAGATGTACTAAAAAACCCAGAGATGATAAAAAAGGAATACCAACGTAGAGTATTAGAAAATAAAAATGATGAATCATCAGAGAAAAAGTTTGCAAGAAGAGAAAATCAAATAAAAGAAGGTATCGAAAAATTAATGGAAGATTATTATAGTCAAGAAAATGCAGGAGAGAAAGGATATATAAGCGAGGAAGAATTTAAACAGACAATGAGAAAAATGAAAGAACGCTTACAAGGGATAGAAGAAGAGAAAAAAAAGGTAGTTGATCAGAAGGCAGTAGAAAAAGGAATAAGTCTTATTATAAATAGCATAAAGAATTTTTATTCTAGTGTAAAATCGAACCTGGAACAGCTAGATTGGCAAACTAAGCGCGGCATTATTAAAGCATTAATAGGACAAATTAACATTGGTTGTGATCAGGTAGAAGTAGGATTTCAGATCGAAGAACCAGCACAGGATGGGGGAATTCTTAATTTGTATCATTGTAGTACACATCATAATAAGGGGGTTGGCAAAATGTGTCAAGCAAGTTTTTTCGTTTCTATAAATCTGGATTTCAGCGTTATGCGCTGGAATGACAACGTGAGGTAAATTTTTCAACATCCCAAAATTACAGAATTCAGTCTGTTTAATTAAGTGTGAACTGTTACACGAAAATTTTGTAAACAGATTAATATACCCTGTTTTTGCTATTCATCTAAAAATGGAACCATAGAGTACGTTGAGGAGCGTAAGCAAATTTTAATGCAAAAATTACTATCAAAAAATAGATTATGCAAGAGGTCTAATTATTCTGCCGCAATTTTGCTCTATCACACTTGCCACATTTAATATTCCAGCTTCATCATAATAATTTCCAATCACTTGCAAGGCAAGTGGTAAACCCTCATTGGAGAGCCCAACAGGAACAGAAATAGCAGGCAATCCTGCCAGACTTGCCGGCACAGTAAACACATCATTGATGCACATAATTAGCGGATCTGGCTTTTCATTTAAGCCAAAAGCTTCTGTTGGAGCAGATGGCACAAGTATGTAATCTATTTTTTCAAACGCTTTTATAAAATCATTTCTGATTAATGCCCTGATACACTGTGCTTTTTCGTAATATTCATTGTAATGACCTGAGGAAAGCGCATAAGCGCCAATTAAAATTCTTCTTTTCACCTCTTTACCGAAACCTTCTGCTCTTGTTAGTGAATACATTTCTTCAAGGGTATCAACATCAACCCTTAATCCATAACGCACACCATCGTAACGAGCAAGATTGGATGAAGTTTCAGCAGAACAGATTAAATAATAGACTGGTATTGCATATTTAGTATGTGGCAGAGTAATGTCAACAACTTCAGCGCCATTTTCTTTTAAATAGGAAGCAACTCTTTCCCAATTATGAACTATTTCCTCTGAAATTCCATCCATCCTATATTCTTTTGGTATACCAATACACTTACCCTTGACATCACCATTTATAAAGCTAGAAAATTTAGGCACTGGCTTTTCGCTCGATATTGAATCTTTTGTATCATAGCCACAAATTGCTTCCAGCATTAATGCTGAATCAGAGACAGAACGAGTAATGACTCCTGCTTGATCCAGAGAACTCGCAAATGCAATCATACCAAAACGCGAGCATCTTCCATAAGTTGGCTTTATTCCAACCACTCCACAATAAGCTGCTGGTTGGCGTACAGATCCACCGGTGTCGCTTCCTAACGCTCCAGCGCATAAAAATCCAGCAACCGATGCTGCAGATCCACCAGATGATCCACCAGGAACAACTTTTTCCCCATCACTTTTTCTAATCCACACATTTTCAACAGGGCCAAAATAGCTATTTGTGTTCGCAGAACCCATAGCAAATTCATCCATATTAAGCTTACCGAGCATGGCTGCTCCACTTTTTAAAAGCAAGTCAGACACCGTAGATTCGTAAGTCGGAACGAAATTTTCCAGCATTTTTGAGCATGCTGTTGTTTTTATTCCTTTTGTACAGAATAGATCTTTGATGCCAACTGGTACACCCATGAGCGGCGAGATTAAATCATCCTTTTGCCTAGAGAAATGTTCATCTGCAGCTTTAGCAGCTTTCATTGCTATCTCTGGGGTTTTTGTTATAAATGCATTTAATTTCTCATTTTCAACCGCACTGATGTGCGCCTCTACGAGTTCAACGGCAGAAAAACTCTTTTTTTTGAGCCCGTCATGCATTTGTGTAATACTTAACTTTCTTAGTTCATTCATCAATATTTAATTTTTAGCAAGACGTTAATTATAACATGGCACGATAAAAAATCCATACATTTATAGTTACAGCTAGAAATGTAGCTAAGGTAACTTAGATTCACCGACAATCGTCATCCCGCTACTTGTTAGCGGCTAAGAGATACCGCAGCGGTATGACGTAGAAGCTATACTTTTATACTCACCAACTCAGTATCCAATCCGGATTGTATCTTAAAAAGGTCAAAAGACTATAATAAGCAAAGGAGTGATACTGTGTCTGAGTGAAAATCGTTGAGATCCCAGTGTCTGCTGCTTGCATAGCATTTATTTACAAAAAAATAGTCATGCAAGAGACTTTGCTTGGATATTTGATATAATTTAGGTCTATTAAAGCAAAAAATACTAACATGAATGAAGTGATAACATTTGGTTGTCGTCTAAATTTTTACGAGAGCGAGTTAATCAAAGAAGCATTAAAAAAAGCAAAGAGAGAAAATGTTGTTGTGGTGCATAGCTGTGCAGTGACAAACGAAGCAGAACGTCAGGTAAAGCAAAAGATACGTAAGATTTACAAAAATGATCCAAATAAAGAAATTATCGTAGTTGGTTGTGCTGTTCAGTTGGATCCAGAAGTTTACAGTAGCATTCCTGGTGTAAGTAAAGTGCTTGGTAATCAAGATAAGCTAAAAGCTGAAAATTACTTACTAAATGACGATAAAATCTTGGTCAGTGATAACCAAGTAGAACCTGTTCTAATTAATGGATTTGAAGATAAGTCAAGGGCATTTATTGAAATTCAAAATGGTTGTAATCATAGCTGCACATTTTGTTCAATTACTGAGGCAAGAGGGAATAATCGATCTGTGCCAATAAACAGTATTATAGAGCAAATCAGGATCTTTGTAGAAAATGGATATCAAGAAGTAGTGTTTACAGGGGTTGATATTACTGACTTTGGTACAGATTTGTTGGGTAAGCCATCACTTGGTTCAATGATTAGGAGAGTTTTAAAGGATATACCAGAGTTGAAGAGGCTAAGACTTTCCTCTATCGATGTTGCTGAAGTTGACGACGAATTAATGGATTTAATAGCTAATGAGTCAAGACTTATGCCTCATTTACATTTGAGTCTACAATCTGGTAATAATTTAATACTAAAGAGAATGAAGCGTCGTCACAACAGAGAACAAGTGATAGAATTTTGTCATAAAATGAAGAGCTTGAGGCCTAATATAGCATTTGGCGCTGATATTATTGCTGGATTTCCAACAGAAACTGATGAAATGTTTCAGGATACAGTTGATTTACTGAAAAAAACAAATATAGTTTACCTACATGCTTTTCCATATTCAGAGCGGAAAAATACACCTGCTGCACGAATGCCACAAGTACCAGAGAATGTGCGTAAAGAACGAGTAAAAAATTTAAGAGAAGTAAATAAAGAAATTGTGAGCAGTTTTTGTCAATCCTTGATCAACACTAAGCAAAGTGTTCTGGTTGAGCAAAATAATGTCGGTAGAGCAGAAAATTTTGCATTAATAAAGCTTGAATCAAGAGCGCAAGCTAAAAGTATTGTGAAAGTTAATGTTACAGGCGTAGAGAATAATTATTTAATTGGAAATACTCTTTCTTAATTTTTGTACATTAAAGAAATATATGATATGATGGTTATACTATAAATGATAATTATGGGTTCATTTGTGATAACTAAAAGATCTATTACTTTATTTTTGATTTTAATTTCATGTGTCTATTTTTTTATTACTTATATCGGTAATTATGTACACGTTGAACAAGTTATTGGAACACAACTCTTAAAACTAGAAACGGACAATAATGAAGATGTAATGCATTCTAAAGAGGTTACTGAAAAAGAAGTACTAACAGAGGATTTAAAATATCAAGAACCTGAAAATAGTCCTATTGAACAACCTTCTATTCTCCAAGTAGCTGATCAGAAAAATATGTGGTCACGTATCGCAGATCAAGCTGAGCCTACAAAAGAAAAATCAAAAAAACTTGATTTTTATGTTAGCGCTAACGGTGGTAAGGTATACCATGATAATTCAGAAACATTTGTAAAGGGTATAAAGGCAATAGGGGAGAGAGTCCTAACTTTAGTTGAAAGTCATTATGGTTTTATAATAAAAAATATAGTGGCAGATGAAATTAAAAGTATACAGCAATTTGATGGTAAAATTGATTTCCAGTGGTTTAGCAGCGTGTCTTTAGGTTACTATGCTGGAGAAAATGGTAAAATTGATTTTGAAGCCGCGTATTCTATAGCCAATATTGAAGATAGTAATTCTCCTCCGGTATTTGATAAATCAGCAAGTATATTTGCGTTTTTGTTAAACTTCTATTATAATCCCAGCGTTCAGGATACACAATTTGCTCCGTACATCGGTCTTGGTATAGGGCCAACAGTTTTTAGATTAAAAAGGATTAATGGGTCACCCCAAAATTCAATGCCACTGAATGTTCCTTGGTTTGCTTATCAAATAAAACTTGGTGTTGATTATTCAATAATCCCAGAAATCAAAACCTTTCTCGGCTATCGTTACTTTAGCGTTCCGATACCTGTTGCAGATGACATATCTACTCACAATATTGAAGTTGGTTTGATATTTAATTTTTAGTGATAATTTAATATATATATAAATTCTTATCTTTTCTATCTAACAAACCAAATGTTGGTACGATTGTTGCTTTTAAAAAAATGACAGTTTCTACTGTTCTAATATTATTCGCTAGCCTTTTTGATTTCTGATGCAATAAGCTTTGCTTATCTTCTCTATGTTCTATAAGCCCGCCGATTACCATAATTTCACCGCTCTTAATTTTTAACATAGAGTTCATTTCTCTGATTTCAACAATTGGAATGTCGCTATTTAATTTCATTTTACTCTGCTGTGCGACGTACTCTATATCTGGATCTTTAGTGTAGCCGTTAATTCTTGATAAAGTTGGATGTATATCCATGAATATTTCACTAGTATCAATGTTAATGCTTGGGTGGATTATTAGCACAACACCTATTGGGACGCTATTCATCTTGGTAATTAAGGTCTGATTAGAGTTTCTAGTATCTTTTTGTATATCGGAGGTAAAATAAATATGGTTTTTAGTAAATGAAATCATCGCTTGCTGATTATTTATAGCATGTACTCTGGGGCTTGAAATTACAGTTGAAGTGCCAAATTTGTCTAAATTTTTTACTAAATCTCCTAGATCATTCGCACCAAAGTTCATTGCTAGGTTAATAATGGAGTTATCTTGATTTATTATAGACTTAGTTCCATCTTGTAAGTCATTTAAGTTCATACCAGAAAGGTATTTGTCATCTAGCACAACTTCAACTATTTTTGCCTCTATCATTACTTGAGAAGACGCTAACTTCTTAACCTTATTAATATATTCTTCAACAGCTTTGTGGACATCTTTTCTAGCATTCAAAATAATAACACCAGCTTCTCTGTTGGATGAAAGGAATTCGCCATCATCCACCCCGTTAACATCCATTATTGCATTCAAGCCTTTTTCTAATGAGTTCCATAAGTCACTACTGTATTGAGACTTCATAACATTGTTATAGTCCCTATCAACGTTACTTCCATCACTGTTAGTAATATTGTTACTAATGACGAAACTGCTTTGAGCAGAATGTTGAATATTGATGAAGTCTACGTAATAATTTTGCGCGTATGGCAAGTCCTGCTCAATTCTAATTACACCATTACTTATTGAGTAACGCAGTTTGGCGCTATTTGCTATACTCTGAATTACTTCGTTTATATCCTTATCTTTTAGCTTTAAAATAATATTACCTGATATTTTTGGGTCCATATCCAAGTTAACGTCAGAAAGTTTTCCTATCTCAATCAGCAAATCTTTTACTGATACTTCTTCACTAACATTAATAGAAATAAGCTGATTACTGATTGTGAGATCGGGAAACTCTATTGGTAAAGGCATAATTTCTGGTATTGCCGGTTCATTAATCTCCAAAGAGGTGTTATATTGTTGCAACGGATAATCGTGCTTATAATTGTCTATGTTAATAGGATATTGCTTGGTAGGTAGATGTGTGCAAGAAATAATGAAGAGGAGTATTAAGCATTTAAAAATAGCCATTAGAACAGCATACAAAATCTATACTAATAGATTTCTATAAAAATATTAAAAATGTATTTAGAGGTTGTCCGGAAACAAGTAAAAGGCTATAATATCTGAAATTTTAGTACGGGGTAAAGATGAGAAAAAAGTATCCAACAGATCTAAGCGAAAGGGAATGGGCAAGAATAGAAAAACACTTCAGAGTATCATACAAGAAAGGAGGAAGGCCGCCAAAGTATAGCAAAAGAGAAATATTAGAAGCAATTTTCTATGTATTGCGTACAGGGTGTCAATGGCGGTATTTACCAAATGATTTTCCGCTATGGAAGACTGTGTATGAGCAGTTCAGGCAATGGAAGAAGCAGGGAATTTTTGAGAAAATGAATTATGAAATATAGTAGAAGAAAAATAGGAAGGAATGAGCAGCCGAGTGCCTGTATAGTAGATAGTCAATCTGTAAAGACTACAGAAAAGGGGGGATCAAAGGCTATGATGGAAGTAAAAAAGTAAAGGGTAGAAAAAGGCATATAATTACAGACACTCAGGGTTTTATACTAGGTTGTTACGTAGGCGCTGCTAACGAAAATGATAGAGATGGTATTAAAATAGCATTAAACAATATGAGAACAAAATATACTAAAGTTAAAAAAATGTGGGCTGACATGGGATACCAAGGAAGAAATTTAAAGAATCACATAAAGGAAGAATATGACATAGATATTGAAATTGTTAAAAGGCCTCCATGTAGATTTTGGGTGCACAAAGATACGCCACCTGAGCTACTACCAACAAGAGAACAAGGGTTTAAAGTACAGCCAAGAAGATGGGTTGTAGAAAGGACTTTTGCTTGGGTTAATAGGAATAGAAGGCTATCGAAGGAGTATGATTTACTCACAACATCCACTGAGAATTTCATATACCTAGCTATGAGTAGGGTTATGTTAAAGAGGGAATATGCTTGAATTTACTTGTTTCCGGACAACCTCTGAGTGGAACGTTAAAATTAGCTAACGGCTCTTGTTCTTCCACAGCATCAAAAAATTCTTCTTCCTCTTCTGAAGTAGCAAGACCTAAATTATTCCCTTCTTCTACATTAGAAACAGGTTCCTGTTCTTCCATAGCATCAAAAAACTCTTCTTCCTCCTCCAAAGTAGCAACAGATTCTACTTTACCTAAATCATCACTATTGTTATTCAAATCAACAACTTTTCCATAATCATCTGCAACAGCCTTATTCATATTATAACCTTACCTCAAGTAACCTAAGTATAGCATAAACAATGACAACTTTCAACTACTAATAATTTAACCTAATACCAACACTTAAATCCTGATATTCTTTAGAATAAAAGTTAGTTCCAATTTCTGTATTAATGTCCAAAGATAAGGTAAGGGTCTGCTCTTTTATATATTCAATCCACGTATTTATTGCTTCCTTAATTTTCTCATCTCCTGTTTTGATTATTACTCTGATTCTATCGGACATATGAAAATCAGCTTGTTTCCTGGTTTCCTGAATGAGCCTCACAACATCTCTTGCAAGCCCTTCTAGAATCAATTCATCATTTAAAGTGGTGTTCAGAATCACAATCCCTTTGTTGGTATCAAACACGGAGGAAAATTCACTGTTTGCTTTTAATAATAGTTCATATTCGCCTTTTTCTATGATGTAATTTTCTGACTCGTCCCCCAAAAATATGAGACCTCTTTCTGTCATTCCAGCGCGTGACGCTGGAATCTGCGTCTGGATCCCAGTGTCATTTACTCGGATGACACCGGATTCAACTTGTTTCCACTTTCCTTGTTTAACATATTGAACCAGTGTCTTAATCTTCTCCGGAACTCTCTTTCCAAGCATAGGGAAGTTGAGTTTTAACTCTAGTGATGCAATATCTTCAAGTCTGTTTACTAACTCCAGTTTTTTTACATTTACCTCATCTTTTATCATCTCTTGATATTCATCTTCAAGAAAACCGCAGGAAGACTGATGATAAATCCTCATACTGCCAAGTGGCTGCCTGATACGTATATTAAAAGTGTTTCTAATAGAGAGTGCAGAGTTGCACATCTCTCTCACCAAATCCATCTTGGCAATGAGCTGACTATCAAACTTCTCTAATTGTGGGAAATCAGCCAAATGAACAGATGTTTCTTCATACTTAAGCCCTTGCCATATAGTCTCTGTTATAAGTGGCAACAAAGGAGCTGCAGCACGAAGTATGTAATAAAAAACCGTATATAGAACATTATAAGCATCAGTTTTATCCTGATCCAAATCACTTTTCCAAAAACGCTCGCGACTGCGACGAATATACCAATTATTTAGCACTTCAAAAAAGTTCATTAAAATTTTGCAAGCCTCTTGGGAGTTATAGCTGTTCATAGAAGCTTGGATACTTTCTACAGCTTCAAAACATTTGGAAATCGTGTAGCGATCAATAGTACTTTGATAATCCTTACACACTTCAGCTTTAATTCCATCTGCATTTGCATACATAGTAAAAAAGTGATAACTGTTCCACATAGGTTTTATTACGTTTTTCAGAACATCTCGTATTGAGTTTCCTTCTTTATCGAGTAGCAAATTACCACCACAAACAATGGATCCAGAAAGCATAAGAAAACGCAGTGCATCAGAACCGTATCTATCAAAAACCTCCATTGGATCTGCATAGTTATTCAAACGTTTGGACAATTTTTGCCCTTTTACATCCAAAACAACACCGTGGCATATGCAGTTCTTAAATGGTTCCCTATCAAACAAAGCAGTGGACAATACAAAGAGCGTATAAAACCACCCCCTGGTTTGCGCTATGTATTCAGTGATAAAATCCGCAGATTCAAACCACTCCTTATTTTCAAACGGATAGTGGACTTGCGCAAATGGCATCGAGCCAGATTCAAACCAGCAGTCAAACACGTCAGGTACACGGCGCATAACTGATTTTCCTGTTGGATCATCAGGATTTGGTCTTGTTAAAGTATCGATAAATGGTCTGTGCAAGTCGTCTATTTTAACATTAAAATCTCTCTCCAGTTCTTCTATTGAACCATATACATCTACTCTTGGATATCTCGCATCGTCTGATTTCCATACAGGGATTGGCGTACCCCAGAATCGATTGCGTGAAATTGACCAGTCGTGTGCCCCTTCAAGCCATTTTCCAAATTGACCATCTCTAATGTGGTTTGGTATCCAATTAACTCTCTTATTTAGCTCTACCATTCTGCTTTTGAATTTTGTAACAGCAACATACCAAGAAGGCATAGTGCGATAGATCAAAGGAGTGTCAGTTCTCCAGCAGTGTGGATAATTGTGAATATATTGCTCAGTTTTGAACCAGTTTCCTTGTTCTTTCAATTTTTTTATTACTGTATCATTGGTATCAAAAACATGAACTCCCGCTAAATCCGAAACTTCAGCAGTAAATTTTCCACTGTTATCAATTGGACAAATAACTGGAATATCATGGCTTTGGCAAAGGTAAAAATCTTCCTCACCAAATCCAGGAGCAGTGTGCACAACGCCAGTACCATCTTCTTCCGTCACATAATCAGCAATAAAAACGCGAAATGCATTTTTTGTGTCTTTAAAATAGTCAAACAGTGGTTTGTAAGAAAGACCTGCAAGATCATTCGCTTTAAGTTTTATATTGCAGTTTTCATATGGAATATTGCTTTGTTCAGAGTGGCTGATAAATTTCTCTAAGTAGCTTTCAGCAAAAATGTATATTTCACCATTCATTGAACTTCCTTCACTACTCCCTGTCATCCCAGTGCCCAGACACTGGGATCCAGAAATAGATTCCAGCGTCACGCGCTGGAATGACATCAAAGGGTGGACTGACACTGCACAATACTTAATATCTTTTCCTATTGCTAAAGCCAAGTTGCTCGGCAACGTCCAAGGAGTTGTAGTCCAAGCAAGTAATTTACACTTTCGTTTAACACTTTTAAATTGCTGTGGGTTTTCTAAAAGCTCAAATGCAACAGTTACAGCTTTGCTAACTTTTTCTCTATACGCGTTATCAAGCCTTGTTTCGAAATTAGATAATGGAGTTTCGCATGCCCAGCTATATGGTACAACGCGCACTGATTCATACACCAGACCCTTATCATAAAGCTGCTTGAATGCCCACATGACCGACTCCATGAATGATTTATCCATAGTCTTATAGTCATTGTGAAAGTCTACCCACCTTGCTTGCCTATTTACATACTTCTCCCACTCTGATGAAAATTTCATCACAGAAGTACGGCAATGATCGTTAAATTTATCTATACCAAACTTCTCTATCTCAGTTCTACCAGATATTCCAAGTTCCTTTTCTGCTCCCATCTCAGCCGGCAATCCATGGCAATCCCAGCCAAATCTACGTTCAACCCTTTTTTGAAGCATAGTTTGATATCTTGCAAATGCGTCTTTGATGAAACCAGTGAGTAAATGTCCATAATGCGGAAGTCCATTTGCAAACGGAGGCCCATCGTAAAAGACAAAACAATTATCCTTGGAACGTTCTTCAACTGACCGCTCAAAAACTTTGTTTTCCTGCCAAAATTTTATGATTTCCTTTTCTAACGATGAAAAATCAGGACTACTTACTGTATCAGGATAATGCTTTGACTTCATGTTCGCTATGTAAAACTAAAGAATATAGGGCTTTCTGAAAAATTACAAATTCAAAAATATTTCCGTAGCTCACACCCCAACAAACTATTCTGCCGAGCTTCCAATACCTTTTTTTAAGTTTTACTTGCAGTTTTTATTGTTTTACTTAACATTAACCCAAGCTTTAGGGGTATTTTATGGATCAGAAGACAGATAAGTTTCCACAATTTTTAAAAATGTTGTGCTTTGTTGAAATGTGGGAACGTTTCTCTTACTATGGAATGAGGGCACTTTTGGTCCTATTTTTGACTTCTCACTTAGGTTTCACTGATGAGAGGGCCTTTACTATTTACTCATTATTTGCTGCAACAGGTTATGCTATACCAATACTTGGAGGTTTTTTAGCTGATAAGTTGATGGGGTTCCGCAACATGGTGTTGCTTGGAGGGATAGTGATGATAGCAGGTCATGCTTGCATGTCATTAGTTGACTTTGAACCAGGTTTATTATATTTAGGTTTATCTCTAATAGCCATAGGTACTGGTATGTTTAAAGGGAACGTAACTAACTTACTTAGTTCATGCTATGGCAAAGACGATCCTGAACGTAGCAGAGGCTTTACTTTATTTTACGTAGGCGTGAATATTGGAGCAATATTGGCTTCTATTTCATGTGGTTATGTAGCCCACTTGTTTGGCTGGCACTACGGCTTTGGTTTAGCTGGTATTGGGATGTCTATAGGGCTAATCTTTTTTCTCAAATTTCAGAATCTTTTAGGAGATAGCGGCCTTTCTCCTTATCCAGAGCTTATGAATAAGCGCATATTAGGGATTAAAATTTTTGGTATAGTATTGATAGGAAGCTTTCTGTCATCATCAATAATTGCTAAAATGCTTATACATAGTGAATTTTTTACTAATATGCTCATATTTGTTGGAATAACAGCTCTGGGCATATTTACTTATATAATATCTAAATTATCAGCAGAACAAAGACGAAAATTAGTGGCATTATCTATTCTTGTGGTATTTTTCTTGTGTTTTTTTGCTTTAGAAATGCAGCTTGGCTCTTTGGTTAACTTATTCACCGAAAGAAACGTTATTAACAATGTATTAGGTATAACAATTCCAGCTTCAGTTTCTCAAGCCATAAATCCTTTGTCAATTATAATATTTGGCTTTCTTTTTGGAACATACATGAAGTTTAAGCAAAAATATGCAACTTCCATGTTTACCCTTGGCCTTCTGACAATGGCTATGTGTTTTTTCACACTGTACATAGGATGTTTAAACTCTAACATTGAAGGTAAAGTAGAATACTTATATTTAATAATTGCTATCTCCTTTATGGGACTGGGAGAATTATGTATTGCTCCATTAGTCCAAGAACAAGCAACTACACTAGCCCCCAAAAACCTTAGAGGAGTAGTGATGGGTATAGTAATGCTGTCATTAGCGTTTTCTAACCTAGCCGGAGTTGCAATATCAAAATTTATGTCAGTTCCTTCAGTAAATGGTAAAATAAATTATTTAGAATCTTTAGAAATATATAAAGAGGGTTTTTTAAAGGTGGGAATATTTAATTTAATGCTCGTTATTGTATTTTTATTCTTCTTCAATTTTATACATAAAGTTGTTACTAACTCATCTTGTACAAAAAATTGATATAGGTAAGCTCAAATTTGTAGGTTTAAGGTACCCGTTCAGCAGAGGTAGCAATTAAACTTTGTAACTTTTGAAAAAGATTATGATTGCATTTTTTCAATGCTCTTTGCTTAAGACTTATATTTAACGCTGCTTAAAATCAGTGAAATGCACACCCCAGCAAACTACTCTGCCGAGCTTCCAACACTTTCACATTTACTATTTTGTCCCTGTATTTATCTTCAGGGTCATCAATGCACACTGATTGCATATATGGGCTTTTACCAATAATTTGGTTTTGGTGTTTACCTTTTTTATCGCTAAATAGAACAGGTATAGTTTTGCCTACCATACTCTGGTTAAACTCAAGTTGTTGCTTACTAATTAATTTCTGTAAACGAAGAAGGCGCTCTGTTTTAACCTCTTCTGGTACTTGATCTTTTCTTTCCGCTCCCGGTGTGCCTGGTCTTGGGCTGTATTTAAAACTATAAGCCTGAGCATATCTAACTTTTTCTACTAATTTCATAGTTTCTTCAAAATCTTTTTCGGTTTCTCCAGGAAAACCAACAATAAAATCAGAAGAAAATTCGATTTCAGGTTTCAATTTGCGAAATCTGTCTATTATTTCCAAATACTCCTCTGCAGTGTGTTTCCTGTTCATCGCGTGCAATATTTTATTCGAACCAGACTGCACAGGCAGGTGAACAAACGGTATGAGCTTTGGCTCTTCCGCATGTGCCAAGTAGAGAGATTCATGCATATCTCTTGGATGAGAAGTTGTATAACGAATCCTCTCTAGCTTTTCAATTTTAGCAATATGACTAATTAATTTTCCTAAATCCCACACTTCCCCTTCGCACTCCCCATGGTAAGCATTGACGTTCTGACCAAGCAAATTGATCTCATTTGCCCCATTTGCAACTAATTTCAATGCTTCACGAAATATTTCATTTACTGGCCGTGAATACTCAGCTCCACGAGTATAGGGCACTACACAAAACGTACAAAATTTATCACAACCCTCTTGTATGGCAAGAAATGCAGAAGACCCCTGGCTATTGCCATAGCATTCATCTGGCAATTTATCAAACTTTGCAACTTCAGGAAAATCAGTGTTTATTACATGACCTTTACTTCTGCTTGCTTTGACTATCAGCTCCGGTAAGGTAGCGATACTCTGCGGACCAACAACAATATCAACAAAAGGAGCCCTTCTGAACACTTCTTCTCCCTCTGCTTGCGCTACACACCCAGCCACCACTATAGTCATTTCTTTTCGTAACGAATGAATCTTCCCAAGCTCTGAGTAAAGTTTTTCTGCTGCCTTCTCTCTAATGTGACAAGTATTCAGTATCACTAAATCGGCTTTCCCTGCATCACTAACAACGTTGAACCCCAAAGGTTTAATTACATTTTCCATTAAAACGGAGTCATAAACGTTCATCTGACAGCCGTAAGTTTTAATATATAGGCCTTTCATATTTGGTATGTCTTTTTCAAAATTTCTTCACCCTACACGTAAATGTCTAACAGACCAGCGCGTGACGCTAGTGAACTTGCTAGCACAATAGATTTTGACAAAATTATACGAAAAACTGGATCCCAGTGTCAAGCACTGGGATGACAAGTTCTCGGCAACCCCTATGTCATACCATCACGGTATCTCTAGATCCCGCTAACAAGTAGCGGGATGACGGTTGTCAGGGTGTCATGAAAGTAGCTAACACTGGCTTCCATCCAAGAGGGCAGTGCCCTCTTCTTGTCATCCCAGTGCTTGACACTGGGATCCAGGAAAAAGAATGGTGTCATCCGAGTAGCTTGACACTGGCATCCAGGAAACTTAATTGCAAGTAATGCATTGAGTTTGGTGAGTATGGGTTTTGCGTTATAGAATGAAGCACTTTTGGTGAATTTGTAAAGAAAGCTGGATCCCAGTGTCAAGCACTGGGATGACAAGAAAGGGAGCACTGGAATTTTTATTTCAGTATTGTACATTAGCCATGCATCTGAACAGGTACGAGCTTTCTGCTTTTTTTGGGTAAGGTCAGTCAAAAAGGTTTTACAACAACCATAATAACTATAACTATTATCAATACTGTAACTGCTTCATTTAAAACGCGAAAATAAATATGTGACTTCTTATTCGAACCCATTGCAAAATTTTTCCTATATTTTGCAAGTAGCATATGAATAATTAACATCAAAAGTATTGCAAATGCTTTTACATGAAACCATCCTTCACGATATGCTTCCCTAATAACCATTAGTGTAATTCCAAGACCAAGTGAGAAAAGCATTGCAGGGTTTATGATATATCTAAGTAGCCTCTTTTCCATTGTTTGAAGCAAGCTATCATTTTCCGATCCCGGTTTTACAGTTGCATGGTAGACATAAAGCCTGGGTAAATAAAGCATACCTGCCATCCACATGATAACAGAGATAACGTGAAAAGCCTCAAGCCAATGGTAATAGTTCATTAGCAAAAATTTAAAATTCCTGGTATTGTGTTAGTTTAATGAAAAAGAAATCGATATGAAAGCAGAAAATTTCACTAAAGAACAGATAATTGGATTCTACAGGAAAATGCTACTCATACGCAGATTTGAGGAAAAAGCAGGACAATTATATGGGATGGGATTAATAGGCGGGTTCTGTCACCTATCAATAGGACAAGAAGCAGTTGCAGTTGGAACTCAAGCTGCATCAAAATTAGGTGACGCTTTTATCACAAGTTATAGAGACCATGGCTTAATGCTCGCATGTGATTCTGATCCAAATGTTGTAATGGCAGAGCTTACCGGCAAAGAAACAGGATGCTCGAAAGGTAAAGGTGGTTCGATGCACGTATTTGACGTTGAAAAAAAATTCTTCGGCGGGCATGGAATAGTGGGAGCACAAGTTCCAATTGGCACAGGAATAGCATTTGCTAATAAATATAAGAAAAAAGATAATGTGGTATTTACATATTTTGGCGACGGTGCTGCAAATCAAGGACAAGTATATGAATCGTTTAATATGGCATCTTTGTGGGAGTTGCCTGTGGTTTACATCATAGAAAATAATGAATACGCAATGGGAACCTCCGTGCAAAGATCAACTTTAGTAACAGAGTTATATAAAAGAGGAGAAAGTTTTGGTATTCCTGGAAAACAAGTTGATGGAATGGATTTTTTCTCTGTTTATGAGGCTACAAGCGAAGCAGCGGAACACACACGCAGCGGAAAAGGGCCTATCCTGCTTGAAATGAAGACATATCGATATCGCGGTCACTCAATGTCAGATCCTGCTACTTATCGCTTAAAAGAAGAAGTTGAAGATATGAAGCAAAATCATGACCCTATAAGCACTTTAAAGAAATACATGACAGATAATAAAATGGCTTCAGAAGAAGAGTGCAAAGTAATTGATAAGGAAATACGTGATTTAGTAAAAAAGTCGGAAGATTTTGCCAAAAATAGTAAAGAACCAAGCGTTGATGAGCTGTATACTGATATTTATAAATTTGTTAGCTAATTTTTTTATCCAGAACTGTACAAACATTGTATAGTAAACGATGTCATCCAAATAGCTCCTTCTCCCGTCATCCAAGTGCCCTCCTTTTTTTGTCATCCCAGTGCTCTAACTACTTGGATCCAGCTGAGTTGGTGAGTATAAAAGTATAGCTAACGCAAGCTCTACATCATGCCGCCGCGAACCGTCATACCGCGATTCATTCGCGGTATCTCTAGATCCCGCTAACAAGCAGCGGGATGACGGTTGTCAGGCTAGCTGTCATCTCAGTAGTCTCCTTCTCCTGTCATCCGAGTAGCTGACACTGGTTCCTTTATGACGGCAGTAGCCCCTTCGGTGTCATTCCAGTGCTTGACACTGGAATGACACCAATAATTGACATTTCACTAGATATTCATTATAAAGAATGGAATGCTACAAAGTATAAAAACCATATTAATAGAAGACGATAACGTTAGGCTGGATAGGTACATCAGAAGAATCTTTCCTGATTTAAAGCAATCTGTAATTGAAAAATCTTTAAGGAAAGGATTAATCAAAGTTGATGATTGCAAAGCAAAGTCCAGTGATAGAGTAAATTCTGGGCAAACTATAACGCTGAAGCACTTGAATTATATTGAAAACGCTAATTCTGATCGCAAATATAATGAAAAGTTAGTGAATCTACTAAGAGAGAACATATTATATGAAGACGAATATATACTAGCTATAAACAAACCCGCAGGGGTCATCGTTCAAGGTGGCGTAAAAGTAAAGATTAGCATGAGTGATTTGCTTGACCAAATAAGAGAGGGAGAAACATTTAAAATTGTCCATAGGCTAGATAGAGATACGAGTGGAGTGATAATATTCGCACGCAACGCTAATGTTGCCAGATACCTTATGGAAGAATTTAAAGGACGAAGAGTAAAAAAAACTTATTTAGCATTAACTTCTGGCATACCGAGCAAGGATAGTGGAACAATAGACTATCCATTGGTGAAAAAATATGTTTCAGGTCAAGAAAAAGTGGTCGTTGATGAAAATTCACCTCAGAATGCCACTACGCATTTTTCAATTATAGCAAAATCCAAACACAATGTTGCTTATTTAAAATTACAACCAATTACCGGCAGAACCCATCAGTTACGTGCACATTTAGCTCATATAAATTGCCCTATTCTTGGTGACGGTAAATATGGTGGTAAAAAAGCTTTTATTGATGGGATAGCAAATAAAATTCACCTTCATTCGCATTCTTTATCTTTAAAACTGCCAAACAATAAAGAAATCACTATCACCGCTCCTATCACTAAACACATCGAAAAATCCATTGAAGCGCTATTTTTCGACTGAAACGATTTCACCAATCAACTTTTCTGTCTTTGGCTTTAATTTGAAGCACAGATATTAGGCTAATTAATGCGCAGGCAGTAAGATAAATGCCTGCTGCAAGTTTTGTTTCGGTTTTTTCTATAAGCCACATGCATATGGATGGAGAAAGGCCACCAAATATTCCTGCAGATATGTTATGTGCGAGGCTAAAGCCCGTGCACCTAACTTTCGTTGGAAATAACTTGCAAGCAAGAGAATTATATATTCCAAAAGATGCACTTATTGGTATGGTTATTAGCCAATAAGTGGGCGTTATAACATAGTGGTTATCATAGGACAGTAGCGAAAATGCCGGTAAGCTAGCGCAAGCTAATACTATTAGTACAGGAACCATCACGTTTTTCCTCCCAACTTTATCAGATAACGTTGCGAACAACACTGCAGATGTTCCAAATATAATTTCGCTTATAATTCTTACTACATTTTTAATATCGATGCCTGACAGGGTAAATTCTTTTACAGATATGTTGTAAAACATGATTGCTGAATAAACGATTGCATTTTGAGCAATACCAAGTCCAATTGCTATCACAAATGCTTTTTTATAGTCCCTGATTAACTCTAAAAATGGAGAATTAGATAAGCTTTTATTTTGATCGTGCACTTTATATGCTAAGCTCTCTTCCATTATATATCTTGTTAAAAAGCCTATTATGCCCATAATGAAGCAGAAATAGAAGGGCAACCTCCAGCCCCAAATTTCATAATTTTCACCTGTAAACTTTTTGCAAACAGCTATCATTACAAAGCATGTAATAGAACCAAGAGCACCACTAAAAGCTTTCATGCTACCTAAAAAGCCTAGATTTTTTTTATCGCTTGAATGCTCTATTAAAAAAGCTGAATTGATACTTGTTTCTCCACCTGCTGCCATTCCTTGTGTTATTCTACAAAGCAGAAGCAGTATAGGAGAAAATATTCCTATTTCTTTAAAGCTTGGTATAATCGCAATTGCAGTAGATGATATCGAAGCTAATATTACGGAAGTCAGCAAAATTTTCCTTCTGCCGTATTTATCTCCAATGTAACCAAAAATAAATGCACCAAGTGGTCTAAATCCAAATCCAATTGCAAAACTACCAAGAAATTTGATTGTGTTTAAATAATCGCTTTCTGAAGGAAAAAAAACATTGCTTATTATATGTGTTAAAACTCCAAATAGAGTTAATTCATACCATATAATCATGTTGCAGATTATGCCCGATAGTATTGCCTTTTGGATGTTAGTCATAATCTTTCGATTTAACATAACCTAATATATCATTAACCGGTGCTCCTTGCTATAAGATTTTTCACTCAATGATCTGCAAAGACAACTCACGTAAATGCTTATCCTCCACCTTGGAAGGAGCACCCATTAGAACATCTTCACCTTGCTGGTTCATAGGAAAACAGATTACTTCACGAATATTTGGCTCATCAGCAAGCAGCATAACTATTCTATCAACTCCTGGTGCTATTCCACCATGAGGAGGAACACCAAATCTGAATGCACGTACAAGTGCACCGAATCTTGTATCAACTTCTCCCCGGCTATAACCTGCAATGGCAAAAGCTTTATACATGATATCCAGTTTGTTATTACGAATCGCCCCACTTGACAGTTCTATTCCATTGCAAACAAGATCATATTGGTAAGCAAGGATATCCAGTGGATTTTTGTCCTCTAAATCTTTCAGACCACCGTGTGGCATGGAGAATGGGTTATGAAAGAAATCGATTTTTTTACTTTTATCGTCATATACAAAATATGGAAAATCAATGATCCAACAAAACTTGAAGATATTATCATCTATAAGACTGAGTTCTGACCCTAAAAGAGTGCGTACTTTTCCTGCAATGTTTGCCGCCTCATTCTCTTTGTCAGAAGCAAAAAATACACTATCTCCTGGCTCTATGTTTGTTGCTTCTCTTATGTGGTTTAGCCTATTTTCATCAAGAAATTTAGCAATTGGGCCTTTCGCAGTTCCATCTTTATCAAACGTTATATATCCGAGACCCTTAGCACCGAATTCTTTTTGCGCATGTTCTATCTTTTTATCAAAGAAGCTGCGTGGTTCCTCTGCTGTTTTAGGTGCAGGAATGGCTCTCACTACCATACCACGCTCAATATTGCTTTTGAAAATATTGAACCCTGAATCACGGAAAATTTCTGTAACATCGCTGATTAATAGTGGATTACGCAAATCTGGCTTGTCAGAACCATACTTAAGCATTGCCTCTTTGTATGTAATGCGTGGAAAATCTTTATCGACAGACTTGCGAGAAAATTTGGCGAACACTTTATATAAAGCAGATTCAATAACGTCAAATATGTCCTCTTGAGTCACAAAAGACATTTCAAGGTCTAGCTGGTAAAATTCCCCAGGAGAGCGGTCAGCCCTTGCATCTTCATCACGAAAACACGGTGCGATTTGGAAATATTTATCAAACCCTGAGACCATGAGCAACTGTTTGAAAATCTGCGGAGCTTGTGGCAATGCATAGAACTTGCCAGGATTTAGCCTGCTTGGCACTAGGTAGTCGCGTGCTCCTTCAGGAGAGGAAGCAGTGAGTATTGGAGTTTGAATCTCTAAAAATCCTCGCTCTATCATGAGCTTGCGGAGCTCTGCAATAATTTGTGAGCGCAAAATAATATTGTTGCGGACTTTTTCACGTCTTAAGTCAAGAAATCGATATTTAAATCTCATGTTTTCTGGGTATTCTTGCTCGCCGGTAATGCTTGCCAATATACTTCTTTCTTCTTTTGCTATTTCTTCATCAAAGTGGAACTCAACTTCCGACTCAACGCGCAAATTGTTGACTATCACCTCGATTTCTCCGGTAGAAATAGAGCTGTTTACCGTATCTTCAGTTCTAGCTTCAACTATTCCTGTAACAGTAATTACACTCTCCAATTTTAAATTTGATATCTCATCAAAAAAGTCTTTGTCATTATTAAATACTAGCTGAGTGATTCCGTAGAAGTCTCTTAAATCAACAAAAATTAGGTTACCATGGTCGCGCTTACGATATAACCATCCAGAAAGGGTAACTTCCTTTTCTACGTCGTTCTTCCTCAGTTCATTGCACGTATGAGTTTTATAGCAGTTCATATTTGTTTTACTTCTAAATTCTTTAAGAAGTATAGAAATAAACCTTATTACATACAAGCCCGTTCGTCAGATATTTGCGCAATTTTCGAAATAGAGCAGTACTGCTTTTATATTGTCTTTACCCGCAAAAAAATTGCACAATTTCTATAATTATGGTATAATAGCAAGGGTATTTTTAATGAATTAGATACAGGAAATGCCACTTACACAGATCATAACATATAGCGTAACATTACTTGCTGTAGCTGCAGTATTTCTCTTTTTGAGAAAAATATACAAAAATCGCATTAGAAAAATCATATTTCCTAGAAAAGTTTTTAAAGAAGAGTGGGAAGAAGACAGAAAATTCAATGAATTATATCAAAAAAATAAGCAAAAAGAGTTGATGAAACAACAAGAAACGCTACGCGAGAAACAAAAAGATGTGCAAGTTTATAAAGAAGATCCAGAAATAGTTGACATAGCAAAACCGGTAGGTAAATGGACAAAGATGGTTATGATGGGTAATGGTTTAATGCAGCGTTTTGCACAATTGATACATAGAGAAGGCGGACAGAAAGGATTTTGGGAGCTGTTTGTAAAAGCTCAGGCTTCAACTCAAGGTAAACATAAGGGGAAGGGCAGATAATCCATGCTTGAATGTGAAAATTTATCCTGCGCTCGTAATAATAAGGTACTATTTAAGAATCTCAGTTTTAAAGCTGAGCTAAAATCAAAGATTCTAATCACTGGTCCAAATGGTAGTGGTAAAACCAGCTTAATTAGAAGTTTATCTGGACTTTTACCGCCGGTATCAGGCAATATAAGGCACTGCGGAAAAGATATATATGATGATCCAAAATCCTATATACCTTCTATGGTCTATATAGGCCATAAGAATGCCTGTAAAGATAGCTTAACTGTTGCTCAAAACGTAGAATTCTGGGCAGGAATACGAAATACTAGAGAATTGATTGTGGCAGCTATTTGTTGCTTGCAGTTGCAACCTGTACTTAATATTAGATATGGCGAACTTTCTGCAGGCTGGAAAAGGAGAGTTGCGCTTGCTCGCCTCTTGATTTCTAATGCAAACGTTTGGCTGATAGATGAACCATTTTGTAATCTTGATAGTGCAACGTATGAATTAGTGCTGAACTTAATCTCAATACGCTCTGAGCAAAATGGTATAGTAATTATTACAGGGCATAGCTCTACAGAGCAATTGTGTGATTTTACAACGATTGATATACGCGATTTCAATAGACTTCTTGCATAGTTTTTGGCAACACGTTAACAACCGTTAGAAACGAAAAAACTTACATGACACCCTTCGCCAGTCCCCTTATCATGAAACTGAAGCTATTTATTTATCTTCAGTCTGTGCAGATAAAACGACAAAAAAACTTAGTATATCTGGCGTGTCATGTTTAATTTTTTGCACTATGTGCACCTTATGTCTTTATAAAACTTCTAGCTATACAAGCTGAAACGCGCTGTTCAAGACATCACCCAACGTCAAATTTTAAAATAGAGAGTGAATAACTAGCACGGGTTTTCTTTGCCTTTTTTTCATTTGGTAAATTTCTTAAATATTTATGGCTAAACGACAACCGTCATCCCGCTACTTGTTAGCGGGATCTAGAGATACCGCGAATGAATCGCGGTATGACGGTTAATTATTCTGCGGCGGTATGACGTAGAGCTCGCGTTAGCTATACTTTTATACTCACCAACTCAGTATCCAACCTGGATCCAAGTAGTCAGCTACTCGGATGACATCTTTGTGTTTGAAGCAAAACCAGCTATAACATTTCTTCGCAAACAAATGTTCGTACAGTTGTGCGCGTGATGCTGGAATCTAGACAACAATTAGATCCTATTGTCAAGCAATAAGCTACATGTGCTATTTATTTAGTAGATTAAATATGAAGTTTAAAACTCTGCTATTGACTTCCTGTAGAACTAGTGAAAACCAAACTTGCTTAAAACCACTTAATTAGTTATAGTTATAAGTTTAGGTACAGTAAAATGACAGCTTTTGTCCCCTTGATTATTTTTTTAATCTTGTATCTTGGAAGTGGTGCTTATTTTTCTTTTATCGGAACTGATAATCCACTTCATCAGGTTTCACCAGTAATCTGCTTATTGCCAGCACTATTTTTTGCTGTCTCACGTGGTACAAATAAAATTCAGCATAACATCGATACTGTTATCAAGGGCATGGGTGACAAAAACACCCTTACTATGTGTTTAATTTTTTTATTTTCTGGAGCATTTTCTGCGGTGACTCAATCAATCGGTAGCGCAGACACTGTTGCTAATTTAATTCTTAATTTCCTTCCAGCAAGATTACTGCTGCCTGGAGTATTTTTGGCTTCTGCTTTTATTTCAACTGCAATTGGCACATCTATGGGAGTTGTTGCGCTGATGGTACCTATAGCTGTTAATCTGGCAAAAAGTGGAGCTTTTGGTCTCGAAATAGGAACTGCAACTGTAGTAGGTGGTGCCGTGTTTGGCGATAACCTTTCGATGATATCTGATACCACCATTGCATCTGTTTCTTCACAGGAAGCTTCAGCAAAAGATAAACTTAAAATGAACTCTAAAGTTGCACTTATTGCCAGCATTATAACACTCATCTACCTAGCAGTTGCCTCAAATAGTACAAAAATTATTTCTATATCAAATTTAGATTATTATTCTATAATAAAAATTATTCCTTACATTTCTTTAATAATCATGGGGCTGCTTGAAGTCGCCACTTTAGTAACAATAACTATAAACATAATTATTGCTGGTGTGCTAGGAATAACTTTTTTTGACTATGCTATCATTCAATTTCCTCATGACGTGTATGACGGTTTCAAAAAAGTAAACGAAATAGTGATATTTGCTCTATTTATCGGTGGATTGAGCCATATAATGTACAAGCAAGGTCAAAAAGCGTTGCATAAACTCATCGATGAAAGCAATATCACAAAAACTAAAGCTGAATTTGTGATAGCAGGAATTGCGTCTATGTTTACTACCTTAGTTGCCAATAATACCATTGCTATTTTACTAAGTGGTGGCATTGCAAAAAGGCTTGCACAAAAACACAGTATTGCGCCACATCGCAGCGCATACTTATTAGATGTTTTTGCTTGTGCTACAAAAGGTATCTTACCTTATGGTTCCCAACTATTGCTAGCAGGTAGCATCGCCTCTGTATCACCTATTTCTTTATTAACACAGGTATATTATTGCTTTATTCTAGCGGCAGTTACAATAGGCGAAATAATCATCAACAGCAGAAAAGAGAAATATTGTGCGGCTGCAACTTAGAGTTTCTCTTTTTTTACCCATAAGGAACGGAATTACTTGACACCCTTCGCCAACCCCCTTATCATGAAACTGAAGCTATTTATTTATCTTCTCTGTACAGATTAAATGACAAAAAACTCAACGTATTTGGCGTCTCATGTTTAATTTTTTGCACTATGTGCACCTCATGTCTTTATAAAACTTCTAGCTATACAAGCCGAAACGCGCTGTTCAAGACATCAAAAGACGTCAAATAGAACAAGGGAGAATTTGAATACTGGCTACCCTGGGGATTCTTTGCCTTTTTTCCTGCTTAGAGGTTGTCCGGAAACAAGTAAAAGGCTATAATATCTGAAATTTTAGTACGGGGTAAAGATGAGAAAAAAGTATCCAACAGATCTAAGCGAAAGGGAATGGGCAAGAATAGAAAAACACTTCAGAGTATCATACAAGAAAGGAGGAAGGCCGCCAAAGTATAGCAAAAGAGAAATATTAGAAGCAATTTTCTATGTATTGCGTACAGGGTGTCAATGGCGGTATTTACCAAATGATTTTCCGCTATGGAAGACTGTGTATGAGCAGTTCAGGCAATGGAAGAAGCAGGGAATTTTTGAGAAAATGAATTATGAAATATAGTAGAAGAAAAATAGGAAGGAATGAGCAGCCGAGTGCCTGTATAGTAGATAGTCAATCTGTAAAGACTACAGAAAAGGGGGGATCAAAGGCTATGATGGAAGTAAAAAAGTAAAGGGTAGAAAAAGGCATATAATTACAGACACTCAGGGTTTTATACTAGGTTGTTACGTAGGCGCTGCTAACGAAAATGATAGAGATGGTATTAAAATAGCATTAAACAATATGAGAACAAAATATACTAAAGTTAAAAAAATGTGGGCTGACATGGGATACCAAGGAAGAAATTTAAAGAATCACATAAAGGAAGAATATGACATAGATATTGAAATTGTTAAAAGGCCTCCATGTAGATTTTGGGTGCACAAAGATACGCCACCTGAGCTACTACCAACAAGAGAACAAGGGTTTAAAGTACAGCCAAGAAGATGGGTTGTAGAAAGGACTTTTGCTTGGGTTAATAGGAATAGAAGGCTATCGAAGGAGTATGATTTACTCACAACATCCACTGAGAATTTCATATACCTAGCTATGAGTAGGGTTATGTTAAAGAGGGAATATGCTTGAATTTACTTGTTTCCGGACAACCTCTAAAAGAGTTTTCTGATCTTATTGATAAAATAAAAGAACACCCTTTTAATGTTGAATTGATAAATAATACATTAGATTATGAAAAATTCAAATTCTACCTTCAGCAGTATTTTCTGTATTGTATAGATTGCGCTCGTGCTTTTTTAATTGTTGCAGCTAGAGTTGATGATATTGAAATGATGAGTAGTTTAATCAATTTGGCACAAGGAGCATTTTATGTTCGAGAACAGTATAAAAAATATTTTGAAGATTGTGATCTATCTGATGATCACAAAAAGTCAAGAGCTTGTTCTGCCTTTACTGACTTTTTCATGAGTGCCGCATATCACAATTCTGTTAATGAAGCTTTAGTAGCATCTTATTCTTGCTTTAACATATACCAAATCGTTGTACGCTATATGGTAAATGAGATAACAACTAAAGGGGTTAAAAATAACAAATACAAAGAGTGGATCAACATTTATAGTAGCGAAACAGTAAATGCTGTAATTGATGAGGTTACTGATATTACAAATAAGCTATATAAAAAAGCTAGTGACTGTGAAAAAAAGAGGATGTATGAGTTTTTTAAGAAAGGGCTGGAATTAGAAATAATGTTTTGGGATGAGGCATATTACTCTAATATATCTAGCAAAGAATATTAGCAGCGGATTATTTACGTTAACTTGATCTTTTATCGGTAACTACAATGTTCAGTGGCATAATTAGGAGCTGTTACGGGTCAAATCTTTTAAAGGATATAATTGAGCATCCTTTTAATGTTGAGTTAGCGAATAATACCCTAAATATAGAGAACTTCAAGTTCTATGCTCAACAAAAGACGTTGTTCTTAGATGATTATATTCGTACCACCTTAATTACTGCATCCAGAATGGAAGATTATAGTAGTATTATCTCGCTTGCTGAAGTAGCCCAAAGAGTAGTGACTGTTAATAGAATGCTATATGACTACTACTTTACTATGTACGGTATAAGTCGTGGAAAGAAATCTCTTGAGTGTTTTAATTTCACTAATTTCCTTTTATCCATCTCGTATAGTAATACCTATGAGGCTATGACGGTTTTGTATTCTTGCATGTTTATATACGAGACTGTCGTTGATAACATGAAAAATAGATTCAAGAAAAATAATAGATATAGGGATTGGTTTGATTTTTGTTACAGTGATTCAGTAAAGTCTGGATGCATTATTTTAGAAAATATTGTTGATGGATATTGCAGCAAAGCAAGAGAAAATGAAAAGAGCAGAATGCTTGAGTTGTTTAGAATAACTGCACAATTTGTGTTAGATTTTTTGAACGGTGCACATAATTTTTCAAGATTCAATCAATTTCCTAAGGAACATTGACAATTTTAAGCTAATTTGTATCCTTAATAAGTATTTTTTAAAATGCTATGAAAAGTAAAGAACATGATTTTCATTTAGTGGATCCAAGCCCTTGGCCAATTGCTGTATCAGCAGCAATTCTTATTCTTGCACTTGGATTAGTTGGCGCGCTTCATAAACAAATTGTCGGAATGTTTTGTTTAGTTTTGGGAATCTCCGCAGTATCAGGGGTGCTGTTTTATTGGTGGAGAGATGTAATAAGGGAGACCATTTATGACAAATGTCACACTGCCATTGTAAAACATGGACTCAAATTTGCAATGTACTTATTTATTCTCTCGGAGGTCGTATTTTTTATAGTGTTCTTTTGTTCATTCTTTAAAGCATGGCTTGATCCAGTTTTTTTATTTGAGGCGTTTTCTCCTGCAAAAAAAGTTGAATGGCCCCCTGAGGGAATTTTGCCACCTGATCCGTGGTCACTACCGTTCATGAATACGTTAATATTATTGCTTTCTGGTACAACAATTACTTGGGCAAATCACTCTTTACTTAAAAATGATAAAAAGAGCATGATTAAAATGCTGTCCATAACTATATTGCTTGGAGTTTTTTTTATAATAGTGCAAGCAATAGAGTATCATGAAGCGAGTTTTTCTCTACAAGAAACAGGAGAAAAGCTTATTTATACATCCAATTTTTATATGATTACCGGTTTTCACTGCGCACACGTTATAATAGGAATAATATTTTTATCAGTGTGTTTATTTAGAGCACGGAAAGGCCAATTTACACTTCAGGACCATTTGTGCTTTGAGTTTGCCTCCTGGTATTGGCACTTTGTAGATGTAGTCTGGATATTTTTATTTTTGTTTGTCTATTGGTTAAGCGTTTATTAAGTGGTTAAAATAATAGGTCTAGATCCAGGAATAAGCAAGACTGGGTGGGCCATTATCAGCCTGAACGAAAAAAATAATATTGAATTTTTGGGCGGCGGTACCATATCAACTGATGGTAAATTGGGTACAGGTGAACGCCTACATATAATTTTTGAACAATTAAAGAAAGTAATTTCCCTATACTCTCCTAATGAAGCTGCAGTGGAGAAAATTTTTGTTAATAAAAATCCTAAATCTTCACTAACTTTAGGATATGCAAGAGGGGTTGTAATTTTAGCGTTAAAAATAACAAAGCTAACTATGAATGAATATGATGCAAACTATGTAAAAAAAAGCATTACCGGAAATGGCCATGCTGATAAGGATCAGATTATATTTATGGTGAAGCAAATAGTTAAAAATTTGAGTATAAAATGCCACCATGCTGCTGACGCTCTTGCTGTAGCAATTTGTCATGCTTATACGAAAGGTTCTTGTTTTGTTGAGTAACTTTTATATGGGATTCAGTTTGAAGATTTCCAGATCTGGAAAAACTATTTGATTGTATTTATCTTGTCTAACGTTCGTTGCAAAATAATACATGCGGAGATTTTATCATCTATTTTTTTCGATTTTGTGATTGATATTCCAGTAATTTTTAGTGTATGAGTTGCGATAGATGTTGAGAAGCTTTCGTCTTGTAAGTATATATTTACTTTATATTTTTTTATTATTTTATTTGCAAATTGGATTATAGTTTTACACCATTTAGTTTCTTGCTCGTCCATTTTTAATGGTAGTCCTATTACCATTGATCCAGATTCATTTTCTTTGAATATTCTATGCAGATAACCTAAATCTTTGCTCATATTTTTTCTGTGATATATGCTATGAGCTGTGGCTATGAGCTGTGTTTTATCGCTAAATGCTATGCCTATTTGCTTTTCTCCCATGTCAAGGCACATTATGCGCTTATCTTTTGGAATAGACTTTAGAAACTCATCTGGATTTCTATGTAGCATCTATTAGACTTCCTTTAAAGTGACCTTACCAAAAAAGTGGAGAGAAAGTTAAGAAAAATTTTTACAAAAAGAATAATGAATCAAATTGCTCAGGAATGCAATAGACTTCTTGCATAACCCAAACTAAGTAGAAAAAGGTATCATCTAAGTAGCTGACACTGGTTTCCATCCAAAAGGGCAGTGCCCCTATGATGTCATTCCAGTGCTTGACACTGGAATCCAGACTTTAATTGTTATACTTGTAAATAAGTCTGGAACGTTCATCTCAAAATGCAGTATTTTTGTTGAAATAGCTCAACTGGATTCCAGCGTCACGCGCTGGAATGACACCTTTGTGTTTGCATAGCTGTACGAACATTGTGATTTGAGAGCAATCTCCACAAGGGAGGATGTCATTCCAGTGCCCAGACACTGGAATCCAGGAAAAAGAATGGTGTCATCCAAGTAGCTGACACTGGGATCCAGAAGACTTAATTTCAACCAAGTGACTGCATAATAAAGGCTGGATCCCAGTGCTTGGCACTGGAATGACAGCAATCCTACGTCATACCGCGATTCATTCGCGGTATCTCGGCCGCTAACAAGTAGCGGGATGACGGTTATCATTTAGCTATAAATATTTAAGAAATTTACCAAATGAAAAAAAAGGCAAAAGAAGCCCTGGTCATTGTCTATTTTCTGTATTGGCGTTTTTTTAAGTCTTAAACGCTGCAATTTAGCTGCTTTTAAATGCAACTAATCTTAGCTATAAATGTTTAAGAAATTTACTAAGCAGAAAAAAAGGCAAAAGAAATCCCGTGTTAGCTAGTTGTCACTCTCTAATCCTGCAAATCGGCGTACTATACTGTCTTAAACGACTTATAAGCGCGTTTCAGCTTATATAGGTAAAAACCCAGAAATGTTGTGAAGACATAAGGTGCACATAGTGCAAAAAATTAAAAATAAGACGCCAACTACGTTGTTTTCTTGCTGTTTAATCTGCACAGATGAAGATAACTGAATACCTTCAGTTTCATGATAAGGGGGCTGGCGAGGTTTGTCAAGTAATCTTTTGCATTTAACCCGTTTCTATGGGTAAAACAATCTGCATACTACTTAGCTAACATGAGTTTTGTTTTGACTTTTTGTGTTAATTTTGCAGAATATTAAGATTATCATTTAAATAAAATACATGACGAAAGAGGATTGGGAAGCGGTAATTGGGCTTGAGGTGCACGCTCAAATTTCTTCTAATACGAAGCTATTTTCTAGCTCATCAACGGAGTTTGGTGCTGAGCATAACACTCAAGTTTCTCTAGTTGATGCAGCAATGCCAGGTACGCTGCCGATACTAAATTATTACTGCATAGAGCAAGCAATACGCACCGGTCTTGCACTTTCTGCAGAAATTAATAAGTGTTCTTACTTTGATCGGAAAAATTATTTTTATCCTGATTTACCGCAAGGTTACCAGATAACCCAGTTTTTTGAGCCAATAGTTAAAAACGGTAGAGTATTTATCAACGATAATGAAAAAGAAATAAGAATTGCGAGAATTCATTTAGAGCAAGATGCAGGAAAGAGCGTTCATGAGGAAAGCAAAACTTATGTAGATTTAAATCGTGCAGGGGTTGCTTTAATGGAAATTGTTTCAGAACCAGATCTCCGTTCATCTGCGGAAGCTGCAGAATGCATGAAAAAATTGAGGCAGATTTTGCGTTACATTGGTTCATGTGATGGTGATATGGAAAAGGGATCACTTCGTTGTGATGCAAATGTTTCTGTCCGCCTAAAAGGCAGTAATACATTTGGCACTCGTTGTGAGATAAAAAATCTGAACTCGATACGTCATATTGTGCAAGCTATAGACTATGAAATACAAAGACAAATTGAAATTTTAGAAAGTGGAGAAGAAATAAGTCAAGATACCTTATTGTTTGACGTTGCTTCGGGAAAAACAAAAGTGATGCGAAACAAAGAGGATGCAAGCGACTACAGGTATTTCCCTGAGCCTGACTTGTTACCAGTTGAGGTAAGCCAGGAGAAGATTGATTTAATTCAATCATCTTTGCCTGAGTTACCGGATCAAAAAAAGCTGCGATACATTGAGGAATTGGGTATCAACGAATACGATGCAAACGTCATTACCTCCGATAAAGCAATTGCTGATTATTTTGAGGAATTGATAAAAAAACATGATTCAAAACTCGCCGTTACCTGGTTAACTGTAGAGCTTTTCGGTCGTTTAAATAAAGCAAATATTGATATTGTGAGCTCCCCAATCAAAGCAAATGCTTTGTCAGAACTCTTAGATTTTATCGTTGATGGAACAATCTCTGCTAAACTTGGCAAACAAGTATTCGATAGTATGTTTGAAACTGGCAAACCTGCATCTTTAATTATAGAAGAGCAGGACCTAAAACAGATCACAGATAAAGGTCAAATATCAGAAGTTATCGACACAATCATCAATAGCAACCAAGATAAAGTTCAAGAATACAAAAGCGGTAAAACAAAATTATATGGTTTCTTTGTTGGTGAAGTCATGAAATTCACCAAGGGAAAAGCCAGCCCTGATGTTGTGAATTCAATTTTGAGTGAGAGATTAAGTAATTAGTCACATTTTTTTATTTACATAACAGCACATCTCGTAGATATTCCAAGGTCTTTGTTACGATATCTGTATATCATGACATATAACTTTTTTACCATTTGTTGGTACTATTTTTAAAATTATGTGAGGTTGAGGATGCCTGAAACTTATCCTGCTTGGGGAAGAAAGCGGTCTCTTCATGGTGATATCTACCAACTAAAGTGGGTAATGCTGCTTCTCAAACGTGCAGTAGATGTTGGATATTCTTTCCGTTTAGCTACAGAAATGGAATCAGCTACGGGTTTTGATGATATTGTTTTTCAGGATAGGAAAAATGAAAAAATAGTACATAGGTTTATACAAAACAAACACAAGCAAAATGAATGCGAAAAAATCGGTGTAGGTAAATTGCTTTCAAAAAATAAAAGTGGTGAATTTAGCGTTCCAAAATATTTTGTTTCCTATCTAAAGATTAAAATTAATCCAGATTTTGCAGATGGTGACCTAAAGGACTTTACTATCTGTACTAATATCGGTTTCGATCTAGCTCAAAGTACAACACAAAATACAATAAAAAAGTTGAAAGCAAAAACTTCGGGACCAAACAAGGGAATAGAAATTGCAGTTGAAGTAATAAGCACTAGTGATATTTTTTTTAAATACGGCGGTACGAGATACAAGTTCTCTTGTACTCACGATAACATGATTTCAATAGTGCAACCGGCATTTAAGAGTGCTGTAAAAGAAGCAATAGAAGAATTGGAAAAGGAGATAAAAGAACTTCAAGGCAAATCAGATCAAAACTCAAAAAGAAAATTGGAAAGAAATCAGGTATGGCAACGTGAGTTTGAGCGAATGACAAATGAAGGCAAGTTAGAAGAGAATATAAGGGAATTTTTTGATAAATTAGTATTTGCAGTAAATCAACCTAACGAGATAAAACTAGCGGAAATCATTGAGAATGAGTTAGGCAAAGAATTTAATAATATCGATAAAAAGAACGTTTATGGTCGCTTTCTGGTAGAAGTTCTGGATTGGATGAAAGCAAGAGAGGGAAAGTTTCTATCACATGAAGAAATAAATGAGTTTTTTGAAAAAATAAGAGAGGAAATTTTAGGAGCGGTATGGTTTGATGTAAGAGGTCCAGTCAGACTATTTACAGGAAGAGATGAGGAATTGGGAATGCTACATGATTCGCTACAACGCAATCCCAAAGGTGCTGTAATTTCATACATAACGTCTATTAGTGGTCCTGGGGGGATGGGAAAAAGCCAGTTGGCTAGAAAATATGCTTGTAAATATAGAAGATATTATGACGGCAATGTTATATGGATAGACGCTGAAAACTTTGAAACTATGAAAGATTCTTTCTTGAGATTAGCTAGAGATAATAGACTAGGTATTTCTCCCAAAGATAAGTACAGAAACGACAAAACGATAGAAACTATTGTTAGAGAAGTATTTGCTTTCTTTGCAAGAAGGAGGAGCCTGTTCATTTTCGATAACGTTCAAGAGTACAAAAAGATAAGTAAATTTTTGCCATTTTCTTTATCTCCTGATCTTAACAAGCCTCATATTTTGATTACCTCGCATGATCAGGAACTGGAAAAGGGAATAGACGTTATAAAGCTAGGAGAATTGGAACAAAGAGACGCTATAGAGTTTGTTAAAAAAGGATTTAATATACTAAAAAAAGATAAATCGCAAGATCGGGAGATAGAAAATTTGGTAAGAAGGTTGCAATGCTTTCCTTTAGCTATACAACAAGCAATATCATATATCGAAGATCAGAGAATAATAGAGAAGTTTAAAATTAGTGATTACCTAAAAGAGTATGAAAAGAAAGCTAAGAAGTTGCTTAAGTCTAAAATATTTCAAGGAATTGATAATAACTATACTAAAACAACTTTTACAGCTTGGGAAGTTACGATGGATAAAGTAAGAAGTGATGAACAATATGGACCATTAGCTTCAGAGATTTTAGATATTTTGGCTTATTTTGCACCTGATAAAATCGCTAGAGAAATATTCTTAAATTCGGTAAGTGATTATAAGAAAAAGCAGTTAAAGCTAGCCATCCGTTTGCTTGTGAGATATTCCATGGTGGGCGGTGAACAAAACCAAAGTGTATTAAATGTCCATAGGTTAGTGCAGAAAGTAACTGAATTAAAATTACAAGAGAAAGGCAGAGAAGAAGAAGTTCTGAGGAAAGTTCTGGAATTGGTAAAAAGTGGCAATATAGCAATTAGTCATATTGTGTCTATTTGGGAATATGCAAGTAAATACGGTAAGTTGATTGATGATTTTTATTTTCGTCCTATTTATAGTGAACAAAAATATACGCCATTACATTTACTTGCTGAGAGTGGTGACTATGAAGCAGTGGAGATCTTATTAACACATATAGAAGAAAGACACACAGGTAGACTGAGCAAGGTTGTTAATGCTAAAGACGAAGATGGCTATACCCCCTTACACCTTGCTATTTACAGCGGAAAATTAGATGCGGTTAAATATCTTATTAGTAAAGGTGCTGATATTAACGCTAAAGATAAATACGGTAATACTCCATTACACATGGCTGCTGGAGGTGAAAAGTTGGATATAGTGGAACATCTTACTAGAAATGGTGCTGATGTTAATGCTGAAGACAAGTATGATGAAACTCCACTATGCGTTGCTATTCGGAGTGGAAAACTAGAAATAGTGAAATATTTCTTTAATAAAGGTGCCGACATCGATAAATACGACGGTACTATATTACATTTAGCTGTTTGTAATGAAAAACCGGATATAGTAGAATATCTTATAAGCAAAGGAGTTGATGTTAATGCTAAATACCATAAAATGCCATTACATCTAGCTGCTTCACGTGGGCTAGGTAGGGCAATATTTTTTATTCAAAAAGGTAGTAATATTAATACCAAGAGTAAAAATGGTAATACTTCACTACACCTTGCTGCTATTGTGGGAAGAGTTGATATAGCAAAAATATTACTAAAACACAACGCAGACGTTAACACCAAAAATAATGAAGAAAAGACAGCATTACATTATGCTGCTAAATATAATCACCAAGAGCTTGTGGAATTGCTTTTAGCTCATGGTGCATCCATCCTATGACTTGGGCTTTAATAGCTGCAGTACTATAGCTGTTATACGCCAAAAGTAAGTATTAGATATAACAAATAGAAGAAATTAGATAGAATGATTAAAGGGACAAGGATATAAAGGTTTAACTTAAAATAACCTGATAAAATTTGAATCACACTTCCAAGTGCTGGCACCCATGAAAGTAATAAAGTTGCAAAAATTAGCAAATTTTTTGTAACTTTTGGCGTTGTATATTCGTTTTCTAATTTGTGGTATGATTTTCGTATAGAGATTGTTATTCTACCTAAGTACCAATTAACTATTCCACCAAGGCTTGATCCTAGTACTCCAAAAAATAACATAAGTAGTGGAGTGTAATACGACCTGAAATAAAGCATAGTATTGAACACAAAACCTTGATGTATGGGTAAGACTAATGATGATACTAGACTATCTGTGAATAACAGAAAGTAATTTTCCATATGAGTTTACCAAGTTGTTGTACCATCTTCATTGTCAGAAATTGTAATCCCCATTTGTTTCAACTGATCCCTTATTTTGTCTGCAGTATTATAATCTTTATTTTGTTTTGCTGCTCTTCTTAAATCTATCAATCTTTCTATTTCTTGATGACTCACACCAGCAGTAAACCGCTCTTGATAACTTGACTCAAGAAGACCAATAAATCTGGCGCTCTTAACAAAACTCTCAGTTAATTTAAGCTTTTCACTTTCATTACTCATCTTGTTAATTTTTGCAGCCATTTCATGTAATATAGCTAGAGCTTCAGGAATGTTTAAGTCGTTTTTTAAAGCGTCTATAAAATCTTTAGAAATCTCTGCGTTACTTTCATCAATATTTGTTGTATCTAAACCACGTAATAACCGATAAAATTTATTTAAGGTTTCCTGTGCGTCAGAAATAACGTTTTCTGTCCAATCAAGTGGTTTTCTGTAGTGAGTTTTGAGCAGTGCATAGCGTATTACTTCACCCTTTATTCCACTATCTAGCAAATCCCTTACTTTGACTATATTAAATAAGGACTTGCTCATTTTCTCTTCATTTACTGTAAGAAAACCGTTATGTATCCAGTATTTTGCAAACATTGATCCAGCAAATGCAGACTTACTCTGTGCAATTTCATTTTCATGGTGAGGAAATTGTAAATCTATACCGCCACCATGAATATCAAAATCTTTGCCAAGATAAGCATATGACATCGCTGAACACTCTATATGCCATCCTGGTCTTCCTTCTCCCCATGGGCTATCCCAATAACTTGAAAGTTTGTAGTCAATATCACTTGCAGGCTTCCACAGCACAAAATCTCCCGGGTGCTTTTTATTTTCATTAACTTCAACTCTGCTACCTGGAACCAATTCATCAGTTTTTTTTCCTGATAAAGCACCATACTCATAGTAAGATTCTATATTAAAATACACGTGTTTGTCAGATTCGTAAGCGTGGCCTGATTGCAGTAAATGTTCAATTAATTCTATAATATAATCTACGTTTTCCGTTGCTTTTGGCTCGTGTGTTGGCTCTGCACAATTTATGCTTCTCATATCTTCATGAAAAGCCTTGGTGTAATATGTGCTGATACTTTCTATGTTGCTATTTTTTTCACTTGCTGCATTAATTATCTTATCATCAATGTCGGTTATGTTACGCACATAGGTAACTTTGCCATAACAAAACTTAAGTAGCTGAAATAACACATCATACACAACAACAGACCGTGCATTGCCTATATGTGCTGTGTCATATACTGTTGGTCCGCAAACATACATTTTCACATGATCTTTATCGATTGGTGTAAAAAGTTCCTTTTTTTTTGTTAAGGTATTGTAAAGCCTAACCATATACGAAGCTTTTGAGAAAAGAAAATGCCCCAATGATAAGTTGTGGCCCTTTGACTACTACAACAAGAGTAAGCAATAGCCCACACAATGATATTAAAACTCCCAATATGGACAGAAACCCATCTTTACTCATAATACCAAGCGAAATAAGAGTCGTACCAATTGCAGGAATGAAGTTAGTAAGAGGTAGTGGAAGAGCTATTGATAACGCACAAAGCAGCATTATAAAAGCTAAAATTTTTTCACCGGGCCCATAGAAAATAAAAGACATTCTTGGTCTCATGAACTTTTCTATTTTTTTTAATGCTGGAGAAGTTTTTTCCACCACAAGAGCTAGTGTTGAACGCTGAAAAGATTTTCTTTCTAGCCAACTAGGCATCCAAGGAGAATCAAATCCAAATAAAAGCTGCAATGAGAATAAGATTAAAGGTATAGAAAGAATAGTTGTATAACCAGGTGGAACCGGTATAGGCACCGATAGCGGCAAGGAGAAGATGATTATTAAAATACCAAAACCACGCTCATGCAAAGCTGTTTTAATGTCAAACAAAGTTACTTTATCGCTATCATTGTTATTGGTATCTGCAACTTCTTTTAGAATATCAGAAGCTAATTTATCACTTTTAGTCAACTTATCATTTTTTGACACGAAAAACCTTTGATAAAAATAATTCTTAACACAATTATTGTTTTATTTCAATATGCATTATTCATTTTGCGCTAGTAATTCGTTCTTTTGTTAAAGTGTTGTAAAGCTTTTAAGAAGAGAAAGTGCTCCGGTTATAAGTTGTGGTCCTTTGACTATTACAACAAGGGTAAGCAACAACGCACACAATGACACTAAAACTCCCAATATGGATAGAAACCCGTCTTTACTCATAATACCAAGTGAAATAAGAGTTGTGCCAATTGCAGGAAGGAAGTGAGTAAAAGGTAATGGAAGAGCTATTATTATTGCACAAAGCAACATCATAAAAGCCAGAATCTTCTCACCAGGCCCATAGAAAATGAAAGACAGTCTTGGCTTCATGAATTTTTCTATTTTTTCTAATACAGAGGAAGTTTTCTCTACCACAAGAGCTAGTGTTGAACGCTGAAAAGATTTTCTTTCTAGCCAACTGGGCATCCAAGGAGAATCAAATCCAAATAGAAGCTGCAGTGAGAATAAGATTAAAGGTATAGAAAGAATAGTTGTATAACCAGGTGGAACCGGTATAGGCACCGATAGCGGCAAGGAGAAGATGATTATCAAAATACCAAAACCTCGCTCATGCAAAGCTGTTTTAATGTCAAACAAAGTTACTTTATCGCTATCATTGTTATTGGTATCTGCAACCTCTTTTAGAATATCAGAAGCTAGTTTTTTATCTTTAGTTAGTTTCTCACTTTTTTGCACAATTATCCTTTAATAAAATATTCCTCCTAAGCTAACATAGTTGTTGCTGTATTTCAATATTTGTTATTTATTTCACACCAACACTTCATCTCTTTCATTTTTTAACCTTACTAAGTTTTTAAACAGATGACATGCACCTTAGTGCATGTCACGAAGTATGAGGACGCTAACGATCCGGTTCATTAGACGATAATTTTTCTGAGTCCTTAAGCTCCTGTTTAAGGTTTTTGATGCCTTTTCCTAAATCACCCATAACTTGCGGTAATCTGCCTGCACCAAACAGAACTAAAATTATTATTAAGACTAGAAACAATTGCCATGGTCCTAAACTCATTTTCACCTCCATTTAAAATATTGACCTTTAAATATTAAAACTTGACTGAAGTCAAGTAACACATAGATTATATCACCTTTATTTAATTATAAATCAAGGTTTTTTAATTATTTTATAACAATCCCAAACTAGATTATTTTCTTGCAGCGAATAAGTGGAAACTTTTCGCTTAACTGTAGAGTAGAAGAGAGCTCACTAAAAAACTTTGCTAGCGTATCGTCTTTAGGCTTATGGTATATATCGCTAGAAACTCCTGATTGAATAATTTTACCATTTTTCATTACGTAGATAAAATCTGCAACTTTCAATGCTTCTTGCGGGTCATGAGTTACCATTAGCACAGGGATATTTTTACTTCTGAAAAGGGACAATATATGTTGTCTTATTCTGCACTTGAGCAGTATATCTAAATTAGAAAATGGTTCATCTAACAACACAACATCAGGGTTTTGTGCCATCACTCTTGCTATTGCAACTAATTGTTGCTGTCCTCCAGATAAGGCGTTAGGGTACATATTTTCATATTTTTCTATATTGAGTAACTTCAAGATTTCCAATGCAATTAGGTGCTTTTCTCTCTTGGAAGAGCTGCGGATAGCAAAGGTTATATTTTCTACTACTGTTTTATGAGGAAATAATGCAGAATGCTGAAAAACCAATCCGATATTTCTATGCTCTATAGCGACTGATGCCTTATTGCTTGCAACTAACCTATCATTTATAAAAATAGTTCCAGATTTTGGATTTTCTATCCCCGCAATTAATTTCAAAATTGTTGACTTGCCACAGCCAGAATGCCCCAATAAACATGCAACATTTCCTTTCTTTACTTTAATGTTTATATTGCTTAAAGCAAAGTCGTTTTGATTGTTATAGAAATAACCAATGTTGTTAACTAGCATTAATCTTACTTAAACCATGTTATTAAATATAATAGCATTATACTCAAGAAGTACAGAAATGTTTTTTGTCTTCATAAATTGGTTATGCAAGAAATCTAGAAAAGAGAAGGATTTTTTGCTATAACTTTACATAGATGGTAGGAAACACGGGACTATAGCTCAGCAGGATAGAGCGTTGGACTCCTAATCCGAAGGTCGTGCGTTCGAATCGCACTAGTCCCACCACATTGCTTCACAAATTTTATGGAGATTTTTTTTCACAAATACGCACACCTTTTTTTGCGGTTTTAAGATATAAATTCCCTAATAATAAAACGGGTTTTGTGTCATTCCAGTACTCCTCTCTTATAATTCACGTATTTAAGAATGACTTCTGCTAAACCTTTACTAATTCCATGTACGTTTTGAATTTCAGCCAGAGAAGCTTTGCTTATATTTTTTACTGAACCAAAATAAGACATCAACGCTTTTTTTCTTTTGTTGCCAATGCCGGGTATTTTGCTTAATTGTGAAACTATAAACTGTTTATCGCGTTTTTTTCTATGTGAAGTTATCGCAAAACGGTGGGCTTCATTACGCAGCGATTGTAAGTAAAGCATGACTTTGCTGTCATTTGCCAGACTGAATTCTTCCCTGCCCAGCATATAAAATCTTTCATTTCCTGCGTTACGATCAGGACCTTTTGCCATACAAGCAAAAGGAACGTTTATATTCAATACTTCCAGTACATTCTGTACTATGGAAACATGCCCAAGTCCACCATCAATCAATAGAAAATCAGGAATTATGTCCTTTATCTTGCCGGAGAAACGTCTGGTCAGCACTTCTTTCATCATTTTATAGTCATCGCCTGAAATTTCTTCTTTTATAGTAAATTTTCTGTACTCACTTTTTAAAAAATCCTCCTGCCCTGCAACAACCATTACACCAATTTGCTGGCTTCCAGAAATATGGCTATTATCATAAACCTCGATACGCTTTGGAATGCTTGGTAACAAGAAAACTTTGCTAAGCTCCTCAAGCTTTTCTAGGTTATTTCTATAATCGATAAGCTTCTGCTCTAAGCTACGCTGAGAGTTATTGTAAACAAATTTTAATAAATCACGCTCTTTTTTATTCTTTGCATGCAGAACTTTTACTGGCTTTTGAGCAACCTTATATAGTGCTTGTTCTATAATTTCCTTATCCACAATAGAATCTGGAACGTAAATTTGTATTGGAGGTATGTTAGCTGAATTATAAAAATTGACCAAAAAGGTGGATAAAATTTCATCATTTGAGTGATCACCACAGTTCTCGGCAAAGTAAGGAGTGCTGCCGTAGTTGTCTTTATTTCTGAACGATAACACACTAATACATGCTAGATCCTCTTCACGTACAATACTGAAGAAATCTGCATCTTTTTCAAAAGAAAAATCCGTGTGCTGTATTTGAATTTGCTCAAGAAACTTTACCCGATCTCTATATATAGCAGCAAGCTCATAGTTTTCTTCACTACTGCACTTTCTCATTGTGAAAAGTAACTGTTCTTTCACTTCCTTATTTCTTCCAAGCAATGTATTTCGTGCCTGTTTTACTGATTGGCAATAGTCGTCTTTTGTGATTTTGTTTATGCATGGTGCTGAGCAGCGCTTAATTTGATACTCAATACATGGTCTTTTTGTTGAGGAAAAGTATTGATCTGAACATACTCTTAGGAGAAAAGCTTTTTGCAATGACAATATAGTTTGCTTAACAGCAGCGGCAGATGTAAAGGGACCATAATAATGAAACTCATTCTTCTTAAATTTACCTCTATATTTTGCTATTCTTGGATAATCGTGCTTGGAAATTGTTATATAAGGATAAAATTTTCCATCCTTAAGCACAATATTATAAAGTGGTTTCAATGATTTTATTAACTGTGCTTCAAGAAGCAGTGCTTCGATTTCATTCTCAGTGATGAATATTTCAACCTTAATAACCTGTGAGAGCATAACTCTAATTCGTTCAGAAAGGTTTTCGAATTGAAGGTAGTCGGATAACCTCGACTTCAAGTTTTTTGCTTTTCCAACATATAAAACTTTATTCTTATCTCCAACCATCTTATACACGCCACAGGACTGTGGAGATGATTTGATTTGTTCTTTATATTGCCTGAGCATTTATCCATTGCTTAACCTGTATGAGGTTAAAATCTGCTACTAAATGAAAGATGGAAACTACATTTTTAAGCAAAGATAATCTGTTTCTTCTCAGCTTATCAGAATCACAGTTAATCTTTACACTGTCCATAAACTGATTGATAAACGGAGCAAAACCAGCAAGTTCATCAAGCGCTGCATTAAAGTGGTTATTTTTTATTGCTTGTTTTATGTTTTTACAAGCAGTTATAGCACAATTTGATAGTGCAATTTCTTCATTTTCAATCAAAAGCCTCTTACCGTAAGATGCACTATAAGTAGTGCCATCACTTTTCCTTACTTTGCTCATCATGTTACTGACTCTTTTGTAAGTGCTTAGAATCTGTTCACCTTCTGGCGTGCTAAGATAACGATCCAATATAACAGTTTGCTTTTCTGCTGTCAGCAGATCATTAATATCGATTTTATATAGTATTGAATCTACGACATCTTGCCTTATATCTCTATTTTTTAAAATAACCTTGAATCTTTCTAAGCAGAATCTAAATACTAGTTCTGAAATTTGTTTTCTATTTGGCTTATCAACTGACGTTGTATTTTTATTAAATAGAAGCCTTGAATATAAAGATACTGACTTGTCTATCATTAGCCCAATTGGAATATGCAAATTGTTTTCAAGTATTGTCCTAATTATACCAATTGTCATTCTCCGCAAACCAAATTGATCATACGAACCAGAGATTTTTTCACCTGCTGCAATTAAACCAACTAAGCTATCCACTTTGTCTGCAATTGACACAGCAATTGCAGAAGGAGATTTAGGACACTCCTGCTCTGGCCCGATTGGCTTATAATGCTCAGTTATAGCTTCCACTATTTCTTTATCTTCTTGAAAATAAGAAGCATAATATCCATCCATTATTCCTTGCAATTCTGGAAACTCTCTTACTATCGATGTTGCCAAATCAGCTTTTGCCAAATATGCAGCACGTTCAACTTTTATCAGCGAAGCATGTGGAATAAATATAGCTATATGCTTTGACAGAGCCGTAATACGCTTTACCTTTTCCCCCACACTGCCAAGTGAAGCATGAAATAATATCGAACCTAATTTTTTGACATAATAATCTAGATTTTCCTTTTTATCTTGAGATATTAAAAATTGGGCATCAGCAAGACGTGCTTCTAATATTCTTTCGTGTCCTTTAACAACTTCACCATTGTTGACGTTGACAACAGTGACAAAGTGTGAAATTCTCTTTCCATTACTTAAAGCAAGGTATTTTTGTTGTGTATTAACTATACTAAGTATTACTTCCTTCGGTAATCCAAATGACTTTTCTTGATTCACTTCACCAAACAGTACGATTGGCCACTCTATAAGCCCTGTCAATTCATTTAGTAAATAATCATTTTTCTCAAGTTGTAAATTCTGCTCTTTTGTGAATTTATTAATCTGATCTAGTATAAATTGCTTTCTTTTGTCCATTTGGAGAATTACACTGTTTTTTTCTAGCAATTCAAAATAGTCTTTAGGTGTTTTAACAGTAAGCGCCGTACCACTTGAGAGAAATCGATGGCCATATGTTGTGTTAGATGCTGTAATCCCTGCAAAAGATACAGGTATTATTTCATCATTTAAAATGCATAAAATGTTTTTAATTGGCCTAACCCATCTTTCTTTTCCTTCGCCCCATCTCATGCTCTTCAACCAAGAAAAGTTTTTGAGCATTTCCTCCAGTTGATTTTTGAGGAATTCTCTGATGTTAAATGAGCAGCTTTCTCTTTTAATGAAGTAAAAATCCTCATTATTTACTTTTCGAACGAGCAAATCTTCTTCATTTTTCTGATATTTTCTTAAAAAACCTTCGATAGCACTTTTTGGTGCGTTAATGTTTGGTCCCTTAACTTCGTTATTGGAATCCTTTAGCTCCAAAGCATTTATGTTGTCGACAAATAGGGTAATGCGACGTGCCGTTATAAAAACCTCCATTGATGTAAATTTTACATTATTTTTGTTAAAAACATTGGCAATACAGCTCTTAACTTGAACTGTAGCTGAATTCTGCATTCTCGGTGGTATTTCTTCTGAAAGGCACTCAAATAACAACTGCAACGACATACGCTATTTACTCATGTACAATTCACAACATTTTTTTGTCAGCTCTCTAACTCTACCAATATAAGCTGTACGTTCATTCACACCAAGCACACCTCTTGCATCAAGCAGATTAAGTAGGTGACTAGTTTTAATACATTGGTCATAAGCTGCCATTGGTAGCTCCTTTTCAATAAGGAACTTGCACAATTTTTCCGTATCTTCGAATTGCTGCTGTACCACTTTAGTATCATAATAATCTAATGCTAGATAAGAAAATTCATATTCTCTTTGTTTAAAAATATTTCCGTAAGTTACACCGTTATCGTTCCAAATTATATCGTAAACATTATCTACACCTTGTATGCACATTGCTAAACGTTCCAACCCATATGCCACCTCACCAGGAATCATCTTGCAATCAATCCCTCCAACTTGCTGTATATAAGTAAGCTGTGTTACTTCCATTCCATTGCATGTAACTTCCCATCCAAGTCCTGATGCTCCAACGCTCGGATTTTCCCAATCATCTTCAACAAACTTAATATCATATTTTTCTGTAGATATGCCAAGAACTTTTAAGCTATCTAAATAGACGTCTTGTAAATTATTACCAGATGGCTTTATTATAACTTGATATTGGTGATGTTGATACAAACGATTAGGGTTACCGCCATAGCGACCATCTGCTGGCCTAATTACTGGTTGTAGATATGCAATTTTTGCCGGTTTTGTATCAATTGCAGACATAATTGTTGCGGGATGTAATGTGCCAGCACCAACTTCAGATGTGTATGAGTGAAGTATAACACATCCTTCACTAGCCCAAAAATCTTGTAACTCTTTTATTATACTTTGTAAGTTCACACAAATTGCACACTTTTTATACTAAATATATAAATAAATAAGTACTATTCAATATTTATTTTTTTTGCAGCACTATGTAAATAATCACCTAAAACTGCTGAACTTTCCCTCACATACTGAATTATGCTCTTATTTAGGACAATTGCATCATGCATAGTTAAATCGCAGAATATAAATGCTATTAAATACAGTAAAATCACCGCATAAAATGTGTGAAAAATCCCCTCAAATGTAATTGACATTGCATTATTATAGCTGAGCTGTATTGAACTTATTGGCCATGGTTTTATCACTTCTACGACATTAAAAAATACGTAAGGTATCATAAGAAAAAAGAAAAAGTGCATAAAATCATTAAACCAAAATGGGCATTGAAACATCTGCTTACATATATTCCCATAGAGTTTACTTACAGCATAATAAATTGACATTATTGCTGGCATTGAAAGTGCTACAGTCAGTACTTGCCCTGACGCTATTTGTATTACTATTTCTTCACCACTGTTTGCTGAAGGGTCCTGAGCATGAAAAATAAATATTCCAATTAATTGCATTACTAACATAACTATTGCCAATTTTGTAAAAATAGCAGCTACAACTATTCCTGAATTTGGCATTTTATATAGTAAATATTCGCCTCCATATGTAAGAATTAATATAGCATCGACAATAAATAATATTAAAAAAGAAGACCAATAGTTCTGCCAACCTGGTAAATATCCTATTCCCAAAAAAGAGCTTACTGTTTTGGCAGGAAAAACCTTGCCTAGCATCTTTCCCAAAAATTTAAAAAAAATCCCCATGCCCTAAGTAACACTTAGTTATATTATTTATAATACTGTATTGTAACGGACTTATCAATAACTTTAAACATATATTGGAAAATTTTAGGCAATATGCAGCAACAGTAGAAGAACATGCGCCAAAAATTTAGTAATTTTATAGGGCTTGTGCACTTAAATTTTTTGCAATATCAAGTGCAGCGTAAGTGAATATTGCACTTGCACCCGCACGTTTGAAACCAATCAAAGATTCATAAATTACCTTGTCATAATCTAGCCAGCCATTATTTGCAGCAGCTTTTATCATTGCGTACTCACCGCTTACTTGGTAAGCAAAAATCGGAAAATTAAACTTATCACTTGCTGTTTTGATAATATCCAAATATGGCATACCAGGTTTAATCATAATAAAATCTGCACCTTCATTTATATCTATTTCAATTTCGCACATTGCTTCGCGCGCATTTTTATAATCCATTTGGTAACCACTTTTGTCTATAGAATGTGATAGCCCACATGAACCAACGACTTGCCTAAATGGAGCATAGAAGCTAGAGCAGTATTTCACTACATAAGATAATATTAATACGTCTTGAAAGTTGTTATCATCTAATGATTTTCTGATTCTTCCTATTCTACCATCCATCATATCAGAAGGAGCAACTATATCACATCCTGCCTTCGCTAAAGCAAGTGCTTGCTTACACAGCACTGATATAGTTTCATCGTTTTCTACATCCATCTGATTATCTTTTAAAATGCCGTCATGGCCGTGAATAGTGTATGGATCCAGTGCAACGTCTGCAATAATACCAATTTCAGGTACCTTCGATTTTACAGCACAAATTGCTCTGCAGATTAAATTGTTAGGGTTATATGATTCCTCAGCATTTTTAGATTTTAATTTGTTATCAACTACAGGAAAAATTGCAACAGCATTAATTCCTAAACCCTTAGCTTCCTTAATTATGGAAACCAGCCCATCTATTGAATAACACTTTACGCCTGGTAAGCCAGAAATTGGTTCAGTTGTTCCTTCTCTGTCATGAACAAACAGAGGAAAAACTAAATCATTTACTGATAAACTATTTTCACTTGTTAAATTGCGAACCCATTTGCTCGAGCGCCTGCGTCTTAATCTTGTATTTGGAAAATTAAACATTGGATCCAGGCAAGTTCCCAGTAAAGAGCAACACCCCTGAAATGAGTATCACCCAAAGCACCGATATTGGTAGAAATACTTTCCAACCAAGGCGCATTAGTTGATCATATCGATAACGAGGTATTGTTGCTCTAATCCAAATAAATATGAGCAATAGTAGAACTATCTTCAAAACGAACCAAATTAAACCTGGAATTTTATAAAGCAAACCAAGTTCTAACGGAGGATACCATCCCCCCAGAAAGAATATTGTCATCATAGCACTTGCTAAAATCATATTTGCATATTCTCCAAGAAAAAAGAGGGCAAAAGGCATGGATGAATATTCAACGTTATATCCAGAGACAAGCTCTGCTTCAGCTTCTGGTAAATCAAATGGGTGACGATTAGTTTCTGCAAGCAAAGAAATAAAAAATATTATTCCTATAGGCATTAGTAGTAAATCAACCCAAAATGGCATATTGTGTTTCGCTACCACCATCTCTCCAAGATTTAATGTTCCAGTGGTAATAACGACTGTAGCAACTATTAAGCCTATTGAAACTTCATACGAAATCATCTGAGCAGCCGACCGTATAGCGCCAAGAAATGCATAATTAGAATTGCTTGACCAGCCTGCAATAATCACGCCGTATACTCCCAGCGACGATATAGCTAGCACATAAAGCACTCCAACATTAATATTTGCTATAACCTTAGGAATAACTACTTGCTGGCCATTTTCTACAATTACTTCAGCACCAAACGGTATAACTGCCCAGGCAATTAATGCCAAGATAAAGGTAAGCATTGGAGCCATAATGAACAGTATGGTGCTCGCTCTAAATGGTATTATCGGCTCCTTAATCAGGAGCTTAATAGCATCTGCAAATGGCTGCAATAGCCCAAAAGGTCCAACTACACTTGGGCCGTGCCTCAGTTGAATTGCAGCAAGGACCTTACGCTCAAAGTATGTCAAATATGCAACTGAAAGTAGTAGCGGTACTAAAATAAATAAAATATTAACTAGCGTGTTCATAAAAAGCTTTAGTACAATCTGCCATTATTTTTGAAGCGCGACTTATTGAATCCGTCATATAAAAATTACACTCCTTTAAAGTAAAAGGTGTATTACTTAAATTTATTTTACCATTGCTGATTGGTACCCATGTGTTTTTTACCACTTGATCAGCATTTCTAAACTGTGGACCGATAGTATCTAATTTTTTTCTTACGTCAAATAAACTATCATATGGTAAGGAAAGATCCAAATATTGCGAGAGATTTTTAATAATTAACCAATCCTCCTTTGCTTCACCTGGAGGAAATACAGCTAAATTTGTTCTTTGCACTCGACCTTCAGTGTTTACATAAGTTGCATATTTTTCTGTATATGCAGCACCAGGCAAGATAACATCTGCCACATGTGCACCCTTATCACCGTGATGACCTTGATAAATTACAAATGTATTTTCTAATTTTGATGTATCAATTTCATCTGCACCAAGAAGATAAACCACTTCTGTTTCACCACTTTCTGCATGTTCCAATATTTGATTAATATCCCTTTCGCCTTTTTTAGGAACAAACCCAATATCTAGCCCACCAACTCTTGCTGCAGCTTTATGCAGCACATTAAAGCCATTCCAGTCATCTCTGACCATGTTAAATTTTTCTGCAATTTTGCCAGCTAGAATTAGAACTGATTCAGAATCATCTCTTATCAACGCATCTTGACCGATAATCAGCATAGGGTTTTGAGCAGCTACCAGCAGCTCACAGAACTTATGATTTCCATTTGCTATTTCACTCAAAATACCAGGATTATCGCCCAATTTCTCAACATGATACAAATATTCAATGTTAGGACCAACACTTGCAACAGGAAAGTTGCCCTGTAAATATCTCTTTCTCAATCTTACGTTAATGATCGGTGCTTCTATCCTTGGATTTGTATTTATAAGCAGACATAAATCTGCATTTTCTATACCTTCAATAGTGGTATTGAACACATACGATCCACGATTACTTGGTATAAGCTTTGCACCATCTTGCCTACAGTCTATATTCCCCGAGCCGAGCTTCTGCATCACTTCTTTGAGTAGAAGCATAGACTCACAATCTGCTAAATCACCTGCAATTGCAGCTATTTTATTTGATTTTGTATTCTTTAATTTCTTTGCAGCAACAGTTAATGCTTCATTCCAATCAACTGGGGCTAATTTACCATCTTTTTTTACATAAGGTCGATCAAGACGCTGAACTTTTAGTCCATCATAGGCAAAGCGGGTTTTATCTGATATCCATTCTTCATTTACCTCTTCGCTCAGCCTTGGTAATATTCGCATAACTTCCAGGCCACGATAATCAACTCTAATTGCGCTACCCAGAGCATCTAGCACATCTACAGTCTCACAATGTGATAGCTCCCATGGACGCGCTGTAAAGGAGTAAGGCTTTGAAGTTAAAGCCCCTACCGGGCAGAGATCTATAATATTTCCAGATAATTCAGAACTAATATGCCTTTTTATGTAAGTGCTAATCTCTACATTTTCTCCCCTTCCGATTCCTCCAAGTTCATTTGTACCTGCAACATCAGACAAAAATCTAACACACCGAGTGCAATGAATGCATCGATTCATCGCAGTCTCAATCAGTGGTCCGAAGTGTTTTTTTGGCACAGCCCTCTTATGCTCATCAAGTCTGCTGGTTCCTTTCCCATAAGCCATCGTGATATCTTGCAAATCGCATTCACCACCTTGATCGCAAATTGGGCAATCAAGCGGGTGGTTAATTAGCAAAAACTCAAGCACACCTTCACGTGCTTTTTTAACCTTAGGGGTATCAGTGTGAATAATCATCCCTTCTGCAACTGGCATTGCACAAGAGGCTACTGGTTTTGGAGGTCCACCCTCCACTTCAACCAAACACATTCTGCAGTTACCAGCAATTGCTAAACGCTCATGATAACAAAAACGTGGAATTTCAACGCCCACGACTTCACAAGCTTGAATTATAGTGAGCCCATGCTCTACTTCACATTCCTTAGAATTAATAGTAACTTTAACCACAACTATTATACAGCTTCCCACTTTATAGGATTGCCGCTTATCTCATCTTCAACCAGATTGCCGTTGTCATATTGAGCAGACATATAATTCATGCGCGAGTCACGATCTATATATCTAACAGGTTTTACCGGTTTATCTTTATACATTTTTTGCTCAGCTTTCTTACGCTGAGTAGGGTTATTTTTACTAGCTGTCTTTGCTTTCCCACCTGCTGCCATATAAACTCCTAAAAACTTTTCATTCTATTTTAACACTTAAGTATACAGCGTCAATATTTAATAACTTTAAAATTTCAATAGATCTCTTATTATAATCATTTTACAATCATTGTTTAAATAAAAAGTTACCCCTTGATGCCATTCCAGCGCATGACGCACAGCTGTACGAACATTGCAATTTGCAGGCAATTTGCGTGGCAGATTCAAGTAGCTGACACTGGTTTCCATCCAAGACAGCAGTAGCCCTTTTGGTGTCATTTCAGTGCTTGACACTGAAATCCAGGTTTTGATTGGATACTGAGTTGGTAAGCATAAAAGTATAGCTAACGCGAGCTCTACGTCATACCGCGATTTATTCGCGGTATCTCAAAGCATAGATCCCGCTAACACCTTACTATTACCCACAAATAAAAACATAGTATTGTATTTACTCAAATAATTTAATTTTATTAACCTGAAAGCTTATTAGATTAAAATTATTAAACTAAGAGTTATAATTTTAGCAACTAAAAGCTGTAAATTGCACCATATAAACAGTTATTTCAAGCAAAAGTTATGCCATTAAGAGCTATGCAACAAACATTTATATTTGTGGGTAATAGTAAGCGCTAACACGTAGCGGGATGACGGTTGTTGTTTAGCTATAAATATTAAGAAATTTACTAAATAAAAAAAAAGGCAAAAGAAGCCCTGGGGTTATTATCCGCTTTAAAATATTGGCGTTTTTTATGTTTTAAACGCTTGACAAGCGAGATTCAGCCGCTTTTAATTGCAACTAACTTACGCTGCAAATGTTTAAGAAATTTACTAAGCAGAAAAAAAGACAAAGAATCCCCGAGTTAGCTAGTCTTTTACTATCTCTGTCGAGTATTGGCATTTTTTGATGTCTTGTAACGCTTTATAAGCGCGTTCAGCTTATTTAGATAAAAATCTAGATGTAGATGAAGTTTTGTAAAGACATACAGTATCTATATACTGCAAAAAATTAAACATAAGACGCCGATACATTAAGTAATCCTTACCTTTTAATCTGCAGATTGGCGAAAGCAAATACAATAGCTTCAATTTTATGATAAGGGGGCTGGAGGAGTTTGTCAAGGAAGTTTTTTCGTTTCTAACGATTGTTAACATGCTGCAAAAAACTATGCAAGAGGTCTACCACTTTATTAGGTATTTGTGCAGTTATTGGTGTTATCAAGATACTCCCTAATCTTCTTCAAATCCTCCCAGGCTAAACGTTTTTGCATTGGCTGACGCAGTAGGTAAGCTGGGTGAAATATAGCGGCTGTGGTGATTGAATTGGACAAATATTGGTTAGTGTACGTATGAAATCTACCACGCAAATTCGATATAGTTTTTGTGCTGTCAAGAAGGCTATAACACGCAATTCCACCAACTAAAACCAAAATCTGTGGTGAAACTAGTGCAATATGCTTCTCAACAAATGGTCTGCACATATCAAGCTCTAGGTCGGTTGGCTTTCTATTGCCAGGTGGACGCCAAAATACAGTATTGCTTATGTATACCTTAGTGCGATCAAGATTGATTGCATTTAACATTTTATCGAGCAACATTCCACTTGCACCACAAAATGGTATGCCTTGAAGGTCTTCATTTGCCCCTGGAGCTTCACCAACGAGCATAATTTTTGCATTTGGATTACCATCGGAAAAGACAGTATTAGTTGCAGTTTTTTTTATTTCACAACCTTCAAATAATTCAACTGCACTTCTTAATTCATCCACACTACTACATTTACTTGCAAGTTTCCTTGCTTCAATTATCCAGTCACTTGGAAACATGGATTGCTGCTCTTTTTTCTCGACTTCGATTTGGACGGCAGGAGGCTGCACAAGCTTGCTATCTGTCTCCTCTTCTACTTTCTTTTCCTCTTCACCTTCTGTTAGTGTGCAATCAACGCCCACTTCATGGTAAAACTTTAATAATTCTAGGTCTTCATTGCTCATGATACTTTTTAACCTTTTGTGCTTTTTTCATGGCCATATCATACTTTAATTTAGATAAATGTCTAATATATAATATGCCGTTTAAGTGATCTAATTCATGCTGAATACACCTTGCAAGCCAACCACTAGCTTTTAGTGTTTGTTCTTCATTATCTAAGTCTTTATATTTCACAGTTAAATACTTTGGACGCTTAATTTCATAGCTTTGCTCTGGAATTGAAAGGCATCCTTCCTTGAGAATTACTTGTTCATCAGATAATTCTGTAATCTCAGGATTAATCATGTAAAATTTGCCAGTCGATTCATACCCTACTGGCTCATTTTCAATTATTTCTAGCTGAATGTCCATAACAAAAACTCTCTTCAGCACCCCAACTTGCACTGCAGCAAGGCCAAGACCTTCTGCATCATACATAGTTTCGAACATGTCGTTTACTAATTCTTTAATTTTATCGTTTATATCTGTTACTTCACTGGCACGTGTGATTAGTCTTTCATCAGGGGCAATTACAATTGGTAATATGGACATAAAAATTATAATTTTATGTTTTGCTTTTCCTTTTGTCCAGAATTTAGTGTATATTAAAATGTTGCTATATCTATAATAGAAATATAAATTATTAAAGAAAGCTACAATTTAAATGAAATTGCGTAATAAGGTTAACTAATGTACTCTGCAGTAATAGCAAAACCAAAGAGAAATGTTTTTGCTGTTTTAGACATAGGTACAACAAAGATTATTTGTCTAATTGTTAAGATAAATGGCAACTTCAGCTATAAAGTAACAGGAACGGGTTATAAGATTGCAGAAGGTGTAAACGGTGGGTCGATAACTAATGTAAAACACGCAAATTACTCCATCTCATCAACTATAGGTTTAGCTGAGCAAGTATCAGAAGAAACCATAGATCAGATATATGTAAACATTGCTGGATGTGGCATCTCATCTTTCAATGTACATAATGAAATTATTGCAGCTAACCATGAGATTTCTGAGCGTGATATAAGACGTGTAGTTTTTCAAACATTTGAGAAATATATTGAAGACAATGTTATCATTCACAATATACCACTAAAATATCACTTGGATGACATGACTGACATAAAAGAAGTTGGTGGATTGTACGGAAAAAGACTATCTGCTGATGTTAATGTTGTCACTGCTTCGCGTCCAGCGCTTACCAATATTGAAAACTGTATTACCAATAATGGTGGATTAAATATGGCGGGTTGTATTGCTTCTGCATATTCTACAGGTCTTGCGTGTCTCAGTGGAGATGAAAAAGAGCTCGGGACTGCTATTGTTGATATAGGCGGTGGATGCACTGCAATTGGAATTTTCAAAAGAGGGAAACTTGTGTATGCAAGCAGCGTTCCAATTGGTGGTGTTCATATCACTCGAGATATTGCTTACGGGCTATGCACAAGCATAGAACGTGCAGAGTATATAAAAATACTGTATGGTAGCACTATCGTAACTTCAATAGATGAGAATGAGTACATTACAATGCAAAACAATGAAAATGATGAACCTACTCAAGTATTCAAATCTGAGCTTATTAACATCATAAGACCAAGAGTTGAAGAAATACTTGAAATGGTAAGAGAGCAATTTCAAGAGCAGAAAGATCCAATTAATAAAGTAGTGATCACAGGTGGAACTAGTCAACTCACAAGCATGAAGGAAATTGCAGGCTATATATTCAATAAACAAGTTCGAATTGGGTCCCCTGAGTCTCTCAGTGGCCTTGATGGCGAATATGATAAAAATCCTGTATTTTCTGCTGCTATAGGTTCTATAAAGCTAATAGTTGACACTTTTTATAAAAATAACTCTGGTATGTTAGGACAAGATGGTAAAATGAGTAAGTTGTACCATTGGGTTAAGTCAAAAGTTACAGTTTAATTTTACTGAATGAAATTCTTATATCTATCAAAGGAAACATTATGAATAAAAAACATTGTTTCAAAATTAATAAACTTGTTCGTGATCATACAACTGAAATTACACGTTCCCACGGAATTATTGTTTATGAGAGGGTGATGGAAAAAGATGAATACATTGAATGTCTCAAAGATAAACTTTTAGAAGAAGCAAAGGAGGTTATTGCCTCTTGTATCTTGTCAAAAGCATCTAATGTTTTAAGCTTATGCATTAGATGGAGAAGGGAAGAACTTTGTAAATTGCCCTAGATACAAAATCTGTGTTTTAGAAAAGAGCTCCCTTCTCAAAAGTAGAGGCTGGACGGTATCGTAGAAAGACCTAAATGGTTCTAATTCTGTATTCACAAGGTTAGCCTTACTTTTCATTTTAAATGGTAACGTATGAGGTTATATATGATCAACAACTTTTTAGGTATAGACATATCAAAAGATCGCTTTGATATTTTTCTCTCATTTATAAGTAAAAAAGGAAAACGTGAAACTAGGAAAAGGAGCTTTAAGAACGATGATCATGGGTTTCAAGGTCTGCTGAGCTTTCTACAAAAACATAATATAGAACAAGTAAAAGCCTGCATGGAAGCTACTGGTTGTTATAGTGAAGCTCTGGCTGAATTTCTACACAATGCTGGACATTTTGTTAGTGTTGTAAATCCTTATTGTATTAAGTCTTATGCAAGGAGTAAGCTTGTACGACAAAAGAATGACCAGATTGATGCAGAGATTATTGCAGATTATTGCCAAAGACAGGAACCAACTCGCTGGACACCACCTTCTTCTGAAAAGAAAAAATTAAAGCATCTTTATCGTTGCTCAGCTGCATTAAAAGATGGATTAACATTCGTAAATAATCATTTAGAAAAGAAGGAGAGACTGCCTGAAGAAGTTGCAAATGCTTGGGAAAACCTTGCAGTGAACATAGAACAATCAATAGAAACAATAAAAAACTCCATACGTGAACTATTAAAACAGCACAAAGAGTTGTTGGAAAACTTTCAACTCTTATTGACTATTCCAGGAATAGGAGAGGAATCAGCAATAGCTATTTTAGCTGAAATTCCTGACATAAAAGCTTTTATAAATGCCAGACAATTGGCAGCATATGCTGGAACTATACCACGAAATATAACATCAGGATCATCTGTATATGCCAAGCCCAGATTAAGTAAATCAGGTTCACGAACATTGCGTAAGGCAATATATTTTCCCGCTATAGTAGCTAAAAATCACAACCCTATTATTGTGATTTATTGCGAGAGGTTAAAAGAGAAAGGCAAGCATAATATGGCAATTGTGGGAGCTGCAATGCGTAAGTTACTTCATGTAGTTTTTGGTGTTTTAAGTTCAAAAAAGGCCTTTGATCCAGATCATATCAAGAACTATAGAACTAGGAGGTTGACTGAAGTTTAAAATCAAAAATTGAATGTAGTTGGTTAGTGAATATGTGTACCACTATAACTCTTTAAACTTAAACTAAATTCAACTTTTTTCGGCAGCCCACCAGGAAAAAAAGATATCTGTCTTTCCTCTAATTGTGTAATCACAAACTGTCCTAAAAAATTACCTAAACTATCTACTAAAGTGTGTGGGATCTGATCTTTTTCAGCTTCTTTCATATTCTTTAGTTGATTTAGCCCCTTAAGACTATTAAGGTAAATGGTTATTTCTAGCTCTATATTTTCTACTCCTTGTCCTATGTTTTGAAGTGACGGCATTACATCAATACATTCAATTACGCTCCAGCGATTCTTTTTGTTATACTTTAAACTTGTTGGAACAAACTTATATGGACCAAAAGATAACATTTTTATATTTTTCTCGTTGACTTACAAGACGGTATCTAAAACCTCAGATGAAAACCTTGAAGAGTTAGCCGATTTACTTGAGGTCATACATGCATTAGGCAAAGAAAGTGGACTATCAATAGAACAAATTGAAGAAAAGCGTATCTCTAAAAAACAAGAGAGAGGTGGTTTTGAGAATCGTATCTACAATACTTATATTGAGGTGAATCCTAAGAGCATCGATTACTATCACAAAAAATCTTCAGATTATCCTGAGATAGTAGTTGTATAGTTCAGATTATTAAATAGACTTCTTGCTTGACCACTTGTCATATAAATGACTTGACACTAGGATCCATAGGGCTTATTTTTATAATATGTAAAATTATTATGTTTATGTACTTGCGAGTAAGCGTACCAATTACAATAAGACATGGAAAATATGAACATAACTATACACTCACAAGAAGATTTTGAATTTATGCGCAAGGCTGGCAGGCTTGCTGCTGAAACTCTTGATTTCATTGCACCATGCGTAAAGGTAGGGGTGACAACCAATGAGTTAAATGATCTATGCCATGACTTTATAATTAATGCAGGTGCAATTCCAGCACCACTAAACTATAGGGGGTATCCAAAATCAATTTGCACTTCAAAAAATGCAGTTGTGTGCCATGGTGTTCCTGATGATAAACCGCTTAAAGATGGAGATATTTTGAATATTGACGTTACGGTGATTTTAAATAGCTGGCATGGTGATACAAGTCGCATGTTTTGGGTTGGCAAGCCATCAATAAAAGCAAAACGTTTGTGTGACGCTACTTATCATGCATTGATGGAAGCAATTAAACAAGTTAAACCCGGCAATAAGTTAAATGAAATAGGGCTCGCTATAGAGAAATATATTAGAGATTTTGGATATTCTATCGTACGCAGCTACTGCGGACATGGTATAGGAAAAGTCTTTCATGCTCCACCAAATGTAGTGCATTTCTATGATCAAGATGAAAATCTTGTCTTGAAGGAAGGTATGTTTTTTACAATAGAGCCAATGATTAATGCTGGAAAACATGAGACTCTGCTCAGTAAACTTGATGACTGGACAGTGACAACACGCGATCTTTCACTTTCTGCTCAATTTGAACATACGCTCGGAGTAACTAAAGATGGTGCTGAAATATTCACATTATCACCTAAAAATTGGCACTTCCCGCCATATAATTAGATTTTTTTGAACTCTGCAACTATTTGGATCTTGAAGAAAGCTCACCCTTAGTTTGCGATATAGCAACTAGCCCAATTAATGCACAGAAAATCATGTAAAAACTAGCTGAAGTCTCTTGTCCTGTAACCTTGATAATTGTTGTGCATATAAATGGTGCAAGGCCACCAAAAAATCCAGCAGCTATATTTCTTGATAAACCAAATCCGCTGTATCGAACCTTTGTTGGAAATAATTCGCACATAAGTGCACTGACAGGACCAAGCGATGCAGCTATTGGAATTATAAAAAGAATGTGTGCCATAAAAGTGAGCAAGTAATCGCCAGTACATAACATTGAAAAAACTGGATAACTTACTATTACAAAAGTTATAAATGCAAACTTCATAACTTTTTCTCTTCCTATCTTATCAGAAAGTATAGCAAATAATATTGTCAATCCTCCGAGCGCAATTTGACTCAGTATTTCCACTATATGATTAAAATGAGTATTTACTGTTAATATTTTATTCGTAAGCACATTGAAAAATACCAAATATATATAGAGAGACGCATTTTCAACCAAGTCAATACCTATTGATATTAGAACAGGCTTTTTGTAATTGTTTAATAACTCTTTTAGTGGCAATTTAGACGGATTTTTCTGTCTTTTATACTCTGGGCTTTCATCAAGTATATATCTCATATATATGCTAGTTAATCCCATTGCTAAACTGAAAATGAAAGGTAATCTCCACCCCCAAGATTCAAAATCAGATACTTTTTTGCATATGAGTACCGCTATCAGGCTTAATACTGAACCAAAAATTGCGCTTAATACTTCAATGCTGCCAAAAAATCCTTTTTTGTTTTTAGGAGCATGTTCTATTAAAAATGGTGCATTTCCTGCTTCTCCTCCAAGAGATATACCCTGCAATAATCTTAAACACACTACCAGCATTGACGCTAGTATTCCAATGCTTTGATAACCTGGAACAAAAGCAATTAATACGGTTGATAAAGTCATTAATATAATCGAGAGCAATAAGGCAACTCTTCTGCCATGTTTATCACCAATGTGACCAAATATAGCAGCACCGACTGGTCTCATTAAGAAACCCACTGCAAACACTCCAAAAGCCTTCAATACGCTGGTTAGTTGATCATCCGATGGAAAAAACACACCACCTATTATGTTTATTAAGTGGCCAAAAAGCATGTGGTCATACCACAATAAAGTGTTACAAATCAAACTTGAAAATATTACTTTTGTTATTTGCTGCATAATTTCCCTATAGCCTGTTTGATCTTATATATGAAAAAAAATGTGAACGTTATGTGAATATTATATTAACAATATTAAACCTTAATTTTAATATTATTGCTCATATATTCCGATAAGATACCATATTTTGGCAAGAAAATCTATGTACATAAATAAAATTGATGTGAAGAGTAGAGTAGAGTAGGATATCTACACCAACTGTACTTAAATTTTTTGATATGACACACACTCCAGTTTTGTTAAAAGAGATGCTATCACTACTATCACCGCAGGATGGTGGCATATACGTGGACGCCACATTTGGAGCTGGAGGGTATAGCAAAGCAATATTGGAGTCAGCTGATTGCAAAGTATATGCAATTGATAGAGATGAAACGGTAACTAAGTTTTATGATGATTTAAGCGTTAAATATCCCGATAGAATAAAACTATTTATTGAGAAGTTTAGTAATATTAAAAATTTATTAGATAGCAACAATATTGAAGGTATCGATGGAATAGTTTTTGACATCGGAGTTTCATCTATGCAGCTTGATAACGGAGATAGAGGGTTCTCATTTTTACATGATGGTCCACTCGATATGAGTATGGATAACTCTTCTTATATAAACGCTTCAACGTTTGTTAACGCTTTACGCGAAGAAGAAATTGCAAATACTATATATAACTATGGAGGAGAGCATCATTCTCGCAAAATTGCAAGAGCAATAGTAAATGCACGGAAGAAGAAAAATATCAAAACTACATTTGAGCTTGCGAATATTGTACGTTCCGTGGTATTTCGTGGAAAAAGCAAAATTGATCCTGCAACCAGAACATTTCAGGCAATCAGAATATGGGTAAACGATGAGCTGGGAGAACTTGAAAAGGGCATTAAAGCTGCATCTGAGATTTTAAGTGAGAATGGCAAATTAATTGTCGTCACCTTTCATTCCTTAGAAGATCGTATAGTCAAAACTTTTTTTAAAGATTTATGTGCTACTGATTGCAAGACATTCTCTCTTCTAAATAAAAAAGTGATCGAAGCAAGTATAGAAGAAGTAAGTGCAAATCCGCGTTCACGCTCAGCAAAACTAAGAGCTATACAGAGGTTGTCGTGAGAACTTTCTGCATCATCTCAATAGTTGTGTTTTTTCTTAGCATTGTAGGACTATTTAAGGTAAAATTACATGTTCAGTCGTTAAATAGAGAGCTAATAAAAATAAAAAGTGAAATTAGTTTAGTACAAAGTGATATAAAAGTTTTACAAGCAGAATGGAGCTATTTGAATAATCCAAAAAGACTTGCAAGTCTTGTAAAGAAATACCTGAAAAATAACTCTTTAATACTGGCTAGCCAGGTTAAAAATCTTGACTCTTTAAATGGCCGCAGTGTGCTAGCACAACTTAAAACCCAGAATTAAATTGGTTATATTAAGCCTTACCTTTTACAGACAAGCACACCACAATAAACCTTACTTTAGTATGAAATTGCTTGCGTAAGATTTTGGCAGCCTCTTAACATTTTTTGGCATTTCAATTATGTATTTAACATTGCGTTTTTTTGCGTAGAATACTGCTTTTTCAAGAGAATCAAACTTTAATACAATCTGTTTTTTTGGATCTTTTGAGCCAACCCACCCCATTAAAGGTTCAATGTAGTAAGAGCCAGATTCAATTTTCAGGTGCCAGAAATTTGTATTACCTAAACCAGATTGTGTTGCAGTTCTTGTTGGTCTATAAATCCTAAAAACTACTTTATCGTCAATGCCCATAGTTCTTGTTAAATAAGCTTAAATATGTATCTAAATAAATCCTTTCACAAACAATTAGTATGAAAGAATGAAGTTTGAAATAAATATTTTTATGTTATATTATTATTAAATTATATTAAAAGGATTAGCTGAATAGGAGTAACCGATGACGCAACAGGAAATAGTAACAATTAATGCAGAGTTACGTGATATAACAAAAACAAAAGCGATGCATTCTCTAAGGAAGAAAGGAAACATCCCTGGAATCATATATGGAAAGGGCCATGATAATGTAAATTTGACATTGTCTGCAAAGGAATTCACAAAGCAATATAAGTCAGGCTCTCTTTCTGCACATTTGATAGAGCTGAATATTTCGGGCAAAAAGGAATATGCTCTTGTTCGCGATATCCAATTGCATGTAGTAAAGGATACTGTGCAACATGTTGATTTTCAGTTTGTTGATAAAGGCAGCGAAATTAAAATAGACATACCTCTATCATTTGTGAATGAAAGTAAAGCTCCAGGAATCAAATTAGGTGGAGTGCTTAATGTTTTGTGTCGTTCTATTGCTGTTAAATGCTCTCCTGATAAAATACCTCAGGTTATAGAAGTTGATTTATCCGGTAAAATGATTGGCCAATCTATACATATCAATGATGTAAAATTACCAGAAGGTGTTAAGTTTGTAGCTCATGAAGAAGAAAATTTTACCATTGTTACAATTTCTGCTGCCGATAGTGACGTTGAAGAACCTCAAGCAGAAACAGAGGAATAGTGCACCTGATAGTTGGGCTTGGTAACCCTGGTGGTCAATATGAGTTAACTTATCATAATATCGGCTTCATCGTAGTTGATACAATTTGCAAATATTGGAATTTCCAGTCGTTCTCTAAAAAAGCCGATTATCTAATAACCTCTGGCATAATTAATGATAATAAAATCATGTTAATAAAGCCTTATTCATTTATGAATAATTCAGGCATCCCTGTTGCAAAAATACGAAATTTTTACAAATTATCGCTAGATAATATTGTTGTCATACACGATGACGCTGATTTGGAACTTGGAAGAATAAAAATAAAGAAAGGTGGTAGCTCTGCTGGACATAATGGACTTAAATCCATAGATAGTTTTATTGGCAACGATTATTGGCGCTTGAGATTTGGAGTGGGTAGACCTGAAGATCAAAGAAGCTTAGCAGATTATGTGTTATCAAAATTTTCAAATTTTGATAATGTTACTCCCTTAGTGGAAAAAATAGCAAAAAATATACACTTAATGCTGCAAGGAGATAATACAGCTTTTATCAATTTGATTGTATAATATTACGAAACACAGGGAGTGTATGGTCCCAGAGTGTGATGGTGTGGATTTAGTATGAACAATTCAGGAGATTTTGTCCACTGTAAAGATATAAACTCAAAAGGTGTAAGACCCTTAAGAGTTTTGAGTCTTTTAGCATAATTGTAGGCCATAACAAAGTCATAAAGATGCTCTTTGAGTTGCTGGTGAGACTGATAGTAATACTTCTTAACAGTGGCATTCTTTAAAGTTTTGTTCATACGCTCAACTTGCCCATTTGTCCAAGGATGGCTAACTTTTGTTAGACGGTGTTCAATGTCATTTTCTTCACAAGCTCTATCAAATATATGTTGAAAAGCGTATTTATGGCGTTTTTGGTTGGTAAATTGTATACTGTTATCTGTCAAAATAGTGTGGATTTTATATGGTAAAATTTTAATCAAATTACGTAGAAACTCAGCAGCTATAGGTTTTGTAGCACTTTTATGCAACTCAACATACGTAAATTTGGATGTTCTATCTATTGCAACAAACAAATATAACTTTCCTTCTTCTGTTCTGACTTCTGCAATATCAATATGGAAATAGCCTATAGGATATTGTTTGAATTTCTTTTTTGGTTTAACTTCGCCATCAACATCTGGTAGTCTGCTAATGCTGTGCCTCTGTAAGCAACGATGTAGACTAGAGCGAGTCAAGTGTGGGATTGAGGTTTGCAAAGCGTAGAGACAATCATCTAATGGCAATAGAGTATGCTTACGAAATGCAACAATTACAGCCTCCTCTTCTAAAGTTAAAACAGTTGATCTTGCATGCTTCGGACCCATATCAGCGTCTTTGGCAAAAGACCGTTTTCTCCATTTAATGATAGTTTTTGGATTAAGGTTATAGTACCTGGAGAGTTTTGCTATGCTCTCTTTACTATTTTGTATTGCTCTACGAATTGTCTCTGTTGTTTTGGCGCACCCATGTAATATTTGTCCCATAATTCCTCCTTTGATGGTATTGTTTTCTCATATTTTATCATACCATCACACTCTGGGACCATACATCCCCCCCTCCCCCCCTAATTCCTATATCAAACCTTTCTTTACTAGATTATATAGTCAATATAAAAAGCCATATAAAATTGCTTCCACTGCTGCCATGAGGAAATTGCTTATTCTTGCTAACTCTTTAGTCAGAGATGACAGGGTTTTTACTGAGGAATATAACTCTCTGTCTGTTTCTATCTAAGAGCCAGCATAGCTGTGGATAAGCACGTTTATACAGATAAAAGTACTTATCCACAGCTACATCAATTTTTCTATTGACTTTTAACACAACTGCTGAACAGATACATTCGTCATCCCGCTACGTGTTAGCGGCCAAGATACCGCGGCGGTATGACATGGGAAACCTGACTTGCATTAGCTATAAAATAGTGATTTATATAAATCCCATAGCATGCCGAATGAAGCGTTTTTTGAGGAAATTTGAATTTTCAACTGCAATCAAGCCAAGATTTCTTAGTGCTTTAGCGCAGAATATTCTGTTGGAAAACATCCTATTTAATCCATCAGTTGCAAGCGCCATTGTAAAATTATCAAAGTATCTGTTACGTGAAATTTTCTTTAATAAATAACTACTGCCAACATCAGTACCAGCCGCTTTTGCAGCAACTACGTGCTTTATAACACTTTCTACATCTCTAATTCCAAGATTAAGCCCTTGACCTGCAACTGGATGAATTGAATGTGCTGCATCGCCGATAAGCAAAACTCTACCCTTATATAACTTTTTTGCGAAAGCAAAACTTAAAGGATAAAGTTTTCTTTCACCCTCTAATTTTATCTCTCCTAAATAAGAACCAAATCTTTTTTTAAGCTCTATAATAAATTCTTCTTCAGACAGATCCATTAGCATTTTTGAAATTTCAGATTTTTCTGTCCAAACTATCGAAGAAGTATAGCCACCCTTCATCGGTAGAATTGCAAATGGACCGCCAGGGAAAAAACGCTCCACAGCTAAGTTTTGGTGATGCAGTTCATGCTTTACATTAAATACTATGCTACTTTGTTTATAGTCAAATTTCACTGTCGGTATAGAAAATAACTCTGGTAATTTAGAGTTTTTGCCTTCAGCACAGATAAGTAGCGATGATATTAATTCCTGGTTATTATCAAGAATCACTTCCACATATCCTGAATCACAAGCAATTGTTTTATAGGAATGTGGAAAGTATATATTCAGTTTATTTAGAAAATTATTGTTGATTGCATTCCATATAGTAGCATTGTTGATAACATAACCCATTGGCTCTTCGCTAACCATTTTATGATTGTAATGCACAGTAACCGCATCTAATATGCATATATCAAGTATTGGCTCAGCTTCACTTTCCACAAACTGCCAAATCCCTAACTTTTCCAATATTTTTTTCGAGCCTTGAGAAATAGCAAATGCTCGATTATCATCTACTACACGTGGTAGACTATTTTTTTCAATCACAGCTACAGACACAGAGTCACAACTGAGGCCAATGGCAGTAATAAGACCAAGTAACCCACCACCTGAAATGATTACATCATAATTCATTTTATTTACGCTAATTGTAAAATTATATTTTATCTGTTTTGAAAATAGTTTAAACAAACTTTATAGACAAAGACCTATAGCTAACCCAAGAAAGGTTTCCCTACGTCATACCGCGATTCATTCCATAGCTGTACGAACATTGCAATGTGGCACATAGTAAACGATGTCATGAAAGTAGCTGACACTGGAATTCAGAAAAAAGGATGATGTTATTCCAGTGCCTCTATGATGTCATCCCAGTGCTTGACACTGGGATCCAGCTTTTTCATAATCATCAAAATGTTGTATTTTAACATAAAACAGCTACTTTTATGCTTACCAACTTAATAAAATTCCTGGATCCCAGTGTCTGGGTACTGCCCACTGGTGGCCCAAACTACAACGTTCGTACAGTTGTGCGCTGTATAGATTCCGCTAACTAGTAGCGGAATGACGGTTTTTCAAATTGTCGGTAAACCTAAGCCACTTTAGCTATATCATCTTGAGAACACCTAAAAGTAAACTTCTGTAATAAAATGTTAATTACTTCATGCTAAGATAGATCTTATTTTATTAAAGGTATTAGTTTATGACTACAGATTGCAAAGCAAAAATGTTAAATTGCATTAGTAAGTACAGAGAAGAACTTGGAGAAAACAAAGCAGCAATCAAACAAACTTTAACTAATGATAAAATCAATATAAGCGATCACTTTTACCAGGGTGATAAAATCTACAACGAAGAAATATTTAATGTAGGAGGCGAGTGTCAAGATACAAAACATGGTAACTCAGAATATACGTATGATGACTGGAAGCAAAAAATTGAAAAATCTCATGCTAAAGATTTGCTAAAAATGCTACAAGATAAAGCAAAAGACAAAATATTAAAGAGTTTTGAAGATTATGAAAAGTATCATGAAAATGCTGTTGAAGCTATAAAAAGAGAATTAGACATAGATTCGAAATTAAAGGCAATATTCAGAGAAAAGCAACAACCAGAAACTGATGAAACTCGAGCATATTATGACATTATACGAGGTTTGTATGAAAATGGAGACATGGATTCTCAATTAAAGTGCAGAGATCTTGATTGTTTTGATAGAACAATAAAAGATAATCTATCCCAAAAACAATCGGAATTAACTAATATAAAGAATAACTTTTTAGATGATACACAAAACATCTTTAAATATATTCAAGTTGAAGATAATATTTGATAGACGAATATCTATTTTATAGTAAAGAGGACAGACGAATTCTTAAAGTCTCTTTGCGTAAAGCTGTGTTTTTTTTAGAATTTTACAGCTATACAATGTTTTACTGTTTCCAAAGCAATATCTTTATAAATTTTTGCCAAATCCTCACTTAACATTAAAGGATTTCCGCAATCAGAAGCATGGCATATTTGTGGATCTAGAGGAACTCTGCCTAGAAGTTTGATGCCCAGCTCCTCAGACATTTTTTTTGCACCGTCTTTTCCAAATATGTATATTTTTGAGCCGCTTTGAATGAAATAACTCATATTTTCTACAATGCCAATAACCGGTACGCTGAGCTTTGTAAACATATCATAAATTTTGCGAGCATCGATTAAAGAGAGCTCCTGTGGAGTTGAAACTATTATCGCCCCAGTTAAGTTAAAATTTTCCATAAGACTTAAATGCACATCGCCAGTTCCAGGTGGTGTATCAACTATCAAATACTCTATATCGGACCATTTTGTTCCCATTAGCAGATTATAAAGTGCTTTTGTAATCATAGGTCCGCGCCATATTGCTGCACGATCTTTATCGATAAAATAGCCAATTGAAATAGTATGCAGTCCATACTTTTCTATAGGCATTGCTTTACTATCCTGTATTTTTGGCTTTAATTTTTCAGCGCCAAGCATTTTAGGAATTGAAGGACCATATATATCTGCATCAACCAGCGCAACTTTGTGTTTTAACTTTGCTAATGAGAGAGCAAGATTTAGCGCAACTGTGGACTTGCCCACACCGCCTTTACCAGAGGCCACAACGATTATATTTTTCACTCCTTCGATATGTAATTTAGCTTTTTGTTGCCCAGTTTGTTTTTGACAAGTAGCAACCACGGTCACTTTTGTCACCCCCGGTATAGCTTTAACAGCTTGCTCACAATTTCTTCTTAATTCTTCATTTGCTTGCGTGTTACCGGCAACTTCAAGCGCAAAACCAACGTCCCCACCTTTAATAATGATTGAGGATATTATACCAAGAGTTTTACCACTTTCTTGTTCTACGACTTTTTTTAAGCTCTCTCTTACAATTTCTTCGTTGATCATTAGCCTTTTAAGTGATTTCTTCCTGAAGTCGTTTAATCTCAGCTTGAGGAAGGCCGGTTGTCTGAGAGATAATATCAATAGAGATGTCAGCCTTAAGTAGGTTTTTTGCTACTTCAATCTTTCCTTCAATCTTTCCCTCATCAAGTTTTTGAGCGAGGATGCCTTCTTCTTTCCGCAGATCCATTATTCTTTCTTCGTAAGCTACTAAATCTTTTTCATTCCAGCTAAACCTGTCTAATTCATCGTGACAATGTCCATGTAACAAAGATAAGTTTTTGATCATATTGTTTCGTCTATTCCGGTCTTTGTGATGTATTTCTATTGTATCATCACTTTTAAACCATAGTCTACAATTATCACATTTACTTTGTTGTAACTTCAATAGTTTTATTACTCTTAATGGCTTATCTGGTATTTTTCTCAGACGTTTACCCCAATATACCCAATCACCATCATATGGAGATCTGGTTTTTTGCACTTTGATATGTCGTTTAATATCATGATCACTGTGTATAATAAGATGTATCTTGTTACTTGTCATAAAACGCCAGTTATCGTTATTATACTTTTTAAAGTATTTTCTTTTTATCCAGCATTTCCCTTTGTTTGGGTGCCTAAAGACTGACCTTACCCAGAAAAAGTGGAGAGAAAGAAAAGAGTTTTTTTGGGTAAAATAAAATTTTGGAGGATTAGAAATGGTAAGAGAATATACAGCAGAATTCAAATTGGAAGCTGTTAAGCTGGCAAATGAACAAAGAAAGGTAGGTCAACCAGTTGCAAAAGTAGCAAGAGATCTAGGAATAAGGGATAGTGTATTAGGAAAATGGATGAAGAAATATAACGAAAAAAAGTCAGCGGCAAATGCATTTCCAGATGTAGCACCTTATGACAAAGAGAGATTTGATTTACAGAAAGAGTTAGCAAAAGTAACAAGAGAAAGAGACATTTTAAAAAAAGCCCTGGGATATTTTGCCAGTCAAAAAGAGTAAAATATTTTTTTATAAAAGAGCATAGTATAGCATTTCTCATAATAGTCCGAACAGGTCATAGGAAGGCAGAATCAACAGCACGACGAAAGGATTCGAATAGAGGAATGTTTTTCCTGGCTCTGTTTTTTATAGCAAACCAATGATGCTCAATTTTGTTGAAATCTGGAGAATAAGGCGGCAGATACAAAATTTCTGCACCAACCCCTTTAGCAAGCTCGATAATCTTATCAGACTTATGAAAAGTAGCATTGTCAAGAATGACAGTCTGTCCAGGTTCCAAGATCGGTGTCAAAAATTGCTCAAACCATCCATTAAAAACATCCATATTACAGTGGCCTTCAAAGGTTAACGGAACAACTATCTTTCTTCCACTTAAGGCTGCAACCATACTGATTCGTTGAGTTTTCTTTCCAGATTTTAAGGCATAAAACCGCTGTCCTTTCTGGCAATATCCGTAGGGGTAGTCTTCGGTGTTATCAATGCCATACTCATCTATATACACTAAGTTTTTAGGTTCTTTTGTCGCTATAATTTTCAAAAATTCAGCACGTTTTTCTTCGTTTCTTTCCTTGTATCCATATGTCTTTTTTTGCGCGTAAATCCAATTTTTTTAAGGGCTCGATAGATCGTTTGGATACTAACGTTGTTCCAAAGTTTAGCCATTTCCGATAGAGTCTTTCCTCCGTGTTCTCTGGCAAATTTGGCAAAGGTATCCCAGTCGGTAATTTTGTGATTGTAACCCCCATTTCCAAGTTTTTTTGATTGAAAGTCTCCTGTTTCTTTTCTTCTTTGCTGCCACTCCCATAAAGTAGTTCATCCAATCTTAAATCTTGCTGCCACTGTTTCTCTGCTTTCTCCTTCGTCTAGCGCTTCCATTGCTTTTTTTCTTAAATCATAACTATATGCTGCTGGCATTCAACCTCCTTATCATCATCTATCCTTATCCTATCACATCCGGACTTTTATGGAAAGAGCTATAAGAGGTTGTCCACAAACCAGTAAATCAAGCATATTCCCTACTTAACATAACTTTACTCATAGCCAGATATATGAAACTTTCAGTAGATGTTGTAAGTAAATCGTACTCCTTTGATAGCCTTCTATTTCTATTGATCCAAGCAAAAGTCCTCTCTACCACCCACCTTCTCGGCTGTACTGAAAATCCAGGATCCCGTTGTGGCAATAGTTCTAGTGGTGTATCTTTATGCACCCAAAACCTACATGGAGGCCTTTTGACAATTTCAATATCTATCCCATATTCTCTCTTTACGTAATCCTTTAAATCTTTTCCTTGGTATCCCATATCAGCCCACATTTTCTTAATATTGCTGTATTTTTCCTTCATATTGTCCAATGCCATCTTCACCCCATCTCTGTCATTTTCGCTTGCAGCTCCTACATAGCAACCAAGCACAAATCCTTGAGTATCTGTGATTATATGTCTTTTTCTCCCCTTTACCTTTTTCGCACCATCATAACCTTTGACCCCCCTTTTTCCGTGGTTTTTACCGATTGACTGTCCACTATGCATGCGCTCGGCTCCTCATTTCTTCCCATTTTTGACCTACTATATTTAGTGATATCATAGTTCATTTTCTCAAAAATTCCCTGCTTTTTCCATCTTCTAAACTGTTCATGCACAGCCTTCCACGGCGGAAAATCGTGTGGTAAATAGCGCCATTGACATCCTGTGCGCAGTATATAAAGAATTGCATTTACTATCTCACACTTACTGTATTTTGGTGGCCTTCCTCCTTTCTTGTACGATACTCTGAAGTGTTTTTCTATTCTTGCCCATTCCCTTTTACTTAAATCTGTTGGATATTTTTTCCTCATCTCTTACCTCAATATTCTTTCTTTATATACTACGTATTCCTTGGTTTGTGGACAACCTCTAACTGCTATAAAGTACAGGAATTATGTAGGATTTTCTGCTAGTGGCTACTATAAGTGGACCACAAGAAAAATAAGCAGTAGAGAATCAGCAAATAAAGAGCTACTCGCAGCTATTCAAAAAATATATCAAGTTTCTAAATGTAGATATGGAGCTCCTAAAATTCATGCTGAATTGAAGGCTTTGGGTAAAAGTTGCAATTTGAAAACGGTGCAAAGTATTATGCAGAAAAATGACATCAGGGCTATACTGAGAAGAAAGTTTAAAATTAAAAAACAACAAACAGATAATAGAGCTGTAGCTCCCAATATACTAGATCAAAACTTTATTGTTGATCAACCAAATAAAGTATGGGATTACTTACATCAAAACCAAGGAGGGATGGCTATATTTGGCAGCAATAATTCTCACGTATGGTAGTTAATGAGTAGTGCAATAAATAAACAATTGGTTATGAACTCTTTATTAATGGCCATTAATAGGCGTAAACCTGTTAAAAATCTACTGCTGCACAGTGACCAAGGTTCACAATATACTGCGCAAGGGTATCAATATCTCTTAGCTGTAAAGAATATAGATGAGTAATAAAGGCTGTTGTTACGACAATTCTGTTGCAGAAAGCTTCTTTAGCTCATTGAAAAGAGAAATACTTATTGATACTTCACAACACTCTGCTCAACAAACTAGAACTGCAATATTTGAATACATAGAAATTTTTTATAACAAATAACGTCACTATTAACTATTGCATTCCAGAACAATTTGATGCATCATTCTTTTTATAAAAAACATTCCAAACTTTCTCTCCACTTTTTCTGGGTAAGGTCAGTTGGATTTTCACCAATTGTATTCTAAACGCTTACTTGGCGCACCCATAACAAAAATGCCTGAAAAACGTTAATAATTATATACTATTATTAATAATTATTCAATCATATTTTAAGCTTACAATTTTGAGCTTAACTGACGCTTATGGATAGGGGCAACTCTACCACCCTGTGTTATGTTTATTTTCTAACGGACGCTGATTTTTGTATCGTAATTTCTTGCTATAAATTGGTTATATAAGAGCTGGCTTCTAAAATTTTATAACCCTAATTTGAATTAATAGACAGCAGAATCGAAAGATTATTACAAGGAAAAACCTACACAGATCGACCTTTTTGTGGATCTGCGTTTCTGCTTTCTTCAACTTGTTTTGCAAAAGATGTTTCCTGTTTCTGAAGTGGTTTAGCAATTTCGCGCACAACGGCAGTAACTGCTGTTAAAAATGTTTTTAACAATGCACCTAAAGCTCCACCAACTGCTTCCCTGCCATGTATATGAGCTTGCTTTTCGTTACCGTCAGCAGTTTCCCCTGCCCTCCTTCTTGGATCCATCCTATGAGCAATCACTGAAAACAACACTCCCCTGATTGAAGACTTCACTTTTTCCTTTGCTTCGTGGACATCCCCATCTTTTGCTGTTTCATGTCCATGACTTAAGTGTTTAGCGTTCATTAGCTCCTTCTGTTGCTGGGCAAACATGCTACTTAACACTTCTTCTATCGCTTGCTTCCTTCTTTTCTCTCTAACTCTTTTCATAGATTCTGATTTATCGCGAGTGTGTTTGGTAGTTTCAAGTTCTGCATCAATATCTTCGGACGCAGCCTGACTATATAAAGTCTCTATGAGCCTATCTATACTTCGCTTTATTTGCATAGTCCTTTCGTAACTATCTAAATTGTCAATTCCTTCGTCGATCTGATTTAGAATATCCTCAAAAGCTTTTAAATATTCTTGAATATACTGTATTATGTATTGCTTATCTTCCTCTTTGTGTTGTTCTTCTTGATTTTGCTGATTTTCATTTTCTAAACTTTTCTCTCTTTTATCATCGTTATTTTCTTCAATATTATCACCGTCTTCGTCGTTCATGATTTTTTTTAATTTAATTAAAATTCTCACCAGTTACTATTGTATACGAAAAAATTAAATTAACATTAATGAAAAGCGTTTACAACTTCAGCACTGGCTAAAACGACAGTAAAACTGTCAAAAGTAACAGGATCATAATACCTCTCATACAATTCAACTGAACACCTAAGCCTTATCTTTTCCTTAGCATTAAAACTAATTTCATAATCATTATTAGAGTTTAGCATAGCAGAATTACATAATAATTCATCAGCTAACACAGAGTCTAAAATTCCATTAATTTTTATCGTAATATGTCTGCTTCCAGCAGAATCCAATACTTTTCTCCAGCCAAAAGAAGAAATATCTTTCACCTCTTCTCTATTATTACGCAAAGTAAACCTTAGGTTTCGTATATTATTTAACACAATAAAATTATTGTCATGATCTTTAATTTTTAGCTGTAATTTGCTCATTATCACCTCCTTTTATTAAAATATCAAAATTAATTGTTGAATGTAAAATTTCATCGTGCTGACTCATAGCACAATTACTTTCTAAAATAGTTTCATTATCAGAATATTTAATACTCTTAAGTATCAAGTTAATATGCCTTATAATGGCAAACATACTGCCTATATGATGGGTATATATGTCGCATGAAAATCTTGCCTTTGTAGCAAAATTGGACAGCATGTGCAGATTATTATAATTCACTACATGCAATCTTAGGTAAGGAATGGTGACCTGTTTAGGTAAGTAGTCATAAATGTTAGTAACATATTTCCTTAAATCAGAGTTTGCTTTTAGTGCTGCATAAATACTATTGTACAACTCGTTTATAGCTTGAATTTTTTCCATAATTAATCCTCACAGACACGGCTATTGCAATTTGCAGGCAATTTGCTTAGCAGACGGTGTCATCCAAGTAGCCTCCTCTTCCTGTCATCCCAGCCCCTATGATGTCATCCCAGTGCTTGACACTGGGATCCAGTTTTCCATGCAATCTCACCAAAGACGTTTATTTTAGCATAAGACAGCTACTTTTATGCTCACCCAGCTCAGTGTGCTTACTTACAAATCGAAATTTCTGGATTCCAGTGTCAAGCACTGGAATGACACCCTCCTTGGTGGACTCAAATCAAAATGTTGGTACAGTTGTGGCCAGCAATTACTGTAATACCTACCTACAAAACAACCTTTGGTTCGCGAAATGGAGAATACACCTTCTTCACTTCAGATAAATGGCTACTTACCTCCGATTCACGATCTTTGTAAATAGCAGAAACATGCCGCATAATACCTAGTTTTATCTGCTCAGGAACATTGTCATAACCAGCTTCGTATACAACATCAACTCTTATTGCATTCAAACAATTGAAAAACTCAACGTAGCCCCCTACATCACTAAAATAATACTTAAGTGTTCTCTTCTCTTGATTTTTAGACATCATTGCAGTAGCCAATACTATCTTACTCACAGGGCCATAGCTTAAATAGATCCTACGAGGTACATAATCTTCATATGAAACTTGCCATGTTTGCTTTATTAGTGACTTTTCCATATGCCACTCAGCATAATCAGTAGCCATAAAAATTAGATCTGAAATCAACTTATCATCCTGGTCATTCTCAATGCGTAAAAAAGATTTAACCTCTTCTAAAGTAACCGGAAAAGATTTAAGCTTAGATTTACGTTGCACAGATATTCTTGGTGAAGTAGATCTTATTGACATAATAACCCTCCTTTTTGATATAGCTAGAATAAGTAAGGTTTACCTCGTTTATCGTGGGACAAATCTTACTTACTTTAGCTATGCAGCTTGCATTCAAATTAAGTTGAATTGGCGCAGCAACAACTCTGAGTGCTTTATCGTATGAATATATTGAGAAGAGAACGTATTAAAGCTGTTTCTCCTTTTTTATTGATAAAATTTGAACTTATAGCATATTCAACTAGGCTGGATTTTAGTAGATTAACATTTTGGGAATGAATATTATTGAAGATGGAGTTTAACTCTTGAGCAAGCAGACCGCGAAATTTTTGCACACTGTCATATGCGATATTTTCAAGTTCATGTGCAAATTTATCTTGAGCTATAGTTGTTATATCTTCAATTTCCTTATCAAACTCCTCCAGCTTTTTTCCCTTACTCTTAGAGCTTTTCGCAAAAGTTTTCATATTAATTAAACTCAACTACTATCATAATTATAATGACAATGAAAAACTACCAAAGTAAAAAATTCACACTACTGTGTAACTCATGACTGTACGAATATTGCAATTTGGGCCTACCAGGAGGGCAATGACTCTTATCCAAGTACCCTCTCTTCTTGTCATCCCAGTGCTTGACACTGGGATCCAGGAATTTTATTAAGTTGGTAAGCATAAAAGTAGCCGTTTTATGTTAAAACACAACGTTCTTGATGAGATTACGGCAAGGCTGGATTCCAGACTGGAATGACATCATCCTTTTTTGGGATTCCAGTGCAGCTACTTGCATCTGCCACCTGCAAACTGCAATGTTCGTACAGATGTAGGTGCTAAGTTTTACAAACACCACGTTGTGCTGAACCTATATCCACTTCTTTCAATTCAGTGGTAGGTTTTGGTTCAGCGATGGGTTTTGATATTGTGTATGTAATGCCACCAGCTATCAGTGCAGATACCACAGAAGCTGCAACTATTAATAGAGCAGACAATCCGAAAGCAATACTAAGAGCAGCACCTACTGCTAACATAGCTGCAAGGCTCGCGTAGGCAACTTTTGGGGAAAATTGTCTTTTTCCTACTTTTTCTAGTGACACTTCATTTGTTTTAGTTTTGCCCAGTTCACCCTCAAGTGGTGTGTTTTCATTCTCCAGACTTCTTATTTTTTGTGTTAGTGATTCATTCTCTTTATTGAATTGTTTCAACTTAGTCTCATGTCTAGCTATACAACTTTTTGATTCTGCTAGTTCCTTTTGCGCTTTTTCTAACAACACTTTTGTTTTAGAATGCTTATTTTCGTTTTCTTCTAATTCGCTATTAAGCGTTGTATTTTTACTTTCTAGATCTTGTATTTTTTGTTCTAGTGATTCATTCTCTTCATTGAGTTTCTCCAGTACTTCCAATTTAGTCTCATGTTCAGTGACACAATTTCTCAATTCTGTTAGTTCCTTTTGCGCTTTTCCTAGTCCACCCTCAAGTGTTGTGTTTTTACTTTCTAGATCTTGTATTTTTTGTTTTAGCAATTCATTCTTTTTCTGCTCATCCTTTAGCTGAGTACGTAATTCTTTTAACTTAGCTTTACGTTTTTCAACCTTTTCTGCTTTTTCTGGAGTTTCCGTTGCGTTGTGTGTTTTGGAATGAGAAAAGGTACTAGGTACAACCTCAGATGGCTGATCACACATACTGTTTAGTCTATCTATTAGGTCTTCATCCTTTATCAATGAGCGATCTGCTCCATGTTTTATCAAAAGGTTGGCTAATTCTTTATTGTCATATTTAACAGCAAAGTGTAAAGGGATATGTCCATCTTCATCTTGTGCATTAACATTTGCTCCATTATCTATTAGATACTTTACAATCTCTACATAACCATGCACAGCAGCATAATGTAAAGGGGTATGTTTATCTCTATTTCGTACATCAACATCTGCTCCATGTTTTATCAAAAGTTTTGCTAATTCTTTATTGTTATCTGCAACAGCCCAATGTAAAGGGGTCACGCCATCTTTATCTTGTGCATTAATGTCTTCTCCATTTTCTAATATAGATTGGCCTAAAGTTTCAGATCCATCTCCATCAAAACATATTCCACTGTCGTCACTACTACTTTTATTTAAAAAGGTCTGTTCCCCATTATGTATAGTATACTGCTCTGGATGTTGATTGTGCAAGTAATCTTGTTCTACGCGCTTTTTATTATTGGCAAATCTTTGTTCTGTCTCTTGCAATTTTTGCAACATAGCATCTCTTTCTCTTATAGCTTGTTTTCTTTCTAATGTATCATCTACTTTGTTTATATTGTTTTCATTAGTGATTGAGTTTGAAGAAGTCTGTTCATCCTCATCTTGTACATAGATTTCTCTGCTGTTTGGTGTAGTTCCGTTGTTCTCTTTCTGATCTCTTGCATTCCATGCTTGCACTGCAGCAGTTATTCTATTTCCGCCCACAGCTGAATTTCCTGGAGTTTTATTATTAGACTGCAGTAAAGTGTCTTGTCTATAAGGTTGTCTTCTCGTAGCTCTTGCCTCAGCATAGCGTTGTTCTCCTTCCTCTAACGTTTTTATTATAGCCTTTTTACCTTCTACATTGCCAACAACATCCCTTGGAGTTTGGCCTTGACTATCTTTTAGTGAAGGATTTGCGTTATTGTTCAATAAAAGCTGAGCTATCTCTTGATGACCATGCAAAGCAGCAATGTGCAAAGCAGTTAATTGAGACTTAGCTCCATCAAGTTCATATATTGGTTCATTAACTTTTGCTTCCTTTGCTAGTAGGAGTTTTACTATTGGTACACTGTTACATTCCACAGCAAGATGTACCAACATATAACTTACAATTTTGTCTGAATCTAATATACTGAACATCTTATCTATCTTCAAATTGTTACAAGTGCTATATACTTTTGAGTCTGCATCTTTTAGCTTACTCCCTATTCTTTCAAGTAAATTATTCTCATTTAAACCTTCACTCTTGCTTACCTCATTTATTATTTCAAAAAACTTTTCCTTTTTTATTGCCATAACCTTCCCTCTCAATTTATTTATTATTGCTGAACAGTCTCACAAAAAAGTTAAGTTTGTCGAAATTCCATGTTTGATCTAAAAATTAGTCATAAACATTTTCTATCCAAGTAGCTGACACTGGTTCACTCTATAATGGTGTCACAGCAGTCCTACATCATGCCACCGCGAACCGTCATACCGCGATTCATTCGCGGTATCTCGGCCGCTAACACGTAGCGGGATGACAATTGTCAGGGTGTCATTCCAGTGCTCCTTTCTCGTCATCCGAGTAGCTGACACTGGGATCCAGAAAAAAGAATGGTGTCATCCCAGTACTCCTTTCTCGTCATCCCAGTGCCTATTTCTTTGTCATCCCAGTGCCCAGACACTGGTTCCCTTTATGACGGTGTCATTCCAGTGCTTGACACTGGAATCTAGTCTTTATTATGCAGCTACTTATTTAAAGTTAAGTTCTCTGGATCCCAGTGTCAAGCACTGGGATGACATCATCCTTTTTTGGGATTCCAGCGTCACGCACTGGAATGACATCACAGGGGCACTAGAATGACACCTCTCTTGGGCTCTTTTAGCTATAAACATTAAGAAATTTACCAAATAAAAAAAAGGCAAAAGAAGCCCTGGGGTTATTATCTGCTTTAAAATATTGGCGTTTTTTATGTTTTAAACGCTTGACAAGCAAGATTTAGCTGCTTTTAATTGCAACTAACCTACGCTGCAAATGTTTAAGAAATTTACTAAGCAGAAAAAAAGACAAAGAACCCCCGAGTTAGCTAGTCTTTTACTATCTCTGTCGAGTATTGGCATTTTTTGATGTCTTGTAACGCTTTATAAGCGCGTTCAGCTTATTTAGATAAAAATCTAGATGTAGATGAAGTTTTGTAAAGACATACAGTATCTATATACTGCAAAAAATTGAACATAAGACGCCGATACATTAAGTAATCCTTACCTTTTAATCTGCAGATTGGCGAAAGCAAATACAATAGCTTCAGTTTCATGATAAGGGGGCTGGCGGAGTTTGTCAAGGAAGTTTTTTCGTTTCTGTGGGCTACCTGGATTAATATTATATAGAAAGTCTGCTGCCAATAAAGCCTAAACTTACCAAATACATTTCTGTAGATTCAGATCTACTTGACTTTGGTTTAAAGTATTTTACTGTTTTAAACATTTTTTTTAGCTCGTTACAAAAATCTTTATCAGATTCTCCTTGGAAAATTTTTACTACAAACGTGCCACCATGACTCAAGAAATGCTTTGCAAAATTGAGCGCTGCCTCACATAAAAGCATAATTCTGATATGATCCAACGATTTTAAACCACAAGATTCGGGCGCCATGTCAGATAAAATTACATCAAATTTTTGATCCTTGAATTTTTCTCTTAAAATTTCAAACTCATTGATAATATCACATTGTATAAACTCTACTCCATTAATTGCGTTCATTGGTTTTATGTCAAGAGCAACCACATTTGCACCTTTCTGAGATGCAACTTGTGACCATCTACCAGGAGAAGCACCAAGATCAATAATTTTTTGCCCTTCTTGGAATAATTTAAATTTGTTATCCATTTCTACCAGCTTATATGCTGAGCGTGACCTATAACCATCCTTGCTAGTTTTTTGCACATACTGATCATTCAAATGACGATGTAGCCACCTTGTTGAAGATAGTTTTCTGCCTCTAGCCGTCTTTACTCTAGTTTTTATTGCTAATACCCTACTTATTATTGATTATATCTTTAAGCTCTTTTTCAACTACTTCTTTTACCAGTGCATGTAGATATTTATTCAGCCATTCTGAGAGCTGAGGTTTTAAAAGAGATGTAACTAATTCTTCAACAGTAAGGTTCGCTTTTTTTTGTTGTTTATGCTGTAATTCGTTTTGCATTTTTCCAAGCAACGCTTTGATCTCTTCCATATTCTCTTTTAAAATTAGATGATCGTTATTTTGTGCTTGTAAGCCGCTATTACTCGCTTTGTTATTACTCATTTGGATATTATCGTACAAATAAATATCTTTTTTTTCTTCTGAATTGTAGCTATGGCCATTAAATTGGTTACTGTTGCAAGCCATTTCTTCACTTTGGTCATCATTATCAATGTCCTCTTCTTTACCATTTTCTTTTTTGCCATCTTCTTCCATGTCTTCTGGATACTCTTCCTCAAGGTATAGTACATCATCATTTTCATCCTTTATTTCTGCTTTATCGTTACTCGTGTTTTTACCCGATATAGCTTTTTTTATATCTTCTAGGATATCTTTTACAGATTGATTGCCTTGTTCATCATGCATAGTGCTAATACCATTAAATTTAGAGGTTTATACTATTTATCATAAAAAGCAAGTTGTAAACACTAATCACATAATTGCTTTTTGCTTCAACTAAGTCTGAACGTGTTTTAAATAATGCATCTTCAGTGTCCAAAAGGTCAGATGTACTCTTTAAATTTAAGTTTACTTCTTGCTCAACTCCTTCCAATGCTAGAGCTGCTGCTTTTTCCGCTTCTTGACTTGCTTTGATAATGGCCTTTGCTGTCAACACATTATTCCAAGCATTTACAACTGCTTGTTCTATATTTTTTACCGTTTCATAATAATCGTAGGTAGATTTTTTTGCATCCATTTTAGCTTTACTGACACCAAAAGCATTAACTCCTCTCTTAAAGATTGGAACATCAAGAATAAAAACTACATGAACATTTTCTAATAGTTTGTCTACCTTCATACCATCCCCCCCAAAATTTTTGCTTGCGCTTAGATTTAAAGAAGGAAGCCACTTGGAGCTTTCAGCGATCACTTCCATTCCGGCTGCTCTTTTTTGATAAACTGCTGCTTTTAGAGATAAATTATTGGTTTTTGCTAACTGTAAACATTCATTTAGTTCTGGAACAGAAGGTAGTTTATCATTAGCTTCAGAAAGGTCATCAGCATCTTCGCCAATTAAATGATAATAAGCAATATTTGCCAACTTTAATTTACCTTCAGCATCAACTCTTTCGGATATAGAAGATGAAAATTTTGCTTTTGCTAACAAAACTTCAGCATTGGTTACCTCTCCAAGGGAAAAGCGTTTTTTCATAGCTGACAAATGTTCCAAAGAAACGCGTTCTTTATGTTCTCTGAGCTTTAATATTTCTGTCTTTTGTAAAACATTAACATATGCTTTCACAGCATTAAGTGCAAGCTCTTGTTTTAATTGCTGAAATCGCATCTTTTCTGCTTTGAGAAGATGGCTTGATCGACTGAATGTGGCAAAGGTACCACCTCCATCGATTAATTTCTGGCGCAATGTAAGTTTTTTTTCAGATGTATCAAGATTAAAGTTACTATCGAAATTGTATTGCAAATTAATGTCAGGTAAAAATCCAGCTAACCCAGAAGATTTATAGTGTTTTTCTGCGCTTTTATATTGGTAAAATTGAGACTTTATTTTTGAGCTATTTTTGATGGCTTTGCTTATCACTTCTCCCACATCGGTTGCATAGCAACTTATAGTACTAAAAATGATCGCAAGTGTGATAATCAATCGAAACATTCTAATTCCTATGCATATTGGTTGCGCAGCTCAATTACTAACATAAATTACTTTAATAATCAATAACTAATATTGTTGACACTATTGAGAAATTAAGTATATCATAGCTTACTATTGTTAGATCAAATAATGAAGACTTTTTTCTTAAAGGAGAAACAAATCAATAAAAAGTGGTTTGTCATAGATGCAGAAGGATTAGTGGTAGGGAGGCTTGCAGCATTTGTAGCGACACTATTACGTGGAAAGCATAAACCTGAGTATACACCTCATATGGATTGTGGCGATAATGTAATTATTATCAACGCAGAAAAGGTGCATTTCACCGGAAAGAAGCTTAAAGATAAAATTTACTATAAGCATACAGGTTATTCTGGTGGTTTGAAGAAAACTACTCCAGATAATATTTTAAATGGCAAATTTCCTGAGCGTGTAATAGAAATGGCAGTGAAAAGGATGCTTGATGATGGGCCTATGGCACGTAGACGCTTTGAAAATTTGTATGTTTATTCTGGTTCAGAGCATAAGCATCAAGGACAGCAACCTGAAAAGATAGATTTTGCCTCTTTGAATCGTAAAAATAAAAAGTAATGGAGTAAAAATGAAGAGTTCTACAATAAATAACAATGATTGGTCAGAAAAGACAATTAAATCAGCAGTTGATTCGCTTGGTCGTTTATATGCTACAGGCCGAAGAAAAGAATCTGTAGCAAGAGTATGGATAAAGCCGGGGAGTGGAAAATTTAGTGTTAACAAAAAAGGCGATCTAATTTCTTATTTTAAAAGAGAGTCAGTGTGCCAAATAGTAAAAATGCCATTTGTTGCAACTTCCACATTGGATAAATACGATGTATTTGCAACTGTAAAAGGTGGAGGGCTATCTGGTCAAGCAGGTGCTCTAGCTCATGGAATAAGCAGAGCTTTAAGTAGTGTAAGCCAAGATTTGCATTCTATACTACGTAATGGTGAGTTCTTAACTAGAGATTCACGTGTTGTTGAACGTAAGAAATATGGTCAACATAAAGCTCGGAAAAAGTGTCAATTTTCTAAGAGATAGTTATTTTATAGGGGTGTTTTTTTGTAAGTATTATACAAATATTTGCAAAAGTGTATGATATCCTCTATTTTTGTGATGAATTTAGTTGACTATCGGTGTCAACATAATATGCTATTTATGTGATTTTTTCAATATTAAGGTAATTTATGAGTAAAGAAGATATAATAAAACAATTAAAGGAAGATTGTTCTAGTCAGAATATAGATATAACAAAATCTGATTTGAGCAAGATTCATGATGCGTTTATTAAAATAATAAAGAATGAGCTGCATGGGAAAGGTGAAATACGTTTGCATGGAATAGGAACATTTTCTACTGCTATCAGTCAGGAAAAACAATGTCGTAACCCCCAAAGTGGTGAGATCATGACTGTTCCTAAAAAGACAAGGGTAAAATTTAAAGCAAGCCAAACTCTTTTAAGTATTTTAAATGAGAAGGAAAAAGCAGCAGTTAGTTAGTTAGACATTGTCATTTTCATTGTTTTTACTACGCTGTGTAAGCCGTAAAATACAGCTTCGCTAATTAAATAGTGGCCTATGTTAAGAGCTGAGATGTGAGGTATTCTTGTCATCTTCTTAGCGTGTTTATAAGTTATGCCATGTCCTGCGTGGCATTCTATTCCTAATTTATTGACGTACTCTGCAGCATTAGTAATTAACTGTAACTTTTTTTCTGATGGATTATCACAGTAACCCCCTGTGTGAATTTCTATTATGTCAGGTTTTGTCCCTAGCTTTTCAAGATATTTTAGTTGATCAATATTTGGATCGATAAACAGTGAGACTTTTATGCTAGAGCTATGCATTTCCTCTATTATACTAGAAAGTTTACTGTGCATATTCACGATATCCAGGCCACCTTCGGTTGTTAATTCTTCTCTTTTTTCTGGTACTATACTAATCGAATAGGGTTTTACCTTTTTTGCTATTTCAAGCATTTCTTCCGTGGCTGCAATTTCAAGATTTAGCTCAGTGCTAATGCTTTTTTTTAGGTTAAATACGTCTTCATCTCTAATATGCCTTCTATCTTCTCGTAAGTGTACAGTAATAAAGTCTGCTCCAGCGTCAATGGCTATTTCTGCTGCTTTCAATGGATCTGGATAAGAAGTTCCGCGTGCGTTGCGGAGGGTTGCAACGTGATCGATATTAACACCTAGTTTCACAATCTACCTCAGAAATTATTTATAGATTATACATGTTATTAGGTTTTTTGCATAGTCATTGTTTGACCTTACCCAGAAAAAGTGGAGAGAAAGAAAAGAGTTTTTTTGGGTAAAATAAAATTTTGGAGGATTAGAAATGGTAAGAGAATATACAGCAGAATTCAAATTGGAAGCTGTTAAACTGGCAAATGAACAAAGAAAGGCAGGTCAAACAATTACAAAAATAGTAAAGGATTTAGGAATAAAGGGTGGTTTATTAGGAAAATGGATAAAGAAACACAACGAAAAAAAGTCGGCAGCAGATGCATTTCCAGGTAGAGGTAACATGGCTCCTTACGACAAAGAGAGGTTTGATTTACAAAGAGAGTTAGCAAGAGTAACAAGGGAAAGAGACATTTAAAAAAAAGCCCTGGCCAGTCAAAAAGAGTAAAATATTTTTTTATAAAAGAGCATAGTAACTGCTATAAAGTACAGGAATTATGTAGGATTTTCTGCTAGTGGCTACTATAAGTGGACCACAAGAAAAATAAGCAGTAGAGAATCAGCAAATAAAGAGCTACTCGCAGCTATTCAAAAAATATATCAAGTTTCTAAATGTAGATATAGAGCTCCTAAAATTCATGCTGAATTGAAGGCTTTGGGTAAAAGTTGCAATTTGAAAACGGTGCAAAGTATTATGCAGAAAAATGACATCAGGGCTATACTGAGAAGAAAGTTTAAAATTAAAAAACAACAAACAGATAATAGAGCTGTAGCTCCCAATATACTAGATCAAAACTTTATTGTTGATCAACCAAATAAAGTATGGGATTACTTACATCAAAACCAAGGAGGGATGGCTATATTTGGCAGCAATAATTCTCACGTATGGTAGTTAATGAGTAGTGCAATAAATAAACAATTGGTTATGAACTCTTTATTAATGGCCATTAATAGGCGTAAACCTGTTAAAAATCTACTGCTGCACAGTGACCAAGGTTCACAATATACTGCGCAAGGGTATCAATATCTCTTAGCTGTAAAGAATATAGATGAGTAATAAAGGCTGCTGTTACGACAATTCTGTTGCAGAAAGCTTCTTTAGCTCATTGAAAAGAGAAATACTTATAGAAATTTTTTATAACAAACAACGTCACTATTAACTATTGCATTCCAGAACAATTTGATGCATCATTCTTTTTGTAAAAAACATTCCAAACTTTCTCTCCACTTTTTCTGGGTAAGGTCAATTGACAACTGTCCACTTTCTATTCCCATTGATTCATATTTTTTGCCTTGACCAAGAAAAAATTCAGCTATTGCCTTACTTTCTCTTGCAACAACTTCTTCCTTAACAATTTTTCCTTTCTCATCAACGATACTTATAAAAGTTTCTTTTAGTGAGATCGCTATAATATTCCATGAGACTGCTCCTACTAATAAAAGTTTAAATTATTTTTGAAGAACTTATTCTACTGAATTCGTTACTTCGTGCTAAAATAATGGACTCCATCATTCAACAGCAATTACAGTATGTTTACCCTTTTTCTTGTTATTTTTCTAATCTATAGCTAGCGTTCAAAACCATATTCGAAAATACGTTTTCGGATTTTTTTTAATGCTGTTTATTTCATCCTCAACATCGTCTCTACCTTTATGAACTAAGTAGCAGCATTAAAAATTATAACGTACCCCTATCTCTAGAGTTGCATCTGGTATTTGTTTTGCTTTTATACCACTTAGTTGCCCACCCATGGTCATACCAACTGCACCAATTATCTGCGGAGTAATTTCATAATCAACACCTAACTTTAGTTTATAGGAAATAGAACTCAGTATTTTATCTACTACAGATGAACCAGCAGCTTCACCACCTGATTCTGGAGCACCTTGTGTTTCTTCTTCCTTTTCTTTTTCTTCTTGTGAACTATTGCCATCACCATCAACTGTATCACTAACACCAAAGCCAAAAGGTGTTATTTGGAGATATCCTCCTAAACCTCCGCTGACATATAGTTTAACGGGATCAATATCAAGGTCAGGATAGAAGCGGTAGTTTGCCAATAAGCTAGCTCCTATGCTCTTTAATGACTTAATATTACTGAGAACCTCAAGTTCAAATTTAGAGTTTTGGTCATAATGGTAACCAAGAACAACACCAGGTTTCATTTTAAAGCCACCACCCCAACCAGCACCAAAGTTTAAACCTGCATAGTACTTATCTTCTGACTTACTTGCACTATTACTAGCTGCACCTGCTAGAGATGAAGTAAGCAACACAGCCAAAACGCACAATCTCTTTATTTTCATATAACTCCTCATACAAAAAAATATATAATGCATAAGTATATATCCTTTATATTAAAAAAGATATAATTACATGTCAAAAAAAGTATAGCCATAAAATCAGATTATATAAAACGTACTACTCAGGTCTTTTATATAACTATATTTACTATCTTATTTGGTACAGCATATACAGTGCGAACTTTGCTTTGATCGATCTTACTGGACATAGAATCTATCGCTATTTTCTTCAATTTTTCTTGAGGTAAGTTAATTGCCACCTTGATTGTTGTACGTAATTTTCCATTGATTTGCACGGCTATAGTGACTGTATCGTCAACTAATAATGATTCATCAGCTTTTGGCCAAGGTTGTATACCTTCGCCTCCTATTTCTTGCCATAAGCTTTCAGCTAGGTGTGGTATGAACGGTTCGATTACTCTGATTAATATACATATACCTTCATCAATAAGAGATTTTCCAGTTTTTACGTCTATTTCAGCTATTAAATTCGTCATCTCACGAAATTTTGCCACTACGCAGTTTAATCTGCAGTTTTCCAAGTCATCTGTAAGTCCGTGTAAGAGTTTATGAATTTTTTTTCTGTACTCTAGAAGTTCACCCGTAACACTTTCATTATCATAGTGTATATTCACAGGCTTAAGCTGCATTACCATACGCCACAATTTATTTACATAACGAGAACAACCTTCCACGCCATCATCGGACCATTCCATATCTTTCTCTGGAGGAGTGTCGGACAACACAAACAAGCGAGCAGTATCAGCACCATACTTTTCTATGATAAAGTTTGGGTCAACTGTGTTCTTTTTCGACTTGCTCATTTTCTCGACTTTTCCAATTTGAACCTTAGCTCCTTGTGCAATCAACTCTTTTGCTTCTGCGGGAAATAGCCACTTACCATTTTCGTCTTTATAAGTTGCATGGCAGACCATTCCTTGAGTGATTAAAGTAGAGAAAGGCTCTTTAATATCAAAATAGCCACATTTGGTTAAAGCTCTGCAGAAAAAGCGTGAATAGAGTAAATGCAGAATTGCATGTTCTATTCCACCTATATAATAATCAACAGGCATAAAACGATTACATGCATCTTCGTCTATTGATTTATCTTCACTACAGAATGCAGCAAAATACCAGGAAGATTCAAAAAAGGTGTCAAACGTATCAGTTTCACGCTCTGCTTGCTTTCCACACTTTGGACAATAAACAAATTTCCAAGTTGGGTGCTTATCCAGCGGATTGCCACCACTTGTAAATTCTACATCTATTGGCAGAACTACTGGAAGATCTTTTTCTGGAACTGGCACAGTTCCACAATCCTTACAATATATAATAGGTATAGGACATCCCCAATAACGCTGTCTTGAAACTCCCCAATCGTGTAGACGATAGTTTGTTGTTTTCTTACCTATCCCTTTTTCTTCAAGTTTTTTAGTGATTACTTTTTTTGCTTCACTAACCGTCAATCCATTTAAGAATTCAGAGTTGCACATTATTTCGCCGCCAGTGTAGGCTTCTTCTAGAGTCACTATGGCTTGTGCACCCTTTTCATAAATAACAGGAATAACCGGCAAATCGTATTTCTGTGCAAATTCAAAATCACGCTGATCATGTGCAGGGCAACCAAAAATCGCGCCTTCCCCATATTCCATCAACACAAAATTCGCTATGTAAAGCGGCAATTCCTTATCAAGAAATGGATGTTTGACGTTTAATCCGGTGTAAACTCCTATTTTTTCATCGTTCTCTCTTTTCGATTTTATTTCTTGGATCCCAGTGTCAAGCACTGGGATGACAACAGAAGAACCATTCTTTAAATCCTGCACAATAGGATGCTCTGCTGCCACTGCACAAAAAGAAGCCCCAAACAAAGTATGAGGATAAGTTGTAAAAACTTTTAATTTCTTATTCAGGCCAACTACTTCAAACTCTATAGTTGCTCCTTCAGATTTTCCTATCCAACGCTCCTGCATTGTTTTGACTTTTTCTGGCCAATTTTTTAAACTTTGCAAGCACTTGAGTAAATCTTCAGCGAAATCAGTAATCTTTAAAAACCATTGGGACAACTTACGTTTTTCAACAACTGCACCTGATCGCCATCCTTTTCCATCAACCACCTGTTCATTTGCAAGCACTGTTTGGTCCACTGGATCCCAGTTAACCCATGACTCTTTTCGATAGGCAAGCCCATGCTTTAAAAAATCCAGGAAAATTTTTTGTTCGTGTTTGTAATAATCAGGCTCACATGTGGAGAGTTCACGCTCCCAATTATAAGAAAGACCTATAGATTTCAACTGTGTACGCATATTATCTATATTCTCTTTTGTCCATGTTTCGGGGCTAATATTGTTGTCCCTTGCTGCATTCTCAGCTGGTAATCCAAACGCATCCCAGCCAATTGGATGCAAAACCTCAAATCCATTAGCTCTCTTGTAACGCGCTATCACATCCCCTATTGCATAGTTACGTAAGTGTCCCATATGAATTTTACCAGATGGATATGGAAACATTTCCAACACGTAACACTTTTCTTGTTTACCACTCTTGCTTACAGAAAAATCCCATTTATCTTGATAAAATTTTTCAACATTTTTAAAATCATATTTCATATAAATCCAAATTTAATCACAGTTTGTGTGCGCCAAAGGATCAACCGCTTGGCCGTTATGTCGTATTGTGAAACACATCTGCGGATCTTTATCTTGTGTGCTTGATTTACCTGCAGATCCAATCACTTGACCTTGCTTTACTTTATCACCAATTTCAACATGTATGTTTTTTAAATAGGAGTACACAGTCATGTAATTATCTTTGTGTTCTACTATAATTAAATTTCCATACCATCTCAGCCCTTTGCCTACATATATCACTTTGCCGGGTGCAGAGGCAATTACGTTCGTTCCATTTTGAGCAGCAATTTTTATGCCATCCTTACACGTTTCATCAGAAGAGGTAGCTGAACCTTTAACTGGCATTACAAATTTGCAATTTACCCCCACATTTTGTGCATCATTGTTATCTCTGTATATCCTATTTATGATGGCTTTTCTACTTTCTTTTTGCACTGAAGGCTCCCTAATTAAATGGTACTCTCTTGTATATTCCAGATCTCTTTTTCCGTAAAATTCTTCGCCTTTAAGCAGCACAGGTGCAGGTTTTTGCAGGCCACAGCCTATTAATATTGCTAATAACATAAGAAATGAGGCTATACGCCACATTTTAGATATATCGATTTTCACAAAACTCCAAAACTTTAGCGAGACGTAGTGTTTCACGTCTGCTTGTTACTTTCCTCGTTATTTATTCTACTAGTTAAATAGTCTCTTAAATCGGTAAGTTCTTGCAACAAATTCTTTGGATCACGATTCACATTACCAAATTCCTTTTGCACTCCTTTTATTGTATATCCTTTATCATATAGCATGTACTTTACTTGCTTTATGGCCTCTATACACTTACGATCGTATAGCCTTCTTCCTTTACGCTTTGTAGGCTTAATTTGATGAAATTGACCTTCCCAGAATCTCAAAACATGCTGTTCCAAATGTAGCTCTTCAGCTACTTCCCCAATCGTATAAAATAATTTTTCCTTGTTCATTAATTATTGATTGATTTTTTTATAATTTTTGAAGGCCTAAAAGAAATTGAATTTCTTGCCTGAATCATCACTTTCTCCGATGTATTTGGTATATTTCCTGGCCTTTCCTTCTTTTTTTTGACCAAGAATGTTCCAAATGATGATATTTTTACTATTCCATCCTTTGCCAAGCTCGTCTTTATTTCGTCCAATATATCATCTATTATCGAAGCAGAGTCTTCCTTTGATAATCCTATTTCTTGGTTTATATTTTCAGCTATTGTTGCCTTAGTTACTGCTGTGTCTTTTGTTATAACATGATCCATAATTGAGTAAGTATCGCAATATGTAAACACAATATAGCAACTGACTTAAGGTTCAGCTACTTTATTTTTTAGGGTATGTCTCTTTTGTAGCATAATTTAAAATACTAGCAACTGCCAATATTGCAAATATCGCAAAAAGCGCCATTTTATGATCTGTAAAAAGTGCTAACATTGACACTATAATTCCGCTCATGATGAACATAAACCCATTGATAATGGATGATGATGTGCTAATGTATTTTCGTTTCACAATCTCGCTGCCGACAGTAAAATTAAGCATATGTCCTCCCGCAAAAAACCCGAACATTAACATACAAAAGTACACAATGTGAGCTGTTAAATGGCTGTATAGTAAAATAATAATTGAGACGCCTTGCAATAAAGCAAAAGCAGAGATTACATGTTTCCTATTTTTAAATAAGTTTGAGATTCGATCTGCAATTGGAGCACCAACTGCAAGACCAAGCCATAGTATTGCAGTTGCTACACCTGACTCCATTGCATCGAGTTCTGAATTGCTTAGTAACCTTGGAGCCCACAGGGTGTTAAGTGCTAAAAATGTTCCAAAAGTAATAGCACCCACCACTGAAGTTATCCAGATATCTCTTAATTTTAGCACTGTGAGTACAAAGCACATTACTGTTCTTATAGAGCTTTTTATTGTGCGCTTTTCTGAGCTGCTTTCTGGAAGTGTGTTTGGACAAAAAAGCGTAAGTACAAATATCAACACACCAAATAGTATTATGCATACAATCAGATTTTTCCAATATGCATCTTCGGCAAGCAAGCTAGAGAACAGTATTTGAATCACCAAAGCAGAAAGGCTTGAAATTGTCTGCACTAGTGAAAACATTAGTCCAAATTGGGCAGCGAAAAAACATATGCTACTTGTGTGAGCAGCACCAATAAAACCAAATGATGCTCCAGTTGCAATCAACACTTGAGATAAAATCAAATGAGCAAAATTGTCACTATTAATAAGGACAAAGAACCCAAAGATCATAGTTAATAATGAGAAAAAATAAATTTTTTTACTGGAAAAAACATTAAACGTTGCTCCACTAAAAAATTGTAAGATGGCGAAAGTCCAAGTATATGATGAATTAGCCAGTGCAACTTGCGCGATTGTAAGTCCAAGTTCCTTTTCAAGATTTACACTTATAAAGGTATAAATTATCTGCATGTTGCTGAATATAACAACCAAGTTACTAATCAGCCAAATGAACCAAGCCTTAGCTCTGCTTTCCATAAGATTTATTTTTATAAGTAATCTATTAGAAATTTAACACTAAGTCTCTTTTTAAGCTATTGTTTCCTGACTACTGTTATAGCTAACCCAAAAAACGGTTGTGTGCTGCAGTAACAAACAAAGTAATGTTTGTGAGAAGCTTTATTGAAGATGAAGGAAGGTCCTTCGAAATCGGTTTTCAGGAGCAGGTTTCAAACCACCTTAAGTGGCTCTATTTAAGAGATAGGGTCATAAGCGTTAAGGAAAAATCAGCGTAAGAGCTGGAAGGTGTGGATCAGAAAGGCGAACGTAAGTGAACCACTGATGAACGTGTCGAAAAGGGAAGTGAACATCGAAAGGAGGAGTGAGTCGTTCTCCTCTTAATGAGCTTACAAGAAACCTGATTACTGTGTAGGTGGTGTTCGGCATAAAGGTGGCGCGAGTCTGATCTGGGCTTTAATAAGGAACTGCAGGAACCAGTCGATTTGATGAAAAGCGAGATAAGCAAGAGGCTAATCCTCAAGCTTTAGAGTAGCAATGCAAATCACTGGGGCGGATCAACTCGTAGTAGTGAAGAAGTGGTTGTAATGACTATGGAGCGAAGGGGTTGAGCTAGTCGACTTTAGTAAATCATTCAACTTGAAGGAGGATGAAAATGATTGAACGAACAAAGCCTTTTGATATACCGAAATCTCTAGTGTTTTCGGCTTATAAAAGAGTTAAAGAAAACAGAGGAGGAGCAGGTATTGATGATCTAACAATTGAAAAGTTTGATCAAGACTTAAGCAAGAACCTTTACAAGCTATGGAATAGGCTATCTTCTGGTAGTTATTTTCCACCAGCAGTCAAGGCTTGTGATATAATTAAGACAGAAGGAGGAACAAGGACACTTGGGATACCAACTGTTGCCGATCGTATAGCACAGGAAGTGGTGAGAAGTGTTTTAGAACCAGAACTTGAGAAGGTATTTGATGAGGATTCATATGGTTATAGGCCAAATAAGTCAGCATTAGATGCCATAGGAAAAACGAGAAGGCGATGCTTCGACCAAGATTGGTTAATAGAGTTCGACATCAAGGGAATGTTTGACAACATAGACCACAATCTACTGATGAAAGCAGTCAGAAAGCATACCACAAATAAGTGGGTTCTCTTATATATACAAAGATGGCTAAGTGCAGAGATACAGCAAAAAGATGGGACAAAAATAAAGCGTCTCAGTGGGGTGCCGCAAGGGGGTGTAGTAAGTCCTATCTTAAGCAACCTATTTATGCACTACAGCTTTGATATGTGGATGAGAAGAGAATATCCAAGTGTAAAGTGGGCAAGATATGCTGATGATGGTGTTATACATTGTGTAAGCAAGAGTCAAGCACAACTAATTCTTGGTCAACTTGAACAGAGACTGAAGATTTGCAAATTGGAAATAAAACATACGAAGACCAAAATTATCTATTGTCAAGATGGAAAACGAAGGGATAATCATGAGAATGTATCATTTACATTTCTTGGATATGAATTTCGAAAAAGACTTGTACGAAATAGAAAAGATAGTAGTCTGTTTGTAAGCTTTACTCCAACTGTAAGTAAAGAAAGTCTGAACAAGATGAAGAAAGAAATTAGAAGCTGGAAATTTGCTAGAAGAACAAACTTGGAAATAGAAGATATATCACGAATATGTAATCCAATCCTGAGAGGATGGTTTAACTATTACGGGAAGCATCATATAACTGCACTAGATAGCATAATAAGAATGTTTAATAGGAAACTCAGAAAGTGGTTCCAGACAAAGTACAAAAAGCTGAGAGGACACAAAACCAAAGCAGCTAAGGTACTAGAAAGAACTGCAAAGAGCAGACCAAGTCTGTTTGTGCACTGGAAATTGAGTATAGGGTTAGGGCAATGACTAGTGGGAGCCTTATGAAGCGCGAGTTTCACGTAGGGTTCTGGAAGGGGCCAGGAGGGAAGTTCTCCTGGTCTACTCTCCTCCCTACGTCATGCCGCCGCGGTATCTCTTAGCCGCTAACAAGCAGCGGGATGACGATTGTCAGGGTGTCATCCCAGCGCCCCTATGATGTCATCCGAGTAGCCAACACTGGTTTCCATCCAAGACGGTGTCATTCCAGTGCTTGACACTGGAATCCAGACTTTAATTGTTATACTTGTAAATAATCTGGTGAAAATAAACGTTCATCTCAAAATGCAGTATTTTTGTTGAAATAGCTCAACTGGATCCCAGTGTCTGGGCACTGGGATGACACCATAGGAGGCTACTTGGATGACAGCAGTCCTACGTCATACCGCCGCAGTATCTCTAGATCCCGCTAACAAGCAGCGGGATGACGGTTGTCAGGGTGTCATGAAAGTAGCTGACACTGGAATCCAGAAAAAAAGAAATATGTATCAGCTACTTTCATTTGCTGCGCCTCAAAAATAAACGTTCATGTAGCTGTAAGTCAAGCCATAAATCCAGTATAAAGACCTTTAATTATTGGCTTCGTAGTACTTTTCAACCAACTTATTAAGTAACCTTACACCAAAACCTACTGCTCCTCTTGGGCAAATGTCAGTACCTTTTTCGTGCCAAGCAGTGCCTGCGATATCTAAATGTGCCCAGCAAGTTTCATTCACAAAACGCTGTAAAAACTGTGCAGCCATTATGCTATCTCCACCAGAGCCTACAGGAGCAATGTTTTGAACATCAGCAATCGGTGAATCAATAATTTTGTCATAAGTTTCATTCATAGGAAAACGCCATAACTTCTCACTTACTTCATTTCCTGCATCAATCAGACGGTTTGCTAATTCATCATGATTTGAAAAAAGACCAGCATATTCGTTATTTCCAAGTGCAACCACTATAGCACCAGTTAAAGTTGCAAGATCAATCATAAATTTTGGTGAGAATCTGTCTTGCGTATACCATAAAGCATCTGCAAGTATGAGCCTTCCCTCTGCATCGGTATTCAACACTTCTATCGTCTGTCCAGACATTGAAGTTACTATATCACTCGGTCTTTGAGCATTACCATCCACTGCATTTTCTGCAAGTGCGACCACACCGATCGCATTTACTTTTGCTTTTCGTCCTGCTAAAGCATGCATCACCCCAACCACAGCAGCAGAGCCTGCCATGTCATATTTCATCGACTCCATACCACGTGAAGGTTTGAGCGATACTCCACCAGTGTCAAACGTTATGCCTTTACCAACAAAAGCTATTGGCTTTTGTTCTTTAGCAACTCCATTCCATTTTATCACTACTAATTTTGGTTCTTTACTACTTCCTTGTGCAACTCCAAGCAAGGCTCCCATTTTTTTCTCTTCCATCTGCTTTTTATCAAGCACCTCGATTTCAAGGCCAAGCTTAGTAAGTTCTTTTTTTATATGATCAGCATAGGATTCTGGATATAGAATGTTAGGAGGCTCTGTTATAAAAGAGCGCGCAAGGAATATACTCTCACCTTCTTGCCTTAAGTGCTCAAATGATCTTTCAGCATTACTTAATTGCTCATCTTTTACTAATACGGTAATCTCCTCTACCTCTGTAATTTTCTCATCCTTTTTAGTTTTATACTTATCAAACTTAAAACTACGCAGAAACGCACCATATGCAACATTTGCTGCACTACCTTCGATTAAAACCGCTGCTTTTTTAATTTTTAATCTGCTTAGCTCACAATATATTTTACCACCAATATTTAATTCTTTATTTTCATTCCATTCATCCTTCTTACCCAGTCCAACAACTATAACATTTTTTTCTTCTGGCAAAGCAGTAGAGAAAAATTCACCAAAACTTCCATTGAAATCGCTAAATTGCTTTATATTATCTATGACCTGTTTTCCTTGCAAAACTCCGCCATCATTTACGGTTTCGTTGTCTTCAAATAAACCCATTACTATTGTTTTAAAATCGGGCGAAATTTTAGAAATTGTTATTTTCATTGCTGGCATCTCCATTGCAAATAATTGTAAACTGTACATAAAACACAGCAAAAACATCAGTAAGATATTTTTCATATACATCCTAAGTACAATAACACTTAAGTTTACTATGGACTCCCTTACATGCAAGGTTTTTTATCTTTTATTAGAGAACTTATTATATCCGCCCAAGGTAATGTTAAACGTATAGGTTTTTATGACCTGATCACTGTAAGTAAATGGTGTTATGAGAAGGCTTGCAAGCCCATTACTAACAAAATCTCCAAGAACAGGATCAGCACAATTATCGCAATTATGGTCAGCAAAAAACATTTGCGTTGTGAATTCTGGAAAATCTGGATGTTGAACTAGAAAGTTGATATGTGGAGCTCTATCACCAATTTTACCAGGTGCTATCGTAACAAAATTATAATAGCCAAGATTATTCACTACAAACCTTCCTGATCCAGCAAAATTCGGATCATCCTCTATATTCTTATCGTAATGGTTCACGCCGCGTGAATTCGCGTGCCATATAGAAACTACAGCATTTTGTATTGGTAAACAGTTTATATCAGTAATTCTACCCACTATGTGTATTAATTCTCCTGTTGCACTATTTGGAGAACCAGGTTTCCTTCTTAAATTGTTTGAAGAGCTAAAATTTTTTGGCCTTGCATCAAGGTCATATATTTCCGGAGTTTCAATGCAGTTGAGCAAAACAGGATCAGCTGCAAATAGCGGCAAACTGAATACCATTTGTACTAAAAACGCTAATAAGATATTTTTCACATTCATTTTATTTATAATAGACTTCTTGCATAACCATATAACAAACTTTTATTGGAAATAGAAACGAAAAAACTTGCTTGACACCCTTCGCCAGCCCCTTATCATGAAACTGAAGGTATTCAGTTATCTTCATCTGTGCAGATTAAACAGCAAGAAAACAACGTAGTTGGCGTCTTATTTTTAATTTTTTGCACTATGTGCACCTTATGTCTTTATAAAATTTCTAGGTTTTTACCTAATATAAGCTGAAACGCGCTATTTAAAACATTAAAAAACGCCAACTTAAAAAATGGATAGTGAATAACTAGCTACCCTAGGGTTTCTTTTGCCTTTTTTTCTGTTTAGTAAATTGTATCCGTTCAGCGGAGTGGTAGAATAAGGTAGACAAAGTGATCTAAAAAGATAATCATAGAGCAAAAGTGAGGTAATGTGGTAAACCTTTTAGAACTCTGCAAAAATTTACAGCAAAAAATAGAAAAGTTGGAAGGGAGGATAGAAGAGTTAGAGGCAGAAAATAAGGCCTTGAGGATTGAGAACGCTGAGTTGAAAGAGAGGCTTGGTTTAAACTCGAAAAATTCATCTCTACCGAGCTCTAAAGAATTGTACAAAACAAAAAAGGACAAGCCAAAAAGCGAAAGGAATGTTGGCGATCAGGTTGGGCATAAAGGAAATTTTCATGCCACAATGGAAGCGGATAAAGTAGTAAAAATAGAGTTGCCTAATATTTGCGAATGCGGAGGAGAGCTTGTAATATGCGAAAAACCTTATGTGCACCAAAAAGTTGATCTTCCGGAAATTAGGCCTTATGTAGTAATTGGAACATGGTCGTTGTCGGAGATGCAGAAAAAGAAAAAGTAGCAAGTTACCAGAAGGTGTTACGCCAGATACATTTGGTCCAAGGGTTAAGTCTATAATTGCAGCACTCAGCGGATTTTACAAAAACTCAAAGCGTGAAGTGGCTAGTATCATAAATGACATTTTTAATTTGAACATAAGTGTTGGCAGCATATCAAATCTTACTATTACCCACAAATATAAATGTACTTATAAATAAAGTATTACAATATTAGAGTTTGCAAATATTGAGGGTATAAAAATGGCAAACGAGAGTAATGAATGGGCTAAAAATGAATTTGGAGATGCTGTACTTGGAGATAAAAGATTAACTGACCGATTAGTAAATATTGCTGATAGTTTGATAAGTTTACCTGAAAGCTCAATTAATGAGGCATGCGGAAGTTGGTCAGAAGCAAAAGCAGCATATCGTTTTTTTCAAAATGAGAACGTAAAAGAAGTCGATATTCTAGCTTCACACATTGATAAAACAGTTGAAAGAACAAAAGCTCATAAAAGAATTCTTGTGATTCAAGATACAACTTATATTTCATACTCAAGCCATAAGCGGATTGGGAACTATTGCTGGAAAAGGAGCAGTAATGCATACAGCCCTTGCTGTTAGTACGGAAGCTGGGAATACTGGATCAAAAGATTTACTCGAGGCAACTCATTTCTGAAGAAGAAAAAAGACTAAAGAGCCATCGTAACAACGTTCATATTGAGGATAAAGAAAGTATGAAATGGCTAGAAAGTTTAAAGAAAACAAATAATATTATAGATCTGGCCCAAACCGAAGCTATAACTGTATGTGACAGAGAAGCAGATATGCATGATTTTTTTGAACTTGCACATAATCTTAACTCAGAAATTTTAGTAAGAGCTTGCCACAACAGAAATGTAAATAAAAAATTCATGCATACCAGGAACAAGCAAAAATTATGGTCATTGATCCAAGGTCTCCCTTGCGCTGGAAAAGTAGAAGTTGAAATCCCTGCTAGAGATAACAAGCAAAAAAGGACAGCGTTTTTAGAAATTAGATTCGGAAAATTTATCACATGAAGGCCATATAAAATGTAAAGAAGGTCACATAAAATATAAACCGACAGAGTCTACAACTTCACGCAATTCATGTTGTTGAAAAAAACTCTCCTCCCGAAGCAAGTCCTCTAGAGTGGATGCTTTTTTCCGGTCAGTACTTTTGAAGAAGCTGTTGAAAAAGTTAGTTGGTATTGTTTGAGATGGAAAATAGAGATATTGCATAAGATTTTAAAATCTGGTCTCAAAGTTGAGGAATGTAGACTTGGAACAGCAGAAAGATTAATGAGGTATTTTAACAGTCATGAGCATTATTGCTTGGAGAATTTTCTTTATTACATCAATTGCAAGCAACATTACCATGTACTGCCTTATTAGCTGAGGAAGAATGGAAAGTTTTATATGTTAAAATACACAGGAAACCATGTCCAAATATAGCCCCTACTATAAAAGAAGCCGTTTCGTGAACTTGGAGGTCATTTAGCAAGAAAAAGCGACCCAAAACCAGGACCAATTACTCTTTGGAAAGGGTGGAGACGTCTCTTTGATCTAGCAGAAGGATGGAGACTTGCTCATGAACCTCATATTTGTGGGTAATAGTAAGGTTTCTAAGGGAGGGAGTAGTAGTAATACTGCTTCCTTACCTGACCAGTTTGCTCGTGATAAAGGTTTTGAGAAACGCGCTCAATACTATGCTGCTAAAGCTTATTCAAGTCAAGCTCACAAAGGTGATCAAGATCTTAAAGGAGTTATTTTTATTGCTATCGCCGATTTTATCTTATTTCCTAACAAGCTGGCTTACAAATCTGATCACGTTACTTTTGATAAAATTACCTATGAACATGATCTCAAAGATTTTAGTTGCACTTTCATCGAGCTACCAAAGTTTAATAAGACAAAAGAAGATCAGCTTTCAAATATTGTTGAAAAATGGATTTATTTTTTTAGTGCGACCCTGAAAGTCGTGGTTTTGTGGTGGTTAAATTCCACTTTCCCTAGACATCGGGGATAATGTATATCTCACATTTTAAAGGGTGGCAACCTTTGGGGTGCAAGCATGAGATAAAAGCAGGTAACACTAAACCTCATGGTGAATCCTTGCAAACAGAGTTAGATATGATTACGAGAGGAACCTATGTTTGAATTGTCATCAAAGCATAGTATGCGAAAGGAGGTTGAATTACGCATAGACCAAAACGGTATGAAGCAAAAGTGGAACTAAAGATTGAAGACTTTAGTTATTGATGTTCCCAGCTTCCGGCAAATAGTAGGAATCTAAGTTTAACGTGAAACGAAGCCATGGAACGGAGTAACCACATAAAAGCTCTTATATTCATTAAAATATAAGTAGGTAGCCAACCACAAGCTGCTATGTGGAAGGATTGTTTAAGAAGCTAATGCCCAAAGTAATATCTGGGATATGCAGACGTAAACACTTTAATTTGGAAGGTAAAGTGGTGAATAGTAGTGAATATGTTATGGACCAGCAAAAAGCTAGGTATGAATGGAATGGAATTCCTTGGCGAAAGCTGAAGAAATCTTCATTTAAGCTACAAAAACGAATTTACCAAGCTTCTAAATGTAATGATATCAAAAAGATGCATAATCTTCAAAAATTATTGCTCAAATCAACAAGTGCAAAAACACTCGCTGTTAGGAAAGTAACACAGGACAATAGGGGGAAGAAGACTGCAGGTATTGATGGAAAGGCTAATCTTAATCAAAAAGAAAGATTACAACTATCATATTCTTTAGATATAAAAGAAAAAGCAAAGCCATCAAGACGCGTTTGGATCCCAAAACCTGGTAAGCCATCGGAGCATCGCCCGCTTGGTATACCTACTATATCGTGTCGAGCAAAACAAACACTTGTAAAAATGGCTTTAGAACCAGAATGGGAGGCAAAACTTGAGCCAAACACTTATGGTTTTAGACCTGGTAGATCATGTCATGATGCAATTGAAGCCAGATTTGATGTGCTAAAACAGAAAACAGCATATGTATTAGATGCTGATATTTCTGGATGTTTTGACAATATTAACCATAATAAACTGCTTGAAAACCACACCAACGTTAAAGAAAATCATAAGAAGATGGTTAAGGGCAGGCGTTATGGAAGATGGAAAGTTTCAATCCACAAAACGTGGTACAATTCAAGGAGGGACGATCTCACCGTTGCTAGCTTGTGTTGCATTACACGGATTAGAGCAACATATCAAAAAAGCATTAACAAACGAACTCTTTCAATGCATGAAAAGAAAATATGGTAGGATATCGCATAAAAACGCGCAAAAGTCTATTAGTGTAATTTTCTACTGTGATGATTTTGTCATCATACATGAAAATGAAGAGATTATTCTTAAAGCAAAAATTTTAGTTGAAGAATGGTTAGAAACCATTGGACTAAAATTAAAGCCCTCTAAAACAAGAGTTTCTCATACATTAAGAACCATTGATGAAACAAAACCAGGATTTGATTTTCTTGGATTTTCAATAAGAGGTTGTCCACAAACCAGTAAATCAAGCATATTCCCTACTTAACATAACTTTACTCATAGCCAGATATATGAAACTTTCAGTAGATGTTGTAAGTAAATCGTACTCCTTTGATAGCCTTCTATTTCTATTGATCCAAGCAAAAGTCCTCTCTACCACCCACCTTCTCGGCTGTACTGAAAATCCAGGATCCCGTTGTGGCAATAGTTCTAGTGGTGTATCTTTATGCACCCAAAACCTACATGGAGGCCTTTTGACAATTTCAATATCTATCCCATATTCTCTCTTTACGTAATCCTTTAAATCTTTTCCTTGGTATCCCATATCAGCCCACATTTTCTTAATATTGCTGTATTTTTCCTTCATATTGTCCAATGCCATCTTCACCCCATCTCTGTCATTTTCGCTTGCAGCTCCTACATAGCAACCAAGCACAAATCCTTGAGTATCTGTGATTATATGTCTTTTTCTCCCCTTTACCTTTTTCGCACCATCATAACCTTTGACCCCCCTTTTTCCGTGGTTTTTACCGATTGACTGTCCACTATGCATGCGCTCGGCTCCTCATTTCTTCCCATTTTTGACCTACTATATTTAGTGATATCATAGTTCATTTTCTCAAAAATTCCCTGCTTTTTCCATCTTCTAAACTGTTCATGCACAGCCTTCCACGGCGGAAAATCGTGTGGTAAATAGCACCATTGACATCCTGTGCGCAGTATATAAAGAATTGCATTTACTATCTCACACTTACTGTATTTTGGTGGCCTTCCTCCTTTCTTGTACGATACTCTGAAGTGTTTTTCTATTCTTGCCCATTCCCTTTTACTTAAATCTGTTGGATATTTTTTCCTCATCTCTTACCTCAATATTCTTTCTTTATATACTACGTATTCCTTGGTTTATGGACAACCTCTAAGAGGTTGTCCGGAAACAAGTAAATTCAAGCATATTCCCTCTTTAACATAACCCTACTCATAGCTAGGTATATGAAATTCTCAGTGGATGTTGTGAGTAAATCATACTCCTTCGATAGCCTTCTATTCCTATTAACCCAAGCAAAAGTCCTTTCTACAACCCATCTTCTTGGCTGTACTTTAAACCCTTGTTCTCTTGTTGGTAGTAGCTCAGGTGGCGTATCTTTGTGCACCCAAAATCTACATGGAGGCCTTTTAACAATTTCAATATCTATGTCATATTCTTCCTTTATGTGATTCTTTAAATTTCTTCCTTGGTATCCCATGTCAGCCCACATTTTTTTAACTTTAGTATATTTTGTTCTCATATTGTTTAATGCTATTTTAATACCATCTCTATCATTTTCGTTAGCAGCGCCTACGTAACAACCTAGTATAAAACCCTGAGTGTCTGTAATTATATGCCTTTTTCTACCCTTTACTTTTTTACTTCCATCATAGCCTTTGATCCCCCCTTTTCTGTAGTCTTTACAGATTGACTATCTACTATACAGGCACTCGGCTGCTCATTCCTTCCTATTTTTCTTCTACTATATTTCATAATTCATTTTCTCAAAAATTCCCTGCTTCTTCCATTGCCTGAACTGCTCATACACAGTCTTCCATAGCGGAAAATCATTTGGTAAATACCGCCATTGACACCCTGTACGCAATACATAGAAAATTGCTTCTAATATTTCTCTTTTGCTATACTTTGGCGGCCTTCCTCCTTTCTTGTATGATACTCTGAAGTGTTTTTCTATTCTTGCCCATTCCCTTTCGCTTAGATCTGTTGGATACTTTTTTCTCATCTTTACCCCGTACTAAAATTTCAGATATTATAGCCTTTTACTTGTTTCCGGACAACCTCTCATTGTCTCCTGGGTCAAGTCTTTATAATTCACAAGAAATATCTCAATATTTGCAAAGTCGTACTTTCCTGATAAAACATCTTCTTCTTTAATATCAATACTATTTAATATCCCTTCAATTTCTAGATTATCAGTTTTTAAATCGCTGTTTAATATTATACTACTGGCTGTAAATCCACTTGAAGATTTATAGAGTATATTATCAATATTTAAATCTTCATCATAGTCAGTGAATCCCATTACTTCTCCACCTGCGAGCTTTAATTTCCAGCACGTAGCGGTGGTAAGTAATTCTCCAGCTAAATGATTTTTTAGTGTGGTTTGCATAGGGGCCTCCTGCTTAATTGATTAAATTTGAAAGTAGCTATACGGCCAGTAGAATAAGGGCAGTGTGTTCTTTTCTCATCATCTAAGTAGCCATAAAGCGTCATTCCGGTGACCATAGGGTGTCATTCCAGTGCTTGACATACAGCTGTACAAACATTTGTTTGTAAAGGCAGTATGTTAAGTGTTATAGCCGGTTTTGCCTCAAAGACAAAGGCAGTGCCCAGACACTGGGATCCAGAAAAATTGATTGTGCATTATACAACATTTTCGATCAAAAGCTGGATTCCAGTGTCAAGCACTGGAATGACAGGAAAGGGGTGCTGGGATAACAAGGAGAGAAATACTGGTATGACAAAAATTGGCACTGAGACGATAGAAAAGGAGCACTTATGGAATATGGCTACAAAGGCTTATACTCTTCAATATTGCCTAATTTAGCATCCTCAATACCTGAAAGGATTTCTTTAATGATGTTATAGCTTAGCTCCGGGTTATCTTCAACAACTTGACCAATTTTAGCCCAATGCTCGATTTGTTGTGGTACGGAACGATTTTGTAACATGGAATGGGACTGTACTATTTCCTCAAATTCTCCATCAAGATTTACTGTTATATCCATGATATTGTTACTTCTACTTTAAGCTATTATACCATATATTGGAAATTTTTTCAATATAAAATTTTCATCTGGAAATACACACCACAGTTAACTGTGGTGTGTACTGGCTGGTTAGAAAGAAAACTTCACACCAGTAAGAAGGAGAATTCCTTGGTTAGAAGGTACATCAGCATCAGACTCATCTTTCAGCTTACCTGTTTCGTTAGTCATAAAATAATGGAGAGCTGCGTAAGGAACAAATTTGCTCTTACTGCATGCAGGAGACAGATCATATTGAACGCCAAGTGCACCATCATGAAGCATATCTTTGTCATTCATTCTGCTGCCAAAGTACGTCAAACTTGTGTAGATATTCTCATGTTGATACCCAGCTCCTACAGTCCAATACATGGTATTGTTATCGAATTGAGCTAAGCCTTTAATTCTTTCATACTCTTTATTGTCCTTACTTTGATCTTGAGGATCCTTTTCAGGAATTTGTTTATAGTCATCATTACCTTTTATTTTAATACCCTTCGGTTGACCAGATTTGCCCAAGTATGCAAAAGAGGCAGCAAATTTTATGCCTTGATCTTCATTAATCTTATAATCAGCGCTTACACCCAAATTAACACCCATCAGATCATTATACTCCACAAATTCCTTATAAAGATGCTTATCTTTACTTGGTTGCTTTGGAAAGCCATATTCACCAACTGCAGAAGTTTTAACTTTTATGTTATATTTATCAAAGTCATATTCATATGATGCACCAGCACTTACTATGTGCTCATAGTCTGGACCGACATGCTTTATCTCTTCTTTATGCTTTATCACCTTGGTACCACTTATATCCTCCTCAAAAGGAACTGTTTCTTTTACAGTAAACAAACTACTATCATAACGAGGTGCATAACTGATACCAAACCTTGCGCCCATATAATTTGGTGAGTAGTAAGCAACTCTAAATGGCAGTGTAGTCATAACGCCTTTGTTATATTTCCCTGCCATGCGGAAAGAGAATTTTTCACTTTCACTCGAAAAACTTTCAGTGTAAAGACGTGGTGTTACATAAAATGGAAAGCTTGCAGCGCTTCCTTCTAAGTTCACTTTTCTGAACCAATCACTATCTGCAGCTCCGTCAACAGTTGCAATTCTTGTTGCATCAAGTCTCATCAGAGCCTCAGGACCAAATTGATAACCAAGCTTCACGTCACCATATTTTGAGTTAACAAACACATGCGCACTTCTGCCTTTTGCAGCATAAACACCCTGTGAAGCTCCCTTACCTTCGGTCACTGGGACATGAAACTGCACGTCAGCACCATAAAGAAGACCTAAATCTTCATTCTTATTTTCTGCTCTGAGGTGCAATATTGCATCAGCAATCATACCCATATCGTTGCTGTAATCACCAATATTTCCTATTCCTTCATAGAATATTGGATTTGCTCCTCTTGTTATATCTGGAGTGGCATCATAATACTCTGTAGATCTGTTTGGCATAACGTTATAACGTTTATAATCTGCGCCACTTGGTCCAGCTTTGCCATAACCTTGAGCATCAACAACACCACCAAAAGTTATTCTTAAATTACTTTGCCCTTGATTGGTATCGATAATATCAACTCCACCAACTGAAACAACAGGACTTGCCTTACCTTTTTCCTCTGTATTTTTGTTAACAACTTTTACATCCTTCTTTACATCTTTAGCTTCAACTTTAGCATTCTTAGTTTTAGAACGCTTAGTTTTTGAAACTTTACCTTTTTCTATATTAGAATTCTTAGCGTTTAGAGCTTTCGCTTTTGAATCCTCTATAAGCTTTGCTTTTTTCTCATTTGCTAGCCTGATCTCCTCTTTTTTCTTCTGCTCGGCTGCTAATCTCATCTCCTCCTTTTTCTTAAGCTCTTCAGCTTTTTTTCTTGGATCAGCATTACATATTCTGTCCATCTTTTCTTTCAGTTTTTTATTTGATGTTTTCATAACTTCTGTTTTTCCAGAAGTTTTTGTGCTCTCTTGCTTTTTTATTTCCTTCATACTCTCATCAGGAAAGTCAGCTGCAAAACTGCTGAAAGAACATAAAGTTAATAAAGAAACTAGAGCAGTTCTAGTATACATAGACTTTTTCATGAAGTGCCCCCAAAAAATTTCGAAATCATATCTTAAATGTAAATAGTATAAAAATGTTGAAAATTCAACTTAAAGCAACCTTATAACGAAAATAAAAGTAAAATGCAATACCTTAAAAGCAACTTTCTTAATATGCTCAACGTGTATATTAACCAAAATTTAGTACAGAGGTTCGCTTGTTAGTGCATTATAACTCGACTATTTATTCTATGGAAGTAAAATTTTTCCACCACAAGTTCTTTCCCATTCTTCTTTAAATTTCTTTAGGTATTCTTTTTTTTCGCACTCTAAAAGCAGCTCTTCCGCACTTTTGTTGTAGCTTTCAGTAGTAATCCTTCCCTGATGATGCATGAACCTTAAGTAAATCAAATAAGTGTTAATTACATCTGTTTCACAATAATCTCGAATCTCTTGTATCTTGCCGCTATCGTATAAGTCCATAACTTGTGACCCATCAACTCCAATCTTACCAGGAAGATTAAATGCTGCACAAACTTCGTTCATTTTTACTCTCGCAGAAGCTCCAAAATCAGAGAGGGATTCAAGTAAGTCACAATGCCAATCACTGCTATATCTCTGATTGTAACTATTCCACTTATCGCCAGCTTTATGAAAATATTCCGCTTGAATGCCATGGACCATAGCACGATACTTCAGCACTGGTATATCAAAAGTGCGTCCGTTGAACGAAACTAATCTTGGCTTTTTCTCTGATATGTAGTTAAAAAATCCTTTCACTAGCTCCTTTTCACTGGAATTTAGTGTGCCTCCAGATCTTATTTCTTGCAGTGTGAACACCTCATAACCACTCTGGTAGCTTATATTGCAAAGTAAAAAACTAATAACTACAACAAGGTGAAAAGGCTGACGCAGAAAAGAGTTTTGCCCGTTTGTTATTTCAAGATGATATTTTGTTAATGCATCCCTCTTCTCTTCTACACTACTATCATCACTAATATTGAGTAAATTTTTGCAGGAATTTACATCTGGTATAGTTTCAATATCAAATACCAATAAAGAATTAAGCATTGCCTATATACTCCTCCGGACGGTCGATCCAAGGTCGCACTTTCACAAATAAAAAGAGGTGTACCTTGCACTCAAATAATTTTTCTAGTTCAGCACGCGCTTCGATATTAATTTTTTTAATATTACTGCCATCTTTTCCTAGCACTATTTTTTTATGACTATCTTTCAACACAAATATGATCTGCTTGATGACTAAACTCTTATCTTTTTTTTCCTCAAATTGTTCAGTTATAACAGCTGTAGAGTATGGCAATTCTTCACGCAAGTTCAAGAATAATTTTTCTCTCGTAATTTCTGCTGATAAAAAATTTGTCGAGGAATCGGTTATTTGATCTTCTTCATAAAACCAGGAGCTCACCGATGCAACTTCAGACAAGTAATTCATCAAATCAGAAAGTCCATCATTCTTTAATGCTGATATCATAAAAACCTTTTCAAATTTATAAAGCAAATTCAGATGCTCATGCGCCATCTTTAATTCAGGCCTTTTTACCAAATCAGTTTTATTGATAACCAAAATGCATCTGCCTTTTGTGCGCTGCAGCCGCATAAATATAGTCTTAATTCTTTCTATATTTTTCAAATAATTGCTTACATCAACAAGCAACAAAGTGATGTCACTATCCTTAACTGCCGACCATGCAGATTTGACTAAAGCTTTTTCAAGTTTTGTTTCTGCTGAGAAAATTCCTGGGGAGTCAGTAAAGACAATTTGTGTGTTGTTGCATGTTGCAACACCCCTTATTTGCGTCCTTGTTGTTTGCACTTTAGGAGTGACAATTGCAATTTTCTTGCCTATGATGCTGTTAATTAATGTAGACTTCCCAGCATTTGGTAAGCCAGCTATGGTTACAAATAAGCATTTTTGTTCTTTCACAAAGAAAATTATAAAGAAAACTGAATGCCCGCGTCAAGCTACTTATATGACAAGAAGGATGACAGAAACCTTTTTGGTTAGCATGCAAAAAGGAAAAAAACTTATTCTACAAATTAAAAATACAATATACTCAAAAACTTTTCAGAAAATCCATAGGAGGGTTTGCTAATGAAGGCTCTTAAGTTGACGCCATTGCCTGAACGACTGCTTGATTTAAGGGTAACGTTTTAACCATAAGGTCACTAACTCCTTAATATGTGTGTTCATAATTTGATTTTCCACGAAAGACATAATAGCAATAACCAGTGTAAGTTAAAATGATTGGTAAAAGCGGTATTATAACAATGAGCATTAAAGATAAACTTGGCCCAGAAGCAGCTGCATCCAGAATGGTATATTGAAAAGGTATAATCCATGGGTAGATACTAATTCCTAAACCTAAATATCCCATAAAAAAAATAGCAATACTGAGAAAGAATGGACGGTACTCCCGTTTAGTATTCTGAAGATCAAACCACAGCATGAAAAATAGCCAAGATGTGAGTAATGGAATAGAAAATAAATAATAAAAATTTGGCATGCTAAACCAAAAGTTTTTAATACGTTCATTTAAAAATGGTGTCACTACACTCACTAGTCCCATGAAAATACCTACAAAACCAAGCGTATAAGAAGCAACCTTGCGTGCCCATTCTTGTGTTATATTTTCTGTCTTCATTATGAGCCATGTAGAACCTAAAAGTGCATATCCAAATATCACAGCAATGCCTGTCATTACACTAAAAGCACTTGCCCAATCAAATTGGCCACCAGAAAAGTTGCGTCCGTTTACTTCTACACCATGTATAAATGCACCTAAAATCATGCCTTGGCAAAATGCAGCACCAAGTGACCCAAAATGAAAGGCATAATCCCATAATCGCCTGTATTTTCCTTCTGCCTTAAAACGAAACTCAAAGGATACTCCGCGCACTATAAGGCCAAGCAGCATAATAATGATTGGAATATAAAAAGCAGGCATTAATATTGAATATGCAAGAGGAAAAGCAGCAAACAACCCTCCACCACCCAATACCAACCATGTTTCGTTTCCATCCCAAAATGGTGCAATTGAGCTTATCATGTGATCACGGCATTTATCTGACGGTGCAAAAGGAAGTAAAATACCAATACCTAAATCAAACCCATCCATTAAAATATACAGTAAAACAGCTATGGCAATTAGTAATCCCCAGATTAGGGGTAAATTAATTAAGGAAGAAAAATCAAACATGATTGTTGTCCTTTCCAGATGTACCAGCATCAATCACTGAAGCTCCAATACCGTGTTTATAAAATTGCTCTTCTTCTTTAATGACAGGAATTCCTTTATATATAAGTTTTAGGATATAGTAACTGCCTGCTCCAAATATAAGGGTATACATAACGATAAATGCAATCAAAGACCATGCAACCTGAGGACCGGTAATCGCAGGTGAAAATGATTCAATTGTGCGCATAATTCCATATACAGTGTAAGGTTGACGACCAATTTCAGTAGTAAACCAACCTGCAAGTAACGCTATGAACCCAGACGGCATCATTGATATCCACCATCCATGTAAGAAACAACTTTGGAATAATTTGCCACGAAGATACTGTATAACACTTACTAACCCAATTATGATCATTAAAATTCCAACTCCAACCATTATACGGAAGGACCAGAATACCCATACTACAGGTGGTCTATCTTCTTTTTTCCATTCCTTTAATCCTTTTACTTCTCCTAAAAAATCATGTGTTAAGATCAAGCTGGCAAGATTAGGAATTTTTATCTCGTAGTGATTAATTTCATTTTGCTGATCCGGATAAGCAAATAAAAGTAAGCCAGCCCCTTTTTCGGTTTCCCATATACCTTCCATTGCAGCAATCTTAGCAGGTTGATGCTTTAGAGTATTTAATCCATGCTTATCCCCCACAAACAACTGAAATGGTGCAGCTAAAGCTACCATAATGGTTGCCATACCAAACATAATTCTTGCTTGAGGAGCATGTTGCGTTTTCCAAAGATAAAACGCCCCTACACCGCCCACCACGAACGCTGTTGTAAGATAGGCTGCTGTTACCATATGAATAAAGCGATAAGGGAAAGAAGGATTAAAAATAATCTCTAACCAATTGGTTGGATATAGGAGACCATTCTCACCAATCGTGAATCCAGTGGGTGTTTGCATCCAGCTGTTGGCTGCAATAATCCAAAAAGCTGAAATAAGCGTTCCCACTGCAACAATACAAGTAGAAGCAAAGTGCATACGAGGACTTACCCTATTCCATCCAAATAGCATAATACTCAAAAAAGATGCCTCCAGAAAAAAGGCTGTTAAAACCTCAAAGGAAAATAGAGGGCCGAGAACATTGGCTATGCGGTCAGAAAAAATCGACCAATTGGTACCGAGTTGATATGACATTACAACTCCAGATACCACTCCCATGCCAAAAGCAACGGCAAAAATCTTGATCCAGAATTTATAAACATCACGGAAACGTGTATCACCAGTCTTAAGCCAACACCATTCCAAAAAGGCTAGAAAACTTGCAAGCCCGATCGTGAAAGCAGGAAATATAATGTGAAAGCCTATTGTGAAGGCAAACTGAATTCGAGCTAATAATAAAGGATCAAATTTAAACATTTTACCTAATACCCATGTATTACAAATAATAGCCAAATCTGCCTATAATTCAATCCATTTTTTCACAAAATTGACCTTACCCAGAAAAAGTAGAGAGAAAGTTAAGACGTTTTTGTCATGAGAATAAATTGTGCAGGAATACAACTGTTCTCCCTTGTCATACCGTCACGGTATCTCTAGATCCCGCTAACACGTAGCGGAATGACGATTGTCAGGCCAGCGCCCCTATGATGTCATCCCAGTGCTCCTTTTTTTGTCATCCCAGTGCCCAGACACTGGGATCCAGGAAACTTAGTTGCAAGTAATGCATTGGGTTTGGTGAGTATGGGTTTTGCGTTATAGAATGAAGCACTTTTGGTGAATTTATAAAGAAAGCTGGATCCCAGTGTCAAGCACTGGGATGACACCCTACTAGCAGAAGTTACTCTCAAATGTTTGTTCATGTTAGCTACAAACATTAAGAAATTTACCAAACGAAAAAAAAGGCAAAAGAAGCCCTAGTCATTGTCTATTTTCAGTATTGGTGTTTTTTAAGTCTTAAACGCTGCAATTTAGCTGCTTTTAAATGCAACTCACCTTAGTTTAAATGTTTAAGAAATTTACTAAGCAGAAAAAAAGGCAAAAGAAACCCCGTGTTAGCTAGTTGTCACTCTCTAATCCTGCAAATCGGTGTACTATACTGTCTTAAACGACTTATAAGCGCGTTTCAGCTTATATAGGTAAAAACCCAGAAATGTTGTGAAGACATAAGATGCACATAGTGCAAAAAATTAAACATGAGACGCCAAATACGTTGAGTTTTTTTGTCATTTAATCTGTACAGAGAAGATAAATAAATAGCTTCAGTTTCATGATAAGGGGGGTGGCGAAGGGTGTCAAGTAACTTTTGCATTTAATCCATTTCTATGGCTTATATAATAATCGTTATTGTAGTATAATTTAGAATAATGCAATAGATACCTAAATGTTTTAGCTATTAATTATATGTTGCACAAGAGCACATATTGCAATACTATCTAGGTTAGAAATTGAGGAGGTTGAATGAATTTTACTTTACCTGAATTACCATATGATAAAACAGCTTTAGAGCCTTACATATCTGCAAAAACTTTAGACTTTCATTATGATAAGCATCATAAAGGGTATTTAAATAAACTCAATGAGCTGGTTGAAAATACGGATTATCAGCATGTGAAAATTGAGGGATTAATAACAGAAGTTCATGGTAATAGCAGCAACTTGCCTATATTTAATAACGCAGCACAAGTTTGGAACCACACTTTTTATTGGAACTCAATGAAAAAAAATGGTGGTGGTAAGCCTAAAGATAGTAGTCTTTTAGCAAAAAAAATTCAGGACGATATCGGTGGCTTTGATAAATTTTATGAAGAATTCTCCAATTATGGAGTAAGCCAGTTTGGTAGTGGATGGGTGTGGTTAGTGTTTGAAAAAGGAAAGCTTAAAATCACCAAAACTCCAAATGCAGATTTGCCATTAATTTATGGTCAAGTTCCATTACTCACTATGGATGTGTGGGAGCACGCCTATTATTTAGATTGTCAAAACCGTAGAATTGACTACATAAAAGTTTTCCTTGATCATTTGATTAATTGGGATTTTGCAGAAGAGAACTTAGAAGAATATATGAGATGAATATACCCCAGGTAACAAAATTAGATAATGGTCTGCGCATAATAACTGAGCAGGTGCGTGATATTGATTCCGTAGCTTTAAGTATACGAGTTGGTGTTGGCAGTAGAGCGGAAAGTGCAAATCAAAATGGAATATCCCATTTTCTAGAACACATGGCTTTCAAAGGGACGAAGACAAGAACTGCCTTTGAAATTGCAAAAGCTTTTGATGACATAGGTGGAGTTTTCAACGCTAGCACCGGTAGAGAAAGCACCACCTATTATGCAAAAGTTCTCAAGAAGGACATCAAAACTGGTATTGATATATTAATAGATATATTGATGAATTCAACATTTCCAGAAGATGAATTGGAACGTGAGAAGGGCGTTGTAATACAAGAGATTTTTCAGACTAATGATTCACCAAGTGACATTGTTTTCGACAAATATTTTGAGGCAGCTTATAAAGATCAACCTTTCGGCAGGTCAATCTTAGGCACGCAAGATACTGTAAAATCTTTTACTCGAGAAGATCTAGATAATTACATAAATGAGCATTACTTTGGCGAGAATATGCTATTTGCCGTTGCAGGAAATGTTGAACATGAAGAAGTTGTTGCATTAACCAAAGATTTTCTCTCAAAGATTCATTCTAAAGAGCTGAAAAAAAGCCAAAATGCGAGCTGTACTGGTGGTGAGTATTTAGAACATCGTAAATTAGATCAGGTGCACTTGCTAATTGGTCTACCTAGTGTTTCTCGCCATGACGATAAATATCACACGTTTCAAGTGCTTGATTCTATATTAGGGAGCGGAATGTCATCACGTTTATTCCAGGAAGTAAGGGAAAAGCAGGGATTAGCTTACTCTGTTTATTCATTTAATTCCAGCTACACTGATACAGGGATGTTTTCCATTTTTGCTGGCACAGATAGTAGTAACTTAGATAAGCTTTTAAAATCTATAACGACAGAGTTGAAAAAGTTGTCTACAGATAATCTGAAGGAAGAAGAGGTAAATAGAGTGAAAGAGCGAGTAAAATCCCAAATTTTGATGTCACGCGAAAGTGTTAGCTCACGTGCTGAAACATTGGGACACTACTACGGTAACTATAATAAATATATCAGTAAAAGTGAATTAATAGAAAAAATTAGTGCAGTTACCACTGCTAACGTAAAAAAAGCAGCAAAAGAATTATTATCTCAGCATGAAAAAACCACTCTAGCTGCAATTGGAGAAATTAAATCATTGCCAAGTTACAATAAAGTGGTTTCTATGCTTAAAGCTTAGTGCATTAGTTTTAATTCTTCTGTCAGTTAACTCTTGTTTTTTACACATAAATCACTTATTTCTTCCAATCCCTTCTATATTTCTGCTTTGTATAACCCTTTCCGTATAATTTTTAGTAGGTACTGGTGGTGCAAGTGGTTTTTTGCTTACAGGGTTTGAGTCTATACCTTTCTTTTGCCGATGATAGTTCTGTGCTTCTTGAACGGTCTGAAATATAGGCTCCCCATCATTATAGTTTCCTCTCACAGAGTTTGAGTTTATGTCTTTCTTTTGCCGATGATAGTTCCGTGCTTCTTGAACGGTCTGATGTGTAGGCTCCCCATCATTATAGTTTGAGTTTATATCTTTCTTTTGCAAATCAGCGTTCAATAACTTTGATATGTTTTGCTCCAGCTGGTCGCCTTTATAATTATTGTTAAGATCTTTGATTTTCTCTTTTTTCTCGATTATTTGAGCTAAGGACTCGACAATAATATCTTTGTTTATTCTTGAAGCATCTATTGGCTTACTTCCTTTGACAGTAATTTCACTACTTCCTTGCTTATTACTTACATTATAGCCCTGCCCTTCAATTTTTGTTGCCACTTCTCTTCTAAATAAATTGCAAATAGCATTTATTACCTCTTGAATACAATCTTGAAAAAAAGCTTTGATTGCCTTGAATTCTTGTGCTAAGGAAACGATTTGAATATGTGCGTATTTTTTACCTGGTGATAACTCTTCAGCATTCTGGTATATAGATTCTATTTGCTGAGGGTCAAGCATCATTGCATGACGTTTTGAGCGTGTTGGGTTTGCTTGTGTTTCGGATGACGACATGTCCTTAATATCTTGTTTTTTATTCTCACCATCAGCAACCATACCATCACTTGATTTCCTTTTTTGAGGAAGTGATGATAATAACTCTTCAGTGTTCTGATATATGGGCTCTTTTTTCCTAAGATTTTCGTTTTTGTTATCATTAAGCGCCTTATCATGTAACTTTGTGAATTGACTAAAATTATCTTGTATTATCTGCTGAACGTCTATTGGTTTACTTCCTTCAACAGTAATCCCACTTTCTCTTTCCTCACTACTCACACTATAGCCTTGCTTTTTGATTGCTTCCATTACTTGTTTTTTAAAAGCATCTTGAACATTATGTATCGCTTTTTTTGATCTAACACCATCTTCATTCAGAAGAAGCCTAATTCCTTTCATTTCTTCTTTTAAGGAGATGGTGCTTTTATTAGCTGTAGCATATAGTGATTCTTCTTCCCTTAAATTTTCATAAATTGGTTCTTGTACCAAGTTAGCATTGACAAACTCCTGTACTCTTTCTAGATAACCAACATTTTTGTCCTCTTTAGGTACTTGAATGCCTTCAAATTTAATATTGTTTATATCTTCAACACTCAGCCCATTTTCTTTAAGCCATCCCTTTCTTTTGCTCATTGATTCAACGAACTCATTAATTCTTTTTATGTTACCCACACTATCATCAACCAACATAACAGTTTTTGGTAACCGACCATTGTGATTGTTCTTATAATTCACAATTGCCTCACAGATGTGCAAATTCTTTCCGACTTGACTTTGTTGTTCTCTAACATCTAACTCTTGCAACTGACTATCATAATCTCCTGGAAACCCACCAAATACAGAAATACTACCTGTTTGTTTTTCAGATAAACCTAAATAATATTCCGCTACTTTTTTTACAGCATTTGGATATCCTGTATATGATGCAATATTAACTTCTATTCCACCTGAAAGTGCAGATTGTAATGTAGATTTCAACCTCTCTTCATTTTTTATTCCACCTGTACTCCCTAGAAAATTTCCTATATCAATGTCAGTCACTGCATTATTTTGAGTAGAAACAAAGTCACTTTTGCTTAACCTAGAAAAAGCATTGTGCATGTGCCCATTAGTAATAGTGTTATCAAAGTCAAATATTAATAGGGTATTGTTTCCTTTAGCCATATCTTCACCTCTAATCCTTACAAATCATGGATAAAGGTTAACATTAATAGATTAATTATTTATTATAGCACTTCTGAAGGAAAAATAATAAAAGGAAGAGTTAACAGAATAGACTTCTTGCATAACCCAAACTAAGTAGAAAAAAGGTATAGCTATACCGCCGCGGTATCTCTAGATCCCGCTAACACGTAGCGGGATGACGAATTACTTAACCATCATCTACACCGTCATACCGTCACGGTATCTCTTAGCATAGATCCCTTACTTAACCATCATACCTTAGAGGTTGTCCACAAACCAGTAAATCAAGCATATTCCCTACTTAACATAACTTTACTCATAGCCAGATATATGAAACTTTCAGTAGATGTTGTAAGTAAATCGTACTCCTTTGATAGCCTTCTATTTCTATTGATCCAAGCAAAAGTCCTCTCTACCACCCACCTTCTCGGCTGTACTGAAAATCCAGGATCCCGTTGTGGCAATAGTTCTAGTGGTGTATCTTTATGCACCCAAAACCTACATGGAGGCCTTTTGACAATTTCAATATCTATCCCATATTCTCTCTTTACGTAATCCTTTAAATCTTTTCCTTGGTATCCCATATCAGCCCACATTTTCTTAATATTGCTGTATTTTTCCTTCATATTGTCCAATGCCATCTTCACCCCATCTCTGTCATTTTCGCTTGCAGCTCCTACATAGCAACCAAGCACAAATCCTTGAGTATCTGTGATTATATGTCTTTTTCTCCCCTTTACCTTTTTCGCACCATCATAACCTTTGACCCCCCTTTTTCCGTGGTTTTTACCGATTGACTGTCCACTATGCATGCGCTCGGCTCCTCATTTCTTCCCATTTTTGACCTACTATATTTAGTGATATCATAGTTCATTTTCTCAAAAATTCCCTGCTTTTTCCATCTTCTAAACTGTTCATGCACAGCCTTCCACGGCGGAAAATCGTGTGGTAAATAGCGCCATTGACATCCTGTGCGCAGTATATAAAGAATTGCATTTACTATCTCACACTTACTGTATTTTGGTGGCCTTCCTCCTTTCTTGTACGATACTCTGAAGTGTTTTTCTATTCTTGCCCATTCCCTTTTACTTAAATCTGTTGGATATTTTTTCCTCATCTCTTACCTCAATATTCTTTCTTTATATACTACGTATTCCTTGGTTTGTGGACAACCTCTTAACATAGATCCCGCTAACAAGTAGCGGGATGACGGTTGTCAAGGTGTCATGAAAGTAGCTGACACTGGTTTCCATCCAAGACGGTGTCATCTAAGTAGCCTCCTTCTCCTGTCATCCCAGTGCTCCTATAATGTCATCCCAGTGTCAGCTACTTGGATGACATTATAGGAGCACTGGGATGACACCCTACTTAACCGTCATACCGCGATTCATTCGCGGTACCTCTTAACATCTTACTATTACCCACAAATATAAATGTTTGCTGCATAGCTCTTAATGGCATAATTTTTGCTTGAAATAACTGTTTATATGGTGCAATTTACAGCTTTTAGTTGCTAAAATTATAACTCTTAGTTTAATAATTTTAATCTCATAAGCTTTCAGGTTAATAAAATTAAACTATTTGAGTAGATACAATATTATGTTTTTATTTGTGGGTAATAGTAAGCTTAACATAGATCCCTTACTTAACCGTCATACCTTAACATAGATCCCGCTAACACGTAGCGGGATGACGATTGTCGTTTAGCCATAAATATTAAGAAATTTACCAAATGAAAAAAAAGGCAAAAGAAGCCCCGTGGTGGTTGGCTATTTACCATGTACTAAAATATCGGCGTTTTTTTTATTCTAAAACGCTTGATTAAGAGCGATTTAGCTGCTTTTAACTTGCAACTAACCTACACCGCAAGTGTTTAAGAAATTTACTAAGCAGGAAAAAAGGCAAAGAAACCCCGTAGTAGCTAGCATTCAAATTCTCCCTTGTCAATTTGACGTTTTTTGCTGTCTTAAACGCTTTGTAAGCGCGTTTCGGCTTATATAGGTAAAAACCTAAAAATTTTTAAAGACATGCGATGCACGTAGTGCGAAAAATTAAACATGAGACGCCAAATACCCTAAGTTTTTTGTCATTAACCTGCACAGATTGCGAAGATAAATAAATAGCTTCAGTATCATGATAAGGGGGCTGGCGGAGTTTGTCAAGTAAGTTTTTTGTTTCTATTTCCAATAAAAGTTCGTTATATGGTTATGCAAGAAGTCTAATGAAGAAAAGACTTAAAGAGAGGCCAAATCAAAGTGCAATGGTATTTCACTAATCCAATTATTTTTTTCCTGATCTAGCCTATCATCCAATATTGCCTGCCTTATTGATGCCATTAACTTATTCATAAAGAAAATATTATGAATGGTAACGAGCGTGTAAGCCAGGAGCTCTTTAGCTTTCAGTAAATGGTGTATATAAGCTCTTGAATGTTTTCTGCAGGTAAAACATAAACAGTCACTTTCAATTGGGTTATCGTCTAGCTCGAATTGTTGATTCCGCAAATTAATATGCTCTTTGCACTTTGAAGAAATAGAATTTCTGTTTTTTACTTTAACAAGTGCGCCACCATGCCTTGCTAAGCGGGTTGGATGCACACAATCAAACGTGTCAATTCCAAGACTTACTCCATGAAAGATGTCCACAATTCCACCAATACCAAGCAAATGAGTAGGCCTGTCTTTTTTTAGGTGGTCCATAGTGAAAGAAACTACATCGTACATCTGCTCTTTACTTTGACCAAGTGATCCACCTATTGCTTGACCGAAAAATGGTAAATTGTTGATAAAATCACAACTTTCTCTACGTAAATCTTGATGTACTCCGCCTTGACTAATTCCATACAGTGCCTGCTTGCCATTATTGTTTTTTTCAAATTCATTTAAAGAGCGTTCAGCCCATCTGTGGCTCATGAGCATTGATTTTGCTGTGTACTCTTTGCTTACGTGAAATGGAGTGCATTCATCTAAAACTAGGATTAAATCTGCACCTAATTTCTGTTGAATTTGTATAGATTTTTCAGGAGTTAAACAATAAGTTTTACCATTAATGTAAGAACGGAAAATTGCCCCATCCTCATTAATTTTGATCAAAGTTTTTTGTTTTTTTCTTATTCCTTTTATCTCTTCCGAAACTGATCCGTGGCCTAAGCTAAATATCTGATATCCACCTGAATCAGTTAGCATTGGCCCATTCCATCCCATCATTTTGTGCAAACCACCAAGTTTTGCAACAGTATTCTCTCCTGGTTGAAGCATTAGGTGATAGGTGTTGGAAAGTATGATTTGGGTACCAGCTTCACTTATTCTTTCAATATCTGCAGCTTTAATTGCAGCTTTTGTTGCGCAGAATATAAAAGCGGGGGTTTCTACGCTTCCATTTGGAGTTTTAATTGTTCCAACTCTTGCAGAACCTGATTGCTTGATTATCTTAAATGCAAATTCTTCTTTCATCTATTTGCCTAAAAGTTCTGCTATGATGTTTTCTACTTTCTCAGGAGTAAGATTTTCATAGAAGTCATTATTGATCTGCACAACGGGAGCATTAACGCATGCACCTAGGCATTCAACTTCTTTTAAAGTGAACAAATTGTCTTTAGTAGTCTCACCGATATTGATTCCAAGTTTCTTTTTAAAGGTGTTTAAAACTTCTTCACTATTGCATAACCAGCAAGGAGTTGTTCTACAAATTTGTATTAGATATTTGCCTACTGGTTTTAAATTATACATGGTATAAAAGTTTGCCACTTCATATACACGAATATGTGGAATATGCAGCATATCAGCAACATAACGCATAGCAGATTCAGAAACCCATCCGCATTGCTCTTGAACCAGGTATAGTAAAGGCATAACAGCACTACCTTCTCTATCTTTGGGATACATCTCTATAAACTTTCCTGCTTTCTTGAGGTTTTCTGATGTAAAACTAAACTGCTCTTCTTTTTCTATCATTCATGAGACTCGTGTAAACTTTAACAGATTATACCTGTAGAACCAATGATTGCAATTGTTGGTTTTTTGAGAAATAGCATAAAGCTTCTTAGCCCTCTTCAAGCTTATATTTACCTTTTAGTATAAAATATTATATTAATTTTTTAATTTTAGTTAAAATTTTCATTGACATTAACACACAGGAGTAATCATAATAGCATTTTATTAATATTTTAAATAAAATTATGTCTATATTAAGAAGATTGCTCGGGATCAACTCAAATACACCGGAAATTAAAGAAGCGATAGGTTTTAATCCAACAAACGTAGAATTAATTGAGGGGAATGGAGTTGCTTACGGACTCAGCTATCAAGATAATGGTAATGGGAGCAGTAAAGTAAAATTACTTATTAGTCCATTATATCAATCAAAAACATACGAATGTGGTACAAATATCAGCGTAGCAAATGAATTCAAAGATCAATTATCTCTCACATTAATAGAAGATTCAGCTGAAATAGATAAAGTTGGAGTTATCTTTCCTGAAGAAGGAATTAGCGAAGAAGGAGAAAAATGCGTTAAAGGCTTATCTTTTAACACTTACGGAATTAAACAATCAGTTAATACTCCTTCAGTTGAACATTTAGATAAAAGAAAATTACAAAAGAATATTGATAATAATAGTCTTGCAAATGTGGGCAATAGTTACTTTCAACCAAGAGCAGTGAAAGTTGGTAATGGTGACGTAATTGTAATCGCCCATAACTTAAAGGATCAAACTTTAGTTTCTTGGTACTTAAAGTCAAGCGAGAGCGGAAAATTTAAGGTATTGACTGGAGAAAAAGGTGTTACAGAAAGAAAATTGTTCAATTTTGATAATTAGGGGCAATTGGCATTAAATGGAAACACGATGCTTTATTCGCAAGTGAGCAAAAGGATTACTAAGGAAAATCAAGAGGTGAGAAAAACACGTATTTTTAAATTTGATATGGCTAAAGTGATTCAGGGTCTGAAGGATGGAGTTAATGGCTTTTTACTTGGTAATCGAAAAGGTCAAATAGATAATAAAGCACTATCTCTTTCTAGAGAACATGAAATAAGCTTTTTGCAGTATGTTGAACAAACGGAAGGAAATGATCTAGTTGCTTTTCTTGAAAATGACCAATCAGCTAATGAGCAGAGGTTACATATAGCAACTCTACTTAAAAATGGATCAGTGTCAGATTTTCCTATCTATCAATTTACAGATCCTATAGAGCAATTATATATTAAAGGCAACGGTCAGGGTGGTTTTATCGTAACTGCGGTAAGTGGAGAAAATATTGTAACTTTTAATCAAAACGGCTCTGGAAAATCTTCTGAAGCAACAATAATACCGGCAAATAGCATCAAAACTCTCAGTGATTTTGTTAATATCATTAACGGTCGATTAACGCCAGATATTATTTCTAGTAGTACCGTGGCTCCTATAACTGTTGCAGAAACGGTTGTGACTTCTAAGAAAACGCCGACTGCTGCAATTACTAGCACAGCAGAAACCGACGCTGTGAAGACTACTAAATTGACAACGGAAGCCGTTGCACCTACTTCTACAATAAGTAAACCTTCAACGGAGTCAACGACAGTAGCAAAAACAACTACTACTTCACAAGCGACCACGGTTGCTACAACGTCAACTAGTGTGCCGATAGTAACTTCAGGGACTGAGACAAGTACTGTAAAACCTACAGCAGCGACTGGTGCGTCGACTTCTACGATGAGTAAACCTTCAACAGAGTCAACGACTCAAACAAGTACAGTAACAGTGAAGCCAACAACAGAAGCCGTTGCACCTACTTCTACAACGAATAAACCTTCAACAGAGTCAACGACTCAAACAAGCACAGTAACAGTGGAACCAACTGCGCCAACAACAAGCTCAGAGAAAACTACACAAACAGTATTTAGTATACCAAGTACTAGAACAAAAGAGTCAACAACTCCTATATTCACCACGACTTTACTTCCTCAGTCTACTTCTTCACCACAACCTACTCAACTTGCTATAGGGTCTAATAAGGCAGGAATGATAGGGGGATCTTTGGTTGGAGCAATAGGTATTGTTGGAATTATAGGATTCATAGCATATAGATATGTTAAGGGTCGTAATGCTGCTCCTGTATTAGAACTAACTGATTTGGGTTATAGAAGGCGATCATCTTCAAGTAGCGATGAAGAAATTTTTACCACTGGTAACAGAATGCGAACTATATATCAATCTGAAACAGTGCTAAATAGTATATCAGTAGAAAGTAGTAGTCGATCAAGAAGTAGCTCATCGTCTTCAAGCGGTGGACCAGGCTCTTGACTAACTGAAGCGGAGTCTAAAAGTGAAAAAAGCTTATCTTGGGATAGTGATGATGTGCCGGAATATCACCTTTAGCTATTTGTCTAAATGTTTTTAATATGTAGACTGTTAGGAAATTGTCTTTTGCTTTTGTGATTTTCATGTTAAAGTATAATTCCTAGGTGAAATAAGTAGCTGCTGTTGTGTGATAAACATAGCAGAGGAAAGTCCGGGCTCCAAGGAAAAATAGTGACGGGTAATGCCCGCCGGAGGTAACTCCAGTTATAGGGCTACAGAAAATTACCGCCTAAAATATTTTTAGGTAAGGGTGAAAAGGTGTGGTAAGAGCACACCATGGCAATGGCAATATTGGTAGTCGAGTAACCAACACTAGGAGCAAGATTAAATAGAAGTAGATTTTATGTTTTCCTCATATCTACTCGGGTAAATCGCATGCGGTAAATGGTAACATTTACTCCAGATAAATAGCTACATAAACAGAACTCGGCTTATATTTCACCTAGGCGTTCACATGATACGTGCGATATAAGCCATGCTATATTTAAATGTGTAGGCATTTCATGCGTTGTCCTTCACTTGTTCTGCTTGATAGCCATCACTACTTTCGCCTACATTAACATTAAAATATTCATCATCATCAATATACTCTTTCAGAACATACCCTCTGCCCCAAACGGTTTCTATGTGGCTTTTTCCATCATTTGCACTTTCAAGTTTCTTACGTAATTTGCACATAAAAACATCAACTATCTTGTTATCTGAAGGTTCATCTAAGCCATTGTAAAGATGATTTAAGAACATTTCTTTTGTTAATACTGTTCCTTTACGCAGTGCTAGCAATTCTATCATAGAATACTCTTTATTAGTAAGGTGAACCGTTTTACCTTTCACCTCAACAAGCCTGTGATCAAAATTGATATTTATATTACCAATCTTTATCACCGATTCAGGATGGCCTTTAGTACGACGCACTATGGCCTTAATTCGAGCTAATAACTCACTTTTATGAAATGGTTTGGTTAAGTAATCATCGGCACCATACCCGAGTCCTTTAGCTTTGTGATTGACAGCGGATATACATGAAAGTATTAAGACAGGAACTTTGATTTTTGCACTTCTTAGTCTTAGCAATATATCATATCCGTCAATATCACCAGGCAAGTGTATATCTAAAATAACTAGGTCATAGTAATCTCCGTTTGAGGAAACCATATTATTGTTATAATCTTGTGCAGAAGTAACAACGTCACAGAAATGTCCATCAGAAGTTAAGGCGTTAACCACAGTCTTTGCACTTACTTGATCATCTTCAATTAATAATATACGCATATTTTACACCCCATAAATAATTTATAATTTTAGTAATATATATAACTAAGGAAAGTAATAAATCAAATTTTTATTAACAAATGATCAAAATTACACTTATTAATTAATAGTAAATATATTGTTCCAAAGTTATATAAATAGATCTAAAATATAATAGACATACCATGATAGTAATAATATTTTTAGTAAATATTGAATTAAAGTTACTATTATTAAAAGAATACTTCGGTTAATAAATATTTAACTATTCTATATGTCTGTGTTATATTTTTAATTTACTTATCCTACTATTTTAAAGTATAAGTAATATTTTCAGGAATATTGTGTGGCAATATCAATTTTAGGTGCTGGTGCATGGGGTACAGCAATCGCAATTTCATTAGGTAGTAAGAAAGATGTGATTTTGTGGACTCGCAATGAAACTACATTTGAATCAATCAACGGGAAAAGAGAAAGTGACAAGCTACCCGGTTGTCGAATTTCTGATAATGTGTCAGTAAAATTGGCTATTGAAGACACAATTAATGCTTCAGTAACAATCCTCGCTGTTCCCACTCAGTCTCTGAGGAAGGTATGTCAGCAATTGCATAATTGTAATCTGAAAAAAGATGTAGCAATAATTTTAGCTTGTAAGGGAATAGAAAAGTCTACATTAAAATTACCTAGTGAAATAGTAAATGAAATTTTACCTAACAATCCTATTGCTATTTTTTCAGGTCCTAGCTTTGCTGTAGAAGTTGCAAGAAAATTACCCTATTCAATGGTTCTTGCATGCCAAAATAACACATTAGGTTCAAAGCTAGTATCAGAGCTGCAACAAGAAAATGTTAAATTGGAGTTTAGTAACGACATTATAGGAGTACAGATTTGTGCAGCGTTAAAGAACGTTTTTGCTATAGCGTGTGGGATTGTTCTAGGTAGTAAACTTGGGTTTAATGCTCATGCAGCATTGATTACGAAAAGTATGAGCGAAATTAAGGCTTTATACTCAGCAAAAATTGGTGACGGTAGTGTGGATATAAATACACTACTTGGGCCAGCATGTCTGGGTGACCTAATTATGACATGCACATCCTTGAATTCAAGAAACTTATCTTTTGGGTTTAAAATAGGTAATAGTGACAATGGCTTTAATGTTCAGCAGATTTTGTCAGAAGGCAAGTCAGTGATTGAAGGTTTTAGCACTGCTGAGTCCATATTTAATTTAGCAGGAAAGCTAAAGATAAAAATGCCTATATGTGAAGCGGTCTATAGATTATTGTATGAAAGCGCCTCTATAGAGGATACTATTTCTGTTCTTATAAGTTAATTTTGTATTTGGATATATTGTGAAATTTTTATATAAATTAATATCAACGTGGTGGCTGTCTGGAACAGTAAAAAAAATGCCAGGTACTGTAGGTAGTTTGGCTTCTTTTCCGCTTGTTCCTGTAATCCTGAGCAACAAAATTTTAGGTGCAGCAATTATTTCTTTTTTATTCTTAATTGGATTATGGTCTACAGGTAATTATATAAAACATTACAAGACTTCATGTGATCCAAAAGAGGTAGTAATTGACGAAGTGGTTGGTCAATTGCTGACGATACTTTTAGTTTCGATATTGTTAAGCCAAGAGATGAATTGTTCTTCATTGTTGTTGTGCTTTTTTTCTTTTAGGTTTTTTGATATAATAAAAACGTGGCCTATAAATTTAATCGATAAAAATACCAAAGGTCCTTTAGGTATTATGCTAGATGACGTTATAGCTGCAATTTTAGCCTGTGTTCTTATAGGAGCCTTTTATTGTTTATTGTTGGTGTATGCAGGATAAAAAAATTTATTATTCAAGCTTAATTGTTCAAAATCTAAAGGATTATATACTGTACACAGCGAATTTATCTGAGTGGGAAGTACACGATGAATTTGATAACATCATATTTACAATAAATGGTACCAGGGAGTCATTATTTAATTTTGTGTTCTGTGGAGATCAATGTACCGAGCTTTCTATACAAAAAACTCTAGATTATCTCAGAACAAGAGATATAGAAGCAACATGGGTAATAAATTCACATATGAAAATAAGAGATATTTTAGAAAAGTGTGAAATAAAACACGTTAGCACACCAAAAAAAGCTTTACTTAATATGAAAAATTACTTTTTACCTGCTGATGTTATTCCAAACTTGAGGTTAAATGCTGTGAATGGTAGCAACCTCTTAGAACAGTTAGATCTACACACTTCTAAAATTTTTTATCATGGCGTTGGAATTGTCAGCACATTTTTTCGCGGATTATCAAATTATGATGATAAGAACTCAAGATTAAGATTTTTTCTTGTAACACTAAATAATGAAATTATTGGGACATGCGGTCTTTATGTTCAAGACAGCGTAGCTGGTTTTTATAGTGATGGAGTTTTACCAATTTACAGGAATCGTGGAATAGGTACCCAAATGGTTTTAGAAAGAATAAAGATAGCTAAACAGCTTGAATGCAAATATATAGTAGCACATTGTATGAAATCTTCTGTGAACCTTTATAAGAGATTGGGCTTTCAAATGTTAGGCAATCTTTACTTATATACCTCTTCAGCATAATTCTGAGCGGTTACAAATTTTTACATTTGTTTTAAAAGTGCTATGTTTTTTTTGTATGAAGTGGTTTTAATATTGATTCTAATATTATTCTTTCTCTCTTATTCTAAATTAAAAATTAGTAATAAGATTAAGAACTTACAGCATCAAAATGTTATCATAAATAATTTAATTGATACTGTGAATGATGGGTTTTATATTTGGGATGCAAAAAAACGTATAGAAAAGTTCTCTCCCAATTTACTAATTTTGCTTAATACTGTTTTTTACTCATTTAATGAGTTTGTGAATTTTTTTGAGCAATCAAAAAGCTTAATCAAAAATTTTGTTGAGGCAAAGGAAATAAATAAATCTTTTACTCTAGATTTAAAGTCAAAAGACAGTGAGGTTTATTGCATATGTTACGGTAGAAGCATAATAGATGATTCTAACAATGTGATAGGTGTGCTGTTATGGATAAGGAATGTCTCAGACTGTAAGATAAAGGCTAACGGACTTGAGTTAGAAAATAGTAAGCTTACACAGGAAGTGGAGAGCTATAAAAACGTTTTCAACTCTTTACCATTTCCAATACTAAGATATAACAAGAGTAGAAAGGTGGAATTTTATAACTTGTTTTATGATAAATATGTAGATGGTTCTAAGAAATTTGCTATTACCGGTAGCGCTCATAGCACAAAACCAGGAAGACATGTCATAACTTATAAGAACGAACCTAAGGTTTTCGATTTTGTTAAAATTCCAATACAAGGTTCTGGTAGCATAGTAATGTATGGGAAAGATGTTAGTGATGCAGAGAAATTATATACTGAATTAAACAGTTATTTAGCTACACAGAAAAATTTGCTTGAGAGGTTACCGGTTGCTATAGTAATATATAGTAAGAATCAAAAGCTAAAATTTTATAATAATGCTTTTATAAAAACCTTTCAATTTGACCCAAAATTTTTGGCATCTTACCCAACTTATCACGAAGTTATGCTTTACCTCTTCGAATCTAAAAAGCTTTTAGAAAAAGAGGATTTTCAAACTATTAGTAACCAAAGACATGAGTTGTTCAAAAAATTATTTGAATCGTACGATGATACGATGCACTTCACAAACGGAAAAGCGTTCAGGGTATTAACAATACCCTACGCTTCGGAAGGTTTGCTGTTCTCTTACGAAGAATGCAAAAGATGATACTTAAACTCCTTCTCTCTCTACCATGAGCTGTTTTACTTTCGCTATTGCTCTTGCTGGATTAAGTCCTTTAGGACAAGTTTTTGTGCAATTCATTATTGTATGACAACGATACAACTTGAATGGGTCGTTTAAAACATCAAGTCTTTCACCTGTCTTATTATCACGGCTGTCAGCAATCCATCTGTAGGCTTGTAATAGTATTGCTGGTCCTAAAAATTTATCACTATTCCACCAGTAGCTTGGACAACCAGTTGAACAGCAAGCACATAATATACAGTCGGACAAGCCATCTAATTTTTTTCTATCTTTAGGAGATTGAGAGTATTCTTTATTTGGTAGGGCAGGCTTATCTGCTTGTAACCAAGGTTTAATTGATTTGTATTGCTCATAAAATTGGCTCAAGTCCGAGACTAGGTCCTTTATCACATACATGTGAGGTAATGGATATATTTTTACGTCACCTTTTATATCGTGTATAGATCTAGTACATGCAAGAGTATTGGTTCCGTCAATATTCATGGCACAAGATCCACATATGCCTTCTCTACAAGAACGTCTGAAAGTTAAAGTCGAATCTATTTCATCCTTTATTTTTATTAATACATCAAGTACCATAGGGCCACAACTATCCATATCAATAAAAAATGTGTCTATTCTAGGGTTTTTCTCGTCATCAGCAGACCAACGGTAAATTTGAAATCTTCTGATGTTTTTTGCTCTAGCAGGAATAGGATAAATTTTGCCCTTTTGATTAATTTTAGAATTCTTTTGCAAAGAAAACTGAACCATATCACTTACCTTTTATTGTTTATAGCTAAAACCCTTTGTAGATAACATATTTTATTATCATCTACTATATTTTTATTAAATTCCTTTTAAATCGCACACATATTGTAGCCAAGCGAAGCTAAAATCTCTCTTTCTAGATTTTTCATTATAATTTCTTCATCTTTTTTTTGGTGATCATAACCAAGTAAATGCAGTAATCCATGCACTAATATGTGTGCAATGTGAGCAAGAATGGGTATACAATACTCATGCGATTCTCTTTTTATTGTGTCTATTGAAATTGCTATGTCTCCTAAATCGCACTCATTAGACAATTGTTCATACGGAAATGATAGTACGTTAGTTGGCTTATCCATTTCTCTAAATTTTAAATTAAGTTGATGTAGCAAGTCATCATCAGCCAGAGCTATTGATATATTTGGTTTATAGTGGTCTATTTTTAATTCTTTTAGAGAAGCATTGATGACACCTAATACAAAATTTTTAGGATTTTCTATAATGCTGCACCATTTCTTGTCAAGAATATTTACTTCTAACATGAGTGACACATCAGTAAGGGTGTCATGCAAATAGCTGACACTGGAATCCAAAAAAGAAGAGTTATAGACCCTTGTGTCATGTACACAACTGTACGAATATTGTACACTAGAAGGATGTCATCCCAGTGCCTAGACACTGGGATCCAGGAATTTTGATTAGACATCAAGTTAGTGAATATAAAAGTAGCTAATCTTATATTAAAACACAACGGCTTTAATGTGGTTGCATTAAGGCTGGATTCCAGTGTCAAGCACTGGAATGACACCTTTGTGTTTGATGCAAAATCGGCTATAACGTTTAATGCACTGCCTTCGAGACAAATATTCATACAGCTGTGCGTTGCGTGCTGAGATGACATCATTTAGGAACTGAAATGACAGGTATTACACATCACTCATCCTTATTATTTCATTCCATTCAATTTCCGAAACTGGGGCAATTGATAAACGTGGTTGTTTTAATATAGCCATATTTTTCAAAAGTGGGTTTTGTTTTATATTATTTAACGTTACTTGGTTATTTAAAAGTTTCAAAAACTTTACATTCACTAATCCGAACTTGGGATCATTAACATGATAATACTCTTTAAATACTTCAACGATTCCAATTATTGCTTTCTCTTTACCTGTATGATAAAAAAACGCAAGATCGCTTGCTTTCATAATTTTCATGTAATTTTGAGCTTGATAATTGCGCACACCATCCCACTCAACTACCTGCTCCTTTTCCATTTTTTGCCATGAGTATTCACTTGGCTCTGACTTGAGTAGCCAAAATTGCATTATTTTTTTCTTCTTAAGTAAGCTGGTATATCATAGATATTGCTGCCCCACTTAGCTCCTTCGCTTACCTGTTCAGCTGGTTTTGTTTCCAGTGTTTTGTCTTGCGTACTTTCACTTTGACTATATGGCCACTTAAATTTCTCTTTCTCTGAGTCTTCGCTCTGACTTATAGGTGAAGTTTCTGATTTATTATTGCGACCATCAATGCCAGTTGCAAGAACAGAAACTCTAACTCTTCCCTCCATCGCTTGATCAAAAGTAGCACCAAATATTATATTTGCATTTTCATCTACTTCTTCACGCACTCTATTGGCTGCAGCATCAACTTCAAACAGAGTCATATCTCCGCCACCAGTAATGTTAATTAATATTCCTTGCGCACCTTTCATTGATACATTATCAAGCAATGGATTGGATATTGCAGCTTCCGCAGCACTAATTGCTCTATCTTCTCCTTCTGCCTCTCCGGTGCCGATCATCGCTTTGCCCATCTCGCTCATTACTGTTTCTATATCAGCGAAGTCAAGATTAATAAGCCCTGGCATGACCATCAAGTCAGTTACTCCTCTGATGCCAATGTGCAGAACATTATCAGCAAGTTTAAATGCATCAGAAAATGTAGTTTTTTCATTTGCAATTCTAAATAAATTCTGATTTGGAATGACAATAAGTGTATCCACGTATTTTTGCAGTTCTTCAAGTCCAAGTTCTGCAATGCGCATGCGGCGCACACCTTCAAAACCGAACGGTTTAGTTACAACTCCAACAGTCAATATCTTTTTTTCTTTTGGCGCTCTATCCTTAACTGCGGCTCTTGCTTCTCTGGCTGCTTTTGCAATTACCGGTGCTGCACCGGTTCCAGTACCACCGCCCATTCCTGCTGTGATGAAAAGCATATGACTATCTTTTATATGCTCCATAATCTCATCAATTGACTCTTCTGCTGCACCTTTGCCGACATCAGGCAAAGCACCAGCACCAAGCCCCTTAGTTAAATTAATGCCAAGCTGAATTTTTTTATCACATAACGACTTTTCTAGTGCTTGAGCATCGGTATTTGCGACAACAAAATTCACTCCTTGCAAATTAGATTGGATCATGTTATTCACAGCATTTCCACCAGCACCACCCACTCCCACAACGGTAATCCTTGGGTGTAATATAGGTAACTCCGGCAGACTAAGATCAATAGACATTTAAATTACTCAAATTTAGCGAATTCACTTGATAATAAGTTACCGCTTTTTTAATAATATGCAAATACTTTTCACTTCTATAGGCGTAAACAGTAAACGGGATTTACTTATTCTTAACATTTATACTAATAAGTGCCGTTAATTATAATAACTAGATTCTTAAATGACATCACTTAACCGATGCAAAAAATAGAAAATGTTTACAAAAAGGGACAGAGACTATCCCTTCTTGTTTTGTTGAAGTTATTATATAGCTTCTCCTTTTTCTTTTCCTTTACATGCTTCAAACGCAACATCTTTTAATTTTGAGGCAACTTGATATGTTCCATAAAGAACAGCAGCTGCAGCAATTGCCATTATGGCACCCGCAACTATCTGACCAGCAACACCTGTTCCGATAAATCCAGGTAATGAAGCAGCTATTGCTTGATTTGTTCCAACAAAGTAACTGGCAGTCTTAGCAAGAAACCCAGAAGCTTCTGCTGCACTAACAAAGCCTGCTTTCATATGCATTGCTGTAAAGACAATACTTGCAACTGCAAGCGGAAATAATGCTGTTCTTAACTTATTATCCTTAATATACTGACCAAACCCACCAGCAGCACCTGTAACTCCCCAGTGTTCATTACCAGCTTGTGTGTATCCCTCTGAAATAGCGCGAAAAACACTATGTTCTTGTTCGTAATTATATTTTGTTAATGCCATAACTCTACTCCTTAAATAGAATGTTAAAATTTCATTAAGGGCAGTATACAATGAAACAAATTATCTGTCAAGTAAACTAATTTTTTAATATACCCTTATCCTATAATTCAGCGCTTCAGCAATGTGTGCTCTTTTTACTTCTTCATTTTTTGCAAGATCTGCAATGGTTCTTGCAACTTTTAATACACGTGTGTAGCCCCGATTGGAAATATAATTTTCTTTCAGTACGTATTTTAGCAATTCTAACCCTGCCTGATCTGGTTCAGTAAATTTATTAAATGCTTCACCGCTCACTTCTGCGTTACAACGAACATTCAATTTACTATAACGCTCAGTTTGAATTTTTCTCGCTGCTATTACTCTTTCTCTTATAATCTTGGTACTTTCTCCCTCCACAGAGATTTCAGGAGAGAGTATGCTGACGTTTGGCATTTCAATGCATATGTCTATTCTATCAAGCAATGGTCCTGATATTTTGTTTTTGTAATCTGTGCCACACTTTGGAGCTTTGTTGCACGATCTGCTTGCATCACCTAGATAACCGCACCTGCAGGGGTTCATTGCAGCTATAAGTTGAAAATTGGCTGGATAAGTAATGTGAGCGTTCGCCCTTGCAACGGTAACTTTTCTATCTTCAAGTGGTTGGCGCAGAGAATCAAGCACGAGTCTTGGAAATTCAGGTAACTCATCAAGAAATAACACGCGATTGTGAGCCATGGTAATTTCTCCGGGTTTTGCATTCTTTCCTCCTCCTATCATTGCTGGCATGGAACATGAGTGATGAGGTTCACGAAAGGGGCGAGTTACTTTGAATATTTCATTACCAGTTTTTGTTATGCTGGAAATAATATTAACATCAATCATCTCCTGTTCGGTCAAATCAGGCAGCAACCCTATAAAGCGTTTAGCAAGCATTGACTTTCCAGTACCAGGAGGGCCAACAAGAAGCATATTATGCCCACCTGCTGCTGCAATTTCAGCTGCTCTTTTTGCAACAACTTGGCCTTTAATATCCTTCATATCGGGAACCAATCTTTTTTCTTTGGGTGCATCACTATATTTAAAAATTACTGGCTGAGTTAATTGTTCACCCTTAAAGTGTCTGATAATATCAGTTAATTTCTCTATAGCTAGAATTGAAACATTCTTTACCCATGAAGCCTCTACTCCATTTCCCCTTGGGCAAATTACTCCTTTATTTGCCTGTTTTGCATTGATCGCTGTTGGCAGCACTCCTGAAACTGGAATAACTCTGCCATCAAGGGCAAGCTCACCCATAATGATATAAGACTGAACTTTTTCAACTGGTATCACATTCATTACAACAAGTAGTCCAATAGCAATAGCCAAGTCATAATGACTGCCTTCTTTCAGCAAATCCGCAGGGGAGAGATTAACTGTAATTCTTTTTGGAGGTAGTAGTAGATTGATTGAATTTAACGCTGCTCTGATGCGTTCTTTGGATTCCGCAACAGTTTTATCTGGCAATCCAACAATATTAAAAGCTGGAATACCATTTGCCATATGAATTTGTGCATTGACATTTACTGTGCTAATTCCCTGAAGCGCAACGGTATTTATATTTGCAATCATAATATATTATATAAAATTGTTAATACAATATATTAAAGAAGCGATGAAGTAAAGGCTACAGCAATTAAAGATGGCTTAACTTAGCAAAAAAGTGTAGTATTCTATCACTTTGCTGATTACAAATGTTTATAAGGATAATCACTTTTTTCTTACTATATTCAAGTACGGCTTTTTGTAGTGATTGTAATTTTAATTTACCATACTGTGGGCTCAGTTGTAATCTGGATCTATCATATAGAAATTTAAGTAATATAAAAAAGTTATTGAATAACGACGATAAGTTTGTTGCGCTTACGTTTGATGATGGGCCTTCCAACAATAGAATAAACGATATTATTAATGTTCTGGAAAGCTATGAAGCAAAAGCAACATTTTTTGTGCTTGGTGAACGTATAAATGAAAAAACGTCTGAAATAGTAAAGAAAATTCATGAATCAGGTCATGAGTTAGGCAATCACTCTTGGTCGCATAGGAAGTTGACATCACTTTCAAGTGAGGAACAATTGCAAGAATTGGAAAAGACAAATACAGCAATTAAAAATGCAATAAAACAAGATGTAAAATGGTTTCGTCCGCCATATGGATGTTATGACGATAATCTGATTGAAAATACTGATCAATTAAATATGTATTCAATATTATGGACAGTTGATTCGCTAGATTGGCAAGGTGATAAGCCAGAAACTTTAGTTGAAAGAGTTTTAAGTAATGTACATAATGGAGCAGTTATACTGTTTCATGATCACAATAACAGGTCAAACACAATTGAAGCTTTACCTCATATTATTAAAATACTAAAAAAATCAGGTTATAAGTTTGTGACCTTAAGTGAGTGGGAAAAAAGGGTTTGTAATACGGTAAAAGCCAGAAGTGTAACAATAAAAGAGGGGAAAAAAGTGCATTTTGAAGGAATGTTATGTGGACAAAAAACAAAGTCTTTAACCGCAGAGCATTCATATTAGGTGGTATTCAGCTTACCATTTCTGCGGTTTTTAGTTGCAGGTTATATAATTTACAAATACGAAACAGACAAAAGTACGAAGCACTATCTAATAGTAATAGAATAAGAGTTGCTACTATTATGCCTAAGCGGGGCAAAATTTTAGATAGGAATAGCATTGAACTTGCGGTAAACAAAATTTCGTATGTTGTTTTGTTTGATGGTTCTGGTAAGGAAGTTGATTTGCAGACATTATCAGAAGTCGAGTCTAAAATAGCAAAATCGTCAGAAAAAATAACTGCTCTTTATAAACGTTATTACCCGTTTGGTTCAATGTGTTCTCATGTAATCGGATATACAAAAAGACAGCAAGGCATAAGTGAAGTAGGAATCAGCGGTATTGAATATACATATGATCATATATTGAAAGGCAAGTCAGGAAAATCTGAGCAGGAAATAAATTCTAAAAAACGCGTCATAAAAGAATTATCAAGCATACCACAACAAGACGGACAAGATGTACAACTGACAATTGATATTAATCTGCAAGAGAAAACCGCAGAGGTATTTAAAGATCACCAAGGCTCCGCAGTGGTAATTGATGTAAATAATGGAGAAATTTTAGCATTATATAATTCACCTTCTTACGATAATAATCTTTTTGCTAGCAGGCTATCAAATGAGACTTGGGAAAACTTGAATGCTCCTTCATTACCGCTTGTGAATCGTGCGTTATCATATCAAATTCCACCTGGTTCAATATTTAAAGTAATAGTTGCGCTTGCGGGTTTAAAAGACGGGATAATAACACCAGAAGAGAAATTCTCGTGCAAGGGCTATATGAAAATAGGTGAGCGGAAATTTCGTTGTCTGAAAAGCAAAGTCCATGGGTATATATCTTTAAATGAGGCAATGGCATTATCATGCAACACTTACTTTTATAATATAGGAAAAAAAATAAGTGTAGACTCTCTAGTAGAAATGGCCAGAAAATTTGGTATTGGAAGTGGGCCACTGATTGGAACGTTTAAAGAAGAAGCTCCAGGGTTGTTGCCAGATAGAGATTGGCGTACACGAAAGCTATATTCGCAGTGGTATTTAGGTGACACTATCAACTTAGTTATAGGACAAGGGTATATGCTTACAACACCACTACAGCTTGCAGTTCTTGCAGCGAGGATTGCAACAGGAAAAGAGGTAATTCCCCACATTAAGATGAATGAAACGATACAAGATTTTCCCGATATTGATGTGGATTGTGAGCATCTTAGCATAGTTCGAAAAGCTATGTTTGATGTGGTGAATTCTAAAACTGGAACCTATAAGAAAGGGCTAAGCGGTATACAAATTGCCGGTAAAACCGGTACACCAGAGATAAACTCTAAGGGCGAAAGTCATAAGTTATTTATCGCTTATGGCCCTTACCATAACCCGCGCTATGCAATCTCTGTGTTTATAGAACACGGCAAAGCCCCACGCCAAGATGTTGCTATAGCTAATGAAATATTTCAGTATATGCTTGAAACTATGAGTATTAAACTTCTTGCATAACCATATAACAAACTTTTATTGGGAATAGAAACGAAAAAACTTACTTGACACCCTTCGCCAGCCCCCTTATCATGGAACTGAAGCTATTGTATTTGCTTTCGCCAATCTGCAGATTAAAAGGTAAGGATTACTTAATGTATCGGCGTCTTATGTTCAATTTTTTGCAGTATATAGATACTGTATGTCTTTACAAAACTTCATCTACATCTAGATTTTTATCTAAATAAGCTGAACGCGCTTATAAAGCGTTACAAGACATCAAAAAATGCCAATACTCGACAGAGATAGTAAAAGACTAGCTAACTCGGGGGTTCTTTGTCTTTTTTTCTGCTTAGTAAATTTCTTAAACATTTGCAGCGTAAGTTAGTTGCAATTAAAAGCGGCTGAATCTCGCTTATCAAGCGTTTAAAACATAAAAAACGCCAATATTTTAAAGCGGATAATAACCCCAGGGCTTCTTTTGCCTTTTTTTTCATTTGGTAAATTTCTTAATATTTATAGCTAAACAACAACCGTCATCCCGCTACTTATTAGCGGCTGAGATACCGCAGCGGTATGACGGTTCGCGGCGGCATAGTAATTCGTCATCCCGCTGCTTGTTAGCGGGATCTAGAGATACCGCGACGTCTCACCTATAGCCTTCAGTGCTCCTTTTTTTGTCATCCCAGCGTCACGCGTTGGTTTCAACATTATATCATGAACTTTCTAAAATTCATTGAGTTATGCTTTCAAACGGTAGTGCCGGGGTGTGAGTATAACGATTATCAGTATATAAAAGTCATAGCAGACAGGCTGGAAGCAGCGAGCGCTGGTGAAGTGAAACGAATAATATTCAATATGCCTCCGCGTTCAATGAAATCCCTGTGCGCTAGTGTTGCGTGGCCCGCATGGATACTGGGAAACCAACCAACTGCGAGAATAATAGTTGCAAGTTATTCTCAGCGGCTCAGCGAAAAGCACTCGCTCGACACCAGGTGCGTGATGCAGTCTAGTTGGTATAGAGCGCTATTTCCAGAGATAGAACTATCCAAAGACCAGAATACCAAATATAAATTTCAAACAGTGCAGAGAGGATACAGAATCGCAACATCAGTTGGTGGAACACTAACTGGTGAAGGTGGTGATTTTATCATTGTGGACGATCCGCTCAGTTCTGCTCAAGCTTTGAGTGAAACGCTTAGAAAGCGTGCCACAAACTGGTTTGATCAGACTTTAGTAACCAGGCTGAACGATAGAAAAAAAGGAGTCATCGTTCTTGTAATGCACAGGCTACACCAGGAGGACTTAACTGGACACCTTCTCAATAAGCAGCTCCCTTTTAAGTGAACTTTTCTGCAACAGAGTTATCGTAACAACAGCCCTTATGGCTTATGCTGGAAATGATGTTTTTTGTATTCAATAGAAATTGGTAATTTTGAGAGGTATACTCTGACCCTTGATCGCTATGTAACAGCAGATTTTTATCGGGTTTGCGTTTATCAACGGCCATCAATAAAGAATCTATAACTAATTATCATGTTACTCATTAACCACCATGCGTGAATATAGGTCAATTATTGCCGCCAACAACCTTCTTTAGTTTTTATGTAGGTAATCCCAAACTTTATTTGGCTGATCAGTAGTAAAATTTTGATCCAATATGTTCGGAGCCACAACTCGGTTGCTTATTTGCTGTTTTTTATTTTTGAACCTTCGTCTAAACTTGGCTTTAATGCCATTTTCTCCTAAGAAACTCACTCAACTAACTCTTCTTGTTGAACTAATATGTAGCCAAATTCGCTCGCTTTTTTGATCAAATTTTTTACAGTTCTATCTTTATAGCGTGTTTCATAGTATTCCATTCCTTTTTCTACATATTCCTGTCCGTATTTGAGCATACTATAAAATATGCATGCCATTTTTCTTGCAGTAGCTGTTATTGCTTTTGGTGCTCCTAGTCGTTTTTTCAATCTTCTGTAGTATGCACCCAATGCACTTTTACTATTTCCTACAGAATGAGCAGCTATTCGCAAAGCATTTGCAGCACGGTTAATGACTTTACGTGTTCTTGTGTTAAACACTTTTTCCCCTGTAACTTTATTAGCAGGACTGAGTCCCAACCACGATGAAAAGTGCTTTTCTGTTGGCCATTTACTATGGTTTATACCAACTTCTGAAATTATGGTTTGTATACTTAATACATCAAATCCAGGAATTTTAGTGAAATCCATACCAGTTATTCGGTGCAGTTCCTCATACAAAGCAAAGCTTGGCTTACTTTTGCTATTTTTATTCTTTTGCTTACTTAGCTGTTTGCTTTCACAAGACTTTGTTTCAAACGTTTTATAATAGGCTTCAATATTTCTATCACATTCTGCTATTTTTTCTTGATAAATATTATATAGTTCAAATTCTTACTTTAGCGTGAATAAGTGTTCCTCTCTATAGTCACCAGCTAACGCTTTTGCAATAGTAGACTGATCATTTTTCATTCGCACGTCCCTGAATTCTGCCAATTTTTCAGAATCTCTTTCGCCCTCAATTATAGCTTCAATGATTTTCATACCAGTTATCCCAGTAATATGACTAATAACCTTGTGTAATTGTATATTCATTTGAATTAATGCCTTCTGCATACGCAGAATATGTGTAGATGCACTTTCAGTGAGATTTTTGCGTTGCCGCACGTAACTGCGCAATACACACATCTGATTATCTGGCCTAAACGATCCATGAAGCAGTCCGTAGCTAAGCAGTTGTTGGAGCCATTGGCAATCTTGAACGTCAGACTTCCTACCAGGTACATTCTTTACATGCCGTGCATTTACCAATCTTACCTCGAATTTGTATGACTCAAGTATTTGAAATAAAGGAATCCAATATACTCCTGTTGATTCCATAGCTACTGTTGTAACTTTACACTTTTTCAACCACTGTGCTAAGTTATGAAGGTCTTCAGTAAAGCAGCCAAATTTCTGAACGCGTTGTTCATCTCTTCCTTCAGGTACACACACATAGTGTACAGCTGAACCAATGTCTATTCCTGCTGCATTAGGATTCACTATTTCTAATTTACTTTTTGCTTTTTTCATGGTAACTCCTACATATAATTTGTAATAGGGAAACGCTTCAGCTTGGAACGGTTGATAGTACAATCTCCTAACCGAGGTAGTCTAAATGACTCCATCAATGATTTGACCGTTCCTTCCAAAACCATGCTTGCATACGGGCACTTAGGCACCATTGAAAATGTCGGTCATAACTGCAAAGGCGCTCCCTGTACAACTATACTTGAAAACTACTAAAAACTTAAATTTGTGTGTTTCTTTCTGATTTGACAGATTTCGTCTGTTCGATGCTTGCATAACACTTTGTACTGTTTTAATTTTTGCCTAAAGCTTTTAATTCAGCGTGAATTTTAGGGGCTCCATATCTGCATTTAGAAGCTTGATGTATTTTTTGAATATCTGCTAGAAGCCCTTCTTTTGCTAATTCTTTACTGCTTTTTTCCTTAGCAACCCATACCACCAGCACAAAACCCTACATAGTTCCTGTGTTTTATAGCAATTTCTATATAAAAGAATACTTTACTCTTTTTCTTTGCCCAGGGCTTTTTTTAAAATGTCTCTTTCTCTTGTTAGTTCTTTTTTTAGATCAAATCTTTCTTTGTCATAAGGAGCCTTTGCCTGGAAATGCGTATGCTCCAGACATTTTTCCATCATATTTTCTTACTTAACATACTGCCATCTATACCTAGATCTTTTGCTATTTTTGTACTTGCTTGACCTGTTTCTTTAACCAGCTTAACAGCTTCTAATTTGAATTCTGCTGTATATTCTCTTCTATTTGTCATATTTTGAAAAAACGTTTTATTTTACTCCAAAAACGTCTTAACTTTCTCTCTACTTTTTCTGGGTAAGGTCAAATTTGATGACACCTTTTTGTTCATTAACTGCAGTAACAAATTCAAGTTTTCCGATATCAATGCCAATAAAATTTTGATAAGATGTAACCATAAAAAACCTCGAGAGTTTAAGTTAAAATTTAAGATTGTAAACGGGTGCATATATATGTCCCAAGCAACTATTCAAACGTCTCGAAGAATAGACCTTGATATCTACGTATGTTATAATACTACCGTCTTACGGTCGCTCAAGCCTGCGATAATCACATTTTTATAGAGTTATCTTCCTTCTTGCTTCTTTTATATCACATTTCCAACTTACAACCGTCATAAAGGAACCAGTGTCAGCTACTTGGATGACGGGAGAAGGCGCTACTTGGATGACAGATAGTAGTGCGAAAGTCTCTTACAACTTACTTTTAATTAGTCTAACCCATGCGTGCCAATCCCTCTCACCAAGATTGCTTTCAAAAGATAGGAGATCCTTTACAGCTTTTAAGCAAATTTCTTCACTTGGAATTGATAACTCCTTATTCATTGCTAACGTTAAACATTGAGTTTTGCACGCTTGTTCTAAATGATACGTGTAAAACATTGCTTCTTGTATAGTCCGACCACACGTTATAGATCCATGATTACGCATTAACATGACAAAATTTTCTTTCAGATCAGCTATTAACCTCTTTCCTTCTGTATCGCTAAGTGCTAGGGAATTATAATTATGGTAAGAGATTTTATTGTAAAAGTGCAGTGCCCATTGACTTATAGGAAGCAGCCCATCTTTGAGAGAAGAAACCGCTACAATAGAAGGTGTATGCAAGTGAAAAATTGCTTGAATATCTTTCCTTGCTTGATAAACAAAACCATGAATTATATAGCCAGTTCTATTATATTGATATTCTTTGCCTTCAACTACATCTCCATCAAATGATACTTTCATTAACGAACGTTCATCTACTTCATCAAAACGCATACCAAACGGATAAATATAAAACGACTTTTGATCTTCAGAACGCACTGAAAGGTGAGTATATGTATGATCATCGAACTTAAGGTAGGACAAAATCTGATAGGCATAGACTAGATCCCTTTTTACTCTGCTCTTTGTTAACAACACAATCCTCTGTTAGAATCTTCTGAAGGTTTATACGCGAAAAGAGACTTGTAGTAAACTAATAAGTCTATGCCACTCTGTCTTGCTTTCTGAATACCAAACACTTTTGTGTTGTAGCTTGCTTAAAAATAGTTATCGTTATTATAGAGTTTATATACAGAATTTATGTTTTTAAATTACATAATATCTTAACTACAAAAATAATTTTCTATATAATATTTCATATGTTTTAAAGCTTCATTTTTATGTTATTATAAATGTAAGTTTCAAGATTGAAAATAATATGGTAAATATTAACACAAAAAAACAGCCAGCAGGATTTTTCATATCTCTCTCTGGTCTTTCGGGAAGTGGTAAACTTTCCACAGCAATAGAATTATCTAATATGATAAACGCATTAATTGTAAATAGTAAGTTCTATAACAATGTTCAAGCTTGCTCTATATACGATGGTGTCTTTGAACGTGATCAAATACCTAAAGAAGTTCAAGATAGAATATATGGCATTATGCAAATTATGCTTCAGGTAATAGAAAATTATCCGATTCACTCAAAAAATTACATATTTATTGATGAGTTGATGGAAAATAATGATCAGAACATGAGGATGTATGATTCAATAGTAAGGCTTAGTAAAAAAATGAACACAGAAATCCTTCCTGTGGTACTTAGGTGTGATCTACCGACATTACAAAAGCGTATTGCATTAAAAAGGCAAAGAAAAAATAGGAAGGTGATTAATGTAAATAGCATGATAGAGCAATGTAGGATTAACAATTTATTTACACCACCGAGTGCTATAGAGATAGAAAATTCAGATATGAGTATAAAAGAAGTAGCTCAAGAGATAGTAAACCAGATGCACAAGCTTAGCCAAATTAGCATGTACGCAAAAGAATAGTTTATAATGATTTCATATACTGAGGCTCATTTAAATATAGAGCTTCAACTTCTTTTAATTTTTGCTTGTTCTTCAGTCTATAATGAACTAATAGTCCTGCATGGCTAGCATTTAAATTGCAATCCATATGTGTACTGCTTGTAGCGTGACCAGGGTCACGTACTGCAGTTGGACCAGATAGCGGCAATAAATTGAAATCAAATAACTGCGTATAAAACCCTTGAGCATTTTTGATTATAGCTCTGATATTTTTTTTGCTATTTGCACAAAGCAAAGATATTGCGTAGGCTTGAACTTCCAGCGCACTAACTCCGTATAACGGCTTATTTGTAGCAAGATTTATACCTTGTGCAGCTGATATACCAACTCTAATTCCAGTGAAACTTCCTGGTCCAACTACTACCGCCAAATGATCTATTTTATCATAATTATAGTTGTGCTTATCAAACAAAGTACTTAGTATTTGAAAAAATGATTCTGCATGACGATTGCTGGTGAAATTGCGCTCTACAAAACAGTTACCATCATAATCAACTATTGCTATTGAACTACCAATACCTACAGTATCAATCGCTAAAATAGACATTACTTAAGCTTATCATAGAGTTTTGAAAATATCATAGTAAAGGCACCATTACCCATAACATTTGCTGAAGTGATTATTGGATCAAACACTATATACAATGCTGTGATTAACGAAAGCATTTCTGGAGAAAATTTGAGGTATTTCTCAAGAATAGGTAGCATTACCATAATTCCTCCTGCCGGCACTGCAACGATAGCAAACTTAAATAACAAAAAATAGAGAAGGAAAGTTACATAGTCTGTTGTGCACAATGAATAACCGGAGGCAATTATCATTGATAATATTATGATAAAAAAGCAATCACCTACTAAATGAAAGCTAGCAGTTATTGGCACAACAGACGATGCTATGTCAGGTTGCTTTACATTTTTTTTGCTTCCTTCAAGACTAAGAGGCATAGTTGCATTACTAGACATTGTGCTCATCGCAGTAATAAATGCCGGTATCATATTGCCTATACTAGCTATCCAGCTTGTGATCTTGAATGAATTTGCTGCTCCATATAAGAGGAAAACATAAAGGTAGGTTGCAGATGCTATAATAATGAAAATTATTGAGTAATCCTTAAATATTATAGATAAAACTTGATCATGCTGCATTTTTAAAGCAAGCCCAAGTACAAATATTGGAATAATCGGCGTCAAAAACGTCTTCAAAATAAAGAGAGTTAAATCTAACATTTTGTTCGAAAGCTCTTTGCTTTTCTTGGGTAGCAGTGTGGACACTACTATGCTGGACACAAATCCACAGGCAAGGGCATAAAAATTAGAAAGCAATGCAGGCAGCCTAAACGACCATAAGGGAACAATTGTTTCTTCATACGTTATATCTTGTATTGAATGAGTGTTTTGTATGATAAAATGCCCAACAGAATAAGCTATTAAACTTGAAGCCAGATTTGACAAGAAGATCATTATAATAAGTAACAATATGAACTTTATAGCTGACTGCTTAAGATTGTTAACACTGCTAAAGATTAACGCAAAAATAATAAAAGGCATTATAAATAGCAAAACCTCTTTTATACTCAGGCTCGTTGAGTACAAGAAGGTTTTTGCTTCCATTGGAACTAAATGACCAAAGAATGCAACTGAAGTGATGACCGTGAGTAAGATTAATAGTTGTAGCACGTTCTTATATACCAATGTCCTATGGACATATATATGGTAAGTTAGTTGTTAAGTAAAGCAAAACTGTCTAAACTGCACAGCAAATGGTGTAATGAAAGTAGCTGACACTGGAATGACAAAGAAGAGTGAAATTAGCACTCACTTATTATTCGTGTCGTTTTCAGTAAAAGCCTCCTCCCATGTGCCTTGAGTTGCTGCACGGCTATACTCTGTTACTCTATTTTCAAAGAAATTCGTATGTTCCACGCCATTTAGTATTTCATCAAGCCACGGAATAGGATTATCATTAACATCATATATGGACTCAAGACCTAATTGCATTAACCGTCTGTTTGCTACGTAGCGTATGTAATTGCGCACTTCTTCTGCAGATAGTCCTTCAACGTCTCCGAAATTAAAAGCAAGCTTTATAAACTCATCCTCAAGCTCAACAATAGTGCGGCATGCAGAATATAATTCCTCTTTAAACTCATCGTTCCAAATTTCATTATTCTCTTTAATAAATGTATTAAATAACATAATAATTGAATTGGTGTGCAAAGTTTCATCACGGGCTGACCAGGCGATTATCTGCCCCATTCCTTTCATTTTTCCAAAGCGTTGGAAATTGAGCAAAATTGCAAACGATGCGAATAACTGCAACCCCTCGGTAAATGCACCAAACACTGCTAGGGTTTTAGCTACATGTTTTTTATCATGTTTTTTGCTTTCCTCAAATTCTAGCATATACTCATACTTCTTTCTCATAGCATCATACTTTAAGAATGCTTGATACTCGCTTTCTGGCATGCCAATTGTGTCTAAAAGATAAGAATAAGCTGCAATGTGTATAGTTTCCATATTGGAAAAGCTTGCAAGCATCATGCATATTTCTGTTGGCTTAAATATATTTGAATAATGCCTCATGTAGCAGTTATTTACTTCAATGTCTGCCTGAGTAAAGAATCTAAAAATCTGAGTTAGTAGATTTTTCTCTACGTTTGAAAGTTTAGTTTTCCAATCCTTTACGTCATCAGCAAGCGGAACTTCCTCAGGTATCCAATGGATTCTTTGTTGCTGCAGCCACGCATCATACGCCCAAGGGTAATTAAAAGGTTTGTATATTGGATCTGCTTCTAACAATGACATAAGACACCTATTATTTTCTAAAGTAAATATTATATTAAGTGATATTGAGAATCAGTCAATTTAACTTTTTTGAAATTTGACGGCAGATAATTTATTAGTGTATTATAGCTTCAAGTAATTTATCAACAGAGATGCGAGTATTAATATCTTTTATTTTATTATTTACAGTGAGCTGCACTCACACTATTCACAATCACGGAGCTCCTGGCATTAGTGTTGAATTATGGAGCAAGATAAAAGTAGGTGACGATAAAGAAAAAGTGGTTCACACTTTAGGATCACCAACATTAGTATCAAAGTTCGATGACAATGTTTGGTACTATGTCTCATATAAAATTAAACAAGCCAACTTTTTAGGAAAAAGGAAGTATAGTAGTAAGTCTCTGCAAATTTCATTCGACCAGGACGGTAAAGTTGAAGATACAAAAGAAACTGACATCTTAGAGAGATCTTTGGCTGTTTCTGATTGAAAGTTTGCTAACTATAGAGTTTTTCTCACTCTTCTTTGCATCCAAGAACCGTATAACGTCATCCCAGTGCCCAGACACTGGAATCCAGGAAATTTAATTGCAAGTAATGCATTGGGTTTGGTGAGTATGGGTTTTGCGTTATAGAATGAAGCACTTTTGATGAATTTGTAAAGAAAACTGGATCCCAGTGTCTGAGCAACAAGGACAACATTGCAAATTTAGAGTTCAAAAGGGTTATTCCTCGAGAACTACTGCGTCAGAAAGCTGGCGCTGAATTTGTATATAATGTTGATCTTGGAGGTTTTTATGAATAATAGTGAGAGAAAAGAGAAATTAGAAACTCGTATTCTATCAAGTAGAGGTAGGTCTTTACTTGACCATGAGCTACTGGAACGTAATCTATCTGCGTGTGCAGAAGGAAGAGAAGTCGCTAAAAGGCTAATGGAGCTCTTTAGTAGTTTAGGAAGGGTAATTAATGCTGATTTTTATGAGCTAAAAAATGTTACAGGAATGAACGATGGAGCAATAGCAAGTATCTTTTGTCTGAAAGAGATTTTTGATAGGATACTGAAAGGTAAGTTAAAAAAATTGTCAATTCTTGATAATAGAGAAGAGCTACTAAAATACTTTAAAGCAGCAATAGGGCAGTCACGAAAGGAAAGCTTACGAGTAATATACTTAGATCGAAGTGATCATTTAATATATGAGTATATTCAAGACTGTGGAACTATAGACAGAGTACCTCTGTATGTCAGGGAAATAATAAAACAGGGATTACTGATTGATGCAGCATCTGTTGCAATTTCACACAATCATCCAAGTGGAGATATAGAACCTTCAAAGGAGGATGAGGATAACACACTTACATTAGCTGCAACCTGTGAAAATGTAGGAATGAAATTAATAGATCATATAATCGTAACACAGAAAAGCCACTTTAGTTTTTATGACAGTGGTTTATTGTAATCTGTAGACCGGAAGGAAAGTTCTCCAACTTTCCTTCTTTTTTTCACTTTATAAATTAAAAAATTCAATATAAGCTTGAACAGCTAAAATTAGTAATGAAAGGTGGAATTAGGCAAAAAAATAAAAGAGCTTAGGTTATACTGTGGTTTGACACAAACTGAATTAGGAAAAAGAATAGGTGTTTCATATAGACAGATACAAAGGTACGAAAATGGTTCAAATTGCATTTTAGCTAGTAGACTATATGACTTAGCAAAAGCCCTATCGATTGATGTTGCTGATTTTTTTACTGATGTGCATGACGACTCACATGAAGCTTATGATGAGGAGATATTAAAATTAGTTAAAGGATACAATGAAATTAAGAGCAAAAGGTTACGTAGTGTAGTTTATATATTGGTAAAATCTTTTTCTCAAAGTATATTATCTGATACGTAAAATGACCATACAACATCCTATCGATAAGCAAATAGGTGAAAGAATAAGGAAAAGAAGGCTAATGTGTGGTTTTAGCCAAAGAGACTTAGGAAAAAAGCTTGAAATTTCATTTCAGCATATACAAGGATATGAAACTGGAGAGGTAAGGCTTGTAGTTGATAGATTATATAATTTGGCAGAAGCTTTGTCAGTTGATATGTCATATTTTTTTACTAAAACCTCTGAAGACTTACGTGATAAGGCCTTCCATAGTGATGTAGGTAGCGAAGAAATATCAAGATTAGTAAGAGAATATAGAAAAATTAAAGATGAAACATTGCGTGATATTGTGCATTCAGTGATAAAGGCTCTTGCTAACAAATAGTACAAATTTTAAAGTTCAGGTATTTTTTATAATATAAAACACTTCTACAAGCAATACTAATTAAAGTAAATTATTTATGGTAAATTTGATTAAGTTTTAAAAACTACTTTACTTTGTAATAGTTAAATTGTTTACTATTTATTTCTGATAGACAAGTGGCTATGTGAAACATAGCCACTTGTCTCCAATCAAGAACGTCCTACGGATGTCGTTTTGTTGTCTTTTAATTTATTCACCCAAGAAAAGGTCTCACTACTTTTAGAATTTTGGTCGCCCCACCTTCCACATCTAGTAAAACAGCCTTTTTCTACTGCTTCTTTAACAGACATTCCACCAAATAAACAACCCTTTCCTACGATTTCTCCTATTTCTTGCAACTCGTTCCACATTTCTTCATCTTCTACCTCAATTTGTACTTGATTATAGTCTGCTGTGTCATGGTATACCATTAAATTTAGCTCTCCTAGGCTAGTATAAAATGTGACTGCAAAAGCACTGTTATCCGATATATCCACGTAGTCTCTTTCACCGCCTTTCCCAGTTTTGACTTCAACTTCACCATCACCTATTTTTATAATATTGCCACCAAGGTTTAAGTCTCCTTTACTTAAGCCCAAATTTTTTGCACCTTCTACAACTTTAGCAACATCAACTATGCAGCTATGTGAAAATTCCATATAGAAGGTCTTATTATCGATTTCTACATTTTCAACAGTTCCTTCTATAGTAGCGTTCTCTCCAACTTCCCTGAGTTTTGTGAGCCTACTATATATTTGTGGCTCAATTTCTTTTTGCACCTTTTGATGAATTTCAGTTATTTTCTTATCAACTTGTACATTAAAATCTGCTCCATTTAATGCTAACTTCCTGATTATATCCTCTTGTTTATTCCCTTTGAATTCATCACGATACATCTTAAACATTGTAACGTTAGCGAAGCCAAAGCCATCTTCATTGGCAGCATTTATTCTTATTCCTAAGTCCAAAGCTTCATCGATAACTTTACTTAACTCGTTTATATTTTTAGCTGCAATAGCTTTTTCCAGGAATTCATTTAGTTTCATATTTTCATATTCACTTAGTCTTATCCTGCATAAAGCTGATCGAAATGGATTGAGCTCCTCAGGATATGTTAAGACAGGTAATTTACTAATCTTTTTATTCGCTGTTGGAGCAGCTTTTATAAAATTAGGTAATAACCCTTCTTTTGCTATTCGCTCTACCGCTTTTAACATTTTACTAGACAATTTTTTACCATTTATTTTTTTCATTGTAACCCTCACTTAATTTCATTACTATTCGATCATATCGTGATAAATATTATTTAATTGTTAATATTATACGACTTATTGATTTACTGTATGTTATAATAACAAGTTTTGCGGGCATTTACACTAGAAAAACACATCTTGTAAAAATTATTTCAATTTCAATCAAAGTTGGGTATTGTGATTGTAAAACTGAAAGAAATGGATCTCTTGTCTTACTCCACTGAAAAGTTGAAGAAGCATTGTCAGCTACTTGATAATGAAGAAAAAATAATTCTATATGAGCAGCTGCTAGACAAGGCTAAAGACATACTTGAAAATTCAAGAGATAATGTTTCTGAACTGAAAAAGATCAGTAAAGCTGCTGTAGCAATAGAGGAAACCACCGATAAGCAGTTACTAGAAAAGTTTAATGATGACCACCCGCTAAGAGAAGTGGACATTTTAATCTACTCTCCTCAGGGAAATACTGAATATCTATTCAGCATAGATAACTCGTCAGAGCTTTATGATTTAAAAGAAGATAAGGATAAAGCTCTTTATAATGCAGTAAAATCAAATGATGTTGAGCTTGTAAAAAAGCTGCTAATGATCCTTTTACCTACAGAAGTAGGTAATTTTGATGTAGAATACTTGGAAGAATTGAAAATATTGCTGTCAGGAATTCACAAAGAATTGCAATTATCACAAGATATGAAAAATTATCTTGTGAAGACGATAAAGTTCTATAGTTTTTTATGTAGTAATTTTAGCTTATTAGTTGCAAATCCTACTGATGTAAAAGCTATGATCAATCTATTTGCTACTCAACCAAATATTGATTACCAAATAGATAAGCTTCTGCTTTCTTTTATTGTGAGAGATGTTGAGGAAAAAAAGCTAAATTCTGAAATCAAACACATGATAGAGCTTCTTGAGCAGCATGAAAGATTTGCTGAGCTCGAATATAAGGTTAGAAGATTAAGATCAGAGTTTGCATGTGGCAAAAGCAGATATTCGGCTGAAGTAATACGAAATAGCATTGCAGAACGAGAAAAAGAGATGAGGGAAATTGAGAAAAAATACGTAAGGCCAAACGATTTAATTAGCGAGAGGCAGAAATTATTAAAGCAATTACTTTGCTAGCTTTTTTTCCACTTCATAAAATTTGTTGTAAATTTGAATAAGAGGTGAAAAGTGCAATTAGGTAAAAAAATAAAACAACTTAGGTTAGATCGTGCTTTGACACAGACCGAATTGGGAAAGAGAATAGGTGTTTCGTATAGACAGATACAAAAGTACGAAAATGGTTCAAATTGTGTTTTGGCCAGTAGATTATATGATTTAGCAAAAGCACTATCGATAGATGTTGCTAACTTTTTTACTGATATGCATACTGACTCACATGAAGCTTATGATGAAGAAATACTAAAGTTAGTCAAAGGATATAACGAAATTAAGAGCAAAAGGTTACGTAGTGCAGTTTATATATTGGTAAAATCTTTTTCTCAAAGTGATAATACATAGTTAATATTATCTGATACGTAAAATGACTATACAACATCCTATCGATAAACAAATAGGGGAAAGAATAAGGAAAAGAAGGCTAATGTGTGGTTTTAGTCAAAGAGACTTAGGAAAAAAGCTTGAAATTTCATTTCAGCATGTACAAGGATATGAAAGCGGAGAGATTAGGCTTGTAGTTGATAGGTTATATAAATTAGCAGAAGTACTATCGGTTGATATGTCGTATTTTTTTACCAAAGCCTCTGAAGACTTACATGATAAGGCCTTCCATAGCGATGTAGGCAGCGAAGAAATATCAAGGCTAGTGAGGGAATATAGAAAAATTGAGGATGAAACTCTGCGTGACATTGTTCATTTAGTGATTAAGGCTCTTGCTAATACAGGCTTTAAAGCATAAATTCTCTCCTTGAATCGTTGAAGAAAACTTAAACTTTCATTTTCTTCATCATTTTGCTTTTGATTTTCTTTCACTTTGATGCGTGTAGTTATACCCTACACAAAGTATAATGTTTTAAAAATAAAAACCTGCACCATAAAATATTGAGATTTAGAATATTAACTTATAAAGTCTTTTCGGCAGTTTTAGTGAGGGTTTATTAGCAAGGATGTTGGAGGTTAGAAATGACTATATCTGAAGGTGTAATACAGGGTATAAGGCATAATGATAAGAACGAGATAGGGGAATGATTTTTTGGTCAAGATGGCTTTGCATCATCCAGCTAAGTTTGATAGCTTAGAAGTAACAAAATTTTTAGTAAATAATAAAGGTGTAAGTTTTAACACTAAAACTAATGACGAAAACAAGCCTATTCATATTGCAGCTGATTTTTGAAATATTGATATTGTAAAGTTTTCTCTTAATCAGGGAGTAGAAGTTGGTACAAAAGGTAAAAACAATTGGACTCCTTTGCATTATGCTACCAATAAAGGATATCTAGGAATTGTAAAGCTTCTAATAGAAAAGCAACAACAAGAATCATTTATTAATAATTCTAAAACTACAGATCAGTCTACTATGCTGCCAAGGAAGGACATTTACCATCTGTAGAATTTCTCATAGAAAAAGGAGCAAGAATTGATATTAGAGGTTGTCCGGAAACAAGTAAAAGGCTATAATATCTGAAATTTTAGTACGGGGTAAAGATGAGAAAAAAGTATCCAACAGATCTAAGCGAAAGGGAATGGGCAAGAATAGAAAAACACTTCAGAGTATCATACAAGAAAGGAGGAAGGCCGCCAAAGTATAGCAAAAGAGAAATATTAGAAGCAATTTTCTATGTATTGCGTACAGGGTGTCAATGGCGGTATTTACCAAATGATTTTCCGCTATGGAAGACTGTGTATGAGCAGTTCAGGCAATGGAAGAAGCAGGGAATTTTTGAGAAAATGAATTATGAAATATAGTAGAAGAAAAATAGGAAGGAATGAGCAGCCGAGTGCCTGTATAGTAGATAGTCAATCTGTAAAGACTACAGAAAAGGGGGGATCAAAGGCTATGATGGAAGTAAAAAAGTAAAGGGTAGAAAAAGGCATATAATTACAGACACTCAGGGTTTTATACTAGGTTGTTACGTAGGCGCTGCTAACGAAAATGATAGAGATGGTATTAAAATAGCATTAAACAATATGAGAACAAAATATACTAAAGTTAAAAAAATGTGGGCTGACATGGGATACCAAGGAAGAAATTTAAAGAATCACATAAAGGAAGAATATGACATAGATATTGAAATTGTTAAAAGGCCTCCATGTAGATTTTGGGTGCACAAAGATACGCCACCTGAGCTACTACCAACAAGAGAACAAGGGTTTAAAGTACAGCCAAGAAGATGGGTTGTAGAAAGGACTTTTGCTTGGGTTAATAGGAATAGAAGGCTATCGAAGGAGTATGATTTACTCACAACATCCACTGAGAATTTCATATACCTAGCTATGAGTAGGGTTATGTTAAAGAGGGAATATGCTTGAATTTACTTGTTTCCGGACAACCTCTTATAGCCCTTCCCATAATAGTCCAAAAAGAGTAAGATATGGATTTATAGTAGTGAAGGTAAGGATGCCAGTAGCATATAGTTATGACTTAAGGAAAAAGGTAATGGAAGCGTTGGATGAAGGAGAGAGTGGAGAAACTGTTGCCAAGAGATTTAAGATCGGAAAAACAACTTTATATGAGTGGAAGAAAAGACGTGAGAAAACGGGAGATTTTCAGTCAAAAAAGCCTGGAAGCGTGGGCTATAACCATAAAATTACCGACTGGAATGCATTTGCCGAATTTGCAAATGAACAAGGTAGCAAAACTCAGTCAGAGATGGCTAAGCTTTGGGGCAATATTAGTAGACAAACAATTCATCGAGCACTTAAAAATATAGGATTCACAAGAAAAAAAAGACCTACGGGTACAAAGAAAGAAATGAGGAGCTCAATTTGCAAAGGTTATAGCGACAAAAGAACCTAAAGAATTAGTGTATATAGATGAGTCTGGCATTGATAACACTGAAGACTACCCTTATGGATATTGCCAGAAGGGACAGCGGTTTTATGCCCTAAAATCTGGCAAGAAAACTCAACGAATCAGCATGCTTAAGTGGAAGAAAGATAGTTGCTCCGGTAACCTTTGAAGGCCACTACAATATGAATATCTTTAATAAATGGTTTGAGCAGTTCCTGACACCGATTTTGGAACCTGGACAAACTGTTATCCTTGATAATGCTACTTTTCATAAGTCTAATAAGATTACTGAACTTGCTAAAGGAGTTGGTGCAGAAATTTTATATCTACCGCCTTATTCTCCCGATTTTAACAAAATTGAGCATCATTGGTTTGCTATAAAAAACAGAATTAGGAAAAACATTCCTCTATTCACATCTTTTCATCATGCTGTTGATTCTTCCTTCTTATGACTTTTTTGGACTATTATGGAAAGGGCTATAACTCTCGCTTGTGCGCTTCATGTCCTGGTTGCCTTCCTGGATTCCTGTTACTCTTCTTTTTTGTTTTTTTACATCTTGTGATGGTGGTAGAGATAAATTTTTTGAATTTAAACCCAGCTTGTCTTGTAACTCTATTACTTCCTTTCTAAGATTTTCTATCTCTGCTTTCAGATCGGCATTTTCTGACTCTAACACCACAATCTTCTCTTGCAGCACTTCTATCATTAAACCCTCTCTATCTAGCTTATCTTCTCTATACCACTATACCATTTTTGTAAACTACTTTCTTATATCGTGAACGGTTACTAGAAAAGCTTTCGAACTATGCAAGGTATCTTTTTGCCTTTACTATTTCTTTATTGTTTTAAGGCAACTGTCTGAGCTCCTCTGCCTTAGCATTATATCTCCACTTTCTGCAAGTTATTCCATTAAGTAGTAAAAATATTAGACTTGCTGCAAAACTAAGAAAAAAAGACCAAAGATAGAGCAGATTGAACTTACAGTAAAAATAGAACAAAAAACTCCAACAATAAATTGTACAAACTTCATCAGGTTAACTTTAACTTAAGAAAACATAAATCAAATTTTCTTGCTAAAAGACCTTACTTTTTCTCCAACCTTACTCAAACGCACTCTAGCTTAATGCATAATTTTACCCATAAACAACCTTATCTTTGGTACTTTTATTAGTTACAAGTCATCTAGAAAACCCAGATGCTCTACGAAGCCCACCAATCAATATCAGATCCTGCTCTTGTCCTATAGCATTCAATATAGCGTATAACAAAACCATCGCATCTTCCCCAGTAATACGCTTGCATCCTCCACAAAATTCGTATTCACTTAACTGTCGATTTGCCTCCACCCTTTTTCGTTCAACTTGCTCTGCGGTGTTAGCATACTTCAACTCTATTCCAATTGGATGAGTATCATCATTTTCCGCAGATTTTGATAATATTAGGTCTATTTTCCTTCCTCTCTGTAGCTGGAACTCAATAATTACCTTGGCAGGATTACCGCAACTTTGAAATATCCCACGCAACAAAGCCTGAAATTTAGCTTCATTGTTCACGAGTAGACGGTTTCCATTTAATAACGGAGACAACAGACGAGAAATCTCGTTAAATAAAACTTCATACCTAGCCCTGTACTCACCATTCACATTACCATCATTACCAAAATTAGGCGCAGCACTCATCAATTCATCTGCAAATTGATGTAAGTTCCTAACGTTACCCATTTGTTCTGAGAACCTACCCTCAAAATAACCTTCTCTATGAGAACGTGAGTAAGCACGTAGTGATTTAAACTTCCTTGCAGAAACCACTTGTAGATGATTCTGGGCATCCACCTTACAAAGCACCTCACGTACCTTAGCATCACCTGTGGCTTGAGGTAGTAACGATAGGTCCAATGCCTTATCTGGCAAAGTCTGCCACTTCAAATGACGAAAAATGTGAAGCACAACAAAACCAATACTTGATACAAATAGAGCTAGAGTTAACGTATGCCTTACAATTTCTGCTGCATTTCCCCTACCACCTATACGTCTCATTCTCTCTCTTTGAGAGCAGTTAAATAGATACTTGTCAACCGTTACTACCCTTCGTCTACCAGCTACTCTTAAAAGATCGGCTGTGGACAAAACATTTCCCAAGAAAAACGATGACATACAGGAAAAAGTGTCACAATGAGGTGATTGAGTGAACTCTGATTCTATGGGTTGTGAAAAACGTTTTACACTCCCAATAACTTCATTTCCATGAGGATGTAGTAACCCCGGTATTAAGGAAAGACCACCTTCTGAAAAGGCCTGCACAGAAGTTCGTAGACCATCACCTCCACGCAATTGAAAATTTAACGCTACACAAACAGCACTTGGTGATGAGGTATGAATAGGCAAAGACGAAACAGAACAACTTTTAGCATAATCTTTAGCTTGTTCTAACCCTTCCTCATCACCAACCTTCAACTCAATTATAACTGGAACTGAATCATTTGCCTGATCAACACCACGAACAAGCAAAACAACATCTGCATAACCTTTTCCTATGAGTAGCTCTGGGTAGACACCAGCCACAGACCGGTATCTAAAATTTACTAAAAAACCACACAGAAAACCGTGGTAATCAGACTCTGCACCGAACACTAAGCTACCTTCATGTTCATCATGTATATCAACAATGTATTGCAAAATCCTTTTAACATTAGTACGCACTTCTCCTGCGTTATCATTTGCCAACTCATTCATCAGGTCTAACAATTCACCTGGTGCTCTGATTGGGTTAATTTCGTGAAAAACTGGTGCTTCATATTCATCACGTTGAGGGAAACTGTGTCCTTCATCAAAATGCCTACATTCCTCTCCAAATCGAAATATTTTATACTCTTCCCAGTCCAGATCCTCATCTTCCTGTAATTCTTGTGGAAGATTTTCTTCTACCTGCTGCTTCTCTTCTGCACTAAACCTTGACCCAGGGCTGTTCTCATTATCAGCAATAGTATAACACCTTACTATTCTTCTATCTTCTTCATTAGTAAGAACTGCAACTTTCAGATTTCCACAACCGTCAAAACGAAAATAAATTCTTTCATCATTTGGATCTGCAATACTAGAATCATGTGCAGTAGCAAACATGCCAAAGAAGAATGCAGGAAAAAAGCCGTGCTTATTAGCAGAATGCAAAAAAGATGGACAATTGTTTAAAAAATCCTCAAACTTCCCACTGAACTCAGTACAATTTCCATTTAATAAATCCCTAACTAATTCATCATCTTCATCATTACCATGCATAAACACTCCTACTTGTTAATAACTACAACAGGCGAACCACTAACACTAGTGCCTGCTAACGTGGATTGAGGAACTTCAGTGCTAGCAGAGGATAAATTCAAATTTCTTGCCGACTTACACAACTCTTCTATTAAATTGCAGGAGCTAGTTGCATCTATCATCTTAGAATTCCTTGTTTTATCTAAACTATTTGCTATCCTCTCTTTTAATGATTTAAAGCTTTTGTCTGAACAACAATCTTTAGCAAACTTTAAAATACTCAAGACCAAATCAACTTTTTCACCATCGCCAGCACTTTGAGTATTCTTGCTGTTCTCCTGATCTACAATCAAATTTGAAATTGCATTTTCCATTGCAACAAAAGCAATCCTATCTTTAAAAGAATCAACAACATTTATTTTATTTTGGTTAAATACGCTAGATCTCCAAAGACTGCTAATAGCTGACCTTGCTTCATTCCTGTTATCCAAGTCATAATCTTTAGAAACTACAACAAATGAAAGCGATGAGAGAAGATGTGCATATCCTCTAGGTGAAAGCATTTTCTCTACTTCAGATCTTGAACATCCCTCGCTCAAGTACTGGATAACATACTTAGTTGTGCAAAGAAAACCGTGCTCTACTAAGCAACTAAGAGGACGATAGATAACACCCCTATCTTTCTTATTCGGTAGCCCGAGCAGTGACTTATGATCTACTTTCGCGCTTATGACTTTACCTAGAAGGGAATTTAAGGTAGCAGCAAGTTTATAGCCAGATTGAAATGGAGATAATTTTGCAATAGCAGAAACTAGCAACTTTTCTCGCCCTTCTTTCCCTAATTTTTTTTCAGAACATAGAAGATTATAGAAGTGTTCCACTCCCTTACTCCACTTGAAATCTACAGCCTTATTAAATCCATCTTCTGCTTCTATATTTTCTTTGAGGTCACCTGATTTTTCATCAATCCAGAAACTGAATACATGGTCATCCTTCTCTACAAAGCGCAACAGTTCAACTCTTGCAAGTTTGTCGTTGGCAGCCAACTCCCGATTCTCCTTACTCGCGCCTTTATGACATAAATCAAGCTTAAAAGACTCCAACATCTTGTTGAATAGTTGCCTAATTTCACTCTTCACACATTCAATACATGCTATTTCATAGATAGCAAAAGGATCCAATATATCTAACCTGGCCAACTCTTTCACCAATCTAGCAGGATTTAACTCTATACCTGACCAACAAGATTCATCACGAAACGCATTACATAAGAGGTCCGATTGCTCAACGGTTAGACCCTCTACTGTTACAGGGTGAGCCTTGACCCATTCCTCAATAGCTGAAGTTCTATCACCTTTAACAACATCCTTCAGCTTACTTATTACTTTGCTAGAGATAATCTCTTTATCTTCTTCAGAATCAGAACTGAGACGAGATCTTTTGCTTGGGCCTGCATTACCCTTCAAATCTTCCGTTCCACGTTTAGTTTTACTTTTTGGCATCTAATTACCTCAAAATCAAATATTCAATGAAGGTATTATACAAGCATTAGAATAATATACAAATCGAAAAATTAGTGTGCACCTAAATTTAAGCAGTAAGTATAGACCTGCTGCAAAAGAGGAGATATAAAGAGAGATGTAGCAAGAGGGAAGATGAGCTTAAATTATCAAATCAACGTTATTCTACTTTACCTCACTAGCATTTTCCTTACCTTGAACCTTACTATTACTCACAAATATAAACATTCGTTACGTAGTTCTTAATATGTCTACAGAGACGAAATTTCCCGAATTATTTATAATTAACCCTCACGATCACATTCTGGGACCATACATCAGAAAACTTTTATATTATTAGTTTTGTAGTAAAATTATATGAGTACATCATATCTATTAAATCAGAAGCTTTATGGATTATAGACTGAGAGCTTATTTGTTTGGGGTTATCTGGTTTATACTTAGCTTATTTAGTAGTGTAGCTAATGATACTATATCAAAATATCTAAGTTTACATCTTCAGAGTTTTGAAATAATTTTTTTCCGCTTTCTGTTTACCACTATTACCCTTGTACCTTTTATGTTTTACTATGGAATAGAAGCTTTTAAAACAAGTCAAATATCTATTCAAATAACTAGAGGTGCATTATTGTTTTGTGGAACGGTCTTATGGACCTATGGATTGAGTACTTTCCCCATAGTAACTGCAACGATTATAAGTTTTTCTATACCATTATTTGTTATACTTCTTGCAATCCCTTTACTAAACGAAAATATAATTTGGCAAAGATGGATAGTAACTATTATTGGTTTTGTTGGTATTGCTATTACTATCAAAGCTCATAGTGAAGACTTTAATCCTAAAATTCTTATTTTTATTGTATCTGCATTAATCTTTGCTATATTAGACATACTTAATAAGAAACTTGTGATAAAAGAGTCAGTAATAAGTATGTTATTTTATTCAGCTCTAACGACAACTATTTTTTCTACTCCACCTTTGTTATTTTATTGGCATATGCCTTCCTTGTTGGAATTAGTATTACTGCTGATTCTGGGAATTAATTCAAATCTAATTTTGCTCTTTATCTTAAAAGCTTTTACTCTTACTGATGCTACTGCACTTGCACCTTATAGGTACATAGAGCTAATAATTTCTGCAATAGTAACATACGTTATATTTAATGAATTACCTGATAAAAGTGCTTTATATGGTACTTTGATATTAATATCTTCAACCTTATTTATAATTTATTCGGAAAGTAAGGCAATTAAGCAAAATAATGTAACAACAAAAGTTTATGACTCTCATTGTTAATGGTATTTATTTTAGATGCTAAGCTATATTTTTAAGGTGATAATAAAATGCACATAACTATTATAGGAGTAGGGTATGTAGGCTTAGTATCTGGTACAATGTTATCGGAGCAGGGCCATAAAGTTGATTGCATTGACATAAATACTGAGAAGATTGAACTTTTGAAATCAGGGAAAATTCCTCTATATGAACCTGGATTAGCAGATTATTTAGAGAATAATATAAAGTCACAAAGGATAAGATTTTTCGATTCGTATTTTCAAATAAATCCCAATACAGAAGTAGTATTTATAACTGTAGATACTCCATCAGACTCCCTAGGAAATGCAAATTTAAAGAATGTATATAATGCAGTAAGTGAAGTTTCTGAGAGAGTTAATCAAGATTGCTTAATAGTGATAAAGTCAACTGTTCCTCCTGGTACTGCAGAAAATATACATAATTATTTATCTAATAAGGGCTATAACTTTGATTTGGGGGTGAATCCAGAGTTTTTCAAGCAAGGCTCTGCAGTATCAGATTTTTTATACCCAGATAGGATAATAATAGGAGTAAAAACTAAGCTAGCTAGGGCAAAACTAGAAGTTATATATAGACCATTTATAGATAAGAATATTCCGTTAATAGTCACTGATACAGTTACTGCTGAAATGATTAAATATGCTTCTAATGCTTTTCTAGCAACAAAGGTTGCTTTTATCAATGAGATGGCAGGTTTATGTGAGCTATTAGGAGCAGACATTGACCTTTTAGCTAACAGTATGGGAATGGACCATAGAATAGGTAAGGAATTTCTCAAAGCTGGTCCAGGATTTGGAGGATCATGTTTTCCTAAAGATTTGTCAGCTTTAATAAGGCTTGCTGAAGACCACAATGTTAAGCTACAAATTTTAAATTCAGTTAAGGAATCTAACTATAATCATATAACAAACATTGCTAAAAAGGTAGAATATCTATTAAATGGAGTCCAAAATAAAAAAATAGCAATATGGGGGCTAACTTTTAAGTCTGGTACTGATGATGTAAGAAATAGCCCAGCTATAGATATTGCACAATTGTTAGTGAATAACAAGGCTAAAATTACTGCATATGACCCAATGGGGATGGATAATGCTAGGCAAGTTCTAAAGGATATAGAGTACGCGGACAATGCTATAGGGGCTGCAAGGGACGCGGAAGCCTTGTTATTGTTAACGGAGTGGAAAGAATTTAAAAATCAAGATTTTGCAAGTTTAAAGAGTATTATGGCTGCACCTAATGTTTTTGATTTCCGTAATTTATTAGATAGCGAGCTGTTACTAAGATATGGTTACCATGTTTATTCCTTGGGTAAAAAATCTATCTACAAAGTTTAACTGTTGAGAAATTTTTTTTACACCGCTTTACTTAGTTTTTTAAGATCTTTGCTTGATAGTATGGAAAAGCAAACGAGTGCAACAACAGAGCAAATGGAAAAAAATGAAAACATAATACTGTTACCACAGTGCTTAACAAGTACTCCTAAGAGCACGCATGAAAATATTGAACTTGCAATATACCCAAATAATCCTGTTAAGCTTACAATTGCACATACATTATTTTGTGGAGCAATTTCTACAGCTATAACACCTGTCAGTACTTGCACTCCAAATATAAAGAATCCTGATAAGATTGCACCAAGGTTCATAAGAATTATGTTTTGACCAAAGTTCATTGCAATAAAAGTGAGTGCTATACCCAACATGTAAAATAATGCCAGCAAGCTTCTATTTTGAAAGAAGTACATATCACTAATTCTTCCTGTGATTAAAGTTCCAAGGATTCCACCTAAATCATATACACCTGTTATTAGTGAGGATTGTACAAGAGAAATTTGTAATTTATCCCTTAAAATTATAGGAAACCAAAAGAAGATTCCCATTTTTATAATATAAGCACAAAAAGTAGCACAACATAGAAACCATATGGAACTTGTTACCTTGATACCTATTTGAGATTTATGCACCTTATAATAGGTAGTAAAGTTGGCAATTTCTTTGTAATATGCTTTTAATATTATATAAATTCCAAAAAGTAAGCATAAGAGACCAGAGTACAAAAATGCACTCTTTGCATCATACATTTTTATTATACTTGGTAATACAATTAAAGTAATACAAGAACCAAGTTGCTGAGATGCGCTCATAACTCCCCATGATGATGCAATTGAAGAGATGCTAGAGTTTGTAACCATAAACTTGGTAATAGCTGGCCAACCTAACCCTTGTGTCCAAGCTAATAATATTAATGTTAACAGTAATAAAGTTAGATTATTATATGATAAAGTTATACCAATGGTTAATAATCCAGTTGCAATATTGCATAGCCCAAACATAAATAATGGATTATTTTTGGAGTCCATGATTATTCCATTAACAAATTTTGATACTCCATAAAAAAAAGAAAAGCAGGCAAAAAAATAGCTTAATTTTACATGGTCAGTATCTATTAACAGTGGTAGAGCAATTGGTATACTTTGTCTTGATAAATAAAGCAGCATATATCCACAGAAGAATAGTAAATATTGAAAGAAGACAAAGTTCACACCTATTCCCAAATAGCTCTATGCAGATGCTAGCATAATACTATATTGGTATAATATTGTTTGACAAGAAGTTTGCAAACAATTAGTGCAGAAAATTACTTACTTAGTATCTTTCTTATAGCAGATACAGTAGCATTAATATCTTCATAGCTTATATCTCTATGTGTTATAGCTCTGATTTTACCTTTGATGTTAGCCATTCTAATTCCATAATTTGTCATTAGTACGTTTATTAATTCTTGAGTAGATATACAATTAGTACGTAATGAAAAATACGCTATATTAGTTTTATACAGGTCGATATCAATTATAACTTGATCTATGGAGTCTAGGCCTTCTATAAGGTGCTGCATTTTTTTATGATCTTCTTCTAAAGAATTTACATTATTATGTAGAGCATATAAACATGCAGCTGAAATAATGCCAGCTTGGTGCATACCTCCGCCAATTTGAAACTTATAGTACCAAGCTTTTTCAATAAACTCTTCACTTCCAAGCAATATTGCGCCCATTGGAGCACCTAATCCTTTACTAAAATCAATGAATACCGAATCAAAATAACTTGCATACTCCTTTGGAGATATTTTAGTATGAGCACAAGCGTTGAACAGTCTTGCTCCATCTAAATGAGTGAATACGTCATTCTCTTTACAAAGACTTGAGATCTCTTGAATATATTCTAAAGGCCACACAGCTCCACCTCCAAAATTTGTCGTTTGTTCGATAGAAACAAGCCCAACTCTCGGAATATTTCTTAAACTAGGACGAGTAATAAACTCAACAATTTGTTCTCCAGTAAATATTCCTCTCGTACCTTTGATGGGCAAAGGAGTGGCATGTGCCTGGGCTGCGATCAAGCCAGATTGTACTATAAGCGGATGTGAAGTTTCATCAAGCAGCAAGTAATCACCAGGTCTTTGAATGTGTACTTTATAAGCAATTACATTGGACATCGTTCCTGAAATCAAAAAGATTCCTGCAGGTTTACCTAATATTTTACATGCGGTTGCCACTAATTCGTTCACAGTTGGATCTTCACATGCAGCTTCGTTTCCAACTTTTGCTTTAGCCATCGCTTCCCTCATTTTAGCTGAAGGGTCAGTGTTTGAATCGCTAAAGAAATCTATTTTTATTCTCATATTAAATTTAACACAACCTCCTTTATAATTTCAGCAGCTTTCATGATGTCTGTTTCCTTTGTGCCAAGATGGGTAACTGCTCTTATATGAGACTCGATCCAAGGAAAAAGCAATAAACCATAAGCTTGGCACTTACTCAAGAAAACCTCATTAGTTACATTTAGTGCTTTTATACTAAAGCTTACTATATTAGTTTCTGGATAAGGTAGTACCAGTTTTATGTGTGGAATTTCTTTAATCTTATCTGCAAACAATTTAGCGAGCTTATTATCTTCTTTAAGCCTAGAGATATTATTCTGTAGTACGTATTTTGCTGCATTAGCACAATACCCTATCTGATGATAACCACTACCTAGCCAAACCTGTAGCTTTTTAGCCCTTTCAATTATCTCTCTTTTACCCATAAGCATTGAACCAAAAGGAGCGCCAAGTCCTTTAGTAAAAGAAAAGCTCATTGTATCCACATATTTAGCATAATCTGCTAAAGCAATATTTGTTTCGATATGAGCATTAAATATTCTCGCACCGTCTAAATGAAGATTTACATTGTGAGCTTTTAAAAAGTGATATAACTCGACTTGTTTTTCAAAAGGATAAATTTTACCATTAAACCCATTTATACTATTTTCTATAGAAACAAGACTCACCTGAGCAAAAATTTTATACCTCGGCTTAGAATTAATAGCATATTCTACTTCATCAACATCTAAGATTCCGCTATTATTTCTAATACAATTAAATACGATATTATTTACTTTTGCATTGCCTGCGCTATCGAAAAAATTAACGTGATAATTATAATGAGTTATTAGTTCATCACCAGGACTTGTTTGACTGGCAATGGCTAATCTATTTGCAAGCATACCGCTGGTTACAAATAATGCTTCTTCTACTTTGAATAATTGTTTGCAATATTCTGATAAGTCATTACAGCTTTTGTCTTCACCATAAGCAAAATCTCCAACAGTTGCATTACTTATTGCATTTATAATGTTGGAGCTCTGCAGAGTTGTAGTGTCACTTCTCAGATCAATAATTTTTTCCATCTTCTTTTTCGACATTCAAACAACCAATTTGAGCATTCCAAAGTTCCTTGTAAAGACCTTGCTTAGAAACTAGTTCAGCGTGTTTACCATCTTGGACAATTTTTCCTTTGTTAAATACTATAATTCGGTCCATGTGTAAAAGTGTAGAAATACGGTGTGCTATAGTAATCGTAGTTTTATTTTGCATCAGTTTAAATAAACTCATTTGAATTGTTTTTTCTGTTATAGAATCTAACTGACTAGTTGGTTCATCGAGAAATAATATTGGAGCGTTTTTTAAAAATGCCCTTGCTATTATTATTCTTTGTCTTTCTCCTCCAGATAGCTTGATGCCTTTTTCTCCAACTGTAGTTCCATATTGATCTGGTAGAGTCATAATGAAATCGTGAATACCAGCTAGCTTTGCAGCTCTCATTATTTCTTCGATAGTAGATTGAAGTCTACCATATATGATGTTTGCTAAAATAGTATTATGAAATAACAATGGGTCTTGAGGTATTACAGATATTTGTTGCCTCAAAGAACTCTGTGTAACTTCTGATACTATTTGATTATCAATCTGTATATTACCTTTTTTAACATCAAATAGCCTTAGAATTAAGTTTATAAAAGTAGATTTACCACCTCCAGAATAACCAACTAGACCTACCTTTTCGCAAGGATTAATGGTAACTGAAAAATCTTGAAATAATGGCTCCTGACCTTCATAAGAAAAAGAAACATTATTAAACGTTATTCTTCCACTTAATAAATTTAATTCTTTAGCATTTTCCTTATCTTGAATTTCTGGTACAGTAGTCAAGATTGGCAATGCATCTGAAACTTTGCCAAAATGAGTAGAAAATTGTGTAAGATTCCTAGTTAGATGGTTAAGAAACTCTATAATTGATATATTAATTCCAAGTACAAGAGCAATATCTCCTATTGCGATCTTGTTCAATTGATAATCATGAATTAAAAAGTACAAGTTTACTGCTTGGAGTATATCAAATGAATAGCCATATATAAACCAAAGCCAAAAGTATGCCCATTGTAATTTTCTCTCTGCAATAGTTCTTTTCTTGCATATTTGAAAAAATTTGTGTCTCTCATGTGCTTGCTGAGAAAATAACCTTACTGATATAACATTTAAAATACTATCTGCTATACTAGCTATTACTTGTGAATTTTGTTTAGAGTAATTATCAGCTAATTCAGTAAGTACACGAAAGCTGAAAATCGAGACTAAAATAAAAATGTTTACCCAAGTGAATGTAGCGATTGCAAATTTTATGTTTACTAATGATAAGGTATAAATAGCTAAGACTAATGCTATGCTGTAACCGAAAAAACAATCTATAAGCAATCTTATTAACTCTATCACACTATCCATTAAGTTACTGACCTTATGTACTAAGCTTCCAGATAAATTGTTCTGATAATAGGAATGGTCTTGTTGGAGTAGCCTACAAAAAGATATATCAGCTATCTTTTGACGCATTAAGGTAAACATTCGAATGTCAACAAAATAGCCATAGAATCTAAAAGCAGTAGTGATAAGTAATGCCATACCAAGATAAGCGCTTACAGGTAATAAAAGATTTTCAATTACATTACCTTCCTGATATTTTACAGCTGTATCTAGAATATTTTTTACTAAATACTTTCTAAAAGACAAATCAACAGCTACCACCAGGGCAACTAAAAACATTATAAGTACATTAAGCTTGAATTTAGATACTATATTCAAGATGAACATCAATACACATTTGAAGCTATCAACTCTACCTCTGTTCATTTATAATGCTAGCTCCACTACGTTGACTTTTTTATTGAGAAATACAAGTAGTGAAAACCATAAATTTTTGTATATTTTTCCTGAAATGTCTCCAGCATCATGTAGTGCTGATGCTCTATTTAGAATAAGTAGCTTATATAAATCTTGCTTAGTCTCAGTAGTGTCGATCTCAGAAATATTTGTAGTTGTGTCTGTAATAAAGGCTAACCAGCTCTTGATAAGTTCTTCCATGTTTTTTGCTTTTATACTTTCCTGGTAGCCAAATAATGACAAGCATTTTCTCAGTATAGATTCTGTTAACTCACCACAATTGAGTATACCAAAAACTGAAGGCTGAGGTTTTGGCACATAGGGAAGATCTTGATCTTTTACAATCCACCTTGTTACATAAGCAAATCTATCTTTAGCATCTGTATTCTTATCACTACCATGCCATAACCGTGAATCAAAAACTATCGCATCTCCTGCTGAAATAGGTAGTGACTTAATTTTATAATTTTCTCGGTTATTTGAGTACTGATCAAAGAAATATGGGTACCAAAAATCAACTAAAGGCTGTATTTCCCATTTATGACTGTTTTCTATAATTTGCAGTGCACCTGAAGTTTCACTGACATTATTCAAAGCTAACCAAACAGAAAAGTGGTAAGGATCATTGAAACTATAGGAGATGTCTTGATGGAAGGGAACTGCATCTATTAAATCAGCAGTTTTACATATAACATTTGATTTTTTCTGCAGTATATGACACTGAAGTGACTTTTCAAGGTAATTTTTAATAATTTTATCTAATGCTTGAGAGATAATTCTAGTTACTTGAGATAACATGCCCCATCTGCCAGTACAGTTTAAGTAGTCAGAAGTTGAAACACTTAGTTCTTGGGATAGCTTTGATATTTTATTTGTTATATCACTTAAAGACTGAGTTATTAGTTCTAAAGGAACCAGATTTTTGATAATAAAAAAACCATTTTTTTGTAGTATTTTCATATGATTAACACCTGACATCAATGACTGATAAGTAATCTGTTAAAGGTACAACAGAAGAAATTTTGAATCCTTTTACTTGTTTGAGTATTTTTTCCCAATCGCTTAATGTTCTTAGTTTACCTCCTGTTTCAACCATGACATTAATATCTACAGAGCCTCCAGCTGGAGAGCGGTAATCTAAAATAGTTTCTATCAATAAAATACGAGATATTCCTTTGACCAATTTTAAATAAGATAATACTTTATCATCATCATAATGCTGCAGAAAGCGGCAAAAGACACCTAATTCATAATTTGTAGCTGATAGTTCTTCCTGAGTTATAAGTTTGACTTTTAAATTTTCTACTAACTGTCTTGGTACTTTATGTTCGTTATATAGGCCTATAGAACCTTTATTGTGTATATCAGAATAAGCAAGAAATAAAGAGTGTACACCAAATAGCAATATATTCTTAGCACCATCTATATTGATCCTAGAATTAAACTCTTTAGTATCAAACCTAGAATATCCTAGCAATGCTTGGTAAAACGCTATTTTCTTATCTTCTGATGCTTCTCTTTCCTTAAAAGATTCAAATGAAGAGATTGACTTCTGTTTTAGTATATCGGCAATCTTTAACCAATTCTTTTCAGCGGCAACTCTTGCCCACATCGTTGCTGCTTTTGGCAAAAATGGTATTTCCTTAAAACACTTACCTTTTGATGATAGTTTCCATAAGTCCTCGTCCTTATCGTAATCAATAAACCCTATTTCCCACAACGCCCTTAACAGCCTTTCTAGATTTGGTACGACAATGTTTAACTTTTTAGATAAAACCGTCACAGTTGCAGGTAAAATATTTAACAAATCAAGTTCAATAGCAACGCTTGTTAGGTACGTTTTCCAAAAGGCTGAAAGTTCTGCAGAAATCCTATGCACTTGAGATTTTTTACCTAAATTAAAAATACTAAACTTTACATTTCCGGTAATATCGATTTGTCCTAACACACCTTCAAAAGTTTCAACTTTTGCCATGCCATTATAGAATGCTTCTACCATTTTAAATCTCTGCTGGTAAACAGGATCACCATTAATATCTATATGAAACCAACCATGTTGATCTTCTGCAACAGAATAGCCTTTATGAAAAACATTAAGATTCTTATACCATTTATTATGTACTAACTTTCCATGATGATTAATATGTGTAGCTTTACCATCTTCATAGACTACAGCGATACCATCCTTAAAATCTCCAACATAATCATATTCCTCCTGATAAATCCTGTTGCCATTTAAATTAATATGAAAACATTTATCATGTCTTCTAACTACACAAATATCTTCCTGATAATTTCCAATCCATTGATACGACTGTTTGTATACTCTACATCCAGATGAATCAATATGGTAACACCCTGTATCATCTTCTACGGCCGCTCTATTAAAGTAGAATCCAAAAGTTTTTAGAAATCTATTATGATAAACTGCTTCTCCTCTTACATTGATATGATAAGCACCTGTCTGATCATAAACCGGTGCAAGACCGGGCTCATGAAATTTACCAACCTTTATAAACCTATTTTCATACAAAGGATTTCCTAGTAATTCGTGAAAGCTCTCACACGGTGAAATTTTAATAGATTTAAGATTATCTTTGATTAATTGATCAAAGGTTTTCTCATGTTGCATGTTTTGCATAATTTATAATTTAAATAATTCTTTTGTAAGCTTAGGTACTCACTACTCTGCCATATTTCCTCGAGTTTAACCTCATTAACATTACCAAAATTTCCTAATGTCTTACGGAGTTCATCTGGGGCACAGCAAGGACTAAACTTTCCTTCATTGTTTATCCATGCTTCTTTACCTAAAAATGGGCATTGACCACCTGGAGCCAAATCCCTAATACCTTCTTGAGAAAGGATTGTGAAGTTTTCTAATTTTATCTTTTTACCATTTGGCAATAGCATATTATCTCTAAGTTCGTATAACCTTCTCACCTCCGTGTTCCATCTACTAATTGCTAATTCATCTCTTCTCATAGATAGATCCTTAATTTCCTTAAAATGCGCCCAAAGATGATGTCCTTTAACTCTATCTATGCCGTTTTTTATGGCCATCTTAACTATGTCATAGAGTTCATGTAAATTACTTTCCAAAAATGTTAATTGTAAAGTAACGGTACACCTTTCACCTGTATCGCTAAAGTATTTATCCCTCACTTCAAGGAAAGTTTTTAAATTTTCTGTCACTACTTCCCATTTTGAACCTTTCATGATTCTTTCATGAGTTTCTTTAGTTGCTCCATTCCAGGAAATCTTAACATCAGATAAAATTGGTACCAATAATTCAGCCCATTTCTTAGCTCCTTTAATAGGGAAAGAACCATTGGTCGTGAGGTTAAGCTTCAGGCCGAACTCATGGCACAAATTGATTATTTCATCAAAGCTTTTGTACATTAAAGGTTCACCCATAGTAGAAGGAATGATTTCCCTTAAAGGTGTGCCAGCTGCTTCCTTAATTACTTTTCTGATAGTTTCTATCGACAGTATCTTAGGTTTTATTCCTTTAGCTTTCTTTTCTTCTTTAACTTTGCTGTATGGTGAAAAACATTCGCACATTATACAAGCAAAATTGCAGTAATCTGGATTAGTATCAAAAGTAATTCTCCAAGGACCAGGTTTCAAAGCTACTGACTTGCCTTTCTTTTCAATAGCATTACGGTAAATCTTGTTAAGTTTCTCAGTATGCTCACTTATAGAAGGTATATTTCCATTTTTAGTATAAGGATAGCCTTTTTGGGTAAGTTTACTATATAACTCCTGATCTGTAGATAGGATTTGCATTTTTTCTGATAAACTACTTGCATCTCTGTGCTTAAACAATAGTCGATCTCTTACATATTCTGCCATGCCACCATAATCGGCTGTTATAACTGGTATTCTAAGTTGCTGTGCTTCATGTATTACTAACGGTGAATTTTCACCCCAAATTGAAGGAACGACTATTGCATCAACTTTATTAAATACGTCAGTAACTATATTCTTGTTATCATAACTTCCCATCCATTCTATTCTTTCTTTAACAATAGGTAAAAATTGATCGGTAATCGCTTTTAAAGCTCTAGTTTCTTCTCTTGCTGCTCCCCAAATTCTAAGTTTTGCTTTAGATGATAAGTGAGAAAAAGCTTTCAATAATAGATCAACACCTTTTTCGGGAGTATGAGTACCAATATAACCGAAAATAAACTCTTTTTCTTGTGCTCTATTTCTATTCTTAAGACGATTGAGATCAAAACCATAATCAAGATAAGAAATTTTGTTTATCGGAACATTAAAATTCTGAGTAAATTTGTCCATCAAGAATTTCGATGGGGAAATAAAGTAATCTATATAGTCTATTATTTTCCTTGTGTGCTTCATTCTAGTTGCAACCCATTGTTCCCAATAATTTATGTCTAAATTCAGGAATTCTTTATCTCCTGTAAAATATCCTTTGTAACATTGGGTTGCACATTTTTGATCCTTTTGTCCATCACAAAGCCGTAACAAATCTTCAGAATTGCGTTGAATAAACCTTCCTCTTGGACACATTAACCAAAAGTCATGTAGCGTAAAAATTGTAGGTATATTTTCTTTAAAAGCAATTTCTGGTAAAGTAATTGATAGATGATTAAGATGACCAAAATGTATAAGATCTGGCTGAAAGTTATCTATTACTCTTTTAAATTGTATATCTACTTCTTCATTGATAAATTTGTAACGATATTTAGCTATGGGTATATTAATTAAATGCAGTAAGATTCTGGAATCACTACGATCTAGGACTGTAGTGTAATAAAAATCAGGTAAAAAGCTATTTTCATACCTAGTAAATACTTGTACCTCATTGTTATTTGCTAGTTCATGAGCAAGAGTTTGGCTATAAACCTCTGAACCAGCACTATAATAAGGAGGGTAACCATGAATAACTTTTAATATTTTCATATATTACCATATCTATATTGTTAGGATATTGTTGTGTATTGTTTTGTAGACTTTTTATAAATTTACTTAATCCTACTTCTAATGAATGTTTTGGAGACCAACCAAGTAGCTCTTTAGCTCTAGTAAAATCACCATGGAACTTAGTTACATCAAAATTTCTTGGAGGATAAAAATCAATTCTAGAATCACTTTTCGTGACTTTTAATATTGTTTTTGCTAAGTTTTCTAAAGTACATGGGCTATTAGTAGTAAGATGAATAGCAGGAAGAGAAGATTTTTCGCTTTGTAAATATTTAACAGTTAAGCATATACCCTCTATAACATCATCCAAATAGGTAAAATCAAAAACACATTCTTTACCTTCTATTTTAATTGGATCACCTCTTAATGCATTAATACAGAGTGCAGGAATTACTCTACTGTTATGATCTAGTAAACCACCGTATACATTTGAAAAGCGTAATATTGCTACATTAAAATCTTTTGAACTTGTTATTTGTTCCTCAATAAATGCTTTACCTTTTGCATAATTATTTATTGGATCGATACTAGCAGATTCTGTAACTGGCAGTTCCTTCTGCTCTCCATAGACTTCCCTACTACTTGCATATATAAACCATGGTTTATTTGAAAGTGACTTACATAACCCTAAAAACTGCATTGTACCATCAACATTAATTTTTCTACACAGTTCAGGATAAAGTTCACCATGTATAACTCGAGAAATTGCAGCCAGATGAATAATTCCTGTACACTTAGCAAGTAGTGGTACTATATCTTCTGAAAAAAAACTGAGTGGATTGTTGTGAAACCTAATATCACAGCTTATTACTTCATGGCCCTGGTTTTCTAACTTTTTCACCAAGGTTGACCCTATCAAACCTGCAGCACCTGTTATTAATATCCCCATGTATACCCTCTCACTACAACTAGGAAAATTTGTCGTACCAATTATCTTACAAGTAAGAATCAAAAGATATTATAAAACCAGTATAAAACAAATGTCAACTTAAATTAATGAATAAAAAAATGTAGTTATGAAAGAAAAGTTGGCCGCCTTTTTTTTTGAAAATAGTGTTCGGCTTTAATCAAATCCTCTTTATTATTTACTCCCATTGCTTCTCTTTCATCAGAAACTACATAACCTACACTCAAGTTATTGTTTGCTGCAATGGGTACTATATCATTAAGACAATATTCATTGGTCGAATTATTAAATTTTATTTCTTTTACTAAGGTAAAAAGATCTTTAGCATATGAAACTATTATTCCAGAGTTTGCAAGAAGCATTTTATCGCCATTTTTTAGGATTTTTTGAACATTTCCGTAATTATCAATTACTAATCTTCCATATTGTTCATCTTGACTATTGAATCCAAGAAGAACTAAATTATTATACTTTAAACAATCAGTCATTTTCATAACTGTATCACTAGATATAAAGGGAGTGTCTCCATACTGTATTAAAACTATGTCTTGATCAGATAACTCCTCCAGATTTTCTAGAGCAATTTTAACTGCAGTGCCAGTACCTGTAATATCTTCTTGAATTATTAGTTTTATATTGTATTGATCGATTATACTTTTTAGGGTATCAAACTTTTCTAAATCTTTTAGAAGGGAGTTGTTAACAACAATTGATAAGCTTTTTAGACTCAGCGATTTTGCATTAGAAATTATATGCTCTAAAAGAGTAAGATTTCCCACTTGGTGCAACGCTTTTGAATATTCAGAATTCATTCTACTGCTCTTTCCTGCTGCTAATATTATCAAAATGTTACTCATACATGACTTAGGGATTGATTAGATAGTAAGTTAATTTATAATTAATAAGATGTAAAGCCCACTATAATTTTCTAAATGATCTAGATCTTGGCACCCTCATTAGAGTTTCATTTAAGAGAGCTATAACTTCAAACTCTTTACTCGATTTTCTACGCTGACATCTTGTAAACTCTGATCTGGACTTTTTAATATTTCTAATAATCTACTTGCAAGGTTTGAGTGTTTATTAATTACTGCAACCTGGACTAATGACTTGCCTTGATCATCACGAGCATTTGTTACAGCTACGCGCTCATCAGGTTTTATTGCTTTCAGCTTACTGATAATTTCAACATTACCATTTTTTGCATTCTCAAACAGCTCTTCTACTAATTTCAATAGGTTAGTAATATTCTGGTCTCGAGAAAGATCAAGTGGTGTTTTACCTTCTTTATTCTTGATGTTATAAATTGCACCATGTTTCAACAAAGACTTTACAGCTTCAAAAAAGCTATTTTCAGTATCAACATGCAACGATGTAGTGCCTTTAACTATTGTTTTAGCATTAATAAAATCACTCAATTTATTGTGGCTTACACGTTGTAACAAAGCTTCAATAATTTCTTTATGACCTTTGGAAGCAGCAGTGTGTAATGGTGTATTACCTTTGTTAGTAACTTTAGTAGCATCAGCTCCATTTGCTAGCAAGATATTTACAACTTTTATATGCCCATTATTAACAGCATAATGTAATGGCGTTCTTCCATCCACGTTTTTCGAATTAATGATTGCTCCATCTCTAATTGAACTCTCAATTCCTAAATAATTATTATCTTCTATAGCCTTAAATAACTTCTCAGTCAATTTTAGTAATTTTATAACTTCTGGGTTTCCTCTTCTTTCTGCAAAGTGTAATGGTAAAACATATCTATCTCCTTCAGCTCCAGCATTAAAGTATGCTCCGCTCATAAGTAGAGACCTAACTATATCTAAATTACCAATTTGTGCCCCTAAGTGTAAAGGCGTAGCATTTTTATCCATTTTTGCATTAACATCCGCTCCATTTATAATAAGAGTTTTAACTACCTTAGGATGACCATATTGAGCTGCAAGATGTAGGGCTGTGCCTTTATTTTGATTTTCTTTTACATTTACATCAGCACCATGTTTCAATAGAACGGTTGCTATCTGATCATAACCTTTTTCTGCTGCAAAATGTAAAGGAGTCCAATTTATGTGATCTAGAGCATTAACTTCTGCCCCTTTTTTTAAGAGCAATTCAACCACCTCTAAATGATCATGGTCTACTGCAAAGTGTAGAGGTGTAGTACTTTTAACTGTTTTAGCATTAATGTCTGCTCCTTTATTAAGCAAAGATTTAGCAACTTCTAAATTACCATCATATGTTGCACAATGTAGAGGAGTCCAACTTCTGTTATCTAGAGCATTAACATCTACTCCATTTTCAACCAAGAAATTCATTATTTCCAAGTGATTATGCTCTGCGGCCAAATGTAGAGCTCTTCTACCATCATCCATCTTTGCATTTATATTTGCTCCTTTTGCAATTAAGCTCTCTACTATTTTTAAAGAAAAACCATTATATGCTGCATTATGTAAAGGAGTCCAATTCTGATCATCCACGTTGTTAATGTTTGCTCCATTTTTAATTAAAAAATCACTCACCTCGAAATGACTTTGCTGAATTGCTAGATGCAAAGGTGTAAAACCTTCGTTTTTTTTAGCATTAACATTGGCTTTTTTCTCTATTAGTAGCTTCACTACTTCTAAGTGACCATTCTGAGATCCTATATGTAAAGCTGTGGAATTATCGTGGCCTTTAGCATTAACATCAATTCCCCTTACTAGAAGAAGAGACTTAACTACTCCAAAGTGATTACGTTCTGCTGCTAAATGCAGAGGTGTAAGATTCTCATAATCCTTAGCATTAACATTAGATTTTGCTTTTATTAAAATGTCTACTAACTCTAAAAAGCCATTTTGAGACGCTAAATGTAGAGGTGTAATCTTATCACCTGTTTTTGTATTAACGTTTGCTCCCGCTTCAAGCAGAGCCTTAACTATATCTAATCTACCAGTTTGTGTTCCCAGATGTAAGGCTGTAATGTTCGCATCAACTTTATGATTACCTACTCCTAAAGATCCAGCATTAATATCAGACCCATGTGAAACAAGAGCTTTAACTACCTCGAGATTACCATTTTGTACTGCAGAATGCAAAGGTCTTGCTCGATCATTATTTACAGCATTAACATCTAATCCCTTTTCAATAAAAACATTTACTATATCTAGATGACCATTCTCTGCTGCTAGGTGTAAAGGTGTATTAAGTTTATCTGTTTTAGTACTAAGATCTGCTCCATTTGCAATCAAGGTGTTGACTATATCTAAATAGCCTTGCTGGGATGCAAAACTTAAAGGTGTAAAGCCTAGAATGGCCTTATGGTTTACATCTGCTCCATGAGCAATAAGAAAGTTAACCATCTCTAAGCGATTTTTTGCAATTGCAAAATACAGTGGCGTAAAGCCATCGTACTTAATCTCTGAATTAATATCTAAACCTTCTCCTAATAAAGTGTTGACTAAATCCAACTGACCATTTCCTGCTGCTAAATGTAGCGGTGTAAGACCAAGATGTTTCTGAGTTTCATAATTTTCATTTAAAAACTCTACAAAAAATTGCAGCTGATCCAGATTATTAGATATTCTATTAGTAAACATAAAAGCCTCGCATTGAAGAATTTATGTAAAATATAGCATCTACAAGTTTTTAAGCAAGATAAATCTTCTTCTTAAAAAAGATACTGTAATCCAATCTGTGTGCTTATAACTTTTTTATTTGATCATGAGTGATCAGCTGTCTCAGCTGCAATAGAGACACCTGCCTTAAGTAGCTACGTCAATTTTCTCTTTTTTTTCGCTGATGATGATGTCTTCATTCTTCTCAGTAACCAACATTCCTTTTAGAGTATAATCGTTACGTGCACCAAGAAACTTGGAAAGAACAATAGGAAATCCACTTAAAAAGCATTAATAATTATACACAATTCTGAAGAAATATTCAATCTTTTTATTGTTTTGAATGTGTTGATGAAAAAAACGTCTGTCAGAGATCATCTGAGAATTGCATTTTAGGCTTTAGATGTAGAAGGGGTCTTATCGTCTTTTTATAAATACTCTAAAAATAGGCTTAAATCGCCAAGAGATGGATATCATGAATTTAGTAGCGTAAAAACATCAAAGATACCTCATATCATAAAGTTTAATGTCAACATTTGGTAGCAACATTCCCGATTTACAAAGCAGAGGCAATAAAGGTTGCAAATAATCTACGTATGTTGGACGTTTCTGTTGATGCTATTTCTAAAATAACAGATTTATCTATTGAGGAACTTGAAAATCACGCTTCCAAAACTTAACCTGAATTAAAAGCAACATTAGTTTACTGATTTCTACACAATATATTAAAATATCAATGAAGGTGATTACATAATTAATTATCTGCATTGCTGAATGAAATTCTTGTGCTTCTGTATTCAATATATAATATTAAAAAAATATTTTAGTAAATTTATTAAAGTAGATACTAGAAACTCGCTTATTTCGTTTTTCTAGCTCAGTTATAGTTTTGGATTTTGCTTGCAGAATTTGTCTATCACTTTCTGGTTATCCTCTATCATTTTACTTGCCTCTTGCTGAAGAAATTTGATATTTTTGAGTGTAATATTGTCCATCTCAGTCGATGCTACTTTCAATTGCGATTGTATTCTTATGTATTTATCATCTATTACTTGTTCTAGTTGATAATCAACGCAATCCAATCCAGAAGCAAACATCACATTCAGTAGTGGCTTGATCCACCCTATTTTGCCAAATCTCCTTGAGTTAGCATACTTTATACTTCTATTTGTTCCACCAGTGCCTATTGATAGCAGTATAATCTCATCATTTGGAAATAACCTTTTACCACTTGCATATGCACAAGCCGCTGGATTATTGGCAAACACTCCGCCATCTATCAACACTCTCTCTCTTTGGCTAATTTTTAGACGTTTTGGTGTGAAGTACGTTGGAGCAGCTGTTGTAGCTCTGAGTGCATCTTTTAACTTAATGTTTTCTTCTTTCCAACTTTTGAAGAAAAATTCACAACTATTGTGAATGTCATAACTGGTGAGCAGTAGATTACTAGCAACATCGGCCATAGTGCTTTCGCCGAAGTATTTGTTGAGAATAAATTCCATATTTTTATATGAGTACTGAGAACCACTCAGCCAAGAAGCGATTGATTTTCTCCAAAGTGATGCTTGAAAGATATATGGTCCATACTCTTGGTAAAGTTCAACCAAATCATTGGCAGAGTATTGAAGTTTATTGCTTTTACAAAGTCCAGCAACAACAATTCCACCGGTTGAGGTTCCTGCCATTAAGTCAAAGATCTGGGAAATTGGCTTTTTTGTCCTAGATTCAATTTCTGCTAGAATAATGGCAGGAATTATTCCTCTAATTCCTCCTCCATCTACAGATAAAATGTACTTTGTCATTTGTTATAGTTATTTTTGTCTCTGCTCAAGCTCGTTAACTTCTTCAGCAAGGTTTTTGACCCTTTCTTCAAGACGATAGATGATTTCTGTAGTCCTTTGGTTTTGTTCTATAAATTTATCATGCATGTGTACTCTTAAGTCGAGTTTGGCCAGCCACCAGATAAATGCTATTGTTTGTATTACCATAGTAGCAATTACTGCTACAGGGATCTTTCCTGTACTTTGGTTTTTCATCTTAAAGTTCTCTTGCACAAATAGCTGCGTATTGATATATACAAGATTCATCAAAATTACGTCCAAAAAATCTTTTCTAAAATAAAGTTAATTGGTTGCACTGAACAAGCGATGCAAATAATATAAGAGACATGAAATCTAGCCTTTTTCGAAAATTATTAGTAAATTCGATAATACCAATAATATGTACTATCTTTTTGTTTCAACATTTTAGACCTTCAAAAAACATACCAATAAAAAGTAATGCAAATGGCAATAATCTGGAAAGATTGTCTACTGCAGCTAAAAAATGTAACTTAGATACTGTAAAGTCCTTAATAAAAAATGTGGTAGATATCAATGCTACTCATCATTTTGGCGCAACATCATTACACTATGCTACAAGCGGAGGCTGTTTAGAAGTTGTAAAATTTCTAATTAAAGAGGGCATTGATATAAATATTACTGATGCTTTTGGCTGGACAGCTTTGCACTATGCTGCACAGGAAGGACGTTTGGAAATTACTAAATTTCTACTGGAAAATGGAGCACATTCTCTTGCTAAAAATAAAGATAAAAAAACTCCTTTAGATCTTGCTGTAGAGGAATTAAACAATAATAAAGAAAAAAAAGATATTTATGAGGAAATTATCAATTTACTTTCCCATAACTGCTGTTAATATAGTACGATAGCCCAAATTATCAATTACATGCCCAGCCTTATTTATTATCCAATCACCATAAACTCCTTTGCGAAACCCCAAAAGGTTGATCTTTGCTTCGGCAAATAATTCAGGACTTCCTGGCATTGTGATATTAAGTGTTACTGTACTGCTCATCAGCTGATTTAATTTTGCAGATGCTGCACTTTGCGCCAAATCACTGCTTGCATAAACATCTCGCAGAATATAGCTTGGTTCCTGATCACCTACTTTTTCTGTTATAGTCTCTGCTTTTTCATAATCATACCAGTAGGCAATAACCGAGCCATATTGATTACGCTCATTAAATCTTACTTTCCAATTTGTAATATCTCCAGGTGTGAAAGTAATAGTGCTTAAAGTTTTTCCGGTAACTGATTTTGCTTTTCCTTTTGAAACAAACAGTAAATACCCTCCTGCAGGTTTTGCTATTGCTCCATAAATTTGAGCAAGCCTGGTTAAAAAATGCATATCGCTCTCTGCGGTCTGATCAATATGTGATATCATGATACTTGCAAACTCTTCAGCAACTTTAGCTTGATAGCCATGTTTGTTTGCGATTTTTTCCACTAAATCACTTAAAGTAGTTTGATGCCACTCATTAAACACTTGTTCCTTTAAAGACTGTTTTAAATCTGCTGCATGACTCTTAATTTTTAACGCCTGTGGCGGGCCTTGTAACACAATTTCATTTACTATGTAATCTCCCATTGGCACAATGCCAGTTTCTTTATATCCAAGTAAAATATTCAGCTTTGCTCCAGTTCTAGGAATCTCAAATAACGAATCACGGTCATCAAGGTGAATTATAGCAGTATCACTTATTACTCCAGCTTCATCAGTAATATGCATTGATACCAATCGACTCTTTATCAGCTCAGTGATTAAAACTCCCTCTACTGAAATACTAAAGTCTGGTGTCACTTTAATTCCATAGTTTTACTACTTGCTTTTGTATTGCTTTTTGAATTACAGGCAGTTTAATGGTTAACCCTGCAGGAAGAAGCTCATACTCTGCAAGACCAGGATTAGCTTTTAATACAACCTCAACTGTGCCAGAGCTGAATCCATAGTGTCTCCAGCAAATAAAATCTAACATGTCATTTTCTTTAGTTTTGTAGTACATCATTGTCAGCTGCAGTAAAGTCAGTAGTGTTATTTTGTGATGATAAATTGCTATAATGTTTTAAACTTAAATGAAACTCAGTTTTCCTTGGTTCACCATTCGGAAAAAAATATTTCTGTGTTTCTTCTATTTTTACGATAACAAAATGGCCTAAAATGTTACCTTGGCCATCAATAAGTAAAAGAGGTTTCGATGAATTTCGCATATTATTTATTTGCTTCAGCCCTCCTGAATAGATTACTCCTGCAAGCTCAACAATGTCCTCTCCAGGACCAATACTTTGGAGCAATGGCTTTTCCCCAATACGCTCAAGTGCAGGCCAGCGATATTCACTTCTGCGTGTAAAGCCTTGCTCAATTAATGAAAATCTATATGGACCAAGAGATAACATAATTTAATTTATATCGTAAAGTGCGCCACTAAATTGTTCTCTAATTCGTTCCATTACTTCATCAGCAATGCTGCGTGCATTCTGCTCAGGGCTTGAATGAATATTGATACTAAATTGCATTTTGTTTTCTACAGTCTTACTTTGTGCTGTAACGGGGTACTTAAGAGAATCACTGATAACGTTATTTACAGATCTAACTTCTAGTCTAGCCTCATTTTTTTTACTCCATAGATTATTGATTGTTTTAAAAGGCTGAGTAATATTATTCCAAAATTTTCCTACCCAATCAGAAAAAGACTTCCATACAATTTTCACTGATTCCCAGATAGTAACAAAAAAGTTCTTTACTGCTTGCCATTTGGTAATTATCAAAGTTGCAGCAACAGCAATACCACCAATAATCAGCCCCATAGGGTTGCTCATCACGGCAATTGTTAATGCTTTAAATCCAGCAATAATTGCTGGAAAAACTGCAGAAGTAGAATAAAGACCTATTTTTACCAAAGTAATAACAGATCCAAACATTCTCCAAGTAGATAAAAGAGCGAATAAAGAACCTTTTATAAAAGTCCAAGCATATCCAAGAGATATAGCTGCTATTTTAATGCTAATCAACGCTGTAGCAGTACTCGTGATTACTGTAGTCAGTATTGGATATTCTTTTGCATACAGCGCTACTTGTGTAGTTGCTGACTTGAGAAGATTAACAGTAAAATTTAAAGGTGGTAATAATACCGCACCAAGATTCATACCCAATTCTGCTATTGAGTTCTTAAGTAACTGAAGATTATTTGCTGTAGTATTTGCTCTATTTTCAAACTCTCTTTGCATTGAGCCATGATATTCTTCGTTTATTAATCGCAAAGATTTTCTATATTCATCTAGACTACCAGTAAGTAGCGCTATATCATCCTGATATTCAAGACCAAAGAGGTCAAAGAGAACGCTAGAACGTTCTTGCTTATCTAATTTTGCAACTGTTTCTAAAAACTTAAGTAATGTACCTTGTGCATTCTTACCGATTGCTTTCTCAAACTCCTGAGCATTTATTTTTAGCACTTGAAACGCTTTTTGAAAATTGCCACCTTGTTTACTCGCTGTTTGCAACTTGCTGAGCATTGCATTAATCGCCGTACCTGCTTTTTCAGGAGTTTTGCCAAGACTAATGAAGCTACTTGCTAAAGCTCCTGCTTCCACTGCAGTTAAACCAAATTGCCTTGCTGTACCACCAATCCTGTTTAGCGTTGGAACAATGTCCTGAGCCTTTGCCGCAGTGTTATCAGAGATATGGTTTATCGCATCGCCAACGCTTTTCATTTCACCAATTTTAATTTGATAAATATTAGAAAGTTTAGCAATAGCGTCGCCTGCTTCTTCTGCTGACATATCAAATGCAGTTGCCATTTTGGCCACAGTGTCTGTAAAGATTGTAAGATCTTTAGCTGCAATACCAAGCTGACCACCACTTGCAGTAATTTGCGCAAGTTCTGCTGCAGATAGCGGAATTGTTCGTGACATTTCCTTTAATGTTTCCCCAAGCTTTGTTAAGCCATTTACATCTGTATCTTCAAACTTTACAACTTTCTTTACATCAGCCATGGCACTCTCAAAACTAATTGCAGCCTTAAGTGGTGCTGCAAGGGTGAGGCCAAGTGCCACGGTATCCATGATTTGAGCTCTAAAATTTGCTCTTTGCGCTAAAACTCCCTTACGTTTTTGCATTACGGAATTTAAAGCTGTATAGTTATTTTTAAGCTTTTCAATAGAAGAGCCAAGTTTAGCTTGATCTCCAATAAGAGATTTTATATCTCTACCACTTTTACTGAACTCCGTGCGTAAATGGTGGAGAGCACTTCTTTTTTGTAAATAAGCTGTTTTAGCTTTCAGTGCTGCAGTTTTAGACCTTGTAAACTCATTTTGCAGACTCTTACTTGGTTCTTCTGCGTTTTTTATCTGCTGAGCAAGAGATTTTGTCTTTATTTCTAGTTCATTCCAAGAACGCCTAGCAAGCAGAGCATCGTGGCTTAATTGTTTAAACTTGGATACTGATTTACTTGATGATTCAAGTTGTTTTATCGTACTACCAATACGAGAAAGTTGCTTCGTGCTACCTGCTATCGTACTATTAAAACTGCTTTGCAGTGTTGCTCCAATTACTATAGAAATTGCCTTCATTTGTATAATTTTCCGCTACTTTCAAACCAAGTAATAAATTCTTCAATATCCATATCAAGCCACTGATTGATTCCACCACCAACCATTGAGCTAAGTGATAATATGCTCAGCCTTAAATCTTCTGCTGAGACAAAAAACCTTGTAACGCTCCCTGAATCTTATTGTAGTCTGCAAGATCAAGTTCTTCTACTGCTTCTCTTGAAATACTTGCAAGATTTCCAATCAGTGCTACTTCTTTCTCTGCATCACTATTACCCATACGTTCAACAGCTAAACGGTCTCGAACTTTTGGACGACGTAGAGTTAGCTCTGAAACTAAAATTCCATCGATTTTTATTGGTTCAGTTAATTTAATTTTTTGCATTAATTTTACCCTTTTATTTAAATCCCTAAAGCTGTGCGCATAGAAGTCATTTGATCAACACCATCGATCTTGCGAATCATGTTTTCTGCATCAATTTCAATCAATTCTCTGCCATCAATGGTAAGCTTATAATAGTTGGCAGCAATTATACATTTTAGTGTTGCTTTTTCAGCAGCCTTCCAGTTACCAAAATCAAGTTCCTTAAAGAGCCCTCTTAAGTTAATTACTACTGATTCGGCATCACTACTTCCCTGCAAACCTCCTCTTAAAGTAAGAGAAACAGCATTATTGTTTATCAATCCGAAAAGTCTAAAGAGCTCAGAGTCATATTCAGAAAAAGTGAAATCTGCTTCAAGCTTTTCCATGCCCATATCAATATTTATTGGAATATCCATACCACCAGCTCTGTATTCTTCTGTTTTTATGGTAAGTTTTGGCAAGGTTACTTCATCTATTTTTCCTGCATAACCACGACCATCAACAAATACGTTAAAATTCTTTAGGATCTTTGGTAACATCTCTCTTTCTCCTTTTACAATATTGCGCCACTCACAAGGTGTGACCTGAAAGTAATCTGTTCAGCTGGATATGGTGGCGTGAACTCAAAATCAAAAGACACTTTTCCGCTTGCAATATTTGTTGGTGTATTGAGCTCTGGAGTTGCATAACATTTTCCGCTAATAATCGCCCCTTGCGCTTTTAAATTTGCAAGATAAGAATTTACCCCCTCAATCACATCATCTATATAAGTTTTGGTAATATTGCGATCAACTGCCCATAAATGAGCTCGAAGTAGACTATCGTTGATTAAATCTGCAGTCCTTCTCACTGACAGAAAAGCCCATTTTGAGTCATTTGAACATGTTCTATTTCCCCAAAGCCTATAGCCATTTTGATGAATTATCGTTGTTACTTCATTTTCATTTAAGTAGTTTGCTCTACAATTTGTATTACCGAGCGTAAAATCAATAGGCCTGCTTATGCCAACAATACCGTTTATTTCTTTATTTGAAGGTGAATGCCAAAATCCTTGTTCGCTATCTACTTTCGCTATTAAACCAGCTACAAATGGGCTAGACGGCAAAATTTCTTCTTTTCCTTCAATAAACACCTTAACCCATGGGTCAACAACGTAAACTCTTGAGCTACCTACACTTTTTCTCCATTTTATGGCTTCTTCATCATTGGTATTTGGTCCATCTGCAACTATTATTGCCCTTAGCTTTTCTGCTACTCCTATCAAAGCTGCTACTACTGGGTTTTTAGGATTTTCAGATTCAGGCAATTGATGAGTAAACTGAGGTGCAATTATTATTCTTGGGGCAACATGTATTATGCTTTCACTGCTGAGGAATGCTTGAATTCCCTGATATTTTCCAGTCTCTTCATCAACTCCACCAATTATATTTTGAATAGCTTCACTTTCTTTGAGCTTTGTATCACTGTTTTCACTTTCTTCAACTCGAATAACTACTACTGTTGCACCAATTTGGGAAAATATTCCGTTTATTGCAGAAGGTAGTGTTCCACTTTTCCCAAGCTTTGCTGCTTCCTTTAAGCTTCCTGCTATCAGTACTGGTTTATTCAGTGGAAATTTTTGCTCATCAGCTTCAGGGGCAGTACCAATTACACCTATCACTGATAATTTAGCTGTACGTACTGATCTTGCTCCTGAGGTTACCTCAATAACCTTTACTCCGTGTAAAAATTCTTCTGGCATTTCTTCCCTTTTTAACTTTCTTGCATTGTTTTCCTGAAATCATCGAGCAAAGTCTGTAGCTCTTCTTCACTTTTGACTTCTTTAATTTTCTTCTTGGCGATGTCTTCCAATTCTTCACATTTCATTATTTCTTTTACTGCTTTTTTTGCCTTCTCTTGAATTATTTTTGCCATCTCTACTACTGAAATTCCTCTCACTCTTGCTAAAGGCTCTATAATTGCTGCATCTTTTTTATTTATAGATTCTGGTGCTGCTAGAATGTTTTTTGCGGCTTCTGCTTGAATCTCATAAGATTTAGCTTTTTGGTGAGAATTCCCTGCATATTGGTTAATATAGCTATCATAATAAAAACGCATACTATCAAATGCACAAAGCTTCGCATTATCCAGCAACTCCTTTTGTATATCTTCTTTAGTACGCTCAACAATTTCTCCTCTTTCAATTAATCGATAACTCTTTTGCCAGTCGAAATTCTTTGGTGCTTCATACCAATCATTCCCAGTTGGCTTATTTTCAAGTACTGTTACTTCTATCTGTTTGTTATTTTCAAATCTAATATAAATTGGCATTATTTGCTACCTCCAGAGCTCATAGGTTTCAGATAATCCTGGACATTGCCAAGCCTTTAGTGTTCTCTCTACATCTACCTCAAGCCCTGTGGTCAGAAAATTGCTACGTAAGTTATATATTCCCCACTGGATAAATTGACCATAGTTGTGTACATAATTTGATGCAAGCATACCTTGACTAACTTGTGTTCTAGAATATAGATAAGATGATGTGTAAAGTAACATTGCAACTGTTTTTCCTGCTGGAATTTCTACATTGCCAGATCCGGCCAATTTGCTATTAGAACTCGTGTATTGGTAAACATTTTTCCATATTATTTTCGAAATTATTGATTTACTAGCATTGGTATTATCTGGTGTTCCCACAAATAATCCTGCACCCCCATACTCCGTACTAGAGTACGATGATCCAACAAATTCCATTGTTTTATTTATGTTCACATTTGTTGTATTTTTTACAAACACTACTCCAAGTGCAGCATATGGGTAATAGTATATCTCATCGTAACTACCCGAAAAACTGTTTGTGCATAACTCTCCGTAAATAAATGTTCCTTTATTTCCCTCTATAAAATTGAGTTGTCTTGGCCGATAAAAACTAACGTAATCTGTATCATATGTATGGCTACCTGCTAGTAGTTGCAACATACAGTCGGTTTTTGTTATATCACTACTCCACTTTCCAAGCTCTGTCGTAAAAGTTCCGTGGCCAAAGTAATTATTTTTTCTACCAAGTACACCAAATAAGAAAGGTAATGACCCTGGTTCAACCATATTGCGCTTTCTTATTTCGTTTGTAAGCAACGCTCTTAGTTGATCATCTCTAGTTTTTATCTCATTATGAATGTTTTTAGTTCGAGTTTCTATTTCTCCTATAATTGATGAGCCAGATGGTACATTATTAACAGCACGAAAATCTTCTACTAAACCTTTAAGACCATCTTTATGACTGTTGCTAATACTGTTTATTGCTGCAATATTCGCATCTTTTCTCGTATCAAGTAGCGATATGTGTGAATCTGATGATGCTTTTAAAGTGTTTAAGGCATTATCTCTAAGCTTGTTAATTTCATTGACAGAATTTGTTTTTGCTGCAGTTATTGACGATATTGAGTTTGTTTTGTTGCTGTTTATGTCACTTAAGTGTTTTTTTGCACTATCAAGAAGTTCTTTTAGCTTACCATCTGTCATCTGCACAATTTCAGAAACCGCATTTTTGTCAACTATTGATTCCAATGCCTTAGCAAGATATGCAAGCTGATCTGGAGTGCTGTTTGCTACTAAATCCTTAAGTCTCTTTTGTAGTTTATCAATTATTTCTTTTATTGTTGTCATCTGCACAACGTTGGAAATAGCTTTTTTATCTGCTATCAATTCCAGCGATTTTGCAAGATATGCCAGTTGATCAGCTGTGCTACTTACTGCTAAATCCTTTATCCTTTGGTGTAATGCTTCTATTGCTTCTTTCATTCCCAAAAATTTAAAAAAGTTTCAAATTTAAATCGTTTAAAATTATTTTTTAGTTGATTATGTTCATTTTCTCTTTCGGTAATATCTTCATCCATTTTCTCAATTGTGGTACGGATACGAACAACATCCTGCACAGCAATGTTTTCTGGATGAGGTAGTGAATATCCTCTGCTTGTTTTATCATCTGACATTCCGCTACGTGACAATGATTCGTAGATTTTTGACTTTAGGACGATAAACAACCGTTCCACTTAAAACCAATTTTACCCTCGTCTCACTAGCATTAAAATTTGATAGTACATGAGTTCTCTCCACCCAACTTTCTCCAATTGGTTTTCCTGATGTTAAATTTACTAATTGCCATTTTTCTCCCCCTCCCACGTTTTTTTCTACATAAGTTTTAACGTCTGCAGTGCCAGGTATTAGCGCATCATATGTTATAGTAATTTTAGTGTTAGTCCCTGCTGTAATACTTCTTGTAACATAATCTCCAGACTCTAAAAGATTACCCATAACTAGCTGTAACCCAGGATAGAGAATAGGACTTCTTTCTTTTGACCCTTTTAAATTTGCCTTTACTGTTAGCTCTCCAGATAGTCTTTCACGCAGCGCAAGCGGCAAGTTATCAGACAAAAAGTTTTCTCTTCCCTCTTCATCTGTTAAGATAAATTCTACATTGGTATCAAATGCTACTTTTTCAACATTTGTCAAAATTATTAAATCTGATACGTTACTTGCAGTAACTTTACCAAGATCAATAACGTGAGAATTTTCGCTAAATTTTGCAGCTAGTAATCGAAAGGTAAGGTCTAAATTCTGATGTGGTGTCCAAGTACTTGCATTGCTCGATGACAGTAATACTCCTACTTGATAAGGCTGGCTTGTTACCCAACGGCTATTTACTGCATCATATTTGCCAAGTTCTGCTATTTTTACTGCAGTATCTGCATCATCGGTAAGTAATACTATTGCATGTTCTCTACCAGCTTCACACCAAACAGGAGACCAAGTAATACGTGTTGCTGTGCCATCTATCTTTATATCTTTTGGCTCAATATAGCTTTCAGCAATGACAGTCTGCGAGGGCATTCCCACTGCTGTTTCTCTAATCTGCACAACAACACGTTTTTTGCCTTTATTTACAAACCATAGCTCTATACCTCCTATGTGTCTGCTCTCATTTAAAGTAAATTTTGCGCTAAAGGATCAACTCTTCTTGCTGCGATAACTCTTCTTCTTTCCTCTATGGTAATAGTTTTTTTACCAGTATAAGCTGTTTCTCCATAGCTTCCTTTATCGCCGTAAAACTGTACTAATTTAGTACCTGCTGGAATATTTGCCGGTATCTTCACCTTTCCCTTTAATTTTCCCTGGTTGTTAGCTGTGAGCATATTTTTTTACCTCTTATACAGTAGGCTGAATGACGATACCATCGAACTTCACCTCCTTGAGCTTTTCATTTGGCTCAAAACCTTCAATTTCAAAATTCTGTACTGCTTCTCTCATAAATTCAGCTTCGTATGAGGCACTTGACAACAGCTCTGTTGTTTCTTTAACATTAAATACTCTGGTTACTGGACTTTTCCAGTTTGTTTTTACCTCTGTCCAGTGGTCAATATTTTTATTGAGGGTAATTTGTGCAGGAACTGGATCAAAAGCTTGATATGGATTGATCTTTTCTCCTTTGGTCTGTAAAAGCTGCTCCAGTACCGGCTCAAGTTTGTATGGCAATAAATAAGGTTCTTTACTCCTTTCAACATCAATGATTTCTACGTTTATCGGCAATATCAGTTCCTTATTTACTATCGCTACAGATTGCGAAATTCCTTGATCACGCATATCATCATCAAAGAGTGGGTCAACAAATACTCCTTTTTTGGTGGTAGGTTCTCTTGAATTTGCATCATTGCGTAGACGTTCATAGGCAACCAGAGCATAAAGATCATTTATTCCCTTCTTCATTGCTTCAAGTTCATTCATCGGTACTGCGTGAATAGCATTGTTCACTACTTTTATTTTTTTGCCTTTTTTCCACGTCTGATGAATGTAGCAGAGCAAAAGTTGTCCGCTAGGTGCTTTAGGCACCGATGGTCGCCAAGGGTGAGCTATGCCTTTTATCCTTCTTATTGCGCCTTTTGCATCTATAGTAATTAAATCAAAGCGTGGCATTTTCCAGGTGTAATCAATCAGAACCAAGCTGTTATCAACTGCTCCTTTTACTTTACATCCCTCTTCACTTATATCTTCAGGGCTTACGTGGGTACGGCAACGATAAGTTATTTGATAACTACTTCCAGGAGCTGGCTCTTTGCCGGGTAATGACCAATCAACGTTTCCTGCATTTAACTTATAGTCTGTACTGTTTTCATAAATAATATTGCCTTGTTTAATTTGAATAATCTCAAGTACTGCAGAGTCAGGTATCGGATCAATGGCTCCTGAATATGAACCGTGAGTAACAGTAATGGTTTTTTGAACAGTTATATCTACTTTTTTAATTTCACTTATTGGAAAATCATTAACTTTAAGTTCCATTACTCTTTGGCTATTTGGCTGAAAAGTATGTGGTTCTGATTCAACTGATTTTATATCTGGATCTTCATCAAAAGAAACACGAATACTGTGAGGAAGTTCAATCTCATAACCATCAACATGAGCTTTGCCCTCATTAATCACAAATATTTCTCCACCTTTTTCGTCCCTTTGCAAAAACATTACTTCAAGGCCATTTACAACGTAGGAACCATTGGCTTCTTTGTCATAACGAGCAAGAGCGGTAGTTACTATGTTTGCTTGTGGTGGTGGTGAATATTCTATTAATACTCCATTTTCAATATTATAAATTGGATAAAATTCTCCTTCAGAAAAACGTGGAGAAAGACCTTCTGCTTGATAACCCCAAATGGTGGAAACTTTAAGCCTTGCTGCCCCTACTTCTTGATAATTACGTGTACCAACAGCAGGATCACGAAGATTTTCGTCCTCAAGTTCTGTAATGGTGGATTCTAGATAATAAACACCTATACGCACTGTGGTACTCAGTGGAATAACAAATTCTTTTGCTTCTACTTTTCTAACTGCTCCACGAAGATAGATTTTTCCTCCCTCAAGCGTAGCTTTACCAGTTTTTGCATCTATAATACAATTGCTTCCTGTTATAACATCACCATCACGGAATATTGCATCACCTATGCCTTTAAGCTTAGAGAGAGCATATTCTTGGGTTTCGTTTAATTCTGCTGACTGTAGACCTCTTCCTGCAAGAAATAAGCTTTTTTCGTATTCTTTGTCAGGATTAAAGCGGTTATAATAGGCGTTTAAAGTCATTTTATTCTAGAAAAATTCAAAAGGTTACAACAAATGAAAAAGTCTCTCTTGTAGCAGAAGTCCTGATTAATGGTACTGTATGTTCCAAAATCAATAAAATCCCATGGTCTTCTATGTCTTGGAGTTCAAAATATCTCTGTCCTGTAGGTAATCCTTCTTTTACTTTAGTACCAACCATAACCCCAAGCTCCCGTATAACTTGATTTGCTGCGTCCGTGAAATCGAAAGTAAATTTAAGGTACAAGTTATTGGTTGGTACATTAGAGGGTTTAAACCTACCTGTAGGAGTTAGAAGCTCTCCATTCTCATCACCTGTACAGAAGAGAACCTCATCAACAACACGACGTCCAACTTCCTTAATTAATGTTGCAGAAGTAATTAGTTCCGGTGGTGTGTCTTGAGTATACTCTATAGTGATTACGCTATCTGCTATAATTGCACCATTTTCTACACGCTCAATAGCGCCTGCGCTACTATCAACTATATAATCTATGCTTGACTGATAAATTGTTTGCCCTGTATAAACTTTTACATCTTTAATAGTGTGGTGATCTAAACTTATCTTGCCGCCTGCTGTAAAAGTTTTTTCAACTTTGTAGCTGCTTTCCCAGGTAGAATCTCCAGATCCCCAAGCAAGATGTATTGGTTGCTCTTTTATGCTCGCAGCAATAGCTGCTCTGCCTGATTGTGTGAGTACTGACATAGTTGATTGTGCAGTTGATATTATGTATATACAAGATCCGTGGAAAAAACGTCCAATTTTTTTGCAATAATAGGATCAAAATCTTTCCAAGGGCGATTTAAGTGGCGATGTTCATGCCAAGTAACCATACCTAGATAGAATGCTGCTACGTAATTTTCTAGCTCATGAATGGGATCTTTCTGTTTTGAATCTGAATCATTTTGACAATCAACATGATATTCCATTAAATTAGACTCTATTATTCTTTGATCAGTAAAACTCTTTGCTTCGTAGTAATAAGTTATACTAAACCGCTCTAAAATCGGTGTGCATCGAAAGTTCCAAATTTGCTCAGAAAGTTTATCTTCACTTAAGTGAAATGTATGCTCTATTTCTTCATAAATAGTCGATGCAAAACAAGCATTTATATCCCCTAAATTCCAACTATCTGACAATACTATCAATGCTTTAGCAAACTTAATTTCTGGCAATAAACTCTGTGGTAGAGGATGTAGTGCTTCTAAGTTGTACCACTCATGATTTCTTTCATATGCACCGTTGTAATTCTTCATGTGAGGTTCTGTCTCTCCTAATATTGCAACATCTAACCTATATAAATCATTACTGTAACTTCTATCATAATGTGATCTAAAAGTGCCAAATTTAAATCTTGGATTTCCTATTTTCAGCTCAAATGAGTTTTTTCTTCCAAACGATAATACTGGTCCTTCTTTTGCTATTTTTACACCTGAGTAGTCTGAAAGAAGATCTCCAAAAATACTTTCATCTAACATAAACCGCTGAGCATTGTAATAGTCATTGAATATTCGCATTAATCGAGATCTTGCCGGTGCAGAAAGTTTTGCCAGAGCAATTACACTATCGACAAAAAAGTCATTAGGAACATCAGAGATGCCAATTTGAAATTCAGCAAAATGCTCTCCTGGTGGTTCTTCTTGAATGGTAATATTATCAATGTTTGCCCACTTCAGCGCCATCTTCAGTGACTGTGGTGTACCGCGCAAACGTTGAAATCTTATTCCGTTTTGCTTAGCTAAGACCCATTCTTTTAATGCACTCTTAGTAGCTTTCTTACCCCAGGATAAAATTTCTCCCAAGCCGTATTCCGCTACTAGCCACGGCAACATTTCAGTCTGTGGGTTAAATTTAAATCCCCGTAGAGAATTTGCATCAAGAGAATAATTAATTATGTCTGTAAGTATTTGCTCTTGCTTTGAAGCATTTGGAGGAAGTATCACCAATTTTTACCTAACACTTAAATTATTTAAAGTAACGCATTCATTATCTTGCACGACGATGTCTTCTATCGGCTCTGTAAGCTCTATATTCTGCATACCTTCTATAAAGAGGTGGGCAATAATCCATGATCTGGTAACATTCCACCCTAAACCTTTAGCAGATTCAAGATCTTTGATAAATTGTTCCTTTGCAGCTTCGATAACATCTTTGGATGCAGTAGGGTAAATATGCACTTTAGCATGAATAGTAATGGGAATAATACCACAGCCAATAACTGTAAGCGTATCTGTTAATACACGAATATCATCGCGAATAACGTGATTTCTGACGATCTCTAGCAATTCTTCTGAAGGTACTCCATCATTTTCTGTGGAAAGTATTGAAATCTGTACACTTCCTGGTATAGGTGATACCACTTGCGCATCTTTTACTCTTGTGTCAGTAGATAATGCATGATAACGATAATGCTCTTTGCTTCCTGCTGTTGACCAACCAACAATTTTGGCTTTTACCCGCTTTCTTAAGGATTCATCATCCTCTGATTCCTTCCGCACAACGCCATAAAATTCAGCTAAGAGATTAAGGTCATTGTCCTTTGCAAAAGCAAGTAAATTTGCTTTTGCTGCATCATTAATCCTTTGCCTAAGCAAAAGTTCACGCCAGGCTGCCACTTCCAGGATTTTTATTGCTGGATCACTCTCAGTTAGCGCAGAAAAATTTTTATCTCTATGAACTAACTCTTCTTTCATGCGAGAAAAGATTTCCTCAAATTTTAATGTTTCGACAATATTTGGTGTTTTCATCCTACTACCTTATACTATAATACCATCAAGGCGGATCAGCTTTCCATTTGGCAGATAGATTCCTTCTAAAATGAGAGTTACTTTACCTTCTTTTATTTCTGTTATTTGTACACGTTTAAGCTTAAATCGACGCTCCCACTTTTCTAATGCTTCTGCAACTGCTGCATAAAGTTCTTGTGCAAAACCAGGTACAATTGGATGATCAATCAGCTCAAATAACCTTGATCCGTAATCTCGGCGCATAACACGAGTGCCAACTGGCGTAGTTAAAATATCAACTATTGATTGTTTTAAATGCTCTATACCACTTATTGTTTTACCAGTTTCAGAACTCATACCACGCATATTATTTACCCTGCAAAAACGTTATCACTCCCTTCTTCTGCTATTGCTCCACAGGAAATTAGGTCACCAGTACGAGCAATGGCTTTGCCATTTACAAACACTGCTTTCGACCCTTGTGTCATTACTTTTCCTTCACTAAAATTATCTCCTTGCCTACAGACAGGTCTTCCGTTTATAAATACATCTCTGCTTCCACTTATACAAAAATGCAGCAACGCTCCTTCACAGTGATCTCCTAGGCGTATAACTGATTTATTCATTCCTTTCCCTAATTTAGATTTACTCTTTTTGCTTTTAGTTTTATTTCGCTCTTTGTTATCTCTACACTTGATTCCCCAACATTCAGTGTTATCTTGTCTACTACTTCAATCTCTAAATGATGTTTCTCTTTATCATATGTAAATCTTGTCCCATCTTGAAATTTTACACTATTTACTTCCTTTTTATTCTCTGGAGGAGGGTATTTTTCCTGATATATTGCCGGTAACACCACCCCCAAAGACAATTCTCCCAATGGTGATAATACTATTACCTGTTCATCAATATTTGGTGGTGACCAACTTTCAGCTCTATTTGTTATCCATGGAAGAAAATCTGTTACAAGTTCACCTATTTTAACTTTTACTTTAGCTTTTTCATAATCTATTTTTTCGACAATGCCTATACGGACAATGTTGGCCAATTTCCTCCGCAATTCTGAAATTGCAAAATTACTTTCCAACATTCACATCGATTAAATGAGGTTTTATTTTACTCACTTCCCAAATCGATCGCCCTACATGCAATTCGTGCGCCCAGTCTACCATCCACACTAAATATGCATCGAGCTCTGGCCTAAAATCATCTCCTCCTCCTGATATAAATTCTCCTGGTGAAACATTTTTCACGTTCCAAGTATTTTTATTTACTACTCTGGCAACCTCAGCAGCTAATGATCTGACAATAATAGGGGCATTTTCTATTGTGCTATCGATCACTATTCGTGCCTCAAATTTTGCTCTCAGCGCTAGCTCCTCTGTTCCTGGATCTTTTCCTTGCTCTAGACTTGACAATTCTATAAATACCGCTGGAGCTGCTAACTCTTTCCTTATTGCTGGATAAACCTCACAAGTTTGAATTGCTGGTATCTCTGCCTTTAGCGTATTACAGATTGCCTCATGTAAATTAGTCCAAAATGCCGTCATAAAATAACTCATGTGTAAAATATTTTTCAAATATCCTTTCAACTTCATAATTAACAAGATTTTCTATTATCCTTGAAGCCTCAGGTTCAAGTGGTAGTTTAACCTCCTGTATCGGTAGTGCTGTTCTTCCTACACGTTTAAAAATACCACGATAGCCTCTTGGCATCGTTGCCATAAATGCATCATTAAATGCTGTTCTTATTTTTGCTTGTTTTATATTTCTCATTCTCATATCATACAGATATGCTCTAATTAAAACCTTCAAAGTGCTTTTCCTTGCCTTGATAATTCTTAGTCTTTTTCTAATTACTTTTAGCCTAATTTGCTTTTCTTCACTGATTTCTCGGACAGCCTGAGATTTTAACCATAATGCCGTTTTGTTTAGCGCTCTTACCGCTGCCAATTCTATTTTGGCTTTGTTAGCATCAATGTTGTGAATAATTCTCTCAATATTTTCATTAACCTCAATGTTAAACATCCTTCTCTCCAAGTACTGTACATTTTATATTCCATACTATTCCTGAATTATCTCGCAGTGGTGGAGAATATACTTTATATTTACGACCATCAATAACAAAAATATCTCCCACCATTGGCCTCAGTACATCAAAAACATTTACCTCAAGAAAAAGCATCTCTCCCACAAATTGTCCTTCACCAATCTCGTATAATTTATCTGGCTGTTGCTTTAATACCTGTACCATATATGACTTATCCTTTGATTTATAACAAGCCACTTCTCCTAAATGGGCAAAACAATCTTTAAATAATCTCTTAATATTCTCTTGCACATTTCTCCGCTATATACTAACATTTATATGCTAAGAAGAGGTAAAGCATTCTTCTGCCTCACACCGCTTTATATTTGCTCTACCTATGTTACAACGATCTTGACTAGTATTGCTGGACGGTGGCACATTGGCAGAGGGTTTGACTGCGTATGCAAATCAGTCCCTCTATCAAATCTTCTTGGCTCTTGTTTTGCATATAGTGGCTGTCCAAGTGTATTTACTGTCTCATTAAAATCTGCTGGTGCAAAATATGTTGTAAATGTGCTCGCTGTTCCTAGTGGAAAACAGTGCCCTGTATCTTTCTCAATAAATCTTCTCACAGTTCCTTCAGGGTCGGTTGCTTGTCCTCTATATTCCTCAAACGTTATACCACAAAACGTAAATCCTGACCTCATATCATTCCTTAGCGCTGCACCTTCTTGCCATCTTTCATATGCTTCTTTCACTTTACTATGCGAAGTTAATGCATCAAAAAACTCAGGGCTTACCAAGGCATGAATTCCAGTCATATATTCACCACTTAGGTTATCTTCTATGTGCCTCAATACCTCCATACACTTACGTTTTACATCTGTTGTTGCTGTTCCTAGTGCAAAATTTACTACTTTTGGCGTAATTTCAAATTCGTTGTACAGATTTAATAATTCACTGCCATCTGCGTCCAGAATAATCCCTTTCAGCGCTCCCATTCGCAAATGCTCTAACGTTATTGCGTGTTTGTTTCTCATTAGCTGTAAATGATCGGTTATTACATCTGCCAGCGCTTTAAGTTCACTCTCTGATCCAAAAGCTCTTATTCCTTGTACTTCTTCTGGCAGCACTACATCATCATGCGGAATGTGCGGAATCGTAAATGTTCTTACCTTTCTTTTTCCTCTTTTTCCTACTGTTGCTGGTGCTCCGGGTACTTGCGTTGGTAGTAAACTTAACACTCCGTTGTGTTCTTCTATCGTAATATGTCTAAATCTTACTGACCTACTTGGAAATAAATTTAAATTTTCAACTCGTCCATAATTTATCGGCAATATATTTATCGCATTTGTTAGTGCCGTCATGCTAAATGCTGTATTTGTAAATGGATTTTGCATTTTTTTCTCCCCCTTATTAATTTAAGTTACACTCCCTTGCGGACAATGATCCCTCGTGCTTCAAGTTGCTTTATTGCTGCAGCTTTCTGCTCTTCAGTGATATTTGCTGGCCATACAACTGCATGATCGGCAAGAAGAGCAATACGAGTAATTATTATTGCTTTAGTATCTCCATCTTTGCTATTTACATCGCTTGTTATTACACCTATCGCTGTTTGTGTGCCATCTGTGGCAGTTGGATTTATTACCTTAATCATGTTGTCTTTATCACGACCAACAACTGTACCAAGTTTAAGATTTTGACCTTTAGCTACTGCTATTAAGTCTCTTGAATACAGGCTTGATGCCTCATACTTTAATAAGTCACCTAGATTATTTTGTTCGGTTATAGTACTCATTTTGCTTTTCTCCTTTTGTTATATATTTTAAATGCCTGATTGCGCACGACTTTTCGCTACCTGCATCATCAACTCTTCTCCTGAATTCTGTGGTATTGCACTCAGTATCTCTGTCTTTTTCGTTCGCTCTGCAAGTAATTCCATTAAAACCTCCCTTGCTTGCTCAACACTTACGCCCTGCTCAATAAATTCTCCTATTTTCTCTGGCATTCGTGATAAGTTACATAAACGTATTAATTCAAGAACTTCAGTACGATACTTGATTTTATTAGTTGAATTATCAGTTTCTAGGTCAGTTGTAGTTTGTTCGTTCATAGTAATACTCCTGTTTTTATTAATAGATTTAAACTCTGAAAGAATTGTAATTCCATCTGCAAGACCTATTTCTACTGCTTTCTCGCCAAAATATAGCCCTGCTTCTATTGATTTTATTGCCTCTACAGAAAGGTTTCTATTGCGTGCTATTAGCTCAACCAGCATTCCATATAAACGATTCACTTCGCTTTTTAGGTTTTCTAAACTCTCAGAAGTTATTGGCTCATGTGGATTTAAATCATTTTTTCTACTTCCTGCAAATACTGTCGTATATTTTATTCCCTGTTTTTCATCAAACCCACTTTGATCTATATGACTTGCTATTACTCCTATGCTTCCTACTCCTGAAGTTCTACTCACAAATACCTTTTCAGCGCTAGAAGCTATAGCGTACGCTGCAGAATATGCATCATCATTTGCTATCGCTATTATCCTCTTTTTTCCCCTTGCACTGTAAATAAAATCAGCAAGGTCAAACACTCCATTGACCTCTCCTCCAGGACTGTCTATATCCAACAGGATTGTTTCTATATCACTATCTTCTATTGCTTGTGTAATTTGTGCTTCTATTTGATTATAGGAAGTCATTCCAAAAATATCATCAAAAGTTTCTGACTTTTTTGTCAAGATTCCATGTATCGGTATTATTCCTCTTTCACTATTTCTTACTGCATGTTTTATATTTTTAAAGATAGGCTGCTTTCCTGTTTGTAGTGACAGTAATTCAAAACTCCTTGGTTCTACCATTACACATTTGTTTAACCATGTTGTTTGTTGCTTCATATCACCTCTTGATTGGCCGTAACGTCAGAATCAAAACTTAAGCCCAGTTCACTTGCACGTCTTTGATCTTCAGCAATTTCCTGATCAATTTCTTCTACATCGTAACCCATTTCTGATACTACTTCTGATCGACTCTTAAATCCATTTCTTACTGCCATTTGCTGTGCTTGCTGATCTTTTAGCGGATCCACCCAATCAAACCCTTGTGCTATCCATTTTACTTCTTTTTTTGCTCCTTCTTTTCCCTTTGTCCATTCTTCACCTATGTCTAGCTCTCCAGAAAGTAGTGCTAACTCTAACCACCTATCCCATACAGGACGGCAAAACTGAAATACCATAATGTTATGCTGTAACATCGTGCACCTCCTGCGAAACTCTATCAATCCTGCTCGAATGGATGAATAATTAACGCCTGTTAAATCTCCTGTTAGCTGTTCATATGTTATCCCTGTGCCTATTGCTATTGCCCTGAGTTGCTGTCTCATAAACGCTTCATAACTTCCTCCTACATCTGACGGCTCTGAAAATTTTATATCTTCTCCTGGGTCTAAAAGCTGCATTGTTCCAGGTTCTAGGCCAGATAGTGCTATTCCTTGCTCATTACTTTCACCTTCTCCCATGATATTTGCTTCAGGATCAAGTCTCGTAATAAACCCTGCAAACATCGCTGCTGTTTTCTTTCTTACTAGCTCTGCATCGTCGTATTGATCAAGCTCATAGAGCTTTAGCAGTATATTAGAAAGCCATGGCTCTCCTCGGATCTGACCAGGTCTTAGTGGTCTATAAATATGTAAAACATCATTTGCTGGCACTCTCACTGACTCTCCAAATGAGCCTTCACCTGGATGTTCTCTAAATAGGTAATACGCTTCTCTCTGCCCAAGCCTATTGAACTCAATCCCGTTTCTAATTACATTACCGTTGGCAAGGGTTTGATTGCTCTTATCGTCTAAATGCTCTGATTCAAGTACTTGTAATTGCAGAGGTACACAAAGACCATCTTCGTATCTCAGCCGTACAAAACATTCTCCTCCCTCTATCATACTTCTGCATACTAGAGTTTGTAATCCGTAAAAATCACTTATCCCATTACTGTCTGCTTCATCTGTCCATTTCAGCCATAATTCTTGTACTTTCTTTCGAAATTCTCCATCCCTTGCTTTTGATTGCGGTTTTATTCCTGTTCCAATAGAGTTACTTACTATTGTATCAATGATATTTGCCGCATATGGGTTTTTTCTCACCATATCCCGAGAACGGCTACGTAAGTGCTCAAGGCTCTGAGAAAGTAAATTATTTATGCTTCCTGTTTCTCCTTGCCAATACATTACCCTTCTCCCTGAGCCTGATGCATCCCAGGCTGAATTTTTGATTTTTGGCTTGTAGAATAATTGTTTGAAGGTTTTTAGTAGCATTTATAAAATTCCTTTATTTGTTGAAAAAACAATCTTTCTTTTAGGTTTCACACCTACAATTTTCAATTCAGCCTTAATACGTTGCCGTAGATTCAGCAAGTCATTTATCTGGACTTCAGCATATCTCACCACATGGTCACCATATGCAATTGATACTACTCGCTCTCCGTTTTGCAGCTTCTTTATTGCTTGTTCAACTTGAAACAAATACTCTTCGTTATACATTTTTCAACCACTTACTCTGTCTTACTTTTTTAGGCTTTTTACTTTCCATTTTTCCACTCAGACTATTCCATTTACTCTCTGGCCAACGATCAATTCCAAGCGCAATAGATGCAGCTCTGGCATAAATCCGGCAATCTAGTACTTCATTTCTTTCTCTTACCTTTTGCCACTCTTGTTTAGTGTATCCTTTTACTACCTTGCTGACTAATTGCTCTGCCGTTAGCTGCTTAAAATATTCAGGTGCATATTCTGGAAAGTGACAATATCCAGGTAGAGCTTTTCCTTCTTCTTCTTTTAAAATATTAAGTAGTTGAAAAAGCTCTGACTTTAATATCGATACTCCTACTGGCCAGAGCTTTATTCCTCTCTTTAGCTTTTGACCACCAACTGTTACATCTACTCTACTTGGGCTACTAAGTGGTACTAGTGCTTTATTTACACCTTTCACTGCCATTACTCTTCCAGATCCTTGATGACCTCTTACCCAATTGTATACTTCCTGTGTTGCATACCCTGCATCTACTGCCATCATGCTTATCATGTATTCAAGACCATTTTCACCGATAAAATGATGATTGAGTAACTCCGAAAGTTTTTTCCATACTTCTCTACCCCCAGTATCTCCTTCAAATACTCGATAGTCTATTGACCAACTTTCGCGGCTTTTTCCCCAGGCTACAACTTCTACTTCTAAACGATCTTTTTGTACATCTACTCCTGCGGTAAGTACCACTTCTCTCCTAGGTACTGTGCCTACGGGAAAAAATTCTCTCCTGTTAAATAATTGCTTCCAATCTGGTACTTCTCCCTTATCTACCCAGGTTTCTCCAAGCGTTGTGTTGATCCAAACTTTCAGTAATTGTTCACTTTCTTTGGCATGCAGAAAATCCTCTACTGCTTGTTGCCAACTATACCAGCCAACTGGGCTATAAAGACTTGAAAGATGAAATCCTTTTTTTACCCCTATAGCTCTCCATTCTCCACGCTCAAGCATCTCTGTCTTTTGATGATTTTCTATCTTTCCGCTACATTCTATGCAAATATAATGTGCTGTTCTCGAATCATTATTTTCCCATTTTATTTGTGACCATTTTAAAACTTGATAATAACTACAATGCGGACAGGGAACAAAAAAGTATCTCTTATCTGTCGCTTCAAACTCCTTTTCAATTCTGCTTATTCCATGAATCGTTGGTGTTGATACCAGAAAAATCTTTCGACGTGCAAATGTATTGGTTCGAGCTATGCTGAGTAAAACTGGATCTCCTTCTCCTCCTGAATCTCCAGGGTAAGCATCTATTTCATCAAGAAAGAGGTATTTTACTGGCATAGATCTCAGTCCTACACTGCTATTTGCTCCAGTTATTACTACTATTCCACCTGGAAACTCCTTACTCTGTACAGTATTGCCTGAATCTCTTGACCTTGGGTCTTTTACTTTACTTTTTAAACATGGTGTACTCTCTATTAATGGTGCAAATCTTCCCTTCGACCAACGCTTTCCCATTTCAACTGTTGGCTGTACTACTAGCATTGGCCCTGGTGTTTGGTCTATAATATAGCCTATCCAATTATTTCCTGCTTCTGTTCCTCCAATCTGCGCTCCTTTCATGAATATTACTTTTTCCGCTGGAGAAGATGGAGATAGTGAATCCATGATTTCTTTTAAATAAGGAGTTCTCTCTGTTCTCCACTTTCCTGGCTCTGATGCTGCAGTTGGCGCTAAAACTCGATACTCATTCGCCCACTCTGATACTTTAAGCTGCGGATCTGGTCTTAAACCTTCAGAAAAAGCTCTAGCATATATCATTGCCTGCATCTACTCACAATTGGTTCTAACTCAACACCATTAACAGTAGGACTACACTCTTCCAGTTCCATAAACATCTTTTTCTGAAATTCGTTTTCTATATATCTTTTTCTTATCTCACTTAGCATTATTGCTACAGCAAGAGCAAATATCCCTGTCATTGTTGCAAAAATGATTGCACTGCTTATTGTTGTTGCTGTTAAACCTATATATGCTGCTACTGCTATTGCGCTGACCGTAATATAGATGCAGATAATGTTATTATGCTTTTTCATCCTTTTATCTGCTATTTCTCTCTGTGCTATATATTTATTATTAAGGGTTGGAAATTTGACAGCTGTATCTCTACAGAGCAATGCCCCATTTTTTTCAGTAAACAAAACTTTTAGTAATTCTAAATTGTTTGATTTGATTGCTAAATGTAAAATAGGTGTATAATTTGCTCCTTTTTTCAGCAATAACTTTACTACATGTAAATGCCCTTTTTCTGCAGCAAGGTAAATCGGTGATAAACCTTTATTATTTGAAATATCAATATCAATTTCTTCCTTTAAAATTGCATCTATAAGCTCAATTTCTCCTTTTTGTGCAGCTAAATGCAATAGACTATTCTTTTCAGAACCGTATTTATTACTCATCAAAGCCTTTTTTATCTCAGGTTTAGCGTAATCAAATGGTGTCTTGCCGCTATCGTCTTTTACCAGAGGGTCTATATCTTCTCGAGTTAGTAAAACTTCTATTGTTTTAAGTCTTTCAGCGTAATGTAGTGGTGTTCTATTTTCGTAGTCTTGCAAATTGACTTGAGCATTAGGCTCCTTTATTAAGCATTTGAGGATATCAAGACATAAGTCTCTTTCATCGTAATTAGTATTACTTACAGCTATATGCACAGGTGATAATTTCATTGAGTTTTGTCCTATGCGCGCGCTATTTACATCTGCTCCTAGCCTTAGCAGTAACTTTACTATCTCCAACTTTTTGTTATTAACTGCATAGTGCATTGGTGTCTGATTTCGTGCATCAAAAACCTCGATTTCAGCGTTTCCTTCTTCCACTAAAATTTTGACAATATTCTCATGTCCTATGCCTGCTGCTAGATGTAATGGAGTATGATGCAAAGCATTTCGTATATTAACGTCAATACCTTTTCCTATCAAATATCTAACTGCATTAATTTCACCTATCATTGCAGCTAAATGAAGTAAACTATCTTGTTCTGACCCGTATTTGTTATTAATTAGCGCTTTCAATATTTCTGCTTTTTTCCCTTCTTTGGCGTAATCAAGAGATGTTCTGCCATCATTATCTTCCACAAAAGGATTAATATTCTTTTTCGTGAGCAGCAGATCCACCATGCTTAACTCGTCAAACTCTATAGCGCAATGTAGTGGGGTTTTTCCGTTTAATCCTCTAACATTAACATCTAATCCAGGTTGATTGATGAGACACTTTATTAACTCTAAACTTAAGTTATCAGCCATTTTACATTCAAAATCTTTTTATATTTGAAATCTATTGTTAGATAATTCTTGGAGTGAGTTTGTAATCTCTTCAGTTAGCACCATATGAATCTTTTCAGTGTCACTCAGTGATGCAAGCAGCGCTGAAACTCTATTTGGAATATTAAGCAAATTATTACGAACAACTCTTGCTACGTTAAATGCTTCAGTTTTTACCTCTTCAATTGACACAAATTTGCCTATTTCAGCTTTCACTTTAGCTTCCAAAAGTTTACCACGCTCCGTTTCATTTTTTATTCGCGTTTTTAGCAATATCGTTGAAAGTTTTTCTCCGCGCTCTTTTCTCCTAAGTGGTTGACTTGGATCTCTTATTGCTGCTACCGCTTCATTTGCTTGTTCTCGGTCAATAAGTCCATCTTCCAGCTCAACTATTCCTTTTTTTACTAAAGAACAGACATATTGCCTCGAAAACCCTTTTTCCCTTGCCCACTCTGCTTGCGTAATTCTCACCTTTTTTTCTCCTTTTTAGCACTGCTCAGCTATAATTTCGTAAGTAGTTAACATTTGAAATATATCTAACGCTAAAGAAGGCCCGAGGTCAGGACCACCAAACCCGCCAGCATGGCTGGAAGGACCCACTTTCTATGGTGTTTTTAATATATTAAAATCTTTACTAAAATTCATAACATAGAACATTAAAGCTAAAGAGTCCGCTTCATTATCATCCATTGGACAAAAACCCTTTTCCTGTACTGCCTCAATGACATCAGCTTTACTTGCATTACCCTTGCCAGTTATAAAACGTTTAATAGTCTTAACCGAAACACCTTGATAGGGAATATTGCTTTCCTCACACCAAGCAGAAAGGTGTGCTAAAAACCCTCCATAGATATGTGCAGCATCAGTTCCTAGATGTCTTCTCACTTCTTCAAAGTACACAACTTCAATACCTGGAAATTTATACTTAAGTGCATTAAGCCAATTACGAAAATTTAAAAACTGCATTCCACCACCACTAAACCTGCTAACATGAAAACTCTTACTTCCACTTTGTACTATTCCATCATGTAAAATAGTCCAACCAGTTTGTTTACCAAGATCTAGTGTAAGCATTCCCCTTTCAATCGTCAGGTACATATATATACAAGATTTGAAAAAATTACGTCCAAAAAATCTTTAATTTTCGAAATTTAACAACTAAAAACTAACATGAAAACTCTTTTACAGCCAGTTTGTTTGCCAAGATCCAGTGAGCTTTCAATTGTTGTGTACATATATATACAAGATTTGGAAAATTTTTGTCCAAAAAATCTTCAATTTTTGAAAAATTTTTTATAATTCTTGAATTTGAAAACCTTCTAAACATGATTTTTCTACTTTTAGAGGTTTTTTTATTATTCTAATCTTATATTTTATATGTTTTTATATATGTGTATATTTTTATATATGTATTATATATATATATTATATATAAGGGTTTCAGGAAGCTAGAATCCTCCATATTGGCGGACTTCAGATATGCCGTTCCTAGGAACGGTTTTAGGAACGCATGGTGAAAACCCGCCATACAGGCTAGTTCTAGATTCCTGATTCCTAATTCCTGATTTAGGAAGCCAGTAATTAGGAACGGAACTTAAGGTTATAGAGAGCATACTTTTCAACTATTTTCCTCTTAAAAATTTAAGCTATTCTTTTAATAGCGAAATCCACATTTTTAGCTCTTTAGGTGATATTGAATTTCAAAATATGAAATTCTTATATATTTTTAATATAACTTTAGGAAGCCTGAGCTACCCATTCTTAAAATATTGAAATCCATTTAAAATAGGTTCCAAAAACCTAAACTGTATTATTTTAAATTGCATCAGTATTATTCTCAAAAAAAAATAACAGAATATCAATAGATTAAAAATCGCATCAGTATTATTTATTTTTGCTCCTGTCCTACATAACAGCATTAATAACTCTCATCCTTAAAAGCATCAATTTGTTTTTAAGGAAAGTTATGAAATTACAAAACTACCATATAGTTATTAAAAATGTAAAATATCAAGCTTATAGACTGAAACTTGCTAAGTGCTTTATTAATGAAGCTCACGAAGATCTTGAGCAAGAACTCTTCTGTGAAATTTGGCCATGCCTTGATCAGTATGATGAAGATAAAAGTAGCTTTAACACCTTTGTAGCAAGATTAACTGAAAATAAAGCTATTAACCTGTTAAAGAAACAGCGATGTGCAAAACGTGACATCAATAACTATATTAGCATTGATGTAACAGAGCTACTTGAGAGTGAAATAACAAAACGCATTGATGTAGACTATATGATCTCGGTTTTACCAAAGGAATGGCAAAATATATGTGAGCAACTTAAATTTTTCAACTTACATGAAGTTGCCAAGATGAACAACGTTTCAAGAACCACTTTAAACAATATTATCAAGAAGATACGTGCCAAACTTTCTCCTATTTACTACGCAGGCAAAAAGAAAAATTGAACAAAATTTTTGCCTTTCTTGTATATATATACATCGTAGCATGGATAAATAATGGTTCTTACAATTTTGAATAATAATGAAAGATTGCAAACAATATCAACTGTAAAAATGGTCATCTTTGGCCCTTATGGTATTGGTAAAACAAGTCTCCTAAAGACCGTAGATGAACCAACACTTTGCCTTGATTTTGAAGCAGGGCTTCTTGCCGTTCAAGACTGGCAAGGAGATTCAATTAGCCTTCGCACTTGGAATGAAGCTAGAGATATTGCTTGTCTTATAGGGGGGTCTAATCCTGCGCTGAAGTCTGATCAAGCATATAGCCAAAGACACCATGAACATGTATCTCGTAAGTACAAAGATCTTTTTTCTGAGTTTTCTAAATACCGATGCATCTTTGTAGATAGTATAACCGTTGCTTCACGTTTATGTCTATTATGGGCAAAAATGCAACCTGAAGCTTTTTCTGAGAGATCAGGAAAGCAGGATATGAGAGCTGCCTATGGATTACTTGCTCAGGAAATGATGGCTTGGCTCAATCAATTTCAACACATCAGAGACAAAGACATCATCATAGTTGGCACTTTAGGTCAATATCTCGATGATTTCAATCGTCCAATTTGGCTACCTCAATGCGAAGGGGCTAAAACTGCTAGTGAAATTCCTGGAATAGTTGATGAAGTAATCAGTATGGTTGGAATCAAGAGAGATGATGGAACGGAGAAACGCTCTTTTGTTTGCCATACTCTAAATCCTTGGGGATACCCAGCTAAGGATCGTAGTGGACGCCTGAGTATGCTTGAAGAACCACACTTGGGGAAGCTGCTTACAAAGATTAAAAGCAAGTTTTAAAATTTAAACATGGAGAATGATATATGTTAGAAGACCTGTTAACTGACTTTAACACTGTAAAACCGCAAAGTAGATTGATACCAAAAGGTACAATAGTAAAGGTAAAAATGACAATCAAGCCTGGAGGTCATGAACACTGGTTTACTAAAAGCCCCACTACTGGTAGCATTTATTTAAATACAGAATTTACCGTTATTGAAGGTCTATACGCAAAGCACAAGATTTATCAGATAATTGGTATTAAAAGTAGTAAAGCAGAAGATACTTGGGGAGAAATGGGTCGCTCTATGCTTCGCAGTATCTTGGAATCGGCACGTGACATTCATCCACATGATAACTCAGAAAGTGCAATCCTTGCTCGTAAGCTAAATTCAGTTGCAGAATTAAATGGGTTGGAGTTTACAGTAAAGGTAGGTGTTATAACTGATGAATATGGAGAGAAGAACAAAATTGCTTCGGTAATTACTCCAGAATACCGTAAAAATTATGAAATTGACAGAGTACCATTTTGAAGTACGACGAGGAAAAGCTTTGGTCTGCTGTCGTTACTAGAGGTATTCAGGACGCAGTAGGAAAAACCCCAAAGCTAAGAGAAGAAGCAATTAATTGGCTGAATTCAAAATCTTTTGAAACTGTTTGTGAGCTAGCTAATCTCAACTTTAAACGTATGAAAAGTATGTATGGGAGTTTTATGTCTAAAAAGCAAGAAAAGATAAAAGCATTATTAATTGATAATATCAAAGAGTGTGTTTCTTACCTACTTCCAAATGGTGAATTTTACCGAGATAAAACTTATATTGGAAACTTAAATGGAAATACAATTACAGTTAAAATAGTAGGTAAGGAAGCTGGTGATTGGCGTAATTTTACTGAAGGGACTAGCGGTGATATTATTGATCTTTGGGTTTTAATTAAAGGTGATATAGATTCTGCTAGGAAGTGGCTCAATAAGAAATCAAAGAGTGGAGAAAAAAGGGAGAGAGCAGAAAAAATATTTTCTGTAAAGCAGTACTTGAGTGATCAATCACCAATACCAGAAGACATAATAGCTCCACGAATTCTCACTCCAGGTGGTCTTTTAGTCATTGGTGGTACTCCAAAGGTTGGCAAAAGTTATTTTCTTCTCTCTTTGCTTGCACATCTTGCAGCAGGAGTATCGTTTCTTAAGATGAAGTCAGCAAGGCCACTAAAAATAATCTATCTGCAAAATGAGATGGAGTACAATTACATCAGGGAACGCATACAACAAATCATAACTAATCAAAGGCTGCCAAATCTAGCAGAAGAAAACTTGATTGTTACTACAAAGATGAGATTAACTTTAAACGATGAAGGTATAGAGAGAATAAAAGAGATTATAGGAGAAAAATTTAAAACGATAGACCTTATCGTTTTGGATTCCCTTGACTATGAAAATATATTTTCCGGTCTGCAAAGCAGAATAGAAAAATTACGTTCTATAATTAATCCTATGGCTGGAATAATTATTACACGTCATACCAGAAAAGTATCCACAGCTACATTAGCAAAAAGTCCTTTTCAAGCTTTAATTGGTGCTAATGCTTTAAGAAGCTTTTATACATCTGGTATGGTAATGTTTCAACCAAATAAACGTGCAAATGTCTTGCAAGTAGTATATGAGCTAAGAAACGGTAAATCAATACCAGCAAAATTCATTAGCAGAGTAAATGGGCGTTGGCAGAACTCTAAAGTTATAGCTACGGCTTAATTTGTCTGCAAAAACGGACAGCATGGTAGAGCTAAAAACTCAGATTTTGCAAAACATCAGATCTTGTCTTTTTCATCTGTTACCAAGAGGGACATTTCGTGGTGATAAGTTTTATGTAGGTGATGTACAGGGTAACAAAGGCAAAAGTACTGTAATAGAGTTAACAGGCGAAAAAGCTGGATTATGGAAAGATTTTGCAACGGGAGAAGGTGGTGACATTATCGACCTTTGGGCAACAGTACACGGGAAGAATGCGAAAACAGAATTTCCTGAAGTAATGCTCTCAATAAGTGAATGGCTTGGCATCAAAGAAAAAAATAATATTAGAGATCTAGAACAATATCTGACTTGTAGTTGGAACTACTACGATGAAAATAACCAATTGATTGTAATAGTCTACCGTTATGATCCTCCTTTAGAGAAAAAACAGTTTAAACCATTTGATGTTAAAAAACAAAGATTCAAAGAGCCAGAGATAAGGCCACTCTACAACATTCCAGGTATTTTAAAGTCCAATAAGGTTATTCTGGTTGAAGGAGAAAAATGCGCAGAAGCACTTATAGAGAAAGGAATTACAGCTACAACTGCGATGTTTGGAGCAAATGCGCCTATTGATAGAACAGATTGGACTCCGCTAAAAGGTAAACAAATTATCATTTGGCCAGACAATGATGAAGCAGGTAATAAATATGCCAAAAACGCTGAAAAGAAACTTTTAGAACTTGGTGTTGCATCACTTGCTACGCTTAAGATTCCACCAGATAAACCAAGGAGTTGGGATGCTGCTGATTGTGTGTTAGAGGGAATAAATATTGAAGAATTTATCCTTAGCACAAATAGTCCTTATCATAGAAAGCCACTCAGAATAGATACTAGAGCTTGGACTAATATTGCTCCAGAAAGGGAATGGATTGTAAAGGATTGGCTTCCTGTTGGTAGTGTTACAGCTCTTTACGGTGATGGTGGTGTTGGAAAATCTCTCCTTGCTCAGCAATTAATGACTGCTGCTAGTACTGGTAAATCTTGGCTAGGGATAGCAATTGAGAAAATCAAGACATATGGTGTATTTTGCGAAGACGACACAGAAGAGCTTTGGCGTAGACAATGTGCAATAAATAAATTATATCAGCTTGATATGAAGTCTCCTGATTTTCTTAACAACATTTGTTTATCATCTCGTACAGGAGAAGATAATTTACTGATGGTATTCAATAGTAAAAGTACAGGACAATTAACTACTTACTTTCAGGAATTACTTGAAGATATTAAATCATTTCAGCCAAAACTTGTAGTTCTGGATACAGCAGCAGATTTGTTTGGAGGTAACGAAAATGATCGCTCTCATGTGAGACAATTTATACAAAACTGTTGTGGCAGAATAGCACAGATAATTAAAGGGGCTGTTTTGTTATGTGCACATCCTTCGGATTCTGGAATAATACGCAAAACTGGCACAGGAGGTTCAACAGCATGGAATAATTCTGTTCGATCTAGATGGTATTTGTCAAGACCAGAAAAGACTGGTAATGATCGTGTTCTTTGCCGAATGAAATCTAATTATTCTGCATCAGAAGAAAATAAGATTTCATTTTGTTGGCAAAATGGATCGTTTTTGCAATATGATACAAATTTTAATTCAGAAAGGGTAGTAAGGGATGATTATAATAATAAACTGGATTTAGAGCGCTTGAGAAGACATGATATAATTTTAGAATTAATTGCCAATGAAGCATATAAAGGAGAAGTGTATACTGCAGCGAGCTTTGCAAAATGCTTTGAAGGAAAGTTGGGACTTGGTAGTGAACGTAGCATTCGTGAAAGAATCAGCCATCTTGCAACCATAGGTTATATAAAATTCTTTAAAAAGGCTGTAAGATCAAGTACAAGGTCAAAGTATGGTTACTTGTGTGTAAGAGACATGGAGCTGAAGATTGCTGAAAATCAATATAGATTAGTAAAACCAGATTATTATCTCTCGTCAAACAATGGAGTAACTCTGCCTGTTGAAAACCCAGATATTTGGGTTATGCGTGATCTTACCAAATTAGATTGGCAGAATGGCAGATTGGCAAACTGAAGAATTTGCCAATCTGCCATTCTGAATTTAGTAAAAATACAAGAAAATCAATATCTTATATAGTTTTGTACAAACGTCAGATTGGCAAGATGGCAAAAAGTTGCCAACTAGAAGGAGTAGCCAAAAGCGCTCTTCTCAGGCTGGTTTCAGCAAGTTGGCAGATTGGCAAATTACCTTATATATATAAATATACTATGGTTATATCATAGTATATTATAAGTATAAATTGTACTACGTAAGAGAATTTTTTAGTATTTTTTTATAGTCAAAGTAAAAGGGTTAATCCGATAACCATGTGATGATCTTTGCCAACCAAGTGTTTGTATTACATCATTACGTTCAATACTTAATCCTAATTTCTCAGCCAATGTAGCTTTGATCGTTTTTTGCATCTTGTTTAATGGTTTTCTGATTTGATGTTCTAAATCTGCTTCTAAACTAAGAGGTTGTCCGGAAACAAGTAAAAGGCTATAATATCTGAAATTTTAGTACGGGGTAAAGATGAGAAAAAAGTATCCAACAGATCTAAGCGAAAGGGAATGGGCAAGAATAGAAAAACACTTCAGAGTATCATACAAGAAAGGAGGAAGGCCGCCAAAGTATAGCAAAAGAGAAATATTAGAAGCAATTTTCTATGTATTGCGTACAGGGTGTCAATGGCGGTATTTACCAAATGATTTTCCGCTATGGAAGACTGTGTATGAGCAGTTCAGGCAATGGAAGAAGCAGGGAATTTTTGAGAAAATGAATTATGAAATATAGTAGAAGAAAAATAGGAAGGAATGAGCAGCCGAGTGCCTGTATAGTAGATAGTCAATCTGTAAAGACTACAGAAAAGGGGGGATCAAAGGCTATGATGGAAGTAAAAAAGTAAAGGGTAGAAAAAGGCATATAATTACAGACACTCAGGGTTTTATACTAGGTTGTTACGTAGGCGCTGCTAACGAAAATGATAGAGATGGTATTAAAATAGCATTAAACAATATGAGAACAAAATATACTAAAGTTAAAAAAATGTGGGCTGACATGGGATACCAAGGAAGAAATTTAAAGAATCACATAAAGGAAGAATATGACATAGATATTGAAATTGTTAAAAGGCCTCCATGTAGATTTTGGGTGCACAAAGATACGCCACCTGAGCTACTACCAACAAGAGAACAAGGGTTTAAAGTACAGCCAAGAAGATGGGTTGTAGAAAGGACTTTTGCTTGGGTTAATAGGAATAGAAGGCTATCGAAGGAGTATGATTTACTCACAACATCCACTGAGAATTTCATATACCTAGCTATGAGTAGGGTTATGTTAAAGAGGGAATATGCTTGAATTTACTTGTTTCCGGACAACCTCTGAACAATATTCGAAAAATATTAAGACATGATACAGCTTTTTTATTTATAACTTCAACGCTATTAACATATACCATACCTTTAACTACCTGTAACTCCAAAAGCTTTGTTGGTACAATTGGTTCAACACGTTTAAGCGAAATATATGAAGCTGGTAAAACTTGCAAAGAAGTATTTTCTACTACCTTTGGTACTCCTCTTTTAGCTGCCTCTTGGAATATCTCAGTTAAAGTCTTAAGCTGACAAAACAGTTCTACCATTGGCACTATATATAGGCTCAATAATAGATTCGGTATATCTTTTTTTAGGGTGATGAGAACTGTCGGATGGACTCTAAGTTTATCTATGGTTAAAAATATTGCATCAGTACAAAAATCAAGGATTATTAGATTTACAATACGACCTTGATTACAAATATAATAAACTCCTTTTTCCACTTTTTCCCACATAAGTCTTGAATCATTCAACTTTGTTTCAAGCCAGTCTATGATCTTTTCTGTATTTAAGTATATGGATAAGAGATGAAATCTCTGTTTTTGATAAGTATTAGGCAGAATATGACGAGAACAGTTTTCACAAATAGCGTCATCACATGCTTCATCAAAGTCTGGATCAATGAAAATCTCATTGCTACAATTTGGATCAATTACATTTGGCCAATCAAGATGATCTTCTTCACGAGAACAAACAATATAGTACCTTTCTTGCATTTTTATTAATCCAAGATCAAATAAGTATCTTGCTGCTTTAATGTGATTTTGACTTAGATTAACCCAAGAACTATTTAAACTTAAAAGATCAGCAATTTGCTCGTGAAAGGATTTTAAGACCATAAGATTGTTCTATATGTTTCTTCAGTTCCTCTCTTTCCTTTTTATTGAGTGGATGCTCTGAATAATAAACTTCCCCACTTATTTTGAAAGAAAATGTTACCTTTTTGTTTTGGAACATTACTTTAGCTGATTGAATAGATTGTAGTATATTGCCAATAGATGACTTTAAAATATGTAACTCTGGTGCAATAGGATCATACGGCTTTACACTCAAAGTAAGATATGTATTACTATTTTTGAAATAATCTGACTTAAAATTTAACTCAAATATACAAATATTAGGGTCAGAACCCTCTATACATGCTTGAAGAAATTTATGCACTTGTAGTGGAAAGTTCTTATCCTGTATATTTACAAAAGTACATTCGCAGTTAAAATAACCACTTACAATACTATTTGCTATTTCCACAGCTTTATTAGTATTTTTAGCACAGAGATTAACCTTTGTACCATCAAGCGAAAAACCTAAAATCATCCACTCAGGTTTATGACCATGAACAACTTTGTTTGAATTAAGCAGTAAATCCATGTCACTTCCTCGACGTACAAACATATATATTCGATCTTGATGATGGAAAAAACCCTGCAACTGGTCATCATCCTTAAGTATCTGCTCTACGGCTTCTTGTGACATAAATTCCTTAAATGAAGTATTTATTTGTCTTGGTGATTTCTGTAGAGCAAATGATACGAAACCTTTCTTTTGTACTTTATCAAAGTGATAGACAAATTTTAGAAGTTTGCAATTTATGTGAAATAGTAAAAACAATAAGGATCTTTTATCATACTTAGTGTTATTTTTTATCAGGTATGATCTCATTAACTCTTGAGTAAGGGCAAATCTTGCTACTTCACTGACTGTAGCCTCAAGCTTTGTACGATCAAAGTAGCTAATGAGATAATAGTTAAAAAGAGAGTCAGAGTAACTGGTAAGTATCTTACGTTTTTGTTGAGTGGATCTATCGTCATAATCTCCGTCCTGAAAAAGTTGTCCATTTAAATGATTTTTAAAGCAATGCTGAAAAATGATGCTCAGTTGTTTACCAGAAAGGGAATCTAACCAAGATTGACGTATATTATAATCCTGAAAACGTTCTAGTAAAAGGTTGACCGGAACTTCTAAATCACTTTCCCAGAATTCGTAACTTGGATGAACATTCATACCATATTAAATAAGCTATATTATACATAATATGACAATTCAAGCAAAGATTTTTTGGACATAATTTTTTCAAATCTTGTATATTTAATTAGGGAGAATTTGTGTAAACTAGATAGCTTTCTTAAATGGAACATAAGGTGTGCATTGGTTTAGTTTAATAGAAGTCTCCTAACCTATAAAAAAATTCACAGGAAGAAAAACATGCAAAAAGGGGAATTAACTATTAATTGCCGTTATGAACCTCACAGGTTGGCGGGTACATATTTGGCAAATGCTTATGAACAATTATTGAAATGTAAAACAAAGGAGGTAGAAGAAAATGACAACGGTAAGCTTGTATGCAAGAGTTTCATCAAGACAACAGGCACAGGAGAATACAATAGAGAGTCAGATTGTAGAATTGGAGCGTCGCATTGGTAGTGATGGACATGAGTTATTAGATGAGCATAAGTTTGTCGATAATGGTTATAGTGGATCAAATTTAGAACGTCCTGGCTTAGAGAGTTTACGTGATAGAGTAGCAGAAGGTAAGATTGATAAGATATATATTCATTCACCTGATCGGTTATCACGCAAATCTGCATACCAAGCGCTCTTACTCGAAGAGTTTAGAAAAGCAGGTTCAGAGGTTGTTTTCTTAAATCATAAATTTGAGGATAACCCAGAATCTAATATGTTTTTAGGAATTCAAGGATTAGTAGCAGAGTATGAACGTGCAAAGATTATGGAACGTAATCGCAGAGGAAAACTTCATGCAGCTAAAACTGGCCGTATCAGTGTAATGAGTAATGCACCTTATGGTTATCGCTACATAGCAAAACATGTAGGTGAAGGAAGTGCTCAGTTTGAGATTAATGAAGAAGAGGCAAATGTAGTACGCAAAATATTTAATTGGGTTGGTCAAGAAAGAATAAGCATCAATGAAGTTATACGTAGACTTAGCGAGATATCGGTAATAACACAAACAGGAAAGGAACGTTGGAAAAGAAGTACTATCTGGAAGATGTTAAGAAATCCTGCTTAGAGGTTGTCCACAAACCAAGGAATACGTAGTATATAAAGAAAGAATATTGAGGTAAGAGATGAGGAAAAAATATCCAACAGATTTAAGTAAAAGGGAATGGGCAAGAATAGAAAAACACTTCAGAGTATCGTACAAGAAAGGAGGAAGGCCACCAAAATACAGTAAGTGTGAGATAGTAAATGCAATTCTTTATATACTGCGCACAGGATGTCAATGGCGCTATTTACCACACGATTTTCCGCCGTGGAAGGCTGTGCATGAACAGTTTAGAAGATGGAAAAAGCAGGGAATTTTTGAGAAAATGAACTATGATATCACTAAATATAGTAGGTCAAAAATGGGAAGAAATGAGGAGCCGAGCGCATGCATAGTGGACAGTCAATCGGTAAAAACCACGGAAAAAGGGGGGTCAAAGGTTATGATGGTGCGAAAAAGGTAAAGGGGAGAAAAAGACATATAATCACAGATACTCAAGGATTTGTGCTTGGTTGCTATGTAGGAGCTGCAAGCGAAAATGACAGAGATGGGGTGAAGATGGCATTGGACAATATGAAGGAAAAATACAGCAATATTAAGAAAATGTGGGCTGATATGGGATACCAAGGAAAAGATTTAAAGGATTACGTAAAGAGAGAATATGGGATAGATATTGAAATTGTCAAAAGGCCTCCATGTAGGTTTTGGGTGCATAAAGATACACCACTAGAACTATTGCCACAACGGGATCCTGGATTTTCAGTACAGCCGAGAAGGTGGGTGGTAGAGAGGACTTTTGCTTGGATCAATAGAAATAGAAGGCTATCAAAGGAGTACGATTTACTTACAACATCTACTGAAAGTTTCATATATCTGGCTATGAGTAAAGTTATGTTAAGTAGGGAATATGCTTGATTTACTGGTTTGTGGACAACCTCTTATATAGGACGAGCAGCTTATGGTAAAACTAAGGCATGCTCGAAGCCACAAGTAAGGAAATCAAAAAAAGGAACTTGTGGTAAACTCAAAAATGGTCATTTTAGTAATGATAAAGAGAACTGGATTTACGTTCCAGTGCCAAAAATAATCAGTGATAATTTATTTGATTCAGTGCAAGTACAGCTAACTGAAAATAGGCAAAGGGCAAGAGCTCGAGAAAGAAAAGAAACTTTTTTGTTGCGGAGTTTAACAGTATGTCAGCGTTGCCAATATACTTATTGTGGTGTATATAGTAGAAATAAACGTTATTCTTACTACCGTTGTTCTGGCTCCAGGTTTAATGGCAACAGAATATGTGACAATAAATCAATACGCACTGATGTATTAGATGCAGTTATATGGGAAGAAGTCAAGAGTATACTAAAAGAGCCAGATAGGATTGCAAATGAATATCAACGTAGATTGTCAGAGAACAAAAAACCTCTACATAATCAAACACGTGAAAAGCAAGAAAGTAAGTTAAGATTAAGTATAAAAAAATTTATAGATAGCTATGCCAAAGGGTTTATAAGCCAAGAAGAATTTGAGCCAAGAATTACAACAATGAAACAGCATTTAAAAGAAATTGAGGAGGAAAAAGAAAAAGTACTTGATCAAAAGAAATTACAACAAGAATTGAGCCTTGTTACAGATAGCTTGAAAAACTTTTCCTCAAGTGTTGAATCAAAACTTGATCTGGTAGATTGGCAGACTAAGCAAAATATTATTAGAATGTTAATTCATCAAATTGAAATCAATCACAATCACTTGTATATAGTATTTCGCATAAAAAGTCTTGCAAACTTTGATCAAAATAGCCATAATAGAATTATGCAATGTTGTACTAGTCGTATGGGCACTGGGATGACACCCTACTTAGCCGTCATACCGCGATTCATTCGCGGTATCTCAGCCGCTAACAAGCAGCGGGATGACGAATTATTTAACCGTCATACCGCCGTGGTATCTCTTAGCCGCTAACACGTAGCGGGATAACGGTTATCAGGGTGTCATCCAAGCAACCTCCTTCTCCCGTCATCCAAGTAGCTCCCCCTATGGTGTCATTCCAGTGCTTGACACTGGAATCCAGGAAACTTAATTGCAAGTAATGCATTGGGTTTGGTAAGTATGGGTTTTGCGTTATAGAATGAAGCACTTTTGGTGAATTTGTAAAGAAAACTGGATCCCAGTGTCAAGCACTGGGATGACACCATTTGTTGTAAACTCACTTTTACTCTATGGTTATACTACCTTGCTGCTATCCTGAACGGATACAGTGGGCTTATTAAATTATAGAATTACTTTAGCTATAGAATAAAGTCTAGTGTTACTTCACGCCAAATGTGGTGGTGCTGAGTAGGCAAGCCGGTCAATGGGCTACATTTATATACTGCACGCATTGCATTATCTGCTATCGACCTGAAAAGTGGATTATTTCGATAGGAATCACTGTCTGCTACATCCGCCATAATTATCTCGCCTTGACTGGATAACAATAAGTTAATTTTTATATTAAAATTTTCTTTGTAAGCTATGCTTTCAGGAATGCTCCAGCATTTTGTGAGCTTGTCTCTTATAGAGTTAATAATTTCTGTTACAACTAATTCATCCTTTTTGCTCTCAACGCTTTTTTCGTTTCCTATTTCATTTTTTGCCCCTCTAACATCCCTTCTTAGTTTTTTCTCTACACTTTTTTTTCTTTTTGGAATTGGAATGAATTCTTTACCCTCGTTAATAATGACTTCTTCTTGCATTTCGATAATTTGCCTCGGTTGTGCTACAACAGTGTGCTCAACTATTTCTTTTTTCCTTTGTGGTATAGGAACAGCTAACGTATCATTCGTTTGGGCTTTTGTTGAAGATAACGAAAAAAGCAAAAAACAACATAAAGACAAAAAAAGAATATAATTAGAATAGAAAAAACGCATATGTTAAGCAGCTTGTTTTACTGGTTTAAAGCTAATATTGCACGTAAAGTCAATATATTTTAGTTGATGGACGAGTTTGAAGTCAATAAGGAATCCCTTCAAAGCTGAAGGCAAGCGGAAGATTGTCTTCTCGACAGACAAAGGAATTGTATAATGGATTAAAAGGAACCGTATGACAAAAATTATAGCAAAAGAATATACAGAATTTTTAGAGCAGTTGAAGGATCATATTGCAACAAACCGTTATAAGGCAGCACTTGCAGTAAATAGTAAGCTTATTTTGCTTTACCACCATATTGGTACAGAGATCCTAAAACGCCAAAAAGAACATACCTGGGGAGCTAAGGTAATTGATCAACTAAGTAAGGATTTGAGAAGTACATTTCCAGAAATGAAAGGCTTTAGCACGAGAAATCTGAAGTATATGCGTAAGTTTGCCGAAGAATATCCTGATGTTGAATTTGTGCAGGAGCCTCTTGCACAATTAACTTGGTATCACAATATCACTCTTTTGGAAAAAATAGAAAGTCATGAAATAAGATTATTTTATGTAAAAAAAGCTATTGAACATGGCTGGTCACGTAACATTATGGTGATGCAGATAGAACTTGGACTACATAAACGTCAAGGAAAGGCAATAACTAATTTTAAAGAAAAATTACCATCTCCACAATCCGATCTAGCACATTACACATTAAAAGATCCGTATATTTTTGATTTTTTAAGTATAGGTAAGGATGCTCATGAAAGAGAAGTAGAAAAAGGACTCGTAGGACATATGGAAAAATTTCTGTTAGAACTCGGTGAAGGATTTGCATTTGTTGGTAGACAATTTCATTTAGATGTTGGTAATAAAGACTTTTATATTGATTTATTATTCTATCATTTAAAGTTACGTTGCTTCGTAGTGATTGAACTAAAAGATAAGGATTTTAAGCCGGAATATGCTGGTAAAATGAATTTTTACTTTCTGCAGTTGATGATTTACTGAAGCACTCGACAGATCAACCTTCTATAGGGTTAATCTTATGTAAATCTAAAGACGATGTACTTGCTAAATATACACTCAAAGACATAAATAAACCAATAGGATTAGCGGAATATCGAATAACTGAAAATCTACCAGAGAACATAAAAACAGCTTTACCGACGATAGAAGAATTAGAAGCTGAATTATCCAAAATTTCAGATAAGGAAAAGTAATGGTTACTAAAATCATTCAAACAATTATTTAGCAAACCAAAAGCTCAGCATGGAGGCTCAGGAAGAAGAGTGGCAGCCAATAACTTACTCTCTCATAGCCTTGAAACTTTGGAAGCAGACAGTAACGGAGTAAGTGATTTTTATGGATTACAAGCTCTAGGTGTACTATCCTATAATATCATACGGTCAATATACTCTAAATGAGATGGAAAGATGAAGGCATCATTATAGCTGCTAAAAAATACGGCGATAAAAACTTAATTCTCTCTCTGTTTACAAAAAATCATGGAAAGCGCAGGGGATTAACTAAGCTAACAAACAATAGCAATTATAAGTTTCAGATAAGTAATCTATTACATGCAGAATGGAGTGCTAAGTTACCTGAAAATCTAGGTTTTTTTAAGTGCGAATTAATCGAATCTCCATTCCATCATTTCTTTCAAGATAGGTTAAAAAGCATTACTATTGTTTCTTTCTCCTCTATTTTAGAAAAAGTGCTTCCAGAAAGTGAACCCTGTGCCATGCTGTATGACAATTTTCGATATTTCATCGATGTAATTAAACACAACAATCAGTCTTGGCAAAGCCATTATCTTAACTTAGAGCTTCTGCTTCTTACGCAATTGGGATTCAAGTTAGACTTATCCAAATGCGCTGTAACAGGTGTTAAGGAAAATCTGCAATTTATTTCTCCAAAAACTGGTAGAGCAGTGTCAAAAAAAGTAGGAGATTATTATGCAGATAAACTCCTACCTTTTCCACAAATGTTGCATGATGTATACAATAATACCCTACAAAACAGCTACTCATTCCAAGAATTTCAGTTAGGACTGAAAGTCACAGGATATTTTTTAAATAAGTATCTATTTTTGCAGTTAAACGTGAAATTTCCAGAGCTGAGAAACCTCATGTTGTCGCTTTAATCTTAGCAGTCCTACGTCATACCGCGATTCATTCGCGGTATCTCTTAGCATAGATCCAGCTAACAAGCGCGGGACGACGGTTGTCAGGGTGTCATCCCAGCGCCCCTATGATGTCATCCCAGTGCCCAGACACTAGGATCCAGAAAAGTTTGCTTGTGAACAAGCAAACTAGCATGGAAAGTGGTTACAACGTTTTCGATGAAATTATATGGAAAACTGGATTCCAGTGTCAAGCACTGGAATGACAAGGTATAAACCTTATCGTCATGCTGCCGCGAACCGTCATACCGCGATTCATTCGCGGTATCTCAGCATAGATTCCGCTAACGAGTAGCGGAATGACGGTTGTCGGTAAACTTAAGCCACTTTAGCTATAGCCAGTAACCACTCTATTTCTACCACTGTTTTTTGCTTTATATAAATATCTGTCAGCACGTACTATAAATTTTTTAATATCATCAAAGTCAGATCCTTGCATTTCTGCAATTCCAATGCTCACAGTTACATTATGGGTTGTATTTTTATCCGCAAGTACAAAAGGTTCTTTAGCAATAATTTTTCGTATTCTCTCCGCAATAGTATACGCATCTGATACATTGGTATCTGGCATTACAACAACAAACTCCTCACCACCAAACCTAGCTAGTAAATCTGTCACTCTGATATTTTCAGAAATTCTTTTCTGTATTTGCTTTAAAAGTTCATCTCCAGCACTATGCCCAAAACTGTCATTCACTATCTTAAAATAGTCTATATCAAGTATCATAAGAGACAACCTTCTATCCTTTTCCACAGAGTCCTTAACAATGTTTCTTAAGTGTGCATCAAAATATCTTCTATTATAACAGTTAGTTAATGGGTCCTTTATAGACATTTCCGCATTATTAAATAAATTCATTCTCAAGGCATCTTGATATCTTTTGCGTTTTACTTGCGAATTAACCCTTGCTATTAGCTCACCCTCATCCAAAGGTACTGTTAAATAATCATTAGCACCTACATCAAGTGCTTTTACTAAATTGTTTTTATCATAATCCTCAGAAAGAATCAGAATTGGTGTATAACGTGTTTCCACCTTACTACGAAACTCAGAACACAAACGCAAGCCGTCAGTTTTTGAAAATTGCATATCAGAAATGATCAGGTCGTAACCATTCTCAATACCAACCTTCAATGCTTCTATTGGATCACTCAGTATTTTAATTGACCTAAAGCGTTGCTTTAATATATTATATATCTGCTCTGCTTGATGAACATCCTCATCTATAACAAGTATGTTAGCATCAAAAATCTGATTGGAATAATCCATAATACTGTTTCCTGCGACTCCACCAATCTCAGCGTTAGTTTCTCCTCTCAAACGCAATTCATCGATAATCATTTTTAAGCGCGTGAGAGACTTAATTCGTGCAGATAAAGCAGTTTCGTTTATTGGTTTAGTCAGAAAATCATCCGCGCCAGCATTAATACCTTGCACTCTATCATGAGTATCATGCAGCGCAGTTACCATAATTATTGGAATATGGGTTGTCAAGGGATCACTCTTTAGCTCCTTACAAACTTCAAAGCCATTCATCTTTGGCATCATGATATCAAGTAATATAATATCAGGCTGCTGCTTTGCTACTAAATCTATAGCTTCTTCACCATCATGAGCTACGATAACCGTATAGTACTCTGCTTTTAGTCGAGCTTCTAAAAGCTTGACATTAGATAGTACATCATCTACTACCAGAATCTTCGCTGTCATTATCTTTAGATGTATTATCTATATCGTAAGTAGGATAAAGCTTACCATTTTTACCAACTATGTAATTTACTTTCTCAGTATTACACTCTTTATATAAGTCTTCAACTCCTGCGTCTTTCAATAACCTCCTAGCTTTTGATTTTATAATCATAAGATACTTATACACATTCCTAATAAGATCAATAAATACAGGTACCTTATTTTTATCAAGAACAATTATGCTCACTAAAGCTACAACTAAAATTTCTGAAAGACCTATATTGAACATTTTCCTAGGAAGCAAGTACTTTAATCCTTCTGATTATAAATATTAATTTGCTTAAATCAAGTTTAGAAGCAACCATCTCATCTAAAAAACTATTATAACGTTCTATGTAGTCCTTATCATCACAAGCCCAGGTTTGAACCTTATCTTCGGGGTTATCAGTAGCTTTTATGACTTTAACAGCTAGCTTGTGATGGTAATTGCTTAAATCGTCCAATAAATCATTAACTAAGCTGCGATCCCAATAAGAAGAGCGGCTTTTCATCTTGATGGCAATTGTTCTAATCAGATCAAATCTTAACAGCGACTTTAACTCAAAGTATATTTTACCAGCATCAAGAATGGACAAAGATGTCTGTTCAGCAACAGATATAATGTCCAGTGCATAAGCAAGAATGCATAGATCAGCAACTTTTTTTGCTAGATCTTTATTTATATTAAGTTCTACTAAAGAAGTTGATCCATGGCTATAGATCTTTAATAGGTGTTCATCTAAAACATCAGTTAAGTTCTGGCCTAAAGTTTCAATTGCATCTTTAAATTTTGTAACATCATCCAATTCTACAAAGCTAAGCTTGCCAAGATTTTTCACTAGCCAAAATGATACTCTGCCAATAAATTTCTGCACGTTCCTCACTATTTGTAAGTATGAGTTAACATCAATTTTTCCATCCAATTCATCAATTTTCTGCCACAGGCTGTTTAAATCATACAGGTGGTTAACAACAATATATATGTTAACCGCTTCTTGTATCTTAATTCCAGTGTTCTCAGCCAAATTATTGATGAATATACAGCCCATTCTATTCACCACATCATTTGCAATGCAAGTAGAGATAATTTCTCTACGAAGTTGGTGTTTTAATATGAAATCCTTAAACTTTGTTACCATCTTTTTAGGAAAATAACCTAGCAAGTAGTCATGAGATATAAGATCTTTTTCAGACAGATCGGAATGTATAATTTCATTTTTTATTGCTGTTCTAGCATAAGACATTAGAACAGAGAGCTGAGGAGAACTGAAACCTTCTGCACCAGTTAACATCCTTGCTATCTCTTCTTCAGTTGGAAGAAATTCTACGCTTCGGTTTAACAGCCCAGATTTTTCTAAACTGAGCAGTAACCTGTGGTGCTGCTCCAATCTCTCTTTAGCTTGCAAACACTCAAGAAGTAATGCTTTTGTTTCAATTTTGTTGTGGTTCTCAAGCACTTTGGATGCAACTTCATCCACCATACTTGCCAGTATTTCATTCCTTTTTTCTAAAGAAATACCCCCTGCTTTCATAGCTGAAACAAATGCAATCTTAATGTTAACTTCAAGGTCCGAACATATCACTCCGGCTGAATTATCAACAAAGTCTGCATTGATATATCCACCTTTTTCAGCATATTCTATTCTTCCAAACTGTGTACAACCAAGATTTCCACCCTCTATAAACATAGAAGCTCTAATATCTTTACCATTCACTCTTAACTCATCGTTTGCTTTGTCACCGACCATGCTATGATTTTCACTCTTTGCCTTAACAAACGTGCCGATTCCTCCATTCCATATGAAGTCCACTTTTGCTTTCAACAGATATCTAATCAAATCACTTGGAGGTAGCATATCTTCTGTTATATCAAAGCACTTTTTTATTTCTTGAGAAATGTTTACTTGCTTACTGCTACGCTCAAATACTCCTCCACCCTTAGAAATCAAATCTTTGTTATAATCCATCCAAGTTGAAAATGGTAACTCAAAGAGACGTTTACGCTCTGTGAAACTCTTTTCTGCATCAGGGTTTGGGTCAACAAAAATATGCATATGGTTAAATGCGCCGATTAAATGTATATTTTTTGAAAGCAGCATACCATTTCCAAATAAGTCGCCAGCCATATCCCCAATTCCAATAACAGTTGCATCCTGGTAAATATCCTTATTCATTTTCCAAAAATGCCTCTGTGCTGTAATCCATGCACCTCTGGCTGTAATACCCATTTTTTTGTGATCATAACCTGCTGATCCACCAGATGCAAATGCATCACCAAGCCAAAAATTGTATTCAGAGGCTATTTGGTTGGCATAATCAGAAAAAGAAGCAGTGCCTTTATCTGCTGCAACTACCAAGTATGGATCATCCTCATCATACCTAATCACATCCTTTGGTGGAATTATTTTACCATCAACTACATTATCAGTAATATCAAGCATTCCTCTGATAAAATCCTTATAGCACTCAACACCTTTCTCTCTTAAAATATTCTTATCTTTATAAGCTTGCTTTATTACAAACCCACCCTTTGCGCCAACAGGTACAATAACCGCATTTTTTGTCATCTGAGCTTTCATGAGCCCCAAAACTTCAGTGCGAAAATCTTCCGTCCTATCCGACCACCTCAAGCCACCACGGGCTAATTTTCCTCCTCTTAGATGTATTCCCTCAAAAAGGTTTGAATAAACATACAATTCACGATATGGGCGAGGATCAGGCAAACCATTCACTTTACTTGAGTCAAATTTTATAGATAAGTAGGGTTTATTATCTTGATAATAACTGGTCCTTAAAATAGCCATTATCAAGTTAAATATCGAGCGCAAAACGTAATCATGTGAAGCATTGCTGATTTCCTTTAGAAGTTCCTCGATTTTTTCTGTCAAAATGTTAGTAGTTTCTGCCCTATCGATATCTATTTTAGTATCAAACCTTGAGTGAAATAATTCTATCAAATACTTTACTACTTTTGGATACTCTGAGACCACTTTTTGCATATATTCTGGGTTATAGTTAAATGACGTCTGCTTTAGGTAAGCACTTAACGCTCTAACCAGAAGCACTTCCTTCCACTTGAGCCCAGCAATAATGATCAAACTATTGAAATAGTCATTTTTAATTTCCTTGCTAAACACTTTCGCAAGTGTTATTTCAAATTGCTCTTTTAGAGTAATGTTGTCTATTAATTCATCGACTCTTGACAACACAAAATGGTGTATCCATATTCCGCCGTTAATTTCTATGTAATAGCCATTATGAGATAGAATTTTAGCTCCCAAATTCTTAGTGATCCTTAATATCTTCGATAATTCAAGGCCTCCATTGTTTGGAGTATAAACCTTTAATTGATAATTAAGATTATCACGAGTAAGTCTTAAATCGACCTCGCTAACTCCTTTCTTCCTCACTATCTCCAATTTTTTCATATCGTAATATGCGTCATGAGGTTCGAAACTCTCTTGATAGCTTATTGGAAATGCCTTGCAATAACGGATGAATATATCCTCAACAGTGCTAAAAGTATTGTATAAATTGTCTATAAAACGATCTTCCCACTTTTCTGTAATGTTTCTTAATTTGTTTTCGATACGCAAAACTTCATCATCAAGAACGCTAGCATTTTTGGTCTTTAGCACTACATGCAATTTCATCAAATCATATTCATTGATAATGTGATTGTTATAAATATCTGAACTTCCTGCACTTGTCTCATCCTTCAATATGTCACGTATCTTGAACATTAGCCTAGCGCTAGCATAATGCATCGGTATCAGCACTATGCAACTAATAAAATCCCCGACTCTTCTTAAAAATAATCTGACCCTTGGCCTAATCGCAAGAGACATGATCGAAATGCAAATTTTAAATAATTCGTCTTCATTTGATTGGAATAATTCATCACAAGAGAACACTTGCAAAATAGAAATCAAAGCTTTATTGTTGTGGCCCCCGGTTACAAATCCTGCATTTTTTTCTATAACTTTAACTTTATCTTTTATTATTGGAATAGTTCGAATATCTTGGACCTCCGCTACAGAAGTAAATAGCCCGAAAAAACGCCGTTCCTTTACTACATTACCCTGGTCATCAAATTCTTTTACTCCTATACAATTCATGTATGTACGCCGATGGACTATTGAGATTAGATCTGATCTCAATATGTATAGGGAATCAAGGTTTGCAGAAGGAATCAACGTACTTTGACCTACTCTCATCAGGCCAAGGTCCTTTTTGCTATCACAGACGAGTTTTTCATCTTTACCAGCAATATATTCTTGATAACCTAGAAATACAAAATTATTGTTCTTTAGCCAAACTAGAAAATCTTTTTGCTCTTGATTTCGGTCTGGTGTCATTCCAGTGCGTGACACTGGAATCCACGTGTCCTTTTCCTGGATCCCAGTATCAAGTACTGGGATGACAGAAAGACTTGCCTCATCAAGTTTCTTGAGCATTAAGTACCAATCTTTCACAACACAATTAACTGCTTTCAGCGTTTTTTGTAGAGATTCTTTTAATGTATCAACAAAACTGTCACTTATACCTTTGATAATTACATATATAACTGACTCTTTGACTCCATTGCTTTCTTCCAAAGGGTAAATCTCGTCTATTAGGCCATCTTTTCTTTTAATGTTAATTATGCTGTTGCCGTAATAGCATATGGTTAAATTGTGCGATTTAATAGTTGCAATAACAGAGTCAACCAAAAATGGCATATCATCGTTTGTTATCTTAATCGTGGTCAAATCTCCTTCTATTCCTGGTATATCATCTATATTACTTACTACTAACTTACTTTCATCTTTTTCTTTTTGAGAAACAAAATTGTAAGCATCGTTTACAATATATAGCAAAAACTTATCATTGGCTTTTAGGTCGCTTTTATAAACAAAACTATAAAAATACTTAATAAATTTTTTAATTTTTTCTTTATCTTGCTGATTTTCTTGATCAGCTAACTTAAATAAAGACTCAGTGTCAACATTATGATCTATACACATTTTTTTTAACAAAAATACACAGTGAACTTAAACCTTTTTAACTAAGATTTCATTATCAAGAGCGTACACTATTAGCTCATCATTTTCTACTACTTCCCCTGATAAAACTAATTTAGCTAAATTATTTTGAATACACTCTTGTATAACCCTTTTTAATGGCCTTGCTCCATATTCAGGGTCATAGCCAGTTTGTGCTATTAGTTCTTTAGCTTCCTGTGACAAACTTATACTCAGTTTACGCTTAGCAAGTGTTTTTTGTAAATAAGAAAATTGAACATTTATAATTTTATAGATGTCATCTCTGGTTAAACTGTGGAATATAATAATTTCATCCAGTCTGTTTAAAAATTCTGGACGAAATGCCGACTTAACTATTTGCATCACTTCATTTCTTATAGAATCAACATTCCCTTTAAGCATTATCTCAGCGCCAAGGTTAGAAGTTAAAATCAGTATGGTGTTGCGAAAATCAATTAATTTACCATGACTATCAGTGAGTCTACCCTCATCCAAGATTTGCAGCAATAGATTAAATATATCTGGATTTGCCTTCTCTATTTCATCAAACAGAATAGCCTGATATGGCCTTCTTCTTACTGCTTCGGTTAATCTGCCACCTTGCTCATAGCCAACATACCCCGGAGGTGCGCCAATTAGCTTTGAAACAGAGTGTTTTTCCATATATTCTGACATATCAAAACGCAGAAGCGCTGATTGATCGTCAAACAGAAATTCAGCAAGGGCTTTTGCCAGTTCCGTTTTTCCAACCCCGGTTGGGCCTAAGAATAAAAATGAACCGAAAGGTCGATTAGTATCTTGCACACCAGAGCGAGAGCGCCTAACTGCATTACTTATTGCTTCTATTGCATTTTTCTGCCCTATTACTTTTCTTCCTATTTCATTCTCCATGTTAAGGAGTTTTTCCTTTTCACTGTGCATCATGTTATCAACTGGAATTCCCGTCCACTTTGAAACAATGTTTGCAATGTCATCTCCAGTCACTTCTTTCTTTAAGAAGCTATCAGTAACCTTTTCCTGATTTTTTAATTCATTCTCAAGCTGAGGAATCACACCATACATCAATTCCCCTGCCCTTCCTAAATTTCCACTCCGCTGAGTTAATTCCAACTCTTTTCTAGCGTTATCTAATTTTTCGGCTGTTTCTTGTATTCTAGCTATTTTATTCTTTTCCATCTGCCATTTGCTGTTTAAGTCAGCAAATTTACTGTTTAGGTTTTCAATCTCCTCATTTATCTTTTTTAAACGCTGTTTAGAATTTTCATCACTTTCTTTTTTTAGAGCCTCTGCTTCAATCTTTAGCTGTATAACCTTTCTCTCAAGTTCATCAATAACTTCAGGCTTGCTATCCATCTCAATTCTCACCCTGCTTGCTGCTTCATCAATCAAATCAATTGCTTTATCAGGTAAAAACCTATCTGTTATATATCTATTGGACAACGTTGCAGCAGCAATTATTGCACCGTCTGTAATTCTTATACCATGATGCACCTCATATCTTTCCTTCAAACCCCTGAGTATTGAAATGGTATCAGTTTCAGTTGGTTGAGAGATAAACACAGGCTGGAAACGCCTTGCAAGTGCAGGATCTTTTTCTATATGTTCACGATATTCATCTAAAGTTGTGGCTCCTATACAGCGAATTTCTCCACGCGCAAGAGCAGGCTTTAGCAAATTTGAAGCATCCATTGCACCACTTGTTGCTCCTGCTCCAACTAAAGTATGAAGCTCATCTATAAACAAGATAACTTTTCCCTCCGCTTTCGAAAGCTCATTAATAACTGCTTTTAACCTTTCTTCAAATTCTCCTCTAAACTTCGTTCCAGCGATTAAGCTACCCAGATCCAAAGCTAAAACCTTTGCATCACGCAAACTAAGTGGCACATCGTTTGCAACAATTCTGTTTGCAAGCCCCTCGACTATTGCAGTTTTTCCAACACCAGGTTCACCGATCAGCACTGGATTATTTTTTGTCCGCCTTAGTGATACCTGCATAGTTCTTCTGATCTCTTCATCACGACCAATTACAGGATCAAGCTTTCCTTGCATAGCAAGCTCTGTAACATCTTTTGTATATTTCTTTGCTGCGTTTAATTTTTCCTCACTGTTTGGCGAGTCTGCACTGCTGCCTTTTCTCATTTCTACAATAACTGAGTTCAGTTTTTGTGGAGTCACATCATTCTCTGCCAGAATTTTGCCTACAGTATCATCTTTTTGTGCAGTGAGGCCTTGCAGTAAACGCTCGACAGCAACAAATGAATCTTTATTCCTCCGAGCAATACCAATTGAATCTTCAAAAACTTTTGCTATTTCTCTTGAAAGCTGAAGGCCACCACTTCCTGGACCTTCAATTACTAGCAACTTTTTTATTGCGCTATCCACAGCATCAGAAATACTTTGCACATTTCCACCACAAGCGTTTATCAAATCCTGAACTAAACCTAATTCATCCTCAAGCATCACTTTGAGTAAATGCTCAGGCATAAAAATCTGATGCCCAGCCCCCAACGCTTTCATTTGAGCACTTTGAATTAGACTTTTTGCTTTTTCGGTAAATTTATTTAAGTCCATAACACCAGTTAAATTCGTATTTGCTGATGTATATAACAACTGATTTCATAAATTTAAACCTAAAGTTGTTTATTGTTAGGTATGAAATTTAAAACTTTCTTAAAAAAGGAACTATCATAGTAACCATACAAATATCTTGTATCTCAAGACCTTTGGTTTTTGTTGCTGAAAATGGTTGTATTATTTAAGTTATTAACAATATACAATACTAAGTTAATGTAATTTATTTGGAGATGACAGGAAAATTTATTGTAACTTTATATTCTAAATAGAATAAAGTTCTTTTGTTAGTATTGTCCTTTTTGTAAAAAATATTCCTAATTTCTTCATCATTTTTGTGGGTAAGGTCAGTTTTCAGTTACTCTTTTAACAGCTAAAGTTTTGCCGCTAAAGGAGCGTGTGAGAAGATGCTGTAAAGCTTTCACCTTACCCCATCTTCCTTGTTGGACAGCTTTAACAATACGTCTTTGTAGCCTCATAACAACTTTTGGCATTTCTTCCATGATAACTGGTTCCATGCTTCAGAGCTGTTGGTAGGCGCACTTACAGTTTTACTTGTAATCATCTGCTTCTCTACCTCAAGTGGTTAACAAAGTTTCTTGTCACGAGGGACCAAATGAAAGTCTGCTCGTTTTCACGCGAATTAATGTTACAAATTCTATCCATTTCGTTACAAAATGGCATTCGCTTTCTCCATTATCCTTTACCTGCATTTTCATCAGCGTTCCTTGCGGTTTGCTTGCCATATAGGCGGAAATACAGGCTTACCCTGTTCCTTCTGTCATACAACAGTGGGTTAGGTGACTTCTCTATACCGGTGATTTGCGTACATCCAGAAATGAAAAATGTCACATTACCTTTTGGTCGGAGCTTATCAGCATCTTTAGCTCTTTAATCGTTACGATACTTATGAAGCTTCACTTACGTTCACCATACCACTAAGCCTAGCTCTCCAACCACATGATGCTTGTAGTTTATGCTCCTTTCACGATTGAGCATCTTCTTTTTCAAGAGGAGGTTTATTGTCCGCATCGCTTGGCACCAACCGGTTACCCGATTCGCACTGATGCGTAGACTCAGATGGCAAAACATCTGGTTTAATAAGTTTTAGAACTCTTTTAGTTTCTTTCTGAAGGAATTCCTCTCCTTTTAAACAATATGACCGAAGACTTTCAGGTCGCACCATTTCAATAATTAGCTGGGTTCCAGCAGAATCAGTACAGAAAACATCAACAATACTTTGTTTTTTAGAGGCAATCTCAGCATCCATGATAGTGCTGAGAAATTCTATTTCTTCTATTTCATCTTTGCCAGCGAAGTCCAATATATCATTGAGAAAGTGAATGAGAATATCTTTATTTTTCTCAGTGCTAAATATTCTCTTGAACGCGAAATTGTTTTTTGGATCGAGAAATTTCGAAAAGGCCATAATTAAATACAATTAGGAGACGAATAATTATACACTATTTTTCGCAAATGTTCAACCTCTGATTACTCCTTATTCTTTGCCCTTCCTGCACGCTTACGTTCATTTGGATCAAGGAATTTCTTGCGTAAACGTATAGATTTTGGAGTTACTTCCACCAATTCATCATCATCTATATACGCTATCATATCCTCCAGTGTCATTATCTTTGGAGGGGTAAGTTTTATGGCTTCATCACTACCTGAAGCTCTTACATTGGTTAATTGTTTACCTTTTAGCACGTTTATCTCCAAATCATTGTCACGGCTGTGCTGGCCGACAACCATGCCACAATATACCTTGTCCTGTGGCTTAATAAACATAATTCCCCTGTCTTGCAAATTGAAAATTGCATATGCCACAGCCTCACCCTTATCTGTAGAAATTAAAACTCCATTGCGCCTTCCAGAAATTGGACCTCTATGTGGAGCATAACTGTGAAATAAACGGTTAATTATGCCCGTACCCCGAGAATCAGTTAAAAACTCTCCTTGATAACCAATTAATCCTCTTGATGGCACTAAAAACGTTAATCTTGTCCTGCCATTACCAGAAGGTCTCATGTCAGTCACTTCACCTTTTCGGAAGCTGAGTTTTTCCATGATGATTCCACTATATTCATCATCTACATCAATTACTACTTCCTCTATAGGTTCAAGTTTTTTGCCATCTTCTTCCTTAAATAGCACTCGAGGGCGTGATACCGAAAGCTCAAAACCTTCTCTCCTCATATTTTCAATTAACACCCCAAGCTGTAGCTCACCACGTCCACCTACTTCAAACGCTTCACCGCTTGGTGCCAAAGTCACAGTAATTGCAACATTTGTTTCTGCCTCCGCGTATAAGCGATCCTTTATAGCAGTTGAGGTAAGCTTTGTACCTTCTTGCCCAGCAAAAGGCGAATCATTAATGCTCAGAGTAATCGCCATTGTCGGCGGATCAACTGGAGTTGAGCTTACTGCAGTTGTAACTTCTGGCGCCGCTATAGTGTCTGAAACTGAAGCTTCCTCAAGTCCTGCAATTGCAATTATGTCTCCCGCCACAGCTTGTTCTACTGGAATGCGTTTCAAGCCAGAAAATGAGAGCAACTTAGTTAATCTTCCTCGTTCAATTACTTTGCCATCGAGGTCGAGCACCTTAAGATCTGAATTGACTTTTGCAATGCCCTGATAAACCTTTCCTGTCAATATTCTGCCAAGAAACTTATCAGACTCAAGTAGAGTGACCAACATAGCAAAAGGTGCATTTTGATTATAAACAGAAGGTTTTATATAATCTATAACCGTTGAAAATAATGGGCTTAAATCTTTTCTTTCATCAGAAAGCTCCTTAGCACACCAGCCATTTCTACCTGAAGCATACAACACTGGAAAATCTAGCTGCTCGTTGGTTGCATCAAGGTTAAAAAATAACTCATATATTTCATTTAATACTTCATCAATTCTGCTGTCTGGTCGGTCGACCTTATTGATTATCACAATTGGCTTCAAATTTGCTTTTAGTGCTTTTGAGAGCACAAATTTTGTTTGTGGCATGGGACCTTCTGCAGCGTCAACCAGCAGCAATACACCATCTGCCATGCACAATACCCTTTCTACTTCTCCACCAAAGTCCGCGTGCCCTGGCGTATCAATAATATTGATCTTTTCATCGCCCCACATTATTGATGTGCACTTTGCAAGTATTGTAATTCCGCGCTCACGTTCTTGGTCGCCACTATCCATAACTCGCTCTTGAACTTCTTGATTCTCGCGGAACGTACCACTTTGTTTTAACATGTTATCAAGCAAAGTAGTTTTACCATGGTCAACGTGTGCGATTATTGCTATATTTCGGATCGATTTAAATTCGTTCATTTTCTATCATTTCAAAATTAATTTAGTAATAAGTATACATAAAATACACTTAGAGTAAATAACTAAAGCTGTGCTGTGCTTCCAAGATATTATAGGATTACTTTGTTAAATATTCTCTACTCCCAGGTTTTGTTATGGGTAGTTGTTTTAATTCACTTGGAAGTTCTTCCTCGCTGTAATTTTTGATGTTCAGTTCAATCAAAGATATGACAGGAAAAGGCAGTTTCGTTTCACTATTTCTCTTTATCAAAGAAGCTTCAGCAACAACTTTACCTCCTTTCCCTTCTGCACATTCCACTGCTTCAAGTGAAGATTTGCCTGTGGTTATCACATCCTCGATAAGTAATATTTTCTCACCCTTTTTGATCTTAAATCCACGGCGTAATTCAAACTTACCATTAACGCGCTCGCAAAACATTGTCTTTATTCCAAGCTGCCTGCCAATCTCATAACCCACAATTATTCCACCAATTGCAGGAGATAATATTAAATCTATGGAGCTATTTAATTCTTTTTTTATTTTATCTGCTAATAATGCGCAAACTTTCATGGCTCTGCTTGGATTTTCAAAAATCTTCGCACACTGTATGTATGTGCCACTATGCAGTCCGGATGATAAAACAAAATGCCCATGCAAAATTGCTTCTGCTTCTTTAAATTCTTTTATTATTAGGTTATTTTCGTCTAATATCATTTTTCAAGTTTCACTATTACATTCTTTATTAATTATCTGAGTTATGCAAATATCAGACCACACATTTATTGCAGTTTCAAACATATCGATGATCGTGTAAATAGGTAAAATAAGTCCCATGATGTGCAAAGGAACATTCATCGACATGAGATAACTGCTTGCCATAAAATAGCATCCCATCGGCACTCCAGCGTTACCAATTGCAGCTCCTGTAGCTAAAAAAATCCATATCAACATTTCGCTTAAGGAAAATACGTATCCGTTCATTTCTGCAACAAACATTACAGTGATTAGTATAAATGCAGCACATGCATTCATATTAATTGTTGTGCATATTGGTAAAATAAAAGACGACAATTTCTTTGGCACCTTTAGCTTGTTCTGCACACATTCTATAGTTGTTGGCAATGTTGCACTGGATGATTTAGAAAAAAACGCAAGTATGAGTGCCGGCATAACCCCTTTCAGCGTTTGAATTGGTGATATGCCTTTATACCACATAAATAGCGGTAAAATCAGAAATGCCTGCACAAAATTTGCAGACATTATGCAAACAAAATACCATAAAAGGTTGTAGAACTCACTACCGCCTTTTAATTCATGCAAAAAACATGTAATAAAAGACCAAACAGCAAGCGGAATAAATTTTAATAACCCTTGAGCAATTTTAAGTAGCGTATCAAAAAGTGCAGAGAATACTTGATATAATATATCCTGCTTTTCTTTTGAAAGTGAAACAATAGCTCCACCCATCAAAAAAGCGATTAATATGCTACCAATCATATTATTTTCAAGAAAAACTTGCACAAAATTAGAAGGAATGAGTGATTTTAAATATGAAAAATAACTGTGGTTATTGCTGTTAATACTCCCTATTGTATTACTTATGAAATTTTTTCTTGCTGGATCTATTAACAAATAAAACGATAATGCAACAAACGCAGCTATAATAGTTGTAAGCAGAGTATAAAATAGTGTTTTCTTAACTAAGACTTTGATTTCAATTGAGTCTTTGAGCCCGGAAATTGTGGAAACTATGGATAAAAAAACCAGAGGTAAGCTTATTAATTTGAGCAAGCTGATAAAGATATCACTAAATAGCTTTGCTATTTCAAATATGATTTCATTGTTTAGGTAGTAAGCAACTATTGCAAGCAGTATAGAAAAGAGTATTGCAAACTTGTGCATTGAAAATAAAACTTCAAAGTAACATTATACAATAATTTTGCTGTTTTGGAATCAGATTGATAGACAAAATAACTTTACAGATTAGGGAAAGATAAGAGGATGTGTTTATTCGGAGACAGTGTAAGATTTCTTAATTTAAATTTAGGTGCACTTAGCCCATTCTGGTGATAACAAATTGGAATAGATAAGATATGATAACTAACTCTTCTGCGAGTATATAGTTTTGCCGGACACAACAGTACGTACTACGTGTCCTTTTACTTTGCGACCATCGAAAGGAGAATTCTTTGATTTACTAGCAAAGTTGTCAGTTTTAATTTCCCATTCATGATTGAGGTCAACTAAAATTAAGTCTGCAGCAAGGTTTTTTTGTATACGACCACGTGGTATGTGTATTATATCTGCAGGCTTATATGTCAATTTTGCAAGCACATCAAGTAGACCCATTTGCCCACTGTGATAGAGTTCAAGTGAAAGGGGCAGCATTGTTTCAAGACCAACAATACCAAATGCAGCATTTTCAAGTGGTAGATCTTTAGAACTACGATCATGCGGAGCGTGATCAGTTGCAATGCAATCAATCACACCTGTCTTTAAACCTTCAACCATAGCTAAACGATCTTCTTCAGTGCGAAGCGGCGGATTCATTTTTGCAATTGCTCCATGTTGTTTTACTATATCTTCAGTCAAAGTGAAGTGATGAGGGGTTACTTCGCACGTAACATTTAATCCCAAATCTTTTGCACGTTTAATAGCATCAAGTGAATCTTTTGAAGAGACATGTAGAATATGGTAGTGCACATTTTCCATATCCTTCATTAGCAGTATATCACGATTTACCATAACCGATTCTGACGCACTCAAGATCCCCTTTACTCCCAATTCTTCAGAAATTTTACCTTCGTTGATTGCGCCACCAGCAGATAAATTTAAATCTTCTGCATGTTGAGCAATAGGAACATTCAGCATACTTGAATAAAGCAGCGCCTGTCTCATAATCATTGGGTTCATAACTGGCATGCCATCATCGGTGAACCCAACCGCACCTGCTTCCTTTAAAAGTGCCATTTCAGTCAGGTGTTCTTCCGAAGTGGTGATTTTAGCGTAAAATTCAACGTTTACATGTGAAGTTTCAAGTGCTCTATATTTCAAATATTTAGCCAAAATAACGCTATCAATTGCTGGAACAGTGTTTGGCTGACAAACTACAGTTGTAACTCCCCCCGCAGCTGCAGATTTGCTGCCTGTATATATAGTTTCTTTATGTTCCTGGCCTGGTTCACGAAAATGTACGTGAATGTCAATAAGGCCTGGCATTAGAACAAGCCCTTTACAGTCTATTGTTTCATCAACTCCACTTGTTGAAAATAATGATTCACCAAAGTCAACAATTTTATCCCCTTCAGTCAATAATGAACCTTTTATATCAAGTTTAGTTTCCGGGTCGATAATACGAGCATTAGTATACGCAATTTTATAGCCTTCCTTTTGCCCTGTTTGCAACAAATCCCAAGTTTGAGTCATTATATTTGAGTATCGATTATAAAATAAATTTAAAGTTTTTTTAATAAAACACAACCAAATTAAAACACAGACTAAGAGCTGTCTTGAATTAAAGTGCTTTCATTACCCTAAAGATTTGGTTCTTATAACCTAGTTAGCTCAGTTTTAACGTTAATGTGTGAAACTCTGAGTTCTGTTGAAGGATTTTCCAGCTGAATATCTAGCTCATTCTGTATGTTCGATAAACAAATTAAAGCTGAATCAAAAATTTCATCACACTGCTTTGCTTCATGTATATCATCAATTATTTCCTCGAATTCTTCCACATCATCCATTTCTTGCGGCGCACTTTTTAATATCGCTTTTATTTGGTTTAAGTTTTGACGAATTTTCTCCTGATATCCAACAATTCTCTCTTGATATATATCAATCATTTTTTGACATGCGTTGCCTCTAAATGGATGTTCTTTTTTCTCTTTTATGTAAGAACTTTGAAAGTCTTTACAGTTAAGGATTGCTTCTCTATGTTTTTTTATGTCATTAATTGCGCTGATTATCGACTTATCTATTTTCTTTAAATTTTCTTCCCGTTCTTCTCTTTTAATTATACTTTTGGATTCATTTTTTATCTGGTTCATTTTGTCATACAGGTTTCTGCATCCTTTGTAAGATGCCATTGGTTGTAATATTCCTTCTTCTACACCTTTATTGTAAAAATTCTTCAACTCATCATTTGATAGTATTGTTATAGCATCTTCCCTTTTACTCTGTGATTTAGGATACTTTTTATTCAATAAACTAACATGATTTAACAAAAAATCTTTAACTAGCCCTTCTTTTTTTACTTCGGATAATTTTTCTAGTGTTTCTATATATTTCAGAACTTCCGCAAAGAGCTGTCCACCAGAAGGAGCAAATCCTTGAAGTGGTTTACTCTGTGCTTTATAAAAATCGGTTTGTAAAAAATTTTCAGCTTGTTTTTTTATTACTGAAAGTTCATTAAGAGGTTGTCCACAAACCAGTAAATCAAGCATATTCCCTACTTAACATAACTTTACTCATAGCCAGATATATGAAACTTTCAGTAGATGTTGTAAGTAAATCGTACTCCTTTGATAGCCTTCTATTTCTATTGATCCAAGCAAAAGTCCTCTCTACCACCCACCTTCTCGGCTGTACTGAAAATCCAGGATCCCGTTGTGGCAATAGTTCTAGTGGTGTATCTTTATGCACCCAAAACCTACATGGAGGCCTTTTGACAATTTCAATATCTATCCCATATTCTCTCTTTACGTAATCCTTTAAATATTTTCCTTGGTATCCCATATCAGCCCACATTTTCTTAATATTGCTGTATTTTTCCTTCATATCGTCCAATGCCATCTTCACCCCATCTCTGTCATTTTCGCTTGCAGCTCCTACATAGCAACCAAGCACAAATCCTTGAGTATCTGTGATTATATGTCTTTTTCTCCCCTTTACCTTTTTCGCACCATCATAACCTTTGACCCCCCTTTTTCCGTGGTTTTTACCGATTGACTGTCCACTATGCATGCGCTCGGCTCCTCATTTCTTCCCATTTTTGACCTACTATATTTAGTGATATCATAGTTCATTTTCTCAAAAATTCCCTGCTTCTTCCATCTTCTAAACTGTTCATGCACAGCCTTCCACGGCGGAAAATCGTGTGGTAAATAGCACCATTGACATCCTGTGCGCAGTATATAAAGAATTGCATTTACTATCTCACACTTACTGTATTTTGGTGGCCTTCCTCCTTTCTTGTACGATACTCTGAAGTGTTTTTCTATTCTTGCCCATTCCCTTTTACTTAAATCTGTTGGATATTTTTTCCTCATCTCTTACCTCAATATTCTTTCTTTATATACTACGTATTCCTTGGTTTGTGGACAACCTCTAATAATGTATACCATACATTTATCGTAATGACAGCAGTGTTTTTATCCACAACATGTGTGTTTTTTGTTTTCTTTCTTATCCAACAAGTTTTCGTAGTTGTTATGTGTGGAGTGGGGATAATTGCTTTGGCGGGAATTATAGTGAATAATAACATACTATTACTTGATGCCTTTCATCACCAAATTAAGGTACACAAAAATGACATCAAGCGATGTGTAATAAACGCTGCAATTTCTCGCGTTAGGCCAATATTGCTTACCGTTGCAACCACAGTTCTTGGTTTAATACCGATGATTACCAGGTTAAATATCAATTTTTTTACGCTACAAATCACATATGATGCTCCATCAAGCCAGTGGTGGGTTGACATTTCAACAACCATAGCAAGTGGAATATTGGTTGCAACGGTTTTAACTTTATTCTTTACTCCTGCGTTGCTTGTTATACAAAGACATGAAAAAACTTGACTTAAATTAGCAATCATTTAACATTTAAGATAGTGTTCTTTGCCCGTTGGAGCTATAATTATAACTAATTACATTGGATTTATTTATTATGATTGCTAATCGTAAAAGCAGTGTTAAGCAGAAAAGTAACAAGAATAACATAGTTGGAAGCCTTGATGTAATAAAAACAGCAGGAGAGCTTTCACTTCAAAAAGGTTTAGATTTTGATGTTGTAATAAAGGCACTAGAAAGTGCTATAGAAGCAGTGGCTTATCAAAAATATGGTAGCAAAAGTAAAATTGTAGTTAATATAGATAGAAACACAGGCAAAGTTACTTCATACAGAAAACTAAAAGTTATTGATGACGAATCAAATAGAGAAGAGAATACTGAGTATGAATCAATTACGCTGACACAAGCTAAATTAATAAAAGAAGATGCAAAAATTGGAGATACTGTTAGTGAATTACTCTCTCTTAACACTGATCTTGCTTCAGCAAGAATTGCCCAGCAAAAAATTGCTCAAATAATTAAAGATGAAGAGTCAAAAAAGCAATATGAGGAATTTAAAGATAAGGTGGGAGAAATAAGGTATGGTATTGTTAAACAAGTAGAATATTCAGATCTTATTATAGACATAAATGGCACTAGGGCATATCTTCCATTACGAAATTTAACCGGTGGTGAATCATTTCGTGAAGGCGATAAGGTTAAAACTTATATACAGACTGTTAAGCGCTCTGATGATGGACGTCAAATTATTCTTTCTAGGACTCATGAAGGCTTTTTAGAGGCATTATTAAATCAAGAAATACCAGAAATTGCTGATGGGTTAGTAACAATTAAAGGTATAGCTAGAGACGCCGGCTCAAGGTCTAAGGTTGCTGTTTTCTCTCCTGACAAGAACATTGATCCAGTAGGTGCTTGTGTTGGAGTTAAGGGAGATAGAATAAAAACCATTATACACGAATTAAATGGTGAAAAAATTGACGTTATAAATTACTCCTCAGATTTGGGTCAATTTGTTATTAAAGCCATTACTCCTGCAGAAGTATCGAAGGTTATTATTGATGAAAATGAAAATTGCATAGAATTAATAGTTGCTGAAGATCAATTGAGTTTAGCTATAGGAAAAAAGGGCCAGAATGTAAGATTAGCTTCAGAGCTTGTTGGATGGAAAATTGAGATATTAAGCACTCAGCAAGAATCAGAAAGGCGAAGTAAAGAACTTAGTCAATGTTCAGCTTTATTTGCTGAAGCTTTAAACTTAGAAGAGATTATGGGTCAGCTATTGGTGACAGAAGGTTTTTCAAGCGTAGAAGATATATCCAGCGCTTCAATTAAAGAGCTTGCTTCAATAGAGGGCTTTAATGAGGATATTGCAAACGAACTTCACAATAGAGCAAACAAGTATCTGAAAGCAGAAAATGATAGAAAAATAGAAGAGCTAAAAAGTCTAGGTATGGAAGATGATGTAATCAATTTAACTTTATCAATAGACAATAAAATTGCTCTTAGTAAACATGATATTAAGACTTTAGAGGACATAGCAGATTTATCAAGTTATGAGTTTTGCAGCATACTCTCTTCCTCAGCTGATAATAAGATGAATTCAGAAAATCTAAAAGATACAGTAGACTCAATAATCATAGAAGCACGTAAAAAGCTTGGGTTAATATAATAAAATAATATGAATAATGAAGATATTAGTAATAAAAAATTAACGCTCCAAGGCTTAAGCAAGCTTAAATTAGACCTCAATTTAAACTCTTCAACTAGCCCAAGTACTGGAGCTACAATAGTAAAAAAAAGAAGAAAAAAATCTCATGATGCAGAAGAACATAATTTATTTGACGAGAGTAAATTATGTTCTTTAACAGAGAAAGAACAAATTTTTCGCATTAATGCTGTGCAGAATGCTGCTTTGCTGAAAGAAAGAAATCAGAGAGAAGAAAAAGAGAAAACAGCAAAAGAAGACAGCAATAAAGAGATTGACGAGAAAAATGAAGCGGACGCTTTATCTAAGAAAATAAATAAGCAAGTTTTAAGTAATACCCACTTAGTTGAACCAAAAGAAGATAGTATTGACCATGAGGACAACGATAAAAAGTCTTTTAAAGTCAACAAAGATATATATTCTAAGCATTCTAAACTGGTAATTGCACAGGCAATAGATGAAAAAACTGAACAACCCCCTGTATTTAAGCAAAGGTTTGGTATAAGAGGTAGAAAGTCAAAGTTTACTAAGGGTAAAAATATATCAAGAGAAGTTATTATACCAGACAAAATAACTATCAGGGAGTTATCTATTCGCATGGCAGAAGATAGCAAGAGTGTGCTAAAAATGTTCAAAGAAGAAGTCGGTGAGAGTTATAGAGTAGATGATCTGGTGGATCCAGATATAGCATGTGAAATAGTGGAAAAATTTAATCATACGGCTAAACGAGTGAGCAATACCAACAGAGAAAAAGATTTATTTTTTATAGAAGGCAGAGGAAGCCTGCCTAAAAAACCTAAACCACCAATCGTCACTTTTATGGGACACGTCGATCATGGTAAAACCTCATTGCTCGATGCATTTCGTGAATCTAATGTTGCAGAAAGAGAGTCAGGTGGCATAACTCAACACATAGGTGCTTATCAAATAACGATAAAAGATAAGCAAAAAATTACCTTTATTGATACACCAGGACATGAAGCGTTCACTGCGATGCGTGCACGTGGTGCCAATATTACTAATATAGTTGTAATAGTAGTTGCAGCTGACGATGGAATCATGAAACAAACAGTTGAAGCAATAAATCATGCAAAAGCAGCAAATGTTTCTATTATAGTTGCTATTAATAAAATTGATAAATCTGAGCCTGGTGATGTAGAAAAAATAATTAATAGTTTGCCTCAATATGATCTCATTCCTGAAGAGCTTGGTGGTGATGTTATGATTGTGCCAGTATCAGCAAAAAAGAAAACTAATTTAGATAAACTAGAAGAGACGATTTTGTTAATCGCTGAATTAATGAAGCTAGAAGCAATAGAAGATTGTCGAGCACTTGGATGGGTAATAGAATCCAAAATAGATAAAGCGAAAGGAATATCAGCCACATTGATAGTTGAGGAAGGAACGTTAAAGGTTGGTGATATATTGGTAGTTGGTACAACATACAGCAAAGTACGTAGTATGGTTAATCACCTCGGTCAAAGAGAAAAAGCAGCACTACCCTCCGCTCCAATTGAAATTACTGGTCTAAATGGTGTGCCAAATGCTGGAGATAAATTTGTTGTTATAAATTCTGAAAAGCAGGCGCGTGAAATTGTTGAATACAGGCTAGAGTTAATCAAGAAAAAAGAAGAAAATTTAGATGAGGATGATTTAGATATATTCAGCCGTAATAACAGTGAAATAGAAGAATTATCTGTAGTTTTAAAATGCGACGTAACTGGATCTATTGAAGCAATATCAAGTTCAATTGATAAACTCGGTAAAGACCAAGTGAAATTAAATATCCTACACAAAGCAGTAGGAGGGATAACAGATTCAGATGTGCTGCTTGCAGAAGCATCAAGTGCAGTAATTTTAGCTTTTAATGTAAAAGTGGACTCAAAAATAAGGGACTTGGCAAAACAAAAAGGTGTAGAAATACATACTTATAACATAATATACGAGCTCATTGACGACATGAGAATGTATTTAACTAAAATGTTAAAGCCTGTTACACGAGAGGTTCGTGTTGGCTTTGCATCTGTGAGGCAAATATTTAATGTATCTAAAGCTGGTAATATCATTGGATGTTATGTAAGTGATGGAGTCATAAAAAAAGATTCTTTAATTAAGATAGTGCGTGGTGGCAAATTGGTGCATGAAGGAAAGTTAAAAGCACTACGTAGATTTAAAGATGATGTTAAAGAAGTAGGTGTAAACTTTGAATGCGGAGTATCACTAGAGGGTAATATCGATATTAAAGTTGGAGATATTTTGGAAGCTTATCAATTAGTGCAAGAAGAAAGGGTGTTATAGTAGCTGGATATGAAAAAGGAAATTAGAAACCTAAAGATAGCATCGGTATTGCATAGAGCAATATCAAGAGTTCTAATGGAAGGTAAGGTGTTCAATAAAAATATAGCGGTATCTGACGTAAAATTAAGTAAAGATTTGAAAAAAGCAGATGTATATATTGTGTTATCTTCATTGAATATCCAAGTAGCTGACTACTTAGATCCAGAAAAAAGACGCACTGGAGATCCTTCTGAGAATAATTGTGATCTTAACACTGTTGTTAATGAAATGAACCAATCTGCATGGTCAATACGTAAATCTATACTGTGTTATGTTGATTTGCGATTTATACCTGAGTTAGTTTTCAAGCCTGATTTAGCGTTCGATAATTTTGTTAATGTAAGCAAAATATTACATAATCACACTTAATTAATGTATTTCAACCATTACTTTTCATTAATGAGGTTGTACAGTTTAACAGGTTTGTGGCTTGTGCTATTTCCTAGTTTGAGCGGTATTCTTTTAGCCTCAACTTCTCTATCATATCAGGCTCTTTTTCTCCTTGTTTTGTTTACTATAGGTGCATTTTTAATGAGACCCGCAGGGTGCATAATCAATGATATCTTCGATAGAAAAATAGATGCGCACGTTGAACGAACAAAATATAGGCCACTTGCAAGTGGTGCATTAAACATAAAGCAGGCTTTGGCTTTACTTTCACTGTTACTGTCTATTGCCCTGGTAATCTTATTATTAACTAATAAAACTACACTTATACTTGGAATAATCTCAATGTGTATGATAGCTACTTACCCTTTATTAAAGCGGTATGTTTGGTGGCCACAATTGTTCTTAGGGTTTACCTTCAATATGGGATCGCTCATGGGCTCAGCAGCAATAACAAACCAGATCAGTATAGAATCCTTGCTGTTTTATATAGGATGCGTCTTCTGGACACTTAGCTATGACACCATATACGCTCATCAAGATAAAAAAGATGATGAAAAACTCGGAATGAAATCTACCGCATTATATTTTGGTGATACAACAAAATCTTGGTTGAAAAGATTTTATTTAATATCTCTTATGACGTGGCTATATGCTGGTATCTTATCATCATTAAATAACATTTTTTATATTGCTCTACTTGCCGTAGGGTTCATATTTCACCGCCAACACAAAAATTTCAATCCTGACGATCCCAGTCAATGCATGTCCATATTTAAAAATAATTTCTACGTAGGGTTGCTGCTCTTTTTCGGCATTCTTTTAGATAGAATTATCACCTAGGTCTCAAGAGTTTCGGCTCTAATGAAATCAATAGACTCAGGTAGCCCGCAGAAACGAAAAAACTTCCTTGACAAACTCCGCCAGCGCCCTTATCATGAAACTGAAGCTATTTATTTATCTTCGCAATCTGTGCAGGTTAATGACAAAAAACTTAGGGTATTTGGCGTCTCATGTTTAATTTTTCGCACTACGTGCATCGCATGTCTTTAAAAATTTTTAGGTTTTTACCTATATAAGCCGAAACGCGCTTACAAAGCGTTTAAGACAGCAAAAAACGTCAAATTGACAAGGGAGAATTTGAATGCTAGCTACTACGGGGTTTTTTTGCCTTTTTTCCTGCTTAGTAAATTTCTTAAACACTTGCGGTGTAGGTTAGTTGCAAGTTAAAAGCAGCTAAATCGCTCTTAATCAAGCGTTTTAGAATAAAAAAAACGCCGATATTTTAGTACATAGTAAATAGCCAACCACCACGGGGCTTCTTTTGCCTTTTTTTTCGTTTGGTAAATTTCTTAACGTTTATGGCTAAAGATTACACGAATGTTGCAATTACAAAAGCGTTTCTACTAGGAGGGTGTCATCTCAGTGCCCAGATACTGGGATCCAGGATTTTGATTAGCATTAAGTTGGTGAGCATATAAAGTGTTATGTTAAAATATAACGTTTTTACGGAAAGTCTGGATCCCAGTGCTTGACACTGGGATGACACCTCTGGGCACTACCGTCATAAAGGAACCAGTGTCAGTTACTTGGATGACACCATTCTTTTTTCTGGATTCCAGACTGGAATGACACCGTCTTGGATGGGAACCAGTGTCAAGCTACTTGCATGACACCATCATAAAGTGTCACACGCTAGGATGACAAAAAAAAGGGCACTGTGACGGACTTAAATCACAATTATCAGTTAATACTAATCGCGGCATTACAAAAAACGCCAAACTTTTTTCTGCTTTTATGCAAGAAGCCTAGTCCATATATTCTTCCCACTTCTCCGTAACTTTTCTTACTATTTCCTCACTCATCCCAATTTTCTTTCCCCACTCTCGTTTGGTTTCAGGCGGAATTTTGTTTGTCGCATCAAATCCCATTTTACCTCCCAGGCCGCTTTCAGGGGAAGCAAAGTCTAAATAATCAATAGGTGCATTTTCTATCATGATTGTATCACGCACAGGGTCCATCCTTGTTGACATTGCCCACATCACTTCCTTCCAATCACGTATATTTATATCATCATCAACAACGATAATAAACTTCGTGTATAAAAACTGCTTTAGAAAAGAAAGTATGCCCATAACAATTCTTTTTGCCTGCCCTGGATAGGATTTTTTTATCGACACTACCGCTATTCTATATGAGCAACCTTCCGGCGGCAGATAAAAATCCACTATCTCTGGAAATTGATTAATAAGAATGGGCACGAAAATTTCATTGAGTGCTTCACCAAGAATCGATGGTTCATCAGGTGGCTTGCCAGTGAAAGTGCTAAGATATATCGGGTTTTTACGCATTGTAATTGCAGTAATGTTAAATTCTGGAAATTGCTCAACAGAATTATAGTAGCCAGTGTGGTCTCCGTATGGCCCTTCGTCTTGATATCTATCCAAACTCACATAGCCTTCCAGAACGATTTCCGCGTGAGCTGGCACTTGAAGTGGAATAGTCTTACAATTTACAAGCTCAAGCGGCTTCTTTCGCAGTAGTCCAGCAAATTGGTATTCTGACAATGTTTCTGGCACTGGGGTTACTGCAGCAATAATCGTTGCAGGATCACTACCGATCACAGCAGCAGCAGGAAATTTCATATTTTGTTCCTTCTCTTTCCATCGTTTGTGGTGACCTGCACCACCACGATGTGCAAGCCAACGCATTAGAGTCGTTTTTTTATCTATGACCTGCATACGATATATTCCAAGATTGAAATTATCTTGTTTGTCTCTCGTGGGGCCTTTTGTTACCACAATCGGCCAGGTGATAAGTGGTGCAGGTTCATTTGGCCAGCATGTTTGAATGGGCAGTAGACTTAGGTCCACTTCATCTCCGGTTAGCACTACCTCTTGACATGGAGCTTTGTTCACGACTTTACTTCGCATCGATAACACGACTTTTAGCAGAGGAAACATCTTCATAGCATCTTTAAAGTTTTTTGGCGGCTCAGGTGATTGCAAAAATGCTAAAAGTTTACCAAGATCTCTTAGCTCACCAGGATTTATGTTCAGTCCCAAGGCAATTCTTTCAATAGTACCGAATAAATTCACTAAAACTGGAATCGAATTTTTGCCGTTTTCTGTGACAACATTTTCAAAGATGATAGCTGGTCCTTTGTTTGACAAAACTCTGCGGTGAATTTCTGTCATTTCAAGAACAGTTGAAACCTCCTCCTTAATCCTAATCAGATCTTTTTTTTCCTCTAAGGCTTTAATGAAGTCACGTAAGTTGTTGTACATATTCCAGTTTTTAAAATTTTAAGTTTACATTTAGTTTTCAAGCACTTTATTGAAATTTGACCTATGCACTACTTTCCTGCCTAGCGAGCTTTCAGTTAATTTGAGATCAAATCCTCATATTGCTTACTAAGTTTGTATTTCCTTCCTCTATTGGAAAAATCTACAATCTTGATAAACCCCATTTCCACCCACTTTTTACAAAGTTGCGCACTGGTACGAGGCTTAAAATTAAATAGTTCGCCAACCTGACTAGCTGTAATAGCGGAAAACTCCTGGAAGAGCTCAAGAGCTTTGCGTTGTTTAGGATCAAGCTTACGTATAAGATCAGTCTGATCAGTGTGGTATTCTTCTTCATTTATACGTTGTAAAACGTTCTCAAATGAATTTGCCATACCTTCTACGAAATACTCCACCCACTTAGTGATATCTGCTTCAGCTCGTCCCATGTAATAATTGTGCGATGTTATTGCTTCATAATAAGCCCCTAGATTTTTAGCATAATATTCTTCCAATGAGTAAAGCCCTTTTAGGTCATATCCACCAAGGTGTAAAATTAATGTAGTCAACAATCTTGCAGTACGACCATTACCGTCATAGTAGGGGTGAATTGTTACAAATTGATAATGAGCAATACCTGCAATAACTGGGCAAGGCACTTGCTCACTGTCACAAATCCAATCAATCATACTGCTCATGAGCTTTGGTATATCCTTTGCTTCAGGTGGCATATAAATTATTGCACGTGTACGGCTATCACGAATAACGTTTTGACCATTACGATAAGAGGTTGGCTTCACTTTAGATTTTCCACTTGCCATTACTAGGGCATGAAGCGTTTGAATGGCTTTCTCAGTAATAGGGATCGTTCTCGCTGCCCATTGTTCAACTTGGGTTAAAGCTGCATAATATCCTTTAACCTCATTTTCATCTCTCCTATATTTTGGAAAGTGGCTTTTACCACTTAAAACCTCTTCAATCTGTTTAGGCTCAAGTCGATTTCCTTCAATCATAGTAGAGTAGTGTGTTGTATAGAGCCGTGCAGTTTCACGAAGGGACGAGAGCATCGATACAGTGAGTGGCAAATGTAACACTTTTTCTTTTGCTGCTTCAATCTTCATAAGGCAATTAGCAATTTTAGAAGTAATCGTATAATTTGGCATCGGCATAATATCTGCATTACATTATTTCTATATTATGCTGATAAAATGCAGATAATACAACATTTACACGACGCCGACCATAAACAGCAATAAATTCGGCTGATTGAGAAAGAAGTTTGTCTTGTAGAATAGCTATTTCTTTTTCTCTACCAATTATTGGCTCGTTCATATGTTTATTCCACGGAAAATTATACACAGCGGAAACAACTTAAATCTACGCTCCGCGCGCCTCTGCTACCAAGCCTTCTGATGAGCTTTTCAGTAATGTGCTTGAGTTTCATTGTACGTAAAGTTTGTACTTGCAGCAAAATTGGCTATAAAATACACTTGATACAAATGTTTTTATGTATTAACATTAGATGCTTCTTTTAATATACAGATAAATGTGTACTAAAAGTTTTATGTTGTAGGTTTTTAAATAAATTGTATGTCTAGGGTATCGTTTTTATTAATTTTAATAATAGCAATAGCAAGCTTGCCGATAATAAATAATTGGCTCTCAAATCGCAGCCAAATGCTAAACGATGATTATATAGGTGAGAAATTAGATAATTATATAAGTAGAAATTTTGATAAGATCATAAAAACTCTCAAAGAGGAGTCGATTAAAAGTAGTTACGCTGCTCGAGATAATGTAACCAAAAGTAAAATTTCACAATACAAGGATCAAATATTTGACCTTACTTATCCTTACTCCGGAAATGAAAATAGTAGTGTTATAGCTGTAGGCTTCCTTGACTATTCTTGTGGACATTGCAAAGCTATAAAGAATGATATAAAGCAGTTAATTAACGACGGCAAAATTAAGTATATCTTTAGGGATGCTCCAATACTTGGTAACGCTTCTTTAAAGGCAGCAAAAAGTGCTTTAGCTGTCTATTTTCTCGATAAAGAAAAATATTTCGATTTTCACCATGCTGCTTTAAGTCACAAAGGAGAATTTTCAGACGAAAGCATATTGGATATAGTGAAAAACATAGGGATTGATGAGGACGATTTTAATAATTCCATGAAAAATAATGCAGACAAAATTGAGCAAATGATAAATGGCAGTAAGCTCCTAGTAAGAGATTTGGGAGTAGGTGGTACACCTTTTTTAATAATTGGAGATAGCCTGTTTGTAGGAGCAACTGATTTGAATGTATTACGCAAAAAAGTAGATGAATTAAGTCACAAGCAAGGCTAGTTACAGTTTGCCATAAAATTTTATTTTTTTGCTTGACAACTCAAATGAACCTTAGTACAGTAGTTGTGGGTATGACAGCAGTTTAACTCAGTGGTCTCATCCACTTTCCATAGCGTCATTTACTATGTGAAATGCTTTCAAATTACAACATTTTCTTCAACCAAACTATTTTACTTTCACAGGAGGGCATATGTCATTCACAGAAATTAGATTTCCAGAAAATATATCTTATGGTTCCGCTGGAGGACCGGAATTTTCCACTGACGTTGTAACAACTCACAATGGTTGTGAACAGCGCAACATCAATTGGTCTCATGCACGCACTAGATACAATATAGCTTACGGAGTCAGATCAAACGAGCAGCTATTAGAACTAATAACATTTTTTCATGCACGAAAAGGTAAAGCAATAGGGTTTCGTTTTAAGGACTGGTCGGATTTTATAGCCATCAATCAAGAGATTGGTATAGGAGATAACAAAAAAACGACTTTTCAGCTAATCAAAACTTATGTAAGTGGGGAAGATAAGCATATACGCATGATCAAAAAGCCAGTACATGGGACAGTAAAGATTTATTTAAATGGTAAAGAAGAGAGTGAATATTCAGTAAATTATTCAACGGGAGAAATAACATTTATGAAGCCACCAGTAAAAGATGCGATAATCACTGCGAGCTTCGAATTTGATGTGCCCGTACGCTTTGATACAGATTACTTAAACGCTTCTATTGATGACTATGGAAGCAATAGCTGGAATAATATCCCCTTGGTGGAAGTGAAATTTTAGTTATGAGCAAGCATAGATCTACATCATAGTAGGGCTATTAGTCACCATAAATTGAAAAAATTAAGCACCACTGAGGCTCTATATTTAAATGAGCCTCAGTATATGCAATTATTTTAAACTTTATCACCAGCTATATACTACAATGTTGCTGAGCTTTGCTAACATTTACACTTGAAGCTTGGGGAGATTCTAGCTTAGTGCTTTCTCCTTCCTGCAAAATAGAAAGCTTCAACAACTCCTTTAGAGCTGATTTTGCAAGTATTGTATCATCTTTGTTTAAGATGTAGTCTAGCATGCCGTTTTTCTGTAAGAGATTAACAAAATATCTATCTCCCTCATTAAGAACCTCTATCTTGTTAATACAAGATAATACTAAATCCGAATTCTTTGTTGCTAAAATTCCATTCAAAAAGATATCTAATTTTGTTTTGTCTTCAGTCAAGTCTCTAGCTAACCTATTTCTGATGTTATCATTATCAAGCACAGTGTACTCGAGGTACGAGCAAGGCTCAATAAGTATAAAGTCCTCTAAAGGCACTAGTTCTGGATAGGTGCCAGCGTAATCAAGTATGCCACACTCAGTAATACACCCTCCTTTTCTTATAACACAGCAATTGAGACGACCATGATACATTGATAACAAAGAAAAAAGACGTATTATACTTGTACCTCTATCTTTCATTTCCTCGAAAAGCTTCCTATCATTTATTAATTTGTGCAAAATGTAATCCATAGCAGGACCTGGTTTGCGGAAATGAAACATATTATTCTCTTCAAAAATGGCCTCAGAGGTTGTCCGGAAACAAGTAAATTCAAGCATATTCCCTCTTTAACATAACCCTACTCATAGCTAGGTATATGAAATTCTCAGTGGATGTTGTGAGTAAATCATACTCCTTCGATAGCCTTCTATTCCTATTAACCCAAGCAAAAGTCCTTTCTACAACCCATCTTCTTGGCTGTACTTTAAACCCTTGTTCTCTTGTTGGTAGTAGCTCAGGTGGCGTATCTTTGTGCACCCAAAATCTACATGGAGGCCTTTTAACAATTTCAATATCTATGTCATATTCTTCCTTTATGTGATTCTTTAAATTTCTTCCTTGGTATCCCATGTCAGCCCACATTTTTTTAACTTTAGTATATTTTGTTCTCATATTGTTTAATGCTATTTTAATACCATCTCTATCATTTTCGTTAGCAGCGCCTACGTAACAACCTAGTATAAAACCCTGAGTGTCTGTAATTATATGCCTTTTTCTACCCTTTACTTTTTTACTTCCATCATAGCCTTTGATCCCCCCTTTTCTGTAGTCTTTACAGATTGACTATCTACTATACAGGCACTCGGCTGCTCATTCCTTCCTATTTTTCTTCTACTATATTTCATAATTCATTTTCTCAAAAATTCCCTGCTTCTTCCATTGCCTGAACTGCTCATACACAGTCTTCCATAGCGGAAAATCATTTGGTAAATACCGCCATTGACACCCTGTACGCAATACATAGAAAATTGCTTCTAATATTTCTCTTTTGCTATACTTTGGCGGCCTTCCTCCTTTCTTGTATGATACTCTGAAGTGTTTTTCTATTCTTGCCCATTCCCTTTCGCTTAGATCTGTTGGATACTTTTTTCTCATCTTTACCCCGTACTAAAATTTCAGATATTATAGCCTTTTACTTGTTTCCGGACAACCTCTCAGCTAATTCGATAGATTCTTTATCCTCATCTACAAAAGCTTTTTCATTTCTATTTAACTGTATGATCTCAGCTTTGCTATTGCTGCGTAGACTAGTTTGCCCTATTAACCTCTCAAATATTTCTGTATTCATATATATTCTATATTAATTAAAGTAAATATTAATGATATTTACTTTTTAAATAAAAATAAATGAAAATTTTAATAAAAATTGTAGCTTTTTCAATAGAATGAAAGTCTTTTTATATTTGTCTGAGCATCAAAGAGGTTTGATTGGTGTGATACGTTTTCTATCGCGCCTGGCTGCAGTGCCCAGCGTCAAGATCTGATGAACAATGTTCGCTTGCCAGCTTTCGCTTCAATATTTGCACAATTGTGCTAGATCCCCTGCATAACCTGCTTTAAAATCTCCTCCTGTTGCTGAGCATGGACACTAGCATAACCACATGCAGGAGATGCGGCAGCAGGTCTTGCGATACACTTAGGTCTTTTTGCTTGAATATCGAGATTGGACAACACTTCTTCTATCAATGGGTTTACAAAAAACCACCCTCCCATATTTTTTGGTTCTTCTTGACACCATACAATTTCAGCGTTCTCGTATTTCTCAAGTTCATTACTTAATTTATCGGCCGGAAACGGATAGAATTGCTCCAAACGTATCACTGCTATATCGTTTATTTTTTGTGCTTCACATACTTCAATTATGTCGTAGTAAACTTTACCACTGCATATTACAACTTTACGTATTTTATCATTTAGAACCAAATCTGTTCTATATTCTGGGATTACCGTGAGGAATTTTCCTTCAAAGTCAGATAGGTTAGAAACTGCTCTTTTATGACGCAGTAGCGATTTAGGTGTAAATACTACCAGAGGCTTACGAAAGTCTCTATGCATTTGTCTGCGTAAGACATGGAAGTAATTTGCCGGAGTGGAACAATTAACTACCTGCATATTATCTTCTGCGCAGAGTTGCAAAAATCTCTCTATACGCGCGGAGCTATGCTCAGGTCCTTGCCCTTCATAACCATGAGGCAGCAACAAAACTAGACCGCTTGATCGCAACCACTTTGTTTCTGCAGATGCGATAAACTGGTCGATCATAATTTGTGCACCATTTGCAAAATCACCAAATTGTCCTTCCCAGAGCATCAGTGAATACGGGGAATCAAGGCTATATCCATATTCAAAGCCCATTACAGCATACTCTGATAAAGCGCTATCTATGACCTCAAAGTGAGCCTGTTCTTTGTTTATATTATTTAGCGGAATAAACGCTTCTTCTGTTACCTGATCAACAAGCCTTGAATGACGGTGCGAAAAAGTTCCACGACCGGAATCTTGTCCTGATAAACGTACTCCTATTCCTTCTACGAGTAACGATGCAAATGCAAGACTTTCGGCAGTTGCCCAGTCTATATTACTACCAAAATTTATGCTGTCTATTCTGCCATCGAGTATTTTTCTAATCTTATTGTTAATGTTAAAGTTACTTGGGATATTGCTATTTATATGCACACCCAATTTTTTCAGCTCACTAGGCGAGACACCAGAATCCGTATAGTATTCGCTCAAATCGTTCAACTTTGCCCTTCTTAATTTTGACCACACTCCATAAAACCAGTCAGCTTTTTTTGGAGTATAAGTCACTGATTCAGCAAGACTTTTATCCAATCTTGCCCTGAACTCACTGCGCAATTTATTTACTTCATCGCCATCTAATACTTTCTCTGCGATCAACTTCTCTTCATACAGTGTTCCTGGAGTTTTATGCTTTGATATTACCTTGTACATAAGTGGCTGAGTGAAATTCGGCTCATCGCCTTCATTATGGCCATATTTGCGGTAGCATATTATATCAATCACTACGTCCTTTTTAAATTTCTGCCTATATTCCATCGCCAAATTCGCAACAAAACTCACAGCTTCAGGGTTATCTCCATTAACGTGAAACACTGGAGCTTCTATTGATTTTGCTACATCAGTACAGTAAAAAGAGGACCGCGCACAACACGGATTAGCAGTAAAACCAACTTGGTTATTAATGACAATGTGCACAATGCCATCCACTTTATAGCCTTCAATATTGCTTAAGGTCAGAGTTTCAGCAACCACTCCTTGACCAATGAAAGCCGCATCACCATGAATTGATATTCCAAGCACAGATCTTATATTCTGTTTTGCTCTTATTCTTCCAGCCAAAACCGGATTTACCGCTTCAAGATGAGATGGATTAGGGCATAAACTTAAATGTATTTTTTTACCACCGGCAAGTGCTCGATCAGAAGAATAACCAAGGTGATATTTAACATCACCGGACACCTCAAGACCACTTGGGTATGCAAGATTGCCTTGAAATTCAGACAGCATTGCCGCATATTCTTTCCCCATCACTTTGGTTAGAACATTGAGTCGTCCGCGGTGAGCCATGCCAAGGACTATTTCTTCAATACTAAAAGCTGCAGAATCACTAATGATTCTCTCAATTGCAACGATAGCTGACTCTCCACCTTCGATAGAGAAACGCTTATACCCAGGAAATTTCATATGGAGGAATTGCTCGAACATTTCGGATTCGACCAAGTGCCTCAGTATTTCTTTTTTGTCTTGTGAGCTCAGCGTATAGGTTTGATTTTCGATCTTTTCCTGCAGCCATATTCTCTCCTCATAAGAGGAGATATGCATAAATTCAAAACCGATATTCTTGCAGTAAATATCTCTATAGATTCCAGTGTCACTTGCCGGAGATAGATTCGAATATTTCTGATAATCTATTTGTTTATTTCCGTTTGGTGATAATGGATCAAGATCTGCAAAAAAATGACCATAAGACCTGAAAAAATTTGCCAAATCGAAAGCCGAATCATCCGTCTTGGTTACATGCTGCGGACTGCAGGTCTCCGTTTTCTTAACTTCTAAATTGCTTGAAAAAATTCTATACCAATCTTCCCCGATTGATTTATCGCCCTGTAGATAACGGCTATACATTTCTTCCACAAATTCTGCATTATCACCATAAAGGCAACTTAAACTCGACATAATCACTATAAAAAGTATCAAATACTTATAAGTATAACTTAAGTTTTTTAAAAAAGAACTTTTTTAGTTTCTATACGTCATACCGCGATTCATTCGCGGTATCTCTTAACATAGATCCCGCTAACACATAGCGGGATGACGATTGTCAGGGTGTCATTCCAGCGCGTGACGCTGGAATCCAGTTTTTATTTGCAGCCTACTTGACTCGAAGCTAAGTTTTCTGGATCCAAATAGTCAAGGCACTGGGATGACAAAAAAAGGAGCACTGGAATGACAAAGCTATAGGTTGCAAGCGAGACGTCATACCGCCGCGGCGCTAACAAGAGATCCCGCTAACACGTAGCGGGATGACGGTTGTCGTTTAGCTATAAACATTAAGAAATTTACTAAGCGAAAAAAAAGGCAAAAGAAGCCCCGTGGTTGGCTAATTACTTACATTATACTTTCAAGTATGGCGTTTTTTTATTCTAAACGCTTAATAACCGCGATTTAGCTGCTTTTTAATGCAACTAACCTTTAGTCATAAATGTTTAAGAAATTTACTAAACAGAAAAAAAGACAAAAGAAACCCTAGGGTAGCTAATTATTCACTATCCATTTTTTAAGTTGGCGTTTTTTTATGTTTTAAATGCTTTATAAGCGCATTTTAGCTTATATTAGGTAAAAACCTAGAATTTTATAAAGACATAAGGTGCACATAGTGCAAAAAATTAAACATGAGACGCCAGATTCGTGAGTTTTTTTGTCATTTAATCTGTACAGAGAAGATAAATAAATAGCTTCACTTTCATGATAAGGGGGCTGACGGAGTTTGTCAAGGAAGTTTTTTCGTTTCTATGAGCTACTTGGATGACGAGAAAGGAGCACTTACATATTTATGGCAACCTCTTACCTCCGCTCAAAAAGTTTTTCAATATCACTGAGTTTCATTTCTATATAAGTTGGTCTTCCGTGGTTGCATTGCCCGGAATATGGGGTTTTTTCCATTTGTCTCAGCAGCTCATTCATTTCATCTAACCTCATTTTTCTACCCGCTCTAATTGATCCATGACAAGCGATAGTGGCCAATATTTTGTTCACTTTATCTTCTACTGGCAATGTATCTTCTATTTCCGTTAATCTATCGACTATATTAATTAGCATCTCTTTCACATCTATTGCTCCCAAAATTGCAGGGATTTCTTTTACTATCACTTTATTTTCTGATTTGATCTCAATATCAAAACCCATTTCAAATAACTTATCTTTATAAACTTCAATCATCTCCATTCCGGCTTGATTTTTGATTTCAACCGTTTCAGGAAGAAGTAGTTTTTGTCTTTTTACACTTGATTTTTGTTTTAAGCATTCATATACTAGCCTTTCGTGGGCTGCATGCTGGTCGACTATAATCAATTTGTCTCTTACCTCGGCAATAATGTAAGTATTATAGACCTGACAGCGTGCAAACCCGAGCGGGTGGCTCTCTATCAAATCAACTTGCTCTAACACCTTTTTTTCTAGAACCATAGTCTCCGCTTGTGATGGTAATTTCTGTATGCCGGTATAATCAAACGATTTTGACTGTTCTGATAAGCTTTTTACTCTTTCATTTGGAGAAGCAAATTCTTTTATTAGTTGATTTTCAAAAGGACTTGGCCTTCTTTCATTTTGAACATTAGGTTTATCAAAAGGATCTGGCAATGTTGAATCCATTTTCTGGTCATGCGCTAGAAAGGTGCCTATCCTTCTTGACAATGCTTTAATTAATCCTCTTGTCACTATCTCATATATGAGCTTCTTATTCTGAAACCTTACTTCTGACTTATTTGGATGCACATTTACATCTACTTGATCATAAGGTATCTCTAAATGTAACGCTGCGAAAGGATACCTATCGCTTGGAATAAAATCATGATATGCATACCTAACTGCGCCAATAAGTAGATTATCTTTGATTGGCCTTCCATTAACAAACGTATAGATCTGAGTTGACTTACCACGATTGACGGTCGGTTTACAGATGTGTCCCGTAAGTTTAATGCCGTCTTCTTCTTCATTAATCTCCAGAGAACTGCCCTGAAATTCTTCTTCTACTTCACACAATCTATGAAATAACGAAGTCTGCTTAGCGTATTTTAAGAGCTTTTTATTACCTGAAGTGAGAGTAAACCCTATATGATAGTTAATCATTGCTAGGTTGTTTACAATATCAACAATGCTTTGAGTTTCTGCTCTTTCAGTTTTTAGAAATTTTAGTCTATTTGGAGTGGCAAAAAATAAATCTCGTACTTCAATATGTGTGCCTTGTGATAAAGAGTAAGGAGTTTGCTCCCCTATTTTCTCTCCACCCTCATAACTTATAGACCATGCTTCATTTGCTTCTCTTGCCTTAGACGATAATTTTATCCTACTTACTGCTGCTATTGAAGGCAGAGCTTCTCCTCTAAAGCCAAGATGCTTGATTTCTATCAACTCATTGTCGCTCAATTTTGAAGTAGCATGGCGCATAAACGCAAGTTCTAAATCGTTTTTTTCTACTCCGTTACCATCATCTGTCACAATAATAAGGTTACGCCCACCACTTTCTATTTTAATCTCTATTTCTAAACTTCCAGCATCTATTGCATTTTCCACTAATTCCTTTACTACACTTGCTGGCCTTTCTATCACCTCCCCCGCTGCTATACGGTTTATGGTTTTTGTGTCTAAAAGAATTATTGCCATAGATTTATTATGAAACTGGTTTTTCTTTTACTTCTTTGGTCTGTTTCTCTCTCCACTTTTTTAACCTACCTGCAATTTCACTGTTGGAAATTGACAATATAGATACGGCAGTAATGGCAGCATTATATGCTCCATTTTCTCCTATAGACATGGTTGCAACTGGAACACCCTTTGGCATTTGAACTATAGAGAGTAGACTGTCCAGCCCATTTAATTGTTTACTATGCACAGGAACGCCGATAACTGGTAAACAAGTTAGTGACGCAACCATACCAGGTAAATGAGCTGCACCTCCTGCACCAGCTATAATAACCTTAAAACCTTCTTCTTGTGCAGATTTAGCAAAATTGAAGAGCCTTTCTGGTGTTCTATGTGCAGATATTATGAATATATCATGTGAAACTTCTAATGCTTTTAACATATCAACAGTATGGACCATAGTGGTGTAATCTAACTCACTTCCCATAATAACAGCAACATCTTTTTTTATTTTTGTCATATTCAACACAATTTTACTTACTAACTAAATAATGTTCCAGCTAAAAAGCAACAAATATTTAAATTATATTATAAATATAATATATAGAATTCTCGTTAAAATAGAAATTTTAAAAATTTAAATAAATATTTATATTAAGATATAGAGATATAAACTTCTTATGTAAGATAAATTTATAAAATAATTATTTTTGTATTTCAAGCTTTGTAATCTTAGCTTGTTCTTTCTATAAATGGTTTTTTCAGATAGACTGATGGTAAAATGGTAATTTAAAATTACTAGAAATTTGATAAAAATATTAATATATAATCAACTTAAAGTTTTAAATATTGATATCATATAATTATTGACAAGTTACATGATATTAATATCTTGGTATATTAAATATTATGTTATAATGTTTAATAAAGTTAATTGATATGTGAGTGTAAGAATTATGGAAATAATATCGTTAAATAACTTAGACAGTGCAGGAATAAAAACAAAGTTGCTTTATATAATAAATAAAATTGTAGAAAAAAATGCTTGGACTCAGGCTTTTGCAGCTGAGAAACTTGGTATTGATCAGCCAAAGGTATCGCAAATTAAAAATGGTAAAATAGATGGTTTTTCTTTAGAGCGATTGTTAGGATTTCTAAAAAAACTTGATCATGAGATAACAATCACGATGACAGAAAGCCAAGAAATAAAATCTGAGGCAGAAAAAGTAAAACATGAAGTTGAATCGCAATAGATACAAAGTTGACAACTTGTTTTTTGTGATATAGTATAAAACTTATTAAGGTAGTATCTTATGGCTGAGTCTATTGTAGAAAACTGTATAGAACGGGTAAGTAACCGTTTCAAATTGGTTCTGTTGGCAAGTCAAAGAACACATGATTTAAATACAGGGGCAAGTAATCCAATTCAAGCAGCTAAGTTTAAAGGTCATAAAAATACCATAGTTTCCTTACATGAAATAGCAGGAAAACAGGTGGATACTCATGAGCTGTTTAGCCTTTTGGTAGGTAGATGCAAGGAATACATGAAAGGAAATATGAATAATGTTTACAGCAGTAATACAAGTAAGCTAGCGAATTTATTAAATTTTTCTGATAACACAGATCTTGATGCAAGTCAAGAAAGCCAAGATTATGAAGTGGATGGTGAAATAGATGATGAAATAAATGATCAAGATGGCGATGAAGAAGTATCCGTTTAGAAATCTACTGAAGTTACATAGTCTTTAAATGATTTGCATTGCTATCTATACACTGTTGTTCTGTATGAGTGTAATGTTGTGTTGCATAGTGTCTAAGTCAAATGATGTGTACAATAAGGTTTTAGCGTTCAATAATTTCTCAACGCAAGTAGTTGTACTTATAACAGCAATATCAATCATTCTGAATAATTTTTTTTTAATTGATATAGCATTGTTGTATGCTAGCGTTAGCTTTATATCAACTATAGCACTAATGAGATTAATGTTGTTTTGATAATTTATGATAGGATCCATTTTCATATTTTTAGGTATTTGTTTGATAATTATTTCAAATATAGGGGTGATCAGATTTCCTGATTTCTATACTAGGTTACATGCAGCAGGTATTACAGATTCTAGCGGTGCAACGTTATTGTTAATTGGTTTTGCTTTGCAGAATGGATTTTCAATCAATACTGTTAAAATAGTATTATTAATTTTTATAATATGGGTAGCTAACTCAACTAATAGCTATATTTTAGCGCGCACTCATTATAAAGTTAAGAAAAAAACTGTTAAAGAAGGCTAAGGTGTTAGAAATATTAAATGTAGTGTTATTTTTGTTGTTACTAACAGTTACGGTTTTTATAGTTTTCTCGCGACATTTAGTCGTAAGTGCTGTTCTAATGTGTGTATTTAGTTCACTGATTGCGCTTATATACTTAATTATGAATGCACCTGATGTTGCAATTACTGAAGCTTCTGTTGGTGCGGGGCTCAGTACAGTTTTTACGTTTGCAGCACTCTCCTTGATAAAGAATCATAAAGTAAATCTATCTCATAACCCTATAACGCTTTTTTTTATGTTATTTCTGGCTGTATGTTTGTCATATTTTATGATTCAATTGCCAGATTTTGGCAGCCACAATGCTCCGATCCACTTGCATGTTGCTCCTTATTATGTGGAAAATACCGAAAAAGCTACCGGTATTCCTAATATAGTGACAGCTATTTTGGCAAGCTTTCGTGGTTATGACACGTTTGGAGAAACTATAGTAGTTTTTACTGCTGCGCTTTGTATAACGTTGATATTAAAAGAAGAAAAAGAAAATGATTAAAGATCCGATATTAAATGCAGTAACATTTTTGATGATACCTTTTATCATTTTATTTGGTTTATACATACAATTTCACGGTGATTACACTCCGGGTGGAGGTTTTCAAGCAGGAATAATTATTGCCTCCGGGATAATATTATATTCAATGCTATTTGGTGTATCTACAACTCTAAAAGCAATACCTTATTCTGTAATTAGATTGACTAACGTGTTAGGTATTTTAATTTATGGAGGAACGGGCGTTGCAACAACTTTACTTGGCCAAAATTTTTTATCTTATGATATCTTGTTAACCAATAATAGAACCGGTCAAAAATTAGGTATTTTTTTGGTGGAATTAGGTGTAGCATTTACTGTCTGCTCCTCTATGTTAATTATATATATAAATTTTGCTCGTAGGAAAAAACAATGACTTTATATAATTATACGATTATTATTGTATTAATGGTGCTAGGTTTATATATTATTATAAACGATAAAAATTTAATCAAGAAAATGATAGGGGTAAGCGTCTTCCAAGCATCTGTTTTGTTATTTTACATATCTCTAGGATATATAAAAAGTTCCTTGCCTCCTATATTGGTTTCAAATTTTTATTCATATAGCAATCCTATACCCCATGTTTTAATGCTTACTGCTATAGTGGTTGGAATTGCAACATTTTCAGTTGGATTATCCATAGCAGTAAAAATGGAAGAAAAGTATGGAACAATTGATTAAGACAAGTGTACATAAATTAACAGTATCTTAAACTATATGAAGTAACAAATAGCCACAAGTTAAAAGTAAAATTATAGACTTGCTCGTTGTAAGTTTGTTTGTTAATAAGAAATAAAATTATAAACTATAAAGGTAATGATGTCAACTATTAATGATGCAGAAGATAAGAAAAAAATTATCAAAGATCTGGTAACTAAGAGTATAAAAAAGGGTGGTTTTATCACCTTTGATGATATAAATGATAAATTATCAGATGAAAATTTTTCGTCTGACTTTATAGATGATGCTATATCTTTATTGCAGGATTCCGGAATTAATGTGCTTGAAAGTAGCGAAGATGAAGAAGATATTCCTTCCAACAGTGATGATAGTAAACTTGATGATGATGACACATCGCCAAATGTTACTGCAACTTTAGTACAAAATGATGATCCAGTGAGGATTTATTTACAAGACATGAGCTCCGTAAAGCTTTTATCAAGGGCAGATGAAATCGAGATAGCAAAAAAAATTGAATCTGAAAAGCATAACATGTTACGTGCAATAATTGAAACATCAGTAACATTAAAGGTGATAAAAGTATGGCATGATGATTTAAGTAATGGAGCTCTCTTACTGAGAGAAATTATAGATCTGGATGCAATTTATAACTCTGATTTTAATGTGGTACCCAAAGAAGAAAGTGAAGAAAGTGCTGAAGATGTTGAGTACTGTAGTGATGATGAGAAAGATAGTAAAAAAAGTGATGATGAGAAAGACGGTAATAATGAAGATATAAGTTCAGTCAATTTAAATGTTTCTATTCTTGAAATGGAAAGTGACTTATTGCCAAAGGTCATAGTTGCATTGGATGAGGTAATTACTTTAACAAATGAAGCGTTGATATTAAGAAAAAATTCTAAAAATTTCTCTAATGAGCTAGAAAATTTGTATAATCAAATATGGTCTATAGCATTACAAATTAAGTTAAGTGATGCTGCTGTTGCCAGAATTACACAAGAACTTTATAAGATAAATAGATCCGTCACGCTTGAAGAGGCTAATCTTATTGCTGAGGCTAGAAAATACAATATCGATAGAGAAAGTTTCTATAAAGTTTATGATGACGTGCTTTTAAAGCACGAGTTGAAAGAGATAAGTCTTTTAAAGATCAATGAAAATCAGTCCTCTTTTACAGGTGAATTAAAAAACAAATTTTTAAGGTTTATAGACGATAACTCTGAACATATAGCTAGTACCTTGAACGGTATTAAGCAGCATATACAGGAAGATAACGTACAAGAATTTAAGGAGCTAATCAGGAGAATACAAAAACACGAACGAGAAGTCTCTGAAGCAAAGCAAGAGATGATTAAGGCTAACTTAAGGCTAGTAGTTTCCATTGCTAAGAAGTATTCAAAAAGAGGCCTTGATCTGCTTGATTTGATACAAGAAGGCAATATTGGTCTTATGAAGGCCGTGGATAAGTTTGATTACAAACGTGGATATAAATTTTCAACTTATGGCACTTGGTGGGTAAGACAATCAATCACTAGGGCAATACCTGAGCAGTCTAAAGTAGTTAGAATACCAGTTCATATGGTGGAAATTATCAGTAAAATCAACAGAGCATTAAGAAAGATGACTCATGAGATGGGAAGAGAGCCGACGTTAGAGGAATTGAGTGTAGAACTGACAATGCCACTGGAAAGAATACGCAAAGTTATGAAAATAGCAAGGGATCCAGTAAGTCTTGAAGCTCCAACAGGAAAAGATGATAGTAGTACCTTCGGTGATTGTATAGAAGATAAGCGAGTCTCCAGACCAGAGGATGCTGCAATACTTGCTGATTTGCGTGGCATTACAACCAATGTTCTTGCAACTTTAACACCAAAGGAAGAAAGAATTCTAAGAATGCGTTTTGGCCTTGGTAAAGATGGGAAGGAACATACCTTAGAAGAAGTAGGAAAAATTTTTAATGTAACACGTGAGAGAATTAGGCAAATAGAGGCAAAAGCACTGCGCAAGTTGAAACATCCAAGCCGCGCTAGAAAACTTAGAGGGTTCTTTTAAGTATACGTGTCAAGTTAAGAAGAAGCTGATTTTGCCCGGAAAAAATGGAGAGCAAGTTAGGCCAAAGTTGTATAATTTCACCGCTATTTTTCTTTTTTTATGGATCTAATGAAACAACATGCTAATCTACGGTAAATATTATGACAAACAAAAATGACAATTCTAATTCAAAGTATAGAAATTTTTATGTTCTGGGTGATAGTTTATCCGATAATGGCGCAATCATTGGAATTTTAAATAACTTATCCTTTGCAAAAAGCGTAAAGTTTGATGACCCTTTTTATCAAGGAGGATCTTTTAGCAATGGCCCTACTGCTGTTGAATATATAGCAAAATATTTAGATTTAGATGAATTTAAACCTGGGTGGAGTTATTCATTTTTTGGGAGATGCCACGAACAGCAAGGTCAGAATTACGCAGTTTCATATGCAACAGCATCTGAAATTTTTGACCCTATTTTTTCTTATTTCTTCAATAAATTTCGTTTAGCTAACCAGCTAGATGCGGTAATTAAACATCATCCAGATATAGGTAAAGAAGATTTATTTTGCATCATAATCGGCGGAAATGATGTTATGGTTGCCACTGCTTATGACGATACTAAAGCGGAAGAAGTGTTGGAACAAGCAGTGAGTGAAATATGTAATGCACTTAAGGTTCTAAATGAACATGGTGTTAAGCATGTAGTTGTTGCAAACGCACCTGAAGTTGGCTTAATACCAGCTTTTAATAGAGATGAAGAAGCAAGGGAACTAGCTACAAAGCTCACGGGGAGTTTCAATGCAAAACTGGCTAAAGGCTTAGATTATATGAAGAAAAGTACAAATCTTGAAATAAAAGCATTTGATCTTAACTCTAAAATGAGAAGTATATTTAGCGAATACAAGAGCAAAGGTTTAAATTGTCAAGATGCATGCACATCGAACATTGCAGACCAAGTTGGGAGATTTAAAGAAAATATAAAAATACTCTTAAAGTTGATATTTAAAGGGGAACTTGACGTTCACTATAACCCTGGGTGTAGCAAAGAAACACTAAAGGATTATTTCTTTTTTGATTATTTCCATCCAACTGCGGAACTTCATCATGAAGTTGGTAATGAAGTGTATGAGTTGATTTGACACAGTTTTTTTGAACATATCCTTTTAAATAGTAACCAGACTGCATTCTGTGATTTTTAGCAAAACACGATCTTTCATTTGAGCTTTCTTCAATTTAAAATAAATACAGAAAATTGCTGCCTATAGCTAAACTGATTTAGATTTACTGACAATTTGAAAAACCGTCATCCCGCTACTATATAGTTATTGATATATATTTTCTTTTAAGCTCTTGGTTTTGATCGATAAATGTAATCATTTCATCTTCTAAAGTTTTAATTTGATTACGTAAAATTGCAAGAAGTTCCTCTATTTGTTTGATTATAGATGTATCAGTTACCTGTTGGATTTGGGTTTTTTGTATTTTTGCTATTTCTACAAGTTGGTTTCTACGAGATAATTTTTGTTTCAAGCAATCAATATTACCATTATCAACTGTTAAAGGAGTAACACGCATATCTGTATTATTGATATAACGTGAAATGATACTGCAGTCTATTTTATCAGTTTTTGTAGTAATACCAAGGCTTTTAGCATAGTCTCTAACCCATCTAGGTTGAATGACGTACACCTCAAAACCATTGCTTAGTAAAGTATAGGCATATAATTTTTCGTATCCATCAGTTGCCTCAAGACCAACTTTGGTTACATTATGCAAACGTAAAAAGTCCAGCATTTCATCAATGGATTGTACATTGTTTTCAAATATTTTATAATGCTCAAGTGGGTGAATGTGGAGATCTAATTTACTTTTGCTAACATCAATGCCAGCAATAATGTTTGATGAATTCATAATTCCTCCGTAATAATAACATATACTGCATTTTCCAGCCTTATATACGAGCCTAAAAGCTCAATCAGTTGTTCGGAACTTTCAGTATAATAAACCAGAGAAGAGAACCTTGCTGAACAACGATTCTTATAATCAAGGGGCGTGACGGTTCCTCTTCTCTGTGTGTCTTTAATATCACTACTTTGATATTTATAAAGACTTGTTCTTAACATATAAGGGAAGTGTCCTCTAGGTAAGATTGTGGAGTATTCGTTGTAGCATTTGGCTGTTCAATTACGCTAGTTGATTCTTTAGGTATACTATTTCCTTCAAAATTTCCATCTTTTTATTATGTTCTCTTTAGCATTTTGAGAGTGAATTATTCTAGTTTTGATATTTAAACGTTTTGTATCTGCTGTAATGATTTCACTTCCAATTTGCTATTCTTTACATATTGAATTGCAAGCACTAACGCTTTACTCCCAGAAGCTGTGGTACTGTAAGCTATATTTTGCAAAATAGCAGTTCTCCTGATATCTTTGCTATCTGAGACTGATTTCACACCTTTTGAAGTATTGATCACTAGATTTATTTTTCCATCTTTGAGCATATCAACTATGTGGGGTCTGCCTTCTCTCACTTTATTTACAGTTTGTGCAGCAATGCCATTATTATTCAGATAAGAAGCTGTACCTTTGGTTGCATATATTTCAAAACTCAGTTCTTTCAACATTCGTACAACAGGCAATATATACTCTTTATCATCATCTTTTACTGAAACCAGAGCTGCTCCTTCTGTTGGTAACTTGTATCCCGCAGCCATATGCACTTTTGCAAGTGCAGCTTCGAAAGATGAGTCAATTCCCATCACTTCTCCTGTTGATTTCATTTCAGGACCAAGTAGAATATCAATTCCCGAAAAGCGCGTGAATGGAAAAACAGCAGCTTTAACTGCAAAATGATTGAAAGGCTCGTTTTCCTGATTCAATTTTTTACCCAAAATAACTTGAGTGGCAAGTTTTGCAATAGGGATGTTAATTACTTTGGAAATAAAAGGAACTGTGCGACTAGCCCTTAGATTCACTTCAAGTATGTATACATCACTAGACTTCTTGCATAACTCGATTTCTGAAGGCAATTTTGTCGTCAAAGCTTGTCTGCGCTCCTCAAATACATTCGAGTATTCTGTGGTGCTCATCTGCATTTTTTCTAAAAATTTCTCATCACAAACAGGTTCTGCAAGAGGTCTATTCTCTTGAACAGCAAACTGAATGTTTATCAGACCTTTCACTTCTAGTGCAAGAGCTATTCTTTCAGTTTGTAGCTTAATCTCTTTTATTACTTCGTCACTCAATGTATTTGTCGGTATTGAGCATGTTGAATCACCAGAGTGGATACCAGCTTCTTCAATATGCTCCATGACCGCTGCAATGAAAACTTTTTCCCCATCACATACAGCATCAACGTCAACCTCAACTGCATTGACTAAAAATTTATCAAGAAGCAGCGATCCGTGTTCAAAAATTTTGGTTTGATTCAAGACATACTCTTTGAAGCTCTGAGTATCGTGTCTAATCGACATAGACTGACCGCCAAGGACATATGATGGCCTGACTACTAGTGGAAACCCCACCTTTTCTGCGTTGGTTAACGCTTCTTCTACTGAATGGCAGATAGAATTTTCAGGTTGTTTTAAATTAAGTTGCAAAGCAAGGTTTTTAAACCTCATGCGATCTTCTGCAAGGTCAATAGAATCAAACGAAGTTCCCAGAATTTTGAAACCTCTCTCGTTAAGCACTTTGGCTAACTTTAAAGGTGTTTGACCGCCTATTTGAACTATTACACCAACCAGTGTGCCATTTTCTTGCTCTTTACTTAGTATTTCAAGCACATCCTCTGCAATGAGTGGTGCAAAATATAAACGATCAGCGGTATCGTAGTCAGTTGAGACAGTTTCGGGATTACAGTTGATCATTATTGTTTCATACCCCATTTCTTTGGCGGCAGAAGCTGCATGTACGCATGCATAATCAAACTCAATACCTTGACCAATGCGATTTGGACCACTTCCTAAAATGACAACCTTTTCTCGGTCAGAAATATTCGCCTCACATTCCGTTTTATTTTCAACATCACCCTCATAGCAGCCATACATATAAGCAGTGCTCGATTCAAATTCAGCTGCACAGGTGTCTACGCGTTTATAAACTTGTTTAATGCCAAATTTTTTTCTTATTTCTTCGATTTGTTTTACTCGATCTCCAGCGTGTAACGCTGGCTGGATCCCAGTGTCACGCACTGGGATGACAGAGGTAGGTCTATTACTTAACTTTGCCAACCTTGCATCCGAGAATCCCATCTTTTTTAGTTCTAATATTTCATATGCAGTTTCAGGAAGGCTATTTTCCTTGATTTTTTGTTCAGCTAATATAATTTGCTGTATATTTTGCAGAAACCATAAGTCATATCCTGTAATCGAATTTATTTCTTCTATGCTAATTCCGTGGCGCATTGCGTCAGCAGCAATCAGTAATCTGTTTGGCAGCAATTTTGCTAATTGAGATTTTACGTGATCAATATCAATGTTCTCAGGAAATACTTCATCAAGTCCTGTAAGATCAGTTTCAAGTGAACGGAAAGCTTTCTGTAGTGACTCATTAAAAGTGCGGCCGATTGACATTACCTCTCCCACTGATTTCATGGAAGTTGATAATTCACAATTCGTCCCCTTAAATTTTTCAAACTCAAATCGAGGAATTTTAGTGACGATATAATCAATCACTGGTTCGAATGCTGCTGGTATTATTGGAGCGCAGTCGTTACGTATTTCATCGAGCGAATAGCCAATAGCAAGTTTAGTTACAACTTTTGCAATAGGATAGCCTGTTGCTTTTGAGGCAAGTGCAGAAGAGCGAGAAACCCTTGGATTCATTTCAATTACAACAAGGCTTCCATCTTCTTTAGGATTCACTGCAAACTGAACATTTGCACCACCGGCACTAACATCAATTTCTCTCAGCACTGCTATAGATGCATTTCTCATCTGTTGGTATTCTACGTCACGCAGAGTCAAAGCAGGAGCAACAGTTATGCTATCCCCAGTGTGCACTCCCATTGGATCAACATTTTCTATCGAACAGACTATTATGCAGTTATCTTTACAATCGCGGATAACTTCCATTTCATATTCTTTCCAGCCGATAATTGATTCATCTATCTGAACTTCATTTATTGGCGAAATTTTGAGAGCACTTTCTGCGATATTGAAAAACTCCTCTTTATTATATGCTATGCCACTACCTGCGCCACCAAGAGTGAATGATGAGCGGATAATTGCTGGTAATCCAACGTAATCCAAAGCCTTTTTTATTTGTTCTTGATTTTTTATAATGATACTTTTGGGGTATTTCAGTCCTATTCTATCCATGGACTGACGGAATAACTCTCTATCCTCTGCTTTTTTTATTGCTTCTCTGTTTACCCCTATTAATTCTACGTTGTATTTGTCTAACACTCCATCATCTGCAAGTTTTATTGCGCAATTGAGTGCTGTTTGCCCGCCCATTGTTGGCAATATTGCGTCTGGCCTCTCCTTAATTATAATTTTCTCTATGATTTCAGGCAGTACCGGCTCAATATAAGTTGCATCAGAGAATTCAGGATCTGTCATTATAGTTGCGGGGTTGGAGTTAACCAAAATGACTTTATAACCTTCACTTTTTAATACTTTACAGCTTTGCGTTCCAGAATAATCAAACTCGCATGCCTGACCTATAACTATTGGGCCTGCTCCTATTACTAATATAGATTCTATATCTGTGCGTTTCGGCATAATTACAATAACGGTCTCTATTCAAGTAATGTTACCAATCTTTCCTGTATATGTGAATTTTTATTAAACCTATTAGCTAATTACTTTTAGGCTTGACGCATAACTGTACGAACATTGCAATTTGCGTGGCAGATTCCAGTGCTTGACACACAGCTGTACAAACATTCATTTTTGAAGGTAAATTGCACAGCAAATGATGTCATTCAAGTAGCTGACACTGGTTCCTTTATGACGGCAGTGCCCAGAGGTGTCATCCCAGTGCTTGACACTGGGATCTAGAAAACTTAACTTTAAATAAGTGGCTGCATAATAAAGACTAGATTCCAGACTGGAATGACACCGAAGGGGCTACTTGGATGACACCCTTTTGGATGGAAACCAGTGTCAGCTACTTGCATGACACCCTTCCTAGTGTAATTTATTCGGGAGATTTGCTAAGCGGTAAGATTTTTCCTGATATGCTGCAGTCTTCAGAAGCTAATTCCACAAATTTATCTGTTAGTTTATCAGGTGACACCAATTCAGATCCAGGAAATGCCTGCTCACTACCCACAGGTCCTTCCGTGTATACAGCATTTACACATAATTTTGTATGTTTTGTCTCAGATGCATATATCTGCACCATTATTTCTAGTGCAACTTTACTTGCAGCATACGGCATCCAATATGGATAAGAGGAAGGAGAAAGTGTCACTTCTGAGGTCATGAATATCGCTCTTCCAGCATTAGACTTTTTTAGCATTGGATCTAAGTTTTTTAGTAAGTACCAATTGGCAGTAAAATTTGTATTCATTACGTTCTGTAGCTCTTCAATCTCACAGTCATGAATGGGGTTCAGTTTGCCTAAAATTCCAGCACACGCAACTAATATATCAAGTGCTCCAGATTCTGATAATTTCAGGCTTTCTATCATGTTTGTCAGTATCTTTACATTCTCAAAGTCTAAAAGATCAAGCTGAATTAGTTTCACAGAGCCTTCTTTAAATTCTTCAAGCTCTTCAATTTCATTATATAGTGGCTTGAGATTATCAAGAGATCTTGAAATCAGAATCACACATGCACCTTCTCTTATAAACCTTTTTGCAACAGCAGAGCCTATTCCACCTGAAGCTCCGGTGATTAAAGCTACTTTACCTTCTAACTTACCCATTTCTTTCTCCTTAGCGAGATCCATTGAAATATTTTAGCTGAAAATTGAATTTTGCTCCATATATAAAAATCAAACTTAGCATATAAAAAAATAGTAATGACACTACCACACCACCTAAACTTCCATATATCAAATCCAGTTGGTCAAAGGAAGCTTTTAAGTATTGCTTAAAAGCTGAAGCAGAAATCGTCCAAAGAATAACAGCTACACAAGATCCGGGAAATACGTCTGATAAGTTTTGTTTTATGTTTGGCAACATAAAATATAGCCAAGAGACTATCATAAAAAGTACAAATTCAATAAGTAAATACCTAGTATAACTTAGTCCCTGATAGGAAAAATCAATTAGCATTGGCACTAATGTAGAGAACACTATAGTTAGAGTTATAATAAGCGTGATCACTAAAAATTGTAATATACTGAGTACCCTTCTCCATATATAAGGCGGCGAAACCGGAATTTTATAAGCTTTGTTCAATACTGTTCTTAGCCCTTCAATTGTTGACGAGGCGGTCCAAACAGCACCTACAATTGCTAAAGTTAGTAAGCTTTGCGGCGGGCCTGATATTATCTCCCTAATGCGTGGCATCAAAGATGATAAAATATCCTGTGGCATGTTATCAATGATAAATACCCAGCCAATGTTATACTGGTCTAAGAAACTTGCGAATGTTGACGCCACAGCCATTAAAACGATGAGAAAAGGAAATATTGATAACAGAATTAAAAATGATAAATACCCTGCGTGCTCCACCCCATCGTTATGAATTGTGTCAATCAAAGCGCGGTAAAGGCAATAAACAATACCGTAAAATTTCTGCAGCATGTAATATAAACGAACCAAGAAAAGTATTCTAAATGAAATAAAGGATACTTTTAAGCAAAAAATCCTCACCATTTACTTAAATTTAATCAAAGTGAAGGATAATCCAGCATTAAATAGAAATTATCGGAGGCGTAATGAAAAATTTTCTTCTACTTGTGGCTTTAATTCTCTCCTTTGCATTTGATGCAAATGCTGCAAATACTTTTGTTGATAAAAATGATACAACATCATCAGTGATATGCAAGATAATAGGCTATACTCATGGCATAGGTGGACCAATGATCACAATAGTGATAATTGGTGCAGCGTTGCTTGCAATATTCGGTAGAATGCCGTGGCCAGCGCTTTTTGCACTCGGTGCATTCACTGCTGTGTTTTTTGGCGCTCCTGTAGTCGTTTCAAAAATAACACCAGGAGGTGTGATTTGTAAAGACGGTGCAGTAGCGGATAAGTAATAGAAATTATTGGAGGCACAAACGTAGTTTTCTTTACTTGAAAGTGGTCAAGCTGACCACTTTCAGTGTCTATGAATACCTAATAAATTCTCTTTCTGTAATCATATCAGTTAAAGTTTAGATTCCAGCGTCACGCGCTGGAATGACAAGGCTTATCGTCATGCCGCCGCATACCGTCATACCGCGATTCATTCGCGGTATCTCATCAGCTAACAAGCAGCGGAATAACGGTTGTCGTTTAGCTATGAATATTAAGAAATTTACCAAATGAAAAAAAAGGCAAAAGAAGCCCCGTGGTTGGCTAATTACTTACATTATACTTTCAAGTATGGCGTTTTTTTATTCTAAACGCTTAATAACCGCGATTCAGCTGCTTTTAAGCCGCAACTAATCTAAATTATAAACATTAAGAAATTTACTGAGCGAAAAAAAGGCAAAGAAACCCTAGGGTGGCTAGCATTCAAATTCTCCCTTGTCAATTTGACGTTTTTTGCTGTCTTAAACGCTTTGTAAGCGCGTTTCAGCTTATATAGCTAGAAACCTAGAAGTTTTATAAAGACATGAGGTGCACATAGTGCAAAAATTAAGCATGATTTACGCCAAATACATTAAGTTTTTTGTCATTAATCCACTGCAGAGATTGCGAAGATAAATAAATAGCTTCAGTTTCATGATAAGGGGACTGGCGAAGTTTGTAAAGTAACTTTTGCATTTAATTTAAAGTAAAAAAAACAGAAATGTTTTGGTTTGAGGTTTAATTGCCGGAATTTACAATTGGGAGTTGCCTGTATGAGCTTTGAAAGAGGTACTATTCATTTGATAATTCAAAAAACTTGAAAGAATAAAGATAGCTATTGAAATTATCTTGATTTACATCAGTTATCCAAGTTTGACATTGAATACTTAACACTTCCTCCATTAACGCCTTTCTGTAATGTTTATCCAGATGAGACATTATATCATCAAGTAGAAGAAGTGGTGCCTTATTGTAATGAATACACCTTGCTTTTACACTGGATAAAATAATAGAAAGCAGTAATAACTTTTGTTCTCCAGTGGAGCACAGATTTATTGGTACGTTTCTTTTTTGACAAAAAACCCGAAAATTATCGTTATGCACACCAAAGGTTACTCTACCAGTCAATGAATCTTTTTCTCTGTTTTCCTTTAGACGATTCTGAAAATATTCTGCAGTATCGTCCAAAGTTAGCTGGCTGCTGAATTTCAAACTTGCCTTCGGAAAAAACTCACTGGAATGGTTATCAATTGTGTCTTGTAGTGTCTTTAAAACAGACGATCGCATACGTAAAATACTAACTGCATTAACGGCCATTATGTTTTCAAGACTAGAGAGCCAATTTTCGTCCAAGGTGTTCTCTCTCAACAGTTTACTTCGCTCACGTTTAGCTTTTCTGTGTTTCATGTAGCAGCAAGTGTAATTTTCCTCAAACAGTGAGACTATACGGTCTAAAAATTTTAATCTGTCACTTGGAGAATTAAGAAGAACATAGTCCATTTGTGGAATCAGCCATATTACATTGGATATCTTATACAAAGATGAATAACTCAATTGCGTTTTTCCATCAATTTGTATTAGTTTCTTATCAAAACTCTTTGCGATACCAATTGAATTAAAATCCATCCCATTAAAAAAATCATAGTGCACTACCCAATCTTCATTACTGAATCTATTTTGTATCTCACTGGCTTTTGCTTTTTTCATTCCATTGCTTTTAGCAAGCAACGAGATTGCTTCAAGTATATTAGTTTTACCAATACCGTTTTTGCCAGTTATTACAACTGAGCTATCATCTGAATCCAGTTCAAAGTTTGAGTGGCTACGAAAATTATGTAATTTCAGCTTTTTTATGTAGCAATGGGTAGCCATTAACCTATTCTTTAGTTTATATTCTCTTTACTTCTTCCAGAACCTCATCAACATGTCCACTAACTTTTACATTTTTCCAGATCTTCACTATTTTACCTTTTTTATCTATTAAAAAAGTAGTGCGTTCTATTCCCATATACTTTTTGCCAAACATACTTTTCTCTACCCAAACACCATATTTTCCCAACATTTCAGCATTCTCATCAGAAACTAAAGAAAACGGCAGAGAATATTTTGCTTTGAAGTTAGTGTGACATCTAACACTATCTTTTGATACACCAATTATCACTGTGTCAAGGAAAGAAAAATCATCTATTTTATCTCTAAAGCCTTTTGCCTCCATTGTACAACCCGGAGTATCGTCTTTAGGATAAAAATAAAGAACTACATTTTTTTTATCAAAAAATTCACTCAGTGATAAATTTTCACCAGAATCTGCTGGCAAGCTAAAATCGGGTGCATTATTTCCTACTGCTAATTCCATACCTTGCTCCATTAATAACACTTCCATCTATAGTAGTATATTGTAGTCAGAGTATCAAATTTTATATATAGCTAACAGATAAGATTCTTGATGGGGGCTTATTGATGAATTTCTGCCTACCTTCTCGGCTTGCCGCTTTTGATAAAGTGTGGTTTTCGTCTGATGTAAGGCCATATCAAATAGATCCTATTAAAAATCAATCGAATCTTCACATGTTTGTTCTTCATAAAAGAAGTTCAATGTTATCGTAGTACCAAGTTTCGCTTCACTTTTAATGTCAAAAGTTCCACCCATTAACTCTACTAATTTCTTGCTTAGCGGTAATCCGATGCCCGTACCTTCGTTTCTATACCCCGAATCTGCTTGGCCAAAAACAGACATAACTTTATATATGTCCTGCTGCATTATTCCTATTCCATTGTCATGAAACTCAATAGTTAATAAGTTTTTTTCTATATTTTCTTTTATCACCATTCTTATTAAACCATCTTTGGGAGTAAACTTGATTGAGTTTGATAATAAATTTATTATAACTTGTTTCATTCTCTTGGGATCTGCAATGACTAATAATTGTTTATTAGTCATCTCTTTTTTTAAATTAATCCCGGCTTCTTTTAATTTAGGTAATAGCATATTTACGCATGAATCCATTATTTTGTTCAGGTTAAACTTCACTTTTTCTACTGTTAAACTACTTGATTCAGCTTTAGAAAAATCGAGCACATCATTAATTAAGGTAAGTAAGTGTGTTCCTGCATTATATATATCGTCTGCATACTCCTTGTATTGAGAATTATCCATTGAACCTAAAGTTTTATTTTTGATCAACTCCGCAAATCCAATAATAGCATTAAGAGGTGTGCGTAATTCATGTGTAACGCTTGCAAAAAACTTTAGCTTGTTTGCATTTTCTTGCTCTAATGTCTCTTTTATCTGCTGTAATTCAATGTTAGTTTTATGTTGCTTGGCTAGCATTTGGGTATTAGAAAAGTGCAAATAGAACATTATTAATATTAAGATTATTAATAATAGGCCCAAAAATGTTAAAAACAGGCCATATGCTATAACATAAGAATTATTGTAGTTTCGAAGAATCTTCAAAAAAAACGACGGTTTAACGCTATTTTCATGGAATATAGGGAAAATAGAAGTTGATGTATTTCCTGTAGTATAAAATATTTCTTGGTTACTTAATAGTTTATCAATTTCATCGTTTGTAAGTAACTGTTCATAATCATAATCTTGAGTGTTAAAATTACTGAATATTATTCTGCCGTTTTGATCATACAGTATTAAGCTGAAATCCTTTACTTTGCTCACTGATTGTAATAATTCAGCACGTAGTTTTACTAGTTGGTTTATGTAGTCAAAATTTTTGTATTTAATGTGATGCTTTTCTATTAGTAAATAATGGTATTTTTTTATTATGCCATTTTCCAGTACGCTTTTTAAGTTTACACTTGAATCACGGTAAGAAGAAAGGAAATTACTCCTTAGTAAATGATTACAATATATCACACTGAATAAAATCATAAAGATCGATGAGAGTAATACAATAACTTTTGTGTATTTGTTTTTCTTCAACGCAGAAAACATCAATTTACCTAGCTTATACATATCCTTCTTATTGTGAAACAACGGTTTTTATGTTATTAATAATAAAATTTAGCATATAATATTTTATGACAATTTCTCCTATTTTGCCAGTTTATTCTCCTGTTAATATAAATTTTTCTCATGGCAAAGGTATCTACCTATATGATGTTGATGGTGAGCGCTACGTAGATTTTCACTCCGGAATAGCCGTTAGTAGCTTAGGTCACACTAATTCGCGATTAATTAGTGCTCTTAAATTGCAAGGAGAAAAATTATGGCATATATCAAATACCTATAATATACCTGCTGCCAATAATTTTGCAGAAAAATTAATAAACAATAGTTTCGCTGACACTGTATTTTTCTCAAATTCTGGATCAGAGGCAGTAGAATGTGGACTTAAGATTGCTAGGATCTATCAAAATGGAAAAGGCAATAAAAATCGTCACAGAATTTTAACATTTCATGGTGCATTTCATGGAAGAACCTTTTTAACTTGTGCTACAAACGATAAACAGAAATTTTCTGAATTACTAAATCCCTACATTGATTGGTGTGATAACATCGAGCCCAATATTGAGAGCGTAAAGAAAGCAATTTCAAGTGGTATAGGCGTTATATTAATAGAACCAATACAAGGGCAAGGTGGTATCAAAGTAATGAATGAAGTCTTTATGAAAGAACTAAGAAGGCTGTGTGATGAAAATGACATATTGTTATTTTTTGATTGCGTACAATGCGGTGCTGGTAGGACAGGAAAATTATTCGCATACGAACATATAGGAGTGGAACCTGATATATGTGCTCTTGCAAAGGGAATAGGCGGGGGGTTTCCGCTGGGGGCTTGTCTTGCAACTGAAAAGGCTGCTAAATATATGGCAGTTGGTATGCACGGTTCCACTTTTGGTGGCAATCCGCTTGCAACCTCAGTAGGTAATGCTGTGCTCGAAGAATTGCTCAGCCCCGGCTTTTTAAAAAATGTTGAAATTAGAGGTAAATACTTAAAAAATAAACTAGAAGACTTAGCAAGTAAATTTCCAATAATAGAGGAAGTAAGAGGGAAAGGGTTAATGCTTGGAATAAAAGTGAAAGCAGACAATCAAAAGTTTGCAGAAGAGTTAAGTCATCGCGGCTTGCTTACTGTTGGGGTAACATCAGATAACGTTGTGAGAATTTTACCTCCACTCATTATCACCGAAAAAGAGATTGATGAAGGCATCGAGATTTTGACTCAATATTTATCTGAGAAATCTTCTGATTAGATACTTGCATTAATATGAACGACAATCTGGTATGCTTAGGAATTATTACCTCTCCTCACGGAATTAAAGGAGCTGTTAAAGTAAAAACCTTTACTGAAAAGCCTGAAAATATCTCCTTATATGGTAAGCTAATAAGTGGTGATGAGAATTATAAAATAGACTCAGTATCCGTCATAGGTGATAATTTAGTAATAGCTACAATAAGCGGAGTAAATTCCCGTAATGAAGCAGAGCTTTTAAGGAATAAGAAGCTATATATAGAAAGAAGCAAGTTACCAGAGCTAAATGATGAGGATGAATTTTACCAAAGTGACCTTGTAGATATGGAAGTAAGGCTGAAAAGTAATGAATTATATGGCTATGTAAAATCTGTGTATAATTTCGGCTCAGGGGATATATTAGAAATTTTAGTTATCAGCACAAAAAAACGTATTATGCTGTCTTTCACTAAAGAGATATTTCCACATATAAATATAAAGGGGAGGTATATAGTATTAAATATACCAGAATTTATTGACTAATAAAGACTTTGATATTTATATAAAGCTATTTATAATTGTAAGATCAAACTGAAAATGTAATTATGGCAGAAAGAGCTAACGATATTAGACCAGGTCAGGTGTTGGAACATAACGGCGGATTATTTTTGGTTGTAGGTATTATGCATACTCAACCTGGTAAAGGTGGTGCATACATACAAGCTGAAATGAAAAATATCAAGACCGGAGCAAAACACTATGAAAGATTTCGTTCTGATGCAACAATCAGAAGGGCAATTTTAGATGAAGAGGAATATGTTTACCTTTTCACTGAAGGAAACATTGTAAATCTTATGCATCCAAGTAATTACGAGCAAATCACTATAAATTTGGACTTATTGGGAGAAAAAAAAATTTATTTACAGGATAACATGAAAATTAAAGTTGTAGCTTATCAAGACAAAATAATTTCTGCGCATGTGCCTGATTATGTTACACTTGCTGTGAAAGAAACAGAGTCTGTTATTAAAGGACAAACTGCTACTGCTTCTTATAAGCCTGCAATTTTGGAAAACGGAATGCGCGTTAACGTGCCTCAATTTATAAAAGAAGAGGATAAAATTGTAGTATATACTCCAGGTGACAGCTATTATGAAAGAGTGAAAGAGTAAAAGGAAGAATGTCCCTCTCATCACCACGAATTAATGTGATGCTTGATTCTGTGCGTAATGCTTCCAAGCAGCTTATGCGCGATTTTAATGAATTGCAAATTTCTAATGTTAAATCAGCAGACTTTATTAATAAAACTTATTCAAAATCCAAGCAAACCATATACGATTGCTTGCACGACTACAAACGAGACTATGGTTTTATTTTTGAAGATGATACTGATCAAGAAGTAAAAGATAACACTTATACCTGGTTTATTATGCCTATAGAGGGCAGGGAGAACTTTTCTAGTTGCATGGTTTATTTTGCAGTATCAGTCTGTCTCATTCATAAAAATAAAGTTGTGGCAGCTGTAATTGATGCTCCGGCTCTTAGAGAAACTTTTTGGGCAGAAGAAAAGAAAGGTGCTTTTCTTGAGGATTTTAGATCTCGTCATGTAAAAATGCGAGTGAAAAGCCGTGAAGGGGGTCTAATAGATGTAAGTGGTAATTTGTTAAATAAATTGCTGCCTGGCAATAGTAATGTACGCTCCATAGGTTCAACAATTTTAGGCTTTGCATACCTTGCGGCAGGAAGGCACAGTGGAATAATTTACTCTGGAATTAATCAATATAAGGCTTTACTCGGTAAGCTTTTCCTGCAAGAAAGCGGTGGAAGGTTAACAGAAAATAATGGGTTAATTATTGCTGATGATATTGCAAACAGGCTACAGAAATAGACAGCTTTTCGAAAACTTTTACAAGAGACTCTGTTAAATGTTCTATCATTTCATCGGTATGATAAGGTGTAGGGGTAATACGGAAACGCTCAGTTCCTCTTGGAACTGTCGGGTAATTTATATGTTGAACATATATTCCATACTCATCAAATAATAATTTTGATGCTTTTTTGGATAACTCTGAGTTGCCAATTATTATTGGAATTATATGAGTTTCTGTTGGAATGAAGTTAATTCCTGCATTTCTCAGTGAGTTTTTTACTTTTTCAACGACTTGCTTTTGCTTTTCCCTTTCAATGTTGCTCGATTTTAGGTGCTCAACGCTTGCCTTTGCTGCCGCTGCTAAAACAGGCGACATAGCAGTGGTAAAAATAAATCCTGGAGCGGAACTTCTTATTACATCTACCAAGCTCTTTGAAGACGCTATATACCCACCCATCACTCCAAAAGCCTTTGATAGTGTACCTTGAATAACGGTTATTCTATCCATCAGACCTTCTCTTTCTGCAATTCCGCCACCATGTGAACCATACATGCCAACTGCGTGCACCTCATCCAAATAGGTAATTGCATTATGTTGATCTGCAAGATCACATATCGCTTCAAGCGGCGCTATATCGCCATCCATTGAATATACGGATTCAAGTACTATTATTTTTGGTGTCTTTTTGTCTATAGACTTGAGTAACTGCTCTAGATGATTAACATCATTGTGTTTAAATATATGTTTTGGCCTTTTTCCTGATTTTATGCCTTCTATCATCGAAGAATGGTTCTTCTCGTCTGAAAAAATTACTACGCCCGGAATAACAGACGATAAAGTGCTAAGTGTTGTCTGGTTAGCGAGGTAGCCACAAGCAAAAGTTAAAGCAGCCTCTTTTTTATGCAAACAAGCTAAGGATTTTTCAAGTTCGACAACCTCTTTTGTTGTACCAGATATATTTCTTGTTCCTCCAGCACCAACAGATGAATTTTGGATAGCGGCAATTACACTCTCATTTTGTGACATTCCCAAATAGTTATTACTGCACCAGACTATTACTTCCCTATTTCTTTCATAGTCCATAATGTGGGGGAGCCTACCTGGTAATGACGCAAAGTGCGTAAATTCACGGTAGCGCCCCTCATCTTTTATATCTTTTATTTTATTCAAGAATATTTCTTCGTAGTTTACCAAGTTTTTATTCACTAATAATTAACATAATTATAATAAATTATTAAACGATAGACTACTATATTTATTCATCGTCAGCTACAGCAAGGTGTACTTTTTTGCATATCATCAACCTTTTCGACCTTATCGTTTTCAATTAAGGTTTTAGGCCTATAGCAGTAGGTAACTATAGCTACAATAAGACAACCAGCTCCAACTGCTATTCCTACCGCTAACATTTCCAAGTAAACTGCAACAGCCACCCCTGAAATAATACCAGCTATTGCAAGTGCAGAAGCAGCTATAACAGGCAGCTTACTACTTTTTGTATTTTGTGGAATAGCATTATTTTTGCCTGAATTATTAGGCAACCCGCCATTGGTTTGAGTATCATTCACCTGCTCAGATTTGTTGTTAGCTACTGAAGGCACTGGTTCTGGTGTTGGCACTGGATTCGGTGTTGGTGTTAGATTCGGTGTTGGCACCAGCGTAGGTGTTAGAATTGGATCTTGTGTTAGATCCGGTGTCAGTCCTGGCGTTGGCGCCGGCGTAGGTGTTGGAATTGGATTCGGTGTTGGTGTTAGGTTCGGCGTTGGCACCGGTGTAGGTGTTGGAATTGGATTCGGTTCTTGCTGCCTGGTGGTAGTTTGAGTACCATCTTCTTGTCCAGGGATTTCGTTAGTTGATGTAGGTACTGGATCTCCTAGAGGACTATTGCCATCATCACTTGAAAAATCTATTAAATCTTTTTCTAGTGCATCATCTTGGTGCTCTTTAGACACGATTTTATCATGCTCACCATCACTCACAAGACTACGTGCTTCTTCAGGCGTAGTTACTGCTGCATTAGCAGAGGCTTCTGTACCTTCAACATCACCACTCGCAGAACTCTGTGGTGAAAGTGGTGGTGAACCTTGTTGATCACCTTTACTTTCAGACTCTACCGGTTGAACAGGAGTTTGTTTATCCTCACCATCAATTGATAACACGGTAGCACTTTTACTTTGAGGAACAAGAGCGTCCTGTGTACTTAAACTTTCAATATCATCCGTTTGTTCTGGAACTGGAGTCTCAGAAACTTCTTGTTGCTCTTGAGTATTAGAAGGCTGTGCCTTAAGTTTTGCACTTTCTTCTGGTACATGTTCAGCAGGTTGAGCATGAGCTTGTTTTTTCTCATCATCAATATTAACAGGAGCTTCGTGACTACTTGTAGTAGCGCTAACATCAGTTACTGATGATACAGCAGCCTTAGCATTCATTTCAATGTTACTGATCTTTTCTGTAAGCAATTCTCTAACTTTTAAGAGTTTTCCTTTCTGAGTATCTTTTTTTTTCTTCTTAGTAGAAGCTAGACCGTCAGTGTTCCCCTTCTCTTGAAGTTTAACATTTACTTGGCTTAGGACTCTGCTCAAAACAAGCTTATTATTATTGCTTTTTAGAAAATCATTCATCCGCTCAACATCGTAGATAACATTATCATCAACACTAAACGATTTCTGCTTTATACTTTTTTTATTTTTAGACATTTCACCCCTCCTATAATTATTACCTATAGCTTCTTCTATTGAAGCCTTTTCATTATCCATAATATTTTCTCCTTTGTCAACATTTTCTTGTGGCTGCTTACTGCCAGCACTTTCAAGTCCTGGATTTTCTGATTGATTGTTATCTTCTTCATTCACTACTTGACTTGAGGCTGCAGTTCCATTTACTAAGTTACTATTTGATTGTACATTATCCTTAAAAAAATTTAGTATTTTTGCACGATTCTGCTCCTCAGCCTTCATTCCGCCTGGATACTTCGCTATATAAACTCTTCTCTCCTTACATTTTCCATAAGCATTTTGTGCGTGTTGTATGATTCCTTCAGTTATAACAGCACCTTTCTTTACAAACAATTCAACTCTTTCTAGCTCACCTAGTTCAATGGCTTTTTCAAATTGATCTTTACTAGTCTTCTCAAGAAACGTTAATACGTTTGAATGAGCTTGCTTTCTACCTTCCTCATAGTCTTTACAAACCTCTCGTGCGTATTGTATGGTTTCTTCAGTTATAACAGCACCTTTCTTTACATACGATTCTATTTTTTTCAGATCACCTTGTTCAATGGCCTTTTTAAGTAGCTGTTCATTATAAATATCCACAAGAAACGTTAATACGCTTGAATGAGCTTGCTTTTTATCTTTCTTACAATTTTTACAAGCATTTTGTGCGCATTGTATGATTTCTCCAGATATAACAGTATCTTCCTTTACAAGAGATTTTATTCTTTCCAGATTACCTTGTTTAATGGCCGCTCTAATATGAATATTCACAAGAAACATTAATACGCTTGAATGAGCTTGCTTTTTATCTTCCTCACATTTTTCATAAACACCTCGTGCGTATTGTATGGCTTTTTCAGTTATAACAGCATCCTTACTCTCAAGCAATTCTATTACTTCCAGATTACCTGCTTCAATGGCTTTTTTAAATTGATCTTTACTAGTCTTCTCAAGAAACTTTAATACGCTTGAATGAGCTTGCTTTCTATCTTCCTTATAGTTTTTACAAACATCTTTTGCATATTGTACAATTTCTTCAGTTATAACAGCACCTTTCTTTACATACGATTCTATTTTTTTCAGATCACCTTGTTCAATGGCCTTTTTAAATAGCTGTTCATTATGAATATTCACAGGAAACGTTAATACGCTTAAATGAGCTTGCTTTTTATCTTCCTCACATTTTTCATAAACACCTCGTGCATATTGTATGGCTTTTTCAGTTATAACAGCATCATTATTCACAAGCAATTCTATTACTTCCAGATTACCTGCTTTAATAGCTACACTTAAAGGACTCTCACGATGACTATTTTTAGCATTAACATCCTTACCGTTCGCAAGAAGTCTTTTAGCCCTGTCAATATTACCTTCCTTAGCAGCATGATGCAAAAGCCCTCCTGGGTGTAACACGTTAAGAAGGAATGATTTAGTTCCTGAAGCTACCATGTCTAAAAATGTCTTACCAGATTTATCTTTAATTTCCTCATTAGCTCCCTGTCTAAAAATGTCTTACCAGATTTATCTTTAATTTCCTCATTAGCTCCCTCTTTTAAAAGCAACCTTACTATTTCATCCTTATTGGAAGCAGCAGCATAATGTAGAGCTGTTTTGCCATCGCTATCTTGAGTGTCAATCTTAGCACCACTTTCAACAAGCAACATTACCATTTTATTAACATTCTGAATGTCACCATAAGAGGAAACGGCATAATGTAAAGCTGTTTTGTTATTCCTATCTTGAATATTAACATCAGCGCCATTTTTAATAAGTGAGTTTACTAAATCATAATCGCCTTTTTCTACAGCATAGTGCAAAAGTTTTATAGCAGGATCTCTACTCTCAGTATCTTTAAATTTATCTAGTATCGCTTCCACGCATTTCTGATTGCCAATTGACGACGCCCTTTTAAGCTTTTCACATATACCACGCCAAGATAGAATAGAATCTAGTTCTTTTTCTAAATGCTCTAACAAAAATTTAATATAGCATCTCTTACCAGCACCAATAAGCAGACTATCAAGCTCTTCATCTTGCGTGAATAATATACCTTCGTGCATCTTTACACATCTTTCCACAAGCGTATCATTAGCTGCAATGGCTAGAAGTACCAATTCTTTTACCGTACCATTCTCTTTTTTATATATTTTTTCTATGAGCACTTTACGCACGCGCTCATGATCTGTTTGTGCCGTCAAATTAAGTTGCTGTGAGCAAAAATCCTTCAGATCTTTAAGATCAGGGTTAATAGGTATGTCATCTTTCTCTTCCTTTATATTACCCATAACTTCATCCAAATTCGTATAATCACCATTTTTTGCTTTATTTATAATATCTACCAATTTATCAAAGGCTAAACTTTTAGGAATGATATCAGAGGTTGTCCACAAACCAAGGAATACGTAGTATATAAAGAAAGAATATTGAGGTAAGAGATGAGGAAAAAATATCCAACAGATTTAAGTAAAAGGGAATGGGCAAGAATAGAAAAACACTTCAGAGTATCGTACAAGAAAGGAGGAAGGCCACCAAAATACAGTAAGTGTGAGATAGTAAATGCAATTCTTTATATACTGCGCACAGGATGTCAATGGTGCTATTTACCACACGATTTTCCGCCGTGGAAGGCTGTGCATGAACAGTTTAGAAGATGGAAAAAGCAGGGAATTTTTGAGAAAATGAACTATGATATCACTAAATATAGTAGGTCAAAAATGGGAAGAAATGAGGAGCCGAGCGCATGCATAGTGGACAGTCAATCGGTAAAAACCACGGAAAAAGGGGGGTCAAAGGTTATGATGGTGCGAAAAAGGTAAAGGGGAGAAAAAGACATATAATCACAGATACTCAAGGATTTGTGCTTGGTTGCTATGTAGGAGCTGCAAGCGAAAATGACAGAGATGGGGTGAAGATGGCATTGGACGATATGAAGGAAAAATACAGCAATATTAAGAAAATGTGGGCTGATATGGGATACCAAGGAAAATATTTAAAGGATTACGTAAAGAGAGAATATGGGATAGATATTGAAATTGTCAAAAGGCCTCCATGTAGGTTTTGGGTGCATAAAGATACACCACTAGAACTATTGCCACAACGGGATCCTGGATTTTCAGTACAGCCGAGAAGGTGGGTGGTAGAGAGGACTTTTGCTTGGATCAATAGAAATAGAAGGCTATCAAAGGAGTACGATTTACTTACAACATCTACTGAAAGTTTCATATATCTGGCTATGAGTAAAGTTATGTTAAGTAGGGAATATGCTTGATTTACTGGTTTGTGGACAACCTCTCAAATGAATTATCAACATCTGAATCCACCTCTGCTGGCGAACCTGCAACAACTGCATTATCGGCACCTTTAAAATACTTATTGATATCATCTAGTAAATTTTCTCTACCAGTTTTTAACTGCTCGGGAATGGTAAGTGTTACTTTACCTTCTTCATACTCTACCTTACCATTCTGAGATTTAAGCGTGAACTCTAAAATAGCATCAAGCCTGCATATTTCTATATTTGTATCCTGTTGCTTAACAGGCATACTTGGACAATACTGAATATTTAGGGAATCTTGGCTATTACATATAATACTTATCTTTCTATCGTTAGCGTCAGGCAATTGTAGGTTATGCTCAAAAAATATAGGAAAGAGCTGCATGAGCAAAGAGCCGTCATACCCGGCTTGATTGCAATTAGTAATTAACTCTTTCAGTATATGATCATCTGGAACTTCTGCCTTAGCATGCTTAAACATTTCTATTAAAACATGCTTTACAACTTGGCGTTTACTACTTTGAAGCTCTTGATTATACCTATCACACAACTGGCCAACAAAATCTTTACTTATGGTTTTACCATTGATTATAAAATTCATTCTAGGTAAGTCTTTATAAGCTTGCTTACCAGAATTCGCATCAGCATTATTTTTGTCTGCCCTTACTTGACTGAGCAAAGATTGCGTTAGCTTAAATTCTGATCTAGTCGCTCTGTTGGTATTTTGTTCTTCTTCAGCCTCTGAACAATTACCTGAATCCCCAGAATTTTTCGTACTTTTAACTTTATTTTCTTTTGCAGTATCTACTGCTGGTGGCATGAGCCCACCAAGTAAACTCCAAATCATGTTTTACCCCTAATTAATAGCTAAGCTAAGTATAGCATTAAACAGAAATCTTGCCAAGCAAATTATTAACTCTCTTAGCAAACAGACTTACATCATCCATCTCTTCACCTTCCACTATACAAGCTTGGTAAAACAATAAGTGAACCATGTCCTCCAATGTTGGGTTTTCACCACTTTCAGCATAAGATTTCATTATATTTTTTATTACAGGATGTTTAGTGTTGATTTCCAGCACCTTTGGCGTGCGGTAATTTAGCTGCTTTTGTTCGCGCAAGAAACGCTCCATGCGAAGATCCATAGCACCTTCATCAACCGCTAGGCATACGGGACTACCGGTTAACTTTTTGGAAATTTTTACGCTTTTTACTGAATTGCCAAGAACTTTGGTGAAATATTGCATTATAGAATCTGTATTTTCCTCAGTTTTTTCTTCTTTCGATTTATTTTCTTTATCTTTCTTATCTTCTTCTGAAGAGAATTTTTCCAAATCAACATCTGCGCGGGTTACAGACTTGATTTTCTGATCTTTATATTCATGAATCACGCTAGTCCAGAAATCATCAACTGGATCAACAAATAGGAGCACTTCTAGTCCTTTACTGACGAATCCTTCAAGTTGTGGACTGTTTTTCACTGAATCCAAGCTATTTCCGGTGAGATAATAGATATGCTCCTGCTCAGGCTTCATTCTGCTTATATAGTCATCAATGCTGACTAATTTCTCATCACCAGTGCTCTGAAATCTGCAAATTGAGAGCAGCGCTTCTCTCTCATCAGTTGGCATAGCTTCACAAAGACCCTCTTTTAATACTGCACCAAAATTGGTCCAGAATTTTGTGTACTCTTCCAAATTCTCTTTTGCCTTTTTACCGAGCTCTGATATCGCGCGTTTAGTGAGGGATTTCCTGATTTGCTCAACAACACGATTATTCTGCAGCGTTTCTCTGCTGATATTAAGAGGCAAGTCCGGTGAATCAACCACGCCTTTCAGAAAACGCAAGTATTGTGGTATGATCTGTACGTTATCTTCAGTAATAAATACCTTGTTTACATATAACTTCACAGAGCAACGTCTATCTGGATGAAATAAATCAAAAGGTTTAATAGAGGGAACATAAAGCAAATTCGTATATTCTATTGCACCTTCATTTTTATTATGCAATATCATCCAAGGTTCACCACCAACATGCGCAACACTGCGGAAAAAATCGTTGTGCTCCTCCTGAGTAACGTCATTTTTTGGCTTAGTCCAAATTGCAGCCTTACTGTTTAACTTTTCACTTTTTCCTTCTTCATCTATGAATTCAACAGGAAAATTTATATGATCAGAGTAAGTAGTGACAATGTTTTCAACACGAAATTTATCTAAAAACTCATTTTCTTCAGGATGCATAATGAGTGTAATTTTGGTTCCGCGAGGGACTTGATTATCTGATTTACTTATTGAATATTCTCCATCTCCCTTGGATTTCCAGACCCAAGACTCCTCCTCTCCAGCTTTTCTTGATTCTACTATTACTTCCGATGCAACCATAAAGCTTGAATAAAAACCAACACCAAACTTACCTATCAGCTCTACAGTTTGACTTGAATCTTTATTATTCTTGATCGCATCTAAGAACTTTTGCGTACCAGAGCTTGCAATTGTACCAAGGTTATCTATTAAATCTTGTCTGTTCATTCCGACGCCATTATCAGTGATATATAGCTCGTTCTTATCTTTATTGGAGCTAATAGTAATTTTTAATTCATCACTCAAATCTAGCAAATTAGGGTTTAGTTGAGATTCATAGCGCAACTTATCACATGCATCTGATGCATTTGATATTAATTCACGCAGAAAAATGTCTTTATTGGTGTAAAGTGAATGAATCACTATATTCAGTACTTTCCCTACCTCAGCGTCAAATTTTAAATTTTCAGTTTCTTGTACATTATGCATTTTGAGCTCCATTATTTGCCTACTACCCTAATAATTTAAGTATTGAATCACGATCTTTCAAGGTCACGTACACCAAAATTAATGTGGGTGTAGTTATTATGACACCCAATTTATGGGATCTCTTGCATAACAAACTTTTAGCAGCGCATTGGATGAAACGAAAAACTTCCTTAACACCCTTCGCCAGCCCCCTTATCATGAAACTGAAGCTATTTATTTATCTTCGCAATCTCTGCAGTGGATTAATGACAAAAAAACTTAATGTATTTGGCGTAAATCATGCTTAATTTTTTGCACTATGTGCACCTCATGTCTTTATCAAATTTCTAGCTACACAAGCTGAAATACGCTATTTAAAACATCAAAAAACGCCAACTTAAAAAATGGATAGTGAATAATTAGCTACCCTAGGGTTTCTTTGCCTTTTTTTCTGTTTAGTAAATTTCTTAACGTTTATAATTTAGATTAGTTGCGGCTTAAAAGCGGCTGAGTCACGGTTATTAAGCGTTTAGAATAAAAAAACGCCATACTTGAAAGTATAATGTAAGTAACTAGCCAACCATCGGGCTTCTTTTGCCTTTTTTTTCGCTTGGTAAATTTTTTAATACTTAGATTAGTTGCAATTTAAGAGACCAGAAATGGTCAGTGCTTGGCACTGGAATAACGTCCTCCTTTGTTATCCCAGTGCCCAGACACTGAGATCCAGGAAACTTAATTGCAAGTAATGCATTGGATTTGGTGAGTATGGGTTTTATGTTATAGAATGAAACACTTTTGGTGAATTTGTAAAGAAAACTGGATCCCAGTGTTTGGGCACTGGGATGACACCATTCTTTTTCCTGGATTCCAGACTGGAATGACACCATTTGTTGTGTTTAACAAAGTTCGTACTTAGCTTCATATTAGCCGTAAACATTTAAGAAATTTACCAAACGAAAAAAAAGGCAAAAGAAGCCCTGGTCATTGTCTATTTTCTGTATTGGCGTTTTTTTAAGTCTTAAACGCTGCAATTTAGCTGCTTTTAAGTGCAACTAACCTTAGCTTAAATGTTTAAGAAATTTACTAAGCAGAAAAAAAGGCAAAAGAAACCCCGTGGTAATTAGTGTTCACTCTCTAATCCTGCAAACTGGCGTACTATACTGTCTTAAACGACTTATAAGCGCGTTTCAGCTTATATAGGTAAAAACCCAGAAATGTTGTGAAGACATAAGGTGCACATAGTGCAAAAAATTAAAAATAAGACGCCAACTACGTTGTTTTCTTGCTGTTTAATCTGCACAGATGAAGATAACTGAATACCTTCAGTACAATGATAAGGGGGCTGGCGAAGCTTGTAAAGTAATTTTTTCGTTTCTATTCCCAATAAAAGTTTGTTATATGGTTATGCAAGAGGTCTAATGAATCGCGGTGTGACGTCTTAGCTATAGATGCTGATTTGTGTGATTTCAAGAGAAGCTTAGTAGATAAGTTGTGTTTTAAACCAGATTTGGTATTTTAAACTGAACATTTTCAGTAATACCACCTGGCATAACTGAAATTTTTACACTCAGGTTTACTTTTAGGTAGTCTATTAATTCATCAACTAATATGTCAGGAGCGGAAGCACCTGCGGTGATTCCTATCTTTTCTACGCCCTGAAACCAGCTTTTATTCACACAGCTATAATTATCAATCAAGTAGGCTTTTTTTCCTCTGGCAGTGCACAGATCTAATAAGCGGTTTGAATTTGAGCTATTTTTACTTCCTACAACTAACACCATGTCTACAATTTCAGCTAGCTTTTTAACAGCATTTTGTCTGTTTTGCGTTGCATAGCATATGTCCTTTAAATCTGGACCTGTTATGCCTGGAAACCTGAGCTTCAGAGCAACAATAATTTCACGGGTGTCGTCGATGCTTAACGTGGTTTGTGTAACATAAGATAAATTATCTGGATCTTTAACTTTTAAATTGCGTACGTCCTGCACAGTTTGCACTAAAATGATAGGATTATTTACTCTTCCTCTAATTCCCTTAACTTCTGGATGGTTTTCATGCCCAATGAGAATTAGTTCTTTACCACCGTTTTCATACCTTTTTGCCTCTTTATGCACTTTGCTGACTAAAGGACATGTTGCATCAATCACTTGAATACCCTTTCTTTTTGCCTCATCTTCTATATTTTTTGATACTCCGTGCGCGCTGAAGATCAGTATTCCTCCATTATCTTCAATTTCCTCGATACTGTTCACAAAAACCACTCCTTGTCTCTTAAAGTCCTCTACTATATATTTATTGTGAACAATTTCGTGTAGCACATAAACTTGGCGCTCGTTTTTGTATTTTTCTAAAGTAATAGCTAATATGTCCACAGCTCTTTTTACCCCGGCACAAAAACCTCGTGGTTCAGCTAAAATGATTTCCATTTTTGTCAAATCAAGTAAATATGCAAGCATTACTTAAAAATAAGCTCCGCTCACTGTATTTTATAGTACCACTATTTATATTTTATATAATAATTATTTTTCGCATATTCTCTTTCACATTTGATCAACTTACTACTTCAGAAAATTTTAGAAAAGATAATATAGTACATAAACAACCCGATATTTTAGATAGAAATGGAGTGGTAGTAGCAACAAATGTGCCCACAACATCACTATATATAGATGCAACCAAAGTAAAGAATCCGGAAAGTATAGCAGCACAACTGTGTTCTACTTTGCATGACCTCGAATACAAGAACTTATATAGAGTACTTACTTCAGAAAAGAAATTTGCTTGGATAAAGCGGCACTTAACTCCAAAAGAACTGTTAGCAATAAAAAACGCCGGCGTGCCAGGAATAAACTTCTATAACGATGTAAAACGTATATATCCTCACAGTAATTTATTTTCACACGTGCTTGGTTACACTGACATAGATGGCAACGGTATTGCAGGAGTTGAGGCATATATAAGTAAAAACAAACAACATTCTGTTATCCAAGTACCTGATATACAGTTGTATGAATGTTGCAACTTGAAAGCAATTCCTACACAGCAACTCCCCACACAACAGATCCAGTGCGTGACACTGGGATCCAGATATAAAAATACTGACAAATTACGTGATGAACAACGGATTCCAGAAACATATGTCAAAAACAATGTTTGTGATGAAATTGCGCATAAAACTGGATTCCAGTGTCAGTGCACTGGAATGACACCAGACCAAGCTTCTGCACAATCTTCTGTCATCCAACAGGGATGGTCACGCTCTGCTGATCAATATGTTCAACTATCCTTAGATACACGAGTGCAAAGCATAGTGCATGAAGAGCTAACTAAAGCTGTAAGCAGATATCAGGCACTTGGCGGAGTAGGAATTGTTTTAAATGTGAGAAATAGTGAAGTTATCTCGATGGTCAGCCTACCTGATTTTAATCCCAACTTACAGAATAAGGCAGAAGACGTACAAAAGTTTAATCGCGCCAGTCTTGGGGTATATGAGATGGGGTCGGTATTAAAATACTTTACAATAGCCGCAGCGCTTGATGCGAACGCTACAAAAACTAGCGATTTATATGACGTATCAACACCAATCACCATTGGAAAGTATAAAATTCAGGATTTTCATAAATCTAAAATTCCAAAAATTACTGTGCAAGATATATTTGTAAAATCATCCAACATTGGTGCAGCAAAAATTGCAGTCAAACTAGGTATTGAAAAACAGGTAGAATACTTTAAAGCTATGAAGCTATTTTCTCCTTTGAAAATAGAAATACCAGAAAAATCTACACCGATAATCCCGGATAAATGGAGTGAAAACACTTTAATAACAGCATCTTATGGTTATGGCATAGCTGTAACTCCTATACATCTTGCACAAACTGCAGCAGCATTAATCAACAATGGAATATTTCATAACGCAACCTTGATATTGAATAAAAGAAGCATAGGAGAGCAAATTATCTCAAGAAAAACCTCCAGGGAAATGAGAAAATTATTACGCGCAGCAGTAACAGATGGCACTGGCAGAAAAGCAAAAATAAAGGCATATTCAATAGGAGGAAAAACTGGATCGGCGGAAAAAGTTGTAGATGGTAAATATAGCAAAGATGCAAACATAGCATCATTTATAGGAGTGCTAACTATGCTTGACCCAAGGTACATAGTGCTAATTGCTATTGATGAACCTCAAGGGATGCACCATACCGGGGGAATAATTGCTGCGCCTATAGTAAAGAACATTATAAATAGAATAGCGCCTATACTAAATGTTACACCTGAGATGTAAAATTATGATTGCTTTACTACAACTTCAAATTTATCATCACCAAAATCCTTATTAATATACCAAGAACCATCATCTTTAGTTACAAATTCAAGACCTTTAAGGTCTTTTTTTATTGTCTTTCCATTTTGACCATCAATAGCGATATTAATATCGAATGTAATAATGTCTAGATTTATCATAGCTTCTTTCCCGCTGCACGAATTTAGACTGAACTTGCCTAACATGACATCATTAAAACTCACTTCCCCTGTATAGACATCACACTGACCGTCCACACAACACGTAGTTTCAATATAGAAAAGGTCTGACATATAAAACACCTTACGTTTATAAAAAAAGAGCTAAAGCCCTACGCCATACCGTTATAGTCAGTAAACCTAGAGCACTTTAGCTATAATACAGCTAAGAATGTAAAATTCAACAGTTAATTGTGTAAGGAAGTCTAAATCACTATATCTTAGAGGAATGGCTGTTTAGTTTTTTTGTTAATCTTTTTTACCATGCTGTCAATCATATGCTTTATCCCTTGATATACAGAGTATGTACTTTCGTCGCTACGCATATAAGCAGAACAGGAAAATACATTATGTTCTTCGTCTTCTATTGATAACTCTGTATCGCATTTTATGTGCTCGCCGCCAAGCCTTTCTATCAACTGTTCTCTGTCATCTCCTATAGTTACCTTAACCTTACTTTCTTCTTTACCTATCTTGCTACTTAAAATTGAAACAATGATGGCTGGAGATATGCATATCGCTCCTATTGGCTTTTTTGTAACAAAAAATTCTGAAACTAATCTTTCAAATTCAGGCATTACTGTCACCATGTCTTTACTTTCAGCTAAGTCAGATAAATTTTTCGCAACCCCGTATCCACCAGGTACAACTAGCATGTCAAAATTTTCAGCTTTGGCTTCTTTTAAGTCATATATTTCGCCTCTTGCGATTCTTGCTGATTCTGCAAGCACATTCCTTTTTTCTTTCACTGCCTCCTTTGTTTTATGATTCATAACTTGTGTGATATTGATATCAGGTGCAAAGCATTTAACATCCACATCCTGCTGATCAAGCACAAGCAGACTTAAAACCGCTTCTCTTACCTCTGCACCGTCAAGGTGACCACACCCTGATAAAACCACAGCAGCTTTTAATTTTTTTTCACCCATAAAGTACCTTAATTTCATGTAATCTAGATATTTTAATACAAATTCTATATTTGGAAAGAGGTTATTATATTAATTATCTCATATTTATTATAATATAATTAATAATTAGTATATATAATTAGGCATATTGATAGTTGATGAAGTTGAATATGGCACCTACAAACAGTACGTTTTTTGACACTGACTACCCAGAACTAAGAAAAGCTATTTCAGATATAATAGAAAGCATTGCACAGTTCCCACAGGAAGAAAAAGGGAAGTTGTTTGAAGCCCTATCAGAACAAGTTAGAGAGATGAACCTCAAAGATTTAGGTTTAGCAATTAATGACCAAGGCTTGCAAAAGGAGGTAAATAAAGAATTATTTATAAAACTCATTGAAGAAGCACTTAAAGGGTTAACTTCTGAAACCGTTGACTCAAAAATAATAGAAGAGGCGTTAGAATCTGTTAACCAACAAGCAATAAGTAATGTTATAAATAATAATAAAGGTCCGCTGGATAATCTAGTCAATTATTTTAAATCAGCATCTGCAAATGAAAAAATAGGAATAGCTTCTGCTGGAATGGTATTAGGAGTAGCATTTTCTCCGCTTATTGTGCTTGCTACATTAATAGCGCTTGTAGCTATTGGAGCACGTTATGTAGGAATAGGTATAGGAAAGGCAGGGGGAAAAATAAAAGAAGGTGCGATTGATGCAGGAAAAGCAGTGAAAAGTTTATCTAAAAATTTAGGGGATAAATTGCCTGAGGTTGGGCCAAAAAAAGATAACTTTAGTAAATTATACAACAGTTTGGCTCTAGAGATTATAGGCTATAATATGTCCGAAGAAGGTGAAAAAATAAAAAACGCCCAGAGTAAAGCAAAGGTCATAGGCATGCTTCAAAATGAAGGGCAGCGATCTGCTATACAAGAGTTAGTAAAGAATGGAACTATTCAAAATTTTTCAGAAGATGATATGAAAAAGCTTAGAGAAAAAGGTACTAGTACTTATGAAAGTGATAAGGAAGCACTTGAGGAACTTATGGAGAAATTTCAATCTAAAATTATGGCCATTGGTGAGGGTAAAATAGAGGAGGTAGAAAAAATGGTTAATGATAAAGTTAACCAAATGAAGTCACCAGTTCCTCAATTAGATAGTCCAAGTTCTGAACAAGCGAGTACAGGAGAAACCAAAACCCTCTGATGGCTTGGAGAGGGAGGGAATGGGAAAGGTAGAGATCTATTCTTTTTTATCCACTTTTTTGAGCAATCCACTTCTACACCTAACACACATTTCAGTGATTATAATATCCAATTTTTGATCATGTTTTTCTACAGGTAAATCTTTACAATATTGTTTCTCATAGGCTACACCTATAAATATTTTTCCAAGTGGCCGCAGTTTTTCTATCATTGTATCATACCAACCACCGCCAAAACCTAATCTATTAAAATGATCATCAAAAGCAATAACAGGAGTAATGATTGTGTCGGGAATTACATCTTCATTTGTTTCGTTCCATTCCTCAAATTTTAGTAACTTATTTTTATTAGGAATTGCTACTTTATAATCTAAATCGAGTAAACTATGCATCAAAGGGACAACATCTATTTCTCCATCCATTGGAATATAAGCCGCAATTGTTTTACCTTTAACGTAGCTTAAGTTCTGATTAAAGAGATTAATAAGGGAATTTGCCGCATAACTGGAATAACTTTCATCAATATCTTTTCTTATAGCTCTATATTGCTCTCTTATTTCCTTTTTGTGCTGTTTAATATCTTTGAACATGATCTATCCATTTCGCAGTGAGTTTTTCTTGTAAACTATTTTGCTTCAAGCGCTCACTTAAAAAATCAAAGTCAACAAGATCCATATCCTGGTCTTGATTACTGCAACTATAAACAAAACTTCTTTTTTCTGTTTCCTTATTTATATGTTGCTGAATACATTGAGCACAGATTTCTTTCATCATACACTGCATAGGAGAATTAACTGATGATATTGCTATGTGGCCTGATTTCAGATATGGCTTTAAAATTGTTTTTCTAGCTTCATTCACAGCTTTCATCATTTTGTCAGAACCAATAGTGATAATTTTATCTATAACGTTCAAATTAATACCTAATCTTCCTTGTTGATAAGAGACTATTGCATCAACTATATTACCATGAAAGGATTTATCTTGATCTCTGCTTGTTTCTATCAATCCTTCTTCACATGCCCAAACTACTGCATTTGATGCACGCTCTATCAGTGCTCGTTTAAATACATCACTTAACTTCTTATAGCCAGCAAAGTACAAAACCTTGTTATTATTTTCAAGACATGCCTTCCCTATCGAAAATAACACTGCATTTCCAACTCCACCACCAATTAGCATTATATTCTTCATGTGCTATTTTAACTACATTTGTTCAAATTTTTTGAAATTTTATAGAACAAAGTAATTTATATAGTTCTATACACAAAGACAGAGACAAGGACACTCTCTGACTTCAACTATACCGATAACTGACAGCTGAATTTTTACGCATATCATCTAATAACAGGTTGCTTTGTATCATAATCTTTTGTTGGTACATCTGCTGTTTAATTGCTTCTATATCCGCTACATTACTCTTGATATCACACAACATCATCAACTTTGCAGTGCCATTTTCTCTCAATTCTACTATTTCATTCACACTTGTTTTACTAAATAAAATCTGTAAATCAGGATTTAAATCTCGCATTTTTATTTCAAACTCTTTTGCGTTTGGCAACTTAAAATCATCTGCTAATTTGTCAAAATTTAAACAATTGACCTTTTGCTCTTTAAAATTAGAGAATAAACTTTCTGAACCTTCAACCACAATCTGTTTTAATTTTAAAGTGCTTTCCAGCAGTGTATGATTAAGTTGTACTTTATCTATTACTTTTATAACAGAGTAACCTTCACTGAAACTGAATGGACCTGCTATGTCGCTGGTTTCTAATCCTTCTAAAACGCTCTTGAGTTTTCCTTTTAGCTGACTTAAATTAACTGTTGCTTTACGCATCTTTATTGGAGATTCTGGGTTATTACTGTTGCGTAATTTTTTTACTAAATCTTCAGCTATACCATAAACGTCCTTGTCTTTTTGATCAGGAATTATAAACTCTTGGAACGTGATAAGATAATCCGGCTTTTCTGTTTGCCTTTTTACATCATCTACTTCTTTATCGCTTATATTAATAAATGGCACAATTCTTACTTCAATAATTTTGCTCCACAGTAACTGACATTTTATTTGTTTTCTTAAAATACTAAGATCTATATTATGCTTCTCTATGTATTGATCAACTTCATGAGCATTAAGTTTAAAACTTTGGGTTAAAAATAACATGACAGCATTATCTAACTCCTCGTTGCTCAATTTTATATTCAGCCTCTGCGCTTCATTGGTAATGATAATTTCGTCTATTAGCTCCCTAAGAACTTGAGGCCTTGCTTCTTTTTGATTAACACTTTGAGTGCCAAACAATGAATTTATAAAGTTGATGCGTTTTTCGATATCTAAATTTGAAATTGGCTCGCCATTTACATCTGCAATAATTTCAATCTCGGTTGCAAGCAACCTAAGTGGCAACACTATTAACAGTAAGATTAGTATTTTATACATACAAGTAAAGTTGTTTAGTTAATAACCAATTCTATAATAAATACTGAATCAATGCTAGCCAACTTTTTAATAGTTAAAGACGGAAATAAAAACCATTGCAACAAGATCAGGTAAACAGGCTAAAAACATGCCAATATAGCGAATTTAGACCGTGCTAAAAACAGTATACGGAAGGAAAGGGATTCGAACCCTCGATACGACTTTTCAATCGTATAACGGTTTAGCAAACCGCCGCCTTCAGCCGCTCGGCCACCCTTCCAAATTTAGAACCTAAAGATTATATAATACCAAGACCTCTACCACCTGTCTAATGCTTTTAATTGCAATATTTGTATCTGTTCAGATGCATGGCTAATGCTGAAAAATTCCAGTGCTCCCTTTCTTGTCATCCCAGTGCCCAGACACTGGGATCCAGGATTTTGATTAGCACTAAGTTGGTGAGCATATAAGTGTTATGTTAAAATATAACGTTTTTACGGAAAGTCTGGATCCCAGTGTCACGCACTGGGATGACATCGTTTACTATGTGCCATATTGCAATGTTCGTACAGTTGTGCGCGGTATCTCAGCATAGATTCCGCTAACAAGTAGCGGAATGACGAATTTGTTGTTTTTCAAATTGTGGGCAAACCTAAGCCACTTTAGCTATAAATCAATAAAAACTAATTTCTGCTTTTTTCAATGATTTTCTTTGCTTCTTCCACACCAACCCATTCTCCAACTGCTACCGTTTTTCCCTTTTCTAGATCTTTATAATGAGAAAAGAAATGAGTAATTTTATCTAGTAGGCTTTTAGATAAGTCAGAATAGTCCTTTATATTGTCATAATAGCTATCAACACTGGAAACAGGCACAGTTAATATTTTCTCATCTTCTCCTTTTTCATCTTTAGTGAGTAATGCGCCTATCGGACGCACCGATATTAAAACACTAGATGCTAAGGGAAATTGAGTTAGCACCAAAACATCCACAGGATCACCATCACCTGCGCAGGTATTTGGTATAAACCCATAATTGCAAGGATAAGTCATTGAGGTAGATAAAAATCTGTCAACTTGTAACAACCCAAGCTCTTTATTAAATTCATACTTTACAGGCTCAGCATTTGCACTTATTTCAATTACCACATTCACTGCATTTGGTCCCGCTGTTATTTTACTTAAATCCATAAATCACCTCTTAACTTAAGAATAAGCATTATACAATATGTGCTTTTAAGTTGCCACATTTATGTAATTCTAAACTTATTTTGCACGGGCTGTCCTAAATTTTCATTCGTCATCTTATTGACTGTTGAAAGTGGTGGTTCCTGTGATAATTGAAATAAAGCATATACTATTACGATAGTAAGCACTGCAGCAATTACTAGATTAGCAAAATTATCCTGTGGTAGAACACCTTTTATTGGATTAAATAATTTTTGCTCCATAAAGAAATAATCAGCAACATATAACCCAACAGATAATACAAACACACCTAAAATAAGTTTACAGACTGTGTTTTTATGATTTTTCTTGCTGAGTATGAAATTTGGCCTACATTTATTCTCTTTTTGTGGCACTGAGTAGTATATATTTTTAGGGCTTGTTACTAATTGTTCAAATTCATCACTATTTTGGTTTTTTAACAGTTGCTCTAGGGTGTTTTTTGTATTTATAGGATATATTAATCCATCCATTTTTAATTCTTTCTCTTGTCGATCCACATTCTCATGGTTGATTGTATATTTGATGGTTCCATCTCTACTTGATAATCCGATCATGTGTAGTTTGCCAGCTAAGAACATTATATAGCTCTCTATTAACTGATTCTCACATATCTCTAATACTTCTCTTTTTACTGTTTTGTTAGATGACGAAAGTTCTTTATAGTGACCACCCAAAGAAAAGAACAATGCTATATCTTTATCTGCTTTTATGTCATGAATGGAATAATAGCTGCTGATAACGCACTTATTTAATGCAAATTCTCTGTCATATTTGTTTAATGTATTTCCTTCACTTAGTAACTTTCTAAGACCAATGAGTACTTTATTTTCAAAATCTTCTTCTGTTTTAAATATTGGTTCTCTCTTTGGATTTGCTAAAATGTTAAGTAAATCTAATTTTCTTCCATCTACTACTTCATTTATATCTCTATTTAACTCAGACCCTTTAATAACGTCATATATTTTATCTATGACATCTCTAGTATTCAGGCTATTGTTTTCACTTAGAATTTGATAAGCTTGAGCATAAATTAAAAACAGCCCTTGTAGACTAAATTTTAAGTTAAAATATTTATCTAATGGTTCCTCTTTTTTTCTAATGAATTCAGACAAACCAAAATGATTTCTGTGATCCATAAAACGACCTAAGTCAGCATGTTGAAAGCTACCTAAAAAAATAAATAACGTCTCTAATAAATTACCCTTACCAACAATTTTTATTAGTTCTTCAACTTCCTTAACCATTGCTAAAACCTATAATGTTCTACTTTATAGTATAAGGGATACATGGCAAAATAGCAATAAATATTATTGTACGTTTACACTCTGTATCAAAGAATTAAGCCCTTTAGTTAAGAACATATCCATCCACCGCCGATAACTTGCTCATCTTTATACGCTACACAGGCTTGACCTGGACTGATGCCAAAGTAATCGTCGTTTAAAATGACACAGGCTTTATTTTTTTCGTCAGTTGAATGTATTGTTGCTAAACTTCCCGCATGTGATGATCTCAGCTTCACAGTTACTTCCATACCTTCCTTTGGTTGTTCTAACCAATTTAACTCTTTGATCAATATCTTTTTTTGCATTAACGCGTTGATCGGGCCTACTATAACCTCATTATTCTCTGTATTAATTTTTATCACGTAAAGAGGTTCACTGTACCCAACACCTAAGCCTTTTCTTTGTCCTACTGTAAAATTTACTATGCCACTGTGCTCACCTAACACTTTTCCATTAATATCCACTATTTTACCTTTCTGTACAGATTGTGGAGCTAATTTAGCTATTGTTTTACTATAGCTTTCGGAAACAAAGCATATATCTTGACTGTCTGGCTTTTCAGAAATTTGTAAGCTGAAATACTTTGCTAATTTTCTTATATCACTTTTATAGAACCCACCTAGTGGAAATCGCAAAAGCTTTAACTGCTCCTCAGTAGTTGCAAACAAAAAATAACTTTGATCTTTACTTTTATCAATGCTTCTGCACAACTTTACCTCACCATTTTTTTCTAACCTTCTCACGTAATGTCCTGTTACGAGCACATCCGCACCAAGATTTTTTGTAACTTGCAATAGATCACGAAATTTTACCGTTTGGTTACATCTCACGCATGGTATGGGAGTTTCCCCACGCATATAGGTACTCGCAAAATCCTCTATTACTTCCTTTTTGAATATTTCCTCATAGTTTAAAATATAGTGAGGAAAGCCAACACTTTCAGCTACACGCTTAGCGTCATAAATATCCTGTCCAGCGCAGCATGCACCCTTTCTTGCGTTAGCATTACCGTCAGTGCCATAGAGTTGAAGAGTCACACCTATCACCTGGTACCCAAGGTTATGTAGCAGTGCTGCAGCAACCGAGCTATCAACTCCCCCGGACATTGCAACAATAGCCTTGGTCTGGTGCGGAGCTTTATCTTTTAGCAGAGGTTCAATTTCAAATTCTTTTAGCATAATCGCCTTAATTTATAAACGCAAATCTTGTGTCATTCCAACATACAACTGTGCAAACGTTTTGATTTGGGGGCAATTTACATAGTAGATGATGTCATGAAAGTAGCTGACACTGGAATCTAGCTTCTATTACACAAATTCATTAAAACAGCATATTTATTTGTAATCAAGTTTCCTGGATCCCAGTGTTAGCTACTCGGATGACACCCTTTTCTGCTAGAAGTTGCCTTCAAATTACTTGGTGCATGACACTGGGATCTCATTTATATTACATAATTCCATCAAAACAATTCGATAAACTACCTTCAAAAATAATTTAATCTTGCTTGAATAAAACATGGCCAAAATAATCCATGTTTTCAAGCACTTTTCCACTACCTAAGGCAACACAACAAAGTGGGTCATCTGCAACACGAACCGGTAATTTTGTTGTTTCACTGATAACTTTACCTAGATTACGTAATAATCCACCACCACCGGATAAAACTATTCCTCTATCGACTATATCAGAAGAAAGTTCAGGTGGAGTGCTCTCCAGCGCAGTCTTAATAGCAGAAATTATCTGATGTACAGGCTCTATTAAACTCTCTGCAACTTGGTATTCTGATAAAAGCATTTCTTTTGGCATGCCACTCACTAAATCCCTGCCTTTAATTATCATTCCCTCTTTGTTATTTTCACCTGGCAGACTGGCTGAACCTATGCTTTTCTTAATTTTCTCAGCGGTTGTTTCACCGATTAATAACTTATGATTTTCACGAATATATGATTTTATTGCTTCATCCATAATATCGCCACCTACTCTGGCAGAACGTGAATAAACAATTCCGCCTAAAGAAATAATTGCAACTTCAGTTGTACCGCCTCCTATATCAACAATCATAGAACCCTCAGGTTCAGTAACCGGGAGCCCAGCTCCGATTGCTGCAGCCATTGGTTCTTCAATTAAAAATACTTCATTTGCACCAGCACTTTCTGCTGCATCTTGTATAGCACGCCTTTCAACTGGCGTGGATCCAGATGGAACGCATATGATAATATTAGGTTTATTAACAGTGAATTTTGTGTTTGCACTGCGTATGAAATATTTTAGCATTTCTTCCGCACTTTTAAAATCAGCAATGACTCCATCTTTTAAGGGCCTTATCGCCTCTATTTCTCCAGGCGTTTTTCCAAGCATCATTTTAGCTTTTTTACCAAAAGCATAAGGAACGTAACTTCCTTTTTCTTTTATTCTTGCTACAACTGAAGGCTCATCAAGCACTATTCCCTGATTTTTCTGATAAACTAAAGTGTTTGCAGTACCAAGGTCTATAGCAATATCGCTAGCAAACAAACCTTTGAAAGTAAAAAGGCTATAAAACTTTCCGGTTAATTTTCGAACAAAATTCATACATAACTCAAGAAAACCATTTATTAAGACAAATTATACTTTTCAGATAAGTAGTAAGTAACACACTCAACGTCTAAACCCTTACCTGTTACTTTTTTTAGCAGTTCCAGGCCACACTTTGCACTGTATACATTTTGAGATAACCAACTGATAAGTAAACTAAAATCTCCTTTTATTATAGCACTTAATGATTCGTAATGATTCTTTTTAACGAAAGAGAAAATCTGCACAGCAGCAATTAAAGCAATAATTTTTATAGGAAAGTAGCCCATAACACCGCTTGCCCAATATTCATCTTGAAAATAAGTGTTTAGCTCATTTTTAGCTTTTACTGGAATTTTATAGTGCTTCATACCTTCCAACCACGCATCATGCAGGTCTTTAACTTCCAATGTGCCATTTATTATATCTTGTTCTAACTTAGTTCTCAACATAATATGAGCTAACAGACTAAATTCATCTGCATTTTTTAAAAAAGAAGAAAGGTTTATTTCATTGAAAACCAAGTGCAAATTTTCAACACTGCTATTAGTTTTGCCTTTTATAGCAAACTTCTCTTTTATGTGTGGTTGAATGAACTCAATAAATTCTCTGGATGTTCCAATCATCCTTTCCATGAATAACCCTTGAGTTTCATACATAACATGTCTCATAATTGGGCTACTTATAGAATTTTGCGCTAAACATTTTTGATAAATTGCATAACCACTATGCCGTAAAAGTGAAAATAAACCATAACAAAAATCAGATTCATCATAATCTATAGGGTAGTAATAAGAAGTACGAATCTCATTTAGTGCAATACCCATTTGCTGTAAACATAATGAGCCAAGTTCAATCTGTTTCTGAGTAGCAACTTTTTGTATATTAGTAACCTTATCCTTTTTCTGCTTTTCAATTATTTTATCTACATTTTCGCTAAAAAATTTGCCTACCTTGGGGAATACTTCCCTTATATTCTTTTCTGTGATATCAGAGTCATAGTCAGCAAGCAGTGAGTCGTATTTTGAGCATTTTAATTGCTGCGATTTTATAGAAGCTACTTCGCGAATGAGTGTGATTAAATCAGTAAAACGTTCTTTTAGTTTTTCTAAGTTACTGGTTTCAGAATGAGATAGCTTCCATAAATTTTGGCATTCAACCTTAGCTTTGGATAAAGACTTTACTAAATCAATAGGAACAGCACTGTTGCTTTTATGTATTCTCTCTATTAACTTTAGCTGCTGAGTATTTGCACTTTTTTTGTTACCAAGAGCATCTGCTAATGATTCCTTTATTGCGTCATGAGAGATAATTTCATGTCTGATTTCTTCTAGAAGACTCATTTGTTCAACTTTGTCCTCTATATTCAATTGGCTTTGGTTTAGTACTTTTAGCGTATTTTCGATATTCTTTACCCTATATAATACTTCCTCTAAAAACTTATAAGATTTCATATTTGTTCATTATTTTAGAAAACATCTGTTTAACATCGTGATAGATTAATAATAAAGTTAAAAGTATATTTGCTTAAAGTACAATAAAAAATTGTACTTTTTATTCTTTTATTGGATTTTTCTACTCAGAGTCTAGCATATTATAGGAAAATTAATTGTAAGGTTGTAGAAAAAGTATTTAGTATTTTATTTCTCTTGACTATATTACAATATGGAGAGATATTAGCTACTGAAATTAAAGTTACGCACTATTTAAAATTTATGGAGGTTTAGTAATGTGGAGTAGACTGGTTATAATGTGCTGTTTTTGTTTATTACTTACTGGTGTAAGTTCTTGCCCAAAAAAAGGAGCAAATACAACAAATAAAATGAATTCTGTTGTTAAGCAGATAGGTGATAAAAGAGTTTTCTTTGGTTATGATGAATCTAGTATTGCTGAAGTAAGTGCAGATGCATTACTTGACGTAATGGAAGTGTTACAAGATAACCCTGACGCGAAGGTTACTTTAACTGGTCACACTGACAACCGTGGTTCTCATGAATATAATCTTGCGCTAGGCGCTAGAAGGGCAGATGCAGCTAAAAAATTTATGGTTAGTTGTACACCCTACATAGAAAACAGAATAAAAACTGCTTCTAAAGGTGAAACTGAGCCTTTGGTTAATGTAAAAGATGATTCTAGAAATTCTAAATATGAAAAAGAGCATGCTAAAAATCGTAGAGTGGAATTTTCATTTTCTGGAATAAAGAAATAGATTAAAACCTGGATCCCAGTGTCAAGCACTGGGATGACATAAAGAAAGGGCACTGGGGTGGACAAAAAAGGACAAACTTGTCATATTTCGTTGCTTGTTAGCGGGATCTATATATACCACAAATAAGTCGCTGTATGACGTAGAGACTATCTGGCCATCAAGAGATATAATGGAATTAGAGTTATTATTTCAAAATGTGGTTAATAGTTTTGCTTTCTATAATAATCAAGTTGCAGTTGCAGTATCAGGTGGTGTAGATAGTATAGTCTTACTGCACTTAATGACTAACTGGGCAAAAAAAAACAAGCTTTCACTTCCTATAGCATTAACAGTAAATCATGGATTACGTCCAGAGTCTCAAAAAGAAGCTGATTTTGTTGTAAGTTATGCAAAGGAACTTGGAGCAAAGGAATCGTTCATATTAAATTGGGAAAAGCAAAATATTAAAGGCAATATTCAGTTACAGGCACGAAAAGCACGGTATAAGTTACTAGCAGAGTGGTGTAAAAACAATAATGTTAAATGTTTGCTCGTCGCTCATCACAAAGATGATCAAGCAGAAACGTTCTTATTAAGATTAGAGCGAGGTAGCGGCGTAGATGGATTATCATCAATGGACTACAAGTCTTTCCTAAATGGTATTTATATATTTAGGCCATTGTTAAATTTTAGTCGTAGTGAAATAGAAAAGTACGCTAAGCTTCACCAGTTAAAATGGATCGAAGATAGAAGCAACTATGACTTAAAATACAGGCGAACTTTATACCGTAACTTACTTAAAGCAAGTGATAATCAAGAGATTTTAACAGAGCGAATATGCCTCACAGCCCTTCATATGAAAAGAGCTGCAAAAGCGTTGATGCACTACACACGCCTTGCATTTAATGACTGTGTTAATGTTCATGATCTTGGTTATATTGAAATTAAACTAAGTGAATTTTATCAATTGCCAGAGGAAATAGCCTTGAGGCTTCTTCTTTACTCTATAATGGCAATTGCCAGTAAACATTATAAACCAAGGTACAACAGCCTTATCGTAATATTTAATAAAATATTGCAAAAGGATAGTAATGTTAACTGTACACTTTCTGGGTGCAAAATAAGAAAATATGGAGAAAATATCTTAATAATTAGAGAATCGTCAAGGATACAAGAAATTACCGTAAACCTACCTTTAAATGAACCTATTGAATGGGATAACAGGTTTAGCTGCACAATACTTGGGAATCAAGAGTGTTCAGTTATCATCGCTCCATTAAAAAAAACACAAAAAGTTCCTGAATTTCTGAAGGATTATAACTGCTGCCCTGAAGTTTTCTACTCTTTGCCTGTAGTGCTAAAAGATGGAAAGGTGCTTGCTTATCCTGATGTAAATTATAACGGAAAAAATACCAATGACGATAAGGTTCAATGCATTATTAATAGCACGATAAAACAAAATTTGGTAAGCTTGATTAGTATTTAGTTAGAAATAGAAATGAAAAAATTTTTAGAAGGCTTATTGATCTGGTTAGTAATTATTGTTCTTATTTCAGTTGCTTATATTCAGTTCAGCGGAAATGTAGGTAAAAGTAAAACAATTATACCTTTTTCGGAATTTTTAACTAGACTAGAAGACAATGATGTAGAAAATATTGTCATAAAAAACCAGAGCATTGAGGGCAAGTTTAGGGACGGTTTAAGTTTCAATTCAAGCGGTGTCATATATAGCGACCTAATAAAAAATTTACATGATAGAAAAGTGAGATTCTCCTTTTCAACTGGAGATTCTGTCATGAACGTAATTGGTGGATTATTTATCTCATGGGTCCCAACATTTATCTTTATTGGCTTCTTGCTATTCTTTCTTAAACAAACACAAGCGGGAGGCAACAGAACTATAAGCTTTGGCAAGTCAAGGGCTAGACTCATGACTAGTGGAAAAAAAGTAACATTTGATGATGTTGCCGGAATTGATGAAGCAAAAGAAGAGCTAGTAGAAATCGTTGATTTTCTTAAACAAAGGCAAAAATTTCAAATATTAGGTGGAAAAATACCAAAAGGGTGCCTTTTGATTGGCTCTCCTGGAACTGGTAAAACTTTACTTGCTCGTGCAATTGCAGGAGAAGCTAATGTGCCATTCTTTAGTATTTCTGGATCTGATTTTGTTGAAATGTTTGTGGGTGTTGGTGCAAGTCGTGTTCGTGATATGTTTGATCAAGGCAAGAAAAATGCTCCTTGTATAATTTTTATAGATGAAATAGATGCGGTGGGTAGACAGCGTGGCATTGGCCTTGGTGGCGGCAACGACGAAAGAGAGCAAACATTAAATCAGTTATTAGTTGAGATGGATGGCTTTGAGTCTAATGAAGGTGTAATAATAATTGCTGCGACTAACCGTCCGGATGTCTTAGATTCAGCACTGCTTAGACCTGGTCGTTTTGACCGACAGATTACTATTTCTTTACCCGATATAAATGGGCGTGAGAAAATATTAAATACGCATATAAAGAAAATATCAATAGCCCCTGATGTAAATGTGAAAACAGTTGCAAGAGGAACACCAGGCTTTTCTGGAGCTGATTTAGCAAATTTAGTGAACGAATCTGCGCTTATTGCTGCAAGAAGAAACAAGAAGATTGTTACCATGGACGATTTTGAATATGCACGTGATAAAGTGATGATGGGCGTAGAAAGGCGATCTCTCATTATGACAGAAGAGGAAAAGAGACTGACTGCATACCATGAAGCTGGTCATGCAGTAGTTGCTATCAACATGCCTGCCTCTGACCCGATACACAAAGCAACTATTATTCCAAGGGGTAGAGCCCTAGGTTTAGTGATGAGACTACCAGAAACAGATAGAGTGTCCCTCACAAGAGAAAAGATGCTAGCAGATATAACTGTTGCAATGGGTGGACGTGTGACAGAAGAGCTAATTTTTGGCTATGATAAAGTCACAAGCGGTGCATCTTCGGATATAAAACAAGCATCAGATTTATCACGTTCTATGGTAACAAAATGGGGAATGAGCGACAAAATAGGTCCGATCTATCACAATCGCGAACAAACCATGCATGGTTCTGACATAATTTCTGAAGATACGTTAAAACTTATAGATGAAGAAGTGAAGAAAGTTGTGTCTTCTTGCTATGAAAAAGCAAAAGAGATTTTGACCAAGCATAAGAAAGGCTTAGATCTCATTGCCGAAAATCTACTGGAGTTTGAAACTTTAACAGGAGATGAAATAAAGGACATATTAAATGGAAAAAAAATTGTTAGAGAGGAAAATGAGAAGAATGAGAAAATAAAAAAATCCTCTCTCTATGAGAGTTGACCTCATCTTAAAAATGCTAATCAGCTAACGCTGCAATAAAACATTCAGAATTGTAACTGTCAATATAAATTGTATTAAAATATTCATAATATTGCATTTTCATCACAATAATGCTATCATTCAGTTAGTATTAATGTTTAATGAGGCGTGAGTAATGATTGATATAGCTTCTATTGGTGTAAGTACAGTTATTGATCAGAATTATAGAAGAAAAGCACAATTATGTTTATCAGGATTATTTGTAACTGTGTCAATAGCAACTGTTACCTGGTTTATTTTCCCTGCGTCACAAAATGTATTAGCTCCGTTTTTACTTCCGGCTATGTTCTTGCTCTTCACTTTATCGATGGGTTATTACATGTTCATATTTAGTTGTGAAGAAAAATCTTTGGTAAAGAATGTTCTTGGTATGGTTGAACCGGCTGAATCGGTAAAGAGAGTGCATTGCCAAGAAAATATTAAGTCCTTATTAGCAGAAGTGAGAAGTACTACGAAAGATAGGTTTCGCAACGTGCTTGTTAATCTTTGTTTTGAAGATCGTAGTAAAGCACACAAACTTGCATTATATGTGAAAGAAATTGACGATATTGTGTCTTCAATAAAAAATAAAGACCTCTTAGACCATTTTGATCAATTTTTTACTATTACTGAAGTAAGCAATAAAAAAAATAGAAGTGAATTAATGAACCTCGCAAGGGCATATAAGATGATAAGTGAAGAAGATCCAGACAAAATACAGGATTTTTTAGCTACTCAAACAAAAAGTTATTCATATGAAATAATGTTACCTGAAATTGATAATTTTCTATCACAAGCTAGGTGATTTTATCAATAATTTCATTGTGTACGTGATTATCATTTTTTGTTTCAATTCCAGTGATAACACTGCACCTAACGGGCTCTTTTATGGCTATTTCCTGAAATCCTTTTCTGACCTTATTGTAAAAATTAACATCCATTTCTTCATATTTATTCTTGTCTTTTGCTCTATTTAACCCAACTTTAACATCAATATCTAGAATGAATGTAATATCTGGATATTTAATTTCCACTAGCTTATGTAAGTCCCTTATTAGCCCTAAGTCAACTCCAAACCCATATCCTTGATATGCAATAGTTGAATCAATAAACCGATCACAAATCACTATTTTTCCTTCTGCAAGAGCTGGTAATATTAATTTTTTCATATGTTCGCGCCTCATCGAGATAAGTAGCAAGAGTTCAGAAATAGAATCAATATTATTCGTTAACAATACTCCTCTTACCTTCTCTGCAAAGTTAGTGCCACCTGGTTCTCGAGTCAATACCACATTATTTTCGCCGCGAATTTGCTTAAAATGATTTGCAAGTAGCTTAGATTGTGTTGTTTTACCAGAGCCGTCTATTCCTTCGAAAGTTATGAACATAAGTTTTATAATTATAATACTAAAAAAGAATATGCAAACAGTATACATAGAAACCGTTTGACATTTAAATAATAAGACCGTAAATTACATGTGGTATAATAATAGTCTATGGTTGCTCTGAATACTCCTAAAGTCGATTTTAGTTTTACTGCAAAAGATTTTAATCTTTTGGGGGTGGATAATAAACACTATACATTAAGTGACTGTTGTGGAAAAAATGGTCTTATTATAATATTTATATGCAATCACTGCCCTTACGTTCAGTCAATTATTAGCAATCTGGTAAGCGATGTTGATCAATTGAAAAAAGATTATCAGGTGAATACCGTTGCAATAATGCCAAATGATGTAAATGAATATCCAGAAGATTCCTTTGAAAATATGATTAATTTTGCCAAGGAAAATAAGTTTACATTTCCATATTTAATTGATAGTACACAGAAAATAGCTAAAGAATACGGGGCTGTTTGCACTCCTGACTTTTTTGGCTTTAATTCCAATTTAAACCTTTGCTATCGCGGACGTTTTAACGATGCAAAAAAAGAAAAGGTTCAAAGCTATGAAGTAGGAAGTAGTGACTTATTTCAAGCTATGAAATTTATTGCAGAAACTGGTAATTCTCCAATTGACCAAAAATCAAGTATTGGCTGCTCAATTAAATGGTCTAATTCTACAGGTTAAATATCATGCACAGTGGCTCTCAGCATTTGTTTGATATTATAATTTTACTTTCTGCTGCTGTGTTTATAGTCATAGCGTTTTGGAAAATGAATATTAGCCCAGTGCTTGGTTACTTTGTTGCAGGTGCAGTTATTGGTTCTCATGGGTTTAATCTGATACACTCAGCTGAGGTAATGGATAATCTTGCAGAATTTGGTGTAGTTTTTCTATTATTCATTATAGGCCTTGAATTGACATTTGAACGCCTGATCGCTATGCGTATTCATGTATTTGGGTTCGGTTCTCTTCAAGTTATAGTTACTATGGTAGCAATATGGTGCATCGCTCTTGCTTTCGGAGTGAATATGAATATAGCAACAGTTATTGGTGGTGGGCTTGCGCTATCCTCAACAGCAATAGTGTTGCAGGTTCTGCAAGAAAAAGGTTCTCGAGCAAGTCAGGTTGGTAGGTTGTCGATAGCAGTACTATTAATGCAAGATTTTGCAGTGGTACCATTAATAGTATTGGTACCTTTACTTGCTGGCAATTCTGAGCACAGCCTGATAAGCTCATTGGCAGGCTCATTAGTGCAAGCAGCTATTGCATTAGTGCTGATATTTATAACTGGTAGATTATTACTTAGACCTTTATTTTCGGTTATTGCTAAAATGGAAAGTAATGAGGTCTTTATATCAACAACGCTTTTAATAGTATTAGGAGCAGCATTTATTACTGAGCAATTTCATTTATCGTTAGCATTAGGTGCATTTGTCGCTGGATTGTTAGTTGCAGAAACAGAATATAGACACTCAGTGGAGCACGCGGTATTACCATTTAAAGATTTGTTTCTTGGCTTATTTTTCATGACTGTTGGTATGTCCATCAATACCGAACTTTTACTCAATAAGTTACCACTAATTACTTTATTATCGATTATCCTTATCGTTTTAAAAACATCTATCATATATATATTGTGTAGATTTTTTGGGTTTAAGAGTGCACCTGCTATACAAGCTGGGTTACTGCTTTCACAAGGCGGTGAATTTGCATTTATTTTATTTCGCTTAGCAGATGAGCTAAATGTGCTACCAAGTGAAATCGCTCAAGTACTTATGATGGTAACTACAGTAACCATGGCTTTCACTCCTCTTTTATCAGGGCTTGGAGATTGGATAGCAAACTCATTTAGCACTGAGAAAACAATATTAGATGATGAAGCTGTTGAAACAGATACACAAGATCTTTATAACCATGTAATAGTTGCTGGATTTGGCAGAGTGGGATATATGGTAACAAAAATGCTTACGGCAGAGCATTTGAGTTACGTTGTTGTAGATATTCAATCGAAAATAGTCAAAGAAGGAAAAAGTGATAGTTTTCCTATATATCTTGGAGATGTTACAAGATGTGAAATTTTAAAATCAGTAGGAATAGAAAGAGCTCAAGCTCTCGTTATTTCAATAAAGAATGAAGTTACTATAAAGAAAGTTGTTTCTTTAGTTGCTGCAAGTTTTCCGCATGTAAATATTGTAATACGCTTACCAGATCTGAGTAATGTGGAGGTTTATAGAGATCTAGGAGCTAGTAAAATTATTCCTGAAACATCTGAGATAGGATTGCAGCTAGGTGGAGCTGCACTGAGCCTCAGTGGTATTAGCGAAAGTGGAGTTACGTCTTTAAAAAGTAGATTTAGAAAAGGCAATTATAGTATGTTAAAAGACCTTGGTAGTGATAAAGATGAATGACTGCTTTTCTAATTTTATGTACAGAAAGCTTCAAGCTTTATTGAGGTCAGATGCATGGCTAATGCTGAAACAAAAATTCCAGTGCTCCCTTTCTTGTCATCCCAGTGCGTGACACTGGGATCCAGATTGGGCACTAAGTTGGTAAACACGAAAGCGCTTTACAACGTTTTTGATGGAACTGTGCAAAAGGACTGGATGCCAGTGTCACGCACTGGCATGACACCCATTTGTTCCTATAGTTGTCTTTTTTCGTCTACCTTATTTTGCCACCCTGCTGAACAGATACATTGAGGTTTTGCCTATAGTAAATCACGCACATAATCAACCAAGTTAAGGAAAGTGCAAACCAAGTGATTGCATATTCCAAATGCTTCATTGGCTGTATAGCTACTTTGCTGCCAAAATTGTTCGGCCACAATACACACTTCTCTAGCTTAATACCTAACTCATTGGAAATTTCTTCTGTACTCAGGGTAAACCATGTATTCGAAGCAGTATCGTTCTTGATAAACCAATTTTTGCTTTTATTGCTATCGCAATATAAAATTCCATCTGCAACTACTTTTTCAATTTTTACTTTTTTCTCCTTTTTTTCTTTTTCTCTGACTATTCCTTTATTCACCAACATGTAACGTCCAGTGGTAAGCAACATAGGAGACAGCACATGATAGCCGTGTTGCCCTGCAAAAACATATAGTTCTATGTCACTTAGAATCCCATCAATCTTGACGTGTCTGTAGTTAAGTTGTGCAAGATCATCATTGGGCAACAGATGAACAACAGGAAGACTCATATTTTTGATAATATTATTCTTCCAGTTCAATCTGAATACTTGCCATAATCCCAATAAAAAAAGGAGCAAGCAAGGTACAATTAAAATAAATACTATTTTTTTTAACACCCTATATTTGTGTTCTTAAATAGTTTTCAACACCCATTAGTTCAATAAAGTCAATCTGCTTCTCAATCCAATGGAAGTGCTCTTCTTCATTTTTTAGCATCTCTTCTAATAATATTATACTAACAAAATCCTTTTCTTTCTCAGCAATAGAAATCGTTTCTTTGATATCCTTAATACCTTTTCCCTCTAATTTCAAATTAGCTTCTAAGATTTTCCGTATTGTGTCTTTTGTAAACTTTCCATCATACTTTGATATTTCATTTGTATCTTGAAAATTTGGTATACCTTTAAGCAATAAAATCCTTTCTGCCAACTTGTTCGCATGTTCAAGTTCTTCGTTAAGCTCATTTTTTACCTTTTCTGCAAGTCTATTAATTCCATTGTTTTTGAGAACCGCAAAATGCAAAAGATACTGGCGTACAGAAGTCAGCTCATTGGTCAATAATTTGTTCAAATGTTTTACTATCTCTTCATTCATAATCTTCCCTGAGTTCAATTTATCAGCATAATTTACATGATAATGATAGTTATAGCAACTCATTTAATAGTTCCTTTGATAACAACCGTATTAAATAGCATGTCGTGGTATGTCTGTTTTTTCTTAGAGAAGCAAGCAACTAGATACCAATAGAGGGTGAGCAGCACTATAATTACTTTCAATGCACTCAAGACATTCACTAATACCTCCTGATCTTGCAAAAATTCAGTAAGGACAACTACTACACTGTTTAACAAAGGAAGAAAAAACTGGGAAGTGCTTCTGTCAAAAGCTAAATTCAAGTCTATTTTAGAATCATCTAAATTGATAGTATATATATTCATCAACTGTTGACCTGGAGTTGCTTGGGCCTTTGAAGATATAAAATATGTGAAGTAACTACAATTTACACACATGTATGATAGATGTAAGATCAACGGAGAATCCTCTAATAGCAGTATAATTAATAAAGTTGGAATTAATAAAATTGCTACATCTATTAAATATGCGCAAAGGCGCCTTTGTATACTGGCAATCTCTGTCATTACCTATCTTCTAAATACTTTATTATAAAATCTGTAAGTTTATCAAAATGTTGAAAACATAACAAATCTTCATAACCGCTTATTGATTGACCGTATATAATAGGTAAACAATTGGCATTTTGTGCACACAGAACATCTGTGATGCTATCACCAACGAAAAACACATTTTCTCTATTTATAGGTAACGTACTCTCTTCTAGTGCAAATAGCAGTGGGGTTGCAGATGGTTTATCTTCTGCAGTATCGCATGACCCAACTACTCTTTCAAAGTAAGAATCTAGTTTAAAATAGGCAACTTCTTTACGTAAATTAGTATTTTTCTTATTACTTACTATTGCTAGATAAATATTGTGGCTTTTCAGTGTCTGCAACATTTTCTCTACTCCTTGATTCAGAGCAATGTTTTGCAATAGTGCATCATCTAAATATTGTTGGTATATCTGATTTGCTTTTTTCCACTGATCGCCAAATAAATTGACCATATAGCTCTTTCTCGACTCATGGGAATTTCTATCGGCAGCTTTATTACTATACCCCATTGAGTTTATGGTATGCTTAATAGCATTAAAAATGTTATCTTGAGTGTCAACTAAGGTATTATCCCAATCGAATACTACTGCTAATGGGCTGTTTTTCATTTCTATATTGTTATATATTTTAAATTAATAAGTAAATAACATTTTAATAAAAAAAATATAAATAGAACGCTCTACCACAAGTTATGTTAACTGTTTTTTATATAATTAGCTAATATACTGGTTATATGATATGTTTTAATAGGTAACAGGTATGGCCCGGGCATCTAAAGAAAGTGTTGAAAAAAAGTTTAAAGATGTTTTTGAACGTTCTCCAGGTGCTTTTCCAGAAGGCACCTCATTAGAAGAGAAGGTTAATTATATTGCAAAAGGAACCAAGGCTCTAAAAGCTGTAAAAAGTAAGGAGCTTGAGAACAAAATGAAAAACGTTGCAGAATTGAGTCAGAAATTTGAAAGTCAAAAAGGACGTGCAGATGAAAAAGTACGTCAAGATTTTGAAAGAATTGCTGAGCTTGACCAACAATATAAAGGGAAGGGCATCTTCACAAGTGAAAAAGTTGCAGAATCAAAAAATGACAAAAAATTTCAAGAAGCAGCTAACACTCTTAGAGAAACTACAGCAGAAGGTAAAAGCGTTGAACAGAGTGGACAAAAAAAGACTTCTGAAGCTTCTGTGCAAACAGATACACAGCCACCAGAGCACGATTCACAAATCGTTAATCCTTCAGTGAGCAAGAGTTCTGTAAAAGAGAAGCTCAACACTGAGCCGAACAAAAAAGATAACACGCCTCAACCACAAGAAAATCAAAAAGAAGAAGGGTTTTTGAGTCTTCTGAAGCGCTTTGTTAAGAAAATATTAGAAAAACTTTTAGGTGAAGGTGAAAAGGATGTAGAGAATGCTCGTGGCATAAAAGAAGATGCTCAAAGAGATACGTCAAATAACGAAGAGCAACAAAAGAGTAAGCACTTTGATAAAATTTTAGATCAGGACCAAAGCATAAGCAAGGGCTTAGGGCAAGCAACACAACTTGAAAACCCAACAATAACACCTGTTAATACTCCTAAAGTAAATACAGGTCGTGAAAGGTGATCCGCTTTCAAGCTTCATTATACCGCCACGAACCATCATACCGCCGCGGTATCTCATCCGCTAACAAGTAGCGGGATGACGATTGTCAGGGTGTCATCCCAGTGTCCCTATGATGTCATCCCAGTGCCCTGACTACTCGGATCTAGCAAGCTTTGCTTGCAAATAAGTCTAATACGCGTCGCGTTTTATGCCAAAACACAATTGGAGTTACATGCAAAATAGATCCCAGTGTCAGCTACTCGGATGACAAAAAAAGGAGCACTGGGATGACACCATTTGTTGTATTTACAAAGTTCGTACTTAGCTTCATGTTAGCTATAAACATTAAGAAATTTACCAAGCGAAAAAAAAGGCAAAAGAAGCCCCAGCTAATATCTATTTTAGAACATTGGCGTTTTTTAAGTCTTAAACACTGCAATTTAGCTGCTTTTAAATGCAACTCACCTTAGTTTAAATGTTTAAGAAATTTACTAAGCAGAAAAAAAGGCAAAAGAAACCCCGTGTTAGCTAGTTGTCACTCCCTAATCCTGCAAATTGGCGTACTATACTGTCTTAAACGACTTATAAGCGCGTTTCAGCTTGTGTAGGTAAAAACCTAGAAATATTGTGAAGACATAAGGTGCACATAGTGCAAAAAATTAAAAATAAGACGCCAACTACGTTGTTTTCTTGCTGTTTAATCTGCACAGATGAAGATAACTGAATACCTTCAGTTTCATGATAAGGGGGCTGGCGGAGCTTGTCAAGTAAGCTTTTCGTTTCTGACAGCTGTTAACGTGCTGCCAAAAGCTATGCAAAAAGTCTATTGACAGGTGATTAAACTATAATGTAGCCTATCGCCATATATCCTGGGGTGGGTTGTTGTGAGGCTTTTTCACTTTTTATTCTTATTAATGTGTTTTTCTCTGTATTACTATGCGGGTTTTATATTTTCGCCCTGCCCAAAAGCTACGATTTGCTTTTCACCTGGAGAAGATTGTGCTGTGCCGATAATCAGCGTAATAGATCAGTCTAAAAAATCTATCCTAGTTCAAGAATACACATTTACTCTTGAAACAATTGCAAAATCTTTGATCAATGCTAAAGAACGTGGCGTTGATGTTAAAGTCATCTTAGATAAATCGCAACTCTACTCAAAATATAGTGTTATAAATGAATTATTTTCAGGTGGAGTACCAGTTTGGATCGATGATAAGCCAAAAATTGCTCATAATAAGATAATGATTGTTGATAATCAAAAAGTTATCACAGGGTCGTTTAACCTGAGTAAGACAGCTAAAAAAGGAAATGCTGAAAATTTATTAATTATTACAGATTATCCTGAATTGATTCAGCAGTATGTGAAAAACTGGGAGGCACGAATGTCACAGTCTTATAAATATGCTCCCAACTAATCAAAAGCACTTGCTTAAAATCAGTTCTAAAAACAGCAAGAGAGAGCTTTTTTGATTGACTGGCATAATGATTATGATATAATAAACCAAAAGTTTAAGGAATAAAGTAATGGATTATACAAATGATGCTGCCGGTAGCTACACTGCCGTTCATGATTTTTTTCAAAACAATGGTGTTGGAGATTACAAAGTTCAATGCAGTTATGGTGGGGTACCGTATGCTACTGATGAGTACGTGCATTCTGGCGATAAATTTTGGAGTAATAATTTTATAGACTCACATTTTGGAAGGGAAATAAAAATGTATCCTCGAAGTGAACTTTTAGCTAAAGAATATGCTGGAAGTACGCTGCCAGTTTCAATATCACTAGATAAGGATTTAATAAAAATAAAGGAATGTCAGAAAAAAACGAAATTTGTGGAACTAGAAAGGGAGTCAGGCAATTTAGTGTATGATAAGCAACAGCATGTAAAGTGTTACACAACGAAGCTATCATATGATGATGTGCATATTTACAATAACGATAAAGTTTCAACATTTAGCATAAAATACGACGTGCCAAATGATCCGAAATACAGTTTAAATATAACATTTACAAAGGTTAATGATAATAAATCAGGATTTTGGCAAAAATTTAAAAACATGTTTTAACGTGACCATTCACTGGTTTTTACTCAATCAACCAACAACAGTTAATATCAAATTTTTATAATTAAAAAATATGCTATTTTTTAAAACTTTCATTCTCCTTGACTCTGTCAACTTCACAAAACAACTCTTGGACCAAATGTATCTGGCATAACACCTTTTGGTAACTTGCTACTTCTTTTTTTTCCGCATCTCCGACAACGGCCATTGATATTCCACTACATAAGGCTTGATTTTTGGTAGATCAACTTTTTTATGAATAATACTATGCTTCTCCTTAAGTTGACCATTTCCCCTAAACGCTATTAGCTTCCTTAAAACTTACATTAATGCCTATTTTGCCTAAACTGAAGCGTCTTTTCCAATTTTTTCTAGCATCAACTCAGCAGCTTTTTGTTCAGCAATCTTTTTACTAGAAGCACATGCAGAAACTTTACCATAATCTCCTATGCAAACTGATATAGTAAATTCAGGATTGTGCGCTGGTCCAGTTTGTTTTACAAGCTCATACTCTGGTAAAGGCAATTTGTTTTTCTGAGTCCACTCTTGCAGTGAGGTTTTAGGATCTTGAGGGGGGTCAAGCATGCCTTTAGCTAACTTTTCCCAATATTGGATAATAAATTTTTCAACATTTTCAAGCCCGCCATCAATATAAATTGCACCTATTAGTGCTTCAAGCGAGTTTTCTAAATTTTTTAAGTTACACCTCCCTCCATTGCAGCGTTCACTATTATTCATGATGATAAAGCTGCCTAATTTTATTTCTTTAGCAACATTAGCAATGGTGTTGCCACAAACTAAATCCGTCTTTCTTTTTGCCAATGCTCCTTCTTTTTCTTCAGGAAATAGTTTAAACAGTGTGGCAGATACGACCATATTCAAAACACTATCGCCCAAAAACTCTAGTCTTTCGTAGCTTACAATCTGGTTTTTGCTATTCCTTTTATTTACGCTTGGGTGAGTTAGTGCCTCTTCTAATATTGCATAATTTGTAAATTTATAATCAATGATCTTAGATATTGCATCATTCAAACTCTTCATACCCATTATTTAAAAGAATAACACTTCCTACCACACCTTTATACCAAAGAATTAGTTTTGTTTTATTAAAATAATACCAACAACTTCCAAAATATACAGTTTAATAGACTTCTTGCATAACCATTATTTGAATAATGATTCATCGATGTCATTCCGGCGTGTGACGCTGGACCAGTGTCGGCTACTTAGGTGACAGAGAAGATGTCTAATGTATACAACCCACCACCTCACTAATGTTACTAAATCCATCTCTCCTTATTAGTTCTGCAAGTTCTAGATTAATTTTGTTTACAACTTGAGGTCCGTGGTATATGAGAGCAGTGTACAACTGCACCAAAGAAGCTCCTGCCTTTATTTTTTTATATGCATCAGCACCACTTGAGATTCCTCCGCATCCTACCAACAATATTTTGCCCTTAGTAAGTTTGTATATATCGCTCAATAACTCGGTTGAAAGTTTAAACAGCGGTTTGCCACTCAACCCACCACTCTCGTTGTGGTGGGAATGTAAGTTATTCCGACTGATCGTAGTGTTGCTCACTGTTAATCCGTCAATCTTATATTCCAACACAAGCTCAGCGATATTTTCTTTCGTTTGCTGATCTATATCTGGTGAGATTTTTAATATTATTGGTATGGATTTAGAATTATCAATTGATTTCCGGGTTAGAGTTACGGATTTCAACAATTCCGATAATTCTTGCTTATTGTGCAGATTGCGTAAATTAGGCGTGTTTGGGGATGAGATGTTCAGCACTATATAATTGCTTTTTCCATATACTATCTTTATTAAGTCAACATAATCGCTGATTTGGTCCTTTGATGTACTGTTTTTTCCTATGTTGATGCCAAAAATGCAGTCATCAAGCTTGGTTTTATCTATTTGTTTAAGAAAGTAGTCTATTCCTTTATTGTTAAATCCCAATCTGTTAATTACCCCTTGATCTTTAATTAACCGAAAAATTCTTGATTTTTTGTTTCCATATTGTGGATTACGAGTTACAGTACCAGTTTCAATAAATCCAAAACCAAATGAAAGCATAGGCCTTATAACTTCTGCATTCTTGTCAAAACCTGCAGCCAGACCCACGGGGCTTCTGAGCTTATTACCAAAAAAATTCACACTCAAAGATTCTGGTAGCTCTATAGGTTTTCTATAAGGCATTTTCTTTAATGCCATAATTGCCAAAGAGTGAGCAACCTCGGGCGGTAGTAAAAACAATAAATCACGTAATATCATTTTGTAAAACACTTTGCTTATTTTTAGTTTATTTTTTACCATGAAACGCTATAAGAGTATAACCATAACTTGAAAAGAAATTGATTTTACTTATGAATAATTTTCTCTATAGGTTACACACTTAAAGCTACTGTTGAATTGAGCAACTTTTACAAGATATAGAAAATGAAAGAGGCCGGGACCGGAATTGAACCGGTATAAAAGGATTTGCAGTCCTCTGCATAAGCCATTCTGCCACCCAGCCGTTTTTTATGTGTAGATATCCATTATATCTTTTAGCATAGATAAAGCTTCCTCCCTTTTGCGTTGGAAAGTGTTACGTCCAATGATTGAACCATTACCACCACCCTGCTTAATTTCTTTTGCTTCATTGCATATGTCATTCACTGATTTCGACTCGCCACCAGAAAAAACTACTATTCTTTTTCCTGCAAAACAAGATCTTTTAACATATTCAATTCTTTTAGATAATGATTCAATATTTTCTGTTTCTATTTTCTCCCTTTCCAAATATTTAGTTGGAAGTTTTACTTTTATTATATTAGCGCCAAGCAAAGCTGCCATGTGTGCAGCATAGGCAATAACATCAACCGCTGTTTCACCTTCTTTGGAAATTCCTTCACCGCGTGGATAAGACCATAACACTACTGCAAGCCCATAAGATTTGGCTTCAGCTACGATTTCACGGGCTTCTTCCATCATATCGAAACACTTAGCAGAACCAGGATATATAGTAAATCCAACAGCCAAGCAGCCCAAACGCAGTGCATCTTTCACAGAAGAGGTTATTGCTTGATCAGAAGTCAGATTCTTCGAATGTAAGGAGTTGGAACTATTAAGTTTCAAAATAAGTGGGAGCATTCCAGCATAAGTTGAAGCACCAGCTTCAATCATACCAAGTGGAGCAGCATATGCACTTACTCCCGAATCAACTGCAAGCTGAAAATGATAATGTGGGTCATAAGCATCAGGGTTAACTTCAAAACTTTTTATTGGCCCGTGTTCAAACCCTTGGTCTACAGGGAGAATTACTAATTTGCCAGTGCCGCCAAGCTTTCCATGCATGAGAATACGAGTAAGATTTGCTTTTACCCCGGGGTTTTCACTTTCGTAGTGGTTTAAGATTTGTCTTATTTCTTTACTCATTAACGCTATGAAGTTCGTTTAAAGTATAGCAAAAACCACAGTTGAAGCAAAGATCTTTTTATGGTTCTTGTCCTGCAGGTGTACCTAAAGATGTAACGTTAGGATTGGTGGTGTGCTGTTGTGGCTTTTTTTGGATTAAATCTCTAAAATACATTTTGACAATAGGAAGAACAAGTGGCATAAGCACTAGCTTGTAGTCACACCATGCAAATTTTTCTTTATAGCTAAATTCTGCATCTTCTTCATATAAGCGCTGAATGCAATGTTCACTATATAGTTCAGATGCCTTTGTAAAAGTTCTAAGTAAAGCAATAAGTAATAAATCCAATGCTAAATTAATCATCAGCATTGTTCCATATTGAGCAGGCCAGCCATTTTGTGCTACCTCTGACACTAGACCACATATAGCAAATGTTGCTGCGATACATATCACATAATTATCAGCAGCAATAAGTAGATTGTATCTTCGATTTAATCTATCCAGATTTTCCTCTTGTGAACCTTTTTGTTTACTTGCTGCATAAATAATACCACAAAAGGATATAATAAATAACAACGGCCAAATCCCTATGCTAAATGCATAAAATTGATAAGCGATGCTTTGCACCGTGCCACTATTAGCAAGTTGCGATAAGCAATACTCAACTTTCAGCGATGAAGTAAACACCGCATTTGCTAATATAAAAAATAAAAGTGCTCTATTTATAGCTTTGCTTCTACGTGATAATATTCCATAAATTTTTGTTTGCCTCCTCCGTTCTTCTTCACTTGATAGCCTTTCATATTGACTAGGAGTTTTTCCTTCTTTTAAAGCGTTGAGATGCTTCTCTAGCTCTTTTTTATCTGCACTAAGTTTTTGAAACTTTTCTGTAGCTATCTTTTTCTTCTCTTCATCTTTTTCTTTGTCAGAGTGGCACTTTAATGAAAGCTTTCTAAAGCTCCGTTCAACTAACTTGAGTATATCGTCAAACTCCTGGCTTATTACTTCTTCCGCTTCTATTCCTAGTCTTGAAAATAAATTCTGTAAATCTTGATTACTGTAATATTGATTTCTAGTTAAACTTGCCACTATAGCCTCATTAAAAAAGGCAATTATACTATAAATCCAATACTCAAGCAAGAATTTAAACTATATCAAAAGCAATTTTATTTTCTACTCTATTCATATAGATTCTTAGTTTCTTTCCTTTTATTAATTTACGATTCAGTATTTCTTCCGCTAAGTAACTTTTTATCTCTTTTTCAATAAGTCTCTCTATCGGACGTGCTCCCATTTCCTTACTATAACCCATTTGTACAAGATAAGATTTCACTTCATCCTCTACTAAGCAGTTTATGCCTTTTTGCGTCAGTTGCTTTTTCAGTTCTAGGACAAATTTATCCACAATATGCAAAATCACATCCGTACTTAAGTCAGAAAAAGAAATAATCGCATCAAGACGATTACGAAATTCAGGGCTAAAAACCTGTTCTATCGCTTTTTCGCTATCACCAATGTTAAAATTTTTATGCCCAAAGCCAACAAAACTTTTGCTGCGTTCAGCTGCTCCTGCATTAGTTGTCATAATTAAAATTATATTGGAAAAGTTAACTTTACGTCCGTAAGTGTCTGTAACACAACCATAATCCATAATTTGTAGCAATATATTATAGATATCGCTATGGGCCTTTTCAATTTCATCAAGCAACACAACACTATATTGATTGTTAGATACAGACTCTGTGAGTAATCCACCCTGATCATAACCTACATATCCAGGAGGAGAACCAATCATCCTTGATATCGTATGAGACTCAATGTATTCGGACATATCAAAGCGTATAAGATTCATGCCCATGCTTTCTGCTAATTGTTTTGCTAGCTCGGTTTTACCAACACCAGTTGGCCCTGCAAAAAGATAACTTGCTAAAGGTTTATTGTAATTTCTTAACCCAGATTTAGCAATTTTAATAGAATTAACAAGAGATTCTATTGCCTGCTCTTGGCCAAAAATCACCTTCTCTAGATTAGCTTTTAAAGATTTTACTTTCTGTAAATCATCAGATTCAGATCCACAAGGCACATTTGTAATTCTAGTAATGGTATTCTTAATATCTCTACTATTTACAATTTTACCCCTGTTTCTTAGCAATTTACAATATGCCCCTGCCTCATCAATAACATCAACCGCTTTATCAGGTAATATTCGCCCAGTAATATACTTATGCGAAAGTTCAGCCGCAGACCTAATGGCATTTTTTGTATAATATACTCCATGATACCCTTCATAGTAGTGCTTTATACCATCTAGTATCTTTATCGTTTCATTAACAGAAGATTCTTTAACATTAATTTTTTGAAACCTTCTCGCTAGTGCTTTATCTTTTTCAAAACTAGCGCTGTATTCTCTATATGTAGTTGCACCTATACAACGCAGTGTACCTCTTGCAAGCGCAGGTTTGAGTAGGTTACCTGCATCAAGAAAGCTACCACTTGTAGAACCTGCTCCAATGATAGTGTGTATTTCGTCAATAAAAAGGATCGCACCTGGTTTTACCTCAATTGCTTTTATTATAGATTTTATTCTCTCTTCAAAATCACCTCTGTAGCGTGTCCCTGCAAGGAGTGATCCTAAATCCAAAGCATAAATTATACTGGACCTGAGTGCACTTGGAACACTGCCTTCAATGATCTTGAGTACCAAACCCTCAACTATTGTTGTTTTGCCAACACCTGGGTCTCCAACATATAAAGGGTTGTTTTTTCTACGCCTCAATAATATTTCTATAGTGCGATTTAACTCATAATCACGACCAATAACATAATCTATTTTTTTGCTTCTTGCATAGTCATTTAAATTTTTACAATAACTTTGTAGAATTTCCTCATCTTTTAGTAGCTCACCTTTATTTACTGTAGTAGGAGCGTCATTATTTTTATCAAGTTTTACTTTATGATTGGTGGTATATTCATCTATATCGTTAGAGTATTTCATATTAGATATATGGTAAATCAAATTGGAATCTTTCGCATTTTGTTTCTGCAATAGATTTTCAACGTATAAGTCTTGCCTAGACAAAATTTCTACTAGAACATTTGCTCCATTTATTTCTTTTTTTCCCAAGCTATGAGCCCGTATTATTGCTCTGTGTATTATGCATTGAAACATTGAGCTAGGTTTAACTCCACTGATAATCAATTCAGAACTGCTTTGTAAAAACCCTTTTATATTATTATTATAATCATTAGCCTTAATATTGCACCTTGATAGAATGTTATCCATATTTATGATTTCATCGGCTCTGATATTACATCTTGATAAAACGTAATTTACATCCACGTCTTTAGTTAACGCCAGCAATAAATGTTCTACTTTTGCATATTTAAGATTAAAATTAGAAGCAATGAGTAGTGCTCTATTCAAACTTGCCTCTAAGTTTTTGGAAATCATCTCCTATTCTCTTTAAAAGTGGGAACTCATATATAATGAATAGCACACAATTATTAAAAAAATTGAAATCCAGCAGTTCGCTGTAGCCAATTTGAATCCCCACTATGGATCTACGTCACAGCACCGCAACATCTCAGCATAGATTCCGCTAATGAGTAGTGGAATGACGAGTTTTACGCTTATCAAGTTGTAGGTAAATCCTATTTAATACGCTTTTTCTAGTACTCTGCTTTTCTTCTTAAATGCATTGATCTTTTTTCTACCGTATTTAGTCTTTAACGTATTTGGCCTTTTAAAGACCTTTTTGCTGTTACGTTTTTTAAATTGCACACTACAATCAAAATTTAGCTCTCCTTCTTTGTCTGCCAGTGCAGGCAGTCTTCTCTTATCTTGAGGTGTAACAAAAGATATCGCATACCCTTCAGCTCCAGCGCGTGCAGTTCTACCTATACGATGAATATAGTCAGCTTGCGATTGTGGTGCATCATAATTGATAACATGTTGAATGTGGGGAATATCAAGGCCGCGAGAAGCAACATCTGTTGCAACCATGATTTGATTACGGCCACGACGAAAAGAATTAATGACCCTTTCGCGCTTGTGCTGCCTTAAATCACCATGAATTGCTAAAGCGCTATAGTCATCTTTGTGCAATCTGTTAGCTAGCTGATCCGCTCCTCGCTTTGTTTTGACAAAGATAATGATTGATCCTTCGCGCTGACATAGTTGTGTAACAAGCTTTTCATATTTTTCTGATTCTGATGCATAAACAATTTCTTGCTTAATTTTTACAGAAGTTGTAGCCTCACAATCAACAGAAATACGTTCTGGTCGATTAAGGTACTTCTCAGCAAGTTTTACTATATCTCCAGGAAGAGTTGCAGAAAACATAAGAGTTTGCCTTATTTTAGGCAAATGCTTCATAATTTCTTCAATCTGAACTCCAAAGCCCATATCAAACATACGATCCGTTTCATCAAGCACAAGAACGCTAACATTGCGAGTAATCAAAGTTTTACGCTCAATATGGTCTATAATACGACCAGGAGTACCTATTACAATTTGTGGTTTTTTCTGAAGCTGATTTAGCTGCCTAAAAATAGGCTCACCACCAATCAACAAAGCGACCCTTAGTGCAGAATTTTGAGATAAGAGTTTTCTTATCTCATTTGTTACCTGATGCGCAAGCTCTCTGGTTGGCACGATGACTAAAGCTGAACCAGTGTTAGGCTCATTCAGCAACTTAGCAACCAACGGAATAGCAAATGCTAAAGTTTTTCCAGTCCCCGTTTGAGCAGATCCGAGAATATCTTTACCTTGTAGCGCTAAGGGAATCGCTTGTATTTGAATCGGAGTTGGGACGAAAAGATTATTTTTATCTAGAGCTTGTCTAAGCGAAGCTGGGAGATCCATCTCATGAAAATTATTCACAATACGTTAATCCTGTTAAAAGACTTCATAATAGATTAATCTTCCAATCTTAAATTTATTGCAGATTTTTTATCTTCTCCGTTTCTACCGCGCTCCTCTTTAACCTCATAACTCACCCTTTCTCCTTTTATTCCCTTCTCTTTATTCTCTCCTTTAAGTGCCTCAGGTCTTATTCCCGAACGTTCCAATGTGCTAATATGTACAAAAACGTCACCCCCTTTACCTTCTGGCTTGATGAAACCATAGCCTTTTTCGGCATTAAACCATTTTACATTACCAAATTCCATTTAAACAACTCCTAAATTATTAACTAACATTACTAATGTGATGAAAAACTTTGAAATTACGATTGAGAATGCTTTAAGCTTAGCTATTGAAACTAAACCTTTATACTCCATAGTCTATTCTTAACATTACATGACAATAATACACAATTGTTGTACTTGATGCAAATAAATTTTTTAATCGTTAAGCGAACCTGCAACCGTCATTTCGCTAACTTTAATCGTTGGTGAATTAAATTGCCCACAAAAAGTTAGATCATCTGCAACGACTAAATTGCTAAACATATCCTTCAAATTGCTAGCAATGGTAATCTCATGTATTGGATACGTTATTTTTCCATTTTCTATAAAAAATCCGGAAGCGCCTTGGCTGTAATCGCCATTGATTACATTGACACCAAAACCAAATAAATCAGTTACATATATTCCCTCTTTCACTTCCTGAATTAATTCTTCAAACGATACATCACCATTCTCAATGTAGAGGTTACTAGCTGCAGGAATAACTGCAGCATTACTTGCACGAGTTGCACTTCCGGTTGTTTCTGAGTCTAATTTTCTAGCCGAGTATAAGTCTAAAATCCAATTTTGTAATATTCCGTTTTTTACAAATATATTTTTCTTGCTAGTTATCCCTTCTCCATCAAATGGTCTCGATGCTATGCCTCTTGGCAACAATGGATCATCGATAATGTTAATTCTATCATTGAAAATCTGAGCGTTTAAACTACCCCTCAAGAAAGAACTGTTGCTTATAATACTGCTCCCATTTATAGCAGAAGCAAAACTTTTTACTAGCCCTTTTGCTGCTCTTTTTTCAAAAATAACTGGAAATTTACCAGTTTTCATTGTACGTGAATTCAATTGATCAACTGCTCTTTTTGCTGCTTCTTTTCCCATTAACTCTGGCAACTTTAAATCACTAAAATTACATGCTATATCATAATCGTAACCAACCTTCATTTCACTTTCTCTTCCAGCAACAACAGAGACCTGATTAGCAAAGGTTGATTTACTAAACGAGCCAATAAAACCAGAAACAGTCGATAATACTGTATTCACTAAAGCGTATGAAGAAGAGGCTCCTTCAGAATTAGTGATACTCTTATGTGCAAGGGCTGAATTTTCTGCAGCTTCAGCAATTTCTTTTAGGTTATCAACGGTTACAACATTATTATCTGAGATACTTAAATCTGCAGAAGAGATATAATTACTACCATTTACAGCAAAATTAATGCAAGGATCTTCTGGCGCATTCTTTGCCATTTCTACCACTTGACTTACCGTATCACTAAGATTATTCAAATCGTTTGTAGAAATATACGCAGCTTTGTTTTTACCTGCTATAGCTCTGATTCCTACAGTGCAATTTTTAGATTGTGATATTTGCTCAATTTTTGATAGACGCTGAGAAACTGAAGTCTTATTAGTTTCATATATTGTAACTTCCGCGTCTTGATTCTGCTTTTTTATTAATTTAGTGATATCTGCTGCAATATTTAATATATTCATTTTCTATTCCTTAGATTTTTATAAAGACTCTGCACCACCTATAACTTCAATTAAATCAGTTGTAATTGCTGCTTGACGAGAACGATTATAAAGCAATGCTAATTTGTTCAGCATCTCTTTAGTGTTTCTGTTTGCTGATTCCATAGCAACCATCCTAGCACTATTCTCACTTGTTGCACTTTCAAGCAAAGCAGAGTAAAGAGCAATTACAACGTAATCTTGAACCAAAGATTTTAAAATAAATTCAATATTTTGTGGTTCATACTCATAGCCGTAATCTATTGTTGGACCAGCCAGAGAGCTATCAATCAAGGATGAGTCTTTACTCCATGGTTTTATTGTTTCCAACATTGGTTTTTGCGTGAAGGTATTATAGAATTTACTATAAAAAACTTTAACTTTATCGTATTTACTTAAATCTATACCATCAACCAAAGCTTCTACGTGCTTTAACGTGATTCCCTTACTATTTTCAATTTTTAAGATACTTTTAGAGTCAAATCTATTTTTACCTACATCAAAAGCTTTTTTACCAAGAAATACAATATCTACTCTTTTGCCATTTGCGATTGACTTATTTACACGCTCTTGACTAAATTTGACAATAGAAGAGTTAAAGTTGCCGCACAAGCCACGATCAGACGCAACAATGAATACTAGGTAAGAACCGTCGTTACTGACATTTAGAATTTTTGCCAGTAATTCTTGATCAACTGATAGCATTAATGAAGAAATAATGTTATGCAGCTTAGATACATATAATTTTGAATTTAATAACTTCTTTTGGCTTTGTAACAACTTTGCTGCAGAAACCATTTGCATTATTTTCGTGGTTTTCTGTACAGATTTAATATTCTTAATTCTTAAGGATAATTCCTTTAAGCTCTTCATTTTGTATACAACCCTGATTTATTAAAATATATAACTGTTAGTGTCTAAAAGCAAGTTTTTTTGACATTAAAACCAAGTCTAGCTAAGAAACTTGCAGGTTTATTGTTTGGAGATAAGGATTATATTAAGAAAGTGCTCTAACTTCAGCAATATCAATGTGAAAGTAGCCTAAGAGGTTGTCCGGAAACAAGTAAAAGGCTATAATATCTGAAATTTTAGTACGGGGTAAAGATGAGAAAAAAGTATCCAACAGATCTAAGCGAAAGGGAATGGGCAAGAATAGAAAAACACTTCAGAGTATCATACAAGAAAGGAGGAAGGCCGCCAAAGTATAGCAAAAGAGAAATATTAGAAGCAATTTTCTATGTATTGCGTACAGGGTGTCAATGGCGGTATTTACCAAATGATTTTCCGCTATGGAAGACTGTGTATGAGCAGTTCAGGCAATGGAAGAAGCAGGGAATTTTTGAGAAAATGAATTATGAAATATAGTAGAAGAAAAATAGGAAGGAATGAGCAGCCGAGTGCCTGTATAGTAGATAGTCAATCTGTAAAGACTACAGAAAAGGGGGGATCAAAGGCTATGATGGAAGTAAAAAAGTAAAGGGTAGAAAAAGGCATATAATTACAGACACTCAGGGTTTTATACTAGGTTGTTACGTAGGCGCTGCTAACGAAAATGATAGAGATGGTATTAAAATAGCATTAAACAATATGAGAACAAAATATACTAAAGTTAAAAAAATGTGGGCTGACATGGGATACCAAGGAAGAAATTTAAAGAATCACATAAAGGAAGAATATGACATAGATATTGAAATTGTTAAAAGGCCTCCATGTAGATTTTGGGTGCACAAAGATACGCCACCTGAGCTACTACCAACAAGAGAACAAGGGTTTAAAGTACAGCCAAGAAGATGGGTTGTAGAAAGGACTTTTGCTTGGGTTAATAGGAATAGAAGGCTATCGAAGGAGTATGATTTACTCACAACATCCACTGAGAATTTCATATACCTAGCTATGAGTAGGGTTATGTTAAAGAGGGAATATGCTTGAATTTACTTGTTTCCGGACAACCTCTAATGGTAATTTCTACACTTTGTGGAATTTTATAATATATAATAAACACAATTAAAACTATTACAACTTGAACACTTATGATCCCATTGTTCTAGTTCCCTGTTACAATTTTTACACTTCCAGCCTGGATCAGGCAAAGCTTCTGAGCCCATCTTGTTTAGCCAATAAATTACCTTGTCGTGTTCTTGCAATGTAACCTTGAGTTGTATTACAATAAAGTAGATTGACATGTAATTAGCTTTTTTCATAGCAGTGTCTAAATATTGACTTGCAAGATCATATTTACCTGAACTCATTGAGGACAAAGCAAGTAAACAGTAACTAAAATAATAATCAGGGCGTAAGTTGTATAGTCTTTCAGCACCTTTACTATTTAAATTGATGTACATTTTAGCTGACTGAGGAGTAGGATTTACTGTATACTCTGCCTCTAGCACTGCAGAAGCTTTTCTGATTTTTCCAAGTTTAATATATAATTCTGCCTTTAAATAATTGATGGGCTGAAAAATTGCACTATAACGTTGTGCTCTAAATAAAGACTTTATAGCCTCCTTAAAATTTCCTTTACTTTCATATTGCTTTGCTAAAGCGAAATAAAACACTGCAAACATTTCTTTATGATCAAAGGGGAGAAAAATATTGGACTTAACTGCTTCCTTCAACCTCAAAATTGCATTAATCCAATCTTCTTTCAATATGCAATGCTCTATTTGAAAGGGAATAGATAGCATTTTATCGTTAATTGAACTAGAGCAATATTCTATAAATTTTTGAAAGACTACTTTTTCTTGTTTGAGGTGGACAATCAGCTTATTGGCTAGAAGTAGAGCTAAGTTACGATTTTTATTTGCAATATTTGTTAAACCGTTACTGAAAAAGCTGTAATTTCCCGTCTTACCTGAGTTAAAGAGCTTTATTAAAAACAACCTATCGCTCTCCTCACTCAGACTTTTAACTAGCTTTTGGGCATTCTCTATATTGTCTAAGTCTATGCTAAAGAAAGCTTCAAAGAGAAGCAATTCTTCCCTATCCCTTCTTCTATTTCTTATGTTGGCAAATGTTGATGAAATGGAGGAAAAAAAGCGTACAAGTGTAATTAATAAAAATAATAAAACTACACAAGTAAAAATAATGAAATATAGATCAATACTTATAGTGTAATTGCCTAATTCCAATTTTATTACTTCACCACTTACCTTGACCCATATACCAAATAAAAACGAAAAAGCGAAAATTATAAAATAAATCATGAGATATATTGTAATAAGTGATGATATATTGTTGAAATATTCTTAGAAGCTACAATAAAACCATTCAATTTATTCAGCCATGGCTTGAATTCTGAATGCGTTAAATTGCTTACTGTAACAGTTATATTTTGCCAATCATTATCATTTATTGACTCCTCAATTTCTGCGAATTTTACTCTTAATGGATCATTTCGGTCGTCTACCTTTATCCAGTTTGAAATGATTTTTTTAGACAATGTACTTTTGTTGTAATCGATAGTATCAATAGTTTTTTCAAAAGATAACTTCAATTCGTGTAAGGTATTTATCTCTTTCAAATTTTCTAATTCATCTACTGCATTTTCTATCTCTGGATCGTCAAGCTCTGATATCAAAGGCTTTATTGAATTTATATGGTTATCAAATTTAGCTTCTCGCAATAACGAATCCTTCATTTTAACCACAAGTAATAGCAATTTTGCAAGGTTCTTACATCTTGAGTTATTATCACCTTGCTCACATTGAGTATGCTGACTTCTCTTGAGGTCAAATATCTTTTTTTCTATTCTAGATTGATTAACTTCAAGCAACATTCTAAATTCATCCATGTTTTCCGTTAAAGCTTTCACATTGTTTTCACTCTCTTGCTGATTTATTTTTAAAAAGATTATGTTATTTATTGTGATGTAACCGGTAAATAACAATACAATTAAGAACCAACCTATGTACTTTTGCTGAGTATCATTCATAACGTAGTACCTCCGCAGGATCTTGTGCAGCTGCCTGCAATGCAGGAGCAATTGTCGCTAAAAATGATAAGAATAATGCAAGTGCAGAAATGTTCACTACATCTTGAGGAACTAATATCATTGGCAAACTTGAAAAAAAGTATATCATAGGATCAAACAGCTTGACGTTAGTAATGTTTTCTAAAAACACTCTAATATTTTCGATATTGAGAGAAAAAACGACACCTATAATACAGCCAAGACAAGTTCCCGTAAAACCGATTAATAGACCACAAGCGCAAAATATACGCATAATGCTTCCACTTGTTGCACCAAATGTACGCATAATTGCAATCGCGGATTTCTTTTCTTGCACTATCATCATTAAATTTGAGATAATATTAAACGCTGCTACAACTATAATCAAAGTGAGAATTAAAAACATCACATTTCTTTCAGTTTTTAAAGCACTAAAATAATGGCTTTGCTGTGATTGCCAACTTTCAGCTTCCATTCCTATTTCTTTTTCTATAGCATCTGCCAGCTTATCAGCTCTAGTAACGTCGTCTACAAGTACTTCTATATTTTTTATGCTATTTTTATAATTAAAAAAGGCTTGTGCTGATTTTAGAGGCATATATATCAAGGTATTATCATACTCAAACATACCCATATCAAATATTGCTATAACTTTATATTTTTTCATTCGCGGCATTTCACCAAGTAATGCATCAAATTCTTCAGATGATATAAACGTAATTTCGTCGCCATAGTCAACGTTCAAAGCTTCTGCCAATCGTGCTCCTATTATTATCCCTTCATCAAATTTTTTTACATCACCTATAATTACATTATTTATAACGGCAGTACTATCAAGCAAATCTTTAGTTGACATACCTCGCACTACGCTACCTGCAATTTTACCATTTGCTACAATAATAACTTGATCATTGGTCATAGGAGTAGCTTTTAATATACCAGGAATTTTCTCAATAGATTTCGAAACTGTGCAGTAATCTGAATTTATGTTCCTATCAAAATAAACATTAATATGGCCATCAATGCCAAGTATTGAGTCAAGCAACTTTGCTCTGAATCCGTTCATCACAGACATCACCACTATTAGTGTTGCAACTCCAAGGGCAATACCGATAATAGAGAACAAAGTCATTATAGAGCAAAATCTGGCATTTTTCGCTCGCAAATAGCAAGCAGCCATAGTAATTTCAAAGGCAATGGACATTACAAAATATTTTGAGGTTAAACATTATATTTTTGAAACTTCGTATAATTGTAGACTTTTCTTTATTTGAAAACTAGAGATTTTTGCTTCCTTAAATTTAGCAGACTTATAGAGTATCTTTAACATTAGAATTTCAAAATCTTCCATATACATCATCCAACCTCACTATATCATTATCAGATAAATGCTCTCCTATCTGAAATTCAACTATTTCAAGTGGAAAGCTTGTGCTTCTATTTTCAATCCTATGGGAAACTTCCCTTGGGATTTCTATCATATGGTCTTTTACTATAGCATATTCTTTGTCTTCTAAACTAACATACCCAACTCCTGATAGCACTATATGGTATTCATCTCTATAGTGATGGAATTGCTTAGAAGTGCAGCTTAATGGATTTATAAAAAGATATTTTATAAGAAAATTTTCGCTCATTAAAATTATACTACAAAATCCCCATGGTTTAACTTCTTTCCTTATCGCCTTTACTTTCTTAACTTTATGAATAAACGAAATTAGACTTTTGTTTGGTTGCTTACAAGCTCCACCCAATAAATTTTTATTACTTTCTGTCGTTGAAACTGGTTCTTTTTCTCTAATCACATGCTGAAATGACACCGGTTCTTTACTAAACTTCTCACTCAATTCTAAAACTGAATTCCAAGTTCCAACATCCAACCAATCGAAATTAGCTTCTATCATTGCAACGTTTTTTGCTTTCTCCATCACCAAGTAATCAATGGATATGCCTTCAATTCCTGCAAAATCTCGTTGTTTTAAATACAGAAATCTCTCTTGCGGTGTGAAATGTTTAAAACATAAATTGTAAAGATTCAGGGCAGATTTTTTGATCTCATCTATGTAGCGTTTTGCTTTAAACACAAATATTCCAGAGTTCCAATAATGATCGTTACTTAACTTACGCTCGGGCTTTTCTGTAAAATCTTTCACTATATGACATTTTTCTTTCTGATCATATACTGCATTTATATAGCCGTATTCAGAATTGAATTCATGAGGCTTAACCCCAAAAGTGACTGTGTGCTGCAGTAACAAACAAAGTAATGTTTGTGAGAAGCTTTATTGAAGATGAAGGAAGGTCCTTCGAAATCGGTTTTCAGGAGCAGGTTTCAAACCACCTTAAGTGGCTCTATTTAAGAGATAGGGTCATAAGCGTTAAGGAAAAATCAGCGTAAGAGCTGGAAGGTGTGGATCAGAAAGGCGAACGTAAGTGAACCACTGATGAACGTGTCGAAAAGGGAAGTGAACATCGAAAGGAGGAGTGAGTCGTTCTCCTCTTAATGAGCTTACAAGAAACCTGATTACTGTGTAGGTGGTGTTCGGCATAAAGGTGGCGCGAGTCTGATCTGGGCTTTAATAAGGAACTGCAGGAACCAGTCGATTTGATGAAAAGCGAGATAAGCAAGAGGCTAATCCTCAAGCTTTAGAGTAGCAATGCAAATCACTGGGGCGGATCAACTCGTAGTAGTGAAGAAGTGGTTGTAATGACTATGGAGCGAAGGGGTTGAGCTAGTCGACTTTAGTAAATCATTCAACTTGAAGGAGGATGAAAATGATTGAACGAACAAAGCCTTTTGATATACCGAAATCTCTAGTGTTTTCGGCTTATAAAAGAGTTAAAGAAAACAGAGGAGGAGCAGGTATTGATGATCTAACAATTGAAAAGTTTGATCAAGACTTAAGCAAGAACCTTTACAAGCTATGGAATAGGCTATCTTCTGGTAGTTATTTTCCACCAGCAGTCAAGGCTTGTGATATAATTAAGACAGAAGGAGGAACAAGGACACTTGGGATACCAACTGTTGCCGATCGTATAGCACAGGAAGTGGTGAGAAGTGTTTTAGAACCAGAACTTGAGAAGGTATTTGATGAGGATTCATATGGTTATAGGCCAAATAAGTCAGCATTAGATGCCATAGGAAAAACGAGAAGGCGATGCTTCGACCAAGATTGGTTAATAGAGTTCGACATCAAGGGAATGTTTGACAACATAGACCACAATCTACTGATGAAAGCAGTCAGAAAGCATACCACAAATAAGTGGGTTCTCTTATATATACAAAGATGGCTAAGTGCAGAGATACAGCAAAAAGATGGGACAAAAATAAAGCGTCTCAGTGGGGTGCCGCAAGGGGGTGTAGTAAGTCCTATCTTAAGCAACCTATTTATGCACTACAGCTTTGATATGTGGATGAGAAGAGAATATCCAAGTGTAAAGTGGGCAAGATATGCTGATGATGGTGTTATACATTGTGTAAGCAAGAGTCAAGCACAACTAATTCTTGGTCAACTTGAACAGAGACTGAAGATTTGCAAATTGGAAATAAAACATACGAAGACCAAAATTATCTATTGTCAAGATGGAAAACGAAGGGATAATCATGAGAATGTATCATTTACATTTCTTGGATATGAATTTCGAAAAAGACTTGTACGAAATAGAAAAGATAGTAGTCTGTTTGTAAGCTTTACTCCAACTGTAAGTAAAGAAAGTCTGAACAAGATGAAGAAAGAAATTAGAAGCTGGAAATTTGCTAGAAGAACAAACTTGGAAATAGAAGATATATCACGAATATGTAATCCAATCCTGAGAGGATGGTTTAACTATTACGGGAAGCATCATATAACTGCACTAGATAGCATAATAAGAATGTTTAATAGGAAACTCAGAAAGTGGTTCCAGACAAAGTACAAAAAGCTGAGAGGACACAAAACCAAAGCAGCTAAGGTACTAGAAAGAACTGCAAAGAGCAGACCAAGTCTGTTTGTGCACTGGAAATTGAGTATAGGGTTAGGGCAATGACTAGTGGGAGCCTTATGAAGCGCGAGTTTCACGTAGGGTTCTGGAAGGGGCCAGGAGGGAAGTTCTCCTGGTCTACTCTCCATAGAGTTAGTTTCAGAGGCTAACTTAGACGCTTTTTGAGTAGAAGCATAAAAACTATTCAAATCACCTATGAAATGATCTGAAGGCAGAATTAACATTGTCTCGTTTTCATTGCAGAGAAGTGCAGCAATTAATATTGCCGCTGCTGTTCCAATTTTCACTGGTTCGAAAATCACTTTATATTCTTGCAGCGCATGTAATTCCTCCATCACTAATGACTCGTACTGTATATTTGTAGAAATTATGGGCGGCATATAATCGCTTTTTAGCCTCAACAAAGTGTTGTGAAACATAGTGTTCTGACTAAATATTTTCTGAAATTGCTTTGGCTTAGATAAAGGCCAAAGTCTGCTACCACTACCACCACACAATATTACAGGGCGCATTTAGTTAAGAAAGTTGATTAAATAATTAATATCTTATACTGAGGGCAAAATGCATGCAAGTTTTTGTTGTAAAATGATTAAATAGAGGGTAGGTATCAATTTAAAGTAATGGCTAAGGAGAGTGAGTGTGTGTAGCGCCTTGCCCTTGCTGTGAATTTCTTCTATTTTGTAATTTCTCAACATGACCTTTGCTTTTACCACTTAATATTTCATTACCCTTATTTTGTTCTTCCTCAGGACTCTTTAGTATTTCATTACTCTTGCTGATTCCTTTATCATTCTCTTGTTTCTTCAAGTCTTTTTCAATATCTGGCCTCCTGGCGTTAAGCTCTTTCCATGTGCCTATAATTGGGTCGAGATCAGGGCGATTTTCTTTTTGTTTTGCTTCTCTTTTACCATCTTTAACTACCTTAAAATCATTCTCTGCTTCTTTCCAGCATTCTTTCAATTGACATTCCAACATAGTTAAGTAAGCATCACCATATTTTTTCTTATTTGCTACAAACAATAAAATTGGAGCCTTAAGTATGGTAGCTCCCATATTCACTAAATTTTTTATTGCCATTGCAGGAGTAAATAAAAGATAACCAAAAGACTTTGCAATTGGGTTTTGTTTGCTTATTAAATGCTTCCCTAACTTTATAGGAAGAGAAGTCAACAATTTAGTACAAACTTTAGCCAAGCTTGTAGCAAAAACAATAGGAACAGATATGAGACTTTTATCTAGCTCTAGATTACCATTTTGATCTCTAATTTCTGAAAAATGGGTGCTTAGCTTCTTGTAATCACTAGTGTATAATAATTTTCCATTTCTTCCTTTTTCATCGACAACTTCCTGAACTTTACCTTCTTTATTTTTCACCTTTTTAATTAGCACAGAAGAGTTAGTTAATTCAAATGGATATTGAGGATCCTTAGGTTTTTGAGCTTCAAAAATTGGCACGTGTTTTTCAAGATCGATTTTTGAAAACTTAAATGGCTTATAAAATTTACTATAATCATTAACCTCACGCCTAGCTTTATCAACTAAAAAGTCAATAGTAAAGTAGGATTTTTTATCAATTTTCCTAACTAAGTCTAGATTAAACTTGTATCCATTATATTCAAGTTGGTACCTTGGATTTCCCTCTTCATCTTTTACAAGTTTTCCACTGCTATCTTTTTCTTCTATAATTTTTCCAGACCTTACAATCTCATCATAATTTTTTGGGTACCGGCATTTTCGTCCATCCTTATATACCATTACCTTTCTAAGGTCTTTGACGTAAACTTGAGATTCAGGTGAGGTAAATAGATCCTTCACTTTTAGCGTAAGGTCCGTTCCCCACTTTTTCAATGTCTCTAACATATTGCTAAACCAAAATCGCTATAATGCTATAGCTCAATAATAAAACTAGTACACTAATAATATATTAACACAGCACCGGTGATTTTACAAGAAAATATGCCTGTAGAAGATAAAGATTGTAAAAGCGAGGGTTATATAAGTAATGCTTGATAAGTACTTTATGCATGTAATTGTAAAAATCCTCAAAGGTACGCTGTGTATATAATCTTCGCATACTACCTGCATTCCAAGAACTGCGTGCCAAAAAATGCAAAACAACAATACAACAAAAAATAAAAGCTCTAGAGGGTGATTAATAAATTTTTCACTAAAAGACAAAGAGCTATCAGTATAAAATGTGCAAGAAAATGAATAGATAAACCAAGGAAACAGGAACAGTAAAATTACCGCAGAAACACGCTGAACCCACCAATGATGTACTGAATTTCCAGATTGACTCATATAAACATAAATAAAAAAGCCATAGTAGAAAGAAGTAACGTTACTGTCAGCAGTATAGCACTCCTTGAAACGCCAGTAATTTCTAAATTAAGCCCAACATCCCACAATAAATGACGAATACCATTAAGAAAATGATATACAAAACTTATAAAACATAAGACATAAGCTAATTTAGCAACAGGAGTGAATAATAATGCATTTAAGTACCTTACTATAAGTAACTCAGGAAAGTAAACATGTAATATGAAATACCAAGAAAGTATCATTAATAAAAGGAATAGCAAGATACCAGTCAATCTATGCATAATAGAGAAAAAACTAGTAACTTGTACTTTATATATTTGTAAATGTGGAGAAAGAGGTCTATCACTCATAAAATTCCGTTATCGGGAAATTAAAATAAAGTAGAAGTAAAGACAGCAGTATAGCACATAACAACACCATCATTAAAAATGGTAAGTTATGCGCAAAGCCTAAGGAGGTAATCCAGCTGCAGATTCCCCTACTGCTACCTTGTTACGACTTCACCCCAGTCACCGATCCCACTTTAAATAACTCCCTCCTTGCGGTTAGGTCGTTAGCTTCGAGTGAAACCAATTCCCATGGCGTGACGGGCAGTGTGTACAAGACCCGAGAACGTATTCACCGTGGCGTGCTGATCCACGATTACTAGCGATTCCAACTTCATGCACTCGAGTTGCAGAGTACAATCCGAACTGAGATGGCTTTTAAGGGATTGGCTTAGCCTCGCGACTTTGCAGCCCATTGTAGCCACCATTGTAGCACGTGTGTAGCCCACTCCATAAGGGCCATGATGACTTGACATCATCCCCACCTTCCTCCAGTTTATCACTGGCAGTTTCCTTAAAGTCCCCAGCATTACCTGATGGTAACTAAGGATGAGGGTTGCGCTCGTTGCGGGACTTAACCCAACATCTCACGACACGAGCTGACGACAGCCATGCAACACCTGTGTGAAACCCGGCCGAACCGACCCTATCTCTTCGAATAGGTATAATTTCCATGTCAAGGAGTGGTAAGGTTTTTCGCGTTGCATCGAATTAAACCACATGCTCCACCGCTTGTGCGGGTCCCCGTCAATTCCTTTGAGTTTTAATCTTGCGACCGTAGTCCCCAGGCGGAATGTTTAACGCGTTAGCTGTAATACAGAAAGTAAAACTTCCCATATTTAACATTCATCGTTTACAGCGTGGACTACCAGGGTATCTAATCCTGTTTGCTCCCCACGCCTTCGCGCCTCAGCGTCAGATTTGAACCAGATAGACGCCTTCGCCACTGGTGTTCCTCCTAATATTTACGAATTTCACCTCTACACTAGGAATTCCTCTATCCTCTTTCAATCTCTAGATTAGCAGTTTTAAAAGCAATTCCAAGGTTGAGCCTTGGGATTTCACTTTTAACTTACTAATCCGCCTACGCGCCCTTTACGCCCAATAATTCCGAATAACGCTAGCCCTCTCCGTATTACCGCGGCTGCTGGCACGGAGTTAGCCAGGACTTCTTCTGTGAGTACCGTCATTATCTTCCTCACTAAAAGAGCTTTACAACCCAAAGGCCTTCTTCACTCATGCGGCATGGCTGGATCAGGCTTTCGCCCATTGTCCAATATTCCCCACTGCTGCCTCCCGTAGGAGTCTGGACCGTATCTCAGTTCCAGTGTGGCTGATCATCTTCTCAGATCAGCTATAGATCATTGCCTTGGTAGGCTATTACTCCACCAACTAGCTAATCTAATATAGGCTCATCTAATAGCAATAAATTTTTCCCCCGTAGGGCGTATACGGTATTAGTTGCCGTTTCCAACAATTATTCCGTACTACTAGGTAGATTCCTATACATTACTCACCCGTCTGCCACTAAGTTATACCATAGCAAGCTACAATATAACTCCGTTCGACTTGCATGTGTTAGGCCTGCCGCCAGCGTTCATTCTGAGCCAGGATCAAACTCTCAAATTTAGACTTCAACCTATAAAAGGTTGAGGGTACATCGGATAAATCCGACAAAAAATAATTTAGCTTAATACTGCTGTCTTTATTTCTACTTTAGAAATATTTTAATCTCCAACTATTCAAACAACTTTGAGAATATTATTATGTGATATAATCACTATGTCAATATGTTTTTGCAAATCAAAAGCATTAATGTATAAATATATAACTATTTGGAATATTACCATAAAAAAATACATCTTTCTGCTTGCACTCGCGCCAATGTTAGTTGGCATCACATTATACTTATTGCGCAACATTGATAACACAAAACAATCTATAACTGCAGGTGACAAGTTTTACGAAGTATTATTCTTAAAAAAAGATAATAAGCCGCTGCTAGAAGAAATAGATTCAAATTGGGAGTATTTAGCAAATTTTGAACGCGCATTCAATCATATCTCAGATTCAATGCCAACAGACACAGCATCTATTTATAATGATTTGGCAGATGATAAAGATGCTCCTGGTGTTTTGCGTGAGTTAGCACAATATTTAGAAGTAATGAGCTTACTTCACTCCAACGGTGAAAAAATAAATAAAGACAAAATTGATAATTTAGAATCAAGCACAGTATACCCTTATTCAAGCCAAGAAGCCATCGCTATAGTAAAGATACACAATAACGACGTTAAGGGTGCAACTGAAATATTGCGTTCCCTATCAAATGATAGAAAATGCCCTATCCTAATCAAAGCTAATGCACAAGAATTACTCAGGATATATGGGAGTTAACTCATTGGACTTTTTGCATAGCTTTTGGCAGCGCATTGGATGAAACGAAAAACTTCCTTGACAAGCCTCGCCAGCTCCCTTATCATAAAACTGAAGCTATTTATTTATCTTCGCAATCTGTGCAGGTTAATGACAAAAAACTTAGGGTATTTGGCGTCTCATGTTTAATTTTTCGCACTACGTGCATCGCATGTCTTTAAAAATTTCTGGGTTTTTACCTATATAAGCCGAAACGCGCTTACAAAGCGTTTAAGACAGCAAAAAACGTCAAATTGACAAGGGAGAATTTGAATGCTAGCTACTACGGGGTTTCTTTGCCTTTTTTCCTGCTTAGTAAATTTCTTAAACACTTGCGGTGTAGGTTAGTTGCAAGTTAAAAGCAGCTAAATCGCTCTTAATCAAGCGTTTTAGAATAAAAAAAACGCCGATATTTTAGTACATGGTAAATAGCCAACCACCACGGGGTTTCTTTTGCCTTTTTTTTCATTTGGTAAATTTTTTAAATATTTATGGCTAAAGATTGCACGAATGTTGCAATTACAAAAACGATTTCTACTAGGGTGTCATCCCAGTGCGTGACACTGGAATCCAGCCTTTATTATGCAGCCACTTGGTTGAAATTAAGTCTTCTGGATCCCAGTGTCACGCACTGGGATGACACCATTCTTTTTCCTGGATCCAAGTAGTCAGGGCACTGGGATGACAGCTACCCTGACAATCGTCATCCCGCTGCTTGTTAGCGGATACCGCGGCGGTATGACGTAGAAGTTATACTTTTATGCTTACCAACTTAATAAAATTCCTGGATTCCAGTGTCAGCTACTTTCATGACACCAACAGTTGATATTGGTTTGTTGCTTTGCTAGCCAACTACTAGCTATGCCTCAAGTTTCCTATTCAAAATTTTCAATATCAAATCCAATTCATTTGGATTATCATACCGTATCATAACTTTACCCTTAGAATTGTTGTCATTAATTTTGATCTTTAAACCAAGTTGAGAAGATATAGCGCCTTCTATTACCGTCATATCTTGATTTCTAGTATATTTCTGTTCTTTTTGGTTGTTGCCTTGATGCAAATCTTTTATCAATTTTTCAGTTTGTCTAACGCTTAAGCCTTGAGAAACTATTTTTTCTGCAATATCTTCCGCATTTTCAACATTAATCAACGCTCTTGCATGACCCATAGACAACTTTTTTTCGTTGATAATTGTTTTCACCCTACAGGAAAGTGACAACATCCGAATCATATTGGTTATGTGGCTGCGGCTTTTGCCTATAGCTGAAGCTAATTCTTCATGTGTATAGGAAAACTCATCTATCAGTCTCTTATACGCTTCACCTTCTTCTATTGGATTAATATCTTGCCTTTGTATGTTTTCAATAATGGATACTTCCTAGCATTCCTTGTCGCTCAGATCTTTTATGATAACGGGTGCACTATCAAGATTTGCAATCTTGCTTGCTCGCCAACGACGTTCCCCAGCTATTATTTCGTAACCATCATCATTTGAATCTTTGCGTACCACGATAGGCTGTATAATGCCACTTTTCTTTATCGAATTTGCAAGCTCTCTTAATGATTCCTCGTCAAAATGTTTCCTCGGTTGAAATTTGCTTGGGTGCAGTAATGAAATAGGCAAATACTCTTGTCGATCTTCTTTATTATCATAATTATCGCCTATGAGACCGGCAAGACCTCTGCCTAAGCGTCTATCATCCTTCATACTACGCCCTCGCTCACTAGCTTCTTCTCCTTACAACTGCTCGCGTGCTTTTTTAAAATTTCCCTTGCCAAACTTATATATGCTTGTGCACCAGGACACTTAAGATCATACACAATAGCGGGTTTTCCATGAGAAGGCGCTTCTGATAACCGTACGTTACGTGGAATAACAGTCTCATACAATGGGATGATAGTTTTGTATACTTTATCATTTAAATACTGGCAAATATCGTTTTTAATCTGTTCACTGAGTTTGTTACGCCTATCATACATTGTTAACACTATCCCTTCTATTGCCAAAAAAGGGTTTAGGTTATTCCTTTTTATCAGCTCTACAGTTTTAACTAAATGGCTTAATCCTTCCAGAGCAAAAAATTCACACTGAAGAGGAACAATAATAGAATTAGCAGCAGTCAAGGCATTAATGGTTAGAAGCCCAAGTGATGGAGGGCAATCGATGATTATATACTCATAATTATCGCGTATCTTCTCCAATGCGCTTTTTAGTACGAATTTTCCTCGCTCAAGTTGCGATAATTCAATTTCTGCAGCTGACAAATCAACTACTGACGAAATTAGCGATAAATTCGGAATTTCCTTTATATTGAAAATTGCCGATTCTATCAATTTATTTTCGCTGCTTAGTAGTATTTTGTATATGTTTTTTTCTTCCCTACTACGATAAGAAATCCCGAGTCCGGTGCTAGCATTTCCTTGAGGATCAAGATCTACCAATAAAGTGCTTTTTCCCACAGCAGCAAAGGCTGTCGACAAATTTATACTAGTTGTGGTTTTGCCAACTCCACCCTTTTGATTTACTATTGCAATAATCTTGCTCACGCCTTTTATCTTATGTATAAAATAATTCTATTGTATATATGCAAGAAACTTTTGCATTAGAAAATTTTTTTGTTGCTAATCACACTAAAATTAGACTGTCTTTTTTGCTTTGTGTAACACACTTTGAACCTTGTTTCCTAATTCATTCAGAGTGAATGGTTTTGGCAAAAAGTGAAAATCTTCTATATTGATGTCATCACTCTTTAAAAAAGCATCTTCTGCATACCCAGAAATAAAAATAACGTTGATATTTGGCCTATGGATCAATGCTTCTTTAACTATTTCTGGGCCGCTCACCTCTGGCATGATTACATCAGTGATTATAAGATCTATATGTTGACTTTTTTTACTGATTATTTCTAGCGCCTCGCTGCCTATGCTTGCTTCTATTACATCAAATCCTTTTCTTTTGAGTGCTTTAGAGATGAATTCCCTTACTGAATCTTCATCTTCGATTAATAAAATTATACCATTACCTTTAATTTCACTTACTACCGGTTTTTCTGTTTCTTCACTATCTTCCTCTCTATCATTTTCATCTGATATGTAAACCATGGGCAAAAATATGCTAAATTTAGTTCCATGATTTACTTTGCTAGCAACATAGATGTATCCTTCAGTTTGTTTAATAATGCCATATACAGTAGAGAGGCCAAGACCTGTACCAGAGGTAATATCTTTGGTAGAAAAAAATGGATCAAAGATCTTTTCAGTTGTATCACTCGTCATTCCACATCCAGTATCAATTACTTCAATCACAACATAATTTCCATGTTCAATCGCTTCCTTGTCTGGAGAAAACATATCCTGAGGTGTAGAATTTAATGAGTCAATCTTTTGATTAAAGGTTCGTATAGTTAATTCCCCGCCCTTTTCCATAGCAGCACTAGCATTGACTGCTAAGTTAAGTATAACTTGCTCTAATTGCCCTTGATCAGCCCTAACAGCACCCAAGTCTCTACCATAATAAATGTTAAATTTTATATTTTCACCTATTAATCTTTTTATCATTTCATAAAGATTAGCTATAGTTCTATTTACATCAATAATTTTTGGCTGCAAGGTCTGTCTTCTTGAAAAAGCAAGCAATTGTCTTACTAAATTTGATCCACGCTTTGCATTTTGCTGTATCTGTATTATATCTCCAAAAGATGGATCACCAGCTGAATGCTGGAGTAAAAGCAAATCGCAAAATCCTATTATCCCAGTCAATATATTGTTGAAATCATGCGCAATACCACCTGCTAACTGCCCTATAGCTTGCATCTTTTGATAATGCTCAAGCTTTATCTCTAGGTTTTTGTGTTCAGTATTATCAATAAAATAACAAATTATGAATATCATTTTATTATGAAGAAACTTATTGAAATATATTTTTATGTTATTACCGCCGTTGAGCTGCACATCAAAGTACGCATTATTTATTCTATTACTCGAAAAATATTCACGTATTTTCACATGATAACTATCCAATATCAATGTAAAGATTGAATTATTATCTGACCCTGCAAGCTTTATTAGTGCCGTATTTTTCTTTACAAAGTTGCCGTTTATGTCACATTGTGCAATAGCAATTGATGAATTTACAAAACAAGGGTGTAATTGATAATCAACAATATTTGATTCGGTTGGTGTTATAAAGCCATATATATAGCTATGGTTGTATTTATCACAAAATATAGCAGTGCTCATATAAGCCTTGAATGGAATACCACTTATAGTAAAAAACAAAATTTCATTATCGGTTGTTGTATTGTTATATTTAGATTGAGATATAAAATCACTGATTGAGCTACCTTTTTCCAGTTTTTTCAGTTCAAATATGTCTAAAAATCTTTTATTTACAGATAAAATCACCCCTTTGGCATTTGCGATGTAAGTTCCTATACTGTGTTTTTCTATTAACTCTTCATATACCTGCTCCTTGTTTATCTGTGTTGCTTTTAACACAAAATACCCATCAGGCCTTGCTATTGGCACTAATGATAAATTTAAAATCTTATTACTATTTATAGCAATTTGGGGATTATCTGGTATCGGCTCAAAGAGCAAAAGAAAGTTAGATACTCTATTCTTCTTGTTTAAGGAAATGCATACCTGTATAGAAGAGTTATTTTTTAGTGCATGATAGAGTACTTTTTTGTCTGCTTCTGAAACATCTCCTATTTCAAGAATCTTGCCTAACGTAATGTCATCATCTATATGATCTTTAAACCTTTCGTAGAACCTTGCATCAGCATAAATAACACCCTCATCTTTATGTAAAATAAGGCAAAATTCTGTATTATGATTTAGTGCATTTGCAAATATTGCATTTTGAAATTCTATAGTATTAAGTAGGTATCTGTAGCGTTTTACATTATACATCATAAAGAGAGTTGTTAGAATGCTAACTAATAAATTAATCTCTATATTAATATGCTGACTATATATATCAAAAAAGTAGAGTATCGATATTGCTACTGGAGGTAAGAGCATAATAACTGCCATCACAACAATTGACATTCCATAATTTCTTAGTATGAAGTCAACCCTGTTCTCTTTTTTGTTATCTATGTATCTCTTATTCATTATTGTTACTTGGCATTGTTGTACATACGAAAATGTTCTATTATATTGATTTAATTATTATAGATTTATTAACGTCTTTGATAGATAATTATCATCCAAATCTAATTAAGTTCCTTAAATATCAGATATAACAATGTTAATAAGCTAGCAAGAGGATATTATGGAAAAACAGAAAACACAAGCATTTAAATGGTTTTGTGCACTAAGAGATAAGATCATAGAATCTTTCTTATTAATTGAAAAACAATCATCCGCAGAGCCAAAGATCGAAAAGAGAAAGTGGGATCGCCCAGGTGGTGGAGGTGGTGAATCTACAATTATTTTTGGTAATGTTTTTGAAAAAGTTGGAGTAAACGTTTCAAAAGTACACGGAAAATTTGCAGATTCAGCCATTAATGAAATTCCTGGTGCAAGTGAAAGTAACGGAGAGTTTTGGGCAAGCGGTATATCTTTAGTGTCTCATATGCAATCGCCCCTTATCCCTGCAGCACATATGAACACAAGGCTGATATATACTTCAAAACAATGGTTTGGTGGAGGAATGGATTTTACGCCAATATATAAAAATGAAGAAGATTGCAAGTATATCCATGAATCAATCAAAATGACATGTGATAGATTTGACACCGGATATTATCCAAAATTTAAAGAGCAATGTGACAACTATTTTTTCTTACAACACAGAAAAGAGCCGCGTGGTATTGGTGGCATTTTCTATGATAATCTGAGTTCTGGCAACTGGGAAAACGATTTTGAGTTCACAAAAGCAGTAGGTGAAGCCTTTTTGGAAATTTATTTGCACATCATACGTAAACATATACAAAAATCTTGGACAAAAGAACAACGAGAAAATCAATTAATAAAACGTGGCAGATATGTAGAATTCAACCTGTTATACGATCGTGGCACAAGGTTTGGTTTAATGACTGATGGCAATCCAGATGCAATTATGATGTCAATGCCACCACTTGTTAAGTGGTTATAGAGAGCTGCTATTAGTAAAAAATAAATCATCATAGTTTAAAATTGTACCATGGTAGTGAGCTTTTATATAGGGGTATAATCATGGGTATAATAGATAATTTTTTAATTAAATCTGTCAAAAACAATGACATAAAAGGTGTTAAACTGACTCTAATTCTCTATGATGCATTAAATAGTTTTAGAAAATTCTTTTCAAAGACTATGTCTCTCAAGAATACAGGATCATTTGATATAAATAATAATCAAGCTTTAAATCAGGCTTTAGGACATGCTACAGATCACAAAATAATGGAATTGCTGATTAATCGTGGAGCTGATATCCACTCAATAGATGAGAATGGAAAGAATGTTATAATTCGTGTTATTGAGAGTTTAGCAGAATCAAAAAATCTAAAATTGGATAGTGAGAAAAACTTACCAGCAGAGATAATTCTTCACCCCACAGTTTCCTTTTTACTAGGAAAAGGCGCAGAGTATTATTCTACAGATGATTTGAATGTTGAAGCTATACAACAAAAACCTCCTAGAACCTCTGAATATGAGCCAATAACTATGTACGCTGAGGTGAACAACAATGTAATACCACCTCAAAAACCTCCTAGAACTTTTGAGTATAAGCCAAAGAGCACTAATTATGATGCTTTGCCTTCAAAAGAGCCAATTTACGCTGAGGTGTATGATGCTAAGGTTAGTAACTCATTAGGGGAGAATGGTTATTTGAGTGTATCAGAAGAATCTATTTATGCTGAAATATATGATTCACATAAAAAATCCATTGAAAATTTATCATTGGAAGATAGTGGTTATTTGAGTATATCAGAAGAACCTATTTATTGCACTATAGATGATCTTTCAGAACAAAAAAGCCTACTAGCCTAAAACAGAAAGAGCCAGAACAGTCGTCAGAACCTATTTATGCTAGGGTAGATTTGTCCAAGAAAAGAGCAGAAAGAAAAGCAAAAGACATAAAAGCTAATTCTGGAACTTGCCATGGGTTAGTGCAAGATAAAGTGAATGATTGGCAAGTGAAGCTAAATGAGCTAAGTGCTAATAAGTCGATAAGTCAGCAACAGACTAATGATCAAAAAATTAAGACCAAGGCTGGCTTTAGTGTAGAAGAAATAAGGCAGAAATATGAGCGTAGAGATTCTGGCTATGATTCCGATACAAAAGTTGAACAACAATTAGAATTAGCTCCTAAATCTGAGATAGGTTCAGTGAGTATTGAGCATGGAGTAATAGGAGGCTGTCGATATAAGATTACTGATATATCCCTCTAACTATGTGATTCAAAATAATTGAATTGACTTTATATATGTAATCGATATAACCTAGTTAGATTCAAGTTGACTCTTTCGTCTAGTGGTTAGGACACCACCCTTTCACGGTGGTAACACGGGTTCAAATCCCGTAAGAGTCACTCAAGTAGAATATAATTAAAGTTTTGAATGGGAAAAATTAGGCTCTATGTTGAAGAAGCTTTATCACAAGGCGTGAGTTTAGCACTTAATCCACAACAAAGTCACTATATTTGCAATGTAATGCGGCTTAAGAAGTATGATAATCTCTCTCTTTTTAATGGAAAAGATGGAGAATGGTTAGGAGAAGTAGTTAATATATCGCGTAAATTGACAGAAGTTACACCCAAAGAATGCACTAAACAACAGCAATATGAGGAAAATTTATACCTGTATTGTGCCATGGTAAAAAGTGCTGCTTTGAACAACATAGTAAGACAGGCAACTGAAATGGGAGTAATCTGCATTCAATTTATTTCAACGGAACGTACAGTGGTAAAAAATATTAACCTAAGTAGAGCAAAATTACAAGCAATCGAAGCAGCGGAACAATCAGGTAGGATAAGTATACCAGAGATTTTGCCTCCTATTAACTTTTGTGAGTTACCTGATTCCCAGAGTAAAAATTTTGTTTTGTGTGATGAAACAGGTAAGAGGTTGTCCGGAAACAAGTAAAAGGCTATAATATCTGAAATTTTAGTACGGGGTAAAGATGAGAAAAAAGTATCCAACAGATCTAAGCGAAAGGGAATGGGCAAGAATAGAAAAACACTTCAGAGTATCATACAAGAAAGGAGGAAGGCCGCCAAAGTATAGCAAAAGAGAAATATTAGAAGCAATTTTCTATGTATTGCGTACAGGGTGTCAATGGCGGTATTTACCAAATGATTTTCCGCTATGGAAGACTGTGTATGAGCAGTTCAGGCAATGGAAGAAGCAGGGAATTTTTGAGAAAATGAATTATGAAATATAGTAGAAGAAAAATAGGAAGGAATGAGCAGCCGAGTGCCTGTATAGTAGATAGTCAATCTGTAAAGACTACAGAAAAGGGGGGATCAAAGGCTATGATGGAAGTAAAAAAGTAAAGGGTAGAAAAAGGCATATAATTACAGACACTCAGGGTTTTATACTAGGTTGTTACGTAGGCGCTGCTAACGAAAATGATAGAGATGGTATTAAAATAGCATTAAACAATATGAGAACAAAATATACTAAAGTTAAAAAAATGTGGGCTGACATGGGATACCAAGGAAGAAATTTAAAGAATCACATAAAGGAAGAATATGACATAGATATTGAAATTGTTAAAAGGCCTCCATGTAGATTTTGGGTGCACAAAGATACGCCACCTGAGCTACTACCAACAAGAGAACAAGGGTTTAAAGTACAGCCAAGAAGATGGGTTGTAGAAAGGACTTTTGCTTGGGTTAATAGGAATAGAAGGCTATCGAAGGAGTATGATTTACTCACAACATCCACTGAGAATTTCATATACCTAGCTATGAGTAGGGTTATGTTAAAGAGGGAATATGCTTGAATTTACTTGTTTCCGGACAACCTCTAAAGCTGACAAAGTGCTGAAAGGCAAAAAAAATGTTGCTATTATTGTTGGCCCTGAAGGTGGTTTTTCATCTTATGAACTTGATCTTGCCGATAAGTTTTGTCAAAAATTGAGTCTAGGAAAAAGAATTTTAAGGGTCGATACCGCTGTGGTTGCTGCACTAACTTTCACCAATTGGTGTAGCTAGATTTTTAAATATGGCTAAGATAAAGAAATCTGGTTCAGTGTTGCGCGCACAAAAACTCTGTAGACTCTCCACGAAGCAGTCTGTTGTTAAAGAGGAGCTAATAAAAAACGTATTCTAAGATAATATTAAATCTTAGAGGTTGTCCACAAACCAGTAAATCAAGCATATTCCCTACTTAACATAACTTTACTCATAGCCAGATATATGAAACTTTCAGTAGATGTTGTAAGTAAATCGTACTCCTTTGATAGCCTTCTATTTCTATTGATCCAAGCAAAAGTCCTCTCTACCACCCACCTTCTCGGCTGTACTGAAAATCCAGGATCCCGTTGTGGCAATAGTTCTAGTGGTGTATCTTTATGCACCCAAAACCTACATGGAGGCCTTTTGACAATTTCAATATCTATCCCATATTCTCTCTTTACGTAATCCTTTAAATATTTTCCTTGGTATCCCATATCAGCCCACATTTTCTTAATATTGCTGTATTTTTCCTTCATATCGTCCAATGCCATCTTCACCCCATCTCTGTCATTTTCGCTTGCAGCTCCTACATAGCAACCAAGCACAAATCCTTGAGTATCTGTGATTATATGTCTTTTTCTCCCCTTTACCTTTTTCGCACCATCATAACCTTTGACCCCCCTTTTTCCGTGGTTTTTACCGATTGACTGTCCACTATGCATGCGCTCGGCTCCTCATTTCTTCCCATTTTTGACCTACTATATTTAGTGATATCATAGTTCATTTTCTCAAAAATTCCCTGCTTTTTCCATCTTCTAAACTGTTCATGCACAGCCTTCCACGGCGGAAAATCGTGTGGTAAATAGCACCATTGACATCCTGTGCGCAGTATATAAAGAATTGCATTTACTATCTCACACTTACTGTATTTTGGTGGCCTTCCTCCTTTCTTGTACGATACTCTGAAGTGTTTTTCTATTCTTGCCCATTCCCTTTTACTTAAATCTGTTGGATATTTTTTCCTCATCTCTTACCTCAATATTCTTTCTTTATATACTACGTATTCCTTGGTTTGTGGACAACCTCTAAAGTGTTTTGCACAAACAAAAAACTTCTATTACATCTGGTGGTTAAAGATATCCACGTTTTCCCAACCCATTAAGTCTAACTCAATACGAGTAGGAAGAAATTCAAAGCACTTTTGGGCCAATTCTTTTCTATTTTCACGTTCCAACATTAAGTCTAGCTTTTCCTTTATCTTGTGGAGATACAAAACATCAGATTCAGCATAACTTTTTTGTTTGTCTGTTAAATTTTCGTTTCCCCAATCAGAAGATTGCTGCTGCTTATTTAGTTTGGTATCAAGCAGCTCTAAGCACAACTCTTTTAAGCTATGATTATCTGTGTAAGTGCGAACTAAACGTGAAGCTATTTTTGTGCAATAGCAAGGAAGTGCCCAAGCTTCCAAGTAATAACGTATTATGCTCACATCAAATCGCGCGAAGTGAAATATTTTAGTTATATTTTTATCCTCTAATATTTTTCTCAAATTTGGCGCTGTATAATCGTTCTTAAGTTGAACTAAGTGAGCGTTGCCATCATTAAAAGAGAGCTGCACAAGGCATAATCTATCTCTGCTATGAAGTAGCCCCATTGCCTCGGTATCAACAGCTATAGACCTTACATCATCTGGTATTGAACTAGCTGGCAAGTCGTCTTTATATAAAAATATTCCCATAAAGCTTTGTGGAATAATTAAAAACTTATGATAATCAAAAATGAGCCTTAAGTATACGAAAAGATCATAGAAGGAACCACGCAAATTTATGGGCTCTCACATTTTTCGTGTACACGGGGTTTACAAATCGCTGTATATGCCTATAATTAAGTAAATTTAGGTTAATTTAATTGCGGGAGTAGCTCAGTTGGTAGAGCGCAACCTTGCCAAGGTTGAGGTCGAGGGTTCGAACCCCTTCTCCCGCTCTTTACTTTCAAAATCATTTCGTCAAAAATCCCTTGACACATTTCGTCAGCCCCCTTATCATGAAACTGAAGGTATTCAGTTATCTTCATCTGTGAAGATTAAACAGCAAGAAAACAACGTAGTTGGCGTCTTATTTTTAATTTTTTGCACTATGTGCACCTTATGTCTTCACAATATTTCTAGGTTTTTACCTACACAAGCTGAAACGCGCTTATAAGTCGTTTAAGACAGTATAGTACGCCAATTTGCAGGATTAGAGAGTGACAACTAGCTAACACGGGATTTCTTTTGCCTTTTTTTCTGTTTAGTAAATTTCTTAAACATTTAAACTAAGGTGAGTTGCATTTAAAAGCAGCTAAATTGCAGTGTTTAAGACTTAAAAAACGCCAATACTGAAAATAGACAATGACCAGGGTTTCTTTTGCCTTTTTTTCGCTTGGTAAATTTCTTAACGTTTATGGCTAAACGACAATCGTCATCCCGCTACGTGTTAGTGGGATCTCTTGTTAGCAGCTGAGATACCGCGAATGAATCGCGGTATGACGTAGGACTGCTGTCATTCCAGCGCGTGACGCTGGAATCCAGTTCTTATTACCTGGTGTAAAGTTAAGTTTCCTAGATCCCAGTGTCTAGGCACTGGGATGACAAGAAAGAGGCTACTTGGATAACAGAAGAAGGAGGCTACTTGGACAACACCCTGACAACCATCATCCCGCTACGTGTTAGCGGGATCTGGAAATACCGCGGCGGTATGACGTAGGACTGCTGTCATTCCAGTCTGGAATCCAAAAAAGGATGATGTCATCCCAGTGCTTGACACTTGGATCCAGCTTCTGTGCAACCTCATCAAAAACATTCATTTAGTATAAACTTTCCATGCTAGTTTGCTTGCTTACAAGCAAACTTTCCTGGATCCCAGTGCCAAGCACTGGGATGACACCCTTTTGGATAGAAACCAGTGTCAGGTACTCGGATGACACCATTTACAACCACTCTCCTACCCTTTCTAGCTGTTTATAGCTGTTAAATCTCAGGAATTTATCGAAATATGGAGAGGCAATAAAGGGAATAGCATCTCTTAAATAATTAGATAAAAAATCTGGCAGATCATTCTGAAATTCTTGCATTTTTTGTCTATAATTTTGTATAGAAATAACTTTTATTTTATCATAATCAAGTTTCCAATAAGCAAGTTCTGAGACTTCCCTTCCGGTCACATACTCTACCGCTAAAGCTTGCAAAATTAATTGCGGAAAAAACCCCGACATCACTTCTTCATTGGAAGGTGGTGAACCAAGCTTATAGTCTATAATTGCTACTTGCCCACTTGGTAGATACTCAACTCTATCACATCTTGCTGTCAGTAAGATTTCTTGAGGGATAAGATCTCTATTTGTCATCCAAGCAGTTTCATACTGATCACAAGAACCAGCGTCACGCGCTGGAATATGAAATATCGGACAGGAAAAGCTCTTTTCCAACTCAACATAGTTGCTTCGAGTTTCATCAAGTTCGACAAAAGATTGAATTACCCTCTGTAGTCTTACCCACCACATATTTGAAAAATTAAACTGACTAGTCGAGAATGCTTCTCGTGCAATGCTCATTGGCGATTTTTTGTTGCGTAAATATCTTGCAAGAATGTTGTGTACCATAGTGCCAAATTCCAATATCGATGGCTTAAAATTCAAGTCTCTTAATTGTTTAAGACCCAGTATATATTCAACGTAAAATGAATAAGGATTACGAATTAGCTTTTCTATTGCACTGCAAGACATCACCTGCATTTTTTCTTTTCTAACTTCGGTTTGAGGTTTTGGCATAGGCTGAGTACATGGAACAATACATTCAGGCGTATTTAATATCCTTAGCCAATCACGATACGGCTGCTTCCCCTCCTTGAGCAGAATTTCCAAACGCTGCAATAGAATTGGCTTTCTATGGCTTAGCGATCTTGTAATATAAACCTTACTTGCACAAAACAAATTGTGTAAAGTATAAAAAAAATACCCCTGCTCTTCTTGCGCAGAAGGAAGATTAAATTTTTCTCTCGTAAGTGCATTCAAAAGCGGACTTTGAAAGCTTGGCGCTTCATTAAATCCAGCAAGTATTACAACTTTGTTGTGATATAAGCTGAATTTATTCAAGTCACTTGCTACAAAGAAAAACTCTTTCTCTAAAAATAAGGTCAGAATTTGGCTATATAACTCTAAGGAGCATTTAATTCCTACACCCTCACATGCATTTGAGAAATTACAGGTAAAATTACCTATTTCACTATTTAGCTCTGAAAAATTTATACCAGATAATATATTAATACACTGCAAATGAGTTGCTACCACATCGAAAATAGAGCAATTTATAGAACGAAGTAAAGGATTAAATATAACCTCTAACTTACTGATAATAAGTAATATATCTTCTTTGTATTTTAGCTTTTTATGGGCATTGATAGCATTTATAATATCGCTCAGGCCATTTGTACTAAAGTTGCGTAATATCTCTATTTCAAATTCAGATAAAATCCGAGTGTACTCTTCTTGAGTGTAACCAAAAGTCACTAGCCTATGTTTAAGGAGCGAAAGTAATGACACACTGCTCCAATTTGAGGTCAAAACTTCGATACTATAAAGCAGAAGCGTTATATAAGGGTAATTTTCCGGTATGGCACTGTGTTGCCTTGATAAACATGCTATACGAGCTGCAAGTAATTTATCAAAGACGACCAAAGAAATGTTTTCATAACCTTCATTTTCTATAATTAATGATGTCACTTGTGCTTCTTCCTCTCTGGAATCACAAGTGATGACTTCAATATTGCCAACATGTCCACTACTAACTTTGCTTAGATCGGCAGTTGTATCAAAGATGCAATCAAGATATTCCGCAGAACCTCCTGTCATCCCAGCCCTTTCTTCTGTCATCCAAGTAGCTGACACTGGGATCCAGTTTTCATTATACAGCCACCTGGTGCGCTCATTTAAAGTTAAGTTTTCTGGATCCCAGTGTCGGGGCACTGGGATGACACCAGAACACGCTTCTGGCAGAAAACTAACATCCCTTCTATCCACTTTTAAATAATCGAGCAGATCTCTCAGGCAATATTGATAGTGTTTTTTATCAAGCGATTTCCAGTCTTTCTCTTTAATTTTCAAATTCAGGTTAGGCAAAATTATTTTTCCAAATGGCAGATCATATATAGCCTTGATCAACGACTTATCCTTTCCAATTCCAACAAAGATTATATGTTGGTCTTTTTGTAAAGAGGTTATCATATTGTTTATGTAATCACTCTTATGTTTTAATATATCTACTACTTCTAAATCTTTTAAAGTTTTACTCCAAGTCTCAGTGAGTAAGCTTATGAAATTCTCTATTTTTTTTGAATGTTCATCAAATTGATAACAATCCGTTGTTTGGGTAGATTGAATTTTATCAAGCAGTGATGGCAGACTATAAGCTAAATCAATTGGAAAATTATCATTATTTTTTCTATTCCACTCCAATATGAATTGAATGAGTAGCAGCGTCCTCTTTGTTGGATTGATAACTTTAACTCTATCAAGATTTAATATTAAATCCTCCTCATCGATGTTCTCTAGCGAAACTATCTCTGGCAAAATTATGCATTTTTTAGCGTTATAATTCTTGAATGCACTCAGCAGCGCTATCACATCCCTCTTGCAAGGAAGTATGATCTTTACTTCAGGAATTTTTTCTCTTTCATATTCAGAAAATATGTGCTGAACCAGCACATCGAAAAGGGATTCATCCACATTAACGGTAAAAACTCTTCCCACTAACAGTAACAATTAATACAATACTTTTATTGTATAGAAATTATTCAAAATATAAACGTGCTTGTATGCTATTATATATTAAAATCTTTTATAACATTACATGACAAACATCAGAATAGAAGTTTTAAATAAATGTGAGCAAGTTGGCTGCAGATGGTTAGTCAACGTTTACTCGATTTATATACACAAAGAATTACCACCAAAATTATATGAAGAAATTTGTGGGCTATTTTATAATAAAGTCATACAAGACTGCCGTTATTATTCCTACAATGAAAACCTTGAAGAAGTTCAGTATGATTTCATAGAACCACAAGCAAAGTGGGGCTTGGAGATAAGCTTTTTACCTGGCATGACTGACAATGTGGGCAACACAGCAAAACAAATTATTACAGAATATTTAATAAGCAAAGGCTATATCGATCCATCTGTCATGCAAATTTCCCCCTCTGTCATTCCAGCGCGCGACGCTGGAATCTATAGATCCCAGTGTCTGGGCACTGGGATGACGGACGAAAGGGCTGGAATGACACCAATTGAGATTAAGGCAAGAAGTTCAAAATTGATTTTGGGTAAAGGAAGCATGCCAACTGAAGATGACATAAAACAAGAATTTAATCCTATCACTCAGTATTGCACACTTATCTGTAAGAACTATAGCTGGAAATATTATGGTAAATACAAAGCAAACTCTTCAGCGCTCTCTTACTTGTCATCCCAGTGCCCAGACACTGGGATCCAGAAAAAAGATGTAGATTCCAGTATCAGCTACTCAAATGACACCATTAATGGCAAAGCCAAATCTGTTAACTTAAATGTGAGTGACCAAGAACTTGAGAAAATCAGCAGAGATGGAATCGATGGTAATGGCACTTTAGGGCTCTCGCTGGCAGCAATGAAAGCTATAAAGGATTACTTTAAAAAACTCAGTAGAAATCCATATGATATTGAACTTGAGTCTCTGGCACAGACTTGGTCTGAACATTGTAAACACAATATTTTTTGCTCCCCTATTGATGAAATAAAAGATGGCCTATACGCACATTATATAAAGCGTGCAACGCGTGAGATAAATTCTGACATATGTGTGTCAGTTTTCTCCGACAATGCCGGAGGAATAATTTTTGATGATGATTACTTGATTGTAGATAAAGTTGAAACCCACAATAGCCCTTCGGCACTTGATCCGTTTGGTGGAGCAATGACCGGAGTGCTTGGAGTTAATCGTGATATAGTGGGTTTCGGGAAAGGCGCGGAGCCTATAATGAATACCTATTATTTCTGCTTTGCCAAAGAAGCAAAAGGCAAATTTTATAGGGACAAGGAGCGTACCGATGAGATTTTACCGCCAAAATATATAATGAAAGAAGTGATTCATGGCGTTAATGTTGCTGGTAATTGCTCTGGTATTCCAACACAACTTGGATCGGTATATTTTGACGATAGATTTTGTGGAAAGCCGTTAGTCTTTGTTGGCAGTGTCGGAATTATTCCGCGCAGTATAAATAATGTACCTTCACACATCAAAGGGCCTAAAAACGGCGATAAAATCGTAATTATTGGCGGAAGAGTTGGAAGAGATGGAATTCACGGTGCAACGTTTTCTTCAGAGGCTTTGTCGGGAAACAGCCCTTCAACGATTGTGCAAATTGGTGACCCTATAACACAAAAAAAATTATCCAATGCCGCCTTGGAAGCAAGAGACCTCGATCTTTATAATGCAATAACAGATAATGGAGCAGGCGGTCTATCATCGTCCATCGGTGAAATGGGAAAAGATGGATTTGAAGTTGATTTGAGCAAAGTTCTCCTTAAAAACGATGGTATGGCTCCATGGGAAATATGGATATCAGAATCACAAGAGAGAATGACCTTAGCAGTGCCAGAAGAAAATCTCCCTATGTTTAAACAAATCATGAAAAAACATGATGTGGAGGTTTGTGTAATTGGAGAGTTTAACGAAAGTGGTAAAGCTGTTGTTAAATGTCCTGAAGGGAAAGTAATAATGGACATCGAAACTGAATTTCTGCATGATGGTAATCCCAAAGTGCATTTACAGACAAAGCCGTGGACTGGAGAATCTAATCGATCTGCTGTCATTCCGGAACCCTCTCCTGTCATCCCAGTGCTTGACACTGGGATCCAGCAGGCTTTGCCTGCAAACGTCTTATGCCAAAACCCATACGATGGTGGAGCTGAGCGTGAAATGGATTCCAGTGTCAGCTACTTGCATGACACCTTTGAACTAAAAGAAATGCTAAGCAGACCAAACATACGCAGCAAAGAGTTCATAGTGGTGCAATATGACCATGAGGTTCAAGGGTCGTCAGTGCTGAAACCATTGCAGGGCAAGGGAAGAGTGTGCAGTGAAGCTATTGTTTCAAGGCCAATCCTTTCTTCAAATAAAGGTGTTGTAAAATCGCAAGGGTTTGGCTCGAGTTATGGGGAAATTGACACTTACCATATGGCAGCATGTGCGATTGACACTGCCATACGCAATTACGTAGCTGCAGGAGGAAATATAAATCATCTAGCGTTGCTCGACAATTTTTGTTGGTGTGATGCTTATAATCCAGAAAGGTTGTGGCAACTAAAGAGAGCCGCAGAGGCTTGTTACGACTTTGCAACTGCATTTAAAACACCATTCATATCCGGAAAAGATAGTATGTTTAACGACTTTAAGGGATATGACGAAAATGGCGAGAAAGTGATGATATCTGCACCACCTTCACTACTCATTTCAGCAATTGGAGTTATAGAGAATATTGAAAATGCAGTATCGCTTGATGTGAAAATGCCGGGGGACTTAATATACGTGCTTGGAGAAACACTTGATGAACTTGGTAGATCTGAATATCAATTATACAGTGGAATAGATAATAACAATGTACCAAAAGTTGATGCAAAGAGCGCTAGGAAGTTGTATGAGCGTTACAACCAGGCAATAAAAGATGGCATAATTGCCTCTGCAATTGCACCAAACTTAGGCGGATTAGTTGTTGCTCTGGCAAAATCGCTAATTGCAGGAGACCTTGGTGCTGAAATCGATCTTTCACTAGTGCCAATAGGAAAAATACAAAATACAGACATAATAAACAAGATAATAATGTTTTCTGAATCGCAAAGTAGAATTTTGGTTACTATTGCACCACAAAATCAGAAGAGGTTTGAAGAATTGTTTGAAGGTGCAGTTTATTCATGTATTGGCAAAGTAACAGAGAAAAAGGTGCTAAACATAAAGGATGTTTTAAAAGTAAATCTAAAAGATTTGGGAAATAGTTATTATATAGCTAAAGTGACTTAGGTTTACAGACGATTTGATAAACGACAAACTCGTCATCCCGCTGCTTGTTAGCGGCTAAGAGATACCGCGAATGAATCCACAACTGTACGAACGTTGTAGTTTGGGAGCAATTCCCACCAGTGGGCCAGTGCCCAGACACTGGTTCTATGCAACTTAATTAAAAACGTTTGTTTTAGCATAAGACAACTACCTTTAGCTCATCAACTCAGTTATAAGCAAAATTTCTGGATTCCAGACTGGAATGACATCATCTGTTGTGCAATTTACCTTCGAAAATGAATGTTCGTACAGCTATGGAATGAATCGCGGTATGACGTAGGGAAACCTGACTTGCACTAGCTATAGCATGTCAGTTTAAAATATTTTTTTTGATTATGCTAAATAACTCTTTTACTATATGTAATGTTTATTTAGAATGAATGTATGTTATTAATTTTGGGTAGGTAATTATGTCTATTTTATCGATACTCCTGTTTATCAGTCTTTCTTTACTCAACACTTCAAATAAATTGATGATATGTGCTGCCTTATTTGTGGGAGCTGCTTTAGTTGTAAATTCAATAGTTGAATTTTATGGCAAAAGTAAAGCTACGTACAGTTTAATAGTGTGTACAGTGCTATGTTGTGTTTTTAAATTGCAAAGTTTTAGTTTGATGATATTGATTTCATATACTGCAATTTTAGTCTCTCTTCTCTCAAGCATAATTATTTTTGAAAAATTGAGGTCCAAGTTGAATTTTCATATGGCAAATTTCATTACTTTAATTATAGCATCAGTGGTTGATAGTGCCGTTGTATGTGTTGGATTACTATATAAATTTTCTGCAGGTAAATGCTTATCAATATATATTAGAGATTTAATTTTTAAGTTTTCTTATGTGTCAATATTGAGCATCTGTTTGTTTGTAGGAATGTATTTATTTTGCTTGACAAGCAAGAAATATTTTAAGATTTCCACATAACCTGTTTTCTGATATAGCTAAACTGACTTTGGGTCCTGGGGGTGTATTTGGTGGTCCTAATACGTAACAACAGTTTAGAATTTATAGGTAGCCTAAACCCACAACTGTACAAACATTATGATTTGAGCCTATCAGGGGGGTGTCATTCCAGTCTGGAATCCAGAAAAAAGAATGGTGTCATCCCAGTGCTTGACACATAGCTGTACGAACATTCATTTTTGAAGACAGCAAATGGTGTCATTCCAGTCTGGAATCCAGAAATTTTGCTTATAACTGAGCTGATGAGCTAAAGGTAGTTGTCTTACGCTAAAACAAACGTTTTTAATTAAGTTGCATAGAACCAGTGTCTGGGCACTGGCCCACTGGTGGGAATTGCTCCCAAACTACAACGTTCGTACAGCTATGTGCTTGACACTGGGATGACATCATAGGGGCACTGGCCTACTTCACCGTCATACCGTCGCGGTATCTCAGCCGCTAACAAGTAGCGGAATGACGATTTATCAAACGCTGCCTAATTTTCCGTAACAGTTGAAAAAATCAATAGAAAATCAATATATCACTATAAATTCACGTATTTTGAGGCTATAATGATTAATACGCTGTATGGTATAATATGGACGATTTTATCAGAGTTAAGGGCGCAAGGGAACATAATCTGCAAGGTGTAGACGTCAATATACCGAAAAATAAGCTAGTTGTTATAACTGGGCTAAGTGGTTCTGGCAAGTCTAGCCTCGCATTTGATACGATTTATGCAGAAGGCCAACGCCGGTACGTTGAAAGCCTGTCAGCTTACGCGCGTCAATTTCTCAACATTCAGGATAAACCAGATGTTGAGTCGATTACAGGTCTCTCTCCTGCAATATCTATCAACCAGAAATCGATCTCAAAAAATCCAAGGTCAACAGTTGGAACTGTTACCGAAATTTACGATTACTTGCGCTTAGTATATGCACGAATAGGAGTTCCTTATTCACCTGCAACTGGATTACCAATAACAAAACAAACGGTGTCTCAAATTGTAGATACTATAATTGCGTTACCTTTAGAAACTAAGATATATATACTTGCCCCTGTTGTGCGTGGTAGAAAGGGAGAACATCTTAAAGAGATATTGGAAATTAAAAGACAAGGTTACGTAAGGTTCAAAATAGATGGTGAAGTGTACAATGTAGATGACTTGCCTAAACTCGATAAGAACAAGAAACACGACGTTTTTGTGGTTGCAGATAGAATATCAATATTGGGCGATATAGGAAATCGACTGCCAAGTAGTATAGAATCCGCACTAAAACTTGGTAATGGTCTAATGTATGTAGAAATAGTAAACCTACCTGACAACCATAATTCCGAGTATAAAAATGGTCAAATTCTGACTTTTTCAGAGAATTTTGCATGCCCCGAGTCTGGTTTCACTCTTGAGGAAATAGAACCAAGATTATTTTCTTTTAACAGCCCTTACGGTGCATGTGGTTCGTGTAATGGGCTTGGTAAAAAACTAAGTGTTGATATAAAGCTAATAGTACCGGATGAAACTCTTTCAATATCTGAGGGTGCTTTAAAGCCAGTGGGATCAATGTTCCGTCAAGTGCACACAGGTTATGGATTTCTAAAAAGTGCAATTCTATCACTGGCTGAAAACTACAAATTTAACCTTGATATTCCGTGGAAGAACATAGATCAAGAAGTAAAAGATATGATACTCTTTGGCTCTAATAAATTTCAAGGTTTGATCAGTATCTTGGAGAACCAGATGGATTATGATGAAACACTTGTTGAGCGATATTGCTCTGTCACTCACTGCAGAGAATGTACTGGCTATAGATTGAAAAAAGAAGCGCTTACAGTAAAAATTGATAGCAAACATATAGGTGAAATATCTAGGCTCAGCATCGATGAATCCCTTAAGTGGTTTGAAAATTTGCCAGACAAGCTCACAGAACAACAGAAGCAAATCTCAAGTAAAATATTAAATGAAATAATCAAGAGGCTAGCATTTTTAAAGAATGTAGGGTTGAATTACCTAACGCTTGATCGAGAATCTAGCACTCTCTCTGGCGGTGAGAGTCAGAGGATCAGACTTGCTTCACAAATTGGCTCTGGTTTAACAGGAGTGCTGTATGTGCTTGATGAACCCTCGATAGGCCTTCATCAATGCGATAATGATCGGTTAATTGCTACACTGAAAAACTTGAGAGACATGGGTAACACTGTAATCGTTGTTGAGCATGATGAAGATACAATAATGGCTGCTGATTATGCGATTGATATTGGTCCTGGAGCTGGCGTAAATGGTGGAAAAGTTGTTGCAGAAGGAACACCAGACCAGGTGCAAAGAAATTCAGAGAGCATAACAGGGCAATATTTGAGTGGAGAGAAAAAAATTTTAATTCCAAGGAGAAGAAAGCAAGCAACTCAGTTCATAAAAGTAATAAATGCATGTGAAAATAACTTAAAAAATGTGAACGTTAAATTTCCTATAGGGAATCTTATTTGTGTTACTGGAATATCAGGAGGGGGAAAATCAAGTTTAGTCATAGAAACGTTATATAAATATTCAGCACATAAGATACATCATTCGTCTGCAAGGTATGGTCAGTGTGATAGAATAGAAGGCCTTGAATATATAGATAAAGTTATAGAAGTCGATCAGTCGCCAATTGGTAGAACTCCTGCGTCAAATCCAGCAACATATGTCGGTATGTTTACTCATATAAGAAATTGGTTTGCAGGTCTTTCGGAGTCAAAAGCAAGGGGATATAATATAGGCCGGTTTTCATTTAATACCAGAGGGGGAAGGTGTGAGGCTTGTAAAGGTGATGGGCACTTAAAGATAGAGATGCATTTTCTACCGGACGTTTATGTGAAGTGTGAGCAGTGTAAAGGGCGAAGGTATAATCGGGAAACATTGGAAGTTACTTATAAAGAAAAATCAATCTCTGATGTGCTTGATATGACGATAGATCAAGCTTGTGGTTTTTTTGAAAACCTTCCAATGGTAAAAGAAAAGTTGATTTCTTTGCAGGAAGTGGGGCTTGGCTATATAAAACTCGGACAGTCGTCAACAACGTTGTCTGGGGGTGAAGCACAACGAATAAAGCTGTCCAAGGAGCTATCAAAACGATTTACCGGAAGAACATTGTATATTCTTGATGAGCCAACAACTGGATTACACTTTGAAGATATAAATAACTTACTAAAAATACTCCATAGATTAGTCGATCTGGGAAACACTGTTATAGTTATCGAGCACAATTTGCACGTTATAAAAACTGCAGATTATATAATAGACATCGGACCAGAGGGCGGAATAAAAGGCGGAGAAGTGATTGCTACTGGAACTCCAGAAGAAGTGGTAAAAATTCCAGAAAGTGTTACAGGCAGGTATCTTAAAACGTATTTATTATAAACTATTTCTTAATTATATTAGGCTAGGTTGCATATTTATGATTTGGAGATAAGAATGTCAGTATATCGATACTTTAGAAGGTACGTTGAATATGGAGTTGTACCTGCTAAGAAAGCAGAAGATAACACACTAGTTCCAGAAAATAGTTTCTATAAATCTGTACGTTACGTTGATAATGTGCTAGGACCTGTGAAAGATGTAATTTGTGGAGTTGAGAGTAAAGGCGATTATAAGAGGTTGTCCACAAACCAGTAAATCAAGCATATTCCCTACTTAACATAACTTTACTCATAGCCAGATATATGAAACTTTCAGTAGATGTTGTAAGTAAATCGTACTCCTTTGATAGCCTTCTATTTCTATTGATCCAAGCAAAAGTCCTCTCTACCACCCACCTTCTCGGCTGTACTGAAAATCCAGGATCCCGTTGTGGCAATAGTTCTAGTGGTGTATCTTTATGCACCCAAAACCTACATGGAGGCCTTTTGACAATTTCAATATCTATCCCATATTCTCTCTTTACGTAATCCTTTAAATATTTTCCTTGGTATCCCATATCAGCCCACATTTTCTTAATATTGCTGTATTTTTCCTTCATATCGTCCAATGCCATCTTCACCCCATCTCTGTCATTTTCGCTTGCAGCTCCTACATAGCAACCAAGCACAAATCCTTGAGTATCTGTGATTATATGTCTTTTTCTCCCCTTTACCTTTTTCGCACCATCATAACCTTTGACCCCCCTTTTTCCGTGGTTTTTACCGATTGACTGTCCACTATGCATGCGCTCGGCTCCTCATTTCTTCCCATTTTTGACCTACTATATTTAGTGATATCATAGTTCATTTTCTCAAAAATTCCCTGCTTTTTCCATCTTCTAAACTGTTCATGCACAGCCTTCCACGGCGGAAAATCGTGTGGTAAATAGCACCATTGACATCCTGTGCGCAGTATATAAAGAATTGCATTTACTATCTCACACTTACTGTATTTTGGTGGCCTTCCTCCTTTCTTGTACGATACTCTGAAGTGTTTTTCTATTCTTGCCCATTCCCTTTTACTTAAATCTGTTGGATATTTTTTCCTCATCTCTTACCTCAATATTCTTTCTTTATATACTACGTATTCCTTGGTTTATGGACAACCTCTAAGAGGTTGTCCGGAAACAAGTAAATTCAAGCATATTCCCTCTTTAACATAACCCTACTCATAGCTAGGTATATGAAATTCTCAGTGGATGTTGTGAGTAAATCATACTCCTTCGATAGCCTTCTATTCCTATTAACCCAAGCAAAAGTCCTTTCTACAACCCATCTTCTTGGCTGTACTTTAAACCCTTGTTCTCTTGTTGGTAGTAGCTCAGGTGGCGTATCTTTATGCACCCAAAATCTACATGGAGGCCTTTTAACAATTTCAATATCTATGTCATATTCTTCCTTTATGTGATTCTTTAAATTTCTTCCTTGGTATCCCATGTCAGCCCACATTTTTTTAACTTTAGTATATTTTGTTCTCATATTGTTTAATGCTATTTTAATACCATCTCTATCATTTTCGTTAGCAGCGCCTACGTAACAACCTAGTATAAAACCCTGAGTGTCTGTAATTATATGCCTTTTTCTACCCTTTACTTTTTTACTTCCATCATAGCCTTTGATCCCCCCTTTTCTGTAGTCTTTACAGATTGACTATCTACTATACAGGCACTCGGCTGCTCATTCCTTCCTATTTTTCTTCTACTATATTTCATAATTCATTTTCTCAAAAATTCCCTGCTTCTTCCATTGCCTGAACTGCTCATACACAGTCTTCCATAGCGGAAAATCATTTGGTAAATACCGCCATTGACACCCTGTACGCAATACATAGAAAATTGCTTCTAATATTTCTCTTTTGCTATACTTTGGCGGCCTTCCTCCTTTCTTGTATGATACTCTGAAGTGTTTTTCTATTCTTGCCCATTCCCTTTCGCTTAGATCTGTTGGATACTTTTTTCTCATCTTTACCCCGTACTAAAATTTCAGATATTATAGCCTTTTACTTGTTTCCGGACAACCTCTGATTATAAATTTCAAATTTTTTGATAATTTGAATTACGTAAAAATCTATGCAAAGTGGATATACCAAGCTAATCAGAATACGTTTCAGAACGCAGAAGTCATAATTCCTATACCGTTACATAAAATGCGCTTGTTTAAACGTAAATATAATCAAGCAGCGTTGCTCGCAAAAGAGTTGAGTAAGTTGTCCAATTTATCCTATACGCCATTTGCAATAAAACGCCTTCGCCATACCACATCTCAAGCTGGTCTTTCACTTAAACAGCGTGAAAAAAACTTAAAGAAGGCTTTTAAAATAAGCAACAAGAAAATTATCGAAAATAAAATCGTGATATTAGTTGATGATATGGTAACAACCGGAGCAACTGTAAGATCTTGCTCTCAAGAAATTTTAAACTCCGGTGCAAGAGAAGTGAGAGTGCTATCGCTTGCAAGAACGGTAGCATGTTAAAACGTGATTTTTAATAACCTCAACATCACTAAATTCAAAAGTTTGATTCCCTATGATTTGAAATTTCTCATGTCCTTTTCCTGCAACTAGCAGAATCATACCCTCGTTATAGGCAATATCTACGCCTTTCTCTATAGCTTCTCTCCTACCTCCTATCTCCAGTGCATCAGGGCAATGTAGCAAAATATCGTGGCGAATTTTTGCCGGATCTTCATCACGCGGATTATCATCTGTAATTATTACTTTGTCTGCATACATTTGTGCTATTTTGCCCATTTCTAAACGTTTCGTCTGATCGCGATTTCCACCGCATCCAAAAACTAGAATTATTTTTTTGTTGATATGCCATTTTAAAGACAACAGGGCTTGTTTAAGCGCACTTGGAGTGTGTGCGTAATCCACGAATGTAAAAGGTTTCACTTTTTCCATTCTTCCTGGTGGAGAAATGAGTTTTTCTACGCATATTTCTCTGTAATTTAATCCAGATATACCAATTGCACATAGCAGATTATATGCTTGAAATTTTCCTAAAACTGGGAAAAATGTATTGTAAATTTGGTTATCAATTTTTACTGTAAGATGTTGACCATTAGGGGTTGGTGTTTGCTCTAATAAAGTAATATCAGAGCCTGTTTTTCCATAGGTGATAATTTTGTTGCTGCGTTTTTCAGCTATTTTAAGCAATGCGCAGTATTCATCTATATCCGCATTTAAAATCGCTGTTTTTCCTTCTGGTAATACTTCGTAAAATAACCTTTTTTTAGTTTCTAAATATTCACCAAGACTTTTATGGTAATCTAAATGATCTTGCGAGAAATTAGTAAAAGCTGCAGCACTCAACTTTAATCCATGGATTCTGTATTGATCAATCCCATGACTTGATGATTCCAACACTAAGTGTTCTATACTTATACCACGCAATGTTGCGTAAAGGTCTTCTGCACCTGGAGTGGTAAGGCTGTTGCTATTACCTTTTCTGCCATTATTGATGCATGTTCCAAGTGTTCCAATAGACGCAGCATTATAGCCAGAGTTTTGCGAGATCTGGCGGCAAAATTCTACTACTGAAGTTTTACCATTTGTACCAGTTACAGCAGCAACATATTTGGGCTGTTTGAATTGATAAAACCTGCTGACTATTTCGCTGTATATTTCTTGAGGGTTTGGGTGTTCAAGCACTGCAAAGCTCGAAGTATCTGTCATTCCAGTGCGTGACACTGGAATCCAGTTTTTATTATACAATTGCCTAGTGTGCTCATTTGCAATTAAATTTTCTGGATCCAAGTAGTCAAGCACTGGGATGACATCTTTCTTGGCCCCTTGTATCACAACGTCTACACAGTTGTGTACGTAACACTGTGATTCAGTAGGAAGGATATGGATTCCAGTATCGCATGTTGCGTATTCTTTACTCCTTTCTGACACACAAACAAAAAGATAACCTTCCTTGACTCTCTTGGGATTACATGTAACGCCCTTGATTTCAACATCAAAGTCAACATCAATAATGTTATGCAGTAATTCTCTCAGTTTCATCTGCCAGCTTTGATATTCAAACATGGCAACCTTGCTAGTGCAGCATTTAAATCAGAGATTAAATCTTCAGGATCTTCCAGTCCACAAAATATCCGTATAAAACTTCCACCATAATCTGAATTCATTACAGATCTTGACATAGATCTACGATCTATTGGTAATATCAAACTGTCGCACCCTCCCCAAGAAGCACCAATACTAAAAATTTTCATATGATCAACCATGCAGCTTAGTTCTTCACATGAATATTCTCTATCCAGTATTATACTGAATACGCTACTTGCTCCTTTGAAGTAACTTTTCCATAATTCGTGTTGAGGATGGGAGGGAAGTGCTGGGTACAAAACTTTTTTGATTTTTAAATGTTTTTCTAGCCACTTTGCCATTTCCATTGCTGTATTTTGGTGCCTTTTCATACGTGTGTGCAGTGTTCTTAGTCCCCTATGTGCAAGGTAGCAGTTGTGCGATTGAATGGTTACCCCATAATTTTTATGGCTCTCATAAAGCAATTTAAAAGTTTCACCTTCAGCAACCATAGCTCCCATCACTAAATCTGAGTGACCGGCTAGATACTTTGTCACCGCATATAGTGCAACATCAACTCCATAATCAAGCGGCTTAAATAACAAAGGAGTGGCCCATGAATTGTCACAAACGGTCACAATTTTATGTTCCTTAGCAACTTTTACTATATGCTCTATATTCGAAATCTCAAACGTTACAGAACCAGGAGTCTCGATCATTATCAATGAAGTATTACTCTGAATTAAATCAGTTATATCCTGTGTTGGATCATAAAAAGTTACTTCTGTTCCTCTTTTTGGTAGCTCATTTTCTGCAAACCTCCTAAGCCTATAATAACTATTATCTTGAATTAAAACGTGCGAGCCTGCTTTAGCGAAAGTTAGAATAGCAAAAGTAAGTGCAAATAGTCCGGAAGGATAAATAAGCGCTTGTCCACTCCCTTCAATTTCAGCCAGTGCATTTGAAAGATAATGAACAGTAGGAGTACCAACATTACTGTAGCTATAATCTCTTGCAACACCATCGTTGATTACATCGTATATACTTTCTCCATTTGCTGCATTTAAGTAGTCCTTGTAAGTAGGAAATAATATGGTAGAAGAATGATAAACTGGCGGGTTCATGGAACCTTTATAGTCATTAAATTTTCTTCCTGCTTTAACTAATATAGACTCTTCCTTCACATTTTTATTATTTATTTTTTAAATTGTACTCATCTTGCGTATACAAGTGAAGAGAAATTGCATGTATTAGCTCTATCTCACCCTTCAATAACTCATAAATCAACTTGTGTCTTTTTAGAACGCTCATTCCAATAAAGCCGTCAGATATTAATATTAATTTAATGTGCGAAGGTAATATTGAAGATGAAGCAAAATAATGATCAGCATGCTTTGCTGATTCATCGATAATGTTGATATCAATTACATCTATCGAATCGCGTATCTTTTCTTCTATTGTTTTAATAATATCCATAATGGCTTCTTTAAGCAACAATATGCTCCTCTTGTCATCCCAGTATCAGCTACTTGGATGACAATCGCAATTACTTATTCTTTTCTTTATTATCTATGTCTTGATAATCAGAATCTACTACTTTTTCCTCTTTATCATTTGGATTTCCTTCTGATGAAAAGCCATTTTCAGCACTATTTTGTTGAGATGTTTGATACATAGCTTCTCCAAGTTTCATAGATAATTGAGAAAGATTAGTGACTTTCTGCTGTATTGAATCAGCGTCATCAATGTTATCAGATTTACTAACTTCTTTTAATTCGTTAACTGCATTTTCAATAGCAGATCTATCTTCTGGTGAAACTTTATCACCATACTCTGTCAGAGACTTTTCTGTAGAATGGACTAAGCTATCTGCTTGATTCTTCACTTCAATAAACTTTTTGCGCTTTTCATCTTCTTGCGCTTTTTCTTCAGCTTCTTTTACCATGCGATTTATTTCATCATCAGATAAACCACCTGAAGATTGAATGCGTATTTTTTGCTCTTTTCCAGTAGCTTTATCTTTTGCAGAAACGTGTGCTATTCCATTTGCATCTATATCAAATGTCACTTCAATTTGTGGCCTTCCGCGCGGAGCAGGAGGTATCCCTTCCAAACTAAACTGACCGAGTAGCTTATTATCAACTGCCAGTTTTCTTTCACCCTGATGCACCTTAATTGTAACAGCTGTTTGGTTATCTTCTGCAGTTGAAAACACCTGAGATTTTTTAGTAGGAATTGTAGTATTACGTTCAATAAGTGGAGTGAATACTCCTCCTAGAGTTTCAATACCAAGAGAAAGTGGAGTCACATCAAGTAGCAACACATCTCTTACATCACCTTGAATGATCCCCGCCTGTATTGCAGCTCCAATTGCTACAACTTCATCAGGGTTAACTCCTCTATGTGGATCTTTGCCAAAGAATTCTTTAACTTTCTCTATGACTTTTGGCATACGAGTCATGCCACCAACGAGAACCACTTCGCCAATTTGACTAGCAGACAAACTAGCATCCTCAAGAGCTTTTTTACAAGGAGCCATAGTTCTTTCGATTAAATCATTCACTAAGCTTTCAAGTTTTGCTCTCGTTAATTTCATATTTAAGTGTTTTGGACCACTTGCATCAGCTGTAATAAACGGTAGATTTATTTCCGTTTCCATTGCACTTGATAATTCAATTTTCGCTTTTTCAGCAGCTTCTTTGATTCTTTGCATAGCCATTGGATCATTTTTCAAATCAATGCCATTACTTTTCTTGAATTCATCTAGTAAATAACTCACTACTCCATTATCAAAGTCTTCACCTCCAAGATGAGTGTCACCATTTGTAGCCTTTACTTCAAAAACCCCTTCACCTATTTCAAGTATTGAAACATCAAATGTACCACCACCAAGATCATACACCACTATTGTGTGTCCATGTTTTTTATCAAGACCATAAGCAAGCGCTGCAGCAGTTGGTTCATTTACTATTCTGAGTACATTTAATCCGGCGATTTTTCCTGCATCTTTTGTTGCTTGACGTTGAGAGTCATTGAAGTATGCTGGTACTGTTATCACAGCATCTTTTACTTCCTCTCCAAGATAAGCTTCTGCTGCTTCTTTCATGTTTTGTAGTATAAATGCACCAATTTGACTAGGAGAGTATTCTTTATTATCAGTGGTTTTAATCCATGCATCACCATTTTTTGCCGCAAACACTTTATACGGCACGTTTAGATTTTTCATTTCAGAATCACCGTATTGACGGCCTATTAATCTCTTAGTAGCAAAAAAGGTATTACTTGCATTGGTGGTTGCTTGCCTTTTTGCTGGAGCACCAATCAATTTTTCTCCTGATGAAGTAAATGCAACTATAGATGGAGTAGTTCTTGCTCCTTCTTTATTCTCTATTACCTTTGTGTCTTTGCCCTGCATTATTGCAACACAAGAATTTGTTGTTCCGAGATCTATACCTATTGCTCTTCCCATAATGAGTACCCCATTGTAAATATTATCTGACATAAGAATATATAAGTATAGGGCTCATTAATTACAAGCCCAATTTAGGTTTCTAATTAGTTATTAGAACTTAAAAGGCGCGAAAGCCACTTAGTCAGCCAAAAATTGCCTCGTAGTTTATTTGAATGATCAGCTTCTTCATTGCTGCTATCCCCAATTTGGTATCCAGAGTTCTGTAATGGCTTATAACCGTTTAAATTAACATCATCTCCTTGTTTTAAAACAAATGCATTTACATCTAAACTGTTATCAATACTGACGTTCAATGTAATATTAAACTCTTTTTCGATTGTAGAAACTGTATTCCGTTTATTATTAAAAATATGTGCTATAACTGCACTGTGCGCTACTAAATCAAAAGACTTATTTCGATTCTTGTTAGCAATATGTTGTAAATCCCTTAGTATTGATGAAACAATTACTTCGTTTGATTTTACTCTTCCAATACCCTTGCAGTGTAAACACTCTGTAGTATTAATTTCTTGTATGTTTGGTTTAATTCTTTGTCTTGAAAATACCATTAAACCAAAGTCATTTATGTAGCTAAATTGAACTTTAGCTTTATCGTCTTTAAACGCTTGCTTTATAGCAGACTCAACAGCTCTGCAATACTGATATTTCAACATGTCAATAAAATCGACTACTATTAATCCTGATAGGCCCCTAAGATTCACCTGTCTTGATATTTCAGGTACTGCTTCCATATTGGTTCTATAAGCTGTTTCTTCTATGCTATCTTCTCCTGTCATCTTTCCTGAATTTACGTCTATTGAAACAAACGCCTCAGTTAAAGTTATTATCAAAGACCCACCAGATGGCAATTCTACTCTATTGCTATATAACTCAGAAATTTGATCTTCGATTCCGTAGTAAGTAAAGATCGGAACATAACCTCTATACAATCTATAGCGCAACTTACTACCTTTTAGTGCATTGTTAGCATATTGCCTAACTGCTTCAAAAGCTTCCTTTCCAGACACTATAACTTCTACACCATCGCTACAAAAATCACGAACAGATCTCATAATTACATCTGCTTCGTTGTAAATTAATGATGGAGCATTTACAGAGAAGGCATTTTTTTGAATGCTCTGCCATAATGAGGATAAATAATTGTAATCCTGCTCAATTTCTTTCTTATTTTTTCCTGAACCAACAGTTCTTACTATTAAACCTGATCTTTTTGGCAAGTTTATTGAACTCAGTATCTCCTTTAACTGCTTTCTGACATTAACATCTTCAATTCTGCGAGACACTCCACCTTTACTCATGGAATTTGGCATGAAAACACAGTATCTACCCACTAAAGTTATGTATGTTGTAAATGAAGCTCCTTTATTGCCTCGTTCCTCTTTAGTTAGCTGAACCAATACTTTTTGATTTACTGAAATAACATCTTGTAATTTGTATTTTTTATATAAAGGTACCTCTCTTACAAAACCGCTACCTGACTCGTTAACATTCTTACTAGCTGCAGAATCTAAAGAGACACTTGCTGGGACTTCTTCTGTACAATCGTCATTTGAGTAGCCCTCAAAGATAATTTCCTTTTCTGGAATATTGAAGTAATCTAGAGATATCTCGGAAAAAGACAAAAAACCTTGCTTATTTTTTCCATATTCAATAAATACGGCTTGCAAAGAAGGCTCTATACGCTTTATATAAGCAACGTATATATTACCTCTTAATTGTTTTTTTTCCTTGAATTCTTGTTCAAATTCTACAACCTTGTTATTAATTGACAAGGCAACTCTTACCTCATTAGAACAGATAGAATTTTCTATCAATAATACCCTTTTACCACTATTTGTCACTTATTTACCGTTTGCTTTTTATTCTGAAGTTAACTTTATGCTACTTAATGCACTGTTGATTGTCAAGGATTTTGCAATCTGCATTATTCGATTGACTTTTAGTATTTTGCGTAATAAACTCGCATAGAATTTATTATATCATTATAAGTATGGCGAAAAAAAATGCTTCTTTGCTTGTTAAGTTAGTCAGCACTGCAATCAAGACAACAAGAGCTGGTGAAGAAAAATCAACAGGCTATTTTTATGTAAAAAAGCGTAATCCAAAAAAGCTCACCAGAAAACTGGAGTTTAGAAAGTATGACCCAGTAGTCAGAAGGCATGTGCTATTTAAAGAAGAAAAATTAAAGTAGTTTTTTTATAGGAAAGTTTATTATTATGCAAAATTTACAATTAAGTTATCCTGTAATAATAGAGTTGGACAATGTAAAGGATACAAAACTGAAATTAATAAAGGTCATTGCACAATTAATAGGTAAGAGATACACAACACAGAAAAAAGCAGCAAACGCTCTAAAGATTGATCAGCCTAAAGTATCTCAAATCAATAGATCAAAAATCGAAGGGTTCTCCTTAGAATACTTGCTTAACTTATTGGTTGCATTGGACCAAGACATAAACGTAAGAATAAAGCATAATTCTAAACCTGCATAATATGTAAAGGACAAATGGTAATTTAAAAATTGCAGAACAATAAAACGGTAAGCTAAAAGGGAGCTTATTACTCAACAAAACAAGACTTAAAATTTTGTGCAATGCTATCGATTATAGCTAGATATGTATCTTTTCCAGGCTCTATGTCTGATCCAATAGGATCAAGAACTACCATTTTTGCGTCATTAGAAAGGGTATTAGGCTTTATGCTATCTTCTTGTGAATGAGCAAATATACATTTAACGTTTTCTTCCTTCATTATCTTTTTTAGCTTCATTAAACTCTTCATACCTATGTAAGAATCCTCTTCTATAGAAAGAATAGCGCTTGGATGATTTAGACCGAAATATTTTTCAAAATATTGATAAGCATCATGAGTAACGATGTATTTTTGATTTTTAAAATCATTCAGTTCTTTCATAATTTCTTTTACTTCTTGGTCTATTTTCTTTATAGCTTTTGTTGCATTAGAGTTGTATCGATGGAAATTTTCTTTATCTATGTTAGACAATGTTGCACTTATAAAAAGTATCATGCTCTTTGCATTTTCGGGACTCAGCCAAATGTGTAAATCTTTTTCATCTTGAATGTGAGTGATTTTTCTAGAAAATGAATGTGGCCGAGCAGGAAGTAGGTTGATTGCCTTTGACAATTGTACTAGTTCTTTATTATTTTTGGCAAAAGTTTGAACAAACGTTTCTAAGTTATCGTCAACATAAAATATAACGTCACTTGATTCCAAATTACTCGCATCAGATGGCTTTAATATATAATTATGCGCAGATGTTGCATAGCCAAGCAATTCTGGTTCTAAAATCCCTTCTGTCACAGAAGCCACAAGTGAGTGGATAGGTTTAATTGTAGCTACAACTTTTAAATTGGATGAAAAGGCAATATTATAGTATAGTGTAAATGAAAGTAATAGAAAAAAAGTCAGTAAATGTCTCATATAAACGTTGAGAAGAAGTTAAATTTTGTCAATAAATTGAATAATGTCAATAATCGTGTTCTAAAAATAGAAAATCTTGCTCTCACATATGATGGTAAAAGAATCCTTGACAATATCAATATGTTCATGGAAAGAGGAGACGTAATTACAATACTTGGTCCAAATGGTGGAGGTAAAACCTCTTTAGTGAAAGCAATTGCTGGTATAAATAAAAATTATACTGGAAATATTGTGTTAGCTGAGAACACAAAAATTAGCTACATGCCGCAAAATTTTAGTGTTAGTAATTTGATGCCAATAACAGTTGAGTATTTTCTTTTAAATAGCTCCTTGAAAAGACTAAAGAAAAATCAATCCATTATTACAGAAACGATAGAGTTGGCTGGTATTGGTAACATTTTGAAAAATCAAGTATTAGAAATTTCTGCAGGGCAAGCACAATTATTATTGCTTGCACGTTGTTTAATTGCAGAACCTGACTTGATCATTCTAGATGAGCCAGTTAGTGCAATGGATATTAACGCACGGGCTAAGTTCTATGATATTATAAGCAAAATGGCAAAAACCCGATTAGTGTCGATTCTTATGACTTCTCATGATCTTAACTCTGCTCTACCATGCTCAGATTACATAATTTGTATAAATAATACTGTCTACTGCCAAGGTAAGCCTGGTGAGATTATGAAGAATAAAACCCTAAATGAAATATTTAGCAGTTACGCAGCGAAATGATTCAAAATATTTTGCGTCTTCTGCACATAACTACGGTGCTGACGCGTTACAATATATTACCTTATTTACTTCCACCATCAAAAAAATCAATAAATAAAATACAAGGCCACAAGCTAAAGTGTGCTCTTGAAAAATTAGGTCCGGTGTTCATTAAGTTTGGGCAGTCTATCTCATCACGTACTGATGTTTTAAATGAGGATATAACAAATAACTTGTTATTGATATGTGATAGATTGCCATCATTTTCACACAAAATAGCAGTTAAAACTATAGAAAGTGAGTTTAATTGTAAATTGAGCGACATTTTTTCAAGCTTTTCTGAAAAGCCAATTGCAGCAGCATCGATTTCTCAGGTGCATAAAGCGGTTACAACTGAGGGTAAGGAAGTTGCTGTGAAGGTTTTAAGGCCAAATATTGAGAAGACATTCTCAAGGGATATAAAAATGCTTTCTTGGCTTGCAGAAATTGCAGAAAAATTTAGCGAACAATCAAAAAGGCTGAAGCCGATTGAATTAGTCAAAACTTTTGCTGAAATTTGCCGATTAGAGTTAGATCTACGTTTTGAAGCTGCTCACTCTTCAGAACTAAAGGAAAACACAAAAAATGACAGAGGTTTTTACGTACCTGAAGTAGATTGGAATAGAACTTCGAAAAAGGTTTTAACATTAGAATGGATAGAAGCAACGCCAATATACGAAGTTGAAAAACTGAATAATCGTAAGCAAATAGCTATCAATCTTATAGAATCGTTTTGCAATCAAGTATACAGAGATTGTTTTTTTCATGCTGATATGCATCCTGGAAATCTAATGGTTGATAGTAATAACAATATTATTGCCCTGGATTGTGGAATCATGGGTAGAATAGATCGTGAGACATGCTATTACGTTATAGAGATACTCAAAGGCTTTTTAAATCGGGATTATGATCACGTTGCAAAAATGCATTTTAGAGCTGGTTATGTCTCATCACAGCATAGAAATTTTGTCACAGCTTGCAGGGCAATAGGTGAACCCATTATTGGGCAGCCTATACAGAAGATTTCATTTGCTAGTTTACTTGCTCAGCTATTAAAAATAACGGGTGATTTTGATATGAAAGTTCAAACACAATTGTTATTGCTGCAGAAAACTATGATTTTACTGGAAGGAACATGTAGAAAGATCTGCTCAGAAATCAATATGTGGAAAGTAGTTGAAGCGTGGATAAGCAGTCAACATGAAAATAAAATAGGGTATAGGGAAAAAATTAGAAGTTCTTATCCCATAAAAACAATCCAAGGAATATTTAGCCTTATAGAAAAATTGAACCTAATAGCTGATGAAAAATTAGAAAACATCCAAATTAAAAATAAATCAAATGGAAAAGTCTATTTTTTGCTGTGGTCTGTAATTATAATTCTAATTGTTAAATTTTTAATTTCTTAAACTGTGAGAAAAAACTGCATCAAGCCCAATTTTTATTCAACTTAATTTTTAATCTGCAGGAGCCGAGTTGAGAATGTCCAATTTTCCACTTTCTTTATGTATCTGTTCAGCAGAGTGGCAAAATAAGGTAGACGAGAAAAGACAACTATAGGAACAAATGGGTGTCATGCCAGTGCGTGACACTGGCCTCTTGTTTCAATGTTAAACAAAATACCATAGAATTCAAAAAGACAATTCCTAGAAAATTTCTACATCCAAAAAAGGCATAAGTTATGTTAATGCTGTTTGAATGAGATGATATAAAGATAAGCCAAATTTTTACAAAGAAAACATTTCAAGCAGAAAGACACCTTTGATTGAAAGAGAGCACCAAATTTATGGGGTGAGTAACTGCGCTATTTCAACTAGAGGTTGTCCGGAAACAAGTAAATTCAAGCATATTCCCTCTTTAACATAACCCTACTCATAGCTAGGTATATGAAATTCTCAGTGGATGTTGTGAGTAAATCATACTCCTTCGATAGCCTTCTATTCCTATTAACCCAAGCAAAAGTCCTTTCTACAACCCATCTTCTTGGCTGTACTTTAAACCCTTGTTCTCTTGTTGGTAGTAGCTCAGGTGGCGTATCTTTGTGCACCCAAAATCTACATGGAGGCCTTTTAACAATTTCAATATCTATGTCATATTCTTCCTTTATGTGATTCTTTAAATTTCTTCCTTGGTATCCCATGTCAGCCCACATTTTTTTAACTTTAGTATATTTTGTTCTCATATTGTTTAATGCTATTTTAATACCATCTCTATCATTTTCGTTAGCAGCGCCTACGTAACAACCTAGTATAAAACCCTGAGTGTCTGTAATTATATGCCTTTTTCTACCCTTTACTTTTTTACTTCCATCATAGCCTTTGATCCCCCCTTTTCTGTAGTCTTTACAGATTGACTATCTACTATACAGGCACTCGGCTGCTCATTCCTTCCTATTTTTCTTCTACTATATTTCATAATTCATTTTCTCAAAAATTCCCTGCTTCTTCCATTGCCTGAACTGCTCATACACAGTCTTCCATAGCGGAAAATCATTTGGTAAATACCGCCATTGACACCCTGTACGCAATACATAGAAAATTGCTTCTAATATTTCTCTTTTGCTATACTTTGGCGGCCTTCCTCCTTTCTTGTATGATACTCTGAAGTGTTTTTCTATTCTTGCCCATTCCCTTTCGCTTAGATCTGTTGGATACTTTTTTCTCATCTTTACCCCGTACTAAAATTTCAGATATTATAGCCTTTTACTTGTTTCCGGACAACCTCTAAATCTTTTTCTAATTGTTCCAAGAGATCAATTTTTTTTAAAATTCTTGTATAATTAGCTGCTGTTTCTAAAGTGAAACTTGACAACTCATCATTTACAAAATTACTTATACTACTGTTCTTGGTTGGAAAATTTTTTCCCAAAATTCTATTCATTAATGTTTTAAAAAGACCTAATGGCTGTTCTACATAATTGTTCAAGTCAGTATATATAACAAACTCAGCTATACCTTTTGCCTCACCTGTAAAACCTTCTAATGCATGAGATAAATCCCTTAACGTTTTGTTATATTGTTTCTCTGCATTTCCTAGCTTTACAGCTTTGATCAGAGAATCGAGATTTTTTTTATAGTTCTCACTTTTAAATGGATTATTCATACTAATTACAGCTCATTATTTATTAAAATATAGATCTAAAATATTAAGATCTAGTAAATGTTACTTTTGTAATTCATGTAGAACTATAGCTATAATAAGTAAGATTTCCCTACGTCATACCGCCGCGGTATCTCCAGATCCCGCTAACAATTTACTATTACCCACAAATATGAGGTTCGTGAGCAAGTCGCCATCCTTCTGCTAAATCAAAGAGACGTTTATATCCTTTCCAAAGAACATAAGGTCCTGGTTCTGGGTCATTTTTTCTTGCTAAATGGCCTCCAAGTTCATGAAACAGCTTCTTTTATGTTGGGAACTACACTTGGACATGGTTTTCTGTGTATTTTAACGTATAAAACTTTCCATTCCTCTTCAGCTAATAAGGTAGTACATGGTAATGTTGCTTGCAATTGATGTAATAAAGAAGATCCTCCAAGCAATAATACTCACAACTGTTAGATATCTCATTAGTCTTTCTGCTATTCCAAGCCTACATTCTTCAACTTTGAGACCGGATTTAAAATTTTATGTAATATCTCTATTTTCCATCTAAGGCAATACCAACTAATTTTTTCAACAGCTTCATCGAAAGTATTAACTGAAAGATTCGTTAATAGCATCCATTCTAGCGGTTTTTTTTAAGGGAAGGGGAGTTTTCTCAACAACATAAACTGCATAAAGTGGTAATTTAGGTAGTTCTTCCGTCTTATGCCTAATATTATTCTTAGATGGATTCATCATAAACTTTCCAAATCTAACTTCCAAACGTGCTGTTCTTTTTGGCTTATTATCTTTTACAGGAACTTCAACTTCTACCGTACCTGCACAATGAGAGAAATGCCCATAACTTCTGCTCACCTTTTTCAGGATATCGAGATTTTCTATTTACTGCTCTATCTCTGCATGCTCTAACTAGCACTGCCGAATTAAGATTATGTGCAAGCTCAAAAAAGTCATATATATCTGCTTCTCTATCGCATACAGTTATAGTCTCAGTTTGAGTTGGATCAATAATATTATTTGTTTTTCTTAAAGTTTCCAACCACTTTACGCTTTCTTTATCTTCAATGCGATCGCTCTTTTTTTTAAGGTTTTCAGTTTCTTCAGGTCTTGAATAAACTTTTTGATCTAGTATCCCTAGTACCAAACCTTCTATACTAACGGCAAGAGCTGTATGCATTATAATACCTTTTGCAGTATCATAACTGGACAAATTTGCTAATCCGCTTGTTTTTTTATGGTTATTATATATAATGTAACTGGTATCTTGAATGACAAGAACCCTCTTGTGAGCTTTTGTTCTCTCAACCGTCTTATTAATATGTGTAGCTAAAATATCACTTTCTTTTACATTCTCATTTTGAAAAAAACGGTATGCTGCTTTTGCTTCTGACCAACTTCCGCATGCCTCATTAATTGAGCTTTCAGGTAAACTTATCAAACTATCAGCAATCTTTACTAATCGGTCAGTTAATCTTTTATCTCCAAGTACAGCATCTCCAAATTCATTTTTAGCCCATTCATTACTCTCGTTTGCCATTTTTATACCCTCAATATTTGCAAACTTTAATATTGTAATATTTTACTTTTTAGTCCATTTATATTTGTGGGTAATAGTAAGATATCAAATAGTGCAAATTTTTCTATGATATGCGGTAGTGGTGTATATGTAAGATCAATTGCTCGTGATCTTGGAATTGCATTAAATTGTTTTGGACACATTACAAAATTAAGAAGAACTATGGTAGGTGACTTTAGAGAAAATGAATCAGTGACAATTGAGCAACTTACTAAAAAAAACACAACAACTTACTCTCCGATGTCATCCCAGTGCTTGACACTGGGATCCAGATATACAAATACTTACAAATCATGTAATGGACAAAAGATTCTAGGAGCATATGTCAAAAACAATGTTCGTGATGAAATAGGCTGGATCCCAGTGTCAGCTACTTGGATGACAGAGGGGGGTGGGATGACAGAAGATGATGGAGTGACAGGGAGTAATACAAAAAGTTTCGTCATCCCCATTGAATCGGCTTTAAAATCGATGTTCAAAGTTGAAATTTCCCTAGAAGATGCGGGGAAAATCAGAAAAGGTCAGGAAGTTGTATTAAATAACTTGCGTAATTTAAAGAATCATGATATTTGTTGTACGGTGGTGGGTAGTGTACCTATTGCAATCTGCAGTTTTATTTATGGTTGTGTGAAACCTATTCGTGTTTTTAATATTTAAAATGAGGTTTAGATGTCGATAACATCCGAAAAGAAAAAGAGTTTGATAAATATATATGCAATTAAAGAAGATGATACAGGCTCATCTTTTGTACAATGTGCAATTTTGACCGAGAGGATCAGTAACTTAACTGAGCATTTTAAAGTGCACAAGCATGACCATCACTCTAAGCGTGGTTTACTTATATTGATAGGTAGAAGACGCAAGCACTTAAATTATATAAAGCGTAAATTTGGTAATGAAGCCTATCAGGAATTAATAGAGAAGTTAGGCATTAGAAAATAATCGAGGAATTTAATATGTTTAAAATTATAAAAAAATCTATAGAGTGGGGTGGTCGTGCCTTATCTTTAGAAACAGGAAAAATAGCACGCCAAGCTCATGGTTCAGTAGTTGTAAATTACGGTGATACTTCTGTTTTAGTAACTGTTGTACGTAAAAAGAAGGAAGAAAGCGTTGATTTCCTACCTTTAAATGTGCAGTTTATCGCAAAAAGCTATGCCATGGGTAAGATCCCTGGCGGGTTTTTTAAAAGAGAAGGCAAGCCATCTGATAGAGAAACTTTAATCTCAAGAGTAATAGATAGAAGTATAAGACCACTATTCCCAGAAGGATTTCATGATGAAATTAGTGTGGTGTGCAATCTATTAACTTATGATACAGTCAATCCTCCTGAAGTGCCAGCATTGATTGGTGCTGTTGCAGCTCTTGCAATTTCTGGTGTTCCCTTTCACTTTACTATAGCTGGAGTGATGGTTGGTTGTGATGAAAATAATAACTATATACTCAACCCTTCTGTTCAAGAGATGAAAGCAAGCAGCTTGGATCTGTTTTTGTCTGGTGATGAAAATTCAATTTTAATGGTTGAATCAGAAGTGAAAGAGCTCTCTGAAGAAAATGTTTTTAATGCAATAAAATTTGGCCATGAACACCTTAAGCCTGTCATTAAGCTCATAAAAGAGTTTGCTGATACAATTGGCAATAAACCTGAGAGCTTTGCCCCTATTGATGCATCAGATATAACACAAGAGCTCGAAAAATACGGTAAAGATTTTGAAAAAGCATATTCGCAAACAGTAAAACAAGAGCGAGTTCAAGCTCTAGAAGCGATCAGAGAGAATATATTGAATACTCTTAAAGAAACTGGAAAAGACGAAAAGTTAATTACGTGTGCAGTAAAAAACTTTGAAAGATCTTTAGTACGTGAAATAATTAGGAAGAAAAGTGTAAGGATAGACGGTCGTAAGCATGATGAGATACGTCAGATAGAAGTTGAAGTTGATATTCTGTCCAAAACTCACGGTTCTGCACTATTTACAAGAGGCAATACTCAGGCACTGGTTGTTACTGCTCTTGGCACCACTCAAGATGAGCAAATTGTGGATGATATTGAAGGGGATAGACGTGAGCATTTCATGTTGCATTATAACTTTCCCTCATTTGCTGTTGGAGAAACTTCTGCTGCGCGTGCACCAGGAAGAAGAGAAATCGGTCATGGCAAACTTGCTTGGAAAGCAATTCATCCTGTTTTACCCGATAAGTCTGAATTTCCTTATACAATAAGAGTAGTGTCCGAAATTTTGGAGTCTGATGGTTCTTCTTCTATGGCAACAGTTTGTGGGACTTCTCTTGCTTTAATGGATACGGGTGTGCCAATAAAGGCCCCTGTTGCTGGAATTGCTATGGGTCTCATCAAAGATAAAGACGAGTATGTAATACTTTCCGATATACTTGGTGATGAAGATTATCTTGGTGATATGGACTTTAAAGTAGCAGGAACTAGTGAAGGGGTTACGGCGCTACAAATGGACATGAAAATTTCTGGTATAAGCTTTGAAATTGTTGAAAAATCTTTAGAACAGGCAAAAGCTGGAAGATTACATATTTTAGAAAAAATGAATGCAGTGATTTCAGAACACAGTGATGATGTCAAAGACCATGCACCAAGGATGTTATCATTTTACATAGATAAAGACAAAATTTCTGCTGCTATAGGTTCTAAGGGGAAAAATATACGCAGTGTGTGTGAAAGAAGTAATGCAAAAATTGAAATAGGAGATGATGGTAAAGTTTCTGTTTTTGCTACGAGTGGCACTGAAGCTGAAATTGCAAAGAGTATGATGATTGATTCAATAACAGAACTAGAACAAGGTTCTATAGTTGATGTCAAGGTTGTAAGAATAGAGAAGTCTATTGTAGAGCTTGAATTTCTTAATGGCAGAAAAGGAAAAATGCACATAAGTGAAGTAGCTAATGAACATATAGATTCTATAGAGAGCGTACTTAAACAAGATGATACTTTCAAAGCACTAGTAATTGACTTCGAAAAAGGTGGGTGTCCAAAGTTGTCAAGACGTCGGGTTGATCAAGAGACGGGAGAGTTTTTTGAAGGTGAGCTTTACAACGAGGAAAGGAAAGATGGTCCAAATGACAGGGATAATTATTACAATAATTCATTTAGTAGAAAACCTGGAGGAAGTCACCATAAGAGGCCTCCTCGTCCTCGTTCTGGTTTCAGCAACAGAAATAGGCCGAAATTTGGTAATAATGATTCATCATCAGGTTTTTATTAAGAGTAAACTTCTTGCGTTACCTCTCGTCATTCCAGTGTTAAGCACTGGAATGACACCCTTTCTGGTGAAGGTTGTTCTCAAATCACAATGTTAGTACAATTGTGGTGTTAGCTATAGCTAACCCAAGGTATCCGTTCAGCGGAGTGGTAGAATAAGGTAGACAAAGTGATCTAAAAAGATAATCATAGAGCAAAAGTGAGGTAATGTGGTAAACCTTTTAGAACTTTGCAAAAATTTACAGCAAAAAATAGAAAAACTGAAAGCAGAGATAGAAAACTTAAAAGCAGAAAATAAAGCTTTAAAGATAGAGAACGCTGAATTAAAGGAAAGGCTTGGTTTAAACTCGAAAAATTCATCTCTACCGAGCTCTAAAGAATTGTACAAAACAAAAAAGGACAAGCCAAAAAGCGAAAGGAATGTTGGCGATCAGGTTGGGCATAAAGGAAATTTTCATGCCACAATGGAAGCGGATAAAGTAGTAAAAATAGAGTTGCCTAATATTTGCGAATGCGGAGGAGAGCTTGTAATATGCGAAAAACCTTATGTGCACCAAAAAGTTGATCTTCCGGAAATTAGGCCTTATGTAGTAATTGGAACATGGTCGTTGTCGGAGATGCAGAAAAAGAAAAAGTAGCAAGTTACCAGAAGGTGTTACGCCAGATACATTTGGTCCAAGGGTTAAGTCTATAATTGCAGCACTCAGCGGATTTTACAAAAACTCAAAGCGTGAAGTGGCTAGTATCATAAATGACATTTTTAATTTGAACATAAGTGTTGGCAGCATATCAAATAGTGAACACAGAGTTGCATTAAAATGCGAAAAAACATATGAGCAAATCGAACAAGAAATAAGCAGAAGTGAGGTTTTGCATATCGATGAAACCAGTCACTATAACAAAGGAAAACTTGGCTGGTGTTGGATGTTTGCAAGCAATACGGCAAGTTTTGTAAAATTGACAGAATCAAGAGGAATGAAGGTTTTGCAAGACAGCACATTTTGCAATCGCAATAGTTTGATAGTATAGCTCTTTCCATAAAAGTCCGGATGTGATAGGATAAGGATAGATGATGATAAGGAGGTTGAATGCCAGCAGCATATAGTTATGATTTAAGAAAAAAAGCAATGGAAGCGCTAGACGAAGGAGAAAGCAGAGAAACAGTGGCAGCAAGATTTAAGATTGGATGAACTACTTTATGGGAGTGGCAGCAAAGAAGAAAAGAAACAGGAGACTTTCAATCAAAAAAACTTGGAAATGGGGGTTACAATCACAAAATTACCGACTGGGATACCTTTGCCAAATTTGCCAGAGAACACGGAGGAAAGACTCTATCGGAAATGGCTAAACTTTGGAACAACGTTAGTATCCAAACGATCTATCGAGCCCTTAAAAAAATTGGATTTACGCGCAAAAAAAGACATATGGATACAAGGAAAGAAACGAAGAAAAACGTGCTGAATTTTTGAAAATTATAGCGACAAAAGAACCTAAAAACTTAGTGTATATAGATGAGTATGGCATTGATAACACCGAAGACTACCCCTACGGATATTGCCAGAAAGGACAGCGGTTTTATGCCTTAAAATCTGGAAAGAAAACTCAACGAATCAGTATGGTTGCAGCCTTAAGTGGAAGAAAGATAGTTGTTCCGTTAACCTTTGAAGGCCACTGTAATATGGATGTTTTTAATGGATGGTTTGAGCAATTTTTGACACCGATCTTGGAACCTGGACAGACTGTCATTCTTGACAATGCTACTTTTCATAAGTCTGATAAGATTATCGAGCTTGCTAAAGGGGTTGGTGCAGAAATTTTGTATCTGCCGCCTTATTCTCCAGATTTCAACAAAATTGAGCATCATTGGTTTGCTATAAAAAACAGAGCCAGGAAAAACATTCCTCTATTCGAATCCTTTCGTCGTGCTGTTGATTCTGCCTTCCTATGACCTGTTTGGACTATTATGAGAAATGCTATAGAGGTTGTCCGGAAACAAGTAAATTCAAGCATATTCCCTCTTTAACATAACCCTACTCATAGCTAGGTATATGAAATTCTCAGTGGATGTTGTGAGTAAATCATACTCCTTCGATAGCCTTCTATTCCTATTAACCCAAGCAAAAGTCCTTTCTACAACCCATCTTCTTGGCTGTACTTTAAACCCTTGTTCTCTTGTTGGTAGTAGCTCAGGTGGCGTATCTTTGTGCACCCAAAATCTACATGGAGGCCTTTTAACAATTTCAATATCTATGTCATATTCTTCCTTTATGTGATTCTTTAAATTTCTTCCTTGGTATCCCATGTCAGCCCACATTTTTTTAACTTTAGTATATTTTGTTCTCATATTGTTTAATGCTATTTTAATACCATCTCTATCATTTTCGTTAGCAGCGCCTACGTAACAACCTAGTATAAAACCCTGAGTGTCTGTAATTATATGCCTTTTTCTACCCTTTACTTTTTTACTTCCATCATAGCCTTTGATCCCCCCTTTTCTGTAGTCTTTACAGATTGACTATCTACTATACAGGCACTCGGCTGCTCATTCCTTCCTATTTTTCTTCTACTATATTTCATAATTCATTTTCTCAAAAATTCCCTGCTTCTTCCATTGCCTGAACTGCTCATACACAGTCTTCCATAGCGGAAAATCATTTGGTAAATACCGCCATTGACACCCTGTACGCAATACATAGAAAATTGCTTCTAATATTTCTCTTTTGCTATACTTTGGCGGCCTTCCTCCTTTCTTGTATGATACTCTGAAGTGTTTTTCTATTCTTGCCCATTCCCTTTCGCTTAGATCTGTTGGATACTTTTTTCTCATCTTTACCCCGTACTAAAATTTCAGATATTATAGCCTTTTACTTGTTTCCGGACAACCTCTTAGAGGTTGTCCACAAACCAAGGAATACGTAGTATATAAAGAAAGAATATTGAGGTAAGAGATGAGGAAAAAATATCCAACAGATTTAAGTAAAAGGGAATGGGCAAGAATAGAAAAACACTTCAGAGTATCGTACAAGAAAGGAGGAAGGCCACCAAAATACAGTAAGTGTGAGATAGTAAATGCAATTCTTTATATACTGCGCACAGGATGTCAATGGTGCTATTTACCACACGATTTTCCGCCGTGGAAGGCTGTGCATGAACAGTTTAGAAGATGGAAAAAGCAGGGAATTTTTGAGAAAATGAACTATGATATCACTAAATATAGTAGGTCAAAAATGGGAAGAAATGAGGAGCCGAGCGCATGCATAGTGGACAGTCAATCGGTAAAAACCACGGAAAAAGGGGGGTCAAAGGTTATGATGGTGCGAAAAAGGTAAAGGGGAGAAAAAGACATATAATCACAGATACTCAAGGATTTGTGCTTGGTTGCTATGTAGGAGCTGCAAGCGAAAATGACAGAGATGGGGTGAAGATGGCATTGGACGATATGAAGGAAAAATACAGCAATATTAAGAAAATGTGGGCTGATATGGGATACCAAGGAAAATATTTAAAGGATTACGTAAAGAGAGAATATGGGATAGATATTGAAATTGTCAAAAGGCCTCCATGTAGGTTTTGGGTGCATAAAGATACACCACTAGAACTATTGCCACAACGGGATCCTGGATTTTCAGTACAGCCGAGAAGGTGGGTGGTAGAGAGGACTTTTGCTTGGATCAATAGAAATAGAAGGCTATCAAAGGAGTACGATTTACTTACAACATCTACTGAAAGTTTCATATATCTGGCTATGAGTAAAGTTATGTTAAGTAGGGAATATGCTTGATTTACTGGTTTGTGGACAACCTCTAACTATTGCATTCCAGAACAATTTGATGCATCATTCTTTTTGTAAAAAACATTCCAAACTTTCTCTCCACTTTTTCTGGGTAAGGTCAATTAGTAATTAATCTTGAAATACTTACTGCTTTATCGTAAATGCTAAAACAATAAGCTATTGATATTCTTGTTTTTTTAATCTCTAATCCAGAATTCTGGTGAGAAATACATTTCCCCGCTTCGATTGGGTAAAATATGAATTTCTTCTACTAGGTTTTGATATTACATATGTGTACATCCCCATCATGAATGCTATTTTCGGTAAAATCTCTTGCAACGCTCAAAAGCAGAAAAACAAAAACTTGATTTTCTCAGCTAAATAGTGGACCATCAAAAGCACGCATAAATATCTACAATGAAAGAAAAAACTTTCACAATCATCGATGGCTATGGTTTTCTTTTCAGAGCTTACTATGTACTACCTCACTTAATTACCACAACAGGAATGCCAATAGGTGGTGTATATGGCTTTCTGAATATGGTTCTTAAGTACATTGCCCATTCGGACTACTTAACTATAGCACTTGATGCAGGGAAAAAGAATTTTAGGCACAATTTATATCCTGAGTACAAAGCGAACAGAGTAACGCCTCCTGAGGATCTAACTCCACAGTTCACCATACTGAGGGAAGCGGTAGAAGCTTTTAACCTCAGCTATGAAGAAATTGAAGGTTATGAAGCAGATGACATAATCGCAACACTAGCTGCAAAATACGCCAACCACCAAGACTTTAAAGTGGTAGTCGTTTCATCAGATAAAGATTTGTTTCAACTCTTGAACCACAATATTTTAATATTCGACCCCATTAAAAATATATATATAGATGAAAAACAAATAGTAGAAAAATTTGGTGTAAACTCACACAAGCTTCTTGATTTATTTTCTCTAACTGGTGATGCATCCGATAACATTCCAGGCGTTCCGGGAATAGGTCCAAAAACTGCCACTAAATTATTAGATGAATTTGATTCATTGAATAATATTATAGAGAACATTGATAACATCGAGCAAACGAGGATTCGTAATATTCTTACCGAACATAAGGAAAAAGCATTAATTTCAAGAGAACTTTTATCACTATGCGAAAAAGTAGACCTTCAACATGATATTGCAAAATATGAAGTCCATTCTCCAAATATGGAGAAACTATTATCCTTTTTAAAGAAGTATGAATTCAATTCCTTAATAGGGAAAGTGGAAAAGCTTTTTTCTTACAATGGATCTAGCACAGAAAAGAAAACAGAATATAGTAGTGAAGAGTTAGAGAAATTTTTAGAGCATTGTAGATACGAAGGCAGAATTGCAATTCATTACCACCTTGAAAACAATGTATTAAGTCTATCTTATAGCGAAAGTAATATTTTTTATATAGAGCAAGACAGCATACAAGATGCACTCATTACAATTAACTCAACTTTACTCTCAAATGGGGTGCTTAAAATAATACATAACATTAAAGAGATCAGGAAAATCTTTCCTGTAGTAGAGAAGATGCTAGATTCAGTTGATGATTTGATGATAATGTCGTATAGCTTGGATACAGGAAAGCATGATCACAGTATTCCAAACATAGTTGCACATAATTTGAGTGAAAATGCAGAAATTTTCTCGGCAAAAACTTTAATAGCGATTCATGAAAAGCTGAAACAAAGATTATTTCAGGAAAAATTGTTCACAATTTACGAGCGCTTCGATAAGCCACTTATGAAAGTAATATTTGATATGGAGAAAAATGGAATATTGCTAAATATTCAAAAACTACAGGAGCTATCCGATAAATTTCAGCAGGTAATTGCCGTGCTTGAAGATGAGATATATAACTTAGCAGAGGAAAGATTTAATATTGCGTCGCCAAAACAATTAAGTGATGTTTTATTTAATAAAATGGGGCTTAATAAAAAGAAAAAGTCAAAAAAATCTGGATCGTATAGCACCAATTATGAAGTTCTAGAGGCACTCGAAGAAGAAGGGGTAGAAATCGCAAGTAAAATCTTAAATTGGCGACATTTAAGTAAATTAAAAGGCACCTACACTGATGCACTAATAAAGCAAGTTGATTCCATTGATGGTAGGATACACACAAACTTTTCAACGACTGCAACTGCAACTGGAAGGCTGAGCTCCAGCAATCCTAATTTACAGAACATTCCTATCAGAAGCGAAGAAGGAAATCTCATTAGACAAGCATTCATTGCGCCAAAAGGGCATAAGATAATTTCTGCTGACTATTCACAAATAGAATTGAGACTCCTGGCACACGTTGCAAACGTTGCAGCATTTAAAGAAGCTTTTGCAAACGAACAAGATATTCACGATATCACCGCTAGGCAAGTTTTTGGAGTGCAAGAAATAGATGAGCAATTAAGACGCAAAGCAAAATCCATTAATTTTGGAATTATATATGGCATTAGCCCATTTGGTCTTGCAAAACGGCTTGGAATTACCATTGCGGAAGCTGCTGAATACATTAATTACTATTTTTCCTGTTACCCAGAAATAAAGGCCTATATGGAAAAAGCAGTGTCTATCGCAAGATTGCATGGTTATGTAGAAACTTTGTTTGGCAGGAGATGCTTTGTAAGAGACATAAACAATACAATTCCTTATATAAGACAATTTGCAGAAAGGGCAGCAATAAACGCACCACTGCAAGGCACCGCCGCTGATATAATAAAACGTGCGACGATTCAGCTTTTTGACCAATTAAAAGTAGGTAAAATAATCCTCCAGGTTCACGATGAACTACTGGTTGAAGTAGAAGACGAAAAGGTACAAGAAACAGCAAAACTTATGAAAGATATAATGGAAAATGCAATAGAAATTTCTATACCACTTGAAGTAGAAATAAAAGTTGGCGACAACTGGGGTCTAAATTCCCTTAATTATGACTTAAACATCGTGAATTCTAGGAGTATAAATCATTTGAACTAATACGAAAAATATGTTAGAATAGAACATAGCAAATGCAAATAGGTCAGCCATGACAGGCCCACAAGTAAAAAGTTCAAAACCTCCAAAGTTACCTAATGAAGGTGAGAAAACTTTTGAAAAAGAGGAACATCAGTTAATCTATCGTGCTTTCTTAGATATTTTAGAAAATCCAGAAACTCTAGAAAAGCAAACGAAACAGGAAATAGAAAAGAAGAAACAGAAATTGAAAGAAGAACTTTCAGATAAAGAAAAACAAAAATTACATCGTGATCTGGAGTCATTAAACAAACAATTAAAGCGATTACAGAATGGAAATGAAAAGAAAATTTTTACTTTTATATCAAAAAATCATGAAGGTATATTCAAGAAAATCAATCATGAAGATATAAAGTTACTAAGTGAAGAGAATTTTTCTCAGTTTTTACTTTCCGTATTTGAGAAAATTAGAGAGAAAAAATTAGCTAATGAGGAGAATCTCAAGAATGGTAAAATAAAAAAAGTAGTAGATGACTGTGTAGCTGATATACGCGGTACAGAAGCTAAAGATTCATTCATAAAGCTTCCCGGGTGGCTGTTTGGAATAAAGGTAGATCCTAAAAACTTTCTTGGCTCTTTTAAAGATGGGTTATTAGAGAATATACCATTCTTAGGTAAAGACAAAAAAGAGGAAGATGAACCACCACTTAGTGATGAAGAGATGGTAACAACGTTCTTAAGCAAGATCTTTTTTCCTGTCCTTCTTTCCACTATTCCAATGTTAATTTTTGGTCCTACTACACTCGGAGTAGTTCTTACTGCTATCGGCACAATATTTGTCGTAAAGAGAGGAGTTGAAGTTCTTTTTTCAAATAACAAAAAAGGTACTTTGTATGACCCTAGCTCACAAGATAAAGATGATACAGAAAAGAGAGCAAAATTGAATAAAAAAATTTGCGATGGTATCAATAAAATTTTAGGAACCCCAGTCGAGAAGGCTAAAGGGAGTGAGCAACCCATTTCTGTTTCTGAACAAATTTCCCAAGGAAAAGAAAAGAGTGAACAACAACCTGTTCCTGAGCAAATTTCCCAGGAAAACAACAGGGGAAACGAAGAAAGCAAACAGCAAGATCAACCTTGGACAAGAAAGGAAAACAAACGAAGGGAAGAAAACACAAGCAACAAACAAGCAGGGATTACCTAAGTTTGCCAAAAAGTGAGTTGTGTAAGAGGTCTGCTATTATTCTATAACGCATACAACAGGAGTATGATCAGACGGGTTTTCTAGCTTACGCAATCTATCATCTACGTAGCATGTTTCCAATTTATCTACAGCTTGTGGTGATAACAGCATATAATCTATTCGCATTCCTTGATTATTTCTGAGTGAATTGCCTTGATAATGCCACCAAGTAAATTGTTGCAAATTTGGGTGAGATATTCTAAACGCGTCTTTAAACCCAAGATTCAAGACTGCTCTTAACTTCTCACGTTCTTTTATATGAAAGCACACTTGGCCATTCAATAAATTTGAATCAAAGACATCAATTTCATCCGGTGCAACATTATAATCGCCAGCTATAATAGTTAACTCTTCATTCTTTAACAAAGTGCTCATCCTTTCATATAGATTATCAAAAAACTTGAGTTTATATTCAAATGCTTGAGAGTCCAGGCTTTGACCATTTGGCACGTATACACTTCCCACCCTTATCTTACTATTGGTATACTTTATCACACACTCTATATAACGTGCTTCTTGATAACCTTCTACGATATCAATCTTAAACTTCTCCAATATTGGATATTTAGATAAAACACAAACGCCATTTCTTGCAACTTGTCCATAGATAGCATATTCATATCCTAACTTTTCTATCTCTGCATAAGGAAATTGCTCTTCCGTACATTTTATCTCTTGCAGCAAAACTATATCTATCTGACTATCAACTATAAAACTACAAAGTTGGTTAACTCTTTTACGTATGGAGTTTACATTCCAAGTTGCAATCTTTAGCATCAGCAATCCTTATTAATTATATCAATTAAACTCTCCCCAGTAGGCAACCTCGATGTTATAATTTTTTTCCATTTGATTAACTTTAAACTATCAGCAATGTTCTTACTCATGGTATATGCAACTGCATTATTCATCACATGAGATAGCCCACTTTTTAGAACTAATGAACAAAATATCCTTGCTGTCTGTGAGGAAAAAAAAGCAACACTATCAATTTTACCATCCAATAGTAAATTTTTACACCTATTAGTTAGATTCCTTTTTATAATTGTTTTATAGAGTACAACTTCTCTTACGTTGAAATCTTCTTCAGATAATCTCTTTTTTAGGTCACATGATACTTCTTGTCCCCTTATATATAAGAACTTTATTGCGTTTGAATAATGAGCTTTTATAAATGATATCAGATCATCAACGTTGCTGTCTGCTGAGATTATATCAGAAAATCCCAAATTTTTTGCAGCCTGCATGGTTGAATTACCAACTGTAATAATCGGAAAGTCATCCTCTTTGCATATTTGACTAAAAGCCTTTACACTGTTTTTACTTGTAGATATCACAACGTCAAATTCGTACGCAGATATATCAGGATTTAAGTACTTTATTGTGAATACTGGTTCTATAAAAACTTTGTATCCATACTTTCTCAATATATTTCTTGTATTGAACGAGTCCAATAAAGGCCTCGTTAATAAAATAGACTTCATTCTGATTTATTTCACTACTAGTAAAATAGTACCCTTTATACACAAATTACTGAATAAAAACTTTTATTTTGATAGCTTGAGCAATTATTCAAGTAATTGATGTGGAAGTAGGAGTACTAAGCGCTCCTACCCCAATAAGCCCACAATTTCTGCTTACACTTTTTTGACGCTAATTACGTTGAACTCTTTTGAATGGCTTCCTTCAGTGGAATTATATAGCTAATATTCCTGTATAAGTTAAATAAGTTAATACTTAAGCTGCTCCTGCAACTAGGGAGTGGTCATCAGTAGGTTTTTCTGCCTGTGGTTCGCTAATCATAGTTCGAACGATATTAGCTGCCATAATAGCACAGCCTAGAATAAAAAAAGGCGTAGAAACAAAATAAATAACAGAAGACTCAAAAAGCGACATAGATGCAATACCTCCTATTAGAAATGAAGCACTGGATGCTATATCAAGACAGATCTTTGTTGGTTTTTTTTGTCCTGCTACACCAAGTTGCTTCTGTAGAAAATGATCCTTTAATGACCATATATTTAAAGCAAACGAAAGTGCACTTAATATAGTGCCGGCAATACTAAAATACAGACTTAAGACAGGAATATTCAAGACCAATGCCGCTATGTATCCAATGAAAGAGATAGTAGATAGTGTAGTAACTAAGCGTTTTGAATAAGTTCGTACCTTCTTTCTGTGGGCTAACTTATTTTTTTCATCATACATAGCATAAATATTACCTAATATGTTATATTATAGCATTAATTAATTCAACAAGCAATATAGAAGCTAAGAGTGCCCGAGAGAAGACTTGAACTTCCACAACTTAAAAAGTTACTAGCACCTGAAGCTAGCGCGTCTACCAATTCCGCCACCCGGGCTTTTTATAGTTTACTATGTTAAAGTTAAATAATATACTTAAACAATTTTTAGTTCAAAGGTAATGCCAAATCTAGATCAAATATTTTTTGCTAAAAACAATGTTAATATTAATAACGTATATAAAATAGTCAATAACGCTTTGAGCAATAGCGATGGTGGTGAGCTGTTTCTAGAATTTTGCCAGTCGGAGTCCTTGGTTTTTGAGGATAACATATTAAAACACATGGACTTGAATACTAGAAGGGGATTTGGTTTAAGGTCTTTTTGTGAAGATAGTACATCTTTCGTTTGTTCTTCTGAGATCAGCGAAAAAGAAATTAGTAATGCTGCTTCTATGGTAAAAAGCTCAGTGTCTTTAAACAAGACAAATTCAATAAATTTAAACGAAGAGACAAAAAGCCTATATTCGAGGATTAACCCTATAAATGAAATGGATCTGAATTCAAAGATTAAACTACTCAATGAGGTTAACGAATATATAAGATCTAAAAATAACTGCGTGAAGCAAGTAAAAATAACTTTAAGTGGAGAATGGCAAGTCGTACAAATAATAAAGGGTGATCACAGATTAAGCGATATCAGGCCTCTGGTACGTTTCAATGTGCTAGTCATTGTAGAAAAGGACGGCCGTACCGAAAGAGGTTCTGCAGGGCATGGTGGAAGGGACCCTTATAGTAAGTTTATTTCTGAGAAAAAGTGGAAAGAAGTTGCAAACCAAGCGTTAGAACAAGCACTGGTAAATCTTGAAGCAATTCCAACTCCAGCCGGAGAAATGACAGTCGTTTTAGGTCCAGGATGGCCAGGAATATTGTTACACGAAGCCGTGGGTCATGGACTTGAGGGCGACTTCAATCGCAAAAAAGTCTCAGCATTTTCAAATTCTATGGGTAAACAAGTAGCAGCTAGTGACATCACAGTAGTTGATGACGGAACTCTGCCTAATTTGCGTGGCTCTATCAGCGTAGACGATGAAGGCACTCCACCCAGTTATAATATATTGATAGAGGATGGGATCCTCAAAGGATACATGCAGGATCATATGAACGCTAAACTCATGGGTGTGAATCCAACTGGTAATGGTAGAAGAGAAAGTTATAAAAAAGTTATTATGCCGCGCATGACAAACACCTATATGCTGCCTGGAAAACATACACCGGAGGAAATAATATCTAGCGTAAAGAAAGGTCTATATGCAGTAAACTTTGGTGGCGGGCAGGTTGATATAACGTCAGGAAAATTTGTTTTTTCGTCTTCGGAAGCTTACCTAATAGAAAATGGCAAAATTACACAGCCAGTAAAAGGAGCAACACTAATTGGTGATGGGCCAAAAGTGCTAAAAAAAGTATCCATGGTTGGCAACGACTTAAAGTTGGACCCCGGTGTTGGCACATGCTCAAAAGATGGACAAAATGTGCCCGTTGGAGTTGGTCAACCAACACTCAAAGTCGACGCAATAACTGTTGGTGGAACTGAGATATAGATAAGGGCTAAAACGGATTCCAGCGCACGGCGCACAGCTGTACAAACATTGTGATTTGGAAGCAATTGCCACCAGTAGGGTGTCATCCCAGTGTCTGGGCACTGCCTTTGTGTTTGAGGCAAAACTGGCTATAACATTTAACACACTGCTTTCGCAAATAAATGTTCGTACAGTTATGTGTCAGCTACTTGGATGACACTTTTGTACTTGATGCAAGATTATATCTTGAAAAAATTAAGTTTTAATGCTATAAAATAATTGTAAATTTTGTCTCCGTGGTAGCTTTATGAATGTTGAAAGTAAAAAAATACATGATACTAAAATAAAATTACCAATATTTCTTGATTATCAATCTACTACTAAAGTGGATCCCCGTGTTTTAGAGGTGATGATACCTTACTTTGGTGAGTTCAGCAATACACACTCTCGCAGCCATTCATTTGGTTGGACTGCTGAAGAAGCAGTGGAAAAAGCAAGGAAACACATCGCTGATCTGGTGAACGCAGATAGCAAAGAAATTATCTTTACCTCAGGTGCAACTGAGTCAAATAATACAGCAATCAAGGGCGTTGCTCACTTTTATAAAAATAAAGGAAATCATATAATAACTGTCTGCACGGAGCATAAGTGTGTTCTGGATTCTTGTCGGCATCTGGAAAATGAAGGCTTTAAAGTTACATATTTGCCTGTTAAGCAAAACGGAATTATAGATTTATCAAAGCTTGAGGAAGCAATTACTGATAAAACAATCCTGGTTTCAGTGATGATGGTAAATAATGAAATCGGAGTAATTCAGCCTGTCAAAGAAATTGGTGTAATATGTAGAAAGCATAATATATTTTTCCACACAGATGCAGCTCAAAGCTTTGGAAAAGTTCCAATTGATGTTAATGAGATGTGCATTGATCTTATGAGTCTCTCTAGCCACAAAATTTATGGACCTATGGGAATAGGCGCATTATATGTACGTAGAAAGAATCCTCGTGTTAGGCTGATACCACTAATTAGTGGTGGTGGACAGGAAAGAGGCATGCGTTCTGGAACAGTTCCAACACCTCTTGCAGTTGGTTTTGGTGAAACGGCACGTATTGCTAGAGAAGAAATGAAAAAAGAAACAACTAGAGTGGAAAAATTAAGGGATATTTTGTATAATAAGATAAAAGAAGCGTTTCCTGATATCGTTTTAAATGGTGATTATGAAAATAGAATTCCTGGCAACCTAAACTTGAGCTTTCCCTATGTTGAGGGTGAGTCTCTCATCATGGCAATCAAGGATTTAGCAGTAAGTTCTGGCTCTGCGTGCACGTCTGCGTCTCTTGAGCCTTCCTATGTCGTACGGTCGCTAAATAATGGCCATGACCTTGAGCATTCATCAATTAGATTTGGCCTAGGCCGATTTACAACTAAAGAAGAAGTTTTGTATGCAGCAGATCTTGTTGCTAAAAATGTTGGCCGACTGAGAGAAATGAGCCCACTTTGGGAGATGGTACAAGAAGGAGTAGATTTGAACACCGTGAAATGGGACTCTCATTAAATGTATCCGTTCCAACTGCAAATGCACTTTGAAATTACTCTGTAACCGTTCACACTTAATTCTGCAATTCTTCAATCTCACTAATAGAAAGGCCAGTAAACTTAACAATAGTGGTAACATCAACATTATTAGCCAGCATTGCTTTTGCGACTTCAATTTTCCCTTCAATTTTGCCTTCCTCTTTACCGATTTTGATGCCTCTTTCTTCGCCAATTTGGATGCCTTTTTCAGTAGCAAGATCAAGTCTGTATTCAAGAATGGCTTCTTCTTTGCGTAGATCCATTATTCTTTCTTCATACGCTATTAGATCTTTTTCATTCCAGCTAAACCTGTCTCATTCATCGTAGGCTAACTTTATTATTGGTGCTTTTTCTGCTATTTTCCTTAAGTCTTCTTCCGTAGTTTCATCTGCATATTTGAAGAAAAATAACCAACGATCCACTATGCTTGCTAGCTGTTCTTCCTTATTCTTAGGAAATTTCGGTAGTTCAATAAATACAAATTGAAAATCTTTTAAGTCATGCTCATTGGTTTTCTCATCTCTTATAGTGTGGCTGGATATATAATCAACTTCTTCAGGAAGTAAGTTACAATTTGATATAGCAATAAAGAAGACTTTCTTTAAATCAATGTAGTTGCCAGATTTATCTAATTGTCTTGAGTAAGCCTTAGCAGCATACAGTTGAGCTCGTTTTTCGAAGCCTTTGTCGCGAGTGAGCTGCATTTCAATCACATACCTGGCCCCACTAGAATCCCTGCAAAGAACATCAACTATACTTTGCTTATCAGATGCAATTTCAGGATCCATTATAGTACTGAGGAATTCCACTTCTTGTATAGTATTTATCTCGGTAAATCCTAAAATATCATTCAAAAAATGTATGAGAATATTCTTATTTTTTTCAGTGCCAAATATTTTTTTGAAGGTCAAGTCCAGCTTAGGGTCGAGAAACTTAGATAAAGCCATAGCCAAAGTGCTTAAAAATATTAATAATTATACACACAATTATTCAACCATATTTTTGAAGATAGCTATAGCTATGCCGCCGCGAACCGTCATACCGCGATTCATTCGCGGTATCTCGGCATAGATTCCGCTAACTAGTAGCGGAATGACGATTGTGCATCGTGCTTTGCTAAAAAAAAATCACAGAATACAGTCTGGTTACATTACTCTAGCTATACGCAACAACTTTACTTTCAACAACTTTATTAGCAATAATACGACTTTCATAATCAATATTTATTATATCAGATAGTGAATTAATATCAGTATAACTACCAAAACTTTCCATTGTTGATTCCACTACCTCTACTATTTTTAAAAAGCCGATTCGTGACTTCAAAAATTCATTAACAGCTATTTCATTTGCAGCATTGAGCACAATACTGTTTGTTTGTGAAGCAGAAGAGTTTAACACTGCCATGCTAAGCTTTAGCGCAGGAAAACGCTTATGGTCTGGTTCTTGAAAGGTCAATTTTCCTTGCTTTGTTAAATCTAATTTACGATTTAAAGCTGATCTTTCCGGCCAAGACAAAGCATATGAAATGGGAATTGCCATGTCAGTCTCTGCAAGCACAGCAAAGTTGAACCCATCCTTATAAGTTACAATTCCATGTACTATTGACTCAGGATGCACTATTGCTTCAATTTTATCCGGGCTGATGTTAAACAAGTTATGTGCTTCTATTATCTCTAGTGCCTTATTCATCATTGTTGCGCTATCAACCGAGATTTTCTTTCCCATATTCCAAGTGGGGTGACTAAGCGCCTGATCTACCATGACATTTCTTAATTGCTCAGAACTATAATTTAAGAATGGTCCACCAGAAGCAGTAAGTATGATCTTTTCTATGCATTTGTCGTCATTTTGCAAAATTTGAAAAATTGCGTTGTGCTCAGAGTCAATAGAGATTATTTGTACGTTTTTTTCTTTAGCTTTTTTAAGTAATAACTTTCCACCGCAAACAATGCTTTCTTTATTTGCTAATGCAATGACTTTGGTACCGCTTTCTATAACCTCCATAACTGGCTCAAGGCCTGCAATGCCAACTATTGCAACAACTGAGAGATCAACAGGTATGGTAGCAATATTTGTAGCACCAATTGCTATTTTTACATCTGTACCAAGTAGATTTTCTTTTAAATCTTTGTAAAACCTTTCATCGGAGATAGCAACGTATTTTGCATTCAGCAGTTTTGCTTGGTGTGCCAGTAGAGCAAAGTTCGAATGGGCACTTAGTGCTTCCACTTGGTATTCTTCTTTTCTCTTTGAGAGCAAATCTACAGTCTTTTTTCCAACACTTCCTGTTGACCCTAAAACTGAAACCTTTTTCACTAAGACAAACTCATGTTAATTATAACAACAGCAACTTTTCTTATTAGGCCTTCTCGCATACTATTCAGCAGTTTTTAAGCGTTTAACCAAGTTCATGCCCGTGGTCATCACCAACAGATGGTGAAGGACCAGGTGAAAAAGATTGACCATGGTGATCACCTGCATCATGCATGTCTTGCAAACCATCAGCATTATGAGCTATTTCGTTATTGGCATGAGGGTAATCATCTGAGTGATGTCCATCATCACCATGAGCCATGTCCATTCCTTCTGATGGCATATCTTCCCCACCTCCACCTGAAAAATATTCTGCAAGGCCTTCAAGAAGTTTTATGCCAAACATATTACCTGACTTTCCAAACAGTGTTACTAAACTACTGCCACTCACCAAACTTTCAAACACATTATTATAAGCAGCAATCGCCCCTTCATGAAAGTTGAACAACCATTTCATTCCATCCACGACTGTTGAAACAGAGTCACTGTGACCAAGACCAAAACCACTTTTCTCACCAGCGGCTTCTTGGTGTTGTTGCTGCGCTTGCCATTCTGCAATATTTGGACCTTGAGCTTCACTCATAAATTTTTACTCTCAACCTTAAGCTATTATTTTATCACAAATATTGCAAAATATCAATAGAGCTTTTGAATATATAACTAATACAAACAATTCTGTTATCTGATATAGGGCCCAGTTTGAAAAAAATCTGAATTCCAATGTCCACTACCTTTTACAAAGTTAAAACTTAAAAATATGACTGTTAGCAATAGTGTATATATCTTTAGCTATATATAATGAATGAATTTTTTTATATATTCGTTATTAGTATTTTGTATTTCCTGAACAGTTCCATGGGAAATGATCTCCCCTTCATATAATACTGCTATTTTATCAGCTATTTTAAATGCGCTATGAATATCATGTGTAATCGTGATAATTGTAGGGTTAAGATCTCTAGATAATTTTATTATTATCTCGTTTACTATATCTGACATAATTGGGTCCAATCCTGAAGTTGGTTCATCCAATATGATGATTTCTGGGTTGTGTGCAATTGCCCTTGCAAGTGCCACTCTTTTTTTCATTCCACCTGATAGCTCTATTGGAAACATATCTGCTATATTTTCTTCCAATCCAACATCATTTAGCTTTTCAATTGCTAGCTGTTTTGCCTCCTTTTTGCTGATATTAAAGCGTTTTTTATAATTAAAAGATATATTTTCCCACACTGTAACATAGTCAAATAAAGCGGAATTTTGAAATAAAACCCCAAATTTATTTTTGCTTTTACTATTTATTTTAATAGACCCTGAGTCTGGTGTCAGCAAGCCAATGATTATTTTTGTTAATACAGATTTGCCGCTTCCTGAGCCGCCAAGTATGACTAATGATTCCCCTTTTGATATATCAAGATTTAGATCTTTTAGTACTGTCCTGTCATCAAAAGATAAGCTTAAGTTCGATATTGATATTATGGGGTTACGCATGTATCAAAGTAATCATGTAGTTTGCTAAAATGATCAGTATGGACGATAAAACAACAGTTGATGTTGTAGCAACACCTACTCCTCGTGCACCTTCTTTGCAATGGTAACCGTAATAGCAACTTGAGACAGAAATTATGGCGCCAAAAGCAGTTGCTTTAGCTAGCCCAGTTACAAAATCGTACGTATTAAAGAACTGAGCTGTGTATTTAATGTATATATTTAGATTGTGGTTAAATTCGAAGACTGCAGTGACATATCCTCCAAATATTCCTATTAGATCTGCACATACTGTAAGTATGGGAAATACTATGATTGACGCTAAAATCCTTGGTGCAATTAAATATTTGAAAGGGTTAATGTTCAAAGTTGTAAGGGCATCTATTTGCTCGGTGATGCGCATCGTACCAATTTCTGCTGCAACTGATGATCCAACCTTTCCTACCATTATTAAGCTGATCAAAACTGGTCCTAACTCTTTAATGATAGTGATCGTAACAAGTTTGGGTATTATCTGTTCTTGGTTAATTAATGGGTCACTCAAGCTACTTTGTAAAACTATCGCCGCTCCTATAAAAACTCCAGTGAGCCCAACAATTGGCAGAGAGAAAAAGCCTATCTCTATAATTTGTCTTGCTACGTTGCTAAAATAATATGGCGGCACAAGGCAGTGGTATAGAGATTGAATAAAAAATATGAATGCACTACCAAGCCTTAACAAAAAATTGATAAAGTACCTACCAATTATCCTAACACTATTTATATCAAAAAAGCTCACTTTGTATTCATTTTAGCTAGAGGTTAGTCTTACTGATTTTATTAAAATTTTTATTAACTTTATCGCAAAGTATAGCTGAGATATGTTTTAAGTTCAACATACTTGATGTTTTAATTTAAAGCTCATATAGCTAACCCAAGAAAGGTTTCCCTACGTCATACCGCCACGGTATCCACAACTGTACGAACGTTGTAGTTTGGGAGCAATTCCCACCAGTGGGGTGTCATCCCAGTGCCCAGACACTGGGATCCAGCTTCTATGCAACTTAATTAAAAACGTTTGTTTTAGCGTAAGACAACTACCTTTAGCTCATCAGCTCAGTTATAAGCAAAATTTCTGGATTCCAGTGTCAAGCACTGGAATGACATCATCTGTTGTGCAATTTACCTTCAAAAATGAATGTTCGTACAGCTATGGATTCACTCGCGGTATAGATTCCGCTAACGAGTAGCGGAATGACGGTTTTTCAAATTGTAGAGCCACTTTAGCTATAGAACTCAATTACATAAGCAAACCTTACTTATTTTACTATCCCTGTTTACTTCCTGTAAAAAACATGTTACTAATGTATTGTATTTTGTAGTAGAATGGAGGAAATTTTGGCAGTTCCAAAAAGAAAAAAGTCAAAGTCAAGGCGTAATATGCATCGTTCTCATCATGCTATTCAGCCTAAGAATATTGTGGTGTGTTCAACAACTGGGGAATTCATGTTGCCTCATAACGTAGCAGTTGATGGCAGTTACAAAGGAAAACGGGTTTTCATCAAGCAACAGGCAGAGTGACTATTATGATATGTTACCTACGGTCAATAATAATATAGTTATTGCACTTGACGCTATGGGGGGCGATTTTGCGCCTCTTTCCGTAATTCAGGGTGCTGGTTTTTTTTTAGACAACCTTGTTGACCCAGGCATTAAAGTTTTTTTTCATATTTATGGAGATAAGGAAGAAGTATCTCCTTTGCTTTCAAAATATAAAAAAGTCAGTAACAATTCTGAGTTTACTCATTGTTCTGACAATGTTCTTGCAAATGATAAGCCATCTTTTGCACTGAGGCATCGTAAAGACTCAAGTATGAAAGCTGCCATTGAGGCAGTAAAAAAAGGTAAAGCTTTCGGAGTGGTGTCTTCAGGCAACACCGGAGCATTGATGGCAATTTCCAGATTTATTTTAGGAACATTACCAAATATTTATCGTCCTGCTATTGTCTCTATCTGTCCAACTAAGACAAAAAGCTTCGCTTTGCTTGACCTTGGTGCAAATGTTGATTGTAATGCCGATTCGTTATTCCAATTTGCATTAATGGGTAGTATATTTGCAAAAATAGCATTAAAAATTGACAATCCTGAAGTTGCTTTGCTAAATATCGGTACAGAAGAAGTTAAAGGTAATGACTCAGTGCGCGGCGCTTTTGAGTTGCTTAAAAACGCTTCTGGCATTAATTTCAAAGGATATATAGAGGCAAGTGAATTTTTAGAGGGTAATATAGATGTGATTGTTGCTGATGGTTTTGTTGGCAATGTAATGCTCAAAACGGCTGAGGCAACCGCTAGTACCTTTATCAATCTAATAAAGCAGGAAGTATTCAACTCGTGGATAGCGAAAATGCTTGTTGGTATATTGTTAAAATCCAAACTAAATAAAGCATTAACGCGTTTTAATCCCCAAATTAGAAGTGGAGCTATGTTTTTAGGGCTGAATGGTATCATCATTAAAAGTCATGGAAATTCTGATGCTATTTCTTTTGCCCATGCCATAAAATTTGCAGTAAATGCAATTAGTGAAAATTTAAATCAAAAGATAATTAACGGGGTAAGTCATATTGAATAAAAGTTTCATATTAAGCACTGGATCTTACCTACCAAGAAAAATGTTGAGTAACAACGAAATTGCATCGATAGTTGAGACGAGCGATGAATGGATAAGGCAGAGAACAGGAATAGTTCAAAGGCATATAGCAGATGAAGGAGAGTTAACATCAGACTTAGCTGTAAATGCAGCAAGAAATGCTATAGAAAAAGCTAAAATTTCAGTAGATGAAATTGATTTAATCATAGTTGCCACAACAACGCCTGATAAAACTTTTCCTAGCTGTGCAACGATTGTACAAAGTAAGTTAAAATGTAAAAACGCATTTGCTTTTGATGTACAAGCAGCATGCTCTGGTTTTATATATGCAGTTACAATCGCAGACTCGCTTATCAAATCTAACAATAGCATTAAATGTGCGCTCGTTATTGGCGCTGAAATAATGTCTAGGATTGTTGACTGGGAAGACAGATCAATTTGTGTACTCTTTGGTGATGGTGCTGGTGCAGTGATAATAAAATCAGAAATGGGTAGCAACGGCATCATATCAACAAACTTACACTCTGATGGCAATGTGGACATACTATGTACGAACGGAGGGATATCCTCAACTGGTGATTCTGGAAAAATATGCATGAATGGAAGAGAAGTGTTTAAACATGCAGTGGATAAGTTAACAGCCTCAGTAGAGGAAACTCTGAAATGCAATAATTTGAAAATCACTGATATTGACTGGTTAATTCCCCATCAAGCAAACATTCGTATTATTGAAGCAGTAGTAAAGAAATTAGATTTTCCTATAGAGAAAGTGATTAATACCGTTGATAAGCATGCAAACACCTCAGCGGCATCAATTCCACTGGCCTTAGACTATGCAATACAAGAATCAAAAATAAAATCAGGAAATCTGGTACTGCTGATTTCAATAGGTGCAGGCCTGACCTGGGGTTCCGTGTTGCTGCGCTATTAAACTTCCTGCATTACCTCCTGTCACCCAACTCGTAGAACATCACAGGTTGCACCCATAAGGCACAGCCCATAACTGTACGAACATTGTGATTTGAGTCCACCAGATCCGAGTAGCCCTTCGTTGTCATCCGAGTAGCCCCTTTCTCGTCATCCCGCTACGTGTTAGCGGGATCTCATTTCACTTTATGAGGGTTGTCATCCCAGCACCTCTTTTCCCGTCATCCCGCTAACAAGCAGCGGGATGACGAGTTACTATACCGCTGCGAACCGTCATACCGCGATTCATTCGCGGTATCTCAAAGCCGCTAACAAGCAGCGGGATGACGGTTGTCAGGCCAGTGCCTCTACGATGTCATCCCAGTGCCCAGACACTGGGATCCAGGAAAGTTTGCTTGTAAACAAGCAAACTAGCATAGAAAAACGTTTTCGATGAGATTATATGGAAAACTGGATTCCAGTGTCAAGCACTGGAATGACACCATTTCCATGAATATTGCTCTTAATTTGTAACTAACCTAAGCCATAAATATTAAGAAATTTACCAAATGAAAAAAAAGGCAAAAGAAGCCCCGTGGTTATTATCCGCTTTAAAATATTGGCGTTTTTTATGTTTTAAACGCTTGACAAGCGAGATTAAGCTGCTTTTAATTACAACTAACCTACGCTGCAAGTGTTTAAGAAATTTACCAAGCAGAAAAAAAGACAAAGAATCCCCGAGTTAGCTAGTCTTTTACTATCTTTGTCGAGTATTGGCATTTTTTGATGTCTTGTAACGCTTTGTAAGCGCGTTCAGCTTATTTAGATAAAAATCTAGATGTAGATGAAGTTTTGTAAAGACATACAGTATCTATATACTGCAAAAAATTGAACATAAGACGCCGATACATTAAGTAATCCTTACCTTTTAATCTGCAGATTGGCGAAAGCAAATACAATAGCTTCACTGTCATGATAAGGGGGCCGGCGAAGGGTGTCAAGCAAGTTTTTCTTTTCCATGGATTCCCTTTGAAGTTGAATATTGAAAATTGACTGGAGAGTTGTGGATTACTTTGTATATGTCATGACAAGCCATTGCGCTCTCGGCAAAACCACTTAATATTAACTTTAGTTTGCCTGAATAAGTAGCTATATCTCCGATTGCATATATTCTATCCCTACTGGTTTTTAAGGTAGCCGGATCAACAACTATGCGGCCATGTTCTAACTGTATACCCCAATTGTTTATTGGACCAAGATTCATTGACAGTCCAAAAAATGGCAGCAAAAAATCAGCGGATATTTCTTTTTCTTCCTTAGAGGCAATGTTTTTTACTATCACTGCGCTCAACTGCCCATTACCTCCTGCTAGTTCGTGTAATTGATATGGCACTACCAGTTCTATCTTTCCATCATTTTCAAGTGATTCTAATTTATTTCTAGTTTCAGGAGTGCAGCGAAATTCCTTTCTCCTATGTATCACATAAATTTTCTTTGCAACTTTAGAAAGTTCTACAGTCCAATCAGCTGCAGAATCACCCCCCCCTGCAATGACTATAGTTTTGTCCTGAAAATCGGAAATTTTATTTACACTATAAAATACAGATTTATTTTCATATTCTAATATACCACTTAAGGGTGGACGGTTAGATTCAAACATTCCGTTACCTGCAGCAACAATAATGGCTTTGCATTTTACCTCTGTACCTATGTTCGTTATGATAGTAAAGTTTTCACCTTCGTTATTTGAAATCTTTTCCACTTTTTGACTTAAATGGTAAACAGGCCCAAATGGTGAAGCTTGCTCCATTAGTCGCTCAATTAATTTTTGGGCAGTAATTACAGGATAACCAGGTATATCATATATTGGCTTTTCTGGGTAAAGAGCTGTGCATTGTCCTCCTGCTTGATCCAAAACATCTATTATATGACATCTCATATCAAGCATTCCCGCTTGAAAAGCAGTGAATATTCCAACAGGCCCTGCACCTATTATTACGATATCGGTTTCCATATTCAGATGGTGATCTATTTATAGATATTAGCTTTCTTTGCTAACAAGGTCAATTTACAAAGGGATGTATTTTTAAAAGATGTGGCTAGATTAGACAAGATTTCCAGCGTTATGAACCACATAGTCCAAATAAGCTCTAAAAATCAGCTAGCATAGCGAGATGCTGTGCGGACGGAATGGGATTCGAACCCATGGTACGCTCATCACGTACGTCAGTTTTCAAGACTGGTGCCTTAAACCGCTCGGCCATCCGTCCATTTCTTTTCTATCACAACATTTGATTTTAAGCAATCTATAAAAGCTTTACTTGCCCACGCAAAAGTTGCTAAATATACTGTTCAATATTTCCTCAACATTAATAATTCCAATCACCGCACCAAGTTCAAATGCAGCAAGCCTCAAGTCTTCAGATATCAACTCAATTGGATTATCGATATTAAAACGTTGTAAATGTTCCAGTGCCTTCTTCATGTGATTCCTATGTCTTTGCCGAGTAATCACAGGAGTGTCTCTATCATGCCCAAATTTCTCCTCTGCCTTCTCTTTTATGAGGGAGATCAACTTGTTTGTACCTATTCCCTTTAAAATAGAAATAGGTAGAAAATCTACATCGCCAACCAGTATATTTTTTTCACTAACTGCATTGTCAGCTTTGCTCAGAACATAAATGGTGTCATTTTGGTCTGATGTCATTCCAGTGCGTGACACTGGAATCCAGCTTATCTCATCATGAACATTGTTTTCAGCACATGTTTCTAGAATCCATTGTCTATTGCATAATTTGCAAGTATTTTTATATCTGGATCCCAGTGTCAAGCACTGGGATGACACCGTTTGTTGATTACAATATTTGCATAGTTGTGTGTCAAGCACTGGTACTACAGATGGTATATTGCCTGTGGCTTGATAATTGACATCGTGTCGTTGTTCAAAAGGAAATAGTTCTATTCTTAAATCAGCTTCAAAAGACCTCTTTTTCGCTCGACTTATACCTTCTGATTCTATTGGATCTGAACTCTCACGAATTCCAGCAGTATCAGAGAGAATGATTGGGTATCCACCAATGTCAATATGAGCTTCAAGTATATCTCTTGTTGTGCCTGCATATTCAGAAACAATAGCAATATCACGCTTGGCTAAGAAATTAAACAGAGTTGATTTACCGACATTTGGTTTACCAGTTATTACAACATGTAAACCCTCACGCAACCTTTCACCCCGTCTATTATCATTTAAATGCTCTTGTATCAACCGCACAAGAGCTCGCACTTCATTATTAATTTTTTCCAATTCATTTTTTTCTGTCCAAACATCCTCTGGAAAGTCTATATATGCTTCGATTTTGGATTGTATCGTTATTAATCTTTGCCTCCAATTGCTGTATAGTCTCTCCAATTCTCCTGATATCTGCTTAATCGCTTGTTTAGCTTGCATTTTCGTCTCAGCATCAATTAAGTCTGCAATCCCTTCTATTTGAGTTAAGTCAAATTTACCATTTAGAAAAGCCCTAAGTGAGAATTCTCCAGGCCTGGCCATAACGAAAATTTTTGATAATTCCTCCAAGATGATTTTTATAACTGCCTTGCTTCCATGCACTTGTAACTCTATAACGTCCTCGCCAGTGAAACTGTTTGGAGCAGGGAAATAGATGATTATTCCATTATCTATCAATTGACTGGAATCATCATATAGATCAACTAAAGTAGCAAATCTTGGTTTAATTTCTTTCTTAATATGAAAATGATTTAAAGCTTTAAGCGCGTAATTGCCTGAAATTCTGATTACTGCAACTCCTGACTTACCAAATACGGTCGACAAAGCGAAAATAGTTTCATTTGTGTTTATCATTATTTATATAAACTACTTAGCAATATTACACTTAAGAAACCAAAATACCTAATTTGAAAATATTCAAAATTTTTATCTATCTTGCTAGTTTATATTAATGCAGTACTATCATACTAGTGAATGTATTATATAGAAAAGCTGTAAAAGTCACCCAGGTGAAAATATTTATTTTGAAAACTGATAATATGATTTATAATGACTGACACAAGTTTTAAATATTTTATGCTCAAGAAATTAGCTTGGTACTGGTCTTTTGTAGAGTTAATTAAAGGGTTTGTTATTACATTAAAATATATGTTTAAGCCAAAGGTTACTTTGAGGTATCCTATGGAGAAGGGCCCTTTAAGTCCAAGGTTTCGTGGTGAGCATGCGTTGCGTAGGTATCCAAACGGTGAAGAACGATGCATAGCTTGTAAATTATGTGAAGTTATCTGCCCTGCTCAAGCAATAGTTATTGAAGCAGAGGAAAGAGAAGACGGTAGTCGCCGCACCACGCGCTATGATATTGATATGACAAAATGCATATACTGCGGACTTTGCCAAGAGGCATGTCCAGTTGATGCAATTGTTGAAGGTCCTAACTTTGAATTTGCTACTGAAACAAGAGAGGAGCTAATGTACAATAAAGAAAAGTTATTGCGTAATGGTGAAGTTTGGGAAGACGCAATTGCACTCAGGTTAAAAAAGAATAGGCCTTATTATTAATGTTCAGAGCTTATAACCCTGTTATCCATTATGATTTAGGGGCAGTGCCCACTAGGGGTGGTGTCATCCCAGTAGCTGATACACAACTGTACGAACATTTGTTTGCGAGGGCAGTATGTTAAATGTTATAGCCTGTTTTGCCTCAAACACAAAGGTGTCATCCCAGTGCTTGACACTGGGATCCAGTAAAATTGATTGTGAACAAGCACACTATACAACATTTTCAATGAAATTACAAAAAAGCTGGATTCCAGTGTCAAGCACTGGAATGACACCATTTGCTGTGCAATTTACCTTCGAAAATGAATGTTCGTATGGCTATGTGCGTGACACTGGGATGACACCGTTGGAAGAAGCAAACCGCCTTCAAGCTACATGTCCGTATAGGTTTATTTATGGTTAGGATTACTTTTTCAACCGAACAAAAAGTAAAAGAATACAGTGGTAAAGTTACTGGTTTTGATATACTACAGCCGAATGTTTTAAAGGAAGCAGTTGCATTGAAAGTAAATGGTGAGTTATATGATCTCTCACGTGAAATTGAATCTGATACAGAGATAGAGGTAATACAACTGAGTGACGAAGCGGGTTTAGATATAATAAGGCATGATGCTGCTCACATAATGGCGCAGGCAGTGAAAGAGCTATTTCCTAATACTCAGATTACTATCGGCCCAACAATTCAGGACGGTTTTTACTATGATTTTGCTACAGATCGTACCTTCACTACGGATGATCTGGCTGCAATAGAAAAGAAAATGAAAGAGATTGTAAAAAGTAATCACAGATTTGTTCGAGAGGTTTGGACTCGCAAGCAAGCAGTTGATTTCTTTAGTGGTATAGGCGAAAAATACAAGGTTGATATTATCTCATCCATACCAGAGAGTGAAAACCTAACTGTTTATAGACAAGGCGATTTTGTAGACCTATGCCGTGGTCCGCACTCACCATCAACCGGTAGAGTTAAAGCGTTTAAACTTATGAAAGTAGCGGGTGCATACTGGCAAGGTGATGCAAAGGGCCCAATGTTGCAGCGAATATATGGCACAGCATGGAGAAATAAGGATGAATTAAACGCTTACCTTGAGTGCCTCAAAGAAGCAGAAAAACGTGATCACCGCAAAATTGCTAAGGATATGGATTTATTTCACATCCAAGAGGAAGCTGTTGGGCAGGTTTTTTGGCATGAACAAGGATATATTCTATATAATGTTCTTGAGTCTTACATCAGAAAGAAGCTAATAAATAATGGCTATTTTGAGGTAAAAACTCCTATTTTAGTAAGTAAAGAGCTGTGGGAAAGATCTGGACATTGGGATAAGTTTCGTGAAAATATGTTTATTGTTGACGAATCTGAGAATAAAAAGTTAGCAATAAAACCCATGAATTGTCCTTGTCATGTGCAGATTTTTAATTCTCACACCAGGAGCTACCGTGATTTACCAATACGTATGGCAGAGTTTGGCACATGCCATAGAAATGAAAGCTCAGGCTCATTGCACGGACTGATGCGAGTGCGTGGTTTTACGCAAGACGATGCACACATTTTTTGTATGGAAGAACAAGTGAATTCTGAGACTATAAAGTTTTGTGACCTTTTAAAAGAAGTATATTCAGAGCTTGGATTCAATGAAATTTTTGTGAAATTTTCAGACCGTCCAGATATTAGAGCAGGTAATGATGAAGTGTGGGATAGAGCTGAAAAAGCGCTGCTTGAAGCCGTTAAAGAAGCGGGCTTGAGTTATGAACTGAGCCCTGGTAAAGGTGCATTTTATGGTCCAAAGTTAGAGTTCGTTTTGAAAGACGCAATAGGCAGAAATTGGCAATGTGGAACATTACAAGTTGATTTCATTTTACCAGAACGTCTGGGAGCTTTTTATATAGGGGCAGATGGGCACAAGCATCACCCTGTCATGTTACATAGGGCAATTCTTGGGACTTTTGAGCGTTTTATCGGAATTTTGATAGAAAATTATGCAGGAAAATTTCCAGTTTGGCTTGCTCCAACGCAACTTGCTATTCTGACCATTACAAATGAAGCTGACGATTACGCCACAGAAATTAGCAATATTTTAAAAGAACAAGGTGTGAGAGTCAAGACTGATTTGACCAATGAAAAAATTAGTTATAAGATACGTTTGCATAGTTCAAACAAGGTTCCTATATTGTGGATTGTAGGCAAAAATGAAGTTACAAGTAAAACTGTGTCAGTAAGAAATTTAGGATCGGAAAGACAGGAGTCTTTTTCTTTGGAGAAGGCTATTGAATTGTTGTTAAAAAGTATTAATTTGAATTAAGGGAGTTAAAGTTTGCAAGTTAAAAAGAACAATAAAAACAGAATTAATGGATTCATCACAGCTAAGGAGGTACGCTTAGTTGATCATAGTGGTGAAATGGTCGGAATCGTGCTAATAGAACGAGCTTTGGAGCTTGCACAGGGTGTTGGTTTAGACTTGGTAGAAATTGCACCTGATTCAACCCCTCCAGTATGTAAAATTCTGGATTATAGCAAACAAAAGTATGATATAAAAAAGAAAGCAAGTGAAGCAAAAAAGAAACAAAAAACATTAACTATAAAAGAAATTAAACTGGGTCCCAATATTGGTGATCACGATTACGGAACAAAATTGCGTCAAGCAAGAGACTTACTTGCCCACGGACATAAAATTAAAGTCACAATGAGATTTAGAGGGAGAGAGCTTATAAACACTGAAGTTGGACTGGAAAAATTAGAACGGCTAATTCGAGACACTGAAGATATTGCAAAGGTAGAATTGGCACCTAAAAGAGAAGGGAATCAATATTTTTTAGCTCTGGTTGCTAAGTAGCAAAACGGCTTAAGAAGTATAAGTAAAGTTAAACTATCGCTCTCTCTTTGATAACATGGCGAAAATGTCTTATTAATCCTTGAATCGGCCAAGCTGCAGCATCGCCAAGCGCGCAAATTGTATGTCCTTCTATTTGAGTTGTAAGGTCAAGCAGCTTATCTATTTCATCAGGCTTAATATCTCCTGCCACCATCCTCTTCATAATCCTCCACATCCATCCAGTACCTTCACGGCATGGTGTGCATTGTCCACAGGACTCATGCATATAAAAGTGTGATAACCTCTCTATTGCAGCTATTATATCAGTTGATTTATCCATCACTATTACAGCAGCAGTACCAAGCCCTGATTGTGCAGTTCTTAATGAATCAAAATCCATTTCAATAGTATCACATATAGATTTTGGAATTAATGGCACTGAAGACCCACCAGGTATTACAGCAAGTAAATTATCCCAACCTCCTTGCACTCCACCTGCGTATTTTTCAATTAATTCACGTAATGGAATTCCGAGCTCTTCTTCAACATTACACGGGTTGTTTACGTGCCCTGAAATACAAAAGACCTTGGTACCAGTATTATTTGGTTTACCAAGAGATGCAAACCATTCTCCTCCGCGATTCAGAATATCTGGAACCATGGCTATAGTTTCAACGTTGTTTATTGTGGTTGGGCAGCCAAAAAGTCCAACACCTGCGGGAAATGGAGGCTTCATGCGAGGAAAGCCCTTTTTTCCTTCAATTGATTCAAGTTGAGCTGTTTCTTCTCCACATATGTAAGCTCCTGCACCCCTATGGATAAACACATCAAGATCATAACCTGATTTGCAGGCATTTTTTCCAATTAAGTTTTCTTTATAGGCTTCCTCAAGTGCTTTTTTTAGAACTAAATATTCATTATAAAATTCACCCCTGATATAAATATACGCAACTGATGCGCTGATCGCTCTGCTGGCCAGGAGAATTCCCTCAAGTAACTTATGTGGCTCATATCGCAATATATCTCTATCTTTACATGTACCAGGTTCTGACTCATCTGCATTGACTACTAAATATGCTTTTGGGAGATTTTTGGGCATAAAGCTCCACTTAAGGCCGGTGGAAAATCCTGCACCCCCTCGACCTCTCAAACCAGATTTCTTTACTTCATCAATGATCTTTTCTGATCCTAAATCCAGTAACTCCTTTGTTTTTTGCCAGCTACCACGTTTTTTTGCACCCTCAAGTAGTGGAGTTCCTTTACCATTTAGGTTGGTGAATATTTTGTCTTGTTCTTTTAGCATGTTTTTCAAAATTTGTGAGTGATCCCGACGCGATTCGAACACGTGACCCACTGATTAAAAGTCAGTTGCTCTACCGGCTGAGCTACGGGATCATTTCATTTTTCAGCTATACTAAACATCAATACAGTTTTTATCCGTTTTAATCAAACTAAAATTTTCATGTGTGGTTAAATAAATTATATAATATACTGCGTTAGTGATAATTTAGTTAAAAAATTTTTAAAGGAAAACTTCTTGTTAATTTTCAGTTCACAGATTTATTTGGATGGTGTGACGTATAACGCTAAGGAGACAAAAAAATAGAGAAGTGTGTACACCCTGCAGAATTTGTACACTATTTAGCAATAGCCTAATAGATAAATATTTCTTGCATTTCAGCCTGAGTGATTTATGCTTTAAGCAAGAATTACCTGGGGGTATAGCTCAGCTGGTAGAGCATCTGTTTTGCACGCAGAAGGTCAGCGGTTCGATCCCGCTTGCCTCCACCAGTCTATACAGCTCTAGCCGCCACAAAACCTGTCAAAGCAGCTTATTTTAATCTATGAGGATTTTATACTACTTCCCTGAAAATCTCTATTTCTTTTCGTAACTTTTCTCTACACAAGTAATGTTGGTTATTACAATTGTAATATATACCAATTTAACAATAAATTAATCAATAAATGTTAGAATACTAACAATTAATTTATTGGTAACGCCTATGAGTGGAAAAAAGCATGTTTTTAAGATGATACCTGGAAAAGAGGTGTTTAGAAAAACCCCGACTACAAGGATAAAGTGGCCTGAAGGTAATGATCCTACAATGCCTATTAAAAAAGTTGAGCTTGTATCGCTGGATGATAAAAACGATGTAGTACTAGGCTTATTGCCTATAAAACTTTGCAGCAGTTCTTGCCTAGACAGTTACATATGTCTGGAGGAAGAAAATGAAGGAAATCTGGTAGCCAAAGATTATAAAAGTGATTCTAACTTAGATTATGTAAAAAGTAACCATACATTTGTATATTACGGTAATGAGTTGGCTAAGTTATCATATACAAGAGAGCTTGTGCAGCCTTTCAAAACTATGTGTAGCAGTTCTATTAAATCAAAAAAATTGGAATACAAATATGTAACATGGGAAGATTCAGATACTGGCAACAATAAATATTATTTTTCAGACGAGGCAGGAAATATAATCGATTCACCTGACAATAAGGTATTACAAGACATTATGTTATACTACGGTGAGAGACATATAAGAGATGTGCTACTGTTGCTATCAAGCACGTTTACCAAAGTTTTTATTCAGGGCCTAACAGACGACCAACTAAAAACTCTTGCCAATACTCTTAGTAACGAGCAACTGCAAAAAATAATTCCTGAACTGAGCTCAAGCCAGTTGCAGGCCTTAGCAGAGAACTTAACAGATGAACAACTCCAAGCTTTAGTGGATCATCTAACCAATCACCAGCTAAAAACCCTCGCTCAGGAACTAAATCCAGAAAAGTTACAAATAATTGTTCCTATTTTAAATGATACTCAGCTTGAAGCTCTAGTGAGAAAATTAAATTCAGAGCAAGTAAAAGAAATTTTACCTCACTTAAAAGTGGATCAGTTCAAAGCACTTATTAAAACTTTAAATGACGAGCAATTTACAGTGCTTGCAAAAGACTTGGCTGAGCACCACTTGACAATACTCTCCAAAGAATTAGAAGGTGATCAGTTGAAAGCTTTAGTAAATAGTCTGCAAGAAGACCAACTGAAAGACTTAGTTAATAAGCTTGATCATGAGAAACTCGAATTAATTGCTCAAGATTTAACTGATTCTAATAGGATTCAGGTTATCATTAAGTCTTTAGCTGACAACCCAGAAAAACTTCAAGCTTTTGCTCACAATATGTCTAATGAGCAGTTTAAAGAACTTTTGGATAACATAGGCGCAGAAGAGCTTAAAGATATTATTCACAAGCTGCCTTATGAGAAAGTAACAGCTGTGATTGGTGATCTTGGCAGTAAGGATCAGTCCAAAGCTATTATTGATGCATTAAAAGAGAAGTTTGATGAACAAAACAAGAAACAAGAGGAAATGAAAGAAAAACTTGAAGAACTTAAGGAATTGCTGGAAGGTGATGATATAGTTAACCCCAATCAATTTAGCTATCAACATTCTTCTGTAGTAAATGAAGAGTATTACCTTAACAGTAATGATGCTTATACTGTTCAGGATTACTCCATATCTGTTTAGCAGATTACAGAAGATAATGAATAACATTATTTTTAATATTATTATTTAAGGAGTTAATAAGTATGAGTAATTTAACAGAAGATAAAAAATTTAATGTGGAGTTAATTGAGACACCATTAAAAGAGATATCAGGAACTAAAGGGATGGTACAAACTTCGACATTTGTAGGATCAGTCAATTCCATAATAAAACATATCAATAATGTAGTAAGCCAAACCACACAGCACTTATCTACAATAAAGAAGGAAATTGGTGATAAAGATTCAGGTTTAATTGAGAAAATCGATAAATTGAGAGATGAAGTAGATTCATTCACGGATTCTGACATAACAAATCCCAACACCTTTTTTTCTCCAGAGTTAAATCCACTAGGATAGAAAATAGCTAATAATTAGCAAAAATAAGAAAAAGTAATAGCCCAGTGGGCTATTACTTTTTTCACATACCATTTCAATGTAGCTGAATTGATTTTAAAATTATAATTTTTTATAGGAGTTAGCATGAATAATAGTAAACAAGAAAGCAAAAGCGAACTTAAAGTAATAAGCAAAATAGAAGTTAACACCAAACCTAAAGGTTATGATGAAACAGTTGCGCGAAATCCAGCGCAGCTTGGTTATGTCCACAAAGCTTTAAATAAATTAATCGCAGAGCTGAACACGAAATTCGTTCCTGAATTGGATGATGTATTGCATAACAATAGCAACTCTATCAGTCAATTAAATGACATGCTAACAGAAGAAAGGAGTAAGCTTGACGAGCTAATTACAAAGGTTGGTAATGAAAATAGTGGTTTAGTACAGAGCCTGAATAACTTACAGACAAAAGTAGAGGAATTAGAAAACAATACCATTAATGAACCAGATTGGGGTTAAACTGGAAAGAGTAATAGTCTCTAGGCTGTGACTCTCTCTACATACCATTTCAATATAGCTAGGTTAAGGAATCTATTTTAAAACTTTCGGCATATAGTTCTCATCATGTTTTGCAAACACCGTATCTGCAAGAAAGGTACTATTATCAAACATTTTACCTTGCACAACAATACCACTTTTTTCTGAAAACATTGGTGGAAGTATCCCTTGATATTTCACCATAACGCTTTTGTTAAAATCTGTCATTTGAAAAATCACTTCACTTTCGCTCCGTATCACGCTATTTTCAACAACCATTCCACCAACACGGATTGGCTTTTGATTATTTGGCAAGACTATGGCTTCACTTACTGTATAGAAAAATGAGATATTTTCTTTGAGCGTTGTTAAAATAAAAAAGACTATGCAGCTTAAAAAGCAGAAAATTCCTGAAGTTATAAGTAATCGCTTATGTTTCTTCTTCATTATTATCTTTTAGGCTTTCTAGAATTTTTTTACTTTTAATATAGCAAGAAATGGTAAAAATCAGTTCTCCGGTAATCAACGTAAAACTAATAAGGTAAGCAAAAATTACATATGTATTCATAATGCATTATCAATAAATAACTCACCTGCATCAAAATAAATTAAGCTTTCATCTTTTTGCTGCAACACCAATTTACCACTTTTATCTATATCAGCAAAAATTCCTTCATACAATTTGTCAGCTAACTTTACACTGATTTGCTCATTCATCTTGAATGCTTTTTTTAACCACATTTTTCTTATAGCATAAAACCCATCAAATAGCCATTGCTTTCTTAGCTTATTAAAGTTTATTATTAATTCTTTTAACAGGTCTGTATTAGACACAGACTCACCGTAATTGCTAATGCACGTTGTTCCTGGAAGTGGTGCATGATTGACATTAATTCCAATTCCTATAATGAGCCAATTCGAATTGGATCTTTTTTCAAGCAATATTCCACTGATTTTTTTACTATCAACTAAGACATCATTTGGCCATTTGTATTGAACGTTACTATCAGCTATAAGTGACAGTAATGTGTTGCCAACAGCAAGGGCAGTAACAAAAGTCAATTCTGTTAATTTGCTAACATCCGCAATTTTATTCACCAAACCCTTCTCTGTCATCCCAATGCCCTCTGATGTCATCCCAGTACCCTCTGATGTCATCCCAGTGCTTGACACTGGGATCCATTCTTCTTTTTTTCTAGATTCCAGCGTCACACGCTGGAATGACACCGAAAGCTGGCTTTCATTCAGATAATCGTTAAAGAGGTTTATCACCAAACTCGCATAAAAATTACCCTCTGGAGAAATCCAGTTTTTTCCAGTGCGCCCTCTACCCTCTGTTTGTTTGTCGGCAATAATAATAGTTTCATTAGATATTCCTCTCCCAATTAAATCCAACGCTTCTTTATTAGTGCTTGAAACTTCTTTGTAATGATGAATACGAAAGCCCTCAGGGGTCACTTTGTCAGCCCTTTAGTTCAATGAGTGAGTAAAACGTACAAGAAAAGAACGAGGTTAATCAGTGAAGCCACCGAAGTGATAATGAATAGGCCCTTAGAATAAGCAACCTTATTACCACTAGCTTTATCAAAATACATAACTTTCATGATATTTAAATAATAGTAGCATGATATCACACTTGCTATTACAAGAATCAAGGACAGGCTGATAAAGCCAGAATTTATTAAACTTTTGAATATAAAAAATTTAGCGATAAAACCCGCAAGTGGAGGTATTCCCGACATCGAGAGTAACAGCACAGAAAGATGAAATGCTACAATTGGGCGTTTCTTCCCTATACCAGATAAATTTGCAATATCACAATCGTCATCGTCAATTTGTACGAGATATGAGAATAGCCCTATGCTTGTGATGATATATATCACCAGATACATTAAAGCACTATCTGTTCCTGCTTGTGTAAAAATAGAAAGTGAAGCAAATATAAAACCAATGTGACCAATTGAACTGTAAGCAAGCAGCCTTTTTAAGTTTTGCTGACGCAAGGCCCCAAAAGCTGAGATAAGCACAGACAATGCTGAAACGTATAAGAAAATAGGCTGAACATAACTTTTTACATTTACTAACTCTTCATTCATCAATCGAATTAAAAATGTTACAAGTGCAGCTTTTGGGGCCGTAGAAAAAAACGCAGTTACTATGGTAGGTGCACCTTGATAGACATCTGGAGCCCACATATGAAAAGGAGCAATAGCAAGCTTGAAACACAAACCAATAAGGATAAAAACTAACCCAAAAACTATTCCATAAGTTATCTGATGGCTTTGCAAGAATGAACCGAGCTCAGAGAAATTGACTTGTCCTGTATATCCATAAAGTAGCGACATTCCATATAGCATAATGCAGGAAGATAATGCACTGAGTGTAAAATATTTCACTCCTGCTTCACATGAATAAGCTGAATCTTTATTAAAGCTCGCAAGAACATATAAAGATATACTCATCAACTCAAAAGCTAAGTAAAAAGAAATCAGACTATTTGCTGAAACCAAAGTTATCATGCCAAACAGTGCAAAAAGAATCAGTATTGAAAATTCATATTTATAGTCATATTTTGATAAATTCAGCATCAAAAGTATTAAAATTCCTGTGCTGAGAATTAACCCTTGGGCTGACCTGATGTATAAATTGAGTTTTAACAACGAATTAAAGAGAAAAATTTCATTGTTTTTTGCCGAAAGAATTAAAATAATCAAGGTTACCACTGTGCAGCCAAGTGCTAGTAAATTGATAGTGCGGCGGTTAAATATAATCCCAAGCAGCAGCAACACTAACGAGGAGATAATAGAGAACGTTTCCGGCAATATCTGTATATAGTTCATAGCGCATTATATTTGACTAACAAATTTGCCATGCATGGCTTCAAATAATTCAGTGCAAGGGTTGGGTAGAATCCAAGCAAAATAACAAACACTGCAAGCAGAATTAAGACAGAAAATTCTATGCTATCCAAGCGGTTATTTAATAATTTAGAATAGCTAACCCCCCATATTATTTGCTTACATAAATTCAGCATATAAACTGCGCTTAAAATAGTGCCAAGTGCGATAAATCCTGTAAAAAACCCTATGCTCTTAAACATTCCAATCATAGCCAAAAACTCACCTACGAACCCAGATGTTCCAGGTAGCCCTATTGAAGCCATTGAAAATAAAATGAACATAAAACCAAATTTTGGCATTGTGTTTACTATGCCAAAATATTTTGCAATCTCCAAAGTCCCAGTTCGAGTATATAGCATTCCAACACATAAAAATAAAGCAGCAGAAATAAGGCCATGACTAATCATTTGAAATATGCTACCCAGTACTCCTTCCTCACAAAATGAAAAGAGGCCAGCGGTAACGATCCCCATATGTGCTATTGAAGAATAAGCTATTAACTTCTTTATATCATCTTGAGCAAACGCAACTAGCGAAGCATATATCACCGCAATAATGCTCAGCACAACAACGAAATTTGAAAAATACAAACTTGCCTGAGGAAGCATTGGAATAGAAAACCTTAAAAATCCATATCCCCCCATTTTAATAAGCAAGCCAGCTAAAATCACAGATCCAGAAGTTGGTGATTGCACATGTGCATCAGGAAGCCAAGTGTGAAATGGAAACATCGGTACTTTTACTGCAAAAGAAATAAAAAATGCAATCCACAGCAATGACTGCACTTCAAGATCAAGGTTTGGCACTAATGTAGCTAATTTTTGTATATTAAACGTCCCAAAAGTGCTATAGATGTACACCAATCCAAGTAGAAATAATAATGAGCCAGTTAATGTATAAAGAAACAACTTAAACGTTGCATATACCCTGTGTTTTCCTCCCCAAATGCCAATAATAAAGAACATTGGTATTAAAACAGCTTCAAAAAACACATAAAAGCTTATAGCATTCAGTGAAACGAAAAAACCGACTACAAAACTCTCAAGCAGTAGAAATAATGCCATATATGGCCTAAGGGTTGTATAACTCATTTTGCAGTTGTAGAGTATACAAATTACAAACAAGAAAGTTGTAAGCAGAAGGAAAAGCAACGATATACCATCTATCCCTATTCCAACATTTCTAATTGGGTAGCTGACAAACTGAAAGTCCGCATCGTTATAATCAAATTCTATACAAGCTACAATGCTAAGCAAAAATGGAAGTACAGCAAAAAATAGAGCAAGGAATCTTAAGTGTATAGATTGATGATTAATCCTGATTAAGGATAAAATCAACGCTCCTATCAGTGGAAGCAAAAATATACTAAGTAACAACACCTTCTATTTAATTCCAATAATATATAAAGCACCGATTATTAAAGTAACAAACATAATAAATGCATAATCAAATATATAACCAGTTTGTAACTTTATAGAACTTTTTGAACATTCATTAACCAACCTTACAACACCATTTGGCCCAAATGAATCAATAGCCTTAACATCAAACTTCCATAGAAGCCTAGATATAAACCTTATCGGTGCAATTATAACAAACTCATACACCTCATCAAAGTACCATTTATTCTGCAAAAACTTAAGTAAAAATTTACTCTTAATTTGCCTAATTACTTGATATTGGTAAATTAGGTACGCAAGTGCTATTCCACTTAGGCTTGCTAAGGTTGGCAGTAGTTTTATAAAGAAATTATGAACTCCATGCTCATCAATCATCACTAAACTTGATTTCCAAAACGCATTACTAGTTATGTTCAAAATATTTGCTCCCCATATTCCAGAAAATACTGATCCAAAAGCGAGTATCAGTAATGGTATAAGCATAATCTTTGGTGCCTCATGTATATTAATTTTACTTTGTTTTTGGCTATGGAACACAAGAAGCAATAACCTCCAAGAGTAAAACGCTGTGAAGAATGCAACAACTAAGCTTATTACAAAAGCAAAGCTATCCGTGCTATAAGCATGTTCAATTATCAAATCCTTTGAGTAAAAACCTGCAAATGGAAATATTCCAGAAAGCGCAAGAGACCCAATCCACATGAGAGTGTAAGTGCAAGGGATTTTCTTCCAGCAATTTCCCATTTTCTGAATGTTTTGCTCATGATGCATTGCATGAATCACATTGCCAGCACCAAGAAATAGTAGAGCTTTAAAAAAAGCGTGTGTCATTAAATGAAAAATAGCAACATTGTAAGCAGAAAGCCCACATGCCATGAACATATAACCAAGTTGACTGCAGGTTGAATAAGCAATTATTTTCTTTATATCGTTCTGAGTAATCGCAACGGTGGCTGCAAAAAAAGCAGTAAGTGCACCAACGATAACTATTAATTCTCGTGCCACATTTGATAACTCAAACAATGGAGAACACTTTGCTACTAAAAATATACCTGCTGTTACCATCGTTGCTGCGTGAATGAGTGCAGAAACAGGAGTTGGCCCTTCCATTGCATCTGGTAACCAAACATGTAGGCCAAGTTGCGCGGATTTTCCCATACAGCCAATAAAAAGTAATATGCATATTATATGCATTATTTTAAATTCACAGCAGAACACACGAATGTTTTGAGTGCCAAGAAAATCAGTTGTATCAAATATATATGCAAATTCTAGAGAATTAAATGTATAATAAATAAGAAAGATTCCAATCAATAGTGCAAAGTCCCCTACCCTATTCACAACAAATGCTTTGAGTGCTGCATTATTGGCAGAATATTTTTGAAACCAAAATCCTATGAGTAAATAAGAACATAGGCCAACCCCTTCCCAGCCAAAAAAAAGCTGCACGAAATTATCGCTTACAACCAGCACAATCATGCAAAACGTAAATAGCGATAGGTAAGAAAAAAACCTCGACTTCCCTTTATCATGCTCCATATAACCGATAGAATAGAGGTGGACTACTAGTGAAACGGTGGTAATAACAATAAGCATTAAGGATGAGAGAGCATCCACACTAATTGCCCAATTTACTTTTAATACACTTAATGAAAACAAAGGAAATAAACTCAAGTGATAATTTTCAGAGAAGGTGAGAAAAACATACCAAGATAAAACTGCAGATATTCCAATCCCTGCCGTTGTAACTAACTGACTTTTTCTAAAAAGTGTTGCAAATAGCGAACCAAAAAGTGGCAAAAATACTATTAATTTCAGTATATCCATCATACTTTCATTCTTTCATTAAATTTGCTTGTTCAACATCTATATTGCCACGGCTTCTATAATATACAACCAATATTGCAAGCCCAACTCCTGACTCTGCTGCCGCAACAGTCAACACAAACATCACAAAAATTTGCCCAACTATATCATTCATAAAGGCAGAAAAAGCAACTAAGTTGATATTAATTGCCAGCAATAATATTTCTATTGATAACAATATATTGATTATGCTCTTACGGTTGATGAAAATACCGCACACTCCAATAGTGAACAAAACAGCAGCAACTATCAAAAAGTGATTTAATCCTATTTCCATTCTACTCCTTTTCCAAATTTAGCCTTAATCAATTTTACAGATGAAGATTGTGTCAATTGCTTTAATACATTCTGTTTTTTAACTCCTTTTTTCTTGTCCTGCAAAGTAAGAGCAATTGCACCGACAATTGCAACAAGCAGCAGAATACCAGAAAGATGAAAAGCGTACATGTAGTCGGTATACAGCAAATTACCAATAGCTTTCACATTATTGGTATTATAGTTTATAACATTGCTTATATTCGGTGCTGAGCTGCGGATTACAAAGCTGATGACTAGAAAAAACACAACACACAACATAGCACCAAGAGTGCAATGCTTTGCAAAACCCTGGCGCAACCTTATGTAGTCAATATCGAGCATCATAACTACAAAGAGGAACAACACTGCAACTGCACCGATGTATACTATCAGCACCATCATAGCGATGAATTCAGCTCCAAGGAGAATAAAAAGAACTGCAGAATTAACGAAGGTAAAAATTAAAAATAATACTGCATGCACAGGATTTCTTACGCTAATTACACAAACAGCAGATAAAATGCTAAGAATTGCAAAAAAATAAAAGAAAAAAGGCATCGATACTTTAACTGCAACAATAGTTACTAATTTAAAGTAACTATCGTGGTAAAGTCAATATTATATTAAACGTTTGAAAACATTGTACTACAAAGCTCCAGCTCCATTTTAAATTATTATACAGAGCGCTCTCTAAGTGCTTAATCAATACACTAAATCCTTAATTTATCCTTAACTATTTTAATTTATCAATATATAATATGTGTATGTTAGTAATTAATGGCGGCTCAAAATGTACAACATATTTGGTTATTTCAAAAGCAACAATAGTTCTAACGCACAAAGTAGCAGACTAGATGGAGAAAGTTATCAATATACCACAAGAGACTATATGACAATTTACTTTAATAACACACTAGCAAGTTTCAGTAGATCATTGAGAGAATTTAAAGAAAAAGCGTATGGATTTATGTATGATATCGGAACTTGGTTGAAAGAAACATATGAAAATCTCACTGAACGACCTGCAACGCATAATCGCTATACCCCAAAAGAAAAACCCCTTGTTGAAGTTGAAGAAATAGAAATGAAGGAACTAAACCGTACATATAAGTCATTCCAAACTCCACTTATCCACCCAACAAGCAGAAGTTCTGGTGCCAATACCTCAAATCAAGTTGTTGTTACTCGACATACACCTGAAACTACTAAAACAAAATAGATGTAAAACCTACGTTTAAATATGTAGTACTTGAGTGAAGCATTCTTTAACTGTTCTATTCAATAAAACCTTTACAATATTTCGATCATAGGTTTAACTTTACGAAGTTATAATCTATAGGGCTAAGATGAACGATTATCTCTCACTGCTAAATCCAGAACAACAATCAGCTGTAACTAACATAGATGGACCAGTTTTGATACTGGCAGGAGCAGGAACGGGAAAAACAAGAACGATTACTTCAAGAATAGCGCACATAATTAGAAACGGTCACGCTTATTCTGATGAAATATTAGCAGTTACATTCACAAATAAAGCAGCAAATGAGATGGTATCAAGGGTACTTGAGCTAACAGGCACAAACATACCATGGCTTGGCACTTTCCATGCAATTGCAGCAAAAATTCTACGTCATCATGCTGAAGTCGTGGGACTAAATTCCAATTTTACAATCATTGGTGTGGATGACCAATTACAGGTAATAAAAAATATTATTAATGAAATAAGCCCTGATTACCTATCAGAAAAATGTAAGACCATTATGAATATTATTCAGCAATGGAAAGAGAAGTGCTTATTGCCACCTGAAGTGGAAGATATTCAATCATTTAGGCCAGTGTACGTAACTGCACTCAAAGTCTATCACCAGTATCAGGAAAGGTTAAAATTCCTTAACTCTGTCGATTTTGGTGACTTATTGCTATATAACATACAACTCTTTAATCAAAAGACTGAAGTTCTGTCCTACTACCAAAATAAGTTTAAATATGTCATGGTAGATGAGTATCAAGATACAAATGCGATACAATATCTTTGGCTAAAATACCTTGCAAAAGAGCACTCAAATATTTGCTGTGTAGGAGATGACGATCAATCAATATACAGTTGGCGTGGTGCAGAAGTTGAAAATATTTTGAAGTTTTCTGATGATTTTAAAAATGCAAAAACCGTTAAACTAGAGTGTAACTACAGGTCAACATCCCACATACTTGCAACTGCGTCATATGTTATCAATCACAATAAGACTCGCTTAGAAAAAAAATTGTGGACAACAAACATTGAAGGGGAAAAGGTAAACGTAATAAAGTTATGGGATGGAAAAGCTGAAGCAAGGTTCATAAGCGAACAGATATTAAAGCTCAATAAATACAGATTTAGTGACATTGCAGTGCTGGTAAGGGCCACTTTTCAAACTAGAGTTCTCGAAGAGTATTTTATAAAATATTCAATTCCCTACAAGATTATAAGTGGTGTAAAATTCTACGAACGTCAGGAAGTCAGGGATATAATTGCATATTTAAGACTCGTTACAAACAATAACGATGACTTAGCTTTCGAAAGGATAGTAAATCGGCCAAAAAGAAGCATAGGAGCTACAACTCTAAAGAAAATATACACGACTGCTCAGGATAATAAAATTTCTTTTTTTGAGGCAGCAAAAATATTAGTTAATAGTAATCAGGTAACCGAAAGAATTAAACTCTCACTCAACGATTTTTTAAATAAAATTAAAGCTTGGGAAGAGATGGTAAGTGTAAAACCACTGCATGAATTCGTTAAAATCGTAGCAAACCAATCAGGATATATTGAAATGCTTGAAAATGAGGAGGTAACAGGCTTAGCACGAATAGAAAATGTCAAGGAGCTCATCTCATCTTTAAAAAATTTCGATAATGCCACAACTTTCTTGGAGCATATAAGTCTAGTGATGGAAGTGGATAATATGAATAACGATGACACTGTATATGTTATGACTCTTCATGCAGCCAAAGGACTTGAATTCCCGTGCGTGTTTCTACCTGGTTGGGAAGAGGGATTATTTCCTCATCAAAGATCTTTTGATGACAAAAGTGGTAAAGCTTTAGAAGAAGAAAGGAGACTCGCATATGTTGGCATAACCAGAGCCAAAGAAAGGTTAATCATTTTATGTGCAGATAGGAGGGAAATTAACAACCAGTGGCAACCGATGCGCACTTCTCGGTTCATTAAAGAATTGCCAAGAGAAAATGTTGAGGTAATTAAAAGCAACATTGCCTACTGTTGAAGCTATAATTGCAGATAAACATATCTTACAAATCTGAATTACTTCAACTATATGTTTCTCCTGGCAAAAATTCTGTAACCGTTCACACTTAATTCTTCAATCTCATACCAATTTCTATTACATAACAAACAAATAGACAATAGAAGTGAGAAGGTTATACTAAGGCAGTATAATGATGGAGTTTTGGAATGGCATTGGTATCAGGTTGCAATTTTAGCTTACATTGTGCCAATCTTTCTTCGATTGCTGCTCGCATAAATTCTGCCTGTCTTTTAGTTCTGCAGTGCACTATCGCATCATCCACATATCTTTCAAATGGTACTGTTGGGTGATTTTGTTTCATCCATATATCAAATGCATGGTGCATAAATATGTTTGAAATGATTGGGCTTATTGAACCTCCTTGCGGAACTCCTTTTTTCCCTAACTACCTTACTGCCATCTGCTTGCTGAATAGGGGATTTCATCCACCTTTCAACATACAGTATGACCCATTTGCAGTCTGTGTGCTTTTTGATAGCCTGCAGTGCTAAATTGTGGTCCAGATTGTCGAAATAATCCTGTAACATCAACAGCTTTCTTGGTAATCGTATCCTGTCTCCAATAAACAGCGGTTTTGCTATGTATCCTTGATCAGCAAAAAACTTACGTAAAGTTGGAGCCTTGTATTTAGCTTGAGTGAAAAGATTTAGAGCACCATCACGATCTTGAACACTTGCACTATGAACATCAGCCGCAATAATTAGGCCCACTGTATCTACAACAATATGACGTTTTCTACCCTTTATTTTTTTTCCAGCATCATATCCTCTGGATCCCCTTTTTGAGTGGTTTTTACTGATTGACTGTCAATTATTCCTACTGAAGGTGTTTCATTTTTACCAAACATTTTTCTTACCTCTTTTACTAGCATATTATGTATTTTTTCCAATTTGCCATTACTACGTCACCTGAGAAAATAGTCATACACCGTCTTCCATGGAGGAAAATCTTTCGGCAGCATTCTCCATTGACAACCACCTCTCATTATATACCTTATTGCATTAATAATTGTTCTGATATTGTGCTTTCTTGGCCTCCCTATCTTTCCTTGTGCAACATGTGGCTCCAAAATTTCCCATTCCTTATCACTTATATCACTTGGATACAATTTTCCCTCCTATTTTTTACTTACACTATCATATTTTTTTCCTCATTCCTTTTCAAGACATACTCTTAGACAACTGGACGTCAAGCCTATCCTAGTGCTGCATATCAAGCTCATACTCAGTATGTAAATTTTTGACTAAAGCTACAGCGTATTCTTTTTGAACAATTATACTGATTTTGATTTCAGATGTTGTGATAGCAAGTATTTCTATCTTTTTTTCGCTTAAAACCTTGAGTGTGCGGTGCATCACTTCAGTGTTAGACATAACACCAATACCAATTATTGAAATTTTAGCTACATTATCGTTTATAGCATAATTTTCATTCTTATTCAGTAACTTTTCCATTAAATCAATATCAAATTTGGAGATAACAAAACTTGACCCATGTATCATATCAATTTTAACGTTTGCTCCTGCTATATCTCTTAAAGTACGCAAGTTATTTGCAAGGTTAGTGAAAGTTACAAGAGCTTCATTAGTGCTATAAGCTATTCCAGTAATTAAGTATCTCTCTAGTACATCCCTTTTGTGTAGCACTGTGGTGCCTTCTACTTCCTTAAAAGTGGATAGCACTTGCACTTTAATGTTATGTTTCATTGCAAGTTGTACTGAACGATTATGCAGTATTTTAGCACCAGATGACGACATTTCCAACATTTCATCGTAAGAGATAAATTTGAGCTTGCGTGCCTTTGGAACAATTCTCGGGTCTGCTGTATATATTCCATCAATATCAGTAAAAATTTCGCAAGCTCTAACACCAAAGGCTATCGCGAAGGCAACTGCTGATATATCAGAGCCTCCTCTTCCAAAAGTAGTGATTCTATCATCATTTATACCCTGAAAACCAGCGATGATCGCAGCAGTATAACCCTCAGCAAAAGATCTTTTCACACGGTCAATCTTTATTGTTTTTATTTTAGACTCAGAATAAAAATCATCAGTTACAATTGGTAACTGCCAGGCAAGCCATGATTTAGCATTAACTCTGATCGATTGGAGAGTGATAGCTAATAGACCGCAAGAGATTTGTTCTCCTGCTGAAAGCATAACGTCATACTCTGATAACTCTTGTCTGCAACTTAAATTTGAGATTTGCCTAGCCTGAAAAGCCATTTGGTCAGTAAATCCTGCAACAGCAGATACAACAACGATTACATTACAACCTTTCTCAATATCGTTTTTTATCAAATTTGCAACTCGGTTTAAATCAGTTAGCGAAGTCCCACCAAATTTTTTTATGATTATTTTGTCCATAGTTACAATATAACTCTCTTCTGAAGAAAAATATAGTTTTTGTAGAGATATAGCTAACCCAAATTAGGTTTACTGAAACAAATTTTATGATTGTATTGAACAATTTAAGTTGTCATTCCAGCGCGTGACACTGGAATCCAGATTTTTTAGACTGGATCCTATGGTCAAGCCCACAACTGTACGAACATTGTGATTTGAGAATAATCTCCGCCAGGAAGGGTGTCATCCCAGTGCTTTGGCACTGAGATCCAGAAAACTTAATTTTAAATAAGTACACCAGATAGCTGCATAATAAAGGCTGGATTCCAGTGCCAAGCACTGGAATGACATCCTCCCTTGTGGAAATTGCTCTCAAATCACAATGTTCGTACAGCTATGGATTCATTCGCGGTATAGATTCCGCTAACTAGTAGCGGAATGACGAATTTATTGTTTTAAAATTGTCAGTAAATCTAAGTCAGTTTAGCTATATAGCACGAATTAAACCACTAAGCAGCAGAAGACCTTGCATGACCTCCAAAAAATGTTTTTACTTTTTCAAGATAAGTAGGTGGTTCTGGAGGAATTTCTATCTCATCTATTTCAGAGTATATTGCCGCATCTACAACTTCATTTGTTATTAATTCCCTTAGTTTTTGCTTTATCTCACTTCTTCTAATACCTTTTTTTCCATAGCCGTTATAAAACATTACATATAATTCCTTAAACACAAATTCTTTTATAGCATCTCTTGTATAAGAAATGCCATCCTTTACTTCATCACTCACGCTGCTTAAATCCACCTCAGAACCTGGTGAATACAAATCATCAAAATTTTCTTTCAAAACTTTTATCTTATAGTAATGCTTGTCCATATATCTCTCAAAAAATCTTTTAGTAGCATTACCAGCCAACTTTCCTATTGACCGAGGCTCTAGTAGAGCTGCAAAGTTAGTTTTTTGCTTCAAGGCTACTTAATGCATAAATGATGCGGATAAGCATTCCAGGACCACATTTGCGTTTACTTTCACGAAAGCGAACCAGTAATGTACCTTTCAAATGTTCTACGTCTGCATTTTGCTCTCTTGCTGCAATTAAAACTAAATTTATAGCCTGTGTCGGTGTCAATCCGGTTCGTGAATCCACCCAATTTACCCACTTCCCAATCTCATAATCATCCAATCTTAGATAAGGTTCTATCCAGTATTTTTGCTCACTTGTTAAACCGTTTATATAACTTTTAAACTCTTCATCTAACTCATTTGATGGTGTCCCATATTTTTCCTTTAATTCTTTAGCACATTTAATGGTGCTTTTCTCAAAACTTCTAGTATGAACACTTTGACTGCCAGTGCCCACATCACTTACATTAAACAAAAAGCTTAGCTGCTTTACATTCCAACCCAAAGGTGAGAAGAGCTTTATCAATGGATACTTTATTAACTCAAGAAGTGCTACTGGAATCAGTAATATAGCATTTATAAGTATGAAACACGCTTGAAGAGGTAGTGAAAATCCTTCATCTTTCCATCCTTGCAGTAAGCTATTAACGGCAAGTATCTTCAAAGTACAATACAGAAATGGCAACTGTATCCAATATATTAAATGTATAGAAAAAAGCAAGATTTTATCTCTTACACTTATTGTTGGATCATGATACACTTCAGAAAAGGCATCATAATCACCGTTTTCATTTTTGAAAGATCGATAGCTACTTGTAACCTTTTCTGTAAAAATAGAGCAAAGTATATATATACCCAAGAAAACAGCAAGCATGACCAAAGAGAGTATATTAAGAATTAATTCGATGGCTGGTTCACTTGAGACTTGAGGAAAAAAGAATTGAAGAAACATATTGGCTAAATATAAAAACAGAACCCATGCTGCGATACAAGCAACAAATAATAAAGCATACCCACAAACAACCAAAATGCTTTTAACCTCGGATCCATAACCTCCTCTTAATAACTTGTTAATATAATCTATTTTAGAAATAAATTGAGAAAAATGCAAGTTTTTATGTTAAAAGATCGATTGAAATTTCTGAGTTTAGGGTATATTGTTAATCTATTTAGATAAGAATTATTGTGTCAAATAAAATAGGTTTTTGGGCTATTTTTGCCTTAGTGATTAGTAGTCAAATTGGCTCTGGAATTTTTATGCTTCCAATTAGCCTTGCTCCATATGGCATGTATAGCCTTATAAGCTGGATAATATCAGGGCTTGGTGCTATATCTCTTGCTTTAGTTTTTGCCTCACTCTGCGCAAAATTTCCGGAAACGGGTGGCCCTCACGTCTATGTAAAGCATGCTTTTGGCCCTGCTGCAGCTTTTTTTGTTGGTTGGACGTATTGGGTGATCTCATGGGTTAGCACAACAGCCGTAATAGTTGTAGGTGTTGGTTATCTTACACCATTTTTCCATGAAGATATTCAAAACGTACATCTGTTTTTAGAGATGTTATTACTTACAATTATTACACTAATAAATTTTAGAGGAGTAGCTACTGCTGGACGTGTTGAGTTTTTATTGACGGTGATAAAAATTTCTGTATTGCTTGTAATACCTATAGCAGCATTGTTTTTTTTTGATAGAAATAACTTCATCATAAGTGAAGAAATATCAAATCTTACAACATCGCAGATTCTTGCCCGTTCTACACTTATTACTCTATGGGGTTTTATTGGAGTTGAATTGGCAACAGCACCTGCAGGGTCAGTTGATAATCCAGCTAGAACAATACCAAGAGCTGTGGTACTTGGAACAATCTCTGTTGCTGTTGTGTATTTTATCAACAATCTTGCAATTATGGGATTAATAAATGGCAATGATTTAGCAAGTTCAAGAGCACCATATGTTGACGCAATAAAAATTATGGCCTCTGGCAATTGGCACTTGATTATTTCTATAACTGCGTTCATTTTTTGTGTTGGTACTTTAAACGCTTGGGTACTAGCTAGTGGACAAGTGGCCCTCAGCCTTGCAAAAGATAAACTGATGCCACAGTTTTTTGCTCAAAGAAACAAGCACGGTTCTCCTTTCTGGGGCATAACAATCAGCTCTGTTGGTACTTCAGTTCTACTAATTCTCACTTCAAGCAACAATTTTGCTAAGCAGATCACATCAATTATCGACTTTTCTGTAGTTTCATTTTTATTTGTTTACCTTGCATGCAGTCTTGCTTTTCTCAGAGTTATTGTGCAAGAAAAGAGTTGTTACAAATTTTTAATTGGCAGTATAGCAACAACCTTTTGCTGTTGGGTAATATTTGAAACTTCTGTGAATACCTTGCTGATCGCAAGCTTATTCACTGCAAGTGGCGTACCTCTTTATTTATTTTGGTATCGCAGAGTTTCTGTATAGCAAATGTTATGTATCTGTTCAGCAGAGTGGCAAAATAAGGTAGACGAGAAAAGACAACTATAGGAAGAAATGGGTGTCATGCCAGTGCGTGACACTGGCATCCAGTTCTTTCGCGCAGTTCCATCAAAAACGTTGTAAAGGATTAATCGCTTTCGTGTTTACCAACTTAGTGCCCAATCTGGATCCCAGTGTCAAGCACTGGGATGACAAGAAAGGGAGCACTGGAATTTTTGTTTCAATATTTGTACATGAGCCATGCATCTGAGCAGATACAATGTTGTAGCTAGAGATAATTTTTAAATGATTGATATTTATGAACCACGACTTTTCTTGTTGTCCACTTGTTCAACATTACCCTTCTCAAGTTTACTATCTACTTCTTTTGTGTGTTCATCATCTATACTAGTTTCATCTTTTATCTTACTAGGGTAATCTTCCTGCGATTTTTTATATGCTTTCATGTTGTCATATATAGGGTTACTGATGATTTCTATTTTTTCAGGTGTGAAAATCCTTGCTAAAAATCTCCTTATTATTGGTATTGACCTTAAGAAATCTCTTAGCTTTGAAGATTCTTGTCTTTTGTTTAGAGACTGTTGGTCTATTTTAGAGGTTTTTACACCATACTTTTTATCATCAAAATTTATTGTAGGCTTTCTTTTATTCGAAAGAACACTTTGGGCCTTTGATCCATTGGTTCCTTCAGGCCCTTGAGGTGTAGAAATTGCAGGTTTAACCTTAGTTTCATCGTATTCCTTACTCATCTTTCATTTCATTATGTAATATTACTAATATTGCATAATAATAGCTAAATTACAATTAATTGCAAGGTAAAAATATTAAAACAATTGTAAATTTTGTCAGTAAAAATATAATAGAACTTTGAAATTAGAGGTTCATCTATATGGGATACAAAATTGCTGTTATTGGAGCAACCGGAAGAGTAGGGCGTGAGGTATTAAGCACGCTTGCTGAATTTCAAGATGAGGCGATAGATTGCGTTATTGCACTTGCATCGAAAAAATCAGAAGGGAAGAAGGTGAGCTTTGGTGACAAAGAGTTAACAGTTTTATGCCTTGAGGATTATGACTTCGTTGGAACTAATGTAGCCATTTTCTGTGCTGGATCTCATGTTTCTGAAGAGTATGTACCAATTGCAACACAGGCTGGATGCATCGTGATAGATAACAGTTCCCATTTTAGAATGAAAGAGGGTGTGCCACTCATTATTCCAGAGATTAATAAAGAAAAAATTATGGAATATAAAAACCACAACATAATATCCAATCCAAACTGTACTACAATACAGATGCTGCTAGTACTACATCTATTACACCAAAAAGCAAAAATAAAGAGAATCGTTGCTTCAACTTATCAATCAACTTCTGGTGCAGGCAAAGCAGCAATGGATGAGCTCTATGACCAGACAAAAAAAATCTTTATGAACGAAGCTAAAAAACCCAAGATATTCTCTAAGCAAATAGCATTCAATTGCATTCCCCATGTAGGAGAATTCATGGAAAATGGTTCTACAGAAGAGGAATGGAAAATGCAAGAGGAGACAAAAAAAATTTTAGAGGAAGATATAAAAGTTACTGCAACTTGTGTAAGGGTACCCGTCTTTATCGGTCACGCTATGGCAGTAAATGTGGAATTTGATCAACATATCACTGAAGAACAAGCTCGTGAAGTGCTAAGTGAAGCCGAAGATAGTGGAGTTTTAGTGTACAACAGGCGTGAAGATAGTGAATACATAACTCAAATTGATGTTGTACAGGAGAATGCTGTATATGTATCGCGTATTAGAAGAGACAATACTGTTGAGCACGGATTAAATATGTGGATAGTGGCTGACAACCTGCGCAAAGGCGCAGCATTAAATATAGTGCAGATTCTTGAGATTTTGATAAGAGAGCATTTGTCAATCAAGTGCATATAGAGCGCACGTACGTTGTAATTCGAAGGAAATTTGTATACCACATGGCAGCGCGTGACGCTGGAATGGCTTTGTTGCATCGCTACTTATGAAAGGCTAACTATAATTAGGATTATAAGCAACTTATTGAAAATCTTGTTTTTTTTGCAATCAATCTGATCAAATTTAAGAATAGTAACTTGTTATTTATATTAATAAATTTAATTCTATTGAAAATAGCTAAAGCATTGAAATTCTTGAATTTTAGCCGGATTAGTGAGTGGTAGTGAAATTTCTTTTACTCAAATTTAGGTATTCACTGACCGTTCTTGTTATAAATACCAGAATAATAAGCTACTGATATTCTCCACCTTTTTTATCTTTAATCCATCATAGCTAGCGATGCAACAAAGCCGGCTGGATTCCAGTGTCAAGCACTGGAATGACACCATTTGCTGTGCAGTTTACCTTCAAAAATGAATGTTCGTACAGCTATGGAATAAATCGCGGTATGACGGTTCGCAGCGGTATAGTAACTCGTCACCCCGCTACGTGTTAGCGGCTGAGATACCGCGGCGGTATGACGTATAAGCTATACTTTTATACTCACCAACTCAGTATCCAATCTGGATCCAAGTAGTCAAGCTATTCGGATGACACCCTCATAAAGTGAAATGAGATCCCGCTAACACGTAGCGGGATGATGGGAAAAGAGGTACTGGGAGACATCCTTCCTGGTAGACCCAAATCACAATGTTCGCACAGTTGTGCGTCACGCGCTGCCGAACACTGTATGGTTATACAAGAAAAATTAAGGCTTAAAAGGAAACTTAAGCAGCTAATAGGGCCTAAGCCTTCTTAATAAAACATAAAAAGCCCCTTTACCACCATGTTTTTTCGTAGCTTGCTGGTAGTATAGAACCATATGCTGGATTTTAGTATCATTTAACCACTTATTTAAGTTATTCTTCATAGTGTCTGTTTTATTTGTTGCACTGCCGTATCCCGTAATTACCAATAAACATCTATTTCCTGCTCGATAATTTTTGATAATAAAATCTATCAATTTACAGTAAGCATCCTCTATATTATAGCCATGCAAATCGAGCTTATCGCTTATAAAATATTTACCCCTATCAATCTTTGATTTTGTGTTGTAGTCAAGACAAAATGATGAGTTACCATTATTGGTATTAAGAAAATTCCCTTGTAAGTCGGAGGTACCTTTATCAACCATAGACTTTATATTTACTTTATGATCAACTTTCAAAGTAACTTTTCTACATTCTATTGGCTTAACATTTTTTTGCCAATCCAACTCATCGTCCGACATAAACGCATTAATCGAATTGTATAATTTTACAACAATATCCAAACATAGTAAAATGTTGCTTATTCTATAAAAAACCAGATTTTCAATAATACGATGAAATCGTCGAAAACTAATGAGAATTTTTGGCTGTATGGAAAGCACACCTGCATGTCAGCATTAAGAAATAAAAATAGGCGGTGTATAGAACTGTTAGCAACAGAAAATTTCTATAGAGAACACGAAAAAGAAATTAGGCAATGTGTAGACAGTAAGGGCATTAAAGTTCGATTAGTAGAAAACAAAATACTTAATGACGTTTTACCCAAAGGTGCTAACCATCAGGGAATTGCTTTAAATGTTGCCCCTATTCTTTATAACTTAAGCATCGAAGAAGTAGCTGAAAGCTCAAACGACAGCTCTACTATAGTCATTTTAGATCAAGTCACTGACACGCACAATATTGGATCAATTTTAAGAACTTCAGCTTGTTTTAATGTCGACGCATTGGTTTTACCACATAACCATTCACCGAGTGAAAATGCATCTATTGCAAAAGCAGCAAGTGGGGCTTTAGATATTGTTCCGCTAATATACGTTACAAATATAGTAAAAACTATGCAGTATTTAAAAAAGGTCGGCTACTGGTGTTACGGGTTTGATTGCAATGCTAAAGAAAATATAGATGAAATAAAGAGTTTTGAGAAAAAAAGAGTAATTATTTTTGGTTCTGAAGAGAAAGGAATGCGGAGGTTAGTTAAAGAAAATTGTGATTATCTTTTAAAAATCCCAATGTCAAATGCAATTAACAGTTTAAATGTTTCAAACGCAGCAGCAATAGGCCTATATTCTATTTATATTAAAACAAATGCCAGCGCATAGCTGTTTATAATAAAAACACTTGATAAAAATATGGTTTTATATTATAATGTGTTAAGTAATGGATAAAAGGAGTTATATTATGTCTTATATGAGAAATGAACAGGATATTCGCTCTCAAGGCGTTTATTATAGTGCTGGGCTTAGAAGTTACCTAACTAAAGTATATAATTACATGGCTTTAGCTTTGGGCGTCACAGGGCTTGTTGCATTTTTAACAGTATTTTCTGGTCTTTTTCAAGTAATTTATTCTAATCCCGTTCTATCGCTTGTGGTAATGTTATCTCCGGTTGCATTGGTGTTCTACATGTCTTATAGAATTCAACACCTAAGTGCTCAGTCTGCCGTTACTATATTTTTCTCGTTCTCAGTGTTAATGGGGCTTTCCTTATCTTATGTTTTTATAGTTTATACTGCAGAAAATATAGCAAGGGCGTTTTTCATTACATCAATCATGTTTGGCTCTATGGCTTTATATGGCAATACTACAAAAAGAGATCTTACAAGTATGGGCTCTTTCTTGATTATGGGAGTTTGGGGGTTAATCATTGCGTCTATAGTAAATTTATTTCTTGGAAGTAGTCCTCTCCACTTTGCAATATCGTTCATATCAGTAATAGTCTTTACCTTAATGACTGCGTATGATGCTCAAAGAATCAAGGACGTTTATTATAAACATAATGACGGATCAGAAGTTGCTACTACTAAATTGGCAATACTCGGTGCAACTAATCTTTATTTTGACTTTATTAATATATTTCTCAATCTACTCAGGTTACTTAACTTGTTCAACAATAGGGATTAGATGTTTTCCTTTTTAAGGAAAGGCAGTAAGAATTCTATAGTTTTCTTTTTAGTATCTTTAGTTGTGTCGATGATATGTCTTGCATATGCATCGGTACCTCTATATAGCATTTTCTGTAAAGCTACTGGGTATGGTGGCACAATAAGAAAAGTAACTAACACAACAACAAATATAACTAACCAAAAGATCAGGGTCCATTTCAATGCTGATATAATGTCCGATCTACCTTGGGAGTTTAAATCAGAAACTAACTACGTTGACGTAAACATAGGAGAACAAAGTTTAGCGTTTTATTACGCAAAAAATCTATCTGATCAGCCTTCATTTGGAATGGCGGTGTATAATGTTACGCCTTTCAAAGCAGGTAAGTATTTCAATAAAATTGCATGCTTTTGTTTTGAAGAACAAATGTTGCTACCAAAACAAAAAGCAGCTATGCCCGTATCTTTCTATATAGATCCTGAGATAATGCTTGATAGTAATACAAAAGATTTGGGCGAAATAACACTATCATACACGTTCTTTAAGCTTAAGTAACAGAATGTTTGCAAACCGTGTCATTTCAGTAATCAATAGGGTGTCATCCAAGTAGCTGACACTGGAATGACAGGAGGTAACGCAAGAAGTCTATTGATTGTGAAAACAATAACTTTGCAAAATATTAATTGTTAGATAACATAATCAAAGTTTTTATCTTAATATTCATCATGGTTAGAGCTATACAAATTAAAAAAACTGGGGGACCAGAAGTATTAGAATTTGTAGATAAGAGCATAGGTGAGCCAAAAGGCGAGGAAGTTTTAGTACGTCACACAACTATCGGCTTAAATCGTTATGATTTAGAGCACAGAAAAGGTATGCGCAAAATTAAAGATCTACCATCAGTGCTTGGAGTGGAAGCAGTGGGAGTGATTGAAAAGCTTGGTAAAAAAATCAGTGATGGATTGAAGGTCGGAGATAGAGTTGGATATTGCACAGCTCCTCCAGGGGCATATTGTGAAAAGCGCATTATACACCAGAAATATCTGATAAAAATTCCAGATAACATATCTGATGAAGTTGCTGCTGCAGTGCTGTTTAAAGGTATGACAGCTCACTATTTAGTTAATCAATCTTATAAAGTTAGGCCTGGTGCTTTCGTGCTAGTTCATGGGGCTAATGGTGGTTTAGGACAAATAATATGCCAATGGGCAAAGGATAAAAAAGGTGTAGTGATAGGTTCTGTAAGCTCTGATGAAAAAATGAAGATAGCTTTACAAAGTGGCTGCACATACGCAATAAACTACAATGATAAAGACTTCGTTTCTAAAATTATGGAGATTACGCAAAACAGAGGAGTAGGTGCAGTGTATGACCCCATAGGTTACGCTACAAGCAAGCTCTCTTTTGAATCTTTAGGCAGGTTCGGCATATACGTTTCCTATGGGCAGATATCAGGTAACGCTCCTATTAGTTTTTCTTTACTTAGTTCACGTTCGTTATTTGCAACTGGAACCTCAATATACCATTATAAGCATGATAGATTCACATTAGTGCTTACCACAATGGAAATCTTTGAGATGCTAAGAAAAAAACTTTTAACTGTACGGATCAATAAAAAATATAAATTTGATGAAATAATTCAAGCACATCGCGATATGGAAAATAGAAAAGCGAGTGGGTTAAATATTATCAAAGTTTCTTAAATAAATTAGTAATCTAAACTAACCATTCATTAAATCATATCAACTAGAGTTTCACATATTTAATTCTCCTTTTGGGGAAATTAAAAGCATATAGCTAAACTAACTTAGGCTTACCGACAACCGTCATTCCGCTACTTGTTAGCGGAATCTATGCTGAGATACCGCGAATAGACTTCTTGCATAACCCAAACTAAGTAGAAAGAAGGTATCATCCGAGTAGCTGACACTGGTTCCTTTATGACGGTAGTAGCCCCCCTTCTCCTGTCATTCCAGTGCTCTCTTCTTGTCATCCCAGTGCCCAGACACTGGGATCCAGTTTCACCTTGTGATGGTGTCATGAAAGTAGCTGACACTGGTTTCCATCCAAGACGGTGTCATTCCTTACTATTACCCACAAATATAAATGGACTAAAAAGTAAAATATTACAATATTAAAGTTTGCAAATATTGAGGGTATAAAAATGGCAAACGAGAGTAATGAATGGGCTAAAAATGAATTTGGAGATGCTGTACTTGGAGATAAAAGATTAACTGACCGATTAGTAAAGATTGCTGATAGTTTGATAAGTTTACCTGAAAGCTCAATTAATGAGGCATGCGGAAGTTGGTCAGAAGCAAAAGCAGCATACCGTTTTTTTCAAAATGAGAATGTAAAAGAAAGTGATATTTTAGCTACACATATTAATAAGACGGTTGAGAGAACAAAAGCTCACAAGAGGGTTCTTGTCATTCAAGATACCAGTTACATTATATATAATAACCATAAAAAAACAAGCGGATTAGCAAATTTGTCCAGTTATGATACTGCAAAAGGTATTATAATGCATACAGCTCTTGCCGTTAGTATAGAAGGTTTGGTACTAGGGATACTAGATCAAAAAGTTTATTCAAGACCTGAAGAAACTGAAAACCTTAAAAAAAAGAGCGATCGCATTGAAGATAAAGAAAGCGTAAAGTGGTTGGAAACTTTAAGAAAAACAAATAATATTATTGATCCAACTCAAACTGAGACTATAACTGTATGCGATAGAGAAGCAGATATATATGACTTTTTTGAGCTTGCACATAATCTTAATTCGGCAGTGCTAGTTAGAGCATGCAGAGATAGAGCAGTAAATAGAAAATCTCGATATCCTGAAAAAGGTGAGCAGAAGTTATGGGCATTTCTCTCATTGTGCAGGTACGGTAGAAGTTGAAGTTCCTGTAAAAGATAATAAGCCAAAAAGAACAGCACGTTTGGAAGTTAGATTTGGAAAGTTTATGATGAATCCATCTAAGAATAATATTAGGCATAAGACGGAAGAACTACCTAAATTACCACTTTATGCAGTTTATGTTGTTGAGAAAACTCCCCTTCCCTTAAAAAAAACCGCTAGAATGGATGCTATTAACGAATCTTTCAGTTAATACTTTCGATGAAGCTGTTGAAAAAATTAGTTGGTATTGCCTTAGATGGAAAATAGAGATATTACATAAAATTTTAAATCCGGTCTCAAAGTTGAAGAATGTAGGCTTGGAATAGCAGAAAGACTAATGAGATATCTAACAGTTGTGAGTATTATTGCTTGGAGGATCTTCTTTATTACATCAATTGCAAGCAACATTACCATGTACTACCTTATTAGCTGAAGAGGAATGGAAAGTTTTATACGTTAAAATACACAGAAAACCATGTCCAAGTGTAGTTCCCAACATAAAAGAAGCTGTTTCATGAACTTGGAGGCCATTTAGCAAGAAAAAATGACCCAGAACCAGGACCTTATGTTCTTTGGAAAGGATATAAACGTCTCTTTGATTTAGCAGAAGGATGGCGACTTGCTCACGAACCTCATATTTGTGGGTAATAGTAAGATTTGATATGCTGCCAACACTTATGTTCAAATTAAAAATGTCATTTATGATACTAGCCACTTCACGCTTTGAGTTTTTGTAAAATCCGCTGAGTGCTGCAATTATAGACTTAACCCTTGGACCAAATGTATCTGGCGTAACACCTTCTGGTAACTTGCTACTTTTTCTTTTTCTGCATCTCCGACAACGACCATGTTCCAATTACTACATAAGGCCTAATTTCCGGAAGATCAACTTTTTGGTGCACATAAGGTTTTTCGCATATTACAAGCTCTCCTCCGCATTCGCAAATATTAGGCAACTCTATTTTTACTACTTTATCCGCTTCCATTGTGGCATGAAAATTTCCTTTATGCCCAACCTGATCGCCAACATTCCTTTCGCTTTTTGGCTTGTCCTTTTTTGTTTTGTACAATTCTTTAGAGCTCGGTAGAGATGAATTTTTCGAGTTTAAACCAAGCCTTTCCTTTAATTCAGCGTTCTCTATCTTTAAAGCTTTATTTTCTGCTTTTAAGTTTTCTATCTCTGCTTTCAGTTTTTCTATTTTTTGCTGTAAATTTTTGCAAAGTTCTAAAAGGTTTACCACATTACCTCACTTTTGCTCTATGATTATCTTTTTAGATCACTTTGTCTACCTTATTCTACCACTCCGCTGAACGGATACAATTTACTAAACAGAAAAAAAGGCAAAAGAAACCCTAGGGTAGCTAGTTATTCACTATCCATTTTTTAAGTTGGCGTTTTTTAATGTTTTAAATAGCGCATTTCAGCTTATATTAGGTAAAAACCTAGAAATTTTATAAAGACATAAGGTGCACATAGTGCAAAAAATTAAGCATGATTTACGCCAAATACATTAAGTTTTTTGTCATTAATCCACTGCAGAGATTGCGAAGATAAATAAATAGCTTCAGTGTTATAATAAGGGGGCTGGCGAAGCTTGTCAAGGAAGTTTTTATGATTTATCTAACGAACTTTACACTTGCTAAAGTTGTACCATCTTGGTAACTTTAACTGAAAGAAGTTATTTTTTATCCAATATGAAAAAAGCCTTTATATTCACACCCTTAATAGCAATTATATTGATAGTTATTACTTATTTATACAGAAACGACGGAACTAATGACTCACAAGTGGTAAATGTTTATTCATCGCGCAAAGAAGAATTAGTACGTACTTTGTTTGATGAATTCACGAAAAATACAGGCATTAAAGTACGTTACATCATTGATGATTATTCTCAGTTACTTTCACGAATAGAAAACGGTGGTGAAGCTGACTTATTTTTGACTGCTGATGCAATCAACTTAATTCTAGCAAAAAAAAGAGGCCTTTTATCTCAAGTAGATTCAGAGGTTTTAAAAAGTGTTATACCTGCAAGATTTAGAGACAGTGAAGATTATTGGTTTGGTCTTACAAAAAGAGCTAGGATATTGGTTTACAATAAAGAGTCAGTAGACCCTAAGGACTTAAGTACTTATGAAGATTTAGCAAATGAAAAATGGAAAGGAAAAATATTAGTGCGTTCTTCTACAAGTCCATATAACAGATCGTTAATTGCTTTTATGATTGCAAATAATGGTTTTGAAAAGACGAAAGAATGGGTAAGCGGAATTGTGAGCAATATGGCAAGAAAACCAAGTGGTGGTGATACTGATCAAATTTACGCCGTAGCAGCCGGTGAGGGAGATGTTGCAATAGTAAACAGCTACTACTTTGCGAGAATTCTTTCATCAGAAAATAAAAAGAATGTTGCAGACAAGCTAGGGGCTTTTTTTCCTAATCGCAACGATCACGGTGTAATGGTAAACATCAGTGGTGCAGCAGTAACAAAAAACGCAAAAAACAGGGAAAATGCTATAGTCTTATTGGAATTTTTAGTAAGCAAGCAGGCTCAAGAGTTATACGCTAAAAAAAACCAAGAATATCCTATTATTGAAGGCGTTGAAACTTCCGATATACTAAAATCTTGGGGAAATTATTCACAAAGTGATTTGCCTCTAAGTGAACTTGAGAAGCATCTTTTTGAGGCTGTTATGATAGCGGATGAGTGTAAGTGGAAGTAATCCCCAGCGCCACTAAACATTGGGATGAAAGATTTATGCTAATATACCTTACTCTTGACTCGCTGAACTTTTTCTTCCTTCTAACTTAATTTTGACTTTACTATCTTTTTCCGTTCTTTCACCAAAACAATTGCTGCACAAGAAGTCTATTGAAAAAAGGTAATAAGAAAGTAGAATAGGTTCAAGTAGTTGAAAAGGAAACTATGAACAAGAGAAGGAATTTGTTAAACATCTCAGACCTTACAGTCGATGATGTAGAAAATATAACTAAGTTGGCCAACCAGTACCTTAAAAAAGAAGTTGCAAATAGTCATATCTTGGAAAATAAGACAGTAATAAATTTATTCTTTGAAGATTCAACGCGTACACTTGCGTCTTTTGAAATAGCAGCAAAAAGCCTTGGAGCAAATGTTGTAACTTTGCCAATAAGATCTTCTTCTATTAACAAGGGAGAAGATCTGAAAGACATGATAAAAACATTAAATGCAATGAATCCTGATTACATAATAATCAGGCATAAAAGTAGTGGTATCATTAATACACTGGCAAAGTATGTTAACTGCTCGCTAATCAATGCAGGCGATGGAAGTAGTGAACATCCAACTCAAGCTCTTGCAGACTATCTTGTAATCAGCAATCACAAAAAGCAAATAAAGGACCTCAAAGTTGTGATATGTGGAGATATTCTGCACAGTAGAGTTGCAAGATCAAATATAAGATTGCTAAAAATGTTTGGAGTAGAGATAAACTTGGTCGCACCACCAACTTTGATTTGTAAGCATTTTCCTGAAGTAGATTCAGTCCATTATTCATTAATTGAAGGTATAAAGGATGCTGACGTAATTATGCTTTTGAGATTGCAGAAAGAGCGCATGAATAATAGTTCTTCAGAGAAAGAATATTTTTATTTGTATGGACTTGATTCACAAAAGCTATCATACGCAAAACCAGATGCGATTGTTATGCACCCAGGGCCAATAAACAGAGGGATTGAGATTAGCAGTGATGTAGCAGATTGTGTTATTTTACAGCAAGTAGAATTCGGATTGGCAATACGTAAGGCAGTGCTGCACTATTATAGATATTAAAAAATGCTACACAACTAATGCGAAAGAAGGGTTTTTTCATGAAATGACGAGAATGGCCACTAAGATGTTAAGGCTGAGGATATGATGTGGAATTTTTTACGAAAGCCTGAAGTCAACCAACAACCTTGCAGAACGGCAAATTAGACGGCTATCGTAAAAACAGCTTTTTCACCTGGTCAGAATGTGGGGAAAGGTTCGTGAAAAGAATGTTGTCGATATTTTTGACATCACGTCTCAATGGCCAAAATCCCTTCCAAAAGTTACGACTGCTTAGTTCTTTATTCATTTTCACAATCCGTGAACGGTTACAACCTGGATTCCAGTGGGCTTTGTTGCATCGCTAGCTATGATGGATTAAAGATAAAAAAGATAGCGAATATCAGTAGCTTATTATTCTGGTATTTATAACAAGAACGGTCAATGAATACCTAAATTTGAGTAAAAGAAATTTCACTACCATTTACCAATCCGGCTAAAATTCAAGAATTTCAATGCTTTAGCTATTTTCAATAGAATTAAATTTATTAATATAAATAACAAATTACTATTCTTAAATTTGATCAGATTGATTGCAAAAAAACAAGATTTTCAATAGGTTGCTTATAATCCTAACTATAGTTAGCCTTTCATAAGTAGCGATGCAACAAAGCCATTCCAGTGTCAGCTACTTTCATAACACCATATTACCTTAACAAAAGCAAATGTTCGTACAGATGTGCATCAGCTACTTTCATCTGCCACCTGCAAATTGCAATGTTCGTACAGTTATGTGTCACGCTACTTGGATGACACCGTTGAAAGAAATGAACCGCCTTTTCAAAATTGTTTTGAATAGAGGAATAACATTCACAAGTAAAATTTCATATTACCATTTTTTAATTTATGTATTATAATAAGCTTAATCTATAAGAAAAACAAAGTTGGAAAAGTTGGAAGAACTAAGCAAAAACTGGGTGATAAGAACGGGAAGATTTTTATCTTCATTGTTTTTTTTACTGTTGATTGCGCTATCAATACGTAGTTTTTTATTCGAGCCATTTCATATACCTTCTGGTTCAATGAAAAGCACCCTACTTGAAGGGGATTACATTTTTACTAGTAAATATTCATACGGTTACAGTAAACACTCATTTCCATTTTCTCCAAACATTTTTAGCGGCAGGATTTTTTATACCCCTCCAAAGCGTGGCGACATAGTAGTTTTCAAACCCACAAGAAACGACAGTATCAGGTTTGTTAAGCGAGTAATAGGAACACCGGGCGACAAAGTGCAAATGATAGAGGGAGAATTATACCTAAATGATCAGAAAGTAGAGCGAAGGCAAATTGAAAGTTTTTTTGATTATGAGTCAAATCGTAACATACCAAGATATATAGAAACGCTTTTAAGTGGCAAGGAACATGAGATTTTGATAGATAACGTCTCTAATAAGCTATCATATAACACTCCAGTTTATTATGTACCTGATGATCAATTTTTTGTTATGGGAGACAATAGAAATAATTCTTTAGATAGTAGGTTTTCTGAAGTTGGTTTTGTACCAATGGAAAATATCATTGGGCGTGTAAGCATAGTTGGTTTATCATTTAAATTAGGAAAGGTCGATTGGTTACCATTTAATTTCAGGTTACCTGTTGCTTTGAGATTAAATAGGGTATTGCACAAGGTTGTGTAAGCTTTTTCTACCTATTTGTTAATTCACACAACTCTAAAGAAGAATTTTCTAACTCGGCGATAGCGTTGTTAATTTCATTCAAGTCATTGCCTTGTAAAGCGTTTTTTGCATTTTGTAATAGGTTTTTCAACTTTTGATCAGTGGAAAGGTTATTATTGTTTTCAACCAAGTGTATGAGTTTATTTCCATTAATTTTAGCACCTGCAAGGGAACGAGCCTTCATATCTTCATCAAAGCTGTTTATTGACTGGTTAACCATATTTTGAACATCAGCTTCACTCAAGCCAAAACTTGAATTTACTTTAACTGTCTGCTCAATTCCAGTAGTTTTTTCTCTTGCAGTAACAGTCAAGATTCCGTCAACGTTAACTGTAAATTCTATTTCAACTCTTGCAGAACCTGCAGGCAGTGGCGGTATACCTTTTAGTTCAAACTGCGCTAGAGATTTGTTATCCTCTATCATTTCACGTTCTCCCTGACAAACATGAATTTTCATTGCTGTTTGCCCATCAATATAAGTTGTAAACTCTTTTGTTTCTGAAACTGGCAGTGGCGTATTTCTTGGTATGATTTTTTCAACTATGCCTCCCATAGTTTCTATGCCAAGTGATAAAGGTAGAACATCCAGGAGAATATTCCTATCTTTTGAGCTCGAAATTAAATCATGAGCCTGCAGAGCTGCCCCAATGGCAACTGCTTTATCTGGATCCACGTCATTTAGTACTTTATTTCCAAAGAGTTTGACTAGTGAATTTTGAACCAATGGTGTTCTAGTTGCACCACCAACTAAAATTACTCCTTTTATATCATCAATTTTAAGATCTATATCACTTATAGTACGAGTGACTATATTGATAGTCTTATTGACCAAAGAACTGATTGCCTGCTCGAATTCTTCTCTAGTAATTTCACATTTAAATGGCTTGCCGTTAATGTTGAATTCAAAAGTACCTACGGTGTTTTCGCTCAGATATTCTTTTACAATACGTGATTCAATAAGTGTTGTCATTCCAGTGCTTGACACTGGAATCCAGTTCTTATTATATAACTTTCTAGTGTGTTCATTTGTAATCAAACTTTCTGGATCCCAGACTGGGATGACACTAGAGCATTCTTTGTTTAAACCTACCTTTTCTCTATACTTATCAAGCACAATAAGGTTAAGCAAATGATCAAAATCATCTCCACCGAGTTTAGTGTCACCACCAACTGCAAGAACTTGAAACACTCCTTGATGCAATTTCAATATTGAAATATCAAATGTTCCACCACCAAGGTCATAAACTGCATATATTCCACTGTTATTGTTCTTTTCAATGGAGTAAGAAAGCGCTGCAGCGGTTGGCTCGTTAACGAGGCGAAGAACTTCTATGCCGGCTAATCTTGCTGCATATTTGGTTGCGTTACGTGCTGAATCGTCAAAGTAAGCTGGCACAGTGATCACTGCTTTTTTTACTTCCAGCCCCTTAGACTTTTTTACCCTCTTACATAAAGCTTTTAATATCTCAGCAGAAATCTCAACAGGAGTAAGATACTTTTCCTCTGCGCATTTTATTCTAATAACTTTTTCGCTTTCATGATCTATTTCAAAATTGACGCCTTCTTTATTTAATTCTTCAACACTTTTACCCATTAAACGTTTTATCGAGTAAATTGCATCTGAGTCAACATCGTAGCCAGTTTTCAATGTATTATTTTCATACGAAATAACAGAAGGCAGTAGCTCTCTTCCCTGCTTATCTTCAAATATCTCCACGTTGCCAGCTTTATTTACCATGGCAATTAAAGAATTGGTAGTACCAAGATCTATACCAAAAACTACTTCATTTGAATCCGGTTCAGAAATTTGAATTGGTTGCATTCTTTTTCACCTCCTCAAATGACTTATATAAATATTTCAATCTTAGGACTTGTGTAGCAGCTCCATCAAAATTCTTTACAGCAAAAGTGTTAATTAGGTTTTTAATGCAACCTTTTATTTTTTCATCAATCATCCTACTTGCAAATTGTAGATCATCGCAGTCCAGCAAATATTCTCTTATTTCCATTGATTCATTTAATATTTCAGAATTTGGATGATCCTTTGGGCTTCCTACACCAAAAAGATTCAACAAATGCTCGGCACGTTCTAGTGGTGACTTCAGCACTTGATAAGCTTTGTTGATATTTTCCATGTTTTTGGACTGTCTTTCATTTATATCAGTCTTGCTTAGCTCAATATATTTTTTCTCTAGCCCATCAAAGCTGATATTGAAAGTTGGTTCGATTTCAAACAATGTAAAATAGTTGCTAGACATGAAAACTCTCTCCACAACCACATTTTCCTTTCTCATTAGGATTTTTGAAAACAAAACCCGATGAAAATTTTTCTTCTACATAATCCATTTCAGAGCCAAGAATAAACATGACGGATTTTGGATCAATCAACACTTTAACTTTTTGGCCATCACTACAGTTTTCCTCAATTATCGACTCTAAAGGACGAGTATCATATGCATATTCAATATCATATTTTAAACCAGAACATCCTTTTTGCTTAATTAGCACTCTTATTCCTATTGCTTCTTCCGGTTTCTCAAGGTTAGTATGCTTCTTTTGGTCCAATAAATACCTTATCCTTTCTACTGCTTCCGCAGTTATAGTGATAAGTTTTTTATTCTTTTTTACAGTTTCACCTCCGCCTACTTCTTGATATTCACCCATGTTCGTAGCTTCTTAATTCTTTTGTTTACTTTGATAGTCATGAATAGCAGCCTTTATAGCATCTTCAGCAAGCACCGAGCAGTGTATTTTTACTGGCGGCAAAGACAACTCTTCCACTATTTGAGTATTCTTTATCTGTGTAACGTCACTGATGGTTCTCCCCTTTATCATCTCTGTTAACAAAGAGCTTGAAGCAATGGCAGAACCACAACCAAAAGTTTTAAATTTTGCATCTTCAATAACACCTTTGTCATTGACCTTTATCTGCAATTTCATTACATCACCGCACGATGGTGCACCAACTAAACCAGTGCCAACATTTGGATCATTTTTATCCAGAGAGCCAACATTCCTTGGATTTTCATAATGATCTAAAATTTTCTCATTATAACTCATAAAATTACCTATAAACTGCTATTTTACATTATAACACATTTAGGTTGAAAACTAAAGAAAAATGCACTCGCAACCGCTGTATTTTGTGAGTAAAATGTAACGGTTGCGAGTGCATTTTTCTTTACAAATATACGTAGTGCATGTCATCCTCTATATTGTAATTAAGTTTGAATTTTAAAAGGAGCATTCCCTTGAGTTTATTTGGTAATCTTTATAAAGGCTTGTTAAAAACTTCTTCTCGCTTTAGCGACGGGGTGAGAAGTATTTTCTCTGGCAAAAAAAAATTAGACCAGTCGCTTTTAGATGAGCTAGAAGAATTGCTAATTAGCATGGATATTGGTCATAAAACTTCCAAGTTGATTATCGATAGGCTCACAAGCATCAAATTTGACAAAGAAGTTGAGTATAATATTATCACGCAGCAATTAGTGAACGAAATAGAAGCTATATTAAACCCTGTCATGCAACCGTTAATTTTAAACAGAAAACCACATATAATAATGGTATGTGGAGTAAATGGTAATGGTAAAACCACAACTATAGGTAAGCTCGCATATAAATATAAGGAGATGGGAAAGTCCGTTATGCTTGTTGCATGCGATACATTTAGAGCTGCTGCTAGTGAACAATTAAATATTTGGGCAGAACGTTCTGATTGCTTGATTGTTACTGGAGAGTACGGTAGCAATTCCGCGAGTGTGGCATATAGAGCTGTAAGTCAAGCTATAAAAGATAACGTTGATGTCGTTCTAATTGACACAGCAGGAAGGCTACAAAATAATGTGAACCTTATGGAGGAATTATCAAAAATATATAGAACGATAAAGAAATTAGATGATACTGCTCCTCATGACGTTATTTTAGTTCTTGACGCAACTACCGGCCAAAATGCTTATAGCCAATTAGAGGCATTTAGTAAGATGGTTAACGTTACCGGGCTAATCGTAACAAAGCTAGATGGCACCGCTAAGGGCGGAGTAGTAATTGGACTTGCAGAAGCTTATAAGGTAAAGTTACATGCTATAGGAATTGGCGAAAATATAGAGGACTTAAGGGAGTTTACTAGTAAAGAATTTGCTGAAGCACTATTTAACTGTGATTGAAGATTTCTCTTAATTCCCTTACGTGACCAAGCTTAATTATCTCAATATCATGAGAAGAGTAATTACCATTTTTAGGCATAATTGCTTTTTTAAATCCTAACTTTTGTGCTTCTTTTAGTCTGAGATCAGCATGCGAGACATTCCTAATTTCTCCTGAAAGTGCAACTTCACCGCAGATTATTGAAGAAGTTGGCAGCGGTAAATTTACTACACTTGAAATAAGGGAAGCAGCAACAGCAAGATCAGCCGATGGTTCCTGTATTTTGAGTCCCCCTGCAATGTTTAGGTATACCTCTTTATCATGCAAAAACATTTTGCAACGAGCATTTAGCACCGCGATGATCATAGCCAATCTATTAATATCCCACCCAACTACTGCCCTTCTTGGGGTTGCCATATTAGTTCCTGCTATTAATGCTTGCACTTCCATTAAAATTGGTCTTGAACCTTCAATTCCTGCAAATACGGCGCTGCCAACTACTTCTCTGTCATGGGCCATCAGAAACAATGATGATGGGTTATCAACAGGCACAAGTCCTGCTTCAGACATCTCAAAAACACCAATTTCATTTGCAGGGCCAAATCTATTTTTAATAGTGCGTAAAATGCGGTATTGATTGCTATTTTCACCTTCAAAATATAATACCGTATCCACCATATGCTCCAAAGTTTTAGGTCCAGCTATTTGTCCATCCTTAGTTATATGACCAACTATTAAGAGAGAAATACCATATTGTTTCGCAAGAATGGTTAATTCATGAGCGCAAGTACGAACCTGAGTTACAGTCCCTGGTGCTGATGTAATTCTGCTATCATACATTGTTTGTATAGAGTCAATTACTAAAAATTTAATACTTTTGTTTTCCTTTATCGTTGCTACTACATCAGTTAAAGACACTGTAGACAAAAGCTTAATTTTAGGTTCATTTATCTTAAGACGCTTTGCTCTGAGACTCACTTGCTCTAAAGATTCCTCGCCAGATACATAAAGACATTCAAAAGAGGAAAGTTGCACAACATTAGCTGCAATTCTAAGCAAAAGGGTGGATTTTCCAATACCAGGTTCGCCTCCAATTAAAATGCTAGCACCTTGAACGATACCCCCACCAAAAACTCTATCTAATTCTTCTATTCCTGTTAGAAAACGACTTGGAGTGATAATTTCGCTACCCGATAACGTCTTTATTAAAATTGGCGCAGACATACTTCTTTTGCCCGTTTTTACTGCTATTTCCTCAACAATTGTATCCCAATTGTCACATGCGATGCACTTCCCTACCCACCTACCAGTGCTATGACCACAGGATTGACATACATATACAGTTTTCATCAGAGCCAAAATTATTTTGTTATAATTGTAATAAAAATTAGCTGAATAGGCGAAGTAAATCTAAACACTGAGTCTCACAAACGTTGTGGTGCGAAGATAATTGTCATAAGTTGTACCATTTAAATTCATGCACAATGATTGCGCGAACGCTTCCCTCTAGGATCCAAGTAGCCCATTCTCCTGTCATTCCAGTAGCATCCTTTTTTTGTCATCCGAGTAGCCCCTTTTTTGTCATCCCAGTGCCCAGACACTGGGATCCAGGAAAAAGAATGATGTCATGAAAGTAGATACCGTCTCGTTAGTCAACAAGAAAATTACAAAATAAGGCAATATTTTATATAAGATTGAAAGTATTTTTTTTAACAATCAGCTAAGTAAACCTTCCTCCAACAGCTTTGCCCTGTAGTTTTTGATATGATCTGGATCAAAAGCCTTCTTTGAACTTAGAACACCAAAAACAATATGGAGTAACTTACGCATCGCAGCTCCCACAATGGCCATATTATGCTTGCCTTTTTCTTTTAATCTCTTGCAAAAAGTCATAATAATAGGATTGTGATTTTTAGCTACTATAGCAGGAAAATACATTGCCTTACGTAGTGTTCGTGAACCTGATTTACTTAATCTGGGTTTGGCATATACAGAGGAACCTGATGTTATATTTCTCGGTACAACTCCTGCATATGCTGCCAATTGCCTGGCATCTCTAAAAGCCTTTGTGTCAGGAACTTCAGCTAAAATAGCTGTTGCTGATTCTTCTCCTATGCCTGAATAGAAGTTGAAAATTTTCCAACAACTCTTTGTGTTGCTTTAATAGTTCACGTACGGAGTTTTTTATTGTTTCTATTTTTTGAGCTATATTCATTGCAAGGTCTTCCCAAGCATTTGCAACTTCTTTGGGAAGTCTCTCTTTTTTTTCTAAGTGGTTATTTACTAATGTTAACTCATCTTTTAACGCAACCGAGCAACGATAAAGATGTTTTAGTTTTTTCAATTCAGGAGATGGTGGTGTCCAACGAGTTGGTTCCTGTCTTTGGCAGTAATCAGCAATAATTTCCGCATCGGTCTGATCATTCTTTTGTCGTACAAGCTTACTCCTCGCATAAGATTTAATACAATAAGGATTTACAACACTAACAAAATATCCAGAATTGTGTAGAAATTCAGCCAAAGCTTCGCTATAACAACCAGTAGCTTCCATACAAGCTTTCACTTGTTCTATGTTATGTTTTTGTAGAAAGTTCAGTAGACCTTGAAACCCATTATCATCGTTCTTAAAGCTCCTTTTCCTAGTTTCACGTTTTCCTTTTTTACTTATAAATGAGAGACAAACATCAAAGCGATCTTTTGATATGTCTATGCCCAAAAAGTTGTTGATCATATATAACCCCATACGTTACCATTAAAAATGAAAAGTAAGGCTATTCTTGCGGATACAGAATTAGAACCATTTAGGTCTTTCTACGATACCGTCCAGCCTATACCTTTGAGAAGGGAGCTCTTATCTACTTGACAGATTTTATATCTAAGCCCTATGACAGAGTGCTTCCCTTCTCCATCTAATGCTTAAGCTTAAAACATTAGATGCTTTTTACAAGATACAAGCCCCTATGATGTCATTCCAGTGCTTGACACTGGGATCTCATTCAAATAATAAAGGCTAGATCCCAGTGTCAGCTACTTGGATGACAAAAAAAGGAGCACTGGAATAACATCACAGGGGCACTGGGATGACACCCTCCTAGTAGAAACGCTTTTGTAATTGCAACATTCGTGCAATCTTTAGCCATAATACTTAAGAAATTTACCAAACGAAAAAAAAGGCAAAAGAAGCCCCGTGGTGGTTGGCTATTTACTATGTACTAAAATATCGGCGTTTTTTTATTCTAAAACGCTTGATTAAGAGCGATTTAGCTGCTTTTAACTTGCAACTAACCTACACCGCAAGTGTTTAAGAAATTTACTAAGCAGGAAAAAAGGCAAAGAAACCCCGTAGTAGCTAGCATTCAAATTCTCCCTTGTCAATTTGACGTTTTTTGCTGTCTTAAACGCTTTGTAAGCGCGTTTAGCTTATTTAGATAAAAATCTAGATGTAGATGAAGTTTTGTAAAGACATACAGTATCTATGTACTGCAAAAAATTAAACATAAGACGCCGATACATTAAGTAATCCTTACCTTTTAATCTGCAGATTGGCGAAAGCAAATACAATAGCTTCAGTTTTATGATAAGGGGGCTGGCGAAGGGTGTCAAGTAAGTTTTTTGTTTCTATTCCCAATGTTATATGGTTATGTAAGAAGTCTAATAGCAAATTTTTAAGTTTCTCTTTAACCCTTTAACCAACGGGCTCCCATGAGGAGAGGAGAGTAAAGATCTTCTTCCATAGATATCTTAACACTTTTTTCTTCTTCTACAGTTGGCGGACGAGTAAGAAAGTGAATCTTTGGTGCACCACTAATTATTGCCATCGGTGTTTGCTCCGCCCCTTCCCCCATAACTAAAACAGCAGATGTTGCCAGCGCATCAAGAAGATTGACTTGTGTTACTTGCAGTGGTTGATTATAAAGATCTGGCTTGCCTATATAGGAATAAAGTGGTTCAAATCCACACCAACCAAGAGCAACGCCCGTAACCCCAAGGCGCATAGGTGTTATGTTACTATCTGTAATCAAAATACCAAGATGTTTTATGCAGTGTTTTGTCTTGAGATAGTTCCATATTGATAGAGCTGTTTTCTGAACATTCTTTGGGTATAAAATATACATTTCATTACCATTTGATTCATCAATACCAGCAGATGGAATTAAGATATTATCCTTAATCGTTAAACAGATACTATGAGCCACATCAACAATTGCATCAGCTTCTCTTTTGATTAGCTCTTCTTTAGAACAAGCAGTTTTATAAACTACTCGTTTTTGACAAATTGAAATGATTTTTGATGTGATAGCAAGAACAACTTCCTCTCTTAGCAACTCTGAAACATAGCGATCAAGAACCTGCTCTAATACTTCTCCACATTCAATGCGGTGGGTATAAATTGCTTTAACATACATACTATTACATCAAAAAATTTCTCATAAAAGCCCTCTTACCTGTTGTTTCAGTTGGCATAATTTACAGTTAAGAGACTTAATGAGCTTCACAATTTTTTCTTCCATCTTTATCACGTGCTAACCTACATATAGTATAATCTTTTGTTTGAGCAAGAGCGGTTTTATACCATCCATCAAGAAGTGTTAAGTTGAAATATACATCACCTTTATAAAGTCTGTGAATTTCTGTTATGATAAACTCTGAGATTAGATCATACTCCAAAAAAAGGTGCGCTATTTGTGCTCCACCAATCATAAAGACTTTAGAACTACTTTGGATTGACAAAAACTCTTGCATAGAAGAAATAATAGTGCACTTTATACCTCTATTAAAACAAGAACTTAACTTGTTACGAGAAAAAACAACAGGGATACGATCCTTCAATATGTTTTGGGGTACTATTTCAAATGTTTTTCTTCCCATAACAATAACTTGTTTGTCAGTCACCTGACGAAAATGATCTAACTCACTTGGATAATGCCAGGGCAATCCATTATTTATTCCAATTACCCCCTTGGGATCAACAGCCATAATTCCGATAATTATCATCCCTGTAAAGCAGCTTGAGCTACAAAAAATCGCATATGATCACGCACATTATGCACTCGAAGGAAATCAACCTTGTTGTGCAATGCAGATGATAAGGCAATTGTTTCTAAATCTCGATTAAGAGGTTGTCCGGAAACAAGTAAAAGGCTATAATATCTGAAATTTTAGTACGGGGTAAAGATGAGAAAAAAGTATCCAACAGATCTAAGCGAAAGGGAATGGGCAAGAATAGAAAAACACTTCAGAGTATCATACAAGAAAGGAGGAAGGCCGCCAAAGTATAGCAAAAGAGAAATATTAGAAGCAATTTTCTATGTATTGCGTACAGGGTGTCAATGGCGGTATTTACCAAATGATTTTCCGCTATGGAAGACTGTGTATGAGCAGTTCAGGCAATGGAAGAAGCAGGGAATTTTTGAGAAAATGAATTATGAAATATAGTAGAAGAAAAATAGGAAGGAATGAGCAGCCGAGTGCCTGTATAGTAGATAGTCAATCTGTAAAGACTACAGAAAAGGGGGGATCAAAGGCTATGATGGAAGTAAAAAAGTAAAGGGTAGAAAAAGGCATATAATTACAGACACTCAGGGTTTTATACTAGGTTGTTACGTAGGCGCTGCTAACGAAAATGATAGAGATGGTATTAAAATAGCATTAAACAATATGAGAACAAAATATACTAAAGTTAAAAAAATGTGGGCTGACATGGGATACCAAGGAAGAAATTTAAAGAATCACATAAAGGAAGAATATGACATAGATATTGAAATTGTTAAAAGGCCTCCATGTAGATTTTGGGTGCACAAAGATACGCCACCTGAGCTACTACCAACAAGAGAACAAGGGTTTAAAGTACAGCCAAGAAGATGGGTTGTAGAAAGGACTTTTGCTTGGGTTAATAGGAATAGAAGGCTATCGAAGGAGTATGATTTACTCACAACATCCACTGAGAATTTCATATACCTAGCTATGAGTAGGGTTATGTTAAAGAGGGAATATGCTTGAATTTACTTGTTTCCGGACAACCTCTAAAGACAGGTTCTGTAGAAAAAGAAGAAATAAATGACTTTCTAGAATGACCAACCAGAACTTTGCAGCCAAAATTTTGTAACGTTTCTATACTGCGTAAAATCTGGATATTCTGGTACATAGATTTGCCAAAACCAATACCAGGATCAATAATGATCGAGCTTTGATCAAAACCTAGGGCAAGTAACCTGTTAATGCTCTTTTCTGCCCAATTATTTATGGTATCAATTGGATCAATGTCACTTGGGATAATGTTGTCACTATGTGGTGGTATGGAGAGTGAATGCATAATAACGATACTACATCCACTGCTAGCAATCGCTTTTAAGGTATTATCATCTAGATCTCCCTTCTGATCGTTTACCCAGGCAATGTTGTAGTGTTCCAAAACATTTAAAATAACGTCTGACCAGAAGCTATCAATGCTGACTTTAATGTCACCAACTTTCATATATTGATTAAGGTCATCAAGCACTGGTTTTAAGCGTGCATACTCTGCTTTTGGAGTTTGTATTGAGGAGCCAGGTCTTGTTGATTGAGCACCAAGTTCAACTATGCTTGCACCATCTGATAACAGCCGCAGTGCCTGCTTGGTTGCTTGATCTGCATCATAATAAAGACCACCATCTGAAAATGAATCAGGAGTAATATTGACAATACCTACAAGCTCTGGTGAAAGCGTAAAACTCCTTAAAAAGCAATCCTTAATGTTAGGGTTAACAGTACCAAACGTTTTGTTAACTACTGCCATGGGACTCAGCATTGCCATCAAGTGAAGCAAAAATGGTCTGTTTATCAATTCTGGGTGAGGAATCTTAAGGTAGGGTGTATCAAGTGTCAGGTCATCCCATAACAAAATATCCAAATCAATAACGCGAGGTGCCCATTTTTCATAGACCTGCAGACGGCCAATGTCACATTCAATTTGTTTAAGGCCCTTTAACAGCTCTCCAGGAGAAGAAGAACAACTTCCATACACAACCATATTTAGAAATGGCCTGTCCCACCCAGGTGGAGCATCATTTGGTAAAATAGCCTTAGTTTCCAGAATAATTGAAGATTTTAAATTTTTAAAATAGCGCTCCTGCAGTAACTGAGCAGCCTTTTGTAAATGGGAAAAGCGATTCCCCATATTTGAGCCAATAGAAATATAGATCATTAGTTATCTTCCTGTTCTTGCAGTGCATTACAATAGGTAAAAAAAACGCCTCCATGTACATTAGGAACGGGTGGTGCAACTTTGTAAGTAGTTACTCTTACAGAAGAAATAATATGCTTTTTTTGCAGCAAAAGATCATTAATGATCCTGTATATATCATGAGTTAAATGTTCGATTAAATTAAATTGCTTGTTCTGAACAAGAGATTGAATATTTTGTACTATCTCTAGATAGCAGACAGTGTCTTTTAGCTGGTCAGTTGTAAGCCCTAAAGGAGGGGATTTAAAAATAAAATCAACATCAATACTAACTAATTGGGAATGATACTTCTCTTCTGCACTGCACCCTAAGTGAACCCAAAGCCGTAAGTCAGATATAAGAAGATTACATGTAGACATTGCATTCCAACATCACTGAGTTTAAGCTACTTACAACTACTAACACACGCTAGCATTCATCATTCCATCAAGAAAACCCCACAAGAGCCTTGCTCCCTTTTGAGCACCCTGCATAACTTTATCTTGCTCTTTTTCATCTAGATCTTCAATAAGATTTGCACATTCCTCAGAATGCCATTCATCAGCATGCATATGGACCGTAAAAAATTGAAGAGAACGCTCATCACTTATTGAATAGTGTTTTTTTAAACCTTCAATTTTAGACTTGGAAACCTCTGGAGTTTGACGTTCATAAGCGTACAAGGCTCCAAGACCTGCTGCAAAACCTGATCTTACAATGTCAAAGTAACCATCAATTAATTCTTGTGTCTCCTTAATCTGTGCACTTTCACGAAGATCAGATCGCGCAACGCCAAGCCCTTCAGCAAAACGTTTCCATAACTCTGGATGATTTTCATCACCTTGTTCCTCTTCTATTAAATTACCAAGTAAAACCTGTCGCATTTTTAGATCTGGGCACAAAAAATGTATACCACTGATGTAACGAGGAAACGCAGCAACGTGGTGATAATATTCTTTAGCATAGGTTTGTAAAGCTTGCAAGCTTAAGCTTCCTGTATTCCATGACTGGTAAAATGGATGATTTAGTAAGTGCAATTCATCTAACTTGTTATTTAGAGACTTAGTAAATTCCATCATTTCCCCCATTACATTAATATATAGTTCATATACTATAGTTTTCTCATTGTTACGATCATGCTAAGATCAATACAATGGTGGGATTGGTAGGACTCGAACCTACGGCCAATTCGTTATGAGCGAACTGCTCTAACCGACTGAGCTACAATCCCTTTTATCAATATTTATAATACACACAGAAGCAAATTTGTCTATTAGCTTATTTCACTATCAACCCAACTTAGCAAATCATTTGTTGCACCAATTTTGCGTGCAATTTCCTTACCATCTTGAAATATAATCAAAGTAGGTATAGATTGAACCCCATACTTACTTGGCACTTCAGTTTCTCCATCTATATCGAATTTGCAGATCTTAATCTTGCCTTTTCTGTCTTTAGCCAATTGTTCGATACGTGGCATTAGACTTTTACATGGCCCACACCATTCTGCCCAAAAATCTATCAGAACAAACCCTTTATAGTCAGTGACTTCAGATTTGAAATTTTGATCATTTACCGATGTAATATCATCACTCATAAAATACCTAAATTTTTGTAAAATATAGCGTATCTATTAGCAGTTAATCAACTAAATTCTTACCGCAGAGCTTGAAAAATTGCCCTTGTATCTTGTCAAAAGCATCTAATGTTTTAAGCTTATGCATTAGATGGAGAAGGGAAGAACTTTGTAAATTGCCCTAGATACAAAATCTGTGTTTTAGAAAAGAGCTCCCTTCTCAAAAGTAGAGGCTGGACGGTATCGTAGAAAGACCTAAATGGTTCTAATTCTGTATTCACAAGGTTAGCCTTACTTTTCATTTTAAATGGTAACGTATGAGGTTATATATGATCAACAACTTTTTAGGTATAGACATATCAAAAGATCGCTTTGATATTTTTCTCTCATTTATAAGTAAAAAAGGAAAACGTGAAACTAGGAAAAGGAGCTTTAAGAACGATGATCATGGGTTTCAAGGTCTGCTGAGCTTTCTACAAAAACATAATATAGAACAAGTAAAAGCCTGCATGGAAGCTACTGGTTGTTATAGTGAAGCTCTGGCTGAATTTCTACACAATGCTGGACATTTTGTTAGTGTTGTAAATCCTTATTGTATTAAGTCTTATGCAAGGAGTAAGCTTGTACGACAAAAGAATGACCAGATTGATGCAGAGATTATTGCAGATTATTGCCAAAGACAGGAACCAACTCGCTGGACACCACCTTCTTCTGAAAAGAAAAAATTAAAGCATCTTTATCGTTGCTCAGCTGCATTAAAAGATGGATTAACATTCGTAAATAATCATTTAGAAAAGAAGGAGAGACTGCCTGAAGAAGTTGCAAATGCTTGGGAAAACCTTGCAGTGAACATAGAACAATCAATAGAAACAATAAAAAACTCCATACGTGAACTATTAAAACAGCACAAAGAGTTGTTGGAAAACTTTCAACTCTTATTGACTATTCCAGGAATAGGAGAGGAATCAGCAATAGCTATTTTAGCTGAAATTCCTGACATAAAAGCTTTTATAAATGCCAGACAATTGGCAGCATATGCTGGAACTATACCACGAAATATAACATCAGGATCATCTGTATATGCCAAGCCCAGATTAAGTAAATCAGGTTCACGAACATTGCGTAAGGCAATATATTTTCCCGCTATAGTAGCTAAAAATCACAACCCTATTATTGTGATTTATTGCGAGAGGTTAAAAGAGAAAGGCAAGCATAATATGGCAATTGTGGGAGCTGCAATGCGTAAGTTACTTCATGTAGTTTTTGGTGTTTTAAGTTCAAAAAAGGCCTTTGATCCAGATCATATCAAGAACTATAGAACTAGGAGGTTGACTGAAGTTTAAAATCAAAAATTGAATGTAGTTGGTTAGTGAATATGTGTACCACTATAACTCTTTAAACTTAAACTAAATTCAACTTTTTTCGGCAGCCCACCAGGAAAAAAAGATATCTGTCTTTCCTCTAATTGTGTAATCACAAACTGTCCTAAAAAATTACCTAAACTATCTACTAAAGTGTGTGGGATCTGATCTTTTTCAGCTTCTTTCATATTCTTTAGTTGATTTAGCCCCTTAAGACTATTAAGGTAAATGGTTATTTCTAGCTCTATATTTTCTACTCCTTGTCCTATGTTTTGAAGTGACGGCATTACATCAATACATTCAATTACGCTCCAGCGATTCTTTTTGTTATACTTTAAACTTGTTGGAACAAACTTATATGGACCAAAAGATAACATTTTTATATTTTTCTCGTTGACTTACAAGACGGTATCTAAATCTGCAATGCTTATATTAAATTTTGTTATCAATACAGGCGCAATTATGTTTGGCATGACACGTAACACATACTGGTATGCATAGAAAAGAGATACTATCAACCATACAAAAAAATTACTTTTCGACATACCTACCACCTAATAAAACCCAATTACAATTAAAACAAAAATATCAAAGTAAAATAAAGTATTATATTTCATAATAACAAGAGCCTTAAATTAGTACATCTAACGATTTTATCATACGAGCCTTCGATAAATTATCTACTTATTACAATCAACTTCTCTAAAATCTTTATTTTTTAACCATAAGAGCCCAAAAACAGCCACCAGCAAACATACAGGAATAACTGATGTTGCTTTTATCAGCAATTCAGCACTATACACAGGATTTCCTTGTATCACTGTCCTATCCCAACACAAATCTATTATTTTTGCGATCCCAGTGTGAAAAAAATAGCCAAAAACCATGACTATCATATTTGACACAGCTGTAGCCAGACCTACCAAGTTATTATTCACATAACTTATCGCTTTGTAAATGGTAACCACCTGATATCCAGATGCGAAACCAATAACAAGGAGTGCCGGCAACGCAATATACAGACCGCCAACCTGCGTGAAAAGCAAGAGGAAACTGGCAATCATTGCAAAAGAACATGTAATAATTGCCTCGTAATGTTTATTTGGATATTTCTCTAGAAAGTAAGCCAAAAAGAATGATCCAGCTCCCATGCCTACAAACATGAGAGAAGGAAGTAAAGATGCTAGATCTGTGGTTATTTGATATACTTCACACAAGAACGTTTTTGCCCAAGCATCAGCAAAACCCTGCAATGGACCAACCATCAAGCCACCAAAAAAGCCGATTAGAATGACATGTTTGTTGAAAAGTACAGTTTTTAAATCCTGAAACATATTATCATTTACACTTACTTCTTTCTGGTCATTACTGCTTGGCGTTATAAAGAATAACAGTAAGGCAAGTAAACAACCAAATACTGAGAAAGTGTAAATAACATAGTCCCAACCAAATTTATCGAGTAAGAAGTCCAGGGGTAATCCACCACAAGTAGCTCCTAATAACCCTATTATTATAGATAAGCTGGCCATTCTTGCTGATTTTTCTTGCGCAAAATACATGCTTGCAACTTTAAAAAGCCCAATTGCTGAAGCGGATGACCCAATTCCAACGACTATTCTGCCAAGTATTGAATAATACCACTCATCAAAGCATATAAGTGGTAATGTTCCGGTAAATGTTAAGATAATACAAATAGGCAAAACAAATTTTGGCCCGAATTTGTCAAGAGCAAGACCAATAGGTATGTGAGCCAGCGTATAGCCTACATAGTATAACCCGCCAAACTGGCCAACATCTGCAATACTTATATTAAATTTTGTTATTAATTCAGGTGCAATTATGTTTGGAATTACGCGTAATATATATTGGTATGCATAAAATAGTGACGCCAACAACCAGATTAAAAAATTCCTCTGCAACATGAATCTCAGCTAAAATTTAGGATTATAGATACTTTAGTTATAAAAAACAATACTATATTAATCATCTAAATCTGCTTAGCTCTTTTTACAGCTTATAACTTTAAGTAACCAAAAGCCTATCATTCCTATTAGTAGGCATATAGGTATTATTAACATAGACTTAACCATTACATCAGTTCCATAAAATGGCTTTCCATCAATAATTTCACCGTTCCAATAAAAATTCATTATATTTGCAATAATGACGTGAAAAAGATAACCAAAACTCATAACTATGGAATTACCTACAGATCCTGCACTTGCTACTGCTTCGTTTTTTACACAACTTACAACTTTAGCAGTAAAAACAATTTGGTATGCAGAAGCAAGGCCAATAATGAATAGTAATATACATGCCAGGAGTTCACTAATATTGCATATAAAAAGTAATAAGAACACAATTATCATGGCCATAGCACAAGAAATTATTATTTCATAGTGCTTGGTTGGATTTTTTGCTAATATGTAAGGAAGTAATAAATGCCCAAAGCCAAAGCCTATTAGTATCCATTTTGAAATGCTATATGCAATGTGTCTATCTATAGCGTACATCTCATGCAAGAATGTTGCGGACCACGCATCTGCAAAGCCTTCTAATGGTCCAACCATAAAACCGCCAAACAAACCTATCAATAAAATATCTTTATTAAATATAACTTTGCTTAAATTTTTAATATTTAATTCTTCGTCTGAGGTGCCAACTTTAGGTATAGATATAAAGGTAGTTAAAGCAAGCAATAATCCAAGCATTATACACACAGTAAATAAATAATCCCACCCAAACTTATCAAGTAAGACATGTAATGGTTTGGTGGCAAATACACCACCTGAAATGCCAATAATAACCGATATGCTGAACATCATGGCAAATTTTTCTCTATGGTAATAGATTCTTATTATTTTAAAGAGTCCAAGTACTGAAGCAGAGGATCCAATACCAGTAATTATTCTTCCAATAATAGAATAACTCCAATCATTAGAACTGACTAAAGGTAAAGCACCTAAAGATGTTAATGCAATACAAATCGGTATAACAACTTTAGAACCAAATCTATCTAAAAGAATACCTACAGGAATATGTGCTAACACATAACCTACATAATACAGTCCACAAAATTGTCCTATTTCTGTTGTTCCTATATTAAACCTTACTACCAATTCAGGAATTATAATATTTGGGATTACGCGTAATATATATTGGTATGCATAAAACAGTGACGCCAACAACCAGATTAAAAAATTCCTCTGCAACATGAATCTCAGCTAAAATTTAGGGTTATAGATACTTTAGTTATAAAAAACAAAATAAATATTTATCAAAATTTAATAAATATTTATTTCGATCCATTGAAATTTAATATAGATAACTAGTGTAAGCAACTATACATATTAACTAAATCCTCTAGATCCCAGATTGGTATGGCAGAGGGTAATATAAAAAGTCTATTTTACTTTTGCAATTTTTAAAAGAGACTTTTTATTTTACTTACAATTTTTTCTACCATATTTATAACTGGCTCATGAATAAGGTATATGAAAAAAATTACACCACAAATGATAAGTATATTTATGATTTTGCCCTTATTCATCTTTATCTTGAGCTTCACTTTTGTTACAAGATCCATTTTATTTATGTTTTTATTCCATGCTGACAATTATATCTTAAATACCATAATTTTCAGTAAAATTTGACTTCAGAAGTACCCTATTAACTCAATATTAACCTTTCTACATGTAAAATAGTTAATATAACATTGAGTTAGGCTGATGAGCATAAGCACAATAGATAATACACTGCAAAATTACATAACAAAATACATCGAACAAACATTCGCTACACACGTGCTAGGCAATAGATACGACAAATTGTATAGGAAACTTCTAAGTGGTATAGAAGAGATAATAAAGCTTGCTGTAAACGAAGCAAAACACTACGATGAAAATTTAGAAGATCTATATAACGATTCAAGATTTAATAAGAAATTTATTCAAGCTGTTGTTAAACATCAGGTGTCGGAATTTTTAAATACTCACCCGAAAAGAAAAGAAATTGTTGCAGAATTTTACAACGAACATCACATTAACGAAAGTGATTTAAAGACTCTGGAAAAGGGGAAAGATTTAGTAAATAAAATAAATAATATTAACCTACTGCAACGAAGTGAAAAAAATGAGGAATTCAATATTAGAAAGACACTTGCTCAATCAATAAAAATGCCTTCCATAGAAAAACACAAGTTAGAACATTCAAAATAACCTTGGCGAAGTATGGCAAAATATACAACTTATGGATAGTCTATTTCATTTTAACTCCTGGCACGCTTTAGTAATACTATCACATCCAATTTCTAATTGTTCCTGAGAGGTTGCATAAGAAATTCTGATAAAATTTTCTAGACCAAATGCAATTCCTGGAACCACAGCAACCAAATGATCTCCCAGTAAGTATTCAGTAAAATCTAAATCATTATTTATTATCTTACCACTTTTTGTGCTTTTACTGAGCAATCCTTCACATGAGACAAATAAATAAAACGCACCTTGTGGAACAGATGCTGATAATCCCGGGGCAGAATTTAGCTCTTTCACCATAAAATCTCTACGACTCTTAAAAATTCTTGTTCTTTCTTTCAAAAAACTATGATCACCGTTTAATGCTGCTGCTGCTGCTGCTTGTGCTATCGAATTTGGATTAGAAGTGCTTTGAGACTGCAGCGTAGAGATAGCTTTTACCACATCACTTCTACCTGCAATATACCCTATTCTCCAGCCTGTCATTGCATAGGCTTTTGATACTCCATTGACCACAAAAACTCTATCATAAAGCTTCGGCTCAACCTGAGCGATAGTAAAAAATTTTTCGTCGTATATTATATGCTCATAAATATCATCTGTAACGACATTCACATGTGGATATTCAAGCAATATTTGTGCTATGTCTTTCAATTCATTATACGTGTACACAGCTCCTGCAGGGTTGTTCGGTGAGTTAAGAATTAACCATTTAGTTTTTTTAGTTATTTTGCTTTTCAATAATTCCGCTGTCAGTTTAAAATTTTGTTTGCATTCTACTACAACTGGCAAGCCGCCAAAAAGACTTACCATATCAACATATGAAACCCAATAAGGAGCTGGAATAATAACTTCATCTCCAGAGTTAATTGTTGCCATGAACAAATTGAATAACACCTGCTTAGCACCTGTACCAACACAGATTTGGTTAAGCGTGTACTCGAGGTTATTATCCTTTCTTAACTTATTAATTATTGCTTCTTTCAGCTCACGCGTTCCATCAACAGCAGTATATTTAGTCTTACCTTCACTTATTGCTTGAATAGCTGCTTTTTTTATATGATCTGGAGTATCAAAATCCGGTTCTCCTGCAGCTAAAACACAGATCTTTTTTCCTTCATTTTTCAACTTATTTGCCTTATCAGTTACAGCAATCGTAGGTGATGGTTTTATTAGGAACATTCTTTTTGCAAGGTCTGACATATTTTACTGAAGCTAAATTTAAATGATAAACCCCGTACAACAAAAAAGCTAGGAATTTTGTGTATTGTATTAGTAGCTTTTTACCAGGTTTACCAACGCAGCAATATTTTCAACTGGAGTATCAGGGAGTACTCCATGTCCGAGATTAAATATGAAGGGTAAATCTCTAAAGCAATCTATTATACGTTTTGCTTCTTTGATTGCTTCCGTTTTATTATAGGCTAAAAGATTAGGATCAAGGTTTCCTTGTAGAGGGATGTTTAGATTCGCTTTCGCCCATTTTATTGGAACATTATAATCTATACTTACTGCAGATACACCTGTTTGTTCGCAGTAATCCTTATAAAGATTTCCAGCAGACCTTGGAAAACCTATTATTGGAAAATCAGAAAATCTATCCTTTATTGCCAAGATAATTCTCTTTGTTGGTTCGATAACATATTCTTTAAACAATGGTTCCGATAACGCACCAGCATTACTGTCAAATAGCTGAATAACATCTGCTCCAAATTCTATCTGTTTAATTAGATAAATAATCGTTGCTTCCGTTATTCGTTCAATTATTTCCTTCAAACACGAAGGATAAAAATTTAATACTTTGGAAAAAGTTTTGCTGCTCCCACCTTCTATGATGTATGAGGCTACTGTCCATGGTCCACCAGCAAATCCTATGAGAGATTTTTCTTTTGGTAATTGGCTTCTGACTTTTTTTATAGCGTTTAGAATTGGTAAGGTTTTAGTTTCAATTTCTTGTGGACCCTTCAATTCCTTAGGACTTTCCACGGGTTTTATTATTGGACCTACACCGCGTACGAAATTCACGTCACAACCCAAAACATCAGCTATTATTAAAATGTCTGAAAAAATTATCGCCGCATCCATGTCAAATCTTGTCACCGGCTGTAACGTTAATTCTGTCACTAAATCTGTGTTGTAGCATATCTCCATAAAATTATTCATATTTTCTACTGCTTTGCGGTACTCAGGAAGAGACCTGCCAGCCTGACGCA